>CAVSHK010000026.1:0-428568 GCA_963727705.1 uncultured Bacteroidota bacterium
TTAAGGGTTCTGAATTAAAGCCATTTATAATAAACCACTAACAATATTAGTAGTATGAAGTCATTCTGAACGCTTCTGCTGAGCTTGCCGAAGCATGATTCGGAATCTTCCAACACAGATGCTGAATCAAGTTCAGCATGACCCCCTTTTTAATAATTTAGATAGCGGTTTATTATTAAACTTTGCCAATAATTTTTTTTTCTATCATATCGTAAATGATGCAGCCTATAAAGCATCCGAAACTGTTGGCGATAAAATCATACAAATCGGCCGTTCGTTCCCGAAAAAAGGCTCCCTGCATCAGTTCAATCGTCCCTCCGTAAACAACACATAAAACAAAAGCCATTACTTTAGGCGATTTATGTAATGTTGCGATATCTGTTTGCAATGAAAATCCTCTAACAGTTAATAATACCAATACAAAAGAACAGACTTGCATGAACAAACTTATCAAAAGTTTAACAATTCTAAAATTGAAACTTTAGGAAGGTCTCTGCCAGGTATAGCACATAAAACAAGAATCATAAGCGCCCATAATAACGACCACCGGGTGTGTTTTAAAAACATATTTTTAAATCTTCTTCAGTTTATAAAAAAGAACTACTACATTTATTTCTGAGATTTTAAAAGTAATAATTAAATACCGTCAAATTATGAAAACAAAAAAAATCATTAAATGGTTAAAGAAGCCAGAGACCCATAATTATCCGGCAGCGCATTCTTATTCTAAGCTTAATATATGAGGAAACAAAAGCGAGTGAATTTGTAAACAAATTAAAAGTAGCTGCTGTAAGCAAATTTAAGGCAAAAGACATATTCAGATCAGCGAATGTTTCATTACTTGGTGTTAGTAATTTACATGTTGAAAAAGATAGAAAAAAAATAAAAAAAGGCATCCCCATTTCTCCAATATTACTTGTAAGAGATTCTTCCAACAGCAAACTTATTATTGCTGATGGGTATCATCGGTTGTGCGCAATTTATTCTTTTGATGAGGACGCAATTATCCTGTGCAAAATAATTTAATATCAGCAAGTTTATATCTTGCTCAATTTCAAAACCAGTTGTTATTAATAATTAGTACTTTTGTTTACTAATTTTAAAACCAAACTTTATGAAAAAAGTAGCATATTCTTTTGCCTTAATTCTTTTAGCAACCATTACCAATTCAGGGTACTCTCAAATTAATGCGGGTGCATTAGAAAGTAAATTACATGAAAGCATGTCGAGCTCTATAACTTCGGCAAAACAGCAAGCATTGACAATTGCAAAAGACACCACAAAATCAACCAGCGACAAATTAAAAAATACAGAAGCTATTTTAAAGCAATTAGAAGCTACTAAACAAGCACACGAGTCGCTAAAAAAATCGACATTGGCAAGTGCTAAAACAAGCGCTGCTCAACTTGTTAATGGGAATATAGAAAAAAATCATTTGGAAGCAACAAAATATGCTTCAGAATTAAAAGAGGAATTAAAAAAAGCAAGTCCCGACAACATAAAAATAAAGGATTTATCCGGCAAGCTTACCACATCACTAAATGAATTGGAAAAATCGCATCAACAGCTTCAGGGAATTATTAAGTAGTATTCGAAAAATCATCCTCTACTTCTTTATCAATAAAAAACGCCATTTCAATTTATTGAAATGGCGTTTTTGTGCTATTGAGTGTTGTTACATTAATTCTTAATTTCAAATTCATCTGCATCCAGAAGCACAGGGAAGTCATTTCTAAAATTAGTTAACTCCTGCTTTTTGAGAATGATTGTTTCCGTATGTTCCTGATGAGCTTTTATGTTGCTTATAATCTCACCTTTTACATTTATTACGGCAGAATCTCCTGAATAGACAAAGGCATTAACGTCCTCCCCTACTCTATTCACACCCGCTACATAACATTGATTTTCGATAGCTCTCGCAAGCAATAATGTTTTCCAGACATGTGCTCTTCTTTCGGGCCAATTTGCAACATATATCAATAAGTCATAATTGTTTGCCCCTTTCTCATTTCTGCTCCACACTGGGAAACGTAAATCGTAACATATCAAAGGGCATATTTTCCAGCCCTTTAATTCAACTATTATTTTTTTATTCCCAGAATTATAATTGTTGTTTTCATCGCCCATACGAAACAAATGACGTTTGTCATAAATGTTGTATGTAGCGTCCGCATTCATCCACACCAATCTGTTAAAATATTTTCCGTTTTCTTCGCATACAAAACTACCGGTAATTGCTGCATTTTTTTGAACGGCCTTTTTTTTCAACCAACTTAAAGTAGCACCATTTAAAGGTTCTGCCAACGTTTTTGTATTCATACTGAATCCGGTGGTAAACATTTCCGGAAGTACGATCAAATCTGTAGGTTCTTTAATACTATCTATTTTATCAGAAAACTGTTCAAGATTTTTTTCTTTATTCTCCCAAAATAAGGAAGACTGGATGAGCGTGATTTTCAAATCACTTATCATAATTGTCGAGTTTAATAATTAGCGTATAGAATCCAGCTCTCTAAATGCTTTAGGGCGCTGTTCATTATTAATAACCGGCTGTTGACTTTTTCTTTTTCGCAACTCTCTTTGGGTGTCTTCAAAGCTATTACCCGTTTCCTGACCTGAAGGTTTATTAGTTGTTACTTGCTGAGCAGGTTGCACAGACGGTGCTACCTCAATCGCATTGGGAGCTAATGTTTCTTCCTCTTTTACTTTTTTTCTTTTAATCAATGAGGTAGGACTTAGAGGTGTTTCTTCTATTTCCTCCACTTCCATTTTCACTTTTTTTGCAGAGTATCTTTCAGGTATAACTTTCGATTGCGGTTGCACAGACGTTGTTTGCAATATTGGTTTCACGGGTGCATGAGATACTGTTGTTACTTCCGGCTTTTCAACTGCTATTTCCGTTTTTTTTGCAATTACGGTTGGTGGTTTAACCGGCTGAACAGTTTTAGTTGCAACAACAACCGAAGCTGAATTAACTTTAATTACGCGCTGCGTAATAGTTTTTAGTGTATCAACACCTCTTACTATATCTTCGCTCTGAACAGGATCCACTTTCAACTCTTGTACTTTTGGTTGGTCAGAAACGGTATCATCAAAAACTCGAAACAACAAAACAATAATTGCTGTTATAATTACAAGACCCAAAACAATATTGGATAAACTAAATCTTTTAAAGATACTAACGCTGGAAACAACTTCGGGATTAACTACAATATTAACCCTATTCAACATGCCTTTTGAAGGTTTTCTGTTAGCCAAAAGTGCTTCTATCTTTTCCCAGTCATCTGCACTATATGGCACTTCTATCCTCTCCAAATTTTGTCTCGTAGCTTCATCAATAGTTGTAAGCGCTCTTGTATTACTATCTTCCATTGGAGTTGCTTAAATGTTGTATCAAATTTTTTCGGAAACTGTATCTTGCTTTTTCAAAATTAGTTTTTGATGTGTATTCGCTAACATCAAGCATTTCACCAATTTCTTTATATGAGTAACCATCCATTAAAACCAAATTAAATACTATTCTGTAACCCGAAGTGAGTTCCTGAATAGCTTTAAGCATGTCCTCTTGTTTGGCTTTAGCGATAATATCACTATCAGTCATCTCCATTTGCTTTTCTTTGCCCGTTTTATTAGTATGAACTGTACTCACGATAGATCGTTCTGTTCTTTCTTCTCGGATATATTTGATTGAAGCCTGTATCACATCTTTTTTAACCCATGAGTCCAAGAGTTCTCCTTCCTTAAAATGTTTTAAATTTCTATACACTCTATAAAAAGCCTCTTGTACCATTATGTGCGCATCATCTTCTCCGCTCGAATAACGAAGACAAATACCCATTACGTAGCTATAAAAGGCATCATAAAAAGCTTTTTGAGCATTTTTATCATTGTCAATACATGCTTTTATTATTTCTTTACTTACCATCCTGTTAGTTGATTAACAAAAAATTTCGCCGCACTAAAGTACTATTTAGTGAATTGAAATGCAACACACTTTTACTTAATAAAAGAAACAACACATTGGTAAAACTCTTTCGGTTTATCAGCATGAACCCAATGCCCCGCACCTTCAATAGTTGCTATCGTTGCTCTCACAAACATAGTTTTTATAAAATCGATGTCAGCATTCAATATGTAATTGGATAGCGCCCCTCTTATAAACAATGCCGGAACATCGCATGGATCATCACTGACAATTTCTTCACTTACATTTTTTATTTCCTGAATGATTGTTTTTAAATTAAAACGCCATTCCAAAACACCTGTATTATCTGCATTTTCATTATTTTCTTTCCAATAAATGTTTTTTAACAGAAATTGTTTAGTGCCATAATCGCTGATATATTGCGATAATATAAGCTCTACTTCTTTACGTGTTTTCATCTCCTTTAAATCAATAGCATTTAACGCTTGTAATACTAATTGATTATCCGGCAAATGAAATTTCGGACCAATATCCACTACTACTATTTGTTTTAATAAATCAGGGTGTTGCACAGCAAACTGCATCGCTACCTTACCACCCATGGAATGTCCAAGTAAAATAATGTTTTTGTGATGAAGCAAATCTGCATCCGCAATCAATTCAAAAATATCATCGCTCATAACCTGATAATTCCAAATCTCACTATGAGGAGAATTACCATGATTTCGGAGATCTGCGAGATATACCTGAAAACCCTGTTCAGCAAATTGTTTACCTATACTATTCCAGTTATCACTTTGCCCAAACAATCCATGCAATATGATTAGCGGTTGCCCTTCACCTATTTTTCTGTAAAAAAGTTTCATTTGTTTTTACTCAAAAGTAGAAATGTATTATGTTAAACTCAGCACAAAAAAGGATAGCGCAGATTCTATACACTATTCCAAATCCTTAACCTTCTTCAACTCTCTTAAATAAAGTTGTATTGTGTTTTCAAGCCCAAAATATAAAGCATCCGAAATAAGCGCATGGCCGATAGATACTTCTAATAAGCCTTCAACATGCTGCGTGAAATATCTAAGATTTTCCAAACTTAAATCATGTCCTGCATTTATTCCCAAACCTAACTCAGCAGCTCGCTTTGCTGCAATAATAAAAGGTTCAATAGCCTTTTCTTTGTTTTTGGAATAATTATGTGCATAACTTTCTGTATACAACTCTATACGATGCGCACCCGTTTCCACCGCTCCTTCAATCATATTTACATCAGGGTTTACAAAAACAGATGTTCTAATATCCGCTTTTGTAAAAACGGCAATAATCTCCTTCAAATATTCTTTATGAATGATGGTATCCCAGCCGTGATCGGACGTTAATTGTCCTAAAGCATCTGGCACAAGTGTTACCTGAGCGGGCTGTACTTCCAACACTAAATCTAAAAATTTTTGTTCGCGCGGATTTCCTTCAATGTTAAACTCTGTAGTAAGCAGCTTTTTCAAAGCTCTAACATCGCCGTATCGTATATGTCTTTCATCAGGTCGGGGATGAACAGTTATTCCTTGCGCACCAAAACGTTCGCAATCTACGGCTACTTTTAACACATTAGGAACATTGCCACCACGCGAATTGCGTAGTGTGGCTATTTTGTTAATATTTACGCTTAACTTTGTTTGCATGGATATTGATTGTATACGAATCATGAATTTTTAAATACTTGCTACCTAATTTAGTTCCTATCCCGCTTGAATCTCAACCATTCATTATTAGAATATATAAATAATGCGTAAAGTTAAAAAAATACAAGTGTTTTTCAGTTGAAATAAGAGTTATATTTGTTTTGAAAACTTGTATAAATAAACGAATTAATACATCACAATTTTTTGCGATGATAAAACTATGATAGCAAAAGACTTAATAACAGAAGATATTCCCACACTTAAAATTACCGATACAGGTAACAAAGCCATTCACTGGATGGAAGAGTTTAAAGTATCGCATATTCCAATTGTAAACAAACAAGAGTATTTGGGACTCATCGGAGAAACTGAAATTTTAGATTTAAACATCGATGACAGTCCTCTTGAAAAATTCAAACTTTCGCTCATTCGTCCTTTCGTATTGGCTAATCAACATTTTTATGAGGTGATAAAAATTTTCACCAATATGAAAATAACGGTGCTACCTGTTCTTGACGAGAAACAAATTTTTTTGGGTTCCATTCCACTAACCGCACTGCTGAAAGAATTTTCGTTACTTGTTGCAATTCGGGATCCGGGGGGCATCATTGTACTTGAAATGAATGAACACGATTATTCAATGACACAAATTGCACAAATAATAGAAGGTAACGACGGTAAAATATTAAGTTGCTATTTAAACAACATTGAAAATTCAACACGTATTGAATTAACGATAAAAACCAACAAGGAAGATCTTTCCAGCATTTTGCAAACCTTTGGCAGATATAATTATACAATCAAAGCCTCATTTCATCAGGCGGAATTTAAAGATGATATAAAAAACCGTTTCGATTTGTTCATGAATTATATAAATATGTAATCAAAATGAAAATTGCAATTTTCGGCACAGCCACGGTTAATAACACGTCCGAAGCTATTCAATCGTTATTTCAAAAATTAAATGAGTATAAAACGGAGATGTTTATTTATGAACCGTTTTATAAATTTATCAAACAAAAAATACAGATTAACGGTGCCATCAAAACATTTAACTCGCACGAAGAGTTGATTGGAAAAGTGGATTACATGCTGAGTATAGGTGGAGACGGGACATTTTTATCCACATTAAATTATATCAGAGACTCCGGAATACCTGTATTAGGCATCAATACAGGAAGACTAGGTTTTCTGGCAAACGTTTCTCAAACAGAAATAAGCAATGCGGTAGAAGCACTGGCATTAAAAAAATTCAGTATCGAAAAACGTGCATTAATAAGTGTTACAGAACCAATGGATTTATTCGGTGAGGTGAACTACGGATTAAATGAAGTAACGATACTAAAAAAAGATGACTTGTCGATGATTACTATTCATACATACATCAACGACGATTACCTGAACTCCTACCATGCCGATGGTTTGATTATAGCAACCCCAACGGGTTCTACGGCATACTCTTTAAGCTGCGGAGGCCCTTTGGTTATGCCGGGTTCCGAAAATTTTGTATTAACGCCCATTGCACCTCATAACCTAAACGTACGACCATTGGTGGTTTCCGACAGCAATGTCATAAAGCTAAAAGTGGAAGGGCGCAGTAATGAATATCTAGCGTCCATTGATTCAAGGACAAAAACAATAAATTCATGCGTAGAAATTACCATACAAAAAGCTGAATTTTATTTGAACATCATTAAGCTTGAAAATCAAAATTTTTTTAACACCATCCGCAACAAACTGCTGTGGGGATTAGACAGCAGAAACTAATTTTGGAAACAGAAAATAAAATAAAATTAACTCCAAAGCAGGCTGTTCTGCGGGCAGAAAAATATTGTGCTTATCAGGAACGTTGCCAACAAGAGGTACGCGACAAACTATATGAATGGGGCTTATATTCCAGCGATGTAGAAAATATCATTTCTCAATTAATACTTGATAATTTTTTGAACGAAGAACGTTTCGCTAAAGCTTTTGCAAGCGGAAAATTCCGAATAAAAAAATGGGGACGAATAAAAATAAAAATCGAACTCAAAAAACGAAAAATCTCTGAGTACTGCATCAAAAAAGCAATGCTGGAAATTAAGGAAGAGGATTACATTGAAACAATAAAAAAACTAATTTATAAAAAATCAAAAGACATAAAGGATGTAAATACTCAAATTCGCAATTACAAAATGGTTAAGTACATTGCCTCTAAAGGTTTTGAGCAGGATTTAATTTTTGATATATTAAAAAACGAATCCGATTAAATTAATAATCCGACTTCTTTTAGCACAGGCAAAGCCTCTTGTTTATAAAGAACAGGAATCGTTCTTCTCAATACCTTTCCTTCCGGCCCTTCAAAATAAATGACCAATCTTGGATAGGAAAAAACAGGTATTTTAAAATAAACCGACTTTATTTTGTTTCTATAAATAATCGGGGTTTTGCTGGATACCATACCTTGTTGAATTCTTATAAACGAAAGTATCATTAAAAACAGAGCGCCATAATTATATGGTTCTTTGAAAAAAGAGCCGCCTTTAGCATTTATGGAAACAGAAACATAGCCAAATAACAGGACAAAAAATATATAATTTATTACACTTACAATACCCCATGCTTCACTCAGCTCATGTTCTAAAGGCACACGAATAACCTCTTTGCTGCTTATCACAAAAACAACATCATCATTTATATGACAATATTCTTTTTTATTAATTCTGAAGTATTTTGTTTGCATTATGTTATTAAATGAAATTAAGGTTTGCAAAAGTACATTGATTTTTGATGAAATTTGGCAATAATTATTAACTTCGCCGCATGATTACAACAGACCAACTGAAAGACCTCAAAGAACGGACAGCAGCGTTAAGGAGGCATCTTTGACGTCGACAGCAAGTTACGCGACATAGCGGAAGAAGAAGAAAAAGCCCTCGCTCCTGATTTTTGGAATGATCCTAAAAAAGCAGAAGAACAGCTTAAGCAAACCAAAATAAAAAAAGATTGGGTGAAGTCGTATACCTCATTGTCAAGCAATGTTGATGACTTAAATTTGCTCTATGATTTTTTTAAAGAAGGGGAAGCTACCGAAACAGAAGTACAACAACAATTTGACGAAACACTAAAACGCTTAGAGGATATTGAATTTAAAAATATGCTCAGTGGCAAAGAGGATGTTTTAAGCTGCGTAATACAGATTAATGCCGGTGCCGGAGGCACTGAAAGTTGCGACTGGGCAGAAATGCTCATGCGTATGTACACCATGTGGGCAAACAAGCACGGATATAAGATCATTGAAACCGACCGTACCGATGGCGATGCCGCAGGAATAAAGTCCGTTACACTTGAATTTATTGGAGACTTTGCATTTGGCTATTTAAAAGGAGAAAACGGTGTACATCGCCTGGTACGAATCTCTCCGTTTGATGCAAATGCTAAACGTCACACCTCATTTGCTTCGGTATATGTGTATCCGTTAATTGATGACACTATTGAAATTGACGTAAATCCCGGCGATATTGAATTTGAAACTTTTCGTGCAGGTGGTGCCGGAGGACAAAATGTAAATAAGGTAGAAACCGCAGTGCGATTGTATCACAAACCATCGGGCATTATCATAAAAAATCAGGAATCGCGCTCTCAATTGCAAAACAAGGAGAATGCCATCAAACTTTTAAAATCGCAATTATTTGAAATTGAATTGCGCAAACAGCGTGAAGCCATTGATAAAATTGAAGGTAATAAAAAGAAAATTGAATGGGGTTCGCAAATACGCAATTATGTTTTTCAACCATATAAATTAATTAAAGACATACGTACAAACCACGAAACATCAAACGTACAAGCCGTTATGGATGGTGAACTGGATGATTTTATTAAAGCCTATTTGATGGAGTACGGAAATAGTTAAAACAGAATACTTCTCGGTTTCTTTTTTCCCAATATGGGAAGTGTTTTTTAATAAGTATCTTTAAAATAGTTTACAACTGATGAGTGCTTCAAAACTTCAACCCTCCACCCTCGAATTTTTAAAACTGATTAAAAATAATAATAATCGGGAATGGTTCAACACACATAAAGAAAGGTATTTGAAAGAATATAATGACATTGTTGCTTTTGCTGATGCTTTGCTTCTGAAAATGAATGAGCACGATGTTATTGAAAATCCTTCAGGTAAAAAAAGCTTGCACCGTATCTATCGTGATACACGTTTTTCAAAAGAAAAAACACCCTATAAGACTAACTGGAGTGGAGGTTTTAAACGCGCTACCAAAAAACGACGAGGTGGTTATTATTTTCATATTGAACCCGGAAACACTTTTGTTGCCGGAGGTTTTTGGGGACCCGAACCTCATGACTTAAAACGTATTCGTGAAGAGTTTGCTGCCGATGCAGCACCATTCAGAAAAATATTAAAGAGCAAAAACATTGTTTCCAATTTTGGAACGCTCCATGGAGAGCAAATAAAAACTACCCCCAAGGGATTTGATACAGATAATGCCGCCATTGATTTATTGCGCTACAAACAATTTTTACTTATCAAAAAATTCGCTGATAAAGAAGTGTTAAACGATTCTTTTTTGCAACACGTTAATGATAGCTTTCGTGCTATGCGCCCCTTTCTTGATTATATGACGGAAGTATTGACAACAGACATGAATGGAGTATCGGTAGTGTGAATTTTCTTTCACCTTGTTTCAATTGATTGTAAAGTATTTTAATATATCCTTACTATCTTATTAACAGACAGAATTTCTCTATCAACTAATAATGATCGAAACTATACTGAGGTAAACAACCCATGTTAAGGAAGCAAGCCAACTTACACCAATCAGCTTCATTCTTCTCATATGTTCCAGGAACATCAATACCAGCGCAAATATTCCAAATCCGGCATATATAATTGGATTGGCAATTGATAACAGATGCCCCACAAACATAAACAACAGCAATAGCAATGATGCTGCAAAAGAAATAGTCATCATGTTACCGAGGTATTGAAACACTTTGTCTTTAGCTATAAACCAAATTACTACAGCTTGAAAAAAAATTTGTCCTCCACAAATATTGAATGCTCTAAAAAAGTTACCCGAAGCTAACAACCCGGTTAACAAGCCTGAATAATGAGTTAAAATAAAAGAAGTAACTATCCATGTAAAAACAATATACATTAATCTGTACTTTATATTAAAGTCGGGCACACAGCTATCGTTATGGGATTTTCCGGGTACAATTATTTTTCGGTTGTAGGCAACGAATAAATAGAGTTTTTTCATTATCCAATAAAAAGGAGCAAAATCAAATAGTGATTTCAACAATGGAAAACTGTTTGATATTACTTTGAAAATACTATCAATACCATAATACACTTCTCCTGTTTTAATATTTACCAGTGCTATTTCATTGCGCGCTCTTTCTTTATCAATAAGTGCGCAGGAAAGGGTTGTCATTTGCTGATACGATTCTCTTCCTGTATTGTCTAACATTCCAGTTTTTACAAATGCATTACTGTATGCCACACAAATAGGACATTCCGCATCGAATACAAGCTTGAAATCGTTCAATTGTTTCATGATAATGTGCTGAATGTTGGTAGTTTTAAAGAGCATCAACCATTTGTCGCAGGAAAAGTAACCCGCCTATTTTTTCTGCGCCCTATCGTATTGCACCGGCCAATTCGTTTCAATTCCTATTTCAGTTGCTGCTCTTAGCGGAAAGTAAGGGTCTCTTAGAAATTCACGACCCAGTAAAACCACATCCGCTTTATTATCTTCAATAATTTTATTCGCTTCTTGCGAGGCGGTAATTAAACCAACAGCTCCTGTTAAAATTCCGGTAGCTTTTTTTATACTTTCAGCAAACAGAACCTGATAAAGAGGTTTAAGCGGTATTTTTACACCCGATACATTCCCTCCGGTTGAACAGTCTATCAAATCAATTGTTTTGTTTTTTAATAGTTCTGCCAGTTGAACCGAATCGCTTTCTGTCCATGCCCCTTCTTTCCATTCGGTAGCTGATATTCTAACAAACAAAGGATGTTCTTCTGTCCACACTTTTCTAACATGTTCTATTATTTCCAATAAAAAGCGAATTCGGTTTTCAAATGAACCACCATACTCATCCGTTCGTTTATTACTTACAGGAGAAAGAAATTCGTTAATCAAATACCCATGCGCCGCATGTATTTCAATTACTTTAAATCCGGCTTTTTTAGCTCTTACAGCAGCATCCCGAAAATTCTGAATTACTTTTTTAATTTCTTCAACACTCATTTCCTTTGGAACACTATTACCTTCGGCAAATGCAATGGCACTTGGGGCAAACGTTTGCCAGCCACCAAGCTCTTTACTCAATTCTTTACTTCCTTGCCAGGGAGGCAACTGGCTTGATTTACGTCCGGCATGTGCTAATTGAATACCTGCAATTGAACCCTGCTTTTCAATAAAGTCGGTAATACGTTTTAAAAAAGGAATGTGTTCATCCTTCCAGATACCAAGATCGTTGATGGAAATTCTTCCTTCGGGTGCAACTGCCGTTGCTTCACATATTATTAATGCTGCACCACCAACAGCTCTGCTCCCAAGATGCACCAAATGCCAATCGTTGGCAAATCCGTCTTCGCTTGAATATTGGCACATTGGAGAAACAACAATCCGGTTTTTGAGTTCAATGTTTTTTATTTTTAAGGGAGAAAACAGATTTGCCATAGTGATTTTTAAATTAAAAGTTAAATAGATTTAAGCTAAGAAATGCGCTTCTGAACTGATAGGAATACTTAATGCTTTAGATATTATACAATTTTTTTCTGCATCTTTTGTAACAGCAATAAATTCATCTGCACTAATTCCGGATACAGAACCGGTGATGGACAAATGAACCGCAGTAATACTTAAACCTTCCATTGAAACTATGGCTTCGGTATTCAAGGATGAAGGTGTTAATCCTTTTTGAGTTAAAATAGCACCTACCGCCATTGTAAAACAGCCTGCATGAGCAGCCGCTAATAACTCTTCAGGATTTGTTCCGGCTTCTCCCCCTTCAAAACGGGTTTTGAAACTATAATTGGTATTGTTTAAAATTCCACTTGGAGTGGTTAATGTGCCCTTACCTTCTTTAAGGTTTCCTGACCAATGTGCTTTTGCTGTACGTTTCATGAGTTCTGTTTTTTTATGAATATTAATTGTATTAATGTCAATACGAAGTTAAACACAAAAACCTCATCTTCTTACGAACATTGTTATATAAAATGTCTTAACTTATATATACCCAACAAGTCATTTCGTAAGCGATACCTTATTGTAAGATTAACGGTACTTCTCCATCACATCCCAAATACTTGGGAATGTTGAAAAGAGATAAACACTCACATAATAGTAGTAAACCTGTTCCCACTTAGGGAAATTTGCAGGAAGCATTCCCCATTGACAACTTTTTTTACAAGATAATTGATGACATTCCACATTTCTCGTAAATCGTGTATCCTTTTTCTTCTGTAATATTTAAAGAACTTTTTATAAATTGCCCCTGGGTATTGGTTAAATCGGTGGAATACATTTGTTTGAAGTTTTGGTAGACAGCAAATAAATTTGTTTATTCAAGCGATTTTCCTTGCCCTATAAGATTTATTTAAACAGACTATAAGATTGAACGAGCATATAAAGAACGCTTAAAAACTAAAAACAAACCATGACTCAAAAAAACATTGTTGTGCCCAAAACAGCGCGGTACTATGTATTAGGAGAACATTCCGAACAAACCGAACAAATATGGTTTGTTTGCCATGGATATGGAGAACTTGCAGAATACTTCATCAAAAAATTTGAAATGCTTGTAAATGAAAAAACATTGATTGTAGCACCCGAAGCATTGAACCGTTTTTACAGACAAGGACTTACAGGAAGGGTAGGTGCAACATGGATGACGAAAGAGGAACGTGAATCGGAAATTTCCGATTATATCAATTACCTTAATCTCGTTTATGCGGAAGTGCTTTCTGCATTTAAAAATAAAAAAGTAAAGATAAATGTACTAGGCTTTTCACAAGGAACTGCGACCGTTTGCAGATGGATTGCCAACAAAATGGTTCATGTAGACCATCTTGTTTTGTGGGCTGGTTTTTTTCCTCATGATTTGGATTATGAAAGCAACCGCGAATTGCTCGATCGCCTCAACACATCTATTGTAATGGGAGAAGAGGATGAGTTTTATTCCAAAGAAATGGTAGAAGCACAACTTAAAATCCCTTTTGAAAAAGGAATAAAGTACAACCTAAGTTATTTTAAAGGGAAACATGAAATGCATTCAGAAATATTGTTGGAATTGGCTAAACAATTTTAATATAAGAGCAGAGATTTGAAATTTATAATTCAATATTGTGTATTAATTATTGCAATGGCGACGGATGAACATATAGGCTTTTTCTACGCCCAACTCCCCCGCTTTGCTCCAATCAGCGCAGGCACCATCTACATCCAGTAAATTTAATTTGGCGATACCTCTGTTAAGGAAAGCTGAACCATGTGTTGGCTTTAAAATAATTGTTTTATCAAAATCGGCAATAGCGTTGTTAAAGTCGTTTTGCCTTAATTTTAGCAATCCTCTGTTATAATAGGCTTCCTTGTAATTCGGGTCAAACTTTATTGCCTGATTCAAATCATCCATTGCTCCCTTTATATCATTCAATTTATCTTTTGCATAAGCCCTGTTAAAATACGCCAATGCAAACTTTGGGTTAATTCTGATGGCATCCGAAAAATCATCAATACCACCTTTGTAATCATTTAGCTTACATTTTGTTGTTCCTCTGTTTACCCACATTCCTGCAGAATTTGGCTCTATAACAATGGCATTTGTAAACGCAGTTAAAGCTCCCTGATAATCGCCCTCTTTTGTTTTTGAAACTCCCTCATAATAATAATGATTTAATTTTTGAGCATACGAAAAATCAATCGCAGTAAACAACACTAGTATTAAAACTGTTTTTTTTATCATCGGTAATTTTTTTAATTCTGCTAAAATTAATAATTATTCAAACGCCTCGTCCGGCAGTCATATTTTATTTTTAAAGAGCGTTGCCACTTGCCTTAATGCTGTCAATTTACTCAACTAAAAAATAAGTACATTTGTTGTGCAAACATACAAACCGTTAATAACCTTGAATGATATAATTGACAGCTTAAAAAAAATTGATGTACAACTGTTCTTATATATAAACGGCAAACACAACGATTTTTTTGATGTTGTAATGTATTGGATCAGCGACAGACTATTTTGGATTCCCCTTTATGTTTTCTTTTTATTTCTGGTATTCAAAAAGGTTGGTAAACGGCTTTGGTTAGTCATCATATTTGCTGCTTTACTTATTTTGCTAAGCGACCAGTTATCTGTACATGCGTTTAAAAATGTTTTTTTACGTTACCGTCCTTGTCATAATTTAGCAATTCAATCGCAAGTACATTTGCTGAATGGTTATTGTGGTGGCACTTATGGCTTTATATCTTCACATGCAGCAAACACCTTTGCATTGGCCATGTTTTTATTTTTATTCTTTAAAAACAGCATCAATTATTTTGGAGTTTTTATTTTTTTATGGGCTGCTTTAGTTTGTTATAGCCGCATATACAGTGGTGTTCATTATCCCGCTGATGTAACAGTAGGGGGGATTGTGGGTATGGGAATAGGTGTAACTGTTTTTAAACTTTACAGTTATGCTGAAATGTCGATAAAAAAGTGTAAATTGATACAATAAAAACATTTTATTACGTTTAATGAGCAGAAAATTTTGAGCAACATGTAAAATTAAACACTAAAAATTAAACTATGAAACAGAACAGAACCAGCAAAATGTTTGCAATCACATTGTTTTTTGTAATCATTACAGTTACACTAATTGAATGTAAAAAGGATAGCGTAACAACAGCGTCGACCACTACTAATACACCTACGACTAATACATTAACCACATCGGAGGGATATACTTCTCTCAGCGATTTTTTTATTAAAAACGGAGTGGCTATGCAAACTTATACCATAAGTGGAAGTGCGGGAGGTAGTTTCACATCTCCTCAGGGAACGCAAGTAACCATTCCGGCAAATGCTTTTGTAACAAACGGAAGCACACCTGTTACAGGCAATCTAATAATTCAGTTTAAAGACATTTATAAAAAGAGTGATATGCTACTTTCAAATATGCCAACACAAACAGCCACAGGACCTTTGAAATCAGCAGGAGAGTTTTTTATTAACGTAGAAGCAAACAATAGTCCTGTTACATTGGCAAATGGAAAAAACATACGAGTGCAACAACCTTTAATGGGGCAGGCAAAAGACTTGGCAATGGCTCCATTTGTTCTTGCACCTGCTACAGGTTCTGTAAATGCAAATCCTGTGTGGGCGAATAACTCACAAGATACTGTCAATCCGAATCAAATTGTGGACGCTTATATGTTTACTTTAAATCAATATGATAGTACTCAATCTTCAGGAACTTGGTGCAATAGCGATGTCTCAAGTTATTTTTCAGCTTATTCACAAACAAACTTAATAATCAATCCCAGCATTGATATTACAGGTTATGATATTAACATTTTCCTTGTATTTACTGATATAAATTCAATGGTGCATGTCTATCAGAGTAACAACTCGAATAACTTCCCTTATAATTATGCGCCTGTGGGTCTAAAGTGCAATGTTGTTGCCGTAGCTGCAAAAGGTGGTAACTTATATTCCTCATTTACACCAATAACCATTAGTGCCAACCAAACTGTAAATTTCAATTTAACTGAAACAACCACCACTGCATTTAAAACTGCGTTAAAAGCATTGGATTAGTCAGGTATTTAAATAAGAAATCCCAATAGAAAATGTCTATTGGGATTTCTTATTATTCAAATTTTTCACAACTCACTCCTTCTCTACCCAATCGCCATGTTTTTTTATAAGTGAAATCAAGGCATCAACGGCTTTATCAGAACTGATGTTTTTCTCCATTACTTCACGACCTTTGTATAAGGTAATTTTATCAGTTCCGGTACCTACATATCCATAATCGGCATCTGCCATTTCGCCGGGACCATTTACAATACATCCCATAATGCCTATTTTCAAGCCTTTTAAGTGATCTGTTCGGCTTCTTATTTTTTGAGTAGTTTCCTGTAAATCAAACAATGTTCTGCCGCAGGAAGGACAAGAAATGTATTCGGTTTTTGAAATGCGTGTACGGGTTGCCTGCAAAATACCAAATGACGTTGCATTCATGTTTTTTGCGGAAGTACAATTGGTTTGCTTTATCCAAATACCATCACCAAAACCATCCAACAACAATGCGCCTATATCAGTGGCTGATTGCAGTTGGATTTTTTCTTCACTTAAATCAATGTATTCTCTTTTGATGATTACAGGAACATGATTGTTTTTTTCCATCAATTCAACAAACATCCGGCGTTGTTCTGCCATACCATGTTTGTTGTGGGTTTCAAAAATTAAAACGACAGAGGTATCAAAATTATAATTGCCCGAACTAACAATAAAATCAGCATCTGCCAGCACAAAATTTAATTCGCCCGATTTGTTTTTAGCAATGTTAAATTCAGAAATTGTAAATAGCGGATAACATCTTGTTTTGTTTTTCAATTCGCTCCATACCTCGTAATTACTAATGATTCCAAGTGTCCCTGGAATTTCAAAATCAATAACATTATTACCTACAAATAAATAATCACATGCCTGATCGGTTAAATTCCATTTATCCAATGGCACGGAATAATTGTAACCAACAGCAAATAACGAAGCTGCTGTTATAGTTTGTTTATCAGAAAAATCGGCAATAATACGAGGCACATTATGTCCACCGATATTTACAACTTCATCGCTGATACGCTTTTGATAATCGTATGGATTGTAGGGTAATTTTTCTGTATTAACAGGAGAAATTGCTTTATGAGGTAAACGAGTTGAATAACGTTCTACCAATGCTTTTGCAATAGGTATTTCAAATTCCGGCTCTTCGGTTAATGAAACTCTTATCGTATCTCCAATGCCATCTTCTAATAAAGCACCAATTCCCACCGCCGACTTAATGCGTCCGTCTTCGCCTTCACCCGCCTCTGTAACTCCCAGATGCAAAGGGTAATTCATTCCAGCCTGATTCATTCGCTGTATCAGCAAACGATACGCCTGCACCATTACTTGGGTGTTACTTGCTTTCATGGAAAGTACAATATTGTAATAATTATTGTCCTCACATATTTGCAAAAACTCTAAAGCACTTTCTACCATTCCCTGAGGAGTATCACCATAGCGCGAAAGTATTCTGTCGCTCAACGAACCATGATTGGTTCCAATACGCATTGCCGTTCCATACTCTTTACAGATTTTTACCAGTGGTGTAAAGCGATTCCGAATACGTTCCAATTCTTTTTCGTATTCAAAATCGGTATAATCAATTGTTTCAAACTTTTTTTTATCTGCGTAATTACCCGGATTTACCCTTACTTTTTCTACAATTCGCGCAGCTAATTCAGCAGCATTGGGCGTAAAATGAATATCTGCAATGAGCGGTGTATTGTAACCTCGCGCTCTTAATTCTTTTTTTATATTTTCTAAATTTTTTGCTTCGGTAATGCTGGGGGCAGTAATTCGCACGTATTCACAACCCGCATCTATCATTCGTATGCTTTGTTCAACAGTAGCAATAGTGTTCATGGTATCAGTGGTGGTCATTGATTGAACTCTGATAGGATTATCTCCTCCCATTGGCACATCGCCAATGGTAACCACACGTGTTTTATATCTAGAATATTGAGTAAGGCTATTGCAGTATAAGGGATTCATTTTTGAGTTAAAGTATTTGAAACACCAAAGTTAAATTAAATAATACTACAGCGTAACAGGTTAGCTATAAAGTTTGTTCGGAATTTATACCAACACAGTTCAAATTGTATTTCACATCAACCAATGAGGAATATCGTCAATTGCTTAAGAATAAAAGTCCTTTTTAATGAATTTAAATGAAAAAACCCTTAGAGCCTGTTAAATTTCATTGCTAAAAATAGATCGTCACTCAATAGTTCTCGATATGCTCACCGAAAAGGCTCGCTACTCGAACTGACATCCGTATTTTCGCACAGTCACTTCGAGTAGGCTTTTTCAGCCGTATCGAGAAGTGAATATTGAAAATCATATACTTAACAAATTTTCGGATGAAATTTAAACAGGCTCTTAAAGACGTTGGAAATCTTTAAGGGTTTTGTATTAATGTTTATGATTATAAAAAATCATTCGCCAAATTCGCTAATTCCGAACGCTCCCCTTTTTCGAGCGTGATATGAGCGTAAAGCTTTTGTCCCTGCAATTTGTCAATGATATAGGATAATCCATTACTTTGAGAATCCAAATAAGGCGTATCAATTTGATAAATATCACCTGTAAAAATGATTTTGGTATTCTCTCCTGCTCTCGAAATAATTGTTTTTACTTCATGCGGTGTTAAGTTTTGAGCTTCATCAACAATAAAAATAACGTTAGATAAGCTTCTGCCACGTATGTAAGCGAGTGGGCAAACAACCAGCTTTTCGTTTTCCACCATTTCGTTAATTTGCTTAATCTCTTTGTCCTTTTCGGTAAACTGATTTTTTATAAATTTCAGATTGTCCCATAGCGGCTCCATATACGGACCCAGCTTTGAACTGATATCTCCCGGTAAATAACCAATATCCTTATTACTTAAAGGTACAATTGGACGTGCGAGATAAATCTGATGGAAATTTCTACGTTGTTCCAATGCACCTGCAAGCGACAATAATGTTTTACCGGTTCCTGCAACGCCCTGAATAGAAATAATTTTTATTTCGGGATTAAGCACTGCATCCAATGCAAACGCCTGTTCAGCATTTTGCGGGGTAATACCAAACGCCGTAACTTTTTTTACGCGTTCAATAATGTCTTTTACCGGACTATAATATGCTAAAACAGCTTTTGAATCACTACTTTTTAATGAATAAAAATGATTCGCAACAGGTTTTTGTTTCTTTAATATAGTAGCCGGTTCACAAAACCCTTTACCATACAATTCGTCAATTACTTCAGGAGAAATGTTTTGCATTTCGCTTCGTCCCGTATATAGTTCATTAACGTTTTGTATTTTACCTCCTTCGTAATCTTCGGCAATAAGATTAAGCGATTTGGCCTTAATGCGTAAATTAATATCCTTAGTAACCACTATCACTTTACGGCTAGGAAATTGCTCAGAAACGTAGATGGCAGTATTTAAAATTTTATGATCCGGTTTTTTTTCTCCGAATACTTTTTCGGCATCAATAGAAGCTCCTTGATGCATTTCTATTTTCAACATTCCATGATTTTTACCATTGATAGGAATCCAATCTTGCAATGTTTTACCTTTTGAGATTTTATCAATATAACGTGAAAACTCACGTGCGGCAAAGTTTTTAGTATCGTTTCCTTTTTTGAAATTATCCAACTCTTCAAGAACCGTTATTGGAATAACAATATCATGTTCATGAAAATTTTTAGCGGCAGTGTGGTCATATATAATTACAGATGTATCTAATACAAAAATCTTTTTTTCTTTTTCCATATACCAATTATTAAATGATAAAAATAAAGTTTGCTGAGTCTAAAGCTATAAAACATACTTGAGTAATATCAGCTAAACAGATAAAGTAATGAACAAAAAAACAGCATAACTTGTTAATTAAAAAGTGAGATGATTGAAATTTCAGAAGTCTTTCGGGTTCTTCGTGTAATTTTTAATACACGGAATTTTTAAGGGATTAACAGAGAATATGAGTTTGGGTCGTTTTATGTTATGAATTATTTAACAGCTCCTTAACAGTTTCCAAAAACAATTCTATTGCCATATCTATTTCGGCTTCGGTAGTGTATTTTCCTAAGCTAAAACGTATGCTGCTGTATGCGTCGTCGTTGGGTAAACCCATCGCTTTTAGCACGTGCGAAGGTTCGGCAATTGCGGATGTGCATGCAGAACCCATTGCAACGGCAATACCGGATATTTTTTTTATGAGCGTTTCGGAACGAATACCCTGAAAAGTAATATTGGTAGTGTTAAACATACGATGCCGTGTGCTTCCGTTAATAAACGTGTTGCTTAAGTCACATAAATGTTGCTCCAGTTTAGTTCTTAGTTTTGAAATGCGTGCAGCATCTTCCCACATTTCCTGTTGTGCAATTTCGCAGGCTTTTCCCAAACCCACAATTCCCGGAACATTTAACGTGCCCGAACGCAGACCTCGCTCATGTCCCCCCCCTTCAATTTGTGCAGCTATGCTTACGCGAGGATTTTTTCTTCGCACGTACAAAGCCCCTACACCTTTTGGACCGTACATTTTATGTGCGCTGATACACATTATATCAATATGCTCTTCTTCTACATCAATCGTTATTTTACCTATCGCTTGCGTTGCATCACACATAAACAGACTGTTGTTAGCATGAGCCAATTCAGCTATTTTAGCAATGGGCTGTATTACTCCAGTTTCATTATTGGCGTACATCACAGCCACCATAATAGTTTTAGGAGTAAGTGCATTTTTTAATTCTTGCAAATCAATAAGCCCTTCTCTGTTTACTGACAAATAAGTGATCTGAGCACCTTTTTTTTCCAAGCTTTTGCAAACATCCAGTACCGCTTTGTGTTCAGTATTAACTGTAATAATATGATCGCCTTTTATTTGATACAACTCCCACACACCTTTAATAGCAAGGTTAATAGCTTCAGTTGATCCTGAAGTGAAAATAATTTCCTGTGATGTACAATTAATCAAGTTGGCAACATGCTCGCGTGCTGTGTTAACTGCATCCTCGGCTACCCAACCAAAAGGATGTGTGCGGCTATTAGCATTGCCAAATTTTTCAGAAAAGTAAGGCAACATGGTTTCCAGCACACGTTTATCAACAGGCGTAGTGGAATTGTAATCCAGATATATAAGTGGTTTCAATGAGTAACAAATTTAATTATCGAATTTCCAATCATCAATACTTTAATTAAGTTTGGAAAGTTACTAAAAGTATAGGCGTAAACAGATAGAGCTGATATACAATTTCTGTTTTAATTTTCATGCCATTTACCGCACATTGTAAAATCGTCCTTTACAAAACGGAACTTTAAAACTTATTAGTAACTTCCGCAACGATTTAATTTTATTTCAATATTTAAATGAAAACACCTGAATTCCTTCAAAAGGGCGACAAAGTAGGTATTATAGCAACTGCCAGAAAAATATCAAAAGCCGAAATAATACCCGCTACCGAGCTATTAAAAAAATGGGGATTAGAAGTTGTTTTTGGGAAACACTTATTTACCGAAAATAACCAATTTGCCGGTACGGACGAAGAGCGCGCATTTGACTTACAAACAATGCTGGATGATGTGACTATTAAAGCAATAATTGTTGCACGGGGAGGATATGGAACGGTGAGAATAATTGACAAAATAGATTTTACAAGTTTTATAAAGCAACCCAAATGGATTGTCGGTTATAGTGATGTTACAGTGCTGCATTCGCACGTTCATACATTAAATATAGAAACGATACATGCTACGATGCCTATTAATTTTTTAAAAAATGAACAGGCAACGGAAAGTTTGCACAGTGCTTTATTTGCAAAAAAACTGGAGTATTACGTTGCTCCTTCTTCTTTAAACAGACTGGGTCAAACACAAGCAATACTAGTTGGAGGAAATCTTTCTTTAATATATTCATTAATAGGAAGTCCTTCAGAGATTGATACTGCAGGAAAAATATTGTTTCTTGAAGATTTGGATGAATATCTTTATCATGTTGACCGAATGATGATGACTCTTAAAAGAGCAGGCAAATTAACACATTTAGCCGGATTGGTTATTGGAGGGATGACAGACATGAAAGACAATACTATTCCATTTGGAAAAACGGCCGAAGAATTAATTTTTGATGCAGTAAAAGAATACCATTATCCTGTTTGCTTTAATTTTCCTGCCGGACATGTGGATAAAAACATGGCACTATTTCTCGGAAGTACTATTTCTCTGGAAGTAAAGGCAAATGAAGTGAAACTTACTTTTTAAACTTACTAGTGGTATGTTGAGCATAAAATGTACACAGTCATCCTGAACTCGATTCTGCATCTAAAGTTATTCCGAAACAAGTTCGGAATAACTTTAGATGCAACGATGTATGCTTAACATAAAACTAATTGGTGAATACTAGTATGGTAAAATTCAACATTTGTGCTACCGTTACTTTAAGTTATTTCTGATTTCTTAAAAGTGCATCTTACATTTCAATACCAATTACCATAATATCATCTACCTGTTCATTATCACCCGACCAATCCCTTAGTATTTGCTGAAGCATTTTTCTTTGACGTTCTATTGGATGATGTTGAAGTTCTCCCAATGTTTTTTTGAATCGCGACTTCATAAATTTCCTTCCTTCTAATCCTCCAAACTGAGAAGGATAACCATCTGAAGTAAGATAAATTCTCTGACCCGGAAGAATAGGAAAACGCTTGGTGTTAAATTTTTTATTAATCTCCAGCATTTCTCCACCAATGGAATTGCGACCAGAGGGAAATTCAATTATTTTTCCATTTTCATCGGTTGTAAATACCGGATGATGAGCGCCTGCAAAATATAACTCATTAAAATAGGTATCTACCACACAAAATACGATATCCATTCCATCTTTTACTTCCTCTGTATCTCCTTTAAGTGCTTGTTTTAGCCTTATATCAAGCAACTCCAAAATTTCCGAAGGGTTTTCGACATGTTCATCTACAACAATATGATTAAGCAAATTATTTCCGATAATAGACATCAGAGCGCCGGGAACACCGTGCCCGGTACAATCTGCCAATGCAATGAATTTTTTATTATGTCGCTCATAACACCAGAAAAAGTCACCGCTTACAATATCGCGTGGCATTGAAAGGATAAAAGAATTGGGAAATAGTTTTACTAATTGAGAACTGTGAGTGAGTAATCCCAGCTGTATTCGCTTTGCGTAATTAATACTATCAAGAATATTCAGGTTTTTATCTACCAGTTCTTTTGTTCTTTTTTCTACACGGTGTTCAAGTTCCAGTAAGGTAGTATCGCGCTCTTCTTGTACTTTTTTTAGCTTGGTGATATTCATATGAGCCACCACAATCATTGGTTTTTCACTATCAAATTTTGTAACACGCATTGCGAACCACCTGTCTTTATGAGGTGAATTACAGGGGTATTCGAAATAAAAAATGGATTCCTTTCCATTCATTACATTTTTCATGCCCACTAGTGCTTCTTCTGCTATTTTGTCGCCAGCATTTGCCCATGACTCGCAGGCATTGAAATAATTTTTCTTCACCTCAATACGTTGTAATGCTGTTGCACCATTTTTAGTTCCAAAGCGTTTCCATGCTTCATTGGCAGCTACAATATTTCCTGAACTGCTGATCACTGCTATATGAGAACTTAATGAGTTAAGTACACCACGATTAAACGCCTCGCTTTTTCTCAATTGACGCTCGGTTTCTTTAATGCCCGAAATATCTCTGAAGTTTGATACCAATGCATTAATGCCAGATTCTTGCAGCATATTGGTAACAGTACCTACACACCAAATCCAATTGCCATTTTTGTGAAGATAACGTTGTTCTCTGGAGAAAGAGCTTCCGGGAGTCGTTAATATTTCTTTCGTTTTTTCTTTTAAACCCGGAAGATCATCCGGATGAATAATGTCGAAAACGGATGTTCCTACGAGTGTTTCTATCTCATAACCCAACACTGTTGTAACAGAAGGACTGAGATAGAAAAGTTTGCCTTCCTGATTTCTAAGCGAAATGATGTCCACTCCATTCTCAATCATTGCGCGAAAACGCTTTTCGTTTTTCGCAACAAGTTCTTCTGTATGTTCATGTTTTTTTGCTTTTTCAAAATTTTCAAGTGCAAAAGAAATATCATTCACAGCTTCCTCTAAAAGCATAATTTCATCATTATCAAAAAAGTGTTTTACAATCGAAATAAATCCAAAAACGCCAATTGTTTTTCCGAATTTTTTAATTGGAAATATAATAAGGGATTTTATTCCGTTTTTTAACAACTCGGTTTTCCAGAGAATCGTGGTCGGATGATTCTGTGCGTCATTGACTACAACATATTTTCCGGTTCCCATAACTCTTCCGGTAGGGGTGTCTTTTAATTCAGGTATGGTATAATCCATCCTTGAATACTTTTCCATATCTTTAATAGACTCGTCATCACCACTAGTGTTAACCATATTTAATTTCCCTGTTCGTTCATCGAGCAGTTCTATCATTGCTATTTTAAATTTTCCAATATCAACTGCAATTTTGCAGGCATTATTCAAAAGCTCCTTTTCATTATTTATATGAACAATACTTTGATTGATAGCACTAATAAACGTATACAGGCGGTTAGCTTTAATCAGTTTTTCTTTTATTTTTTTCTTTTCGCTTCTATCTATCGATAATATAAAGATGCCTTCGGGGATAGGTTTTATGCTAAGTTCAAAATGTTTTATTGTTCCGTCGGGAAACATAAAATCCGTTTCAAGATGCTCCGGTACACGATTGTCCATACATCGCTTTGCTGCCACAAATATGTCAGTTTGTTCTACATTCGGATACTTTTCCATCAGCGTAAATCCAATAAAATCTTCTCTTATGGAGTTACTGTACTTTACAAGTGCATCGTTTACATAAATATATCGCCAGTTAAAATCATGAATTTGTATACCCTCCATCATATTGTCGAGTGTATGACGAAATTTTAGTTCGTTTTTAATTGCTAAATCTTTTGTTTCCCTGTGCATTTTACTTTTTTCTAACAGGTCTATAGCAAAAGAAATATCGTTGGTTACTTCCACTAATAATTTAATTTCTTCTTCGTTAAAAAAATCGAATTCAGTAGAATACAAATTAAGTGTCCCTATAATAACTCCCATTTTTTTTATGGGTAGTACCATAAATGAAGAAATGTTATGTTTTGCAGCGTATGTTGTCCAGATTCTGAATTGCAGCTTTTCAACATCATTACATAAATAATATGCCCCAGTTTTAAGTACGAAATTTTGTGAACCATCGGGGTGAAAAACAGTGTTTGTAAATAGCATAATATCTTTGTCAGGCATTCCGCTTTGCTCAACTAGATTTATTGTTTTGTATTCTTTATCAAACAAACCTATCCATGCCATTTTAAACTTCCCGAATTCGAGCGCTATCCGGCAGGAATTTCGAAAAAGTGTTTGTTCATCTTTTACTCGTACAATGTTTTGATTTACCTGACTGATGAATGCATACAGGTGATTCGCCTTTTTAATTTTTGCCTCTGCCTCATGGCGATCGGTAATGTCTGAAGAAAGAATTAAAATACCTTCTTCTATCGGTTCAATATTGAGAGCGAACCATCTTTTTGATTTGTCGGGATATTCAAATTCGTTTTCAAGTTGCTGCGACCTGCGGCCTGTCATACATTGACTAAGTACTTTGAACATATCCGTGTGTTCTATTCCCGGATATATTTCCATCATGGTATGCCCTATTAATGCTTGTTTTTCTATCTTTCCATGCCATGCAACAGCGTCGTTTGCATATATATAGTTCCAATTAAAATCTACAATCTGAACTCCTTCCTTCAATAAATTAATTTTTCTTTCGTATTGCAATTTGAGGTTTTTGAGTTGATTGGTCACTTCTTCCAATTTACTTTCAAATCCTTCGTTCATTTTAATCGATTCTTAGTTAAGGTTCACTAAATCTGCCTTTGAGGACAATATGATATATTTATTGAAAAGAAGCAATAAATTTGATAATTAATAACTATACTCTTTATTAATGAATTGGGTACGTAATATTGATATATAATGTTTCACGAATTCATTCATTTTTTTTAACACCCCTTGCATTTTAAGTAGAATTTTGTTTTTTTTATTTAAAAAAAACAACCAGTATTTAAATTTTGACCATTATGATGGAAAAACCATATAGAAACAAATAAAGTGTTTAAAAATGAATTATTAAACGAAAATGATTTTTAAAACAACTTCTTTATGTTTGAATGCAGAGAATTAATTCCTAATTGAATTTTGACAAATACGCGGCAACTCTGTCTTTGGCATTTTGGCGAATATTCATGTAAAATAAATTACAATCGCAAAGGTGATAACTAAACCCAATCCTAGGATATCCGTGAACAACAGGAGAATTAACCCAAAGCAAACCATTATGGACTTGTGCATCACATACATGATTATCTATCTGTTTAAAGGAAAAGGGAAGTCCGCCGGTATTATTGTCGTTTGACACAAATTCCTCATTTGTTTTCCAGGTGAGCGGATTTACACAAGCAGCTCCTTTGTATGCAGACTTACGAACGTTAGATTCAGTTCCTGCAATTACGGTATTCCATGTAACAAAACAATTGGTTTGTGTTGCAGATTCTCCAAGCGGAATGTGTTTGAACTCCTCTTTTATAATGGGCATACCAATAGGATAAGCCACCACCAATTGTTGTTGCAAAGGTGTTCCGTCAAAAAAATCTTTGAGCAATTGTATTACATGTCTTGCGCCTTGGCTGTGCCCAACCAGTATAATGGGTCGGCCTTTGTTCCAGTTTTTTAAATAATATTCAAATGCTGCCTTTACATCCGCATATGCAAATTCTAAAGGTTTACGCCCTGCAATTGTATCAAAAAATGAATGTAAATGTGCTTGTCTGTAACGTGGCGCAAACAAGCGCCCACAAGCATTGAAAATGCTTCCCTGAAATTGTACACAACGATCAGCTTTTTTATTCAGCCTTTCATTGCTTAAGTTTCCATTCCAATTTTTGCCACTTAAATAAACTGTTGGATGAACATAAAACACGTCCACTTTTGCATTTTTTTGATCTTCAGGAATACTACATCCGGGAGGAATGGTATCGCCGACGTCATGCCTCCAAGGCAATGCAATCCAGTAATTTTCATCCGCATAAGCTGGCGCAGGCAGCGGACGAGCTGTTTTTTCAAAACTACGCCAAGGAGAGCATGAAAATACAAGAACTATAAAGAATAGAAAAAGAGAACTATATTTTTTCATGAATCGTATTTTGATTTACAGTATTAACTTTAAAGGGGTTAAATGCATCACTCAAATATCACATCCAATTTAAATACTCGGTTTTCAATCTTTTACTATTATTCTGTCAACTCCGCTTCTGCATAACTTTCTACTGGAGGGCAGGCACAAATCAGGTTTCTATCTCCAAGCGCGTTATCAATACGAGCAACACTTGGCCAAAATTTATTTTCCCTTACCCATTTCAACGGATACACTGCTTTTTCGCGTGAATAGCTGTGTTCCCATTTATCACTAATAACAGATTTTACAGTATGAGGAGCGTTTTTTAACACATTGTCAATTTTATCTGCTGCACCGATAATGATTTCGTCAATTTCTTTACGAATAGAAATCATTGCAGAACAAAAACGATCCAACTCTTCTTTCGATTCACTTTCGGTAGGTTCTACCATTAATGTATCATGCACCGGGAATGATACAGTTGGTGCGTGATAACCATAGTCCATCAAACGTTTTGCAATATCACCCACTTCAACACCGGCTTCGCGTTTAAATGAAGCACAGTTCAAAATCATTTCATGTGCACATCTTCCGTTTTTTCCGCTATATAAAGTCGGATAAAAATCTTTTAACGATTCTTTGATGTAATTGGCATTTAAAATAGCAATGCGTGTAGCTTCTGCTAAGCCCTCTCCACCAAGCATTTTAATGTATCCGTAAGAAATTAATAATATCAATGCACTTCCGTAAGGAGCTGCGGAAACAGCGTGAATACCCTTGTCACCACCTGTTTTTATCACAATATGTGAAGGTAAAAACGGCACTAATTGTTTAGCAACACCAATAGGTCCCATTCCCGGACCTCCACCACCGTGAGGAATAGCAAATGTTTTATGCAAATTCAAATGGCATACATCAGCGCCAATATTACCGGGACTGGTTAAGCCAACTTGTGCATTCATGTTGGCGCCGTCCATGTACACCTGACCGCCGTTTTCATGGATAATCTTTGTGATGTCAGTAATGCTTTCTTCATAAACGCCATGTGTGCAAGGATAAGTAACCATTAAGCAGGATAAATTATCTTTATGTAAAATTGCTTTTTGACGTAAGTCATCAACATCAATGTTTCCTTTTTCATCACAATTTACCAATACTATTTTCATTCCGCACATGGCTGCACTTGCAGGATTAGTGCCATGCGCAGAGGTTGGTATCAACGCAATAGTTCTGTGCGAATCGCCACGTGACTGATGGTAGGCTTGTATTACCAGCAAACCGGCATATTCGCCCTGAGCGCCGCTGTTCGGCTGAAAGCTCATTTTTTCAAAGCCTGTTATTTCGCTCAATGATTTATCCAAATCAGCAATGATTTCCTGAAAACCTTGTGCCTGATCAACGGGAACAAAAGGGTGCATATTCGCAAATTCCGGCCATGTAATGGGCATCAACTCCGAAGCCGCATTCAGCTTCATGGTGCATGAACCTAAAGAAATCATGGAGTGCGTTAATGACAAATCTTTATTCTCCAAACGTTTGATATAACGCATCATTTCCGATTCGGAATGGTAGGTATTAAAAATCGGGTGTGTTAAGAACGATGATTTACGAAACACGAGTGCTGATTTGCCACCGAAAATTTCTTTTTCAGATACTTTAAATGCCGTTTTACCTGCTGCTTTTGCAAACACTTCAATAAGCGCATTGATATCGTCAGCATCTGTAGTTTGGTCAATTGAAATGGTAATATAATTATCGGCATATCTCAAGTTGATTTCAGCTGCTTCAGCCAATGATTTTATTTTTGCATTATCGGTTCCATTTACTTTAATTGTATCGAAAAACGCAGCCTCATCAATAGTATAACCTAATTTTTTCAGGTTATCAGCCAAACTTACTGCGTTCAAATGCACTTGTTGTGCGATATCTTTTAATCCTTCGGCACCATGATAAACTGCATACATGCTTGCCATGATGGCTAACAATGCCTGAGCAGTACAAATATTTGAAGTTGCTTTATCTCTGCGAATGTGTTGTTCACGTGTTTGCAATGCCATGCGCAATGCCTGATTGCCATTCGCATCCATAGAAACACCAATTATACGCCCGGGTAAAATTCTTTTGTAATCTTCTTTACATGCAAAAAACGCAGCATGAGGTCCACCGTAACCCATAGGTACACCAAAGCGTTGCGTGTTACCAACAACAACATCTGCGCCCCATTCTCCGGGAGGAGTTAATACAACCAAACTTAAAATATCTGCGGCAACTGCAACTGCAACGTTTATTTCTTTTGCCTTTTTTACAAAATCGGAGTATGAGTGTACTTTACCATCAACAGTTGGATATTGAAGCAATGCACCAAAGAAAGATGTATCTAGTTTTTGTTTTTTAAAATCGCCGATTACTATTTCAATAGCCAGTGGAGTAGCACGTGTAACCAATAAATCAATGGTTTGAGGGAAACATTCGTCGGACACGAAAAATTTATTGGCTCCATTTTTTACTGCCTCGCGCAAACGATTGTTGTGCAACATGGTCATTGCCTCAGCAGCAGCAGTTGCCTCGTCCAGCAATGAAGCATTGGCAATTGGCATGCCTGTTAAATCCATAATCATGGTCTGAAAATTTAACAGCGCTTCTAATCTGCCTTGGGAAATTTCTGCCTGATAAGGTGTGTAAGCTGTGTACCAACCCGGATTTTCAAGTATGTTGCGCTGAATAACAGGTGGAACAATGGTATTGTAATAACCTAAACCTATATAAGTTTTGTAAACTTTATTTTTCGCAGCAATTGTTCTTAAATGCTTTTGATAGCGATATTCCGTCATTCCTTCCGGCAAATTCAATGGCTTCTTCAAACGTATAGCAGCAGGTATCGTTTGATCAATTAACTCATCAACAGAGTTTGCTCCGATTTTTTTCAACATCAAGGTAATGTCACTTTCACGTGGGCCATTGTGACGGGCGGTAAACTTATCAGTTACAATCATTCTTATTTTAATTTAAATATTGCGCAAAGGTAACTAGAATTGATATTATTATTTTTCAGATTTATTAACATTTAAAGAACATTACTTACTGGGAGATGAACTATGAGGGCAGTTTAACAAAGCTTTTTTGTACGGAAGTAAAGTAATCTGATGTTGTTGGAAAGAGCTAAGAGCCTGTTTAAATTTCATCCGAATAGTTGTTAAGTATATAATTTTCAATATTCACTTCTCGATACAGCTGAAAAAGCCTACTCGAAGTGACCGTGCGAAAATACGGATGTCAGTTCGAGTAGCGAGCCTTTTCGGTGAGCATATCGAGAACTATTGAGTGACAATATATTTTTAGCAAGGAAATTTAAACAGGCTATAAACAGTAAATCAAAAAAGATTTAATCTTTCGCTCTGTTCAAAAAACTATTGAAAGGATACAATGTTTTAAACACTTTTGTGCTGTGCGATAATAGATCATCTGCCAACAATTGTTTATTGGACAGACTATGCGAAGCCAAAAAACTTTTTAGTTTTAATATTTCTATTTCAGGATGCGTTGATTCGTATCCCTTTGGTGGTCGTGATAATTTTTCACCCTCAATGTCACCAAAATATTTTTTAAATTCTTTACCATTAATGATCTTTTTAAACTCTTCGGTATTATAATCAATTTCCTGACGTATAGCATTCAGCCAATCGGTTGGTGGAGTATAAGCACCACCCGCAAGTAAAGATGCGCCGTCTTCTATATGGATATAATATCCTGCATTTGCATGCACTTCAGATTTTTTAACAGAGGAGGTGATATAAGCACCAAAATGAGTTTTGTAAGGCGATTTATCTTTCGAAAAACGCACATCACGGTATATTCTGAAAACACAACTTTTTGCTGTATTATTCGCTACGCTTTTATCAAAGGCAGCAATCTTAGGAATAAGTGCATCTATAAACTTTTCAAAGTCTGCTTTAGCGGTTTCATAACGAGATTTATTTTCGGTAAACCATTCACGGTTGTTGTTTAATGCTAAGTCTTTTAAAAAACCTAATGTTGATTTTGATAACATAATGTCCTAATTTAAAAATTAACAGAACAAGAACGGCTTAGATGATGATTTTTTATAATCTATATCTACGCTCAATTTGTATCTTCAAAATTAAAAATATTCTTTAAAATTACCAATTGCCTCCGGAACCACCACCACCAAAGCCTCCCCCGCCAAAGCCTCCGAAACCGCCACCGCCGCCAAAACCACTGCTGCGTCCACCTCCACCCAGCATCGAACCAAATAGAAATCCGGTTCCAAAGCCCATTGGACCATTATTTCTGCCACCTCCATTTTTAATACTGATGATTAAAAATACAAGAATGATTAGCAATATAATTGCCATCGAAAGTTTATCGGGTGATTCTTGTTTTTTTGCGTATTGGTCGGAATTGTATTCTCCCTTTGCCAATGCCATCAATACATCTGTGGTTTTATCCAATGCGTCAAAAGCATTACCCGCTTTTAAATTGGGTAATAATTCCTTATCTTCTATCTGTTTGGTGGTAATATCAGGTATGGCACCTTCCAGCCCTTTACCAATAGCAATAAAGTATTTGCGTTCTCCCGGTCCGCCGGATGGTTTTATCAGAATAATAATTCCGTTGTTCATTTTTCCTTGTCCCACACCCCATTTAGCACCAAGCTTTGTGGCAAACTCCCAGGGTTCCATGCCGCCCAAATCGTCAATAATTACAATTACAATTTGGTTGGATGTTTGATTTGAAAAGGTTTCCAGCTTACTTTCAAGAATTTGTTCTTCCTGAGCATTAATAAAGCCGGTGGCAGAATAATTATTCACCAATTTGTGAGAAGGCTCAGGAATAGGATCATTAGCAGCAGATAAAGATATGGCTGTGAATGAAAACAGGAAAAGGAAAAAAAAGAGTTTTTTTAACATTTAAAGACGAGATTCATTCTTAATTTATAAACTTATATTTTGTTCATTTTTAAAATAGATTTCTTTATGTTTTTCTAACGGTTTTATTTCGGGGTAAAATATTTTCCCCGAGGCAGCATTCAACATTTGGGTTAAATATTTTAAAACAGTTCCATAAATTAAATCATCTATTTTTTCTTCATGTTTATTTCTAATGCCAACACCTCTTCTTAAATCACTTGATAGATTTTCACGTTCAGCTTTTAACAATCCCTTTTCACCAAGCACATTGTTCAGTAAAAGAATTTCTTTGAAATCTTTATAATCAAGATGTACGGCTGTATCGCCATTTTGCTCGTATTTACCTTTAACTATTCTTAAGACGGAACTATAAGGTGGCTCGATATTTATTTCTATGTTAATTGAATATCCTTTTTTATCAGAATATTGTTGTAAGCATGTTAAATTGATTTCCATCGAGTTTACTTGTTAAAGCTTATGTCATTGCTTAATTCATTGGTGTCATTTTTTTGATATGGAAAAAACACACCTAATTTTTCTCCTGCCATTTCAATGCCTTTAATTAAGCCTATGCTAAACTCCTGTTTTTTAAAATGCGATAACACACTATCACGTACCGAATTCCAAAAGTCGTCGGGCACTTTTTCATGAATGCCTTTGTCGCCTATTATTGCAAACTTTCTATCATCCACTGAAATATAAAACAGAACTCCGTTACGAAGTTCTGTTTTATGCATTTTTAATCTTTTAAAATGATTGGCGGCAATATCTAACACCTCTCCTTTACAAGTATCGTCTACTTGCACCCTTATTTCACCGGAAGTGTTTTTTTCAGCATTGGCAATAGCTTGCACAATGGAAGTTTGTTGTTCCTTGCTAAAAAAATTTTTCGCCTTCATTTTAATTAGAATTTTACTTCCGGAGCTTTTTCACTTCCTTCAGCAGCTTTGAATGCTTCTCTTGCCGGAAATCTGGTTTTGTTTAATAACATTTCATTCAGGAATCCTGAAATATGTGTATTGTATGTATTTACGGCCGCATTGTATCCATCTCGGGCATAGTTAATACGGTTTTCTGTTCCTTCTAACTGTGCTTGCAATGCCTGAAAGTTTTCTGTAGAACGAATTTGAGGATAGGCTTCAAAAGCTAAGTTGATAGCTGTATTTATTTTTTTGCCCATCAATTCCATATCCTGTGGTGTTTTAGCATTTACAATGCCTGCACGTGCCTGAGTTACTTCGGTTAAAATACCTCTTTCATTTGCTGCTGCACCTTTTACAGTTGCCACTAACTGAGGAATCAAATCGGCACGGCGTTGATAGCTCGATTGTACATCACCCCATGTTTTGTCCACTTCTTTTTGATATTCGTTGGCTGTATTGAAGTTGCTTCTGTACTGCATAAATACAATCACAATAAGGGCAAGTATTGACCCAATTATAATCCATGTTTTTTTCATTTGTTTAGTTTTTTGTTTTTAAATAATTAATAAATAGTGTGCATATATTTTGGCAAACTACAGTCCAATACTCACTACAGGTAATGATGACATTTATTGTCAGTAAACTTAATCAATTAATTCAACACTGCGCTTAATGAACTTGGTTAAATCCTCACCTTTTAAAAGACCTTGAGAGAGCATTGCCAAATCAGCAGCCTGTTTTGTCAGTTCCTTTTGCTTATCATTATTTTTTTCATTCAAAATTTTTGAAATTAAAGGATGGTTGCTATTTACTACCAAGTTGAACATGTCCGGTAATGAGCCGTACATACTCATTCCTCCTCCGCCTAAGGCGCTCATGTCCTTCATACGACGCATAAATTCAGGCTTTGTAATTAACATTGGAGCATCTTTTTCACTTAAACTCTCAAATGCAACCGTAAACTTTTCTTTAGGAACAACCGATTCCACTACCGGTTTTAATTGATTTTGTTCTTCTTCACTCAGTTTTGAAGGTTGCACTTCATCTTTCTTTATCAGCTTATCAATAGTATCAGCATCTACACGCACAAACGAGGTGTTTTCTAATTTTGATTCCAATTGATTGATGTAATGTGAGTCAATAGGACTATCGAATACCAGTACATCATAACCACGTTCTTTGGCAGTTTCGATATAACTGTGTTGCTCTTCAACATTGCTTGAATAAAGATACACAACTTTATTGTCCTTGTTGGTTTGAGTTGGTTTTACTTTTGTGGCAAACTCTTCAAGTGTGTAAAACTTCCCGTCGGTATTTTTAAGTAATGCAAACTTTTGAGCTTTGTCGTAAAACTTTTCATCCGAAAGCATTCCGTACTGAACAAATATTTTAATGTCTTCCCATTTGCTTTCAAAATCAGCACGGTTATTTTTAAATAGTTCTTCTAATTTATCCGCCACTTTTTTGGTAATGTGTGCCGATATTTTTTTAACGTTCGAATCGCTTTGCAGATAACTGCGACTTACGTTTAACGGAATATCAGGCGAATCGATAACACCTTGCAATAATGCTAAAAAGTCAGGAACAATATTTTCTACCGAATCGGTAACAAATACCTGATTACAGTATAATTGTATTTTATCTTTTTTAAGTTCAAACGACTTGTTCAGCTTTGGAAAATATAATATCCCCGTTAAGTTGAAAGGATAATCAACATTCAAATGAATATGAAACAAAGGGTCTTCAAAATTCATTGGATAAAGTTCTCTATAAAAACTTTTGTAGTCTTCGTCTTTTAACTCCGAAGGTTTTTTTGTCCAGGCCGGGCTTGGGTTATTAATGATATTATCAACTTCAACCTCTTTGTCTTTTTCACCTTCTTTACGCGTTCCGAATTTAATTTCAACAGGTAAAAATTTACAATATTTGGTAAGTAATTGTTCAATTCTGTATTCTTCTAAAAACTCCTCAGAATCTTCGGCAATGTGCAATACAATGTCGGTTCCGCGCGATGTTTTTTCGATTTCTTCAATTTTATATTCGGGGCTGCCGTCACATTCCCAGCGCACAGCCTTAGCACCTTCTTTATACGACAATGAAAATATCTCGATTTTTTTTGCCACCATAAAACCGGAATAAAATCCTAAACCAAAATGTCCGATGATGGAATTGGCTTCAGGTGTTTTATCCTTGTATTTATTTACAAACTCTTCGGCACCGCTAAATGCAATTTGGGTGATGTATTTTTCCACCTCTTCGGCGGTAAGACCAATGCCTTTATCACGTATGGTAAGTGTTTTGGCAGGTTTGTCAATAATCACTTCTACTTTTATATCGCCCAGATCGCCTTTGGCTTCACCTATTGCGCTAAGTGTTTTTAACTTTTGAGTGGCATCCACAGCATTTGAAACCAATTCGCGAAGAAATATTTCGTGGTCGCTGTATAAAAACTTTTTGATAATTGGGAAAATGTTTTCCGTTTGAACATTAATTTTTCCGGTTTGCATTTTATTAAGATTTATATCGTTAATGATTAATTAAAATTTGACGGCAGCTACTTTCAAACGGTATGCCAGTAGCGTTATGCTGACAAGATGGCAAGAGTGTGAAAATTTGCAATTTGGATGAACTCCAAGGTGTTTGAAAAGGGATATTGTGATGAAAAACATATTACGTATTTTAGGCGAGACACTTCGCCTAACCAGAGGCAAAAACTTCAGCATAGATGTTATATCCCCAAGCGCACGAGGTTCTGTGCAGCTAAGATTTCATTGTTCGCCCTTCGGACGCAACGAAATCTTAGCTGTTATCAGCAGGTTTTCTTTCTACTTAGGCTAGCTTCACTTTTTGATTAAGTAATTCTACATTAAAGTTTATTTTTGCATTTAAGGCTTTAAACACCTTCATAATTGTCTCAAACCGAGCGTCAGTCAAGCTGTTTTCGAGTTTTGAAATTTGTGCTTTTTTAACCCCTACCAATTCTCCAAGTTGTTCTTGCGTCAAGTGTCTTTCCTTACGTGCCTGTTTAATAGCATCTCCAAGCAAATCTAAACGTAGTTCGTTTTCAAATGCGTCGCGTTTCGCAGTCCCTTTTTTACCAATATGTTTGTCGGTAATTTCATCTAGGGTGTATATTTTCAAGGTCTTGTTTTTCATTTCTTTTTAGTTTTTTGTTCGTAATATATTTTTCTTATTCTGTCTGCTTTGTCAAGGTCTGCCTGAGGAATTTTATCAGTCTTTTTTACTAGCCCATGTGTCGAAACCACAACACTTGGATTTTTTTCTGTCTTGTCCCAAAATGCAAAAAGTCTGTAATACGATTGTTATGCAAGGTTCTAAATTCCCACGTTTCGCCATTTAGTTTCTTGAAAAGTTCATTGTTATTAATTACTTGAGCTTTACGAATATTATAAATTATTTTTTCTTTGGATTTAGGGTCTAAACCATTTAGAAAGTCATCCGCTTCTTCTAAAAATATTACTTTAAATTTCTCGGTCACGCTCTTAATTTTCACCAAAAGTAGAAGTTTCTTAATAAGGAAACAAATTTTAGAGCGAATTTTTTAAAAAACTTGCCCTATCAACCAACGCACGTGGTTCCGTGCATCATAGATTTCATTGTACGCCCTCCAGACACAACGAAATCTTAGCTGTTAGCGGTAGGTTTACTTAATATTAAGAGTTCTTATTACAACAGATCCTGCAATAAAGTCGTGTAGAGCTCTCTTCTTATTGTTCGTCAACATAGTTGTCAGTTCGAGTATGATTCGAATTAGGAATAATAATGTTTGGAAGTACAGCAGAAAGAGCAGAACAAACCAATTACAAACAAACTTTTCTAAATCTCAAAGCCCCATTCATCGTAAAAACGAGGATCCTTAGAGGAAGAAGTATTGTTTTTTTCTTTAACAATAACTTTCTTTTCTCTAAAAGGTTTACTTAGGGGTTTTACTTCTTCTTCGGGTTGTTGAGCAGGTGCAGGTAATTTACGCGCGGCTTTTCTGTATTCCGGTTTTGGTACAAATTTTTGTTTGCGTTCAGGCGTTTCTACCAAGGCAAAATCCAATTGTTTTTTTGTAAGGTCGGCACGTTTTATTTCTATTCTCACGGTGTCGCCCAGGGTAAGTACCTTGCCGTATCTTCTGCCTTTAAGGCAATAATTATCCTCATCAAAATAATAATTATCATCTCTCAAATCGCGTATGCGTACCATTCCTTCGCAATGATTTTCTATCACTTCCACAAAAATTCCCCATTCGGTAACACCGGATATAACACCGTCAAACTCTTGTCCAATCTTGTCCATTAAAAACTGCACCTGTTTGTATTTGATAGACGAGCGTTCGGCATCGGCTGCCAGTTTTTCCATGTCGGATGAATGTTTGCATTGCTCTTCCAGTTTTGCTTCCTCCGGATTTTTTCCTCCGTCCAGATAATGTTGCAGTAAGCGATGTACCATTACATCGGGATAACGGCGTATGGGTGAAGTAAAATGTGTGTAATATTCAAAACCCAAGCCATAATGCCCAATATTTTTTGTAGTGTATATAGCTTTTGCCATGGTACGTATGGCAAGCATTTCAATCATTCCCGATTCTTTTTTTTGATTTACTTCTTTTAATAAACTGTTAATGGAATCGGTAGTTGATTTATCATTTTTTAAATTGAGTTTGTACCCGAACTTGCTTACAAATTCAGCAAAGGAAGTAAGTTTGTCAGGATTGGGTTTGTCGTGAACACGATATACAAAGGGACGTTTTGGTTGTTTTTTATCTTTGGCTTTGCCAATAAATTCAGCCACTTTACGATTTGCAAGCAACATGAAATCTTCAATTAACTGATTGGAATCTTTAACCGTTTTCAGATAAACACCTGTAGGATTTCCGGCTTCATCCAAATGAAATTTTATTTCCATTTTTTCAAAAGCAATGCTGCCCTTTTTAAAGCGATTGGCACGCAACATTTTTGCCAGTCTGTTTAAGGTTAAAATTTCGTTTGTATAGTCTCCTTCCTCCGTTTCAATCACCAGTTGGGCTTCTTCATAAGTAAAGCGTCTGTTGGAATTAATAATGGTTCTCCCAAACCATTCGTCCACCAGTTCAGCATCGTCTGTCATTTCAAATACTGCGGAATAACAGAGCTTGTCTTCGTTAGGACGAAGTGAACAAACATTATTGGATAACACTTCGGGCAACATGGGTACTACTCTATCCACCAAATAAACAGAGGTTGCTCTCGAAAAAGCTTCTTTATCAAGTATTGATTCAGGTTTTACATAATGACTCACATCGGCAATGTGTACACCTATTTCCCAGTTTCCGTTCGGTAATTTTTGAATGGAAAGTGCATCGTCAAAATCCTTGGCATCATGCGGGTCGATGGTAAAGGTGGTCACCGTTCTGAAATCACGTCTTTTAGCAATTTCATCTTCAGAAATGATTGTTGGAATTAAATCCGCCACACGCTCTACATCTTTTGGAAATGCATATGGCAACCCGTATTCAGCCAGTATGGCGTGCATTTCGGTGTCATTTTCTCCAACATTGCCCAATACTTCAATCACTTCTCCAATCGGGTTTACACCATTTTTTGGCCATTCAACAATTCGTACAATGGCTTTTTGTCCGTTTTTTGCTCCGTTCAGCTTCTCCAGCGGCACATATATATCTACGTGCATTTTATTGCTGCTGGGTACTAAAAAGGCAAACTTAGCTGATAGCTGGATAACTCCCACAAAATCTGTTTTGGCGCGCTCCACTATTTCAATAATTTCTCCCTCTTGTCGCCCGCCAAATTTGGGCGACAGGCGCACCTTAACAATATCGCCATGTAAGGCATTTAAAGTTTTATGAGGCACCACCATCACATCATCTTCCATTTCTTCGGAAGTAATGTAGGCTGTTCCTTTACCGGTCATGTCCACTTTACCGGTAATTATTGTTTCGCGACTTTTAATTTTAAATTTGCCCCTTTCAGGTTCCGAAACAAGTTCTTTGGCTTTTAATTCATCTAAAATAGTAACAATTAACAATCGCTCCGATTGGTCATAAACACCAAGTTCAGCGGCTATTTGTTTATAGTTTAAAGGTGTTTGCGAATTTTTTGATAACACTTTTAGTATTTCTTCGAAAAAAAAACGCTTACTTTTACCTTTATTTTTATTTTTGGAGTCTTTTCTCATAAACACAAAGTTATAGTTTTATAGAAGAATTTAGTGTTTAGTTTAAATTAATATTTAATGATGCAACCAAAGTTGCAGTATTTGCATCATATGGGTGACAATAAACTAAAAGATTAAAACGAGCAGGACAATATAACAAATGACTGATGAGCAAATAGTGGAAGGATGCATTAAAAAAAATGCAATTGCTCAAAAATATTTGTACGACAAATTTTCCCGAAAAATGATGGGTGTTTGTTTGAGGTATTTCGATAGTGTTGAAGAGGCAGAGGATGTTTTGCAAAATGGCTTCATATTAGTCTTTGACCATATTGAGGCGTTTAAGGGTACAGGGTCGTTGGAGGGTTGGATAAAAAAAATAATGGTAAACACCGCCCTGACGGAGATTAGAAAGAATAAAAAGTTTAAACAAAATATAGAGCTGGATAATGTAGACTTTATGTTACCATCGTCAGGTTTTGCAAATGATAATTTAAAAACAAAAGAACTTTTAAAAATTATACAAAGTTTACCCCCCGGAGGCAGAACGATTTTTAACTTGTATGCCATTGAAGGATACAGCCATGCCGAAATAGCAAATATGCTTAATATTTCGGAAGGGACTTCTAAATCGCAGTACTCGAGGGCACGAGCTTATTTACAAAAAATAATAGCTTTGGATAAATAACAATGGAAAAAGATAAAAAGGACATAGACGATTTGTTTAAGGAATCGTTTGACAGCTATGAGTCGGATGTTAAGCCAAAGGTTTGGGACAACATAAAAAGTGTTCTGAAATGGGGCAGCTTGGGTGTTTTTATTAAGTTTCTTATCAGTAAGGTAGGAACAAATACACTTGTAGCCATTGCATCGTCGGTTGTTACAGTTATTGGTACCGTTTTTTTTATGGAGAAAGCTTTACCTTCAGAAAAACATCAGCAGGAAACCAACAAAGTTGATGTAGCGCCAGTAATTACAGAGCAACCTGTTGCAACTACTAATACAACCACTTCAAAAAAAGAGTTAACAGAAGAAATTAAACCTGTTGACACCGAAAAGGTTGTAACCGAAAGTTCACCGAAAGAAGAAGAGAAAAGTTTTAAAAACACCTCTATCGTTGAAGTAAGCAGCATAGATCCCAAAAAAATAAAATCCATTATAAAAGATCTTTCCGAAAAGTCCGTTGCAAAAATTTCGGCTAACCCCGTAAGTGGTGCGCCTCCTTTGGTAGTTAATTTAACTAATATGGGAACAGGCACAGAAAACACCTGGACATTCAGTGATGGGCAAAATTCAAGTAAATTGTCAAATCCTCCATGTGTATTTATTGAACCGGGAGTTCACACAATTACACTTCATTCAAAAGCTGCTGATGGAAAAATTTCTACAGATAGTATTAAAATTACGGTTACCGGAAATTCATCAGAGCCACACGCTTCTGCGAATACGGTATCGCCTGATGGAGATGGCATTGCAGATGTGTTTACCATACAAGGTAAAAACATTAATGAGATGGAAGCCCAGATTTTTGATAAAAAAGGACAGTTGGTTTATAAATGGGTTGGGGTTGACGGGCAATGGGATGGTACGACGTTAAAGGGCGAAAAGGTAGCGGCAGGTATCTATTATTACATTGTTAATGCCGAAGGGATTGATGGTAAAAAATACGAACAGAAAGGCAAAATTAAATTAATACGCTAAACTTAAAACGAGCCGATAATTTCACGAAAAAATTCCGCTTAACGCGGATTTTTTTATTTCCGCACTGTCCGCTAAGATGCCTGATTTTAAAATCCTTTTAAAAGAAAATAACATTATATTTGCTCTCCATTTTCGGAAAACACACTAAAACAACTAAAATTTAGTTATATAAACTTGAAAAAGTTTTTTAATATATTAACGATAAGTATTGCAGTACCGCTTTTAGGCTTCGCTCAGTATAGCAAAAGCACTAAAGTTGATGTAGGTGTTATGGTAGGAGGCTCCTATTATATTGGCGATTTAAATAATAAGCAATTCCAATTTACGAAACCTGCAGGAGGTATTGTTTTCAGGTATAGTTTTAATCAACGGGCTGCAATAAGGGCCAATTTATTAATGGGCACCATAACGGCAAGCGATTCCTACTCCAGCTCTCAATGGCAACAAGATCGTAATTTGGATTTCAAATCGTCCGTTACCGAACTATCAACACAATTTGAATTTAATTTTTTGAATTATAAAATAGGTGGCAATGACGATCATAATTTTTCACCCTACATTTTTATGGGGTTAGCAGGTTTTCATTTTAACCCTCAGGGGCAAGCAGCAAATGGACAATGGGTTGACCTTCAGCCATTGTCAACCGAAGGGGAAGGACTACCCGGTGGATCTTTATCACATCCATACAGACTTACCCAAATTTCTATTCCTTTTGGTGTTGGATTTAAAACAGGTTTTTCAAAAAACATGTGCGTGGGATTTGAATGGGGGATGCGTAAAACATTTACCGATTATCTGGATGATGTAAGTACCACATATTATAGTCCTGCAATACTAACTGATCAGATAGGATCCTTGTCCGCAGCTATGGCAGATAAACGATTGGGAAAAGAACCTAATATTTCGGATGTAGGGAAACAAAGAGGAAATCCGGGAACTAAGGACTGGTATTCATTCTTTGGGATTGTGTTAACTATACGTATCAACAAATCTAATTCCTGTGCCGGGGCTCTTAAAATGGGAGGCGGATAGTTTATAAAGATTATATATAATTTGATGAATGAGTTTTAAAGAAAAAATCAGTAAGGAAAAATTGCCTTTGCATGTGGCAATTATTATGGACGGCAACGGCAGGTGGGCAAAGCAAAAAGGAGAAAAGCGTACTTTTGGACACGAAAACGGAGTAAAATCGGTGCGTGATACAGTTGAGGCTGCTGCCGAAATAGGTATTAAATATATAACCCTTTATGCCTTTTCAACGGAAAACTGGAATCGCCCAAAGGATGAAGTGGATGCTCTGATGAGTTTATTGGTGCATACTATCAACGAAGAAACAAAAACACTAAACAAAAACAACATTCGTTTGCAAGCCATAGGTGATATAAAAAACCTACCTGTTGCTTGTTATAATGAATTACAGGAGGCTATTGAAAACACTAAAAACAACACACATATGACACTGGTGTTGGCGCTTAGCTATAGTGCACAATGGGAAATTATTAATGCCGTTAAAGAAATAGCTAAAAAAGTAGCCGACAAAGAGCTTTTTGCCCGAAAATATAACTGTGGATGTGTTTAATAAACATTTGTGCACAGCAACTATTCCTGATCCTGAATTGATGATAAGAACCAGCGGCGAACATCGCATCAGCAACTTTTTGCTATGGCAGTTAGCTTATTCTGAATTGTATTTTACCGATACATTTTGGCCCGATTTCGGCAAAGAAGATTTTTATGAAGCGATTGTGGATTTTCAGAATAGAGAGCGCAGATTTGGACAAACAAGCGATCAATTAACCTTGTAATTCTGATGCTAAAAAAAATATATTTCCTGAGTTTATTATCCCTATTGAATTTTGCATTAAAATCGCAAAATTTTGAAAGTGCACCCACAACTTCTATAATAAACTATGCTGCTCCAAAGGAATATGAAATAGGGAGTATTATGGTTACCGGTTCCGACCATTTGGATGTAAATGTATTAAAACTTCTTTCAGGCTTAAATGTTGGCGACAAGGTGCAAGTACCTGGCGACCGAATTTCTGCTGCCATTGAAAACCTTTGGAAACAGGGGCTTTTTGAAGACATTAAGATTACGGCAAGTAAGATAGAGGGGAATGTCATTTATCTTAATATACAAGTAACAGAACGTCCGAAATTATCTAAATACACTATTACAGGCGTGAAAAAAGGTGAAGCCGATGACTTGCGTGAAAAAATAAAATTATCGAAAGGTAAAGTACTTACTGATGTGATTATTGCATCAGCTATACAAACGATAAAGGATTTTTATATAGAAAAAGGATTTCTTGACGTAAAAGTGGACACCAAAACCGAGAAGGATATTAAGGAGGACAATACGGCTGTTCTTAATATTAATGTAGATAAGGGTAATAAAATTCGCATTCAAAAAATAAACTTTATAGGAGTAACGGCATTTACACCATTGAAGTTGAGTATGACCTTTAAGGAAACAAAAGCGAAGAAATGGTGGAATCCTTTTAATGCAGGTAAACTAAAAGAAGCTGATTTTGAGAAAGACAAAAAAGCATTGATAGATAAATACAATGAAAAAGGATACAGAGATGCCAGAATAGTTAGAGACAGTGTGTACAGAGTTGATAAAGAGCATATCAATATTGATGTAGTAGTGGATGAGGGGCATGTATATTATTTCCGCAATATCAACTGGATAGGTAACAGCAAATACCCAAGTAAAACATTAAGTAATGTACTTGGAATCAAAAAAGGGGATGTTTATAACATGTCTCAGTTACAAACTAAGCTGTTCATGAATCCTAATGGAAATGATGTTTCATCCCTATATATGGATGAGGGTTATTTGTTTTTTAATGTTACACCTGTTGAAACTATGGCATCAGGAGATTCTATTGATTTTGAAATGCGCATTTATGAAGGAAAGCAAGCTACCATCAATAAAATAACAATTGCCGGAAATACAAAAACAAATGATCACGTTGTTTTACGAGAAATAAGAACTCAACCAGGGCAGTTGTTCAGACGATCAGACGTAATTCGTTCTCAGCGGGAGTTATCACAGTTAGGGTATTTTAATCCTGAAAAAACGAACGTTACACCTATTCCAAATCAGGCAAACGGAACGGTTGATATTTTATACACCGTTGAAGAAAAACCATCAGACCAAATACAACTTTCAGGAGGTTATGGTGGCGGACGTTTAATAGGGACGCTAGGTGTTTCATTCACCAATTTTTCCGCTCGCAATTTTTTCAATAAAGATGCTTGGAAACCATTACCATCCGGCGATGGTCAACGTTTAAGCGTTCAGGCCCAGTCAAACGGATTAGCATACCGATCGTATAATATTTCCTTTACTGAACCCTGGTTAGGAGGCAAAAAACCTAATTCATTAAGCGTTACAGCTTACCATTCTGTACAAACAAATGGAGTGGTACAATCTGATCCTACCTATCAGGGATTAAGTATTACAGGTGTTTCGGTAGGATTAGGAAAACGTTTGAAAAAGCCGGATGATTATTTTACCTTATTTCAAGAAATAGATTATCAATATTACCAATTACAAAATTACAGCACTTTTTTAGCTTTTGAAAACGGATATTCTAATAATATCTTCTACAAAGTTTCTCTTCAACGAAATTCTATAGATAAACCTATTTTTGAAACTCGTGGTTCGCAAATCTCCTTAACCGGACAGTTTACACCTCCCTACTCATTGTTTAATGATAAGACTTACTCCAGTGATATGACTCTTCAGGAACGATACAAATTTGCAGAGTATCAAAAATATAAATTTTCAGTGAAAAATTTCACGAATCTTACCAATAAGCGCGGTAGTGAAGGAAAAGAAGCCCGAAATTTGATTTTAAAAACATCCGCCGGCTTTGGATTTTTGTCCGCATACGACTCAAAAACAGGTGCTGTTCCTTTTGAACGATTTTATTTAGGCGGTAGTGGTTTAACGGGTTATGCAGTAGGTGGCAGAGAAATTATCGCATTAAGGGGTTATGATGATAATGGCTCTGTGTCTCCTACAGGTGGTGCTGCTTTTATTGCAAAATATTCAATGGAATTACGTTATCCTATAACTTTAAACCCACAAGCAACTGTATTTTTATTGGCTTTTCTTGATGCAGGTAATTCCTGGAATACCATACAGGAATTTGATCCGTTTAATGTTAAGCGTTCTTTCGGCCCTGGTGTAAGAATATTTTTACCAATGTTTGGTTTACTTGGTTTTGATTATGGTTGGCGATTGGATGATTCTAATTACGGTAATGGTGCAGCAATGCAAAAAGGGCAGTTTCACTTTACAATAGGCGCTTCGATTGGAGACTTGTAAATAAAAAAAGTATAACTTTGCGAACCTTAAAAAGCAAGTAGAATATGAAAAAAATAATTGTTATACTTGGCATCTTATTTATTACAAATGCGGTTACTTTTGCTCAACAAAAAGTAGCGTATGTTGATACAGAGTATATTTTGAGTCAAATTCCTGAATACAAAAAAGCACAGGAAGAATTAAATGCATCCTCCACTCAATGGCAAAAAGAAATAGAATTGAAATACGAAGAAATAAATAAAATGCGCAATGCTTTTGATGCAGAACAAATTTTATTGACAGAGGACATGAGAAAAAAACGTGAAGCTGATATTACGGCAAGAGAGACTGAAGCCAGAGATTTACAAAAAAAAAGATTTGGAATTGATGGAGAATTATTCAGAAAAAGACAAGAACTGGTAAAGCCCATTCAGGATAAAATATACAATGCCATAAAAGCCATAGCAACAAAGGGGGGATATGCCATTATTTTTGATAAAGCGAATGCAATAACGATGCTTTACACGAGCGAAAAACTAGACAAAAGCGATGCCGTTTTAAAGCAGTTGGGTTACATTAAATAAATTACCTTTAATAATTAAATATAAAAAAACATGAAAAAAATCATCAAATCATTTGCTGTAGGTGCTATTATAGCAGCGGCTTCATTTACTAATGTCAGTGCACAAAAAACTGCTCATATCAATTTAGACTCTCTTCACAAGTTGATGCCTGAACATAAAAAGGCAGAACAAGATATGCAGGAATATGCCAAACAATTGGAATCTCAAATAACTGCTATGCAAGCTGAACTCCAAGATAAATATGCGAAGTACCAAGCTGAATCAAAAGATTTGGCAGAAATAGTGAGAGCATCCAGAGAAAAAGAATTGAATGATTTGAATCAACGTATTCAGGACTTTCAACAACAAGCACAGGTAGATTATCAAAAGAAAAGTGCTGAACTTTCAAAACCTCTTTTTGATAAAGCTAAAAAAGCCATTGAGCAAGTTGCAAAAGAAAATGGTTTTAAATACGTGTTAGATACAAGTACAGGTGTAGTTTTGTTTTCAGACCCAACAGAAGATATAATGAGCTTAGTAGTGAAAAAATTAGGTATTACAGCAACACCTGCAGCTCCTCCGGCCACACCTGCAACGAAAAAATAATATACCAATCCCATTTGTAAGTTAAGCAAGGCAAAATATATATTTTGTCTTGCTTATTTTTTTTCTGGTTTCATCACATTTTCTGAATAAGAAGGGGGATATATAAGTTTTTGAATTATTCGCCTCCAAAACAATCGTTTCTATAAGAGAGTTTTTAATAGAACTGGAATCCCTTAAAATTTTGTTTGGTATCTTCCGGAGTGTTTTATAATAAACCGCTATCTAAACTATTAAATAGGTCGTCATGCTGAACGCCTGTACTGAGCTTGCCGAAGTATGATTCAGCATCTGTTTACAATAGATTCCGAATCATACTTCGGCAAGCTCAGCACAGGCATTCGGAATAACTTTACGTTACTTTTTTTTGCGGTTTATTATTAAATTATGGACTTAGAGCTTTTCCTTCTTGTCCAGCCAAACTGATATCCAAAACTAAAAGTAAATGACGTGTAGTTGTCAGGTTTTTGTAATGGACTAATTCTATAATTTGGAAACCCATATTGATAACGTAAATTGAAAAACAAATTTGGTGCATAATGATAGGTTATATCTGCTATCATTCCGTAATCTACTTTAACAAACATGTCTTTACTCGTAGATTCTGTAATAACAGGAGCTTTTAATCCCGGATAAGTACCATCAATAACACCATTTAATAAAGTGCCTGCAAAACCAAGTGAATCTATAACAGGTTGAAGTAAATTATAAAAAGATGAACTTTGAGTTAGCTCCTGTTTACTTTTAGCTGTAATTAAAAACGAGGTATATCCACCAATTCCAAAATCAAACTGTTTTACATTGTAAGTTAAAATTACTGGTATTTCAATAAAACCTAATTTATCCACTCCTTTGTAATTACTATAAACTGTATCATTCACATATTGTGTTACTGAACTTATAGTACTATTATTCACAAGTCCGCCTAATATGTTTCCAAAAGAACTTAATAAGGAGGCTTTTTCAGAATAACTGTATTGTTTAGCTTTTCCGGTATAATTCAACTCCACTTTTAACGCCAGTTTTTTATACACGCGTTTCGAAACAAAAAGCCCCCCATTAAATCCGGTATAATTTTGTCGTCCCATTACCTCATCTTTGGGAACAGGCAGCAAATTGATTCCTGCTCTTGCTCCAAAATTCCAGTCATTTTGAGCAAACATAAAATTTGAAGCAATCAAAAAAAACAAGCTGATTTTATTTTTCATTTTGTATGAGTTAAAAATTCTGAACGATGCTTTGCAGGAATATCATGTTGGAATAACAATAATTTTCTCTAAAACAAACCGTTTATTCTTTTACCCGATTGAACTTCAAGGCCTTTAACATCCAATCGGGCAATGGTTGCAAAGCATCTCGTTTTCTTAAATCCAAATACCATCCTAGCTTTTTAAGGATTGGAATTTTTTTCGTTTCAACAAATTCTATCAATGTTCCGTCCGGATCTTCAATATAACTGAAGTGTCCGGCGGCTTCGCCCATATCAAATTTTTCTCCGCTATCAACCGTAAACGGATGGCCCTTTTCGGCACATAATTGTTTCATTGCATTTTGATTCGTGATATCAAAACACAAGTGAATAAAACCTTGATCGCCCCAAAAACGATTTTCAAATATTTTTTTAGGTGTTCTTTCAAGTGCTTGTACCAATTCCATTTCGCTTTCGCCCAACAGTTTAGAAAATGCACCAACACGTGGCTTGCTGTGTTTTAGCAAAACCCTGCGGTATTTATTTTGTCCGCCTGGTAAATTTTTAAAGTCGTCAAACACGCCAGTTTTGTCATAAACGATAGTATCATATCCTAAAATATCCGCATAAAACTTTTTCGACCGTTCAATGTCACATACTCCAATCATACAGCCTGCAGGCCCTCCGGTAAGTTGCATCCCTTTTCCAAACCAGGAACTGCTTTTAACAATCTGAAATAAATTATTCCAGGGGTCGCGTAAATAAAAAGTAGGATTGCCTCCCGCATCCTGCGTTAAGTTACTTACCAAATTTACATTTTTCGATTTTAAAAATTCGTACGAACCCTTCACATCACTCGTTTTCATGCGCGTGCAGTAAATTCCTAAATCACCCGCCTGTATTTCAAACGGACAAGGTTGTGGTGTGCGGCTGGTATATTGCCATATTTCAAAACCGCCTCCGCCTTTCATGTTAATAGCCAATATAGCATGGCGCTGATGGGGCTTACCTCCCGTATAAGGCAACATTAAATTAGCTTCGGCAGCTTCTTCAAAAATGGGTATGTCCATCCCAAAATGTTGACGATACCATTTAAAAGCTTCATGAACATTAGGAATTCCTATTCCTATTTGCTGGATTCCTGCGATGGTAGGTGTACTCATAAATATTTATTTAAGAAAATCCATTTCTATTGCTTACTCTCTGTAAAAATGGCGTTAAAACACTTTACTTGCTACTCTTTTAGTTACATCAGAAGTACCCATGGTATAAAAATGCAAACAAGGTACATTTCCTTTTATCAGTTCTTTCGATTGCTCAATACACCATTCAATGCCCACTTCTTTTACTTCTTTATCCGTTTCACATTTTTCAATTTGCTTCATAAACGGTTCCGGAATATCAATGCTGAATATTTCAGGAAGAATACTTGCTTGTTTTTTAGTGCTCAATATTTTTAATCCCGGAATAATTGGAACGTTGATGCCTATTTCACGACATTGTGCTACAAATTGAAAAAATTTAGAGTTGTCAAAAAACATTTGTGTAACAATGTATTCAGCACCTGCATCAACTTTTGCTTTCAGATATTTTAAATCGGAATTAATGTCCGACGCGTCCATGTGTACCTCCGGATAAGCTGCAACACCAATACAAAAGTCGGTTGGTGAAAGTTCTGTAAGTTCATCATGCAAATAAATTCCTTTATTCATGTTAACCGTTTGTTTTACTAAATCCACGGCAAATGCGTTTCCATCAGGTTCAGGAATAAAGCCCGGCTCACTTTTTAATGAATCTCCACGTAATGCAAGCACATTGTCAATTCCCAAAAAGTGTAAATCAATCAAGGCATTCTCGGTTTCTTCTTTACTAAAACCGCCGCAAATAATATGAGGCACCGCGTCCACTTTGTATTTATTCATAATGGCAGCACAAATACCAACAGTACCCGGACGTTTGCGTGTGCTTACTTTTTCTAAAACTCCGGCTTGATTTTTTTTGTAAAAATATTCTTCCCGATGATAAGTAACATCCACAAATGAGGGCTTAAATTCCATTAACGGATCAATTCCATCAAAAATAGACTGAATGCTTTTACCTTTTAAAGGAGGTAAAATTTCAATTGAAAACAAGGTTGATTTGGCTTGTTTGATATGGTCAACAACTTTCATAAAAGTATTGGGTTATAAATGAGATGCAAAGTAACAAAAACATTTTAAAAAATATGGCGTTCGGCATGATAGGAAGAACGCACCAACGGGCCGCTTTCTACAAAACGAAAACCTTTTTCAAGACCTATTGTTTTATAGGTGGCAAATACTTCCGGTTTTATAAATTCCTTTACAGGAAGGTGTTTGGGTGATGGTTGTAAATATTGTCCTATGGTTAACACGTCGCAGTTAACGCCACGCAAATCGTTCATGGTTTCTAACACTTCTTCTTCTGTTTCGCCCAAGCCTAACATAATGCCCGATTTGGTTTTTAATCCGGCTTCTTTTAATCGTTTCAGCACTTCCAGGCTTCTATCATATTTGGCTTGTATGCGAACCTCTTTGGTAAGTCTTCTAACGGTTTCCAAATTATGCGAAACGATATCAGGCTTCACATCAATGATCATTTGCAGATTTTCCCACTTTCCCTGAAAATCGGGAATTAAGGTTTCAAATTTTGTTGCCGGACTCGCTCGTCTTATTGCGTTGATGGTTTCCACCCAAATGCCTGCTCCCCCATCTTTTAAATCATCTCGGTCAACGGAAGTAATTACACAATGTTTTACACTCATTAACTTAACGGAATTTGCAACACGTTCCGGCTCCTGTAAATCAACGGCCTTTGGTTTTCCTGTGGCAACATTACAAAACCCGCAGGAACGGGTACAAATGTTACCAAGAATCATAAATGTAGCAGTGCCTGCTCCCCAACATTCGCCTTTGTTTGGACAACTTCCGCTATCACAAATGGTGTGCAATTTATGTGTGCTTACAATTTCACTCACCTTCGCAAATTCCTTCCCAGTGGGTAGTTTAACCCTTAACCAATCAGGTTTACGTAGAGTTGTATTTTGTTCTGAGTCGTTATTCATTAGTTTCTTCGGTTCAAAGTTTAAAAAGTGTAAATTTTCTTGGCACTTTTCAATCTTCTAATTTGTAATCTTCAATTTACCATCATCAAAACCACTTCTGTCCCCAAATCATTTTTAAGTAAATAGAAAACAACAAATTTCTGCTTGGGCTAAAGGCCATTAATTCGAGCGCTTGAGGATACGCATCCATTATTATACCTCCTTCCCAGGCTTTTATCGCATCATACCGGTCTGCATAATCAAAACTAAAACCCATCTTCAGATATGCAGCAGGTTTTAAACTCATATTATTCAAACCATCCGAAAAAGGAGCTTTCCCTAAAATATTACTTTGATTATCAACGGCCGGATTATATTTTTGAGTTGTTGTGCCCCCTTGGTAACCACTGGTATCGGTAATTATAAGATAAACAGGCTTGACCAATGCTGCTGTTATCCCTGTAAAAGCTATAAAGCGGACTTCCACATTTTTCTTCTCTACTTTTCTATATATTATGTTTTGATACCCAACTCCTACACGGAATAACAACACCGAATTAAGCTTTCCATACACATAACCATTAGAAGTATAAGAACTAAGGTTTTTTACTTCCTTAGGGCTTCGAAAATTCTGCATTTCAATTTCAAACATTTTTTTTCGAGTTCCGGTAACGTGTTTTCCTCGTCTGTATGCAATTCCTATTCCTCCTGCAGAATGTGCATATACTCCAAAACTTTGTTCATTGCGGTAAAGCAGATTTACATCTTCCCCGTTTTTAATACGAGTTAAATTATCATTTGCATCCTGAGCAAGAGCGGTTACAGAAAAAACTAAAAATAAAATAAAAGCCCGAATGATTTTATACATTACGTTATATTTGTTGATGCAAATGTATTAAATAATCTAAAGACTAGAAACCCTTAAATTACAGGTTTATGAAGACATCTAAAATTACATACTTAGGCGGTTTACGCACCGAAGCTGTTCACTTAAAATCAGGTGAAAAATTTATAACAGATGCTCCTCCCGATAACAATGGCAAAGGGGAAGCATTTTCGCCTACAGATATAATGTCCACCTCATTGGGTTGCTGTATGCTTACCATTATGGGAATTGCTGCAAACACGCACAATATCAACATTGAAGGGACTACTATCGACATCACGAAAAAAATGGAAGCAAATCCAAGACGAGTTGGTGAAATTGTTGTAGAATTTAACATGCCCAAAAACAATTATACCGATAAAGAAAAAGCTATTCTTGAACATGCAGCAATTACCTGTCCGGTTGCTAAAAGCCTGAGTGCTGAGCTAAAACAAACGGTATTGTTTAATTATTGATTCGTCATTTAAATGAAAGTTTACATCATAATATCGTTGTTTTTTTATTGTAATATTATTTTCGGTCAGAAAATGGATTCATTAAATAATGTACATTTAATTGTAAAAGGTAATTGGCAAGAAGATAATATTAGAGCCTGTTTAAATTTATGTTGAAAGAAATCTTATAGGGTAAAGTAAACCGATTGAATAAGCAAATTTATTTGTTGTGTACCAAAACTTCAAACAAATGTATTCAACCGATTTGACTAATACCCAGTGGCAATTTATAAAAAGTTCTTTAAATATTGCAGAAAGAAAACGTAAACACGATTTGCGAGAAATGTGGAATGCGATTAATTACCTGATAAAAACAGGCTGTCAATGGCGAATGCTTCCCGTGAATTTCCCTAAATGGCAACTCGTTTATTACTATTACAGTAAATGGTCAACGTTAGAAATTTACGATTTGCTCTTAGAAAAGCTAAGATGTAAAGTGCGAGTAAAAATGGGGCAAAACCCTGAGGCAAGTTTAGGTATTATGGATAGTCAAAGTGTTCGTTGGGGGAATAACAGAGCCCTCAATGGTATTGATGGCAATAAAAAAGCAAAAGGGATTAGGCGACATACTATAGTAGATAAAAACGGATTTTTAATCGCTGTTATGGTGTGTGTGGCAAATATAAATGATGGCAAAGCAGCTCTGTTTTTAATGCGAATTATTAAAGAATTTTTATGCAGTATTAAAGTTATACTTGCTGATGGTGGCTATAGAGGAGAGTTAGCCGATAATGTTAAACAAATTTACGGTTACCTAATTAAAGTGGTAATGAGGACTGATACTGAAAAAAGTAACTTTAAGCCCATAAATAAAAGATGGGTAATAGAACGGACATTTGCTTGGTTCGATAATGATAGAAGGTTATGTAGAAATTATGAACTTTTAGCTGAATCTTCTGAAACTATGGTGAAATTATCCGCTATAAAATTATTGTTGAATAAAATTTAAACAGGCTCTTAGTTTTTCGGGAACCGGAATTATTACAAAAAAGTATGAAGTCGAAAGAAAAGCGCTATTTAAAATGGATACTTTGAAATTAGATTCTGATTCATTAAAGATTGTTCGTTTTGCGTTTCAACCTGTTGGACCATCAATGGATTTTTTTTATGATGAAACTTCCAATATATTGACAAATCAGATGAAAGAAATAATTTTGAATGGAAATTTTAAAAAAATATGGATTGGGGAAATAAAAGCCGTTTCCAAAACAAGAAAAACTTATTTTATTAAAAGCTCAGTGTTAATGACTATTACAGAATGATTATAACAAAGCTACGCTAACAAAAAATATTTCCAATGTCCGAACAACCAAAAAAACTTTTTTTACTTGATGCCTTTGCATTGATTTATCGTGCATATTTCGCTTTCAGTAACAATCATCGTGTAAATTCAAAAGGGTTAAACACCTCAGCAATATTGGGATTTACAAACACCTTAATAGAGGTTTTAAAAAAACAGCAACCCACACATATAGCTGTTGTATTTGACACATCGGAGCCAACGGCCCGTCACATTGAGTTTGAAGCGTACAAAGCTCATCGTGAAGAAATGCCGGAAGACTTGCGTACGGCTATTCCTTATATCAAAAAAGTGATTGAAGGATTCAACATTCCTGTTCTGTATTCTGACGGTTTTGAAGCTGATGATGTTATTGGAACATTGGCTAAAAAAGCCGAACAACGAGGTTTTATAACCTATATGATGACACCCGATAAAGATTTTGGTCAATTGGTTTCCGATCATATTTTTATTTACAAACCTGCTCGTATGGGCAATGGCGCCGAAGTATTAGGCATTAATGAGGTTTGTAAAAAATGGGATATACTAAATGTAAATCAACTCATTGATATTTTAGGATTGATGGGCGACTCTGCCGACAATATTCCGGGAATACCCGGAGTAGGTGAAAAGACGGCCATTCAGCTCATCAAAGATTTTGGAAGCATTGAAAATTTGTTACAAAACACCGATAAATTAAAGGGTAAACTAAAAGAAAAGGTTGAACTGAATAAAGAAATGGCAATACAATCAAAACGTTTGGCAACCATCATTTGTGATGCACCAATTGAATTTGATGAAAAGGCTTTGGAGATGGAAGAACCCAACAAAGAAGCGTTAAAGGAATTGTTTAATGAACTTGAATTCAGAAGACTTGCGGAGCAACTGGAGATAAACCCCTCCCCAACCCTCCCCACAGGGGAGGGAGCTACTTTACTCAAGAAAACTCCAATCAAAAAAAATAATTCTGACCAAACAGATTTGTTTGCTCAACCTGATGAAGATATAATAACTGAAGATGCTACGAAGTCTGGCTCCATCTCCTTTGGAGAGGGCTGGGGTGAGGCTTCAGAAGAAGTTCCTGCTGAAATAAAAACATATTCTACAGCCGCTAACACAGCACACACCTACCAATTAGTGGATACCGCTGAAAAACGCAGTGCCTTGATAGCAGAACTCAGCAACCAAAAAGAATTTTGTTTTGATACCGAAACTACTTCTTTAGATGTTTACACTGCCGAACTGGTAGGACTTTCGTTTGCTTTTAAAGAATTTGAAGCATATTATATTCCTGTTCCTGAACAAACAGAACAAGCACAAGAGTTGATGTACGAATTCAAGGAATTACTTGAGAATGAACGCATTTTAAAAATTGGACAAAACATAAAGTACGATCTTGCTGTTTTAAAACGTTACAACATTTTCTTAAAAGGAAAATTGTTCGACACCATGATTGCACATTTCCTGATTCAGCCCGAAATGCGCCATAATATGAACGTTTTGGCCGAAACATACTTGAATTATTCTCCTATTTCTATTGAAACATTAATAGGTAAAAAAGGAAAAGAACAGTTGAGTATGCGTACTGTGGCCATTGAAGACATTAAAGAATATGCCGCTGAAGATGCTGATGTTACTTTACAACTCAAGCACAAATTTGAACCGATGTTAAATGAGTTGCATGAAAAAAAATTGTACGAAGAAGTGGAAGCGCCCCTCATTTCGGTATTGGCAGACATGGAGGCCGAAGGTATTGCATTGGATAAAAATGCGTTGAATGAATTATCCATTGAACTAAAAAAAGATATTGAAGTTGTTGAAACTGAAATTCAGCATCTGGCAGGCACATCCTTTAATGTTTCATCACCTAAGCAAGTAGGTGAAGTATTGTTTGAAGTTCTTAAAATAGTTGACAAACCTAAGAAAACGAAAACAGGACAATATGCTACCGGAGAAGAAGTACTCACCAAACTGGTAGGCAAGCACGATATAGTAGGGAAAATATTGGACTATCGTGAATTGGTAAAATTAAAAAACACGTATGTTGATACGCTTCCTTTATTGATAGATCCGGTGACAGGACGTATTCACACTTCCTACAATCAAGTAGTCGCCGTTACCGGAAGACTAAGCTTCTGATAATCCCAACTTACAAAACATCCCTATTCGTACGGAACGCGGAAGGGAAATCAGAAAAGCGTTTATTCCAAGAAATGAAAATTACATTTTACTATCTGCCGATTATTCGCAAATAGAACTTCGTATCATTGCCGAATTAAGTAAAGATGAAGGCATGATTGAAGCATTCAAATCAGGACACGACATTCACAAAGCCACAGCTGCAAAGGTTTACAATGTAAGTTTAGAAGAAGTAACATCTGATATGCGCCGCAATGCCAAAATGGTGAACTTCGGAATCATCTATGGAATATCAGCTTTTGGCCTGGCAGAACGATTAAACATTCCAAGAAAAGAAGCTGCGGGAATCATCGAAAGTTATTTTCAAAAGTATCCTCTGATAAAAGAGTACATAGATAAAAGTATTGAATTGGCTCGCGAAAAAGGATATGTAGAAACGATCTCTGGGACGCCGACGTTACTTGCGAGACATCAATTCGAGTAATCACACCGTTAGAGGTTTTGCAGAACGGAATGCCATCAATGCTCCTATACAAGGCAGTGCCGCTGATATGATTAAAGTAGCGATGATAAATATTCACAGAGAATTAACCGAAAAGCAATTAAAAACAAAAATGTTGTTACAAGTACATGATGAGTTGGTATTTGATGTATTCAGAGATGAAATAGAACTTGTAAAACCCATCATTAAACATCATATGGTAAACGCTATGCCGGCATTAAGCATACCGATGGAAATTGAAATGGGGCTTGGACAAAATTGGCTGGAAGCACATTAAAATTAAGTATTTTTCGGCATTCAAATTTGAGTGACCGCTATTATTTGATTGTATTCAGTGAGTAATGATTCTTGTTCTAAGCGCTAACAAGCACGATTACACTTACAGAGGAGCGGTAAATTTGATGAAATAAAGAAAACGAAATTCATTACTTCTTTTTACCTCGGATATTCAACCCTTACATGATAAATATTCATTAATTTTTTCTTGAATATTTTTTTGATAGTGTTAATGTTTTTGAATGTGATATCCGAATTGATAAACTGGTTTTCTGATATCTGTTTATTGATAATAGTTTCCACCAAATTGTCAATTGTTTCTGCATCGTATTTTTTTAAGCTTCGAGATGCGGCTTCCACAGAGTCTGCCATCATTAATACAGCTGTTTCCTTCGAAAATGGTATTGGTCCGGGGTAACGAAATTTTTCCTCATCAATTTTCTCCTCTGGAAATTCATTTTTAAATGAACGGTAAAAGTACCCTGTGTAAGTTGTACCATGATGGGTGCGAATAAAATCAATTATTTGCTCCGGCAAATTGTTTTTCTTTGCCATTTCAATTCCCTTTATCACATGTTCAATAATAATGGCAGCACTGTCTTCATAACTCAAATCATTATGCGGATTAATTCCACCTGTTTGATTTTCGATAAAAAAAAGAGGATTTTCCATTTTGCCAATATCATGAAACAAAGCTCCAGTGCGCACAAGCAGCGCATTGCCACCTATCATGTAAATGGCTTCTTCCGAAAGGTTAGCAACCTGTAGTGAGTGTTGAAAAGTACCGGGCGCAACGGATGCCAGTTGTCTCAGCAATTTTCCGTTAGTATCCGATAGTTCGAGAATAGAAACATCAGAAATGAAACCGAAAATTTTTTCAAAAACAAAAATCAAAGGATAAGAAAATAATGTAAGCAGTGCACTTATTGCAAACCAGGCAAAATCAAGAGATGTAATACTATCGATGCCGCCTTCCTGTAAAATATTAATACCGACGAATGCCATACTATACGTTATAAAAACGAACGATGCCGTTAAAAATATTTGTGAACGTTTGTGCATATTTACAATACTAAAAATGGTAACAATCCCACCCAGCAATTGAATAAACACAAACTCAAATGAATTAGATACCATGAATGAACATATCAGTGTAGCACCTATATGAACAAAAAGTGCAACGCGTGTATCGTAAAATGACCGGATAATAATTGGCAAAATACAAAAGGGTAATATGTAAATATTAAACGCTTGCGAATTAACAGCTATCCTAACCATCAATGCTTCTAAAGCCACTAATGAGAGAATAAATAAAACTTTTGTATTGTTAGCATAAATCTCTTTTCTGAATACATACAAAAACATCATCAAAACAAAAACACAAAGCGTAATGATAATAATTTGTCCGATAAGGATAGAGGTGTAACTGGCGCTTCCTCCAGATTGCTCTTCGTATTCAGCTTTAAGCGATTCCAGTATCTGGAATTTTTTAGCGTCAACAATTTCTCCTTTTGAAATAATACTTTGATTACTAACAATAATATCACGAGAAGTAGAAATGTTGTCAACAGCTTGTTTAATCACTTTGTCGGTAATGCTTTTGTCATATACTACCGAATGTGTCAAACTATTTTCAAGCAAGGGTAATAAAAAGGTTGCGTCTATAGTATGAGCGTTTTTTTTCAGATTGTTTCTTACAACATCATAAGCCGTAGCAACGGTATAAAAATCTCTTATATCATGGTCTTCGGCAATATTATTTTGCAATACAACTATGCTGTAATCGCCGGTTTTATTTTCAATACTTTCCGAAGGTTGAATAATACCTTTGCTGTATATAGAGTCCAGTATTTTTTTTCCGAACTGTAACGTTTTTTCTTTTGACTTTTTGCTTTTATCAGTTACCCACTTTTTTTCAAATTCCTCTTCAAATGCTTTCTTTTTATCGCTTACAACATTGTTTTCATAAACAAAATAAGGTTTGGTACTATTTATAATTTCCGATTTTTCCTTACCTAATTCTGCGACAGTTTTTCTGATTGCAAAATCAAAAGGTGCAATTAAATTTTCATGATTCCAGGGTTTTCCCTTCAGATTTTGAAACTCGTATTTGAATTTGGTTTGTTTAGGAAAAATGTAAACAATAAAGGCTATGGAAGCCAGAAACAGAAATGCTTTGTAAAACGATTGGTGCCTGTCTCGTATAACAGAAAGTGCCTTTTTAATATTTGTTGAAAATTGCATTGTACGAAGGTAATGAATATTTAACTTCATCGTTTTAGGGAAATACAAAAGCGAGAACTGTCATGTTAATTCCTTATAAAAATATCACTTAAAAAACACTGCTACATCCGCCGAATAAATTAAATTTGATGCTAAATTTTGTAATCACTAAAAAGTAAAACAATGAAAGAAGTTTATATCCTATCAGCAGTGCGCACTCCAATAGGGAGTTTTGGCGGCTCATTATCAACTGTTCCTGCAACAAAACTTGGAGCTGTTGCCATAAAAGGAGCAATTGAAAAAGCAGGAATAAAACCTGAAGATGTTCAGGAAGTGCTTATGGGCAGTGTGTTGCAAGCTAATTTAGGACAAGCGCCGGCACGTCAGGCGGCTAAATATGCAGGATTACCGGATGCTGTGCAGTGTACTACTATCAATAAAGTGTGTTCATCGGGTTTAAAATCCATTATGTATGGTGTGCAAAGTATTTTATGTGGTGACGTTGATGTAGTAGTAGCCGGGGGAATGGAAAACATGAGCATGGCTCCATTTTATGTAGAAACGATGCGTTGGGGAAATAAATACGGCAACTCAACTTTGATTGACGCTATTTCAAAGGACGGTTTAGTGGATTGTTACCACAATTACGCAATGGGATGTGCATCTGACATGGGCGCTAAAGAATTAGGAATTACCCGCGAACAACAAGATGCATTTGCAATTCAATCCTACAAACGTTCACAAGCTGCATGGGCAGCCGGAAAGTTTAATGAAGAAATTGTGCCAGTGGAAATAGTTTCCAAAAAAGGAACCATCGTTGTGAAAGAAGACGAAGAATACAAAAATGTGAAATTTGACAAAGTAGCCGAATTAAAACCGGCCTTTACCAAAGACGGTTCTGCCACAGCTGCAAACTCTTCATCAATAAATGACGGGGCAGCAGCTGTAGTATTGATGAGCAAAGAAAAAGCAGATAAATTAGGATTAAAACCTATTGCAATTATTCGCGGTTATGCTGATGCGGAACAAGCACCGGAATGGTTCACTACAACACCGTCATTAGCTGTACCTAAAGCCGTTGCCAAAGCCGGTTTGAAAATGGAAGATATTGAGTATTTTGAATTGAATGAAGCCTTTGCATTTGTTGGCATTGCCAACATTCAAAAAATGAAATTGAATCCCGAAAGAGTAAACGTAAACGGAGGAGCGGTGTCATTAGGTCATCCATTGGGTTGTTCAGGTACACGAATATTGGTTACACTTATTCATGTGTTAAAACAAAACAATGCTAAACTTGGTGCTGTTGGTATTTGTAACGGTGGTGGCGGTGCTTCAGCAATGGTGATTGAGTTAGTTTAATGGATTAATAAATTACAGATTGGAAAATTGGAAGATTTAAAACAGTAACAACACTCATAATCTTTCAATTTTACAATTTTACAATTTGCAATTAATAAAATGTTCGGAATCTGTAATTTAAGTATAGTGCCTTGCCGCAAAGAGCCTTCCGACAGGAGCGAAATGGTTACTCAACTTTTGTTTGGCGATCATTTTGAAGTGTTAGAAACAAGCGGTTCCTGGTGCCAAATTAAAATTGCATACGATGGGTATGAATGTTGGATTGATAAAAAACAGTTTGCTCCAATTCAGTCACACACATACGATATACTTAATACATTTAAAATTTTCAATTGCAATGAGCTGGTGCAAATTGTAACAGAAAAACAATCAGGCTCAATGCTTCCCATTGTATTAGCCAGCACACTGCCAAATTTTGACGATGGAGAATGTGTTGTTGAAAACCAGTCATATTCGTACGATGGGGCTTTTATTACAGGCCATCTTCCCTTTACCAAAATTGGTATTGTTGAAACTGCCATGCAGTATTTAAATGCACCTTATTTATGGGGCGGGAAAACACCTTTTGGTATCGACTGTTCTGGCTTTTCACAAATGGTGTTTAAACTGAACGGAATTAAATTACTGCGCGATGCTTATCAACAGGCAGAACACGGCGAAACATTAAGTTTTGTGGAGGAAGCCGAAGCCGGAGATTTGGCTTTTTTTGATAATGAGGAAGGAAGAATTGTTCATGTAGGCATTGTGATGGACAACCATAAAATTATTCACGCCTCCGGAAAGGTACGTATCGATGAGTTCGACCATCAGGGAATATACAACAGCGATAAGAAGGATTACACCCACCGTTTGCGACTGTTAAAGAAGATTGTATAATTGTACATTATAACTAACTTCGCCGCGCAAAATAAATAACCATAAAAAGTTTAATATAAATTGTAACAGTATGAGAGTTTTAAAATTTGGAGGAACATCTGTAGGTTCAGCAGAACGTATGCACGCACTCGTAAATTTAATTAATGACGGTGTCCCTAAAATTGTTGTACTATCAGCCATGAGCGGAACTACAAACAATTTGGTGGAAATAAACAATGCGCTGTATGCTAAGGACAATGCTAAAGCAAAGCAATTGATTGATGCCATGGAAACCAAGTACAACGATGTAATTAAACTTTTATATAAAACAGAAAAATCATTCGCCAAAGGCAAACAATTGATTGATTCTCACTTTCAATATTTGCGTTCATTTACCATTAATGTGTTTTCGGTAAATGAAGAACGTGCCATTCTTGCTCAAGGTGAATTACTGTCAACGGCCATGTTTCATTATTATTTAGAAGAAATTGGAATTGATTCTGTATTACTTCCGGCACTTGAATTTATGCGCCTTGATGAAAATGAGGAGCCGGATATGAAATACATCGAAACACACATCAAGGTAGAATTAGCAAAAACGCCAAACACGAAATTATACATCACTCAAGGATATATTTGCCGAAACGCTTTTGGAGATATCGACAATTTAAAACGCGGTGGCAGTGATTACACCGGAACCATTATTGGTGCTGCTATTCGTTCGGATGAAATTCAAATCTGGACCGACATTGACGGTATGCACAATAACGACCCGCGTATCGTTGATAAAACGCATCCAATTGCCGAAATATCGTTTGACGAAGCAGCAGAGTTGGCTTATTTCGGTGCAAAAATTTTACATCCTACCTGTATTTTACCTGCACAGCAACGCAACATTCCCGTTCGTTTGTTAAACACCATGCAACCTCAGGCAAAAGGAACTGTCATCCATTCTAATACTTCAGGCGATGGAATAAAGGCTGTTGCCGCCAAAGACGGAATTACCGCTATCAGAATAAAATCAACACGTATGCTTTTAGCCTATGGTTTTCTCCGCCGAGTGTTTGAAGTATTTGAACGTTATAAAACACCAATAGATATGATTACTACCAGTGAAGTAGGTGTTTCATTGACCATTGACAATACTAAATCACTGGATGAAATTGTTAAGGAATTAAAAGAATTTTGTTCTGTTGAAGTAGATTCTGATTTAACTATTGTTTGTGTAGTTGGTGATTTAACAGCTCAAAAACATGGTTATGCGTTAAAGATTTTGGATGCTTTAAAAAACATTCCACTTCGTATGATTTCATACGGAGGCAGTGAACATAATGTATCGGTATTGATTGATTCAAAACTAAAAAAAGATGCATTGATAGCATTAAATAAAGGTCTGTTTAATTATTAAGTAAAATAATCACGATGATGTAATAACCCACGCAATGTCTTCGACAGGCTCAGACTGATCAACGCACGGAGTCATATTGAGCTTGTTGAAATATGTGCGTTGATTTTAAGAACAATCAGCAATAAAATCAAAAACAATGTTCAAAGAAAATACAGTATCAAAATTTAAAACGATCCCAACACCTTTTTATTATTATGATACAGAGTTGTTGAAACAAACGCTTGTTAAATTAAAACAAGAATCGGACAAGTATGGTTTTATTGTACATTATGCATTAAAAGCGAATGCCGAAAATAAAATTCTAAACATCATCAAATCGTTTGGTATTGGTGCCGATTGTGTGAGTGGCAACGAAATAAAAAAAGCAGTTGAATGTAAATTCCATTCGGATGAAATCGTTTACGCCGGAGTTGGCAAAAGCGATGTGGAGATTAATTATGCATTGGACAACAATATCTTTTGTTTCAACTGCGAAAGCATTCAGGAAATAGAAGTGATTAACGAACTTGCTGCTGCTAAAAACAAAACTGCACACATTGCATTGCGCATCAATCCTAATGTAAATGCACATACACACAAATACATTACGACAGGTTTAGAAGAAAATAAATTTGGAATTAATCTTTGGGAATTAGAAACAGTTGTAACTGTTTTAAATAATTTAAAAAACATTAAACTGATTGGTTTGCATTTTCACATAGGTTCTCAAATCACAGAATTGTCCCCTTACAAAGCCTTGTGTACAAAAGTAAATGAGCTGCAACAGTGGTTTGAATCGCACCATATAAAAATTGAAAATATAAATGTGGGTGGTGGTTTAGGTGTTAATTACCACGAGCCAGACGCTCACGCTATTGCTGATTTTGAAACTTACTTTAAAATATTCAAGGACTTTTTAGAAGTTCGTCCCAATCAAAAAGTGCATTTTGAATTAGGCAGAGCCATTGTCGCACAATGCGGTTCGCTCATATCCAGAGTTCTATACATTAAAAAAGGTGTAAACACCAACTTTGCTATACTTGATGCCGGAATGACTGAATTGATGCGCCCTGCATTGTATCAGGCCTATCACAAAATTGAAAATTTATCACAACAAATTAATAGTTCAAAAAGCGATTTCAAATACGATGTAGTAGGTCCAATCTGCGAAAGCTCCGATTGTTTTGGCAAAGCAGTTGATTTGCCGGAAACATTACGCGGCGATATTTTTGCATTGCGCACAGCGGGCGCTTACGGTGCTGTAATGAGTTCAGAATACAACTTGCGTGAAAAAGCAAAAGCTGTTTATTCGGATGAAATATAAATGCTCTTTATTACGATTCTTAATCGTTAATGAACAAACATCAAGCCTTCAACACATCACTCAACATCGTAACGTACAACTCTACTCCTTCTTTAATTTCATCCAGATAAACAAATTCATCAGCGGTATGTGAACGTCCTGAAAAACCAGGACCCAATTTTAATGAAGGGAAGTTCATCAATGCCTGATCGGAAGTGGTAGGAGAACCGTATGTTTCTCGCCCAAGTTTTAAACCCGCTTTTACAATAGGATGATTCATACTGATAGAAGATGGCGTTAATCGCAAGGAACGTGGCTTTACATCACAGGTAACATGCTGTTTAATGATTTCAAAAATCTCTTCATTTTTATATGCATCTGTTACACGCACATCTACTACAAAATCACATCTGTCAGGGACCACATTGTGTTGAGAACCTGCATGTATAACGGTTACCGACATTTTAATAGGACCCAACGTTTCAGATACTTTAGGGAATTTATAAGTGATGAACCAATTAATATCCTTCAAGGCTTTGTAAATGGCATTCTCTCCTTCTTCCCGGGCGGCATGTCCTGACTTACCATGAGCAACACAATCCATTACAATTAAACCCTTTTCAGATACCGCCAAGTGCATTTGAGTGGGTTCTCCAACTATTGCAAATTCTACATTGTCAAGCTCCGGCAAAATAAGTTCTATACCATTTAAACCTGAAATCTCTTCTTCGGCAGAAGCAGCAAACACAATGTTGTACGGCATATTTTCTTTATCGTAAAAATACATGAACGTAGCCAACAAGGATACCAAACATCCTCCGGCATCATTACTACCCAAACCGTATAACTTGCCGTCTTCAACAATTGCTTCGAACGGATTTTTTGTATAACCTGAATTTGGTTTGACAGTATCGTGATGCGAGTTTAATAATATAGTTGGCAATCCATTTTTGTAATGTTTATTACGCGCCCAAACATTGTTCATCATACGAAACGGTGTGATGCCTTTCCTTTTCAAAAACAGTTGTAACAAATCGGCAGTTAAGTTTTCTTCCTTGCTGAATGAAGGAATTGGAATTAACTGTTTTAGTAATTCTATTGAATCTTCTGTTACCAGACTTAATTTATTTTTATCCAGCGATGAGCTTGGTTCCTGTGTTCCCATTTCCTTTAGTTATTAACGTTAAATCTTTCGAATGTGCTATCATTACGGATGATACACCGTTTCTGATAGCATCAAAAGCATTGTCCAATTTAGGTATCATGCCTTTAAAAATAACACCTTCGGCAAGTAATTGTTTGTATGAATCTTGTGTTATTGTATTTATAACTGAGTTATCGTCTTCCACATCTCTCAACACCCCATTTTTTTCAAAACAATAATTGAGTTGCACATCGTATTTTTTTGATAAAGCCACTGCCAATGCAGATGCTATTGTATCTGCATTTGTATTTAACAATTGCCCTTCACCATTATGTGTAATGGCTGAAAAAACAGGCGATACAGCGCTTTCCAACAGCACCGAAATAAAATCAAGGTTCACTCCTTTGCTGTCGATATCCCCCACAAAACCATAATCAATATCTGCTACTTTACGTTTGCTCGATTTAATGGCATTACCATCTGCACCCGAAAGACCAATGGCATTGCAACCTTTAGCTTGCAGCGATGCCACTACTTGTTTGTTAATTAAACCGGCATATACCATTGCCGTTACTTTTAATGTTTCGGCATCAGTAATTCTTCTTCCATTTACCATCTCCTGCTCAATGCCTAAACGCGTTGCAAGTTCTGTAGCTACTTTACCTCCGCCATGCACCAAAATTTTCAAATCGCTTATTGCAGAAAAATCAGTAAGAAATTTCCCTAACTCGGCAGGGTTATCAATAACGTTGCCTCCAATTTTTATTACTTGTAATTTTTTCATGTACCTCTCCCCCCAACCCCCTCTCCATAAGAGAGGGGGAGGAAATATAATTTAAAAATTCGTTTCCAGCATTTTTTTCAAAACCGCTTGCGCAGAAAACAAACGGTTATTTGCTTGTTGTAAAATCAATGAATTAGCGCTGTCCAACACCTCATCGCTGACCTCTAAGTTACGACGAACCGGCAAACAATGCATCACCTTTGCATCATTAGTAACCTTAAGTTTATCATTCGTTAACATCCAGCTGCTGTCGGTACAGGTTATCTTCGCGTAGTCGTGATAACACGACCAGTTTTTCACATACACAAAGTCTGCATCTTTCAATGCTTCCTGTTGGTTGTATTCAATTTTTGCACCTTTTGTAAAGGCTTCACTTAGCTCGTACCCCGCGGGATGTGTAATGGTAAAATCAACATCTGTTTTTAACATCCATTCGCTAAACGAATTGGCAACCGCCTGTGCAATGGGCTTTATGTGTGGCCCCCAGGTTAATACTACTTTTGGTTTTGTTTTCTTTGTCCAGTTTTCGCGTATGGTAATTACATCTGCCAAACTTTGCAATGGATGCAAAGTAGAACCTTCCATACTTACAATAGGAACAGTACTATATTTTATAAATTGATTGATTATTTTTTCACTGTAATCTTCTTCTCTGTCCTTCATCAACGCAAAACAACGAATAGCAATAATATCGCAGTATTGACTCATCACCGCCACAGCGTCTTTCACGTGCTCTACAGTGCTTCCGTTCATCACCGCTCCATCATTCATTTCAAGCGCCCAACCTTCTTTATCCATATTGAGCACAATGGTATTCATCCCTAAATTTGTTCCAGCTTTTTGAGTACTCAAACGTGTACGCAAACTTGGATTTAAGAATACCAGCCCCAAAGTTTTATTTTTTCCTAAATGAGAAAACACATATGGAGCATCTTTAAGCATTAATGCTTCATTCACCATTTCATCGATGTTGGTAACATCCTTTACAGAAGTAAAAATTTTCATTATTTGATATTTAAGCCTCACCCCCAACCCCTCTCCAATAGAGAGGGAGGCAGGTAATGTTTATTAAATTTTAAAATAAATAATTAACCTGTACTAACTTCTTATTACTAATATCTAACAACTAACTACCTAATACCTCTTTCAAGGCAACCAAAAACTTATCAATATCTTCCTTTTTAATATTTAAAGCAGGAAGAATACGTAAGGTATTTTTATCAGAGGAAGAACCCGTAAACATTTTATAATCACTTAATAATTTGTTCCGAACAGGAGCACAAGCTTCTTCTAACTCCACACCAATCATCAATCCGAGACCTCTTACTTCTTTTACGCCTTTTATGGTTCTTAATTCATTCATTAAATAATTCCCGATTTTTTCTGAATTAGAAATTAAGTTTTCACTTTTTATAACATCTACTACCGCAATAGCCGCAGCACAGGCTAAATATGCACCACCAAAAGTGGTACCTAACATCCCATGTTTTGGTTTGAGATGAGGAGCAATTAAAATACCGGCAACAGGAAAACCGTTGCCCATACCCTTTGCAACCGAAATGATATCAGGCTTTACATCGGCATATTGATGCGCAAAAAATTTACCCGAGCGTCCGTAACCGGATTGCACTTCGTCCAAAATCATCACCACTCCGTGTTTTTCGCACAAGGCTTTTATCTTTTTTAAGAAGTTGTTCGTCGGAATTTGTACACCACCAACACCTTGTATTCCTTCAATGATAACAGCGCACACATCACCATCCATCGCTTTTTCAAATGCAGCTTCATCATTAAACGGAAGTATTTCAATGTTAGGTGTAAGGTTTACTGGTGCCCAAATTTTTGCGTCGTCAGTAGCTGCAACGGCTAATGAAGTGCGACCATGAAATGCTTTTGAAAAAGAGATTATTTTTTTCTTCCGTTATGAAACGATGCCAATTTCAGCGCATTTTCATTTGCTTCAGCACCACTGTTACACAAAAACAATTGATAATCGGTATAGCCGGAAAGCTCACCCAGCTTTTGCGCTAACTCTTCCTGCACTTTTATTTTTACAGAGTTGGAATAAAACGCAATGTTGTTTAATTGTTCTGTTATTTTTTTTACATAATGCGGATGTGTGTGACCAATAGAAATAACGGCATGCCCGCCATACAAATCCAAATACTCCACACCGTTTTTATCCCATATAATTGATCCCTGAGCTTTAACAGGCTCTATGTCAAACAAAGGATATACGTCAAATAGTTTCATTTTTTATGATTGTAAAATTGAATATTAAAAATTGTAAAATTAATTTCTGTTACTTTTAAATACACGCTTTACTGAGCGTTGCATCTTGCTACGTTTAATTTAACCTTATTTCCAGTATTGCTCACTTTTTTCACTCTTTTTTTAAGGTAAGGGACGCCCTAAAACACTCGTACACTCATCAAAGCCTCCTACTTAAACCCTATTTTTTTTCTTGATTCCGGATTCTCTTTCTTTTCAAGCAATTCATCCAAATATCTAAAAACCACTTCCATATTTTTATCCTGATTGTCCAACTTCCTTTTTATTTTTTCTACTTCTAAACGTAATTCTGTATGATTAGCCAATACTTCTCGTAGTTGTACAAACACATCAATAATTTTTAAGCTCACTGCTACTGCTCTTTCACTCTTTAAAACGTTGGATAATTGTAATACTCCATGTTCTGTGAATGCATATGGCAAGTATTTAATATTTTCTCCTCTTTTCAAGGTCGCATTTTGCGACCTTGAAACTTCTGCTTCTTCTTTGGTTAATTCAAACATATAGCGTTCAGGAAAACGTTCTAAATTTCGTTTCACCTGTTCTTTCAATCGCTTTGTTTCTACTTCATATAGCTCAGCCAAATCTCTATCCAACATTACTTTTTGCCCTCTGATGTAATAAATTTTATTCATTATTACTTCATCGGGTACTGGTATTGCAACTTCTTTTTTACTCATATTTTTCTATTCAATAGACACCCTACTAATATTTTCTTTTTTGTTGCTCTTCACCACTCAATTTCTTTTGTTTCCCATCTACCTCTGAATCAGAATGACAACTACCAAAACCAAAAAGGCAGAATATGCTTATTAAAATTATAAGCCGAATTCGAATAGTTTTAATTATAAATCTTTCGATTTGTAATTTTCCAACTTTGCAATCTAAAAATAGCTCGCCTTCAATTTCAACCCTGCTGTTTCATCCAAACCAAACAAGAGATTCATATTTTGAACCGCCTGTCCGGATGCACCTTTTGTGAGGTTGTCAATACAACTTGTGATTAAAACTCTATCCCCAATTTTTTGAACTTGCAATAAACACTTGTTTGTATTTACCACTTGTTTCAAATCAACAGAAGCGTTGCTCACATGCGTAAACGGATGATCTTTGTAATAATCGTTATACAATTTTTGTAACTCAACCGCTGATAAATTAGTTGTGGTATAAACGGTTGCCAATATTCCTCTTGTAAATGCACCACGGTAAGGAATAAAATTAATAGTGTTGTTAAAATTATTTTGTAACTGCACTAAGCTTTGTCCGATCTCCGCCAAATGCTGATGTTCAAAGGCTTTGTAAATACTTAAATTATTGTTTCTCCAGCTGAAATGTGAAGTAGGACTTAATGATTGTCCGGCACCTGTTGAGCCTGTTGTAGCAGAAATATGCACATCGTCTTTCAATAAATTATTTGCAGCAAGCGGTAATAACGCCAGTTGGATACAAGTAGCGAAACAACCCGGATTGGCAATGTAATTAGCATCTTTTATTTCTGCACGATTCAGTTCAGGAAGTCCGTAAATAAAAGGATTGGCAATATTTGAGTTCAATGAATTCAAGCGATGGTCCTGAGCCAAATCAATAATTTTAATAGCTGTGCTGATCTTGTTTTCGGACAAAAACTTTTTTGATTCACCATGTCCTAAACATAAAAACAATACATCAATAGCATCTGATAATTTATCAGTGAACTTTATTTCTGTATCACCAATTAAATCGGTATGTATATCAGATATAAAATTACCTGCATTGCTTTTGCTGTGTACAAATACAATGTCAACATTAGGGTGATTGATGATTATACGCAGTAATTCACCGCCTGTATAACCCGCACCACCAACAATACCTGCTTTTATCTTTTTCATTTGAATTTAATTTACCACTAAGGCACTAAGGGTGCTTAGCGTGTGTTTTAATTTATTTTTACCAGCAAAGCTTTAAAATAATTCTCAGTGTTCTGAGTGTCTTAGTGGTAAAAACTATTTCAATGTGTCATTCACCTGATGATAAATAGCAACAGGATTGCCGAAAATTTTAGAAAATCCTTTTACATCTTCACCTGTCCAGGCATTGTTCATTTCCCCATAGCTGCCGAATTTAGCCGACATTAAATCATGTGCCGATTCAATACCGTTTAATTGAAAACGATATGGATGAAGCGTTACAAATACTTTACCGGTAACAAAGGTTTGGGTATCTTCTAAAAACTTTTCGATGTTGCGCATTGTAGGGTCAAGGAATTGCCCCTCGTGCAGCCAGTTACCGTACCATGCCGAAAGTTGATCTTTCCAATACAATTGCCATTTGGTAAGCGTATGTTTTTCCAACAAATGATGAGCTTTAATAATTACAATTGATGCAGCTGCTTCAAAGCCAACACGTCCTTTAATACCAATAATTGTATCACCTACATGTATATCTCGTCCAATTCCATAACCGGAAGCAAGTTCATTTAACTTTAAAATCGCTTCAACGGGAGACATTTTTTTATCGTTAATACCTACCAATTCTCCTTTTTCAAAGGTAAGGCTTACCTCTTCCGAACCTTGTTTGGTAACCGGTGTCGGGAAAGCTTCTTCCGGCAAATATTCTCTGGATGTTAAGGTTTCCTTCCCTCCTACTGATGTTCCCCAAATGCCTTTGTTGATAGAGTATTTCGCTTTTTCAAAGTTCATTTCAACTCCATGCTCTTTTAAAAATTCAATTTCCGCTTCACGCGATAATTTCATATCACGTATAGGAGTGATAATCTCTACGTTTGGAACAACAATGTTAAACACCATATCAAAACGCACCTGATCATTACCAGCACCCGTACTTCCATGTGCCACAGCAGTTGCACCAATCGACTTTGCATAATTGGCAATTGCCATTGCCTGTGCAATGCGCTCAGCACTTACCGATAGCGGGTAAGTATTATTTTTTAAGATGTTTCCAAAAATTAAATACTTAACAACTGTTTTGTAAAAATTATCAGTATCATCAATACATTTAAAGGATTTAACACCCAATTTAAAAGCATGACTCTCTATTCTTTTCAACTCTTCAGCATCAAAACCTCCTGTATTTACAAGTACTGCATGTACTTCCAGATTTTTAATCTTGTTAAGATATATAGCACAGTACGTTGTATCCAAGCCTCCGCTAAATGCTAAAACTACTTTATTGTTTTTCATTTTATTTAATTTTATTGTCCGATTTTAACAAAATGCAAATTAAGATTAATGACAATGGTGTATATTATGCCTATATTATTTCTTAAATAATTTCAAACCAAATATCATCTTGTCTTCTAATATTTTATTCGATTTAAGCATTATCAATTGTTTTATTTTCAAAAAACGTTCGTACAGTTTAGAATTTTTCTTGAACTCTTCTGCCGGAGTCTCCTTACTTTTATCATGTTTCTCATCATTCGGATCAAACAACATTGCTGTACACATGCAATTTTTACGATCCTTACTCATAAGAATTTCGAAATTTACGCAACTTTGACAGCCTTTCCAAAACTGATCATCCTGTGTAAGTTCTGAATATGTTACCGGCTCGTAACCCAGTTCCGAATTAATTTTCATTACCGCCAAACCAGTGGTTAATCCAAATATTTTCGCCTCAGGATACTTTGTACGGGAAAGTTCAAAAATTTTCTTTTTTATTTGTTTGGCCAAACCGCTTTTTCTAAAGTTGGGTGATACTATCAAACCCGAATTAGCAACATAGTTTCCTGATTCCCAGGTTTCGATATAACAAAAACCCGCCCATTCACCTGTTTTCGAAAGAGCGATAACGGCTTTTCCTTCCCGCATTTTTTCTATGATGTAATCCGGTGAACGCTTCGCTATTCCGGTACCGCGGGCTTTTGCCGAAGATTCCATTTCATCGCATATTGTTTGCGCATATTTGGCATGTTGCTCATCTGCAACAATTATATTAAATTCAATATTTTCCATTGAAAAAAAAGATAAAAAAATAAAACATAATAGACATCGGCAAAATCAACTGCTGAAATCTAAAACAATTTTTAAATAAACGTTTTCGGGAGATGACCTCTGCGTAAGAGACCTAAGCTAAGTATTACGACTTAGCGTCTGGGTGAAAATGGAACCCTGATTGTAACCGGAAGCGTTACAACCTTTCTGGTGGTAAACAAAACAGCAACCATGCTGAACGCCTTGTCAGCTGCTGAAAGGAAGTTGGAATACAACTTTGCTTTTTTCATCTCTTTGAGAATAAATATTAAACTTTAAATGAATTAGAGATGCAAAAGTATGTAATTTCCAAACATAACGCATCTTTTTATTGCCTGAATTTAATCACGCATAGATAATAAACTAATGAAAGAAATTTTGAACCGATTTCATTCCTGCTTTTATCTTAACTATTACTTCAATCAATGTCATTTATAGAAAATACCGTCCCCTCCGATTTCTCTGCATTTTCAAGCAGTTTAATGTATTTTCCGGCAACCACTTTTGGTGATAAAAGTTGATTGTCATTCTTAAAACGAATAAAGTCATGCACTTTACTGAAATCCTTTTTATCAGCCATTCTTATAGCTGCCTGCATTGCGGTATCAACCTTTCCGGGAGCTATAGAAAATATTTTTACCATTCGCTTTTTATCTGAAACATCCATTTTTTGTTCTTCAGCCACAACACGGCTATACATATCAATAGCAGCTTTAGAGGCACAATAGGCAGCCCATCCGTCAATCGGATACTTTCCGGCACCTGAACTTACATTTAAAATGACCTTTTCGGCAGATGATGAATTGTAAAAACCTATAAATGCATTGATTAAAATACCGGGTGCAACCAAATTCACCTGATAATTTTGAGCAATTGCTTTTGACTCAAGCTTTCCCACGTGCTTCACTTCCCCAAGTGTTCCCGCATTGTTTACCAAGTATATTTTATTGGCTTCAGGATGAGCTTGAAACTTAAAATTACAAACAGCATCAATGTCAGATAAATCCAATTGATAAAATGTGAAATTAGGGTGGATAATATTATTGTTACGCGAAATACCTATCACTTTATTAGATGGATTCTGCAATAGCTGCAATGCCAGCTCCTCCCCTATTCCACTTGCAGTTCCTGTAATATAGTAGTAGTTCATTGATACGATTTCTACCCATTCATTCCTTTCCTAAAGGAGAAAAATTATTTAAGATGCTATTCGAAATATTGTCTCATTCTGTCAAAAAAACTTTTATCCTTTTTAGTAGGATGAGGTCTAAAATGTTCAGAATCCCTCAAGCTTTCCATGATATGTTTTTCTTCTTTACTCAAATGCTGAGGCGTCCAAACGTTTACATTTACTAAAATATCTCCTCGCGAATAACTATTAACATCCGGTAATCCCTTGCCTTTAAGACGAAGAACCTTACCGCTATGTGTGCCCGGTTCTATTTTCACTTTGGCTTTTCCCTCAATGGTAGGTACTTCTATTTGTGTTCCTAACGCCGCATCGGCAAAATTAATGAAGTGCTCATAAAACAAATTGTGTCCGTCTCTTTTCAACTCTTCATGCTCTATCTCTTCAACAGCTACAATCAGGTCGCCGGCCACACCTCCGCGCGCTCCCATATTTCCTCTTCCGCCTACGGAAAGTTGCATTCCTTCGGCAACCCCGGCAGGGATGTTAATACTTATTACTTCCTCGTCGCGAACAATGCCATCACCGTGACAAACAGTACATTTATCAGTAATGGTGCGCCCTTCTCCACCGCATGAATGACAAGGAGATGACGTTTGCATTGCACCAAGAATGGTATTGGTTACACGTGTAATTTGCCCGGAACCTTTACAGGTGCTGCAAGTGTTATATCCCGAACCATTTTTTGCTCCGGTTCCGCTACAAGGCTTACAGGCAACGTATTTATTAACTTTTATTTTTTTCTCAACTCCATTTGCTATTTCTTCCAAATTCAATTTGACTTTTACACGCAAATTAGATCCACGATTAACACGTCTTCCTCCTCCCCTGCTACCGCCACCGCTAAAATGGCCGCCAAAAATATCACCAAACTGACTAAAAATATCATCCATATCAAAACCGCCTCTGCTACCGCCACCACCGCCAAAGCCCGCATTGCCGCCAAGCCCTGCATGACCATATTGATCGTATAATTGTTTTTTTTGAGGATTACTCAATACTTCATAAGCTTTCTGCCGCTTCTTTGAACTTTTCTTCGGATGTTTTGTCTCCGGGATTTTTGTCTGGATGGTGCTGTATTGCCATCTTACGGTATGCCTTTTTTATTTCTTCGGCGCTGGCACTTTTTGATATTTCTAAAATAACGTAATAATCTCTCTTGCTCATCTCTTTTAATTAAAAACTTGATTCTTGAAACTTTTATAGGACTAATTCCCAATCACTACTTTTGCAAAACGAATTACTTTTCCATTCAGCAAATATCCTTTCTCCAGTTCGTCAACCACTTTTCCTTTCAGGTCTTCTGATGGTGCAGGAATATTGGTAATTGCTTCGTGTAAATCGGTATCAAAAGGCTCACCAAGCGCTTTCATTTCGGTAAGTCCTTTTTGATGAAGGGTGTTTTTAAATTTATTGAATATTAGTGTTATTCCTTCATTAATGGTATTAATGTCGGTGGTTTCTGCATTCGATTTGATGGCACGTTCAAAATCGTCAATAACGGGTAAAAAGCTTTTAAAAACATCTTCTCCGCCTGATTGAATAAGTTCTATTTTTTCTTTGGCTGTACGTTTTCTGAAGTTATCAAACTCTGAATACAAGCGCAGGTATTTATCATTCAGTTCTGCGTTTTTCGCCTTTAATTCTTGCAGTTCCGTATTGACGTTTGGTTCAGAATTGGTTTGGGTTTGCTCTCCCTCATGCGTGGCATTTTCATTCACCAACTCACTTTCTGCTTCTTTATCTTTATGCTTGCTCATATGTATATGTTTTAACTTTAGTAATTGATTTTAAAATTGAGACGGCAACCTTACTCAAATTATTTGCCAGCAAAGATAATAGGACAAATTGACATAAAACAAAAAAAACAGAACTCTACTAGTTCTGTTTTTTATCAACTAAAAAAATGGTATTATTCTTTAACCAATTTATTAAGTTCTGCCTGCAAACCTTTCCCCCTAAGCATTTCTCCTTTTGCTACAATTATTCCGCTTTCATCAATTAAAAAACCATTGGGTATTGACTGAACACCATAAATTGCAGCGCCCTGAGAATTCCAGCCTCCTAAGTCGCTCACATGAGTTTCCCATGCCAAACCGTCTCTTGCAATAGCATTTATCCATGCTGCTTTATTTTGATCGAGCGATACACTATACACTGTAAAACCTTTTGCTTTTTTGCTGAATTTTTTATCCTTGTATAAGTTATAAGTAGCCACCACATTAGGATTTTCCATACGACAAGGGCCGCACCAGGATGCCCAAAAATCTACCAATACTATTTTACCCTTTAACGAAGAGAGAGCAATTTCTTTGTCTTCCGGATTTTTAAATTTTAATTCAGGGGCTTTATTGCCAATATTGGTTCCTATCACTTCTGCCCCCTGTGCCTGAAGCTTAGCTCCTGTTCCATTTTTAGATTTTACAAATCCAACAGTTACAAATGATAACGCGACGATTACAAGAAGGATATTTATTTTTTTCATATTGCAAATTTATAATTTAAGAGGTTATAACATATTTATTTTTTCGGCTCACTTCCTGACAATATCCGCGCCAAGTTTTTGTAAGCGTATATCAATGTTTTGATATCCTCTGTCAATTTGTTCAATATTATGTATGGTGCTTTTTCCTTTTGCAGAAAGTGCTGCAATCAATAATGACACACCTGCTCGTATATCCGGCGAAGTCATGGAAATACCTTTTAACTGATGTTCGCGATTTAAACCTATAACCGTTGCACGGTGTGGGTCGCAAAGAATTATCTGCGCTCCCATATCAATTAGTTTATCCACAAAAAACAAACGACTTTCAAACATTTTCTGATGAATCAATGCTGTACCTTTTGCCTGAGTGGCAACCACTAATATGATGCTTAATAAATCGGGGGTAAAACCGGGCCATATAGCATCCGATATGGTTAATATAGAACCATCAATAAAGGTATCTATTTCATATACTTCCTGAGATGGAATATAAATATCATCTCCTCTTAATTCCATTTTTATTCCTAAGCGCTGAAACACACTTGGAATAATTCCTAACTCTTTGTAGGAAACATTTTTTATTGTTATTTCCGATTGAGTCATTGCCGCAAGCCCTATAAAACTGCCTACTTCAATCATATCCGGCAACAGGCGATGTGTAGTTCCTTTCAGATATTCCACACCTTCAATTACTAATAAGTTGGAACCTACTCCACTTATTTTTGCTCCCATGTTGTTAAGCATTTTGCAAAGCTGCTGTACATAAGGTTCGCAAGCGGCATTGTAAATGGTAGTTGTTCCTTTTGCCAAAACCGCTGCCATAACAATATTGGCTGTACCTGTTACAGATGCTTCGTCTAACAACATATAACATCCTTTAAGATCGGATGCTTCTACTTTGTAAAAATCGTTTTCGTCATCATAAATAAATTTAGCTCCCAGATTTTGAAAGCCGATGAAGTGAGTGTCCAGCCTTCGTCTTCCTATTTTATCTCCTCCCGGTTTAGGTATGTACCCTTTACCAAATCGGGAAAGCAAAGGACCTACTATCATTATGGAACCACGTAAACTACCTCCTTTCTTTTTAAATTCGGGAGAATTCAAGTAGTCCACATTTACATTGTCGGCCTGAAATGTATATTCTTCAGTTGCGGTTTTCTCAATTTTAACGCCCAGGTCGCGCAATAATTCTATCAGCTTATTTACATCAATAATGTCGGGAACATTGCTGATGACCACTTTTTCAGGTGTAAGCAATACGGCGCATAACACCTGCAATGCCTCATTTTTTGCTCCTTGCGGAATTATTTCGCCTTTTAATTTTTTTCCGCCGTTAATTTCAAATACACTCATATGGATAGATATAATGTTGTAAAACTGTTGATACGAATTAAGAGATAAAACACGTGCTGAATAAAGTAATGCAATATATTTTACGAACACTTTAATTAACAAAACATTTTTACAGCAGTAATAGTTAACAAAAGGTATTTGATAAAAATGTTTGGGAGCTCCTGTTAATGATAAATAATTGAATTAATTTAGCCATCATTGACACAAGTAATCAACCATTTTATGCGTCTTAAAAAAAACAGTTTTGTACTATTTATCTCATTAATAACCCTGAGTTTTGTTTTAATCTCTTTTGAATATCAAACGAAAGACAATTACGATGCTGAAGACATTACAGATAAAATGTTTGCTGCCATTTCAAATATAAAAACCATGCGCTATAAGTTAAAAATTGCAGAGCGCATAAATGGTAAAATTGAAAACCGGGAGTCGAGTGTAAAATTGCAAGTATCACCCCGCAAATTGTATTTAAAGATTAAAAATCAGGAAGTATTATGGATACAAGGCGAAAACGGAGGAAATGCGTTAGTAAATCCCGGGGCGTTTCCATATGTTAATCTTAATTTAGATCCGCTGGGGTCGCTGATGCGAAAAGATCAGCACCATACCATACATGAAATGGGCTTAAATTATTTTTTAAGCATTTTAAAAAGCTATAAAGAGAAGTATGCTGACAGGTTTAAAAAGGTTTTTTTTATTACCGGGGAGGAAGCATTTAACGGTAGGATGTGTTATAAACTTTCAATTTTAATTCATGATTTTGCGTGGGAGGATTATACAGTTAGAAAAGGTGAAAACATTATTTCAATTGCCCGAAAACTGCACGTTAGTGAATACATGATATTAGAAGGTAATCATGTGAAGTGGTATGATGATGTTAAGGAAGGACAAATTATTGAAGTGCCCAACGCATATTCAAAATATGCGCTGCTAATGGTTGATAAAGAATTAATGTTGCCCATCAATACTAAAATGATTGACGATAAAGGTATTTTTGAATCATACCAATATTTAGATCTGAAAATAAACACTCCTATAGCTCCCGAAGAGTTTTCTAAAAATTATAAAGACTATCATTTTTAGATTATCTACAGTGTGTCTTTAGGTTTATTAATGTAAAAATTTTCATTTACACACTTTTTTAGACACTCTCCTGTTATAATTTCTTTTTGTAAGCAAAGCTTACTCCTTACTCCCAACAAAATGAACCTAAGCCCTTACACACTTGCCCATACTTCAGCTTAGCTCCTACGATTACTGCTAAACTATAACTTACCACCCAATGTCATTAAGTTAAGAAGCCCTCGCACATATTTCGACAGGCTCAATATGACTATCGCGCATAGTCAGTCTGAGCTTGTCGAAGACTTTGGGCGGAATAGCATCCTTAACTTAATGACATTGACTTACCACCTACTTGGGATTTTATCTGTTATCATCAAGCTGCACTTGCAACTTTGTTGTTCCGTTATCATTACATTTAATAAAAAAATTACAAATAAGTTCTCTAATTGAGAACTTATTTGCACCTTTGCTTTGTAAATTGTTGCTGACAACTTTTAAACTCTTGTTGTACGAAAGTAATGGAGATAAAAAATTAAAGGAATTAAAACGACGTTATAAATGCATGTAATTTCACGACCGGAACTGATTAAGTTTTGGAAGAAACATCCAGATGCAGAAGTTTCACTTAAACTGTGGTTCAAGAATATAAAGCAAGCGAAGTGGAACAGTATCAATGAACTAAAAAAACAATTTCCAACGGCTGATTACATTGGTAATAACAGAGTGGTATTTAACATTAAAGGAAACCATTATCGTATTGTTGTGCTTGTTTTTTTTACAGGACAAAAAATGTTCATAAGGTTCATCGGTACTCATGCTGAGTATGATAAAATTGATGCTAAGACCGCTTAACAAATAGTCAGCAGGGATTCCAAATGGTTATTGTAAATTAAACAGAAGAAAAAAATCGCAAAATGAAAACTATAAAACCTATACGCACAAAGGCAGACTATAAGGCTGCTCTCAAAAGGATTGACAAGTTAATCGCAACTAACCCAAAAGAAGGAACAGCAACGTATGACGAACTTGATGTAATGGGTACACTCGTTTCTGCTTATGAGGATATTCATTATCCCATTGAGGCTCCAGACCCTGTTGAAGCAGTCAAGTATGTAATGGAAGAAAGAGGATTAAAAGCCAAAGACCTTATCCCCTACTTCGGAAGCAAAGGGATTGTATCGGAATTTTTGAATCACAAACGTGGACTTTCAACACGTGTAATAAAAACATTACACATTCGTCTTGGTCTGCCTTATGAAGTCTTGATTGGTTAATATTCGTTCTCTTTTTTATCCCTCTTCTAACACGCGAAGTTACCCCGCTTTTTAACCCAAAATCAGGCCCGGTAATTATTTGGGAGGGATTGTTTATTTTTTTTACTCCCTGCCAAAAGCACCATGCCGGTTAAACAATACTAATTTGTAATGTGCTTTTCTGTTATAATTTCTTTTTGTAAGCAAAGCTTACTGCCTACAAAATGAACCTAAACCCTTGCACACTTGCCAATACTTCAGCTTAGCTCCTACGATTACTGCTAAACTATAACTTACCGCCTACTGGGGTAAAATTTGAAACACTAACAACGCCTATCAGTTATAATTTTATTATCCTTAACTCCTAACTCTTTCAGTTTTTTGAGTAACTCTTCAACTTCATTTCCTTCTGAAATTGAAAAATTTGTTTTTCTCTTTTTACCAGATTTATTTTTGTATTCTATTACGATTCTACGAACATATTTTTGTGGAGGCTCTGACCTAAAGTAAAATATTCTTTCTACATCCTTGTAAAAAATCACTCTCTCATTAAAAATATTTTTAGGACGTGTTGGATATTTCACAATAACCCTATCTTCATAAAATTCATAATATCTGAAAATATAGAATGATAAGTAATAATTTAGGACTAAATCTAAAAGAATATTGATTATTACACTATAACTATTTTCTTCCCAAAACAATGATATAATAATCCCAATTATACAATAACCAAAAAAAAAGCCAAAAAAAATTGGTAATAATTCTGGAGAACTTTTAAAAAAACACTTATCCTGTTCCATAAAATTTATTTAACTATATTTTTCATTTCGCGAAGAGAAATAGATTTACCTAAATATTGATAAAATAAATCTATCATAAACATCATTCACCATCTGGACTGCTAGTACTAGCACGACCACCCCCCTTTGTTTTTGTGGTAGCTCCCCCATTTTCTTTTGTTCCAGCTCGTTCATATATTATCGCAGAGGTACTCCCCGCTAAGCATTGCGTCTCGCTATGCCTGCTTTAATAATGCCTCTAGCATTTTTGTTTTCTGCTTTTCAATACAAATCATCATTCGTTTTATCTTTTAATTTAATACTAAAGGCTGGAAGCCTTTTTTAAACAGACATATGTAGAGCCTATGCCGAACTGGGGTCTTATAACTTACCCATGAGTTTAGCAATTATTACAGTTGTACCCATTAGAATAATCCCTATTCCCGCGGCAATACCTTTAACGTTTCCTCCTAAAAAATCATTTTTAGGCATTGGTGTTCTAATTGTAAAAACCAACACCAGAATACCAATAACAATATCAGTAAACCCACCTAAGTATGTTGATGCCAAAAAATCTAAAATTTTATTCATCATTATTTCCCTTTTATGATTTTAACACTTTGTCATAAAAGTACCTTTAACTATTAGCTAAGCACAAAAAGCATTATTCGTTTAACAAAATAACACTTCTTCCATCTATTTACACAAATATACTAAAATCAAAAAGAGCCGTAACAAATTGTTGCGGCTCTTTTTGACTCATTAATTAACGTCTTTTATTTAATCTACATTATCGTGTAAAAAAGAATTGTTGGGTTTGATTTCTGCCTTTCCATCTTCTCCTTCGGTTGACAAAGTAAAACGTGATACTTGCGACTCCGAAGAATGCGGAGTTGGATTTAATGATATATTTCTTCTTTTGTACGCAGGTTCATTTTCCAATTCCGACAAACCACTTTGAGATTTAATTTTAATGCTTAAATCTTTTAGTTTAGAAATTGTGTTTACTCTTTCCTGCGATCGTTTTATTTGTTCCTCATTCTGAATTTTATTTATGAAAACATTTTCTGTTTCATTTTTCATTACAGGAACAGCTCCTGTATTTTCTGAAACAACTTTTATTTCTTCAGAAGGTACATTATCAAAAAGTGTGGTTTCAGAAGAAGTTATTTCAAACTCAAAAGTTACGGGAGCTTGTTCATTGAACACAATTGTAGGTTCTTCCATTGTTACCGAAGGAGTTTGTTCTATTTGTGTTTCCTGAACTGCTTCCACTTTAGTAACAACTATTTCCTCTTCTTTCGGTTTAACGGTCAACGTCATTTCTGTTATTTCAGTAACCGCAGTTGCAGCAGGAGCTATTGGTGCAGCAGGAGTTTTTGGTTTCTCCGGCTCATCCATCAATGAAAACATTTTCTTTTCAGGAGCTTTTTCAATGGTTACTCCGGCTAAATCTTTTTTAGTATTAAAGCCTGTTGCAATGATAGTAACACTTACAGTATCACCTAATGAGTCATCCACACCATAACCTTTAATAATTTCAGCGGTCATACCTGCTGCATCTTGTATATAGTCAGTAATTTCGCCTAACTCATCCATTGTAATTTCTTCGCCACCGCAAACAATGTTTACCAATACATAACGAGCACCGGTAATATTGTTATCATTTAATAATGGAGATGTTAAGGCACTTTCAACAGCACGCAACGCACGTGATTCGCCCGAAGCCTGTGCAGAACCCATGATGGCAACACCACTATCTTTCATTACGGTTTTTACATCGTTGATGTCCGTATTGATTTGTAATGTTGTTGTAATTATTTCTGCAATACCTTTTGCTGCTGTAGCAAGTATATCATCTGCATGTCCGAATGCTTCGGTAACTTTTAAATTACCATATATCTCACGTAATTTATCATTGCTGATAACAAGCAAGGTATCCACATTTTGTTTCAAGGCTTCCATTCCTTCATCGGCTTGCATCTTACGTTTTTTGCCTTCAAAACCAAATGGAATAGTAACAATACCAACTGTTAATATGCCCATTTCTTTCGCTGCTTTTGCTATGATAGGAGCTGCTCCGGTACCTGTACCGCCGCCTAATCCGGCAGTAATGAACAACATTTCTGTTCCGTCAGCCAACAACTCTTTAATATTTTCAATGCTTTCGATAGCAGCATTTTTTCCTACTTCGGGCAATGATCCGGCACCACGACCTCTTGTTAAACTCTCACCCAATACAATTTTGGTGGGTACAGGACTTGCATCTAACGATTGCTGATCGGTATTACAAACAATGAAGTCAACACCTTTAATCCCTTGTTTAAACATGTGATTAACAGCATTGCTGCCACCACCACCAACTCCAATCACTTTTATTATGGAGCCTTCGTTATGAGGTAAATCAAATTTCATCATAGTTATAGTTGTTGGATGTTATTATACTCTTTATTTGTTGGGGTTAAAATTCCTAAATATTATAGCTTGTAATTTTACTGTGTTGGTTTAGTTACTAACTATTCAATGTTAATTTGTATGAAATGAAGTTGTCAAAAGTCAACGATCAAGCTGTTTGTTCTCGACTTTAGTTTATGCTGAGCGAAGTCGAAGTACTCGAACTGACACAGCTTGAAAATGTCACATCGAGCGGAATAGAGATGCGGACATTTTCAATTCAACTTTAAACAACTTCTGAGCCTGTTTAAATTTCATCCGAATAGTTGTTAAGTATATAATTTTCAATATTCACTTCTCGATACGGCTGAAAAATCCTACTCGAAGTGACTGTGCGAAAATACGGATGTCAGTTCGAGTAGCGAGCCTTTTCGGTGAGCATATCGAGAACTATTGAGTGACGATCTATTTTTAGCAATGAAATTTAAACAGGTTCTCAATAAATAAAACTATTTCTGCTCCAAATCTTCGTCAAAAAATTTTTTTATTTTTTCGAAAAAGCCATTCGACTTTTCTTTTGAATGCCCTTGAATTGAGTTTGGTTGTTCCGGTTCAGGAGCTTCTTCTTCTTCCTCCTCTTCCATCTCAGGCACAGAGGTGTTTTCCACCACTGCTTTTTTATTTTCTTTTTCAACCTTTTCAAGTCCTTTTATTAAAAGTCCTACAGCCGTTGCATACATTGGGCTTGTAACATTTTCGCTTCCGCCGCTTGCTAAATGCTCGTTAGGATAACCAATGCGTGTATCCATTCCTGTTATGTATTCCACCAACTGGGTGATGTGCTTTAACATAGAACCACCGCCCGTTACAACAACTCCTGCTATTAATTTTTTCTTGTAACCGGAATTGCGTATTTCAAAATCAACGTGCTCTACAATTTCTTCCATACGTGCCTGAATGATGGCCGATAAATTTTTAATGGAAATTTCTTTGTGCGGACGACCTCTTAAACCGGGAATAGAGACAATTTCATTTTCCTGATTTTCGTTTGCCAGTGCCGAACCGAATTTTATTTTTAATAACTCTGCCTGATTTTTTATGATGGAACATCCTTCTTTGATGTCTTCGGTAATTACGTTACCACCAAAGGGAATAACAGCCGTGTGACGAATGATTCCGTCCTGAAAAATGGCCACGTCTGTTGTTCCGCCACCAATATCCACAAGTACTACACCTGCTTCTTTTTCTTCATCGCTCAATACTGCTTCAGAAGAAGCTAATGGTTCAAGTGTTAATTCGGATACTTCCAAACCTGCTTTACGAACGCATTTCATAATGTTGCTGATAGCGGTTACCTGTCCGGTAATGATATGAAAATTTGCTTCCAGACGAATGCCTGCCATACCAATCGGGTTTTTAATTCCCTGCTCACTGTCGATGATGTATTCCTGCGGCAATACGTGAATAATTTCTTCACCGGGCTGCATCACGAGTTTGTACATGTCATCAATCAAGGCATCAATATCATCCTGAGAAATTTCTTCCTCAATGCTTGAACGGGTTTTAATTCCGCGATGCTGCACACTCTTGATGTGTTGCCCCGCAATACCCACATTTACCACTTTAAAATCAACACCCGACTGCTCTTTTGCCTCCGCTACAGCGGTTTTTATAGACTCCACGGTTTTGTCAATATTTTGAACAACACCGCGTGCAACACCATAGGATTCTGATTTTCCCATGCCGAGAATTTCCACTTTTCCAAATTCATTTCGGCGACCAACAATTGCCACTATTTTGGTTGTGCCAATGTCTAAGCCTACTACAATGTTTGATGTTTTCATTACTTATATTTTTTAAAAGTTAGCCTCATCCCCAACCCCTCTCCCCCTTCGACAAGCTCAGGGAACGGAGAGGGGCGATATTTCATACTTATATTTTTTTAGTACAAACTATTTGGTTTTTAAATTTTAAATTGATTACAGAATATTTATTCCATGAACCTGTTGTGTTTAAGCCCTGTAAATAAAAGGTATGCAGCTTTTCAAATTTTTCTGCCATGTCGGTAGTATCACCAAAAATTATTTTTTGATCGCCCACCATTGGTACCAATTCAAACTCCTTGTTGTTGTTCACATATATCTGTTGTATTTGTGAATTCCAAAATTTACTTGCGTGTACATATTTTGCCATCACAAACAGTTTACAAAGCATTGGTGCTGTTGATTTACCTTTGATGGTATCAGTAACAGGTCGTGTATAATGTCGTGCAAACGATTCATAAATTGTACCGTTTGCGAGCAATACGTTGGCCGTGTATTTATCAGAAAGCAACATTAATTTACCTTCGTCATCAATGTAATAACTGTCGCCAAGTGTATTAATAATGCGAATAATGGGTTTACGTTGTGTCACTCTTATCTTCAATTTCCCATCAATGGTTGCACATACTTCGGCATTTGCAACATCTTCATGGCTGTTAATAATGCGCTCTATTTCGGGAACATTTATTTTTGCTTTTGTTCTTCCTACTATAGAATCGCCTCTGTTGTAAAGCATTTGAACAATATCATTATTATCTAAAAAATAAAGATCGTCGTCCTGATTAACTCTTACTTCCAAGCTTTTAAACTTCAAGGCGTTTTGTTTTTGATCAACAAAGCCCATGCTGAAAAGCAAGCCTGTAAGCAAACCCAACCACATCACAATGAATAATATTTGTTTTAGTTTTTTCAATTTGTAACTCTTAATTATTTTTACTCTTGCAACCGCAATGTCTTCGACAAGCTCAGACTGACCAAGCGCGATGTCATATTGAGCCTGTCGAAATATAAGCGATGGCTTAAAAAAATCATTTTTTGTTTTATTTTTAAGCTATCTTTTATCTCCTGCTAAACTGAAATTTTATTTCGCACCAACAATTCTGCTTTCAATGGTTGTACAAACGTATCTATATCTCCGGCTCCTAATGTTAATAGTACATCAAGTTCGCGTTCGCAAACTATTTTCACTAAATCCTGTTTCTGACAAATTATCTTATTGTTTAATTTCATTTTATCCAACAGCATTTTTGAATTCACTCCTTCTATCGGCAATTCCCTTGCAGGATATATTTCCAGTAAAATACATTCGTCCAGCAAATCCAAACTCTTTGCAAAATCATCGGCAAAATCGCGGGTTCTTGTAAACAAATGTGGCTGAAATATTCCGGTTATTTTTTTTGCGGGATACATCTCTTTTACTGAATTGATAGTCGCCTTCAACTCTTCAGGATGATGGGCGTAATCATCAATAAAAACCAACTTTTCTGTTTTTATCTGATAATCAAACCGGCGTTTAACCCCCCCGAATGTTTGTAATGCTTTACGAATATCCTCTTCCGAAACATCCATCAAACAAGCAATTGCAACCGCGGCTATCGAATTTTCCACATTGTGCAAACCGGGCAATCCTAATGTCATATTTTTAAACACAGCGGTTGGAGTAACAATATCGTAATGATATTGGGCATTTTCAATTATTATATGTTGTGCATAATAGTCTGCCGTAACATCGTTTATAGAATACGTAATTACTTGTTTGCCTGAATTGATAGTACTTTCAATGCTTTTCTTAATCACCAACTTTGATTGTACTTGTTTAGCGAACAAAGAATAAGATTCTTCCATGTATTTTTTATCACCGTAAATGTCCAGATGGTCGGCATCAACAGAAGTGATAACCGCCATTTGAGGAAACAAGGTTAAAAACGATCGATCGTATTCGTCCGCTTCTACAACCATAAGAGACCTCTCCCCGACCCTCTCCACAGGAGAGAGAGACACTCCCAAACTTTTGCTTAAAAGCAAATTGGTATTGTAGTTTTGTGTGATACCACCTAAAAATGCGGAAGGATCAAGGTTCGCCACTTTTAAAATATGAGCAATTAATGATGATGTAGTAGTTTTACCATGAGTGCCGGCCACAGCAATTGTGTTTGTTGCTTTCGTAATTATTCCTAATACTTCTGCCCGTTTTTTTATGTTAAAATTATTGTTCTTGAAATAATTTAGCTCCGTATGATTTGCAGGCACAGCCGGAGTGTAAACAATTAAGACTTCGTTAAGGTCTGCCTTTTTTATTTCTGATTTAATTAAATTTATATCATCCTCAAAATGTATTTCTATCCCTTCTGCAATCAGTTCTGAAGTAAGCTTGGTGGGTGTTTTATCATAACCGCTCACACTTTTACCCATTACATTAAAATACCGTGCAATGGCACTCATGCCAATACCGCCGATTCCTAAAAAATAAATGTATTTAAAGTTGTTCATAAACACCTCACCCCTTAATCCCCTCTCCACAGGAGAGGGGAGAATTCTTAACCATTATTTATTTAAATTCTTTATTACTTATTACACTCTGCTTCTTACACAAAACCCTCTCCCCTTTGGGGAGAGGATTAAGGAGAGGGGCTGTTAATCAATCTCAATATTTCTTTTGCAATAACTGTTGCCGAATCTTTAAATGCCAATTGTTCTATATTGTTTGAAAGTGTGATGCACCTTACCTGATTATTAATCAATGATAACAATTCACCACACAATTTTTCACGGGATTCTGCATCTTTAACCAGTATAGCAGCATCCTTAGAAACCAATGCCATTGCGTTTTTTGTTTGATGATCTTCCGCTACATTTGGTGAAGGAATTAAAATACAAGGTTTCTTCACCACACACAATTCAGATATTGAACTTGCTCCTGCCCTTGAAATTACAATATCCGCAATAGCATAGGCTTCATCCATTTTTTGAATGAAGTCAAATGCTTTTATTCCTTTTTGTTCATACTTATTTACGGCTTGTTTGGCGGTTTCATAATACACTTTACCTGTTTGCCAAACTAATTGAATGTTATTTTTTTCAAGTGTTTCCAAACAACCCAATAGACTTTCGTTAATGGTACGGGCACCCAAACTTCCACCTATCACCAATATCGTTTTTTTGTTGGCATCCAGTCCGAATGTTTTTAAACCCCTGTCACGCTTACCTTCCAACTCTTGTATATCCTGACGGATAGGATTTCCTGTGGTGATAATTTTTTCTTTAGGGAAATATTTTTCCATTCCCGGATACGCCACACAAATTTTATTGACTTTTTTTTGAAAGAATTTTATTTGTAATACCGGGATATGAATTTTGTTCTTGTATAACCGTTACCACGCCATTATTTGCAGCGACTTGCAACATGGGGCCACTCGCAAAACCTCCTGTACCAATAACTACATCCGGTTTAAAACTCTTTAACAGTTGTTTTGCTTTCATCAAACTGCTAATTACTTTAAACGGAAACATTAAATTGGATACTGTTAATTTTCGTTGAAAGCCGCTAATCCAAAGTCCTTCAATCTTATATCCGGCAGCCGGCACTTTTTCCATTTCCATTTTACCTTGTGCTCCCACAAATAAAAACTCGGCATCGGGCCGCAATGCCCTTATAGCATTGGCAATGGCGATGGCAGGAAAAATGTGTCCTCCTGTTCCTCCTCCACTAACAATTATTTTAAGCAGTTTCAACTTTACCTCCTTCTTTTGCAAGTTCATTATCTCTGCTAATGCTCAATATGATTCCAATGGCGATGCTGGTAAACCATATAGAGGTTCCACCCATACTTATCAAAGGCAAGGGCTGCCCTGTTACGGGAAGCAAATTAACGGCTACAGCCATATTGATCATTGCCTGAAAAACCAAATTAAATGTGAGTCCAATACTCAACAAGGTGCCAAATGTTTTATCACTTTTATTAGAAATACTAACACCTCTAAACAACAAAATGAGGTATAAAAAGATAATGATAACAGCCATCACTCCTCCCCACTCTTCAATCAATACCGCAAAAATAAAATCGGATGAAGCTTGTGGCAAAAAGTTACGCTGAATGCTATTCCCCGGTCCCTGACCAATGATACCACCTGTTGCAATGGCAATTTTTGCTTGCTCCGATTGGTAATTTGTTTCAGCATCACCACTCGAAAAGTTTTCGATACGGGCTTTCCATGTTTTACCTCTTGGGATGGCATTCGGAAAATTAAATATCAAAACAATTAATAACACACCCGCTAGAAGTCCAGAACCAGACAATATTAAAAGGTGTTTCCATGGTATCCTGCCAATAAACATCAATACAAAACAGGTAAGAAATAATAAGGCAGCAGTAGAAAAATTTGCAGGAAATATTAAACCGCATATTATAGCAACAGGTATTATTACGGGTAAAAACGCTTCTTTAAAATCTGTAATTTGGTTTTGCTTTATGGAAAGCACACGGGCTACATAGGTTATTAATGCAAGTTTTGCAAAATCGGATGTTTGAAAAGTTAACGGTGTGCCAGGTATTACCAGCCAACGATTTGCTTCACCGGCGCTCACTCCTTTAAGCAGGGTATATAACAGCAACGGTGCTGCTAAAAAAATAGCTATCTGCGAAACTCTTGAAAAATAAGAGTATTTAACCTTATGTATAAAATACATCAATACGATTCCTGAACCAACAATAAATACATGTTTAATCAAATACGAAGTGGTATCGCCTCCTTTATAACGATATGCCAAAGCCACAACAGCACTGTAAACAACCAATACAGACACAATGGATAGTAACAACACTACCACCCATATTACCTTGTCGCCTTTTATGTATTTGAGTAAGTTCATGTAAACCAAACCCCTCTCCTTAATCCTCTCCCCACAGGGGGAGAGGGTAACAGATGAGTTCTTATATATAAAAATTAATATTCATTTAAAAACAACACTAACAACAATCATTTAACAATTTAGCATTCTTCCTCACCTCGCCCTTCGACAGGCTCAGGGAACGAGAAGAGGTATTTATAAGCATCTCACCGCTTCTTTAAACTGAATACCTCTGTCTTCGTAATCTTCAAATAAGTCAAAGCTGGCACAAGCGGGAGATAACAACACTGTGTCCCCTTTTTTACCAAGTTTATAGGCTTGGTCAACAGCCGATTTTGCAGAATTTGCTTCTACAATTGTATCAACAACGCCTTTGAATGCTCTTACTATTTTTGCATTATCTGTCCCTAAACAAATAATTGCTTTTACTTTTTGTTTTACCAAATCCGTTAAAATGGAATAATCGTTTCCCTTATCAACACCACCTAAAATAAGGATTACAGGATTGTTCATGCTTTCCAACGCATACCATGTAGAGTTTACATTGGTTGCTTTTGAGTCGTTAATAAACTCAATACCATGTACATTTCCAATTACTTCCAAACGATGTTCGATGTTGTGAAAATCGGAAAGGCTTTCGCGAATCGCATTTTTACGAATACCAACCAATTTAGCTGCAACACCTGAAGCCATTGAGTTGTAAAGATTGTGTTTGCCTTGAAGGGCCAGTTCTTGTATTGTCATAATTAAAGGATTAGTGTTGTTTATATTTATTGTTAGTTGATTGTTTTCTATTAAGCAAGCTCCCCGTTCTACCTGTTGTTGTATTGAAATAGGGTATTGTTGGGCTTTTATATTTTTTTTAGGCAATTCTCTTTTTATTACTTCATCATCCATGCAATAAATAAATGCGTCTTCCTCAGTTTGATTTTGAATGATTCTGAATTTGGAATCCACATAGTTTTGCATTTCATAATTGTATCTGTCCAAGTGATCCGGCGTGATGTTGAGCAGTATGGCAATATTCGCTCTGAAGTTATACATACCGTCCAACTGAAAACTGCTTAATTCAAGCACATAATACTCCACTTCATTTGTATCTTCTTCTGCCACCTGCATTGCAAAACTTTTTCCCACATTACCGGCCAACAGCGCTTTAACACCTGCGTTTTTCAATATATGATAAGTAAGCAGCGTTGTTGTTGTTTTTCCGTTGCTACCTGTAATACAAATTGTTTTTGCTTTGGTATATCTTCCTGCAAATTCAATCTCCGAAATCACAGGAATATTTTTTTTGTGTAATTCCTTAATCAACTCTGCTTTATCGGGAATACCTGGACTTTTAACAACTTCATCGGCATTTAAAATCAGTTCAACCGTGTGCTGTCCTTCTTCCCATTTAATTCCATACGTTGAAAGAACATCTTTGTATTTATCTTTTATCTTTCCTTTATCAGAAAGAAAAACATCAAACCCTTTCTGCAATGCAAGCACTGCCGTGCCTACACCACTCTCTCCTCCGCCAAGTATAACAAGACGAGACCCCTCCCCTGCCCTCCCCACAAGGGAGGGAGTGCTATGCTCATTCCTATATTTGTTATTTTCGTTCATCTTTTTTTTACACTTCGTTCCATCTAGTCCCCACTCCAGTGGAGAGGGGATTAAGGGGAGAGGTGTTTTATCTTAATTTCAATGTTACTACTGTTAATACTGCCAGCATGATTCCAATGATCCAAAAACGAGAAACGATTTTTGCTTCGTGCATACCTAACTTTTGATAATGGTGATGCAATGGAGCCATCTTGAATAATCGATTGGCGCGGGCGAATTCAATTCCATGTTTGCGTTTCATCCATTTGAAATAGCCTACCTGCATCATTACCGAAAGATTCTCGATAAGAAAAATTCCACATAGGATAGGAATTAATAACTCTTTACGAATTGCAATTGCAAACACAGCGATGATACCACCAAGTGCTAAACTTCCGGTATCGCCCATAAACACTTGAGCCGGATAAGAGTTGTACCATAAAAAACCAACACAGCTTCCAACAAAAGCGGCAATGAAAATCACGAGTTCACCGGCATGAGGGATGTACATGATGTTTAAATAATCTGCAAAAATTCGGTTACCCGAAACGTAAGCAAACACCCCTAACGTAACACCAATAATGGCGGACGTTCCGGTAGCAAGTCCATCAATACCATCGGTAATATTTGCACCGTTAGACACTGCTGTTACGATGATAATGACAATAGGAATGAACAATAACCATGTCCAGCTTTTATAACCATCACCTAAAAATGAAAGCAAGGACGAATAATCAAACTCGTTATTCTTTACAAAAGGAATAGTGGTAGTTGTTGATTTAGTATCTACTTCAGAATACTCCGGCATTTTAGCAACCGTATTCGCATGTTGATTACTCTCAATAGAATAAGCACTTTGCCCGCTGCTATGAGTACGTTCACGAACAACAACATCATTATTAAAATACAAGGTGGTGCCAACAATTAAACCAATACCAACTTGTCCGATTACTTTAAATCGGCCCGCTAAGCCTTCTTTATTTTTCTTGAATACTTTAATATAATCGTCTAAAAAACCAATGGCACCAAGCCATACGGTTGACAACAACATTAAGATGATATAGATGTTATGAAGTTTTGCAAACAATAAGGTAGGAACAACAATGGCTGAAATGATAATTAGACCGCCCATTGTAGGAGTTCCCTTTTTTTCAAGCTGACCTTGTAATCCTAAGTCGCGAACAGTTTCTCCAACTTGCTTTTTGTGCAACAGGTTGATGATTCTTTTTCCAAACACCAATGAAATCAATAATGAAACCATAAGCGCCAAAGCCGCACGGAATGAGATGTATTGAAACACTCCCGCACCCGGAAAATCAAATTGCTTGTCTAAAAATTGAAAGAGATAGTAGAACATTATTTAATAGATTATAATTGTTGGTTTATTGCTATCACTATTTTTCAAATAATTTTAAGTTTTCATTTAATACTTGTAAGTCATCAAAGGGATGCTTTACGCCTTTGATTTCCTGATATTTTTCATGCCCTTTACCTGCTATTAATATGATGTCACCAGACTTTGCGAATGAGCAAGCTGTTTTAATTGCTTCATGACGGTCGGTGATAGAAATTGTTTTTTTATAATTCACCCCATCCACCCCTTTTTGCATTTGTTTGATGATTTCTTCGGGCTCTTCGCTACGCGGATTATCAGAAGTAATAATTACTTTATCACTCAAATCACAGGCTATCTTCGCCATCATTGGTCGTTTTTCTGCATCTCTGTCGCCTCCGCAACCAACAACTGTAATTACCTTTTCGTTACGTGTGCGTATGTCGCTGATCGTTTTTAACACATTTACCAAAGCATCCGGAGTGTGCGCGTAATCAACAATTCCTATGATTCCACTTGTTGAGCGTACGTACTGAAAACGCCCTTCAACAGAATTCAACAAACTCAGTGTGGTAAGAATATTTGTTTTGTCTTCCTTTAACAAAACAGCTGTAGCATATACTGCTAAAAGATTGTAAGCATTAAAACTTCCTATCAGTTTGCTCCACACTTCTCGGTTATCAATATTCAAATGCAAACCACTGAATTGATTTTCCAGCACTTTACATTTAAAATCAGCCATAGCTCGCAGTGAATACGTTTTCTTAACGGCTTTTGTATTTTGAAGCATTACTTGCCCGTTTGCGTCGTCTTTATTCACCAATGCAAATGCATCCGAACCCAGCATATCAAAAAATCCTTTTTTGGCTTTGATGTATTCATCAAACGTTTTGTGATAATCTAAATGATCGTGAGTGATATTAGTAAAAACGGCTCCCACAAAATGAACTCCTGTAATACGGTGTTGAACAATGGCATGAGAACTCACTTCCATAAAACAATGTGAACAGCCTTCCTGCAACATTTTTTGCAACAACACATTCAACTGAATGGCATCAGGTGTGGTATGTGTAGAAGGAATGACATCGTTGTTAATTTGATTTTTAACGGTTGACAGTAAACCAACTTTATAACCCAATGTTCTGAATAAATTAAAGAGTAATGTTACTGTTGTTGTTTTTCCATTAGTGCCTGTAACGCCCACTAATTTTATCTTTTCAGAAGGATTATCGTAAAAATTACCGGCAATAATTCCCAGTGCCAGTGAAGTATCATTTACCTTTATATAGGCAACTTTAGGGTTTAATGTTGTCGGCAAATCTTCGCACAAAATGGCAATGGCACCTTTTGTAATGGTATCCTCAATGTATTTATGTCCGTCGCTTTGAGTACCTTTGATGGCAATGAACAAACTATCCTTTTCAATTTTTCTGGAATCAAAACTGATGGCAGTAATGGCAATGTTTGATGAGCCGAACATCTCAACAATTCTTGCTTTGTATAATATGTCTTTTAATAATTTCATATCGACTATATCAGTTGTAATTTTATTTCCATTCCTTTTACAAATGGTGTCCCCACAGGCAACGATTGTTGAACCACAGAACCGCTACCTGTTATTTTTACACGTATTCCATTATTCTCCAACAAGAACAATGCATCTCTGGCAGACATACCAATAATGTTAGGTATCAACCCTTTTTTTAACAATGCTTCCGGATTATTCGCCATTAAATGAATTGCAGAAGAATCGGCTGTTAATAAAGGAGAAAGCCATTCTGCACTTTTGTTTTTGTTAACCGAAGTAATTTTCAATTCTTTTAAAACACCTTCTAATTCTTCTTTTGAGCCCGATTTAGATACCGGAGCTTTTTTTGCAATTAACTGTTTGCCATCATTTATTTCTTTATGTATGTCCAAACTTGTTGAATACACTTTATTGGCAACATCTTTAAATACAGGGCCCGCCACAATACCACCATAATAAGCATCTCCCGAAGGGGCACTCACTACCACAATACATGAATATTTTGGATTGTCGGCAGGAAAATAACCTACAAATGAAGCCTGATAAGTCATCTTGCCATTTACTTTTCCTATTTGTGCCGTACCGGTTTTTCCGGCAACGCTGTAAATGGTGTTCTTCAATGACTTTGCAGTTCCATTCAACACTACCCCTTCCATCATCTTTCTTGCTTTATCAACAGTAGATTGAGAGCAGATAGAAGGATTGATTACTTCCGGATCGAACTTTTCAATCACCTTTCCCCGCTTGTCAATTTCCTTTACAAATAGTGGTCTTACCATTTTACCATTATTGGCAATTGCATTGTAAAATGTGAGTATTTGAAGGGGAGTGATTTTAGTTTCATACCCATAACTAATCCATGGCAATGAAATTTTTGACCATGTTTTATCTTTGGTTGTTTTGATGTAAGGAGCCGCTTCACCCGGAATGCTGATGTTCAACGGCGAATTCAAATTCATTTGATACAAACGATCAATATACTTTTGAGGATCTTTCGCATAATAACGACTGATAAGCTTTGTAACGCCTACGTTGGAAGACTGTTCAAATATTTCCTGTACAGTAAGTTTTGTTTTTTCAGGTTTATGCGAATCGCTTACTTTTGCATCGTAGAAATAACAAGTACCATCACCCACATCAATGATTTCATCCAAGCTTACTCCAAAATCTTCAATAACAGCAACCAATGAAGGCAGCTTAAACGTGGATCCGGGAACAGTTGCAACGCCAATCGCATAATTTAACTCTTCCACATATTTAGAAGAATCTTTTCTTGTAAGATTAGCAATGGCCTTTATTTCTCCGGTTTTTACTTCCATTAAAATCAAACAACCGTGATCTGCTCCATGTTTTCTCAAGCAGTTCATTAAGGAATTAGAGGCAACGTCCTGAATGTTGATGTCAATCGTAGAAACCACGTCAGCACCATCTTCCAGCATAAACTCCTCATCTTCATCAATTGGTTTCCACACACCACCTGCAATTTTTTGCATTAAACGATGCCCACTTTCGCCTTGTAAATAATTATTATAAGCAATCTCTAAACCGTACGATTTTCCTGTACCTGCCTTATTATATTTACCAATGGTACGTGCCGCCAGGTTTTGAAAAAGACGTTCGCGTTTATTGGTTTGCACATACGTAAAACCTCCTCTGTTTCTGCCTCGGCGAAGAATAGGGAATTTTTTTATTTGTTGTAATTCCGGAAATGAAACATCCTTGCGAAGTGTTTGGTACCTGATAGTAGAATCTCTGCGCGCTTTAATTAATAGCTTTTTATATTCTTTTTGTGATTTATCAGGATATAATTTTGAAAAGCAATACGCCAGTGAATCCACATTATCGTCAAAATATTCTTTGGTAATCGCTTCTACATGCAAATCAACACCTACTTCAAAATAAGGCAATGAGGTAGATAATAAAATTCCGTTTGCATCATAAATATTACCGCGCACCGCTTCCACATCAAATAATTTAGTGGAAAAATTCTTTGCTTTTGCCCTCCATTTATCTCCTTCAGAAATTTGAATTACAAAAATTTTGTAAATAATGAAGACAGCAAAAAAGCATATAAGAAAATATATGAGGTAAACACGCCAAAGTATGTCTTTCTTAATTTCCAATGCCGTTTTGTGAATTATCAGTTGTTCCTTTTACAAGTATTTTTTTGGGTGGTACAATGCTCTCTTTAATTCCGGTATGTACTAAAGCATTTGCCACCTCTGTTTGCTTACTTTTTATCACTAATGAATCTTTTGTAACAATGTATTGTGTTCTTAATTCTTTTATCTGACTCGTTAACTGATTTACTTTTCTTACCTGATCGTCGGAATAATATCCATAAGCGATGTAACAGATTGCTAATAGTGATAAATAGAAAATGAACGGAAAATTTTTAAGCGTTGACTCTTGCGAAAGAAAACTACCACTCACCACATTTGCCACAGAACGAGCAGCTTTGTTTCCAAGTCCCTCCCCACCCCTCCCCTGCGGGGAGGGAGTTCCAGATGTATCCGTATCCCGTTTAGTTTCACTCATTTTTCGAATCTTTTGCTTTCATCCTCCCCCTCTGTTCCCTGAGCTTGTCGAAGGGAGGAGAGGGGATAAAGGGATGAGGTCTTTCATTTTTTCTCTGCAATTCTTAATTTAGCACTGCGCGCTCTGCTGTTTTGTTCCAGCTCTTCTTCGCCTGGCACTATTGGCTTTCGGCTTATCTGAGTGAAGGGTGTTAATTGATTTCCGAAAAAATCTTTTTCCACCTCTCCTTCAAATTTCCCACTGCGCATTATATTTTTTACCAATCGGTCTTCTAAAGAGTGGTATGCAATCACCACCAATCGCCCTCCGGGTTTTAACACTTCTAAACTTTGTGTTAACAATTCCTTCAGGGCTTCCATCTCTTTGTTCACTTCAATTCTCAATGCCTGAAAAACCTGTGCATAATATTTATTCTCACGTCCTCTCTTCACCACTTTTTCAATTACGGCCTTTAAATCTCCTACCGTTTCAATTGCTTTATCTTTTCTTGCATGGGTAATCAATCGGGCTAAACTTCCTGCATTATCAATCTCTCCGTAGAGTTTAAAAATTATTTTCAATTCTTCCTCCGATGAATTGTTCAACACGTCGGCCGCTGTTTGTTTTACTTTTTTATCCATCCGCATATCCAACTTTGCTTCGTCAAAGCGAATTGAAAAACCTCTTTCAGCAATATCAAACTGATGTGAAGAAACTCCCAAATCGGCCAACAAACCATCAATTGGCAACGCATTATACATGCGTAACATGTTTTTCAAATACCTGAAGTTTTGCTTTACCAATACAAAGCGCTCATCAGCAATATTGTTTTTAGCAGCATCGTCATCCTGATCAAAAGCAAATAACTTACCTGTTGTTAAATGCTTTAAAATCTCTCTGGAATGCCCTCCGCCACCAAATGTTACATCTACGTATATCCCCTTAGGATTAATGTTTAAACCTTCAATACACTCTTTTAAAAGAACGGGATTGTGATAGTCCATTATTTATCGTCTTGAGTTAAAGTTGAACCTGCTCCACCCATCACCTCTTCCGCCAACTTCTCAAAGTTTGATGTACTCTCTTTAATAAATTTCTCATATGCCTTCTTATCCCAAATTTCCACTCTATCGCCTGCTGCTGCCATCACTACATTTTTGGTAATTCCTGAAGAAGTCATCAAATCTTTTGGAATCAATAAACGTCCTGTCGTATCTAATTCTACGGGCATTACACCGTAGTTAAACATTCTGATGAATTCCACATTTTTCTTCACAAACTTGTTGAGCTTGTTCACCTCTTTCACCATTTCGTTCCAGGTGGACATAGGATACAACTCCAACGACTTACTGAAAATGCTTCGTTTCATCACAAAGCCAGCCTTCAACTCTTTGGCAAGTTGCTTCTTGAACGCAACGGGAAGCATTACACGCCCCTTCGCATCAGCAGTACACTCATAAACACCAAACAAACTTTCCATTGAGTAAATCTTCTTTGAGCCGTAAAAATAAAAAACATTTTCCCACTTTTTACCACAATTTACCACTTTGTTGAAAACTTTTCGATTTACAAAAAAATTGAAAGTTGAAAAGTCAAAAGTCAAAAGTTGGCACAACACCTATTTTTATTACTATTACAGAAATAATTAGAAAAATAAATTGAGGGGATTTTTGATGAAAATGTTGGTGGGAGGAAATCCCAAAAAGTTAACAAGATTGAAGGGGAATTGCTTTTATTTTCAAAACACCTCACCCCTTAATCCCCTCTCCTCCCTTCGACAAGCTCAGGGAACGGAGAGGGGGAAATGGGCAAAAAACAGGGCGAGATCATATAAATTACTTCACTTAAAAAATGAAGACTATCTTTGTGCATATGCTTCAAACATTCACATATTCTTCATCCGAAAACAACATACAGATTAATCTGGAAGCCATACAAAAGCAGTTTAATCATGTCTGTGTGTTTGACTCCAATTTGCAAACAAACACAAGCAATTATTTGCAGCGTTCTCAAATTATTGCTTTGGGAGCTACTCAGGAGTTTTTGGCAAACGACTCTACACATTCGTTAACAGAACTCGAAACCTTCTTGAGCAAAAAAAACAAGTGGTTGTTTGGTTATTTGAATTATGATTTAAAAAATGAAATTGAAAATTTAACTTCCAAAAATTCAGATGAATTAAACTTTCCCTTAATTCAGTTTTTTGTTCCGGAAGTCGTTATTCAACTAAATGGTAGGAAAATCAGTGTCAATTATGATGACGAATTGACCATAAAAAAAAGAGCAGAAGAAATTTGCTCCATTTGCTTACACGCTTCTCCAAATGAGGAAGAACAAAATACTCAAAACAACATCAATATTCAATCACGTTTTACTAAAATCGAATACATCAATGCTGTAAACCAACTGAAAGAACACATACGCAGAGGAGATATTTATGAAGTAAATTTTTGTCAGGAATTTTATGCTGAAAACACAACGATAAATACCGTAAACGTTTTTGAAAAGCTCAACGCGATTTCAAAAGCTCCGTTCACGGCTTATTGCAAATTCAACAACCGATACGCGCTTTGCGCCAGTCCTGAACGCTTTATCAGAAAGCAAGGCAATGAATTGATTTCACAACCTATTAAAGGCACTACGAGACGTTCTTCAAATTCAAGTGAAGATGAACTTCTCAAAATTCAATTGCAAAACAATACTAAGGAACGAAGCGAAAATGTGATGATTGTTGATTTGGTGAGAAATGATTTGTCACGTATTGCAAAAGCAGGAACGGTAAAGGTAAATGAGCTGATGGGCATTTATACATTCAAACAATTACATCAACTGATTTCCACCATTGGATGTGAGTTAAAAGAGAATACTACTTTTACCGACATTATTCGCAATACCTTTCCAATGGGCTCCATGACGGGCGCACCAAAGGTAAGTGCCATGAAGCTAATTGACGAATATGAACGCAGCAAACGTGGTTTGTATTCCGGAGCCATTGGTTACATCACTCCTGAAGGTGATTGTGATTTTAATGTAGTTATACGAAGCATTTTATACAATGCAGATAACAAATACATATCATTTACCGTAGGCAGCGCCATTACTGATAAAGCAGACGCCAACGAAGAATACGAAGAATGTTTGTTAAAAGCGAAGGCGATGTTTGAGGTTTTACAGGGAAAATAAAAAGGGGCATTTTATTAATTATGGTATGAAGTAGGACTACTTGGTTAAGAAAACTGCAAACAGGAGCAGTTATTGTGAACTAAAAAAAATCGCTATTAAAATTGACCAGATACAATTTTTCAGAGGCTCTGGAAACGGCTGTATATAACCACCGCAAATATTCTACATTAATCATCTCGTCGGTTAAATAACCCTGCTCCACAAACACGCAGGGCCATTGTCCGCCTTGCGCTTTATGACAGGTTATGGCATAGGCAAACTTTACCTGCAAGGCATTAAAAAATTTATCTTCTTTTACTTTTTTTACTCGATCGCGTTTGTTGGCAACATCACTGTAATCGGCAAATACAGCATCGTATAACTTTTTGTTATCGGCAGATGAAAGCGCCGGAGATTCACTCATAATAGTATCCAACAACAAACGTGTTTCCAATTCAGGTTCATCAGGATAGTCAATCATTTTTATTCTCACATCGGCAAATCTAAAACCGTGCATCTCCTGCAATTTACCCACTCTCATTAATTGTATTATGTCCCCATTGGCAATAAATCCGGCTTTTGATTCATCGGGTAACCAAAAATAATTGTTCTTTACCACCATCATATAATCTCCAGCCGATAGCTCGTTTTCCTGCCAGCGTATGCGGGCGCGTATTTGTTGATTAAAAATATTTGCTCGTTTATTTGAACGGCAAATAATCATCGTATCTTCCACTCCATGATTGCTGTATGCACTATTTATTGCATCTTCCAGCTCAGTGCCATTAATTCTCACAGTGTCTTTAAACTTGTTTAAAATAAAGTGCGGCGATAAATTGCTTCCCTTTTTTATCTGATTTCTGATAGCTGTAGCATTTACCAATATTCCTGAATTTTCATTTTGACGCATTACTTCCGTCAGTTCAAAATGATTGATTTTAAAATAATACGACGCTTTTAAAAATTCAATGTCCAATGCAGGACTTATGTCAGAACCCACAGGAGGTAACTGTGCCGTATCTCCAATTAAAATAAGTTTGCAATTGATGCCATTAAATACGTAACTCATCAAATCGTCCAGCAAACTACCTCCTCCAAACACTCCTCCATTGTTTAAACCTCCGCTATGCGAAATCATGGATGCTTCATCAACAATGAAAATAGTATTGCTATGCAGGTTTTGCCGGAGCTGAAAAGAAGCTCCGATATCAACAGCCTGTTTACGTATATAAATTTTTTTGTGAATTGTAAAGGCCTGCTGCGAAGTATAATTGGAAAGCACTTTAGCTGCCCTGCCTGTAGGTGCAAGCAACACTGTTTTACCATTTACCCAAGGTAAGCTTTTTACTAAGGAACGCACAGTAGTTGTTTTTCCGGTACCAGCATAACCTTTTATTACAAATACTTGTTCGGCGTTTTTACCAAGAATAAATTCCGACAACATTATCAATAATGTTCGCTGTCCGGCATTTAACTCAAAAGGGAAGTTTTGTAATAATATTTTGTTAAACTCCTGTTGCTGCATGGTAAACAAATGGAGATAATAATTTTATAAACCCAATATCATCCCAACTTGTATAATAGGATTTTGATAAGGAGAGTAAACCGAAGGTGTAAGATTGTATAACAGCATTACTGTCATTCCTGAATTTTTTGCGAATCGTTGAATATACCCGCCACCAACCAACAGGCTTCCAACGTTTATTCTTTGAGCAGGATATAAATCAAATGCCTGTAAATTTAATACATTGTATTCGGCATGAGCAAATATATTCTGGCGGATAAAGTACCGACCAAACACTCTTCCTCCGAAAACATTTGTTTCTACATTATAAAAATTATCCTTTAAGTATTGGTAAGTAACACCAACACCTGCAGAAAAGTGATCACTTATTCTGTAACCAACCAATGGAGATAAATCAAGATAGGTAATCGTTCCAAATTGCAACCCGAAATTTCCTCCAACAAATATTTTACTTTTATCTATAAATGGCTCCTTTGGAGGAGGGCGATGGGTGGGAGTGCGATGCATGGGAGGCGAATACCACGTTGAAGTGGTGTCCTGAGCATTAATGTGCCAATAAAAGAAAAAAAATAATATAGCTAATTTTACTTTCACGCTTTATAAGATTAGATTTGCGAAGTTACATAATAAAAGTGCTTTTTATTTTAATAAAAATGTTAATGATTTCTAATAAATATCCTTTTCGACCCATTATAATAATCGGGGCAGTTTTTTTACCGATACTGAATTAAAGACCGGAATAGAAAAAGATTTGATATGGAAATATTATAACTTAAACATCATGAATATTATTGTTACCGGAGCCAGCAGAGGGATAGGCTATGAATTAGTTAAAATACTAAGTGCCGATATTACCAATACGGTAATAGCTATTGCTCGTAATGAGGGCAAATTACTGCATCTAAAAAACGAATGTCTCAATGCAAATCCTTTATCAAAAGTAATTGCAATTGCCTGTGATTTAAGCAACGAGAATGAAATTGAAAAATTGTTAGTTGAAATTCACAAGCATAGTAATACGATAAATGTGCTGATAAATAATGCCGGAGGTATTGTAAAAAAACCGTTTTCTGAGATAACAAAAAAGGATTTAGAATACGTTTATAATGTAAATGTATTTTCGGTTATTCGCCTTATTCAGGGAGTGTTGCCTATGTTAAATGCAAAAACGAAATCACATATTGTAAATATTAGCAGTATAGGCGGCTTTCAGGGGAGTATGAAATTTGCAGGCTTATCCGCATATAGTTCCAGCAAAGCGGCATTGGCAAGCTTAACAGAATGTTTGGCTGAAGAGTATAAAGATTCAACCATTGCATTCAACTGCTTAGCATTGGGAGCGGCACAAACAGAAATGCTAAACGAAGCTTTTCCGGGATATCAGGCACCATTATTAGCAAATGAAATGGCGCAGTTCATCGCTAATTTTTCGTTAACAGCTCAACAGTATATGAATGGTAAAATTATTCCGGTATCGTTAAGTAATCCATAATATTTAGTTTGTAAATGTTTTATTGGCGTTTGTTGTTCACCTGATCAATACAAAAAATGAGTTTTCTGACTTACATATCAAATTTGGGTCTTAAAGAATCAGATTCACCTGATTTTTCAAGAAAAATACAATTGGTAAATCAAACCTGTTTACTAGGCACCATTATGGCATTTATATTTATTTTCGGTTTGCTTATTGCCAAAAACTACTACTATCTACCTATTCAGTGTTCAACAACAGTTTTAGTGAGTTTGTTTTATTTTTTTAATAAAAAAAGGTTATATATGTTATCAATGTACTGGGTAAATTTTTTCCTGTTACTTGATGTGTTTTATGCAAGCATTGAATTACCTAATTCCGGTACGGAATATCTTTTAATTCCAATAGGTTTTGTTTTATTTTTGGTTGCTGACAATAAAAAATTAAGTATTGCTTATTGCATTATTACCTTTATAGTGTGCTGTGTATCTCATTTTATTCAAAAAACATATGTACCGCATTTTATTACACCCGATTTTGTTATTCAACTATCATACGTAATAGTTATGTCCTCCGTGTTTACATCATGCGCAATAATTATTATCCGGTTCAGACTTAATAATTTTCAATACGAAACTATAATACATGAGCAAAAGTTAATTGTAGAAACCAAAAACAAGGATATAACCGACAGCATTAACTATGCGAAGAGAATTCAGCAGGCGCAATTACCAAAGAAAGAAGAAATAAATTCTCTCTTTCCACAAAGTTTCGTACTGTTTAAACCAAAGGATATTGTAAGTGGAGACTTTTATTTCTTTCATAAAACGTCACCTAATGTGGAAATGGGCGGTGAACAACTTGCGTTTATAGCCTGTGCCGATTGCACCGGACATGGAGTTCCGGGAGCTTTTGTTAGTATTATTGGCTCTGAAAAGCTAAATGATGCGGTTTTGCAAAGCTCCAACCCTTCTGAAATATTACAACTGCTTAATAAAGGGATGAAAGTATCTCTTCATCAGTCATATAGTGATGAATCAACCAGAGATGGTATGGACATTGCCTTTTGTGCCATTAATTTAGAAAACCAAATTATAAAATATGCCGGAGCGAACAGACCTATATGGATTATTAGAAAAGGAGAAACAGAAATTCAGGAAATAAAAGGAACAAACAAAGCTATCGGAGGACACACTGATAATGACCAACGCTTTGCCACTCACGAATTAAAACTAAAACAGGGGGATAGATTTTATATTTTTTCGGATGGTTACGCAGATACATTTGATTCAACAAATACTAAAAAACTGACAACAAAAAAGTTTAAAGAAATTTTACTTCAAATTCAAAACATTGCAATGCTTGAACAAGAAAAACAGTTAGAAACTTTTATTAAAGACTGGAAAGGTAAAGAGGAACAAACAGATGATATTTTAATTATTGGTGTAGAACTATAGTAAATTGGAAACACCCCTTTGTTTCCTTCTATATCCAAAGCATTAACAACATACTTTTTTTTGATATAACTTTAAATTGGTTATTCAGACAATGCATCCGTAATATCATCCATCTTCTTTTCACTATACGCTCCTGAAGTTGCATGTACAATTTTCCCGGTTTCGTCAAGAACAAAAAAATATGGAACATCTTTTTTTTCAAATTTTAATTCCTCTTTATAGGTTTTATCACCTTCGTAAAACAACAAGTACGGATACAATTGCGGGTCACTTTTTTCTTTGATTTTTTGTTTGGCAGTTTTACTAAGCAATTGATTGGCGCTTGTAAACATTGGTACAAAATATAAATTCACATCATAATTAATGGAAGAAATATCAAAAGGGTTGGATTCTTCCTTTTGTTTTTTGCTTGGCACAAAAGCATTGTAAAGTGGCTGTATCCATTCCTTTAAATCTTTTTCAGCATCATTGCTGAACGCCATACCGATCAGTGTGTATTTACCTTTCGCTATATCAGGCAATTTTACTTGCTTACCATTGTAATCTTCACAAGCCATTGAAGGAAATATTTTTCCAACAACGCCGTCAGCAGGTGCAAATGCCATCGTAAAAAAAGTAACGACCATAATAAGTAAATAATGCCTTTTCATAATTTTAACTATTGTAAACACCACTTATTTCAGTATTTCGGGTAATTTTTCTCGCGTTCGTTCTGCTCCAACAATTTTTAAAATAAAAACAGACTTTCCTCTTTCAAAATCATTCCGCATCTCTTCTTTTAAAACATCCATTAACACATCGTACTCACCAAACAACTGTGTGCTCATCCCATTCACCTCCACACGAATATTTTGATGCTGTTTCATGCGCTGAATGAAACCGACTATTTGTTTTGAATAGTCGTCCGACAAGGCGTACATACTGATATCTATAGTTGCTATCATCTTATTTATTTAATTCCGTGAACACTTTATCCGCTTTAAATTTTCTTGCAGCCTTACCCACACGAATAATTTTAACATGAATAATCATGTCGCCTTGTTGCATTTTATTTACTACCTCCTGTCCAACCACCACATGACCAAAAATAGTATGCTTCATATCTAACCAAGGTGTAGCCACGTGTGTAATAAAAAACTGACTGCCATTTGTTCCGGGACCGGCATTTGCCATCGCCAATATACCCGCTCCGGTAAATTTAAATTCAGGTAAACACTCATCTTTAAAAGCATAACCGGGACCACCCATTCCATTCCCCAAAGGATCCCCACCCTGAATCATAAAATTAGGGATCACACGATGAAACTTTAAACTATCGTAAAACGGTTTGCCAAGGGGTTTTGCCTTGTTGGGTATTTTGCCTTCTGCCAAACCTGCAAAATTTGCGACGGTCAACGGCGTCTTTTCAAATTCCAATTTCAATAAAATTTTACCTTTTGACGTTTCTATCTCCGCATACAAACCTTGTTCTAACTTCGGTTGTTTATCCTTTACCGCATAAGTATTAAAAGCTGCAAAAACTAATGAGCAAGCAAAAATTATTTTTTTCATACAACAATGATTAAATTTTCATTAAGAATAAGTTATAAAGATACGCTTAGTTAAAGTATAATAAACTAATTAGATTGCCATATATAAACAATATAAAAGTCAACACCATCAAACGAATTCAAGGTGAAAATTATAAAAAAAATAATAGCCGACCAATTTTTATAGTATATGTTTTAAATTCTTTTTTCAACCATCACCGAGTTAAGGTTTTCAGGAATATGAATAGCGCTTTATTCAAATGCACAACTCCGCACCAGAGCTGCGAACTATTATTTGAATAAGGTAGAAAACAAACAATCGTCGTTCCTTTTTCAAAGTTTTAATAATTGCCAATTTTGCCTTACCTTCGCTGGACTAAAACTAAAGCATTTGTCAGACAGCATAGTAATTATACCAACTTATAACGAAAAAGAAAATGTAGAGCGAATGATTCGCAAAGTATTTTCCTTAACAGTACCTTTTGATGTATTGATTGTGGACGACGGTTCCCCTGATGGCACTGCTCAGGTGGTGAAACAATTAATGCTAGAATTCCAAAACAGATTATTTCTTGAAGAACGTAAGGGCAAATTAGGCTTGGGGACTGCTTATATTCATGGTTTTAAATGGGCCTTATTGCAAAAAAATTCAGAAGATAAAAACAAGTACAACTATATTTTTGAAATGGACTGTGATTTTTCTCATAACCCCGATGATTTAATCCGTTTGCGTGAGGCCTGTATTAATGGTGCCGACGTTGCGGTAGGATCGCGTTATGTAAAAGGGGGCAATGTTAAAAACTGGCCCAATGATCGTATTTTAATGTCGTACTTTGCTTCTGTTTATGTTCGTATGGTATTGTTTCTCCCAATACGAGACACTACCGCAGGATTTAAATGCTATAAACGAAAAGTACTCGAACGCATTGATTTTTCTGAAATAAAATTTGTGGGGTATGCTTTTCAAATTGAAATGAAATATACTGCCTATAAATTAGGATTTAAACTTGTTGAAGTGCCAATAACATTTATTGACAGAACCGAAGGTGTTTCCAAAATGAGTAACAGCATCTTTAAAGAAGCCATTTTAGGAGTGCTTCAAATGCGTTTTAAAAAGATTAATTAAACCTCTGCGAAACAGGAAAATTCAGAGCACTATGTCAACAACTCTTATCAAAAATGCAACGATTGTTAATGAAGGTAACATCTTTAAAGGAAACGTACTTATTGACAATAATATAATTGCAAAAGTTTCGGAAAACGAAATAACAACTTATGCCGATATTGTTATTGATGCAAGTGGTAAGTATTTGCTACCTGGATGTATTGATGATCAGGTACATTTTCGTGAGCCGGGATTAACCCATAAAGCCGAAATATATACCGAATCAAAGGCTGCTGTGGCAGGAGGTGTAACCTCCTATATGGAAATGCCAAATACCATTCCAAATACGTTTACACAAGAATTATTAGAAGCTAAATACAAAAGAGCTGCGGAAGTTTCACTTGCCAATTATTCTTTTTTTATGGGTGCTTCCAACGATAATATTGATGAAGTACTAAAAACAAACCCTTGTAATGTTTGCGGCATTAAAGTATTCATGGGCTCCTCAACGGGCAATATGTTGGTGGATAACCGTCAAACACTGGAAGCTATTTTTTCGAAATGCAACATGCTAATTGCCACGCATTGCGAAGATGAAGAAACTATCAGAAACAATAGTAAATTGTATAAAGAAAAGTACGGAGACAATGTTCCGGTTGAATGTCACCCATTGATTAGGAGTGAAGAAGCCTGCTACAAATCATCCTCGCTTGCTGTTGAACTCGCAAAAAAATACAATACACGCTTACATATTTTACATATTTCTACCGCTAAAGAGCTGGAATTATTTGACAGTAAAACACCTTTAAAACAAAAAAGAATTACTGCCGAAGCCTGCATTCACCATATTTGGTTTAGTGATGAGGATTATAAAATAAAAGGAAACTTCATTAAATGGAATCCGGCAGTAAAAAAAGCAAGCGACCGGGATGCCATTTTAAAAGGCATTTTAGAAAACAAGATTGATGTAATTGCCACAGATCACGCTCCACATACGGTTGAAGAAAAAGAACAATCTTATTTAAAAGCTCCTTCAGGCGGACCACTGGTTCAACATTCATTGGTTGCTATGCTTGAATTGCATCATCAAGGAAAAATAAGTATTGAAAAAATAGTGGAAAAAATGGCGCATGCCGTAGCCGATTGTTTTCGGATAGAAAAACGTGGTTACATTCGCGAAAATTATTTTGCGGACATCGTTCTGGTAGATTTAAATAAGCCATGGATGGCCGATCCTGTAAATAATCTATATAAATGCGGCTGGTCACCATTTGATGGATTCACCTTTCATTCAAAGGTTACACACACCTTTGTTAATGGAAATTTAGTATATCACAATCATGTTTTTAATGAAGCAAAAAAAGGTGAACGTTTACTCTTCGAACGGAATTAAAAAACATAAATACATTTCTATAACGTGCTTTACGAGATTCTAAAACCGCTTGTCAAAATTTTTTACCACATTTATTACAAACTGGATTTTAAGGGTGTGAAAAATGTTCCTAAAAACAAAGCCCTTATTATATCACCCAATCACAACAATGGTTTTATTGACCCCGTGAGTATTGCAAGTTTCATACAACCTAAAGTTCGTTTTTTTGCACGAGGCGATGTATTTAAAGGTAAAATAGTGAAGTGGATTTTAAATGATTTAAACATGAGCCCCATGTTCCGGCTGCAGGAGGGATATGGCGAAATCAAAAAGAACAATAAAACATTTGAAGAGTGTAAAGATTTATTGTTGAAAGATAAAGCATTACTGATATTCCCCGAAGCCATTTGTATTCCTGAAAAACGCCTGCAACCACTCAAAAAAGGCTTATCCAGAATTGTTTTTCAAACAGAAGAGGCATTTGATTTTAAAAAAGACGTATGGGTGTTACCTGTAGGATTAAACTACACTAAACCTCATAAATTCAGAAGTGAGTTGTTCATCAATTTTGGCAACCCTATTTCTATAAAAAGCTATGAAGAATTTTATAAACAAGATAAAGTAAGAGCCATTAACGATTTTACCAGAATGCTTGAAAAAGAAATGGCGAAGCTCATCATCACCATTAAAAACAAAAATAATGATGAGCTGGCAGAAGGGATACATGAAATTTATCTTCATCAATGGCTGAAAGAAAAACACAAAGGCGCAACCAGCATTGAAAAAAAATTTCAGGCAAGAAAAGAGATCGTTGAATTGATTAATCAACGAGATGAAGAACAACCCGAAGCCCTAACATCATTAAAAGAAAAAATTATTCCTTATCTACAGAAGTTAAGCGACCACAATTTACGCGACCACTTATTAAATCCCGAATCAATTGAAAAATCAGGATTAGGGACATTTTTAAAAGATTTTTTTATCATTTGGTTCGGGATGCCTCTATATGCGCTTGCGCTTATTATGAATGGCTTGCCATTTTTTATTGCAAAAAAATTCGCTGATAAAAAAATTAAACAAATTGAATTTTATGCATCCATCAGAGCAAATATGGCAATGCTACTTTGGATACCTAATTTTTTCATTCAACTGTTAGTTGTTAAGTTTGTTTTTCATAGCTGGACACTCGTAGCTATTTATGCTGCATTAACTCCATTATTAGGCCTTTTTGCTGTGAAATATTATTCATTATATAAAAAAATATTCGGACGTTGGCGCTTATTAAGAATGGTTAAAACCGAACGAAGAATTGTGGAAGAGTTGGTCAATGAACGTGCAGCAATCATTGAAGAATTAACTGTTTTCAATAAATAACATCTGTTTTTATTTAGTAACATGAAAAAAAATAAAAACGCGACAATTAAAGCTGAAAACTTACAACAAAAATGGGATAGTAAATTTTTACTGTTTACCCTCATCATCATTCCTTTTGTTATTTATTTCAAATCGCTCAACAATGAATTTACAGAATGGGACGATGATAAATATGTTACACAAAATATTGATATACGCACGCTTCATGGTGACAGTATTAATTACTCTTTAAAGAAAACCTTTAGCAGTTATGAAGTTGGTAATTATCACCCTATTACTATGTTAAGCTATAGTATGGAATATGCAAAATATAAGCTTAATCCCAAACCCTATCATATCAGTAATTTAATAATACACCTACTTAACACATTACTCGTATTTTATTTTATTTGGTTGCTTACCAAACAACAATGGACAGCGTTTGTTACAGCATTGTTATTTTCCATACATCCTATGCACGTGGAATCGGTTGCATGGGTGGCAGAACGCAAAGATGTATTATATACTTTCTTTTCTTTAATCTCACTTTGCTGTTATATACTTTATCAGAATCGTCAAAATAAAAAGCAACTATATTATTTAGTTGCACTATTAACTTTTGTATTAGCAGTACTTTCAAAAGCAATGGCTGTTTGTGTTCCCTTACTATTTCTACTAATAGATTATTTTGAAGGAAGAAAAATTACTTTAAAAAATAGTATTGAAAAATCACCATTTTTAATTATTTCAATAATATTCGGTATAATAGCCATCCTGGCGCAAAAGTCCTCCAATTCTATTGAAGATATTTCAAATTACAATTTTTTTGACAGAATTTTATTCAGTAGTTATGGCATTTTGATGTATTTATGGAAACTGTTAATCCCTTCCGGTCTTTCTTGCTTTTATAATTACCCGATTAAACAAAATGGTTTTTACCCAAGCATCTTTTACATTGCTCCGTTTGTCATTACTGCTCTTTTCTTTAGTATTTACAAATTTTTTAAAACAGAAAAAGATATAATTTTCGGATTCGGTTTTTTCGTTTTAAGCATTGTGCTTGTTTTGCAAATACTGCCAGTTGGAGCAGCCGTTATAGCCGACCGGTATACATATATTCCTTACATAGGTATATTTTTTATAATTGCTCGTTTTATGAATAACAGTATAGAAAATAAAATAGTTTCATTACAATCATATAGAATTTCTATCATCACAGCATTTATAATTGTAACGGTAATGTATTCATACATTACTTTTCAACGCACCAAAGTATGGGAAAATACCATCACGCTTTTTACCGATGCGATAAACAAATATGATAAAGCACCAAGGTCTTATAATGCCAGAGGTGGTGCGTATTTCCATAAAGGGCAATATGAAAGAGCCATTGCTGATTATAGTCGTTATATTTTTCTAAAAAATGACAATGCTATTGTTTATTACAACAGAGGGTTAGCCTACTTACAACTAAAAAAATATATGGAGGCAATTAATGATTTTACAACCGCAATTAAATACAATCCCCATTATGCAGATGCATTTTTCAATAGAGGTGTAGTTTATAATGATATGGGCAATTTTCAGGAATCGATAACAAACAATACATCCGCTATTCAATATAATCCCGCTTATTCAAAAGCATATTACAATCGTGCCGGAGCGCACTTTATGCTACATCAGTATAACTTAGCCATGATTGATGCTTTAAAAGCAAAACAACTAGGATTTTTTGTTGACCCCAAGTTTATTGAAGCCATTCAGGCTGGTGCAAAAACAAATTAAATTTAAATATTACAAAGTTTCACCAAAGTATATGCTGCAATTATACAACTACCAAAGATGAAAACAGATAAATAAAAAAAGAACCGACTTTGTTTCTTTGTTTTAATTATATTTTGGATAACCCTAATCAGTTTATCTGCCATCTTAGAAGAATCTTCTTCTCTGACTATGCATTCGCAATTCTGTTTCATCTTCAATTCTTTCAAAAAAAGTTCATCTCTTTTATCAAAAAGAATGACCACAGAAGTATCGGGAGAAATTGCGCTGAGTTGTTGTAATACCAATGAATAAGAATCTAATTGAGGATAGTTTTTATCGAATACTATAATATCGGGCTTTAAGTTCATGTGCTGCAGAGCTTCTTCTGCACAATTAAAACTTATCACTTCAAATTTATTTATAAAAGATAATTTATAATTGAGAATAAACGAAAACAGTTTATTATTCCCCAAAATAAACACTGTATTTGGCTTTGAGAGCATACAACAAAGCTCAACAATGGGGATTAAAACGCAATTAAAACCTAATTAAAACTTAATTAAAATAAACACCAATAGCAAACACTATTTTCACTGTGGTTCCTACGTTTTCTTCGGAAGTAATTTTAATTGAAGCCTGATGAAGCTCCATGATTTTGTAAGTTAAAGACAGCCCCAATCCATTTCCAGGCTTATCGTTCACATTTGTTGCCCTGTAAAAAGGCTCTCCTATTTTTGAAATTTCAAAAGCCGGAATTCCTATTCCTTTATCTTTAAAGCTGAGTTCGATCATTGTATCACTCGCATTAAAGGATACCTCCACCGCATGATTTTCAGAATATTTACAGGCATTTTCCATCAAATTAAAAAAAGCCGCTTCAATTAATTGTTCATTACCAAGTATTGTCAAACTCTTTTCATCACTTGGGAAAGAAATAAAATTAATAGCTACTTTACAAGTTGGACAATATTTCATGATTCTATCCCGGGCAGAAAATAAAATTTCATCTACTCTAATATTTTTTAGTTGTAATAAATTGACGTCCGTTTTAACCAAAGCCAAATCAAGCAAATTGTTCGATATTTTATTAAGGTTTTTTATATCGTCTAATAGGGAATTTAACAACGCTATGTATTCCTTCTGGCTTCTTTCTTTTTTTAAAGTAACCTCAATATGTCCGTTCATTGAAGTTAGTGGTGTTCTCAATTCATGAGAAGCATTAGAAATAAAACTTCTTTGCATTTCAAATCCTCGTTCTAACCTATCCAACATTTTATTAAATGTTATAGAAAGTTGTGCTATTTCATCCTTCTGATTTCCCTCGTTTAGCCTCATATTCAGCTTCGAAACATTTATATCGTCAACATCACTAATTATTTTCATAATTGGTTGCAAAGCATAACCAGAGAATAACAAACCGGCAAAATAGGATACAACAACCGATAGTAATATACTTAAAAGCAAAATAATTTCCAGATGCAATATGTTTTCCAAACCATACTTATCATAGGCCGAAATGATTACTTTAAAGGACTTTCCTCTAACCGAATAAAAGAAACCTATTGCTTCATTTTTACCAATAGTAAATTTTATGTCCGAATCCTTTTCAATTCTCAATAACTCTGTTTTTACTTGCTCACTTATACCTGCATTTGTATTATTATAGAGTAACTTATTATTCATATCAAAAACATACACGCTCACATCAAACATTGCACTTTTTGTTTTGACATTTATTGTTCGTAATAACGCACTATCAATAGGGTCGATGTCAATAAGCATCATAGCAGCATTCGTACCTTTATTTTTCATTCTTAAATCAAACATCATTACTCTGTAAGAATCCGAATAATAATAAATTGAACCTGCAAAAAGAATGAACAATGTTGCTACGATTAAGCAAAATTTCAACGCTAAATTTTGTCTTATGTTCAATGATTTCATACTTCTTTTAATATAAAGCCCATACCAATTTTTGTATGAATAAGTTTGTTCGGAAATTCTTTATCAATCTTATTTCTCAAAAAATTGATGTAAACGTCAATAATGTTTGTTCCTGTATCAAAGTTGATGTTCCATACCTTTTCAGCAATTTCGACTCGTGAAACAATTTTGTTTTTGTTCTTCAAAAGAAATTCGAGTAACTGATATTCTTTAGACGTGAGATTAATGTTTCTACCAGACCTCATTACCATTTTTGTTTCCGGATTCATTTCCAAATCGGCAATTTTTAAAACACTATTTTGAGGAATTAAATGATTTGTTCTTTTTAAAAACACTTTTATTCTAGCCAATAATTCTTTGAATTCAAATGGTTTTAAGAGATAATCGTCTGCACCGGCATCAAAGCCGTCAAGCTTATCTTTAGTGGTTCCAAGTGCCGTTAACATCAAAATAGGAGTTGATGTATTTTGTTTTCTTACCTCCTTACACACCTCAAAACCATTTATATGCGGGATGTTTAAGTCCAAAATTATAAAATCGTATTTTTGAGAAGTTGCTTTTTTCTTTCCAATTAACCCATCGTAAGCTATATCAGTTTCAAAACCTTCTTCTTCCAATCCCTGGGAAAGAAAAGAGGCTACTTTCTTTTCATCTTCAATGATTAATATTTTTGATGATTCCATAATTAATATTTTTTCGGCACGTTGAAATTAATTAAAAAATAGTATTGTTATTTTGTATTCCATATTCTCCATGCCTCTTCCGCTTGCTGTTGCAACATTGATAAGCCGTTAACAGTTGCAGCTCCTTTTTGTTTGCCACGTTTTAAAAACTCGGTTTCTGCCGGATTATACACCAAATCGTACAATAAATGTCCTGAAGAAATGTATTGATAAGGAATTTGAGGAGCTTCGGTAATATTTGGAGATGTTCCAACAGGAGATGAATTGATAATTAATTTAAAAGCATTCATCACATTTTCATTCAACTCATCATAAGTAAGTTGATTTTTTTTGTTAGAATTTTTTGTTCTTGAAACATAAAAACATTCTACACCAATTTGCATTAGTACATATGCAACAGCCTTAGAAGCCCCACCTGTACCCAATATCAACGCTCGCTCGTGTTGTCTTTCCAAAAAAGGTTTAATGGATTGGCGAAACCCAAATGCATCTGTATTATACCCAATTAGTTTTTTGTTTTTTATTGCTCCTGTTGTTTTTGTTTCGTCAGCTAAAATTTTAATGCAGTTTACGGCTCCTATTCCTTTCGCTGTGTCATCCAATTCATCCAAAAAGGGTAATACGCTTTCCTTGTATGGAATGGTAACATTTAAGCCCAGTAAATCAGCATTGTCATTAATCAATTGAGAGAACAAATGAATGTTCTCAATTGGATATAAATTGTAGATGCAATCCTGTATGTTTTCCTTTTCAAATTTTTCAGTGAAATATTTTTTTGAAAATGAATGTCCTAATGGATAACCTATTAAACCGTATGTTTTCATGGATGTCTAGAGATTTTCTTACGAGTAAAGTTATTTTAAATTCATTACACGGAACTACACTGAGGATACACAGAGAGCCACAGAGTTTTAAAGTTTATATCTTTTCAGTCCATTCTTAAGCAGAGTTACGTTAAAGTTTATAAGCAGACCAATTTCTTTTTTTGAAAATTTCATATAGGTCAAAATTTGTGCTTCGTGCACAGGATTAAAAGCTTCAACAGTTTTTAATTCAATTATTACAGTATTTTCAACCAAAATATCAATTCTGTAACCACAATCCAATTTAATTTCTTTATAAACAACGGGAACAGGTTTCTGCTGTTCAACACTTAATCCAACCTTCTTTAACTCAAACATTAAACATTCCTCATAAGCTGATTCCAACAATCCTGGACCAAGACTACGATGTACCTCAATAGCACAACCTATTATTTTTTCAGTAATGTAATTTGTCTCCATAATCTTTTTACTCTGTGGTTCTCCGTGTATTCTTTGTGAACTCCGTGTAACTATAAAAACAAAAGGAGCATTGTTTAAGATGCCCCTTTTATTTTATTTACAAAGAAGCCCGCTTTTTAACTAACAGACCCTTTTTATTTTATAAACTTATCCAATGTTTAATACATTGCTTGCTACTCTGTCTTTGCTTTCTAAATTAGAGAACCCCATTAAATATTCATCTACTTTGCGAGCGGCTTCTCTACCTTCCGAAATAGCCCAAACAACAAGTGACTGACCTCTGCGCATATCTCCTGCTGTGAATACTTTTTCAACATTGGTTTTGTATTCTTTCTCTTTGGCTTTTACGTTTTTACGTTCATCCAATTCCACACCCACACTTTCAATCATACCTTTGTGTTGAGGATGAACAAAGCCCATTGCTAATAATACTAATTGACAAGGCATCTCGCGCTCCGACTTTGCTACTTCTTTGAATTTTGTAGGACGACCCAGTGCATCCAATTCCCAGCTAACATCTACCACTAATAACGCACGTAAATTTCCTTTTTTATCACCTAAAAATGCTTTGGTACTTACACCAAAAAAGCGCTCACAACCCTCTTCCTGCGAAGTACTGGCGCGTAACACCATTGGGTAACTTGGCCAAGGCATTGCTAGTGTACGCTCTTTGGGAGGTATTGGCATTAACTCGAATTGTTTTACCGATTTTGCTTTTTGACGGTTAGATGTTCCTACGCAGTCAGAGCCGGTATCTCCACCACCAATAACAACAACATCTTTTCCGGTAGCTAAAATATCTTCTTCTTTATATTTTATTTTGCTAACACGTTTGTTCGATTGTTTTAAAAAGTCCATTGCAAAATGTACTCCTTTAAACTCTCTTCCAGGTATTGGCAAATCGCGCGGAATGGTTGAACCACCAGCTAATACAACCGCATCATTTTTAGCAATGATGTCTTTTAAACTTTTTACTTCAGTGTTGCAAATAAATTTAATTCCTGCTTCTTCCATTAATGCTACACGGCGCTCTACAACTGTTTTTTCCAGTTTAAAATCAGGAATACCAAAGCGTAATAATCCGCCCGGCTTATCGTCGCGTTCGTACACGGTAACATTGTGCCCTGCCTTGTTTAATTGGGCTGCTGCTGCTAAACCTGATGGACCAGAACCAACAACAATAACAGATTTGCCACTTCTTTCGATAGGAGCATCGTTTTTAACAAATCCTTTTGAAAAAGCAATTTCGATAATATTTTTTTCAATTTCCTCAATAGCCACAGGAGGTTTGTTAATGCCTAACACACAAGCCGATTCGCAAGGCGCCGGACATATTCGACCTGTAAATTCAGGAAAATTATTGGTTGATGATAATATATTGTACGCCAATTCCCATTCTTCATTGTACACCGCATCATTAAATTCCGGAATAACATTCCCTAGCGGACATCCGTTATGACAAAACGGAACGCCACAATTCATGCAACGCGCAGCCTGATGATTTAATTCTTCATCGCTTAGTTTTCCAACAAATTCCTTGTAGTTAGCAACACGTTTTGCTGGTGCTAACTTTTTAGGAAGCTCTCTATCAAACTCTTTAAATCCAGTAGGTTTTCCCATGGCAATATATTATTTCACTTTTTGTTTAACTGCTGATTTTTTCTTCAATACCTCTTTGTAATCGCGAGGAAATACTTTCACAAACTTTTCGGCTTGTTGTTTCCAGTCGTCTAAAATAAATTTAGCAGCCTGACTCTTAGTAAGCTCGTAGTGATTTTTCAAAAGTTCTTTTATTTCTTTTTCGTCTTCGGTGCTTAATGGATCCAAATCAACCATCTCTTTATTGCAGTTGATTTCAAATGTTTTATCCACATCATATACCCAAGCAATACCACCACTCATACCTGCAGCAAAGTTGCGTCCTGTTTTACCAAGTACCAATACACGTCCTCCTGTCATGTATTCGCAGCCATGGTCACCAACACCTTCAACAACCGTTCTTGCACCAGAGTTACGTACCGCAAAACGTTCACCTGCCATACCACGTATGTAAAGCTCTCCATCGGTAGCGCCAAACAATGCAACATTACCAATAATCATATTTTCGCTCGGACTAAATTTAGTGCCTTGTGCAGGATATATTGCTAAACGTGCTCCTGATAAGCCTTTTCCAACATAGTCGTTCGCTTCACCTGCTAATTCAAAAGTTATCCCTTTGTTACAGAAAGCACCAAAACTTTGTCCTGCCGATCCGATAAAATTAAAGTGAATGGTATCTTCAGGCAAGCCTTCCGACTTGTATAGTTTGGTTAATTCATGCGACAAAATAGTACCTGTAGTTCTATCGGTATTGATAATATTGAATGTTCCTTTAACAGGAGTTCTTTTGTCAAGAGCTGGTTTTGCTTTTTCCAATAATTTCCAATCTAATACGTTATCAATACCATGATCTTGTTTTTCGCTGTTATACAGGGTCATTCCCGATGGGTTGTCCATTACATACAATAAGCCCGAAAGGTCAATGTTTTTCACTTTCCAGTGGTCAATATCTTCGCGTAGTTTTAGAAAATGAGAGTGGCCTACCATTTCGTTAACTGTTCTAAAGCCCAGTTCAGCCATAATTTCGCGCATCTCTTCGGCCATAAAGCGGAATAAATTAACGATGTGTTCAGGTTTACCTGAGAACAGTTTACGCAATTCAGGATCTTGTGTGGCAACCCCAACTGGACAAGTATTCAAATGGCATTTACGCATCATGATACAGCCTCCAACTACTAACGCAGCAGTTGCAACGCCCCATTCTTCAGCACCTAATAATGTTGCAATAGCAATATCTCTTCCTGTTTTTAATTGTCCGTCAGTTTGTAAAACTACACGGCTGCGTAATTTATTTTTTACAAGCGATTGTTGTGTTTCAGCCAAACCAAGTTCCCAAGGTAAACCTGCGTGAATAATAGATCTTAAAGGAGAAGCTCCGGTACCACCATCATGACCTGCAATTAAAATCACATCGGAATGTGCTTTAGCAACACCCGCAGCAATCGTACCAACACCAGCTTTAGATACCAGCTTAACGCTGATACGAGCATGGCGATTGGCATTTTTTAAGTCGAAAATTAACTGAGCTAAATCCTCAATCGAATAAATATCGTGGTGAGGAGGAGGCGATATTAAACCAACGCCCGGTGTAGAGTGACGCACTTTTGCAATCCACTCATCAACTTTATGTCCGGGTAATTGTCCGCCTTCACCAGGTTTAGCACCTTGAGCCATTTTAATTTGTAACTCATCTGCATTCGCCAAATAGTTGGCAGTAACACCAAAACGTCCTGAGGCAACTTGTTTAATTGCCGAACGCATAGAATCGCCATTTGGTAATCTTTCAAAACGCATTTCATCTTCACCGCCTTCGCCGGTATTGCTTTTGCCACCAATACGGTTCATGGCAATTGCTAATGTACTATGTGCTTCATGCGAAATAGAACCAAACGACATTGCTCCTGTAGCAAAACGTTTCATGATATTTTCAACCGGTTCTACTTCCGATAAAGCTATCGCCGGCCGATGATGTACAAAGTCCAACAACCCTCTGATGGTGAACATTGTTTCTTTTTGGTTGTTCACCGCTTCGGAATATTGTTTGTACAACTGGTAATCACTTATACGTGTAGAGTGTTGTAATAAATGAATAGTTTTAGGATTAAACAAGTGAGGCTCACCTGTTCGTTTCCATTGGTAAACACCACCTTCTGGCAATAATTTACTGCTTACATTTTTAGATTTAAATCCTGCAAAATGTTTGATTAAAGCTTCATGTGCAATTTCATCCAAACCCATTCCGCCAATACGTGAAACGGTTCCTACAAAGTATTTTTCAACTACCGATTGATGGAAGCCTACAATTTCAAATACTTGAGCACCGTGATACGATTGAAGTGTAGAGATTCCCATTTTTGAGAACACTTTCAATAATCCTTCGTTTACAGATTTAACATAGTTTTTAATTAAGTATTTTAAATCCAGTTTGGTTTCCAACACGCCTTCTACCAACATTTTGTTGATGGAAGCAAACGCTAAATATGGATTGATAGCTGTTGCACCAAATGATACCAAACAAGCGAAATGATGCACTTCCCAAACGTCTCCTGCTTCTACTATTAATCCAACAGCTCCACGCAATCCTTTTTTTATTAAGTGATGGTGTACTGCAGATACTGCCAATAATGAAGGTATTGGTGCGTGTTGTGAATCAATTTTACGATCTGATAAAATCAACACTTCAAAGCCATCAGCAACAGCATCTTCTGCATAACGGCATAAACGCTCTAATCCTTTTTCCAATGAACCCGGTTTTCCATCGGCATTAAAATAGGTTTGTAATGTTTTAGCCTGAAACGAGCCGGTATCAATACTTCTTATTTTTTCTAAATCGAAATTGGTTAGTATAGGATGTTTTAAAAACAAACTATGACAATGCATTTTGTCTTCGCTTAACAAATTGCCATTGTTGCCCATTACCTCCACCAAACTCATTACCAGCTTTTCGCGGATTGGGTCAATTGGCGGATTAGTAACCTGAGCAAAATGTTGTTTAAAATAATTTGATAAATGCTGAGGTTGATCATCTAAAATTGCCAAAGGAATATCAGTCCCCATGGAACCTATAGCCTCCTTACCATCAAGCGCCATCGGTTTAATGATGGTTTCCAAATCTTCTCTTGAATACCCGAATACTTGTTGGTATTTAAATGTAGAAGGAGCTGAAAGTTCAGTAAATACAACTCTCGGATCATCTAAATCATCCAATACAATTTTAAATTTTTGCAACCACTCAGCATAGGGTTGAGCTTTAGCAATATTGTTTTTTAACTCTTCGTCAGAAACAACAATTCCTTTTTCAATATCAACCACTAACATTTTGCCGGGTTGTAATCTTCCTTTTTTAACAACTGTTTTTTCATCAAGCGGTAAAACACCTGCTTCTGAAGCCACAATTATTCTATCATCACTGGTTTGCACATAACGCAATGGCCTTAAACCATTACGATCAAGCGTTGCACCAATAATTTTACCATCTGTAAACGTTAATGCTGCAGGACCGTCCCAAGGTTCCATCAAGGTAGCATGATATTCATAAAATGCTTTTTTTAACGGATCCATTTGCTCATTGCCATCCCAAGCTTCGGGCACTAACATCATCATTACGTGTGGTAATGAGCGCCCTGCATGAACCAATAATTCTACAACATTATCTAAACAAGCCGAATCCGATTGATTGATATCAATAATTGGCATTAAGTCATCCATTTCTTCTTTAGTAAAATAAGGAGAAACAAAAGAACGCATGTTTGAATAGAACCAGTTGGTATTTCCAACAATGGTGTTAATTTCTCCATTGTGCGCCATGAAGCGGAATGGCTGAGCCAATCTCCATGAAGGAGAAGTATTGGTAGAGAAACGAGAATGTGCCATACCAAAGGCAGACACCAAACGTTTATCATTTAAGTCAGGGAAATATTGCCGAACTTGATTACTAGTGAATTGTCCTTTATAAACAGTAGTACGTGCAGAAAGAGAAACAACATAAAAATGAGGGATTGCCAATGGTTCTTTTTCGCGAGCCATTTTAGTCATGCGCGATTTTAATACGAACAATTTCCTTTCAAACTCATCATCTGTAAGACCTTCGGGACGGGCAACAAAAATGTGCTCCATATCCGGTTCCATTGAAAGAGCAGTTTCTCCAATCATGGAAGGATCAACAGGAACTTTACGGTATCCGATGATTTGCATCCCCGATTTTTCGGCAGCTGCTTGTATAGCTTTACGACACACTTCTTTTAAAGTAGGCTTCTTAGGAAGGAAAACCATTCCCATACCATAATTACCCACTTTTGGTAATTTGAAATTTAATTTAGCACACTCTTCTGCGTAAAAGTCATGTGGAATTTGTATTAAAACTCCAGCACCATCACCTGAATCAGGGTCACATCCACAAGCTCCTCGATGTTCCATATTTTCCAATATGGTTAAAGCATCGGAAACCGTTTGATGAGACTTACGTCCTTTAATGTCGCAAATGTATCCAACACCGCATGAATCACGCTCAAAGGCTTCGTTATATAAGCCTTGGCTCACCGTATCGTTCAATTTCTCTATCATCTCTCGAGATTAACGTTTTTTTAAAATAAAAAATCCAAGCCACAAAATTACAAATTTTCTCAGAATATTTTTGCGAAAATGTGAAGAAATAAAGCAGAAATTATTTTTTAGGGGGGAGGTTTATTTAGTTAATCCGATTTTTTTACAACCAACATTTATAATTCTTTAGGCATTTTACTAATTTGTTTGTTGATCAAACACGATTTAAAAAGTTGTAAAATACATCATCTATCTGCGGTTAGAAAATCGTATAGCGCAGAAAAAAAACATTTGTTTCAGTTACATTTATCAAAATTGTATTTTAAAAATATTGTCGAACAGTAAACGTTTAGGATAAAGTATTGTATTGTATTGTATTGTATTGTATTGTATTGTTTAAAAATGAGAAAAACTAAAAACATCGTAATTACTGGTGGATCTTCGGGATTAGGATTGGCACTTGCTGAAGCATTTGCTAAAAAAGGGCATTGCATTACTATAGTTGCTAGGGATAATGAAAAATTAAAAATTGCTGGAGAGGAACTCAAAAAAAAATTTCCGAATGTATCAGTAAGTACTTTTTCAATAGATGTAACGAAAAGCGAAGGGCTGGTAGAAGGCTTCGATAGAATAAATAAAATTTTATGTGGCATAGATATGCTTATTAATTGTGCGGGAATTTTAAAAGAAGGATATTTTGAGAACCTTACCGATAAAGACTTGCGCTCAGTAATGGATGTGAATTATTTTGGTGTTTTAAATGCAACAAGGGCAACACTTCCTTATCTGAAAAGATCGGGAGGGCATCTTGTAAATGTTGCCTCAATGGCAGGACTTACAGGCGTATTTGGATATACATGTTTGATTAACAGCTTTGGGGCCTCGATAACCTCTGTCCACAAAAACGTTTTTCGCTTTGTTTGATGTTAAACGTTCATATTGTTCCAGCGCTTTGGGTAAAGTTTTACTATCATGTGCAGTACTGTTAAAATTTAATGCCCCAACTATTACTCCTGTTGATTGTGTGAGAAGGAATGAAGCTTTGCTCCCAAACTCAAAACACTTATGTTCTTTTCCTTTTGTGAAGCACTTTACATGGGGTTCGTGCAAGCTGTATGTTTTATTGCTATCACTCCGCTTTTGTGCCAACACTTGCTCGTACAGAACTAATGAAGCACTATGCTTGTTTAGCTTATCAACAGGAAGTTTTCTGTTTAATTCTCTGACTAATACGCCTGCTATCGTTTTTACTTTTTTACTCCCCTTTTTTGCGGTTCCTGCGCCATTCTTGTTTTTCCTAAAGCGTTGTATGGTGCTTAATTTTTTAATGGTTTGAGTGTAACTTCTGCGTAACTCAATCTGTTCTTCTTCTGCAATAGCTCTACACTCTTTGATGATTTTTTGTAAAGTTTATCATCTGTTGGATAGGTGATATTTTTCTCTTGAATGGTAGTGTCTCCACTCAAATTTTCATCATTGGAATCACTCCCGTTTACATAAATGCTTTCCTTTAAAATGGGCTCTATTCCTTCTGTTCCAATTCGTTTACGGAACTCGACCAACTCTGTTGCTACACAAGGAAAGCCCGGTGTAAAACAAGCAGCTTCACCACTGAAAAAATGATAATAGCTGTTCTCCGACCATTGTTCAACCACACTCTCATCACTTAAGTTTCTGAGTTGTTTTAATATTAATAATGAAACCATTAACCTTATGGGGTTGGCGGGATTTCCTTGAGTGGCGCTGTAATGCTTTGAAAATGCTTCATCAAATACTTCCCATCGTATGGCTTGGGCTAATTTATAAAGCGGGTGCTGATGATTTAATTGTTCTGCAAAGGTGCTATAGAAACCCATTTGCATTGTGTTTTTCTTTTTTGCTAACATGAACAAATCTGCCGCTTTTTTTAATATTTAATTCCTGTTTCGGCAGATTTTTATTCAACTATTTTTCAACAAGCTTAATGATAGCTCGTGATTTAAAGTTTTTGAGGGACGACTATCTACATTTTAAAACATTTGACCGAATACTCAACCTCTAACTTCTAAATATTTTAGCGTTTTTTAGTCCTCTTTTTTTAACTAATACTAAGTTGCAAATGTCCTTTTTTAGTGTTTAAATTTTCAACTCCTCTCAAAGCCATAGATTCCAAGTAGCTCAGCCTTTGCTTTTGTGTTATAAAAAAGCCTCCCGAAAATTCGGGAGGCTTTTCATAATAATTGATTTATTATATTCTTATCTTGTTAAAGTTATTGTATATACATCGTTTGAAGTTACCATTATGTAATTGCTATTACAAGAATAATTACCAGTATCGCTTCCTTTCAAATTTTTTGTAAGAACAATTTTGTTTGGTGAAGATGAAGTTACCGCATAAACCCCTGTTGGATCAGATGAAATTGATACGTAGGTCAAAGGACTTCCACCACTCAATACCGTAGCGGTAGTAGTCAGATTAAATAAGGTTGGATTAACTACTATATGATTAGCATCTGCAGCACTAATTGAACTTAAAGAACTAATATTTCCGGCTTGTGATGTTGGAATAGCTACAACACCAGTAACAGTGCTTCCGTCAGAACCAATTGTAATGCTACTATAAACTGCAGAAGTTACAGGAGAAGTAGCACCTAATGTCCAACTGCAAGCTGACCCATTTACAAGTGACCAATTAGGAGTATAATTAACTGCAACATTCCATGTCCCTGCTAAATTTCCTTGTGTATAAGAAGCGCTGCTTATTCCGCCAACAGATATGGTTTTCGAAACACTCGCAGTACTTTGCCCTTGTGTAGCAGTTAAATTGATTACATAAGAACCATTATGTTGAGGAACAAAACCATAAGTGCCAGAACCAACAATTGTTTGAGAAATACCAGTTGAATCTGTAACAGTAACCTTATAAGTTGGAGTATAACCCTTGTTAGAAGATTCATCTGTTGTATTTTTAATACTTACAGGTTGACCAGCAACAAGAGATGAGGTTAACACTGAAATTGTTGGAACTACCATTTGTACAGTTACAACTTGATTACTAGTAGCTGAATTTCCAGTATGCCCACCAAATTTCACTTTTTCCACTTGTTGGGTAATAGTGTAAGTACCTACTTTTTCATAAACGTGGCTAGGATTTTGTAAAGCGTTGCTTTCTGTTCCATCACCAAAATCATAAGCTATTTCAGATTTTTTAACAGCCTTAGCATCTAAACCATCTTTAATGTTCACAACTTGTCCAACCCATGGAGTTGAAGAATCAACAGTAAAACTAGAAGTAGTCTTTTTACAAGATGCTGTAAACAGCATAGCAGAAGCCAATAAAGCAGAGGTTGCTCTTAAAATTTGTTTTTTCATTTTTTTTAAATTAAAAAATTAGTTAATTAAGTATATATAAGAATATTGCATACTTTTATAGTGACAAAATTATTTTAGTCAAATAGATTTATCAATAGTTAGAAATGACTAATTTTTTGAATAAAAACAAAACTACCCCTTTAAAAAAAGAGGGCTATTTTGAATATTTTGAAACCCTTAGTCAGAGAGAGATACCCTCTTCTTTGAAATTTAAACCTGCTACATATTATTTGCAAAAAGCTCGCTTACTTGATGGTATCCTAAATAATTTACCTCATGTGATTTTTATTTTGGATTATCAAAAAAGAGAATATCTTCATTTGAATGAACAATGCGAACAACTAATGGGATATACTCCGCAGGAGGTGATGAAAGAAGGGATACCTCATCACATCAGGAATAATATGCATCCTGATGATTTAGTGATTTTGTCGCAGGAAGTATTTCAACGCTTTTTGGAATACACAAGAAGTTTTTCGAAAAATAAACTAAAAAAACTTCGCTTTTCTTTAAATTTTCGTTACAAACGTAAAGATCAAGTTTATATAAATGTTTTACAACAATATGTGGTACTAAAAAGTGATGACGATGGAAATCCTATTATTACATTGGGTACATGGACAGATATTAGCGCTTTTAAAACCGATAATAAAGTGGTGTTTTCCATAAACCAATATGATAAAACTACAGGATTTTCGGTTATAACTACCGATACATTTCCACATGTGAGAATAAGTATTTCTAAAAGGGAAAATGAAGTATTAAATTTATTGGCAAAAGGTTTATCAAGCAAACAAATTGCAGACAAATTAAATTTGAGTTTACACACTGTAAATGCTCACAGGCGCAATATATTGAATAAAACAAAATCTAAAAACACAGCAGAACTAATTACTTATGCTATAGAAAACAGGGTTGGGTAATAAAAAAGCTATATCAGGATTAATTTCAATAAATTTTGTATGTATGTAGTCAAAACAAAATGTGTTTTTTAATTTTAAAAAATAGGGGCGCTCTTTCGTTAAAAAGTTTTACAATGAGGCAGCTTTAATAAACTCTTTTTTTTAATTGACCTTCTACATCCCTTAACAGCAAAAGATTACAATAGTTTTTTGACCGAATACTCGACCAAAAACGAAAAACCCCTCTAAAACACTTGATTTTAGAGGGGTTAATGTTGTCCGATCGGGTTTATTGATTTGTATGTTGATGCTTATTGGGTTTTCACAGTTTTAATCTTTTTCATTAACGCTCTTTCAAATGGACATATTAAAAGCAATTAAATATAGCAAAAGAGGTCAATTTAAACCGACGCCTAGACCGACGTCTCGTAATTTGTTGTTTTATCTTCTTGTTTTTTTCACTCTTACATTTATTACCTAAACCAGTAAATATCAAGTTAACCAATGGTGGTTGAATAAGCTAATGTTTTGTACATTAGTTGCGCAAAGTCCTAATGTCATTCTAATTTAGATTAACCATATGAATATTACTGTTCCAAATATTGAAGACACACACTTTAAAAGATTGGAGAATTTAATTGATTCCGAATTTGAGGTAATAGAGATTTTGACCGAAATTGATAGTAGTAAAAAAGAACTAGATTGTTTTAATATAGTACAAGAGCAAGTCAAAAAATTTGGAGGTAAAATGATACTTGGCTGGCAAGTTTGGAAATCAACAATACTTATTGAAGCGGAAGCTCATGCAGTTTGGGAAGATTTAGCCGAAGAACTTCATGACATTTCGCCAAAATCATCTGGTGCTTCTCCGGAAAAAATTTTGTTTATTGAAGATCCTAGATTGAAATATGAAGGAAAGCAAATCGAAAATATACGTTTAAATATTACAAACAATAAACTCGTTGATGATTTCATAGAGCTTTCTAAACTGTTTTTCCATTTACAAAATAAAGGTAGAAGAGCAGAATATCATGACCTCTCAAAAATACTTAATCAAGAAGAAATTAAAGAAATTGAAGAAATCGTTGTATGGAAATCTCAACTAGAACAATACATTTATCTAGGTAATAATGAGAAAAACGCATGTTTTTGTGGTGGATTAAAAAACTACAAGAATTGTCACGGAAAAAATCTAATGGAGACAAAAAATAAAACAGGCATAGGGTGTAAGGTTAACTAATAAGATAAATCGATGAAAATAACTAGGATTCTATTATTATTGGGATTTCATATTCATTTTCTTATCTTTGAAAAGATACATTTTTAATGCTAAAACGTAACATTTTTGAACTATTAGTGCCGTTTTAAAAGACATTTTTATTACAAGTATTATGACAAAACATAAACAAAACTTAAATGGTCATACGGGATTTATTCTTGAAAAACTGGTTCTAAAAAACAGTTTTTTATTTGGTGAACATATAGAATTTAATTTTACAGATGAATTAGATTTTATAAAAAATAGTGGTGTTTTGCCCACACCGTATACAACTATATTAATTGGTCCGAATGGAACCGGAAAAAGTATTATTCTCAAAACCATAAGCGATATTTTTTTAGAAATTGATGATTTAAATAAAAACCGGCAAAGGCATTGTTGGGAATATTATCAGATTAGTTATTATGAAGGTTCGGATTATTTTGTGGTACAAAATTTTAATGAAAAAACAGACCTAAAAACAAAAAGAAGGAAATATGAATCAATCATAAATATTAATGGTGAAATTGGAGACGCAAAAGATGTATTTGGTCCATCTAAATTACTTGTTAATTCACAATTGCTCACAGATAGATTTTCTATTTTTAAAAACCCTCCTTCATTTTATAATTATTTGGGAGTTAGAGCACTGAACTCTCCAACTACTGCAAGAACAAGAAACTACATCAAAAGAACGGTCGATTATGTAATTAATTCTCTCTCTGAACTAGACACAGGAATGATTGATAATATTAGGGAGCTATTAAGATTTTTACATTATAAAGATAAGTTTGGAATTTATTATTATCCCAAATACAAACAGTATTTTTTGACAGGAAATTTAACCTCGAATAAATTTAAAGAGCTATTTGATAATTACAATACAGAGAAAATTGGTTTTTCTAAAAGAAAGACCACAGAATATATTCCACACAATATAACATATTATAAGAATCATCTTGCAAATGATGATGGAAAAATTAACGAACTTGTACTTTTTTTAAATGAACTTCGAAACAATCACCATTTAAAAACTGAAGAAGATTCTGACAGAATGGAGTTTTTTGAATTTGATATTTTAAAAAATGAGTTGTCTTTGGATAAATACGAGTTATTAAAAATACTATATTCTTTAGACTTAATCACATTTCCATCTATTAGACTAGATAAACTCGGCAATTCCATTGATATTGAATCCGCAAGTTCAGGCGAATACCATTTTATTTCAACAATGATAGGGATATACGCCTCAATATTGCAAAACAGTTTGATATTGATCGATGAACCTGAAATTAGTTTACATCCTAATTGGCAAATGCAATATTTAAGTTTTTTGAAAAGAATTTTTGAAAAACATAGCTCTTGCCATTTTATTCTAGCTTCTCATTCTCATTTTTTTGTTTCAGATTTGGAAGGTTCTACATCAAAAATTATCGGGTTAAATAGAGAAAAAGATAAAATAGAAATTGTCCAACTACCAGAAAATATAAACACCTTTGGTTGGTCTGCTGAAGAGGTTTTATATAAAATTTTTGGAGTCAAAACTTCGAGTAATTATTTTTTGGAGATGGAATTAAGAAAAGCGCTTCACTTAATAAGTGAAAAAGAAAAAAGCAAAGAAAAATTTGATGAAATAGTGAAAAATCTTAAAGGTTTATCATTAACTGAATTTGACCCTACAAAACAAATCATAGAACAAGTTGAAAAATACTATTTAGAGCTATGATTAAAAAATTAAGCTGCCCAATAAAATTTAGCAAACAGGATGTTGACACAATTAGGGGCTTAAACAGCCCTTTAAGCAAATATTGGGATAAGCCAAATAAAGCGGTAATTGAAGTAAAAATAAAAATTAGACAACAATTAGAGTCAGCACAAAGCAATTGTGCTTATTGTGGATTAGAATTGGGAGGTACTGCCGCAGGAGAAATCGATCATATAGCTCCAAAAGGCGCTACAAAATACCATCCCGAATTTACCTTTACGGAAGAAAATCTTGTGTTAGCTTGTGAATTCTGCAATGGCCCTAAGAAAAAATTTCAAGAGGACACAATAGAGAAAAAGAGTTCCGTTTATTCGAAAAGTAAATTCAAATTTGTACACCCTTATTACCATAAGCCTGACGATCATTTTGATTGGTTAGATAATGATAAAAGGATAATAATTCAAAAGAAAACAGATGAAGGGGAGTTCTCTATCAAATTGTTCGATTTAGATGGGCCTAAAATGACTAGATTTAGGGCTAAAGAGTATTTGACCTATGTTTTTGAAAATAAGTTAAAACTAGACCCTTTAACAGAAAATCAATTAATTGTCGCATTAAAGAAAAAATAAACATTTAATTTGGAATAAAAGAATATTTTAAAAACAAAAGAGGTTTCTGGACTCGAACCTCACTCCTCTTTTCTACTTTCAAAATTTCCCTAATTATTTTCTTGCGTCATAATTTTTGACACTCAGTCCCCACCTTGGGCCCCTCGTCATATCAAGTAAATACGGATTAACGCTTGAAAAAATATTAGTACATCAGTTCACTATTTATGATTACAAATTTTTTTAATTAAAACAGAATAATTTTCAGATTGTAAGAATAAACTCCTCTATATTACAGGCTGCAAGCCCCAGAACCTGCCGACCTCAACCGAACCGACGCCAAAACCGACATCTCAAAAAAGAAACCCCTCGCAAGTGCTTGACTTACAAGGGGTTTAAACTTGTGGGAGTTGTCCAATCAGGTCTCGAACCTGAACTCTTCTGGACCAAAACCAGACGTGTTGCCAATTACACCATCGGACAATTAGAATCAACAATGATTGATTCGGGCTGCAAAACTAATAAATATTTTTTTACACACAATCTAATTCTTAGATTTTTTAATTTTTAATAATCAATAAATTTTTAACTTCGCGGGTGTTCAAAAAAAGAAAACCTAAACTATCATGAATAATACTTCCAATTATCAACGCCTTAATAACATTATCGGCTGGCTTGTTTTTTTAATCGCTTCATTTGTTTACTTGAGTACCATAGAATCTACCGGTTCTTTTTGGGATTGCGGTGAGTATATTGCAAGTGCCTACAAGCTTGAAGTAGGCCACCCTCCGGGAGCTCCTGTATTTTTATTAATAGGTCGCTTATTTAGTCTTCTTGCTTTTGGCGATACAACAAAAGTGGGAATGATGGTAAATGCCGTATCTGCCATGAGCAGTGCGTTTACAATCTTGTTTTTATTCTGGACTATTACAGCTTTAGGACGTAAAATGGTTGAAAAAGAATTGACTACAGGAAGTATGTACGCTGTGCTTGGCGCTGGTGCTGTTGGAGCATTGGCATATACATTCAGTGATTCATTTTGGTTTTCGGCTTCTGAGGGTGAGGTGTATGCGATGTCCAGTTTTTTTACTGCAATTGTTTTTTGGGCAATTTTAAAATGGGAGCGTGAAACGGACAATAATCCTCATGCTGACCGCTGGATAATTTTAATTGCCTATTTAGTAGGGTTGTCAATTGGTGTCCACTTATTAAATTTATTAGCTATTCCGGCAATTGTGTTTATTTATTATTTCAAGAAGCATGAGCCAACACGTAACGGACTTATCATTACAGGTATATTGTCTATAGTAATATTGGGAGGTATCCAAGCCGGAGTTATACCGATGGTGGTGAAGTTAGCAGCAAAGTTTGAGTTGTTAGCTGTAAATACATTTGGCTTACCTTTTAACAGTGGAATTCTTATTTACGGAGTATTATTAATTAGCGGGATCGTTTATGGATTGCGTTATACAGAGAAAAAAGTAAAACCGATTCTAAACACTGTCATACTTTCCTTTACTGTAATATTGATCGGCTATTCATCATTTTTAATATTAGTGATCCGTTCAAATGCAAACCCTCCGATGGATGAAAATAATCCGGAAGATGCGATTAACTTACTATCCTATCTTAACCGCGAGCAGTATGGTACATGGCCTATTTTGTATGGGCCGTATTTTACGGCACCGCTTGATGCACAAAAACCTTATACTGACGGAGAACCTGTGTATATGCAAGATGAAAAGAGTGGGAAATATGTTATTTCCGATTCAAGAAAAGGTTCGGTACCTAATTACGACAAACGTTTTTGCACTGTATTTCCACGTATGTGGAGCAGCCAACAAAACCATGTAATTGGGTATAAAGTATGGACAGATGAAAGACATTATGAAAAAATAAATATCGTAAATCCTCAAACAGGAGAGCCCGAAACTATTGAAAAACCTACCTTTGCGCAAAACCTTGGATTTTTCTTTAATTATCAGATAGGGCACATGTACATGCGCTATTTCTTTTGGAATTTTGTTGGTCGTCAGAACGATGTTCAGGGACATGGTAATATTACCGACGGCAACTGGATTACCGGTATTGATTTTATTGACGAAGCACGATTAGGACCTCAACACGGTTTACCGGATGATGCGGATCACAACAAAGCCAAAAATGTATTCTACGGGCTTCCTTTTCTTTTAGGATTAATAGGTTTATTTTATCATATTAAAAAAGATAATAAAAATGCCTTTGTAGTAGCACTGTTATTCCTGTTCACAGGTTTAGCCATTGTTGTATATCTGAATCAAAAACCATACGAACCTCGTGAGCGGGATTATGCTTATGCAGCTTCATTTTACGCATACGCCATTTGGATTGGACTTGGTGTGATGGGTATTTATGAATTCTTAAAAGGCAAAATGAGTGATACTATTAACGCACTTGCAACTACTGCTGTTTGTTTATTGGCTGTACCAACGATAATGGCAAAAGAAAACTGGGATGACCATGACCGTTCAGGACGTTACATTGCACGCGACTTTGCTGCTGATTATCTAAACTCCTGCGCACCTAATGCTATTTTGTTTACCAATGGTGATAATGATACATTCCCTTTGTGGTATGCACAAGAGGTGGAAGGTATACGTACCGATGTGCGTGTGGTTTGTTTGGAACTCTTGAATACCGATTGGTATGTTGACCAAATGGTGCGTCGTGCATACAAATCGGCACCGGTACCTATTACATTTACAAAAAATCAATACCGTCAGGGTACGCGTGATATTGTACTTTTTCAGGATTATAATGGAATGAAAGTAAAAGGATATATCCCTGTTAAAGATCTTATAGAGTTTGTGAAGAGCGATGCTGCCGATCACCGAGTTCAGGTGTCGAACGATACGTATTACAATTTCTTCCCTACTAAAAACATGAGTGTGCCTGTTGACAGTGCTACTGTTGTGAACAACGGAACTGTTCCTAAAGAGCTTGCGAACAGAATTGTGAAGAGCATTGACTGGACATTATCAGGAAGTTATGTTCAAAAAAATGATTTAATGATTTTGGATATGTTGGCTCATAACAATTGGGAACGTCCAATTTATTTTGCAGCAACAGCTCCCGCAAGTTCCTACTTGAATTTAGCACCCTACTTGCAGTTAGAAGGTTTTGCCTACCGTTTGGTGCCTATTAAAAAATCGGAAACTGAAACGCAGGAAACTCGTGTTGCTACTGATATTATGTACAATAATATAATGAAGTTTGCATGGGGCGGAATGGAAAAACCGGGAATGAATTTAGATAATGTATTTATTCGTTCATGTGCAGTAAACACCCGTCAACGCCTTGGGGAACTTGCTGTTGCGTTGCTTGATGAAGGCAAAAAGGACAAAGCAATTAAAGTACTTGATAAAGCTGTAGAAGTAACACCTCAGGAAAATATTCCTTACGATGCAACAATGTACTCCATTGTAATGGGGTATTATCAGGCTGAGGCGTACAAAAAAGCAAATGACTTGGCTGAAAAATTATACGACAATTGCGAAAACAATATCAACTATTATTACTCCATAGATAAAAGCGACAGAGATTATTTCAATGGGGAAATTAAACAGGCGCAAGACATTGCTGAGCGTTTGATATACTTCACCCGTGAAAACTTTAAGCAAACAGCGTTCTCTAAAAAAATAGAAGCTCGTTACAGTGCCTTGCTTCAAAAATATGGTTTAACACCTAAAGTTCAACAGTAATTTTGTATTTGGTTCGTCCCCCATATCTTTTAAAAAAGCTGTATCCCAAGGCAGTTTGGAGAAAGGATAAAACAAAAAAAACTATTTACCTCACATTTGATGATGGTCCGGTACCCGAGGTTACACCTTGGGTGCTGGACTTATTAAAACAAAAAAATATTACTGCTACTTTTTTTTGTGTAGGAGATAATATACACAAGCATCCACAAGTTTATAAACGCATCCGGGAAGCCAATCATTCGGTTGGCAATCACACACACAATCATTTAAACGGGTGGAATACCGGTACTGCTGAATATTTTAAAAATATTGCATTGTGCGATGCACTGTTAAATACTACTTCCTCTCCAAAATTATTTCGCCCACCTTATGGCAAATTAAAAAAAGCACAACTACAGCAAGCTGCAAACAATTACAATGTTATAATGTGGGATGTATTAAGTGGTGATTTTGATAAAGCGACCACACCTGAGCAGTGTTTATTGAACGTTACTAATAATGTACGAAATGGCTCGGTCATTGTTTTTCACGATAGTGTAAAAGCTCAGCAAAATTTACAATACTCATTGCCTCTTTTCATTGATTATGCCATTGCAAGAGGATTTGAGTTTAAAGGTTTGTGATTTTTGTAAACTATTAATTGCTTTGTTTTTGAATTCGTTTATTATCTTGTTATTAAATTAAATGACAGCCAGAGCTCCACTTGCAGATTTATTGAAAGGCATTGCGGTGCTGTTAATGGTGCAAAATACATATTTTGGAATTGTTTGCTACTAATGAAATTTACAATAGTCGTTTAGGAAAGATACTGCTCTTTATAGGAGGAACTCCCGTTGCTCCGGTGTTTGCTATAATGCTAGGCTACTTTATAATTTCAACCGGAAAGTCTAAAACAGCATTGATTACACGAGGATTTAAATTGATAGGTTTAGGCATGCTGCTTAACATAGCATTAAATCTAAATCTTATCATTTCTGTTGTTAAAGGAAAATATCAACTTGATTTGCTTCCTTTTATTTTCGGCTTCGATATTTTACATTTTGCAGGTGTAAGTACTATCATTATTGCTCTTATTAAAAATATACTAAAACAACATATTCCTATTGTTATAGTTTGTATTGTCTGTTCTGCTTTGTTAGGGCATTATTTAGTGAACTATATTCCCGACACAACATTTTTAAAATACTTCACCTCTATTTTTTATGGAAGCTCTACATGGTCTTATTTCCCAATATTTCCATGGATTGCTTACCCGTTAACCGGAATTATTTTTTATCAATTAAGAGAGCAATACGATTCCGTTTTGTTGAAAATCGTAAGCCGAAAATTACTACTTGGAATTTTATTTCTTTTGTTTTTTATTTTCACAATGACGTATGCTGTAAGAATCTCTTCTGACCTCCCATCCTATTACCATCATGGTACTATCTTTTATTTGTGGACAATTCTTTTTATAGGATTTTACAGCATTTTCATGAATGAAATTGCAAATAAATTAGAAGGTAGTTTAATAATGAAATACGTTAAATGGTTAGGAGAAAATGTTACAGTTATATACGTGATTCAGTGGATGCTGATTGGTAACATTGCAACAGAAATATATAAAAAGGTGTCGGAACCGATGCACTTGTTTTATTATTATTTAATAGTGATGATACTATCAAGTGTTTGCGCTTATTTGTTTTTAAAGTTAAGGAAAGGTTGAATTGGTTTATACAACTTCAATGTCTTCGAGAGGCATAGAACCACGCGCGTTGTCATATTGAGCTTGTCGAAATATGTGCGATGGAAGACGGATAGTATTTTGGTACTAAAGCACTTTAAAATCAAATTCATTCAAATCAAGTTCATCTAATGTTCCCTGGTCAATAATATCAGAAGTGTACTGATTACGCAATGCTTTAATCCACCTGATAGCTCTTTCAGAAAGTTTAAAATCGTCTGACATCAAACGTCCTCTCATCAATAAAATTCCAATGTCGGCACCTTCATAGAAATAAGAATCTTTTTGCGTTATTTGAAAATAAAATGCCTGATTGTCACCCATTACAGCTTGTCGGTGCGTATTGGAATTTAAAAATTTGATGTTGCCGTTAGTTTTTATTTCCCAAATGCCCGACGGTGCGGCATGTGTAACAAGTTCTAAGTTTTTTCTGGTATGCTTTATCACCAGCTGACTCCAGCTATCCATATTTTCTTCCTGTGCCCAACGGTTGCTTAATTCATCCACATTAATTTCATAAGGCACATTCAACCATTCCAACAAATGAAATAAAAACAAAGGCACATCTGTCATTGCAAATTTTGAATGATTGGTCAATGAACTCACACCTGAAATACGAGGATTTAATTCTCCCAAATAAATTTCACCATTGTCTTTATCAATTAAAAAATCAAGTTCAAAATAGCCTTTGTAGCCTTCTTTGTAAAGCTGATCGCCAAATAGCTTAGTGTTTCTTTTGGCTTTTTCTCTGATATCGGCATTAAATGCATTCGGGAAAATTTCATTTCCACACCAACCGCCTTTATAAGGTGTTAATTCTTTAAAACCTACCAATTCGGTCATTAGCGGAGCTACCAATGTTCCGAGCTTTGTAACACAACCTTCTATTGCTGTTCCATAGCAATTGATGCGTTTCATTATTTTAACTTCTTTTTCTTTTACAATTTCTTCTTTACACGTATTCAAATTCTTCTTCATTGGAAATAAAAAAAGTAGTGTGTCCTGAATCTCCATAAGGTGTTTGCACAACCAAATGCTCCCCTAGTTTTTTTGAAACTTCACGAAGATGCGCATAACTTTCCACAGGTGATAACACATAAGGAACGCAAGCCACACCCGCCTTTTCGGCAATCCTGTTCGTATTTACTTTATTATCTAAAAAGGATCTTAATTGTGCCGAAGGAAAACAAACTTCCAATCCAAGCTGTTTTGGCAAGTGCTTCTGTTTTTTCATCAAACATTAAAAACAATAGCCTTTCCTGCATTTACCATTTACACTTCTTGATTTTATGAATTCAATTGACTTCGGGATGTTGAGTAAATAATTATTAATGTCTTCAATACTTTGAAATTCTTCGTGTGGCACTTCTTCTTTTGGTGAAAACAAATTCGGGTGCGCTCCTTCAAACGAATCAATATGAGTGATGTATTTGAAATTATTTACCCATTCATCAATTCCTAATAAATTAAAATTAGTTGCGCTAATGAAATAAATGGGCGTTTCGTTTGATTTGAAAAACTGTTTTATATCGGCTATGCTTTTTAGTGATTGCATGTAATTATCAATTGAGTTTTATAAATAGTTATGCCAACCGCGAGGTCTTCGACAAGCTCAGACTGACCACGCGCGAAGTCATATTGAGAGCCTGTACTGAGCTTGTCGAATTATCAAAATATGTGCGATGGGTTATTAATTTTTTCATTTTTTCTTTTTGTTAGTACCCATCATTAAAGGGATTGCACCCATTGCCGAAATGGTGTTTTTGCGGTTTAGTGCTTCTTTGGTAAATACTTTTAAACCTAAATCAGCTCTGTACCCATGCATTTCTTTTACATCCAGTGCAATCATAAATTTGATGATTTCTTCACTTACCACTTGTCCCGGTACTAATATTGGAAATCCAGGAGGATAAGGAATTACAAAGGATGTAGAAACTAATTCTCTATTCCTTTTTTAATTCCCCTAAACAGTCGCTTAGCAATACATATTCGCACAATTCTTCCTCATAGGCAAGAAAAAATGCTTCTCTCATGTTACCGCCCGGTACTCCTGGTGATGCCTGAAACGACCTGTGGAAATAACTAAAATCAGGCAACGGAGGCACATCGTGCAATAAAGAATGAATGTGCTTTCTTGAAATTTCGGCTTCACGTTTATTTAACGAACGGTTGCTTTCATCCAGTTCATCGGCAATTTGCAAGAGTGCATTTATTAAAAAGGTAACGCTGCTGCGCGTTGTTCCAATATTGGTCATTAACAAAACCGTATTGCGAGAGGTTTTATTCACCTGAATATTAAAACGATCCATCAGGTAGGCTGTTCTTAAACGCATCACCTGTAATTCCGGCTTTTCCAACAGAAAGCGTAACCTTGGTAGGATCTAAAACAAATTCATCTTTTTCCCATGCTTCTTCCATTCTGTTCCAACCCTCTTTTACTGAATAATATTCTCCCAAATCATGTTTTCGATATTCTTTAGGAATAATATCTTTTACATTCAGCACATGAAAATAATTGCTTAGCTTGGGATGGTTTTGAACTTTAGAGCGCAGTAACATCGCCATTTCAATGCTTTTCTCCACCAACTCATAGCCTTCTAATTCCACTTGTCTTCGGGCAATATCAAGGGATGCCAATATTTGATAATTGGCTGATGTAGTGGTGTGTGTCATGTAGGCTTCCTGAAAGTTATCTGCAACACTTCGGCTGTATTCTTCATCCCAAATGTGAATCATAGAACCCTGACGAAAACTTGAAAGTGTTTTGTGCGTGCTTTGTGTGGCGTACACTCTTATCTTCACCTTTTCAGGATCAGGCAGTGAAGGAATTTCGTTGGCTTTTAATTTTGAAATATGTTCTTTGTATTTTTTCCTGTACTCTTCGCTGCGGTATTTGTTAAATAATTTTTGCGCTACATACATTCCGGTTCTTTGCTGAAACATATAGGTAAATCGGGCAAAGGCAAACCATGCTTCGTCCCATAAAAACACCATATCAGGTTTAATGGCCAATACTTCTTCCATTACCTTTTCAACATTGTACACCAAACCATCAAACGTACAATTGGTAAGCAACAACATTTTTACTTTATCCAATCGTCCTGCATTTTTTAATGCAATCAATTGTTCTTTTATTGTTTTTAAAGGAACTGCTCCATACATGGAGTATTCTTCAATAGGATAGGAATCCAAATATCCCGGAAAAGCACCCGCCAGCACCATTCCATAATGATGCGATTTGTGACAATCTCTATCCACCAACACAACATCACCTGGTTTTATTAATGCTTGCTGAACAATTTTATTTGCGGTAGAAGTTCCGTTGGTCACGTAAAACGTGTGTTCTGCACCAAACGCTTTTGCGGCTTTTTGTTGCGCTCTTTTCAATGAACCTTTGGGTTGGAGCAGGGAATCGAGTCCTCCGTTGGTTGCCGACGTTTCTGCTAAAAAAACATTTCGTCCGTAAAAATCGCCGAAGTCAGTTATCCAACGTGATTTAAAAACTGCGTTTCCTCGTGATATGGGTAAAGCATGAAATACACTAACAGGTCTTTTACTATACTCTGTCAACGCTGTATAGAAAGGTGTTTCGTAACGTTCATTAATTCCGCTGATGATGGTTAAATGCAATTCCTGCACATCTTCCATGCGATAAAATATTCTTCGGAATAATTTTAAAGAAGAGTCTTCTAAATGATTTAATGGAGTATCGGTAATGTAATAAATGTCGAGTTCGGGGCGGAACTGATGAATGTATTTGCCCAACAGCGGTCCAATCTCAGCATCGGTAACGTTTGATAAATCAATTTTCAACACATGTTGAATAAACGGTTTGATGATATTATTAATGTTGCTCGATTCGTGCAATGGGGCATAACGAATACAGGCCGCTTGTATGTTGTAATTAAAAAACAAACAAATCAATGCATCCTGAAAGGAGCGTTGTACAACAAGGTCATAGGTTAATGAACTTTGAGGACTTATGAGTTCTTTAAATTTATTTTTAAGAATGTCTTCTTCTTTGACAGATAGATCTTCCACATACAACACTTCAAAATAATTTTTTTTAGAAGTGTTGGTAAGCTTATCCTTTTTGAGTTCGTCAACGATAGTGCCCCGGCTATTTTCATTGATGGTTTCCGGATGAATTCTGTAATTGTCGCTTACCAACAAATAAACAATGTCGGCTATTTGGTTGCTAACGGCTTTGTATTCACTCTTTTTAAGCGATTTGATAATTCTGTTTACGAGCGCAGCTCCGGGAAAAGAAAAGTATTGTTCAATGCTCAATAAGTTTTGCAACACATCGTTCACATCTTTTAAGCGTTCATTTAATTCATTTTTTTTATCAATAGCAGTGAGTTGTGTGCTTTTCTCTTTTAACTCGTTCCATAAATCAATGCGTAACTGGTTTATGTTGTAGTGTTTTGAATGCATAAGTGTTTAATTTGCTAATTTGAGAATGAGTTAATTTGCATGCTGTAATTAAAAAATGTTTTCATACTGTTTCATTTTCAAATTTACATATTGCTACATTTTCAAACTGATTAATGTTTTGAATGAAGCGCTAATCGGTTTCCTTCCGAATCTATGAACAACGCAAAGTATCCGGCGGTTTCGCTTAAAAAAGTTTTTTCTGTGAGTACTCTTCCTCCGGCCTCATTTACTTTTGATAATACGATATTCAAATCATCGCCTCCGTTTAAATAAACTAAAGGCCCAATTTCACTTGGTATGCAGCCTGGACCGGTAACAATGGCACCACCAATTCCATTCTCTGCCGGAAAAAATCCCATCGCAAAACCATGTAATTCAACGGTTGTAATTTCAATACCATAAATGTAATTGTAAAATGCCACCGACCTGTAATGGTTATAAGCAGGGATTTCGAACCAGGTTACAAAATTTTTAAACGTACCTTGTTGTTTTAACTTTTGTAAGTGTGCCTCTTTTATTTTGTTTTTTAAATTGACAGTTGAACCCATATTGATTTGGAAATGATTAGGATGTTGATTTTTGTTTTACGATGAGAAAGAGCTGCAATATTGTTTCCATAATGCTATTTTATTTATTGTCATTGCTTAAAAATTCTGATTATGTTCTTCTAACTTTAAATCTATTCGAATGTCAGAATGCTTTTCTAACCAACTCTCGATTTCTTGTACCAAATTATGAAGATTTGTATTGAAGTTTTCAAATGTCATTTTAGGAAAAGGTAACTTCCAGTCTTTGTCTGAAATTGTACGAAAATCAAAACGTACAAAGTTTTCGTCAACCTCACTATCAAGATGCATAAAGCCTCCTATTATCAAAAACTTCATTTTCTCTTTTATTTCAGATGGTAACCAATAACTTCTATTTATTGCGATAATTCCATTCATTGATAATTCATAATCCTCAACCGACATTAAAATAGTTTTTTTACAATCTAATTTATACTCTTCTAAGCTGTTAAAAGAATTGAGTTGTAATTTACTTGGCCGAATTAAATACGTCAAACCGCGAGTCTGTGCGTTGATTGTTTTGCCTTTTAGTAAGTCGGCTAATTCAAGAACTTTATCAGTTTGCTTTTCAATAAATTTACTTTCTAAACCAAATCTGTCATATAAAAAAATTGCAATAACTAAAGTAGCAAGTGTGGCAATTGTTCCAACAGCAGTGAATGATAAAGATAGAACTGAAAATAAATTATCAGCAGGAGATCTGATTAAAAAAGGGAAAACAAAAGCGAGTCCACTTATGATTATACTTATTAAAATAAATTTCCGTTTTTTAGAAGCCTTCATAGCCTTATAGTTTAATTTTAGAATTATTCATCTTGCTGAATATCCATTACAACCTTCTCAGCAACTAATGTACAAAATGTTCTTTATCCATTCGTCCTTGCACTGTTTGTGCTTATTTCGATTTTTTCAGTTTTTGTTCCAGAGTGTTATTACCCACTACATAAGCATAAACAGATGCGGGTACAAAATTTAATTGTATTCCTTTCAGGTCTCTTGTTCCTTCCACATCAATGGTGGTAATCAAGGCCGAATTAAGTTTATTGTTTTCACAAAACTGTAATAAACTTTTGAGTTCTCCCGGCTCGTCATAATAGCGGTTGCTCCATTTTATTTCCAATGCCCATTGAGGTTTTAGCTTTTTTTCATCGAGACCTACCATATCCACTTCACCATTGTTCCATCGTGCATAAAACGGAGTAAACCATTCTCTGTGCATCCATTGTGAATAGATAGCCGTTTCAACCATATTACCAATTGCTTCATCTGTTGGTAGCAGTGGCGAAAACAAAGCACTTCGTAAACTGGGATTAGTTAAATATATTTTATAAAAATTGGCTCGTTTAAATTTTTTTGCATTATCGTCTATTCGGTTTACAATTCTGATAAGAAAAGCGGCTTCTAAATATTCCAAATATTTTCTTAATAGATATTTGTCTACACCCGAAGCCTGACTGAGTGATTCTAATGAAACTTCATTGCCACTGTGATATGCCAATGTTGTGAACAATGAATTTAGCTCCTGCACATCCTGAATGCCATAGAGGCTTGGTAAGTCGCGCAACAACACCTTATCCACAATGTCACTTCGAATGTATCTGCCCGGATTGGCTTGTATCTTTTCGGAAAATATAACTTCGGGGTAACCTCCAAAATTGATGTAGTCCATAAAATGGCGATTAAGTTCTTTAATATTAATGGTACTAAAAAAACGTGTTGTATTTCCGTTCCATTGCATTTTTGATGGCAGAATTAAATGCGTTAATCCTTTGAGAGAAATGTATTCATTAAAAGTAAGTGGTGGCAACATAAAATCGGTAAATCTTCCCGCTCCACTTTCATTACTGGCCAATTTCAGTGCAGCGGCAGCCGAACCCGAAACCACAAATTTAGTTTTAGGAAAACTGTCCACCAGCACTTTTAAATGAACTTCCCAATCTTTAAGGTATTGAATTTCATCAAAAAACACATACCAGCCTTTTGGGTCATTTTCAGCAGTTGCTTTTCTCGCGAAATTAAAAAGTTGTTCTAAATGTATGTTGTTATAAATAGGATTTTCGATATTAATGAAACAGATTTTCTTAGGACTAATCCCAACATCAAGTAAATGTTGAATGGTGTGATTCATCATCACCGTTTTACCTACCCTTCGTGGCCCCATTAATACCACAGCTCTATTAATTGTAATATCTTCTACCAAAGGATAAAACAAATCAAAATACAATCTGCGAGGTTTTTGATTGTATTCTTCTTCAGTTTTTCCGTCTGTCCACCAAGGGTTTTCAAACTTTAAGCGGTCGCTAATGAGTTGTTCCGAAAACGGATTTAAGTGTTTTGTTTTTGCCATAGAATGCAAATATAATAAAATAAGTAAAATTAATTTATCTTAAATTTCTAAATGTGGCATTTTATGAAAAAAATCTATTTTTATTTTTTTATTTTTCAAAAAATTCGAGCAAAGCCGCTCAGAATGTTTTTAGTTGTAGCATCTGAATTAATCTCTAAATTTAGCCTTTATTTTATTCATAACTAAATCGGATGCTTTTTTAAGGTATGATAGAACAGTTAAAATCAAACTATTGGGTTCAGTGTATATTGAACAGTTATAGTTTGATGTTTTTTTCTTTGAACAATGTGTTTGCGCTCATCATTATAGCGGTCACATTTTTTTCACCTGCGGTTGGTTTGTGTGGCTTTTTGTCGGTGTTGCTGGTCAACTTTTTTGCTTACACCATCGGCTTTAACAGAGATGAAATTCAAAAAGGATTATTTGGTTTTAATGCTTTGTTTTTGGGGCTTTCGCTGGGTTATGAATTTGCATTTGACGGTGCTTTTGCGTTTTTATTCATCACGGCAGTGTTAATTTTATTGCTCATTACGGTTTGGTTAAAAGGTTTGTTTGCTATTTACAATTTACCATTTCTGTCGTTTCCGTTTATTATTACTTATTGGATCATTTCGTTAGCATCGTCCAATCTTACAAAAATTCATTTGGATGAAAATCATATTTACGTCATCAATGAATTAACGCGCAATCAGGCTTCTTCTTTCTTTCAGTTGGTGCATAGTTTGGATGCTATTGCTATTCCTTCGTTTGCGCTCATTTATTTTAAAACATTGGCTGGCACATTCTTTCAGAGCAGTGTGTTGGGCGGAATGTTAATTGCTTTGGGCTTGTTATATTTTTCAAGAATTGCATTTTCTCTGAGTTTAATAGGCTTTGCGGTGGCGTATTTGTTTTATTCGCTTTTTGGTGCGGATGTAAATGATTTGAATTATAATTTACTTGGAGCCAATTTTATTTTTCTGGCAATAGCCATTGGTTGTTTCTTTTTAATTCCCAATACACACAGTTACATTACCGTTCTACTGCTTACTCCAGTGTTATTATTAATATTGTTATCCATAGGTAAAGTACTTTTTGCTTTTCAATTGAAAGCATTTTCGTTTTCGTTTAGTTTGGTGTGTACGGCTTTTCTGTTTTGTTTGAATCAGCGCTGGTTACATAAGCACTTGCAAGTGGTTCCCATTCAATATTTTTCTGCTGAAAAAACCATTTACAAATACATCAACTCCTTGCAGCGTTTTAAAAATGAACATTTGTACAAACTATCATTACCCTTTATCGGGGAATGGTTTGTGAGTCAGGGCTACAATGGAAAAATTACACACTTGGGAGATTGGAGCAAGGCCTTGGATTTTGTGATTGTTGATTCGAAAAACAACACCTACAGAGAACCTTCCAGCGCACGGGAACATTTTTCCAGAGAAAATTTTTATTGTTACAACAAAGAAATTGTTGCGCCTTATGATGGGTATGTGTACGACATCATCAACACCGTTGAAGACAATGATGTGGGCGATATGGACACCGAACGCAACTGGGGAAACACCGTTATTCTGAATCACTTGAACGGATTGTTTTCACAAATCAGTCATGTTAAAAAAGATTCGTTTAATGTGTTTATTGGTCAGTACATTACCAAAGGAACATATATTGCTACCTGCGGTAATTCAGGTCGTTCGCCGGAACCACACATTCATTTTCAATTGCAAACCTTACCTACTATTGGAGCCAAAACATTGGAATATCCCATTGCGTATTTTATTGAACGAACAGGAAAAGAACGAGAATTGAAAATTTCTGAAGTTCCTAAAGAAGGGGCTTTCATCAGCAATGTTCAGGTAAATGAATTGTTGGTAAATGGTTTTAGTTTTTTACCCGGACAAAAAATCACCTTTCAAAAAGAAAACAGCAAAGACTCTGAACAGTGGGAAGTGTTTACTGATGCCTTTAACAGAACTTACATCTATTGCGAAAAAACAAAGTCGTATGCCTATTTTGTGAACGATGGTGTGATGTTGTACTTCAGCGATTTTGAAGGCGATAAAAATTCATTGTTGTTTTATTTTTATTTGGCGGCATATAGGCAATTGCTGGGCTATTATGACAACGTTGAAGTAAAGGACAATGTGCCCTTGATACATTTTAACAACGGCATTATTCAGTTTTTTCAGGACTTTCTGGCTCCGTTTTATTTGTTTACAAAAGCAAAACATTTGTCTAAATTTACTTATGCTGACAATGTATATGCTCCACAAAAGCTAATCATCAATACTGAAATAACCACTACGTTTTTAAATGCGGTGTTTAAAAAATTAAATTTTGAAATAGAGTTAAAAGACAATAAAATAAACCGTTTCATCATTCATCACAAAAACAAATCGGAAACATATCTTTATCATAATCATTAACTAATACATATTACCATGAAACTTTTAAAAAAAACAATTACTGCCATCATCGTTTTAATTTCGCTTAATGTTCAGGCACAAGACAAAACCTTGATGAATGCCTTCAGTCAGTCCTACGATTATGAGGCCGCTCTAAAATACGATGCTGCAATAAATACCTTGATGGCTGTTTACAATCCTTCTTCTTATGAGATAAATTTGCGATTGGGTTGGCTAAATTATATGGCAGGTAATTTTAAAGAATCGGTAACCTATTATAAAAAAGCAATGCTATTAATGCCGGCGGCTACTGAGCCATTGTGGGCTATGATAAATCCGTTAACGGCTTTGGAAAACTGGAATGAGATAGGAAAAACATATCTGATCATTTTAAAATTAGACCCTCAAAATGTTACTGCCAATTATAATCTGGGGCTTATTTTTTATTACCGTAAAGATTATGTTTCTGCTAAAAAATATTTTGATGTTGCGTTGAATCAATATCCATTTGGTTATAATAATATGCTGATGAGCGCATGGACCAATTATTTTCTTGGTAATAAAAATGATGCGTTGACATTATTCAATAAAACATTGCTTTACAGCCCCAATGACAAATCGGCGTTGGAAGGATTGAGCCTAATTAAATAAACATTTTATTTTTATACAAGTTCAAGTTCTTCCATACGTAGCATGAATAGAGTAGTTGTAGTAGTTTTTTTTTCATTCAGTATTTTTAAATTGATGGCTCAGGACTCCATTACTTCTGCTGAAGTGGAACCTAAAAGTTATCAGTTATATCTTGATAAAAAATGGCCGGAGCTTATTAAATACGGAAACAAAGCTTCAAAAAGCGGATACGATTATTTTTATTTACAAATGAGAATTGGTATTGCTTATTACGAAAATAAAAATTATTGTTTGGCAGAAAATCACTTTAAAAAAGCATTGGCATTTAGTTCAAACGATGCATTGGCATTGGAGTATTTATATTATTGTTATGTGTTTACGGGAAGATACGAAGAGGCCAGAAAGCTCAGCAAACAGTTCAATAAGCAACTGGCAGAAAAAACAGGAATTGACAAACTTTCTTCGGTTGATTTTGTAATAATTGAAGGTGGTACAAAAATAACTGACAGTGCCAGTTATTATGATAAAAGCACCAAAAAAAATTCAAACTATTTTAATCCTGCACTTTATATTCATGCAGGTATTGGAAGCTCTATTAAAAACAGGATTTCTATCTTTAATGCATTTACCTATTTCAACCAAACAACATTTACAGGCACAGTAAGTCAATTTCAGTACTACTTAAAAAGTGCTATCCCAATAAAAAATAATTGGTTGATTTCTCCGGCATTTCATTGGATAAATGTAGGGCACACAGCAGAAATTCCGGTTACATCAACTTCTGTAACTCCAAAGTCAAAACCGCCAAAAGGTTCTCCTGCCGGACCGCAAACACAGACTACTCAAACCAACACAAATTATTTTGTTGGAGCATTTTACATACAGAAAAATATTAATAAGTTTGTTTTATTATTAGGTTCAACCATTTCGAACATGAATAGCACAACTCTGTTATTGCATAATGTAACAATTTCCTACTCTGTTCTTGGAAATAGCAGATTGGTTTTAGGATGTACGGAATATCTCCATACAATAAACAGCTACTCATCAGTAAACAACTCGGTTTCCCCGTTTGTATATGTTCGGCCTTTAAAAAACATGTCCGTAAAGGTGAATTATCTTGCAAATAAAGGGAGTAATATTATTGAAGACAATGGTTATTTAGTGAACAACTCCGGCGATTTAACAACATCACGATGGTCGTATCTTGTTAATTTTAATATCAGTAATCATCTTGATGTGTATGGATTATACCAATTTGAAAATAAAGAAGCAGCAGGTCAGAGTTTCACTTATCATTACAATGTTATAGTAGCGGGAATAAAAATTATTCCGTAGTTAATCATTTTTGTAAAACAAAAAATCATGAAAACAATTCCGAAAATTATTTTTAGCATTCTATTGTGTTCATTTGCTATTAGCGCATTTCCACAATCGAACAATCTAATAAACTCGTTTGCTAAAAGCATTAAATTTGAAAGAGAAAGGGAATACTTGCAGGCCATAAATGTGCTGAAAGAAAATTATGATCCAAAATCGTATGAGACAAATTTACGCTTAGGTTGGTTGTATTACATGGTAGGACAGTTTGCCGACTCTAAAAATTATTATACGCTGGCAATGGGAGAAATGCCTAATTCCTTAGAAGCTAAGGTAGGTTATTTATATCCTGTTGCAGCTACTTCAACAACTGATTTAACGAGTTTACTGAATCAATACAATAAAATTTTGGAAATAAATCCTAAAGATGTTAATTCAAATTATCAATTAGGATTTTATAATTATAACAAGGGGAATTTTGAAATAGCTAAAAAATATTTTTCTAAAATTGTTGATTTATATCCTTCCGCTTACGAATATGATTTAAGAATTGCCTGGGCAAAGGTGAATAAATTACCTGTGAATGATAAATTAAATGAAGCTTTCGCAAAGAGTTATGAATTTGAAACAAAGCGTAATTTTGGTTCTGCAATAGCAGTGCTTAAAGACGTTTACGATCCGACATATTATGATGTTAATCTTCGCCTGGGCTGGTTATATTATAAAAATGCACAGTACACCGAATCGGAAAAATATTATAAAACGGCAATAGACTTAAAGCCTGATGCCACAGAACCTCGATTGGGATATACTTACCCTTTGCATCAATCAGGCAATAAAAATGAATTGATAAATCAATATAAAAAAATAATAGAATTGGATCCTTTTAATACAGATGCCTATTATCAGTTAGGAATGCTTTATTACGATAAAAAAGAATATGCAGCTGCCGATGAATCATTTCAAAAAATTGTCAATCTCTATCCTTTTACTTATTACGGAGTATTGATGTCTGGTTGGACAAATTATCAATTAAATAAAAAGGAAGAGGCCAAAAAGTTATTTCACAAAGTGCTAATGATTGTACCAAGTGATAAGTCCGCTTTAGAAGGCTTGGCCTTGATTAAATAAGTGACCGGCAGATTTTATTTATATAGAGGGTAGAAAAGAGATGTTAGTTTGTAATAGCCTCTTTCACTAAAATAACAACCCTTCATTATAAAACCGGGGAATTTTAATTGATGTAGCACATTTTTCATTTAACTGTTCTATGAGATATTTGCACAATTCCGGTGAATATAACTCTTCGTGTTGATGCACAAAAAAATAGCATCTTTGCAAACCTTCATCAAACCACTGTTTCAAACGTTCTACCCATTCGTCAATACGGGTGTAATCGCTTTGGTGCAAACTATTTCCCACAAAACGAATAAATGCTTCAGGGCTTGTCAATCGCATGTGCAAACAATCTCTTCTGCCGGCAGTATCCGTAATTACCATTCCTTTATTTAGTTGTTCCAGAGCGGGAAAAACAATGTCTGCATTGTTCTTTTCAAACCAGTCTTTATGACGAAACTCTGTAAACACATCCAGTTCTTGTGGTAAGGATTCCAGAAAGGAAAGTATTAAAGGCATTTCTTGGGGACTCATCTGAGGATGCGGCATAAAAAAAACCGGACCTAAATTATCTCCAAATTCATTTATGGTTTCAAGAAAAGCATTCAAATCCGCGTTTACATTTTGCAGCTTTTTTTCATGCGTAATTACATCAGTAAACTTTGGGCAAAACTTAAAACCCTTTCCTACCTTGTTCTTCCAGCTTTTGATTTGTTCCGGTGAAGGTAATCCGTAATACATTGCATTAAATTCAATACAGTTGAATTGCTTTGCATATTCATCCAAAAAGTTAGCAGCCTTAGTTCCTTTGGGATATATTTTACCCACCCAGTCGGCACGTCCCCACTTGGCACAGCCTACATGTATTTCAGGTTTTGGTGTTTTAGTGTATTGAGATAATATACGTTTTGTTTGGGTGTGGTCGGGAGGTAAAGAAAAATCAATGCTGTTTAATAAAGAAGTAGCTACGCGTCCAAAATCCATTTCACGAAAGTAATATTTTTAATTTTTAAAATTTGATATGAATTTCCTTCGGTTGCGTGCAAACATATTTAGAATACTTGTTTGAAAATAAAATATTTGAAAGGGATAGATCATTATTACATGCGTATTATAATTCTATCATCATTCGATTTCTTAATTCAAAGAATTTACTAACAATTTCATTGTAATCTTCACTGTTAGGTTCTACTTCTTCACTCAGATACTTCAAATCAAAATCATAACTTGACGGATTATACCAAATCGTAATTTGATGCGGTTTACGCATATTTAAATCAAATACAGTATTTGATGTGATTATTATTCCTCTTTTAATTTCGGCTTTTTTTACACAAATTACTTTTTCTATTTTTTTCATGATGCAATTTTACGTTTTATTGTTCACGTAATCAGCTAAATATTAGCTTATCTTGTAAAGAAATAATTTGTACACCTATACTCAAATGATCATTTTTTTATGTACTACAACAGAAATTTATGAAAATGTATAATGTGGTTATTAAAATCCGAACACTGCATTTACAAACTATTTACAAACAAATTATCAGAAATCCTATTCTTATTATAGAATAACAACAAAATATATTTTCATAATTTTTTAGAATCCTTTTGTTTATTGGTTGTAAATATATAATTTCGCCACTCGAAAATTGCAATTATTGCAATTGGGCCTATAGCTCATTCGGTTAGAGCAACTGACTCATAATCAGTAGGTGCTTGGTTCGATTCCAAGTGGGCCCACAAAGGTGCAACATGACACTTAAAGTAACGAAACGCCGAAAACCCAATGTTTTCGGCGTTTTTCTTTTAAAATTTTTCTGTTTTTTAGTTCGACTCCGATTGGATTGAAATATACTTTTTATGAAAAACAGTGGATTATTTGAACTCAATAAAGCTGTTTTAAATCAGACCTTCTACAGTGCAACACCTCATTTGTTTTCACAAGACCCTTTAATTATGAGCAATAACAGCTGCTTTCAGACGGAAAGTTCAGCTTAATATGGATTATTTTATTATTGAAAATGTTAAGTATTCAACTTTTCTTTGATCGGGCATAATTGAATAAATCCAACTAAAGATATTTTCAGTGGTTGTAATTTGGTCATTATCCATTTTAATGAATGGAATTAATGCTTTTGTAAAAACAAAAATCAATTGATTTGTTTCGTCCTGTTTTAAATCGGTATGAAGGGAGTAATTAATATGTGCTATTGGGAATTTCCTTGTATACATTGGTGTGCATATTGTCTGTTTTTCGATACTATTTGGATACAACTTAAATGCTTTTTTATCTGTGATGTTGAAAATTGTGAGATAACATGCTTGCGTTGTTTTAACGCTAAAGGTTAAACTGTCGTCATTGTTGTATACCGCTTTAACGCCTTCAATTTTTGCATCAAATGCAGGATCCGGTTTGCTTTCATATTTAATTATATCAGCGTCAATTGTAATTTCATAAATAACTTCGAATTCACTTTTACAATATATCCGACTGTTTTTTATTTCGTATGATTGCACTGCTCCTTGTATTTCCGAGTGTATATCAGAATTAAAAAATTGCGAGTAATCTTTTTTTTGTTGACTCGTAAAAAGTAACTGATAGGATTGAATGTGTTCGCTTATACCAACCTTTTTCAAAGCGCATATTTTCGCATCGTTTAAGGCCTGTTCCTTTGCCATATTTGGACTGACATCACCTGTTACATAAGCTGTACCTATACTATTTGTTACCCTAACGGCTTTTTGCGAGAATAAATTATTTGTACAAAAAACTATAGCAAAAAAACAGAAAAAATAATTACTTTTTGTTTGCCAATTTTGCCGTTTCATTTTTTTTAAAATCAAGTTTATTATTGCAATTTATCTGATTAGGGAGGAGTGTACTGTTTCCTCTATTTGTATCCAACAAACACATTTTCGCTTCCCTTACCTTCTATTGTAGGTGTTTGGTCAATGCCATGAATACTTCTGGCGTAATATGGAACGCCTTCTGTTTTGTCAGAAATATATTCAAATAGCTCTTCGTAAGTCAATTTACCATCTTTATTTTTGTCGCTTTTATCCTTATCTTGTATTGCTTTTAAAACAAAGTAGGTGAACATCCCATGCTGTTTGGTATTATACCAGGAGGACACCTGAGAACCCTTACTTGAAGACAATACCACACAATTATCGGCAATTGCAATTGGGTTAGTTGTTTTTAAGTTAACAGGGCTTGCATTGTCAACAATTTCCGATCCGGAAAAACAAGCGTCAATTATAACAGTAATGTTTTTTGCATTGAGTTTGAAAATATTATTATAGAACAGATCAAGCGAATAGCCTCCTTGCTCGATATATTGTGGATCACAATCGATAGGAACAAAATATCTTTTATTGTCCTTAAGTCCTTGGGCACCATGCCCTGAGTAATAAATAAAGACATCTGAAATTCCTTGTTTAATATTGTTGTATAATTTACCTTGGGGGTTTTCCTTTGTTCCAAAGTAGGTTTCAAAATTACTTTTGGTTATATTTTCAAAGTAAAATATATTGCCTTCTTTATACCCTAATACATTTATTAAATAATCTTTTACTGTTCGCGCATCATTTATTGCAAAGCTTACTTTTTTTGTAGTATGATAATCTTTATTTCCGATTACTATCGCAAAGGCGTTTGGGTTTTTATTCAGTGTTTTGATAGTGGTGATGTCTAAATCTGGTGACAGTTTATTTTTAAAATCGGTCTTGATCTTGGTCTTTAAACTTGAATCACTAATTAAAAGTGAATCCTGTTGAGTATGAATATTGTTATCCGAAATGTCTGATGCGGTTTTAGACTCCCCAACATAATATCCGTTTTTATCCCAAACAAACTTGCTTCCTTTTGAATTTGTAAGAATGCCCTGCCCATTTTTATAATCATCCTTCCAACTTCCGTTATAAATAGCTCCATCGGAATAGTAGTATGTGCCTTGCCCATCCTTGTAATCTTCCTTCCATTCACCAATGTACTTATCTCCGTTTGAATAAGTGTACGTACCTTGCCCATTAAATTTACCATTCTTCCATTCCCCCAGATATATAGCTCCATCCGCAAAGTGATACGAACCAAATCCATTCCAACAATTACCCGAAACGCAGCCCGTTTGCGAATAACCGTGGAATATGGAGATGGAAAAAATTAAAATTAATAGTAGTTTAGTTTTCATCTGTTGATTAAAAAAATGATTGCATAATTCTTACTTAACATCTTCCCTCAGCAAACTAAGTGGTGTTTTTCCGTCTGTAATAATAAGTTTTGTATTGTTTGAATTTGCAAGAGCTTGCATAATGTCAATTGTTTTATATTTAATTAACATTGGAGTTATTGTTGAATTTTGGTACTCCTGTATTTTTTTGGCAGCCTGTCCTTCTATGATTTTCCTTTCAGCTTCTTTCTTTTCCTTTTCTATAGCAAAATCGGCTTGCATACGTTCTTGTTGAATGGTAGTTTCCATTTCTCTTTTTTGTTTTTCCATACTAAATTCCATTTCTTTCTTTCTTTTTCAATCGCCGCATCAGTAAATATTTTTTTGTGTAAGTATTTCTGATCTCCTGTTGTTTTACCTGTTGCTCGAAAAAGTTTTTTCTTATTGGCTCTATTAATTTCTGTAGGAACATCGATGTAACGAACCAAAGTTCTATCAATAACAAATCCATAATGAGCAATATTTGGCATTCATGTTTACAAAAATGGATTTTTCAGAATTGCGCTGTGTTAATAGTTCCATCGCCCGATAATTTAAGCAGGTCTCTCGCGCAATTGCCGTAAAATTGCTCATTATAACTTCCTTTTCATAATTCATTCCTAATGGTAGAGAAGATTTTCTGATGAGCTTCGGCTTAAACACGATATATCGTCAAGTCCGTTTTTCGGATCCAAGCCCTCTTTTGTCGGTAAAGAAGCATTGAAAGAAACCTCTTGAATTCTTGTGCTGAATTTTATAAATTTATTGTTAATGCCATTAACATATTTGCCCTGCGTATAATTTTGCGGATCGAGTTTCCCACGTTTAATTCTTAATCCGACTTCACCCGGATTAATGGTTGTACAACTTTGTCGTATTGTTAGCATCAGAAAAAAAATAGCAAAAGCATAACCGTGTCTTGAATATGAAAGTACATCATTCAAGATTTTTTTTACAATTGTTTTCATAGCGATTAAAATTAAGATTGTTAATATTAAATTATTTATCATCGGTTTTAACGAACCATTTAAGATGCCACATTCTTATTCACTAATAATATTAACTAAAATTAACATTGAGAGTATCGCGGATGATAATGCTTCTCTCAGCTATACCCGAGCATCAGTCAGCTTATATTTTAATAACCTCTTTAATTTTTTGATTAACAATCAATAAAAATACCAATCGGTATATTTTTTTATTATATTCGCACCATAATTTATTTCCATGTTATCTAAAGCTGAACGTACAAAACAATTCATCATTGAAAAAACAGCTCATGTTTTTAATGCTAAAGGCTATGCCGGCACTTCAATGAATGATTTAACTCAGGCTACCGGATTAACCAAGGGTAGTATTTATGGTAACTTTCAAAACAAAGATGAAGTTGCCATTGCTGCATTTGAGTACAATTTTCAATTAATTGCTTCGCATATTAGAAAGAAAATGGAAACTAAAACTTCTATAATTGATAAATTGTTGGTATATCCTGAAACGTATAGAAACTTTTTAAAGCTTCCTTTTTTACAAGCGGGTTGTCCTATTGCAAATACATCAACTGAGGCCGATGATACTCATCCACAATTAAAGGAGAAAGTCACAAACGCATTAAATATTTGGAGAAATTCGGTTGAAAACCTATTAAAGGTGGGTATAAAAAACAATGAAATTAAGCCTGAGACAGACATAAAAGAAGTTGTTGCTGTATATACTGCACTGATACAAGGTGCTGAAATACATGCTAAAGTTTCAGGTAGGGTGAATTATTTAAATTTATCAATGAATTATTTAGAAAGGATGATCAAAGAGCTAAAGAACTAAAGAACTAATTTTTTTAACATAGAATATACCGTTCGGTATATTCTATGTTAAAAAAACAACTTTATACAATTTAAAACTAAAAACAAAACCGATGACAACTGACTATCTGGAAAGTGCAAAAAAACAATTTGGATATTACAAATTGTTAGGTGACAAAACGATTGACCAACTTCCCGATGAAAAATTATTTTGGCAATTTAATCAGGAGAGCAACAGTATTGCAACAATCATAAAACATCTTCATGGAAATATGATGTCGCGCTGGACTAATTTTTTAACCACCGATGGTGAAAAGGAATGGAGGCAAAGAGATGCTGAATTTGAAAACGACATTAGGTCAAAAGACGTTTTGTTAAACATATGGAATGAGGGTTGGAATAGCCTTTTCAATGCTTTAAATGGCTTAACAGAAAAAGACCTTTCCAAAACAATTTACATTCGTAATCAGGGGCATACGGTAATCGAAGCCATTAACCGTCAGTTGGCACACTACCCTTATCATATAGGGCAAATTGTATTCATAGGAAAAATGATTTGTGACGATAAATGGGTATCGCTCTCTATTCCAAAAGGCAACTCGCAAGAATACAATAGCGAAAAATTTTCTAAATCAAAACACAACGAACACTTCACTGAAGAGTTCCTTAAAAATAAAAAAAGCGATGAATAAAACACTGGAATTTTTCAAACAACAAATTGGAAGAGATGCTGCTAACTCTCCATCTCCATTAATGAAATGGCTTAATCCGATAATGCTTTCGGCAGAGGAAGGCAAACTTTCTTTTCAGTTTATGATACGAAAGGAGATGACCAATCCAATGGGCATTTTGCATGGAGGCATTACTGCAGCTATTATTGATGATTGTATTGGAGCTACAACGTTTTCATTTGGAGAAGAACACTTTTATTCTACCATCAATCTTGCGGTAGATTATTTTGGTTCAGCAACCGAAAACGATATCATTATTGCAGAAACATTAGTTATTAAAAAAGGAAAACAATTGATAAATGCACATTGTGAAGTTTGGAATGCCGATAAAAGTAGAATGCTGGCAAAAGGATATTCTAATTTATTAAAAATGAAATGAAAAACACTTAAAAATGAACAACAACTATTTGAATAAACAAACCATCATAAACTTAATTACACAAAACTATAATGCGTTTGTTAATTATGTAAATGCATTAACGGCGGAAGAATTTACATTTGCCTTTCAACAAAAATGGACTGCCGGACAGCAAGTACAACACCTTATTCTTTCTGTAAAACCACTTGTGAAAATTTTAAGTATGGATAAACTTAGTATAGAACAAACGTTTGGACTATCCACCAAACCAAGCGCTGCTTATGATGTGTTGATTAACAAGATAAATGAAAAATTACAACAAGGCGGTAAAGCTCCCGATAGATTTTTGCCGGAAGTAATATTGCCTGAACAAAAGGACGATACATGCAAAGCATTAACAAAATTGATACAGGAGGTAAATGTATCAATCAAAAATTTCACGGAGGATGAGCTTGATGCATTAACACTCCCTCACCCACTTTTAGGGAATATAACAATACGTGAAATGCTTTATGTTACAATAGATCATGCAGAACATCATTACTTATTAACTAAGCAAAACTTGGGTAATAAATAGTTTCGGGAAGCGATAATACGTTTATGTTTATTGTTGTAAAGGTTAAGTGCCAATCAGCCCCTTTTATAAGTTTTATTCGTGTTGTTCCTTCATAAAATTTTTTCATTCCCTTCTAATTGCAAAAACGTCACCCATTTATATAATCACTCAAATATTCAAATCTCGGCATTAGCCTTTTGTTCTTTGTGATACTTGCTCGCTCTATTAAACCTTCTTTATCTTCAATTAACAGCGAAGCAAGTACTTTTTCAATTAACTCTTTACCAAAGTCTTCCGAGGCATTACGCGGTAGTTCACAAGGTAAATTATCGATTGACATTACTGTAATTGCACTTTTACTAAAAGGTTCTTCGATATTTTCTGTAACTGGATTGTAGCCATAAAATTTATTATCAATGGAGGTGGTTTTTGTAGTGGAAGGAATGCTTCCGTTCAAGTCACAGGTCACATCAGCAATAACACTCACTCTGAAATCAGGAGCCCGCATTTCTTCTTTTGTAAATAATACAGGCGCCTTGGGATTCCAGTATGAACAATGAATCAATAAATCACAATGCTTGCTGTATTCTTTAAAAGTAGAGCGATAATTTTCCGGATGATTATAAAAATCCTCCGTATTCCATGCCAAACCATCAATTCGTTCATTGTAATTATTTGAATGAAGTTGTACATAGGTAGGTTCTAAAAATGAAAAATGGGCAAATTCGTAAGGAGTAACCCTTCGTATTCCCAGCGCACCAAGCAGTTCAATAGCACCATTTGCAACACGTCCATTGCCGGTAACAACAATTTTAATATTGGTTAAATGCACTTTTTTTAATTCCTGTTTCAACTCGTTCTTATCAAAACAAAGATGCGCAGGTTTTAAATCGTACAAGTTGTATTTTTTTCCATAGCCGATAATACCATCATATGCCCCTATCAATCCTGCATAATATCCAAAGCCAATAATGCGGTTAAGTTTAGCATCGGTAAGGCATTCGTAGTCTATTAATTGAATGTTTTTATTCAAAATTGTTTGCAGCAATTCCCGGTTATGCGGTTGCTTTTTAATGGTGTGTGAAAAAAGAATAAATATTTTTTTTCGGCTATCAAGTCGTTTACGGGAACTTGTTTGATGCCTAACAAAATATCGCACTCACTAAGGTCTTCCGACATCTGAATGTTTTTTACAAGATATTCATCATTTGTATAAGAACGCCAATTGCCGGGCTGGACAATGATTTCAACATTTTTAAAATGTTGCTGTATATACACACATTGTTCGGGAGTAAAGGCTACACGTTTATCATGCGGCACTCGTTCTTCTCGTATTAAACCTATTTTCATACTCTGATTTTATTACATGTTACGTCAAATACCATACAATAGATACAATAAATGAACAAATTTGTGAAAACAATTGACAAACGGGGCTTTATATAGTACCTTTGCGGCATAATAAGTTCATTGAAAATATGGGGTCGTACGGTTTTGACAGCGAGTGCGATTTTTAGGTAAGCATGTCGAGCGTTGTTAATATGGCTCGTTAAAATCAATTTTCAAAATTCTATCTGGCGAGTCTAACTACGCTATGGCTGCTTAATACCAAGTATTAAGTGCCTTTGTTTCCGGAGAAGCTCTGATCTTCTGCGTCTCCTGTGAAGCATAACAAATGAAGAAATAGTTGCGGAGAGTTTCGATTCGTGATGAGATAAAGAAACTAAGTAAGTCTTTTGGTTTGCAGAACTACCTAAGCTTATCGAAAACTAAATTTCTGATACACATGTAGAAAGCTTATTAATTCCTTGTTTGGACGAGGGTTCGAATCCCTCCGACTCCACTTCAAAGGAAAGCATATCAAAAATGGTATGCCTTTCTTTTATAGTAGCTTCTTGAACAACAATAGTAATATATTTCACATTTGTTTTTATTTTATGGAGATTTTCTTCCTTTTTAAAAATCAAAAAAAAATTACTTTGCAGTCAAAATTCTATTCTTTTTAGAATTTATAATTTGTTAACAACGCCTATTTAATTAAAAAGTATAATTTTAACCTTGTGGAGGTTTTTTTCTATTATATTTGAATTCAGATGGATTTGCCAATAAAATTAAGGAAAGAAGAAAATGCTATTAAAGAAGCAACTATTTCATTATTTCTTTCTTCCCCTATTATTAAACCTGAAAGATTTGAAGCAATTATTAAAGATTCTGAAATGAATGGTTTTTTCCATTCATTTCAGAATATCGGGGCTTTTAGTTTTTCTATAGAAAATGTTTCAGGAACAATTATAAATAAAGATAATACACATAAAAATAATGCAGGGTTTAGATTAGAAAAATTTTTTGAGGGAAAACCTGAATTTGTATTACAAGGGATGAATCAAAATAATAGAAACTATTTTTCTTTTCATGACCTTAGTTATAAACGTTGGTCTAATTTTATTGAAAATTACACTAAAATTTTTAGTGCGATACAAAAAATTCAAAGTGAAATATTTTTGACAGGAATAAGTTTACATTATATAGATGAGTTTATTTGGGTCGAAGAAGGACAGATTGATTTAAGCAAGATAATGGTGGCACAGAATTATTTACCACAAAATTTCATTAAAATTAAAAATGGTCATTTAGTAAATACTCGTGAAATTGAATCTCAAGGCGATAATAAGTTATTTGATAGGCTTGAAGTTCTACTCCTTGATAACATTGCAAAGACGGTAACAATAAGCCATAATCAAACCCTTCAATTTAATAATCTTATTGATTTGAAAGAAAAGGATAACCAAAATAAAGTATTGCAAGATTTGCAACAACTTCATGATAACAATAAAAAATTTTTAAACGACGTTTTGTTACTTCAAATTAAAAAATTAATAGGATTGGAATAGTTTATAATTATTACTTATGGATATAGGAAATTTTAATGAACCTGTAGTTATTAGTCAACTACCCAAATATGAACTTTCTGTTAGTAGTGATTTGCTTGATGAGGGACAATTAAATGGCTCTACTTACTTTATTCAAACAGTGCCGATTCAGTCTTCAACCATGCAAAAAACAGTTAATCATTTATCAGATTTAATTCAACTTAGTATAGGCTGGGATGGAGGTGATGCTATCCCACCTTATTTTCAATCCATTACAAACTGTTTGAATTTCTTATATAGGATACCTATTGATTTCATAGAAAAAATAGGCACTGAAAATATATACCCCACAAATCATGGCACTGTCGTTGTTGATTTAATAAACAATGAAGGGGAGAAAGTTTCTTTGGAATTCGGAAAAACTAAAATAGGATTCTTTTCTGACTTTGGAGATGGGTTTAATTATCGATTAGACGGTGTAATCTTCAATTATAATAATCTTCCACCAACGCTCTTAAGTGCAATTACTAAACTTTATAAAAGCTATATTTTCTAATTTAATTGTTAGGAAAATTGATGATAGTGAATTAGGCATTGTAAGATGTGTGATTCACCCTTTTCATTATAAAAACGCTGTTAAATCGCAAGTGTTTGAGCCTCCTCGGAAATCAACGGACGTTTCATTAGTTCGCTTAATGTATTCTTCAGAACACATTGCAAAACGTGATGGTATTGAATTAGCAAAAAGTAAACCCGCAACCATGAATCCGAATTTTAAAGGATTAGTTGTTGTTAATAATAAAATGCTTAAGGAAGTCAATTCTATTGGAATGGGATTAACTGCATTTATATTGGGTACGCCCATTGACGATAAAAATAAATACATAGATAAAGAGATTAAAGTATTTCAATTTGATAAAGGAAAGCCTTATCATGCAGATTTAATTTTTTCAGAACCCATGCCTGATGGGGAACCTTCCACTAAGCACAGAGAATACAGTAGTCATTTGATTAAAATTGTTAATGATAAACAATTGTTTTTTGAGGATAAGCACCCAACTAATATAAGGTGGTGTGGGCCTGTTTTAATGATGAAAATTAAGGATAAATTTTAATTGTAATATGAATTGTTTCACCTGTTATTTTACAAACGCGTAAAATCATCTGTTTGCAGCCATTTAGAACACATTCGGAGAGTCCCATTAAATCAATTTTTCTTAATTCCTTGTAAATAATACAATGTTTATGAGGGATTTTTGTTTTAAGGCATATCTAATTATTCAATAATTCTCAACCTTAAAGTGTCCTATTCGGTCTCCTAAACTGAAAATCTAAACAGGACACCTATTTCCTTTAAAACTATTATTTATTATTAAAACCATACTGCAATAATTTTTAATTTAAAGTAGGGAGAGTTATATCTTTACAGCCAATAAAACGGATTCTATAATTTTATGAAAATAAACGCAAGCGACTTTAAAAATATTATTTTCGATTTGGGTGGAGTAATTGTCAATATTAACTATTCGCTCACAACTCAGGCTTTTTCCAAATTAGGCTTGTCCGATTTTGATGCCTTATTTTCTCAAGCCAAACAAAGTCAATTGTTTGATTTGTATGAAAAAGGATTAATTTCTTCGCCGGATTTCAGAAAAGAAATAAAAAAATATTTAGGCAATCATCTCGATGATACCGTTATTGATTCTGCTTGGAATGCTATGTTACTTGATGTACCTGCACAAAGACTTAAATTGTTAGAAAAAACAAAACTCACACATCGTACATTTCTGTTGAGTAATACCAACGATATTCATATAGAAACCTTCAATAAGTACCTCCAAAATACTTTTTCAATAGCCGATCTATCGGGACATTTTAACAAGTCTCTATTTATCATATAAAGTAGGAATGCGCAAACCTGACAAAGAAATATTTGAATTGGTGTTATCAGAAAATAATCTTCAACCTCACGAAACATTATTTATTGATGATTCGATACAACATGTGGAATCTGCGAAAAAGCTTGGCATACAAGCATATCTGTTAGATGTTAAAAAGGAAAGTATTTTAGATTTGTTTGGAGAAATTTAAAACGCTCATTCTTCAAACTATTCTATTTACAAAGCAATTTTAAGAACCGCTATCACCTATAACTATCAATAGATAAGGTACTCCAAGCCAATTCATTGACAATCTTTATTCTTCACTTTCATTAAATTTTACACCTAATAATTCCAGCTCAGATAACAGAGGTTTGTAAACCTCTTTAATCACCGGAATCACCACACCTTTTGTTGTAATTTTATTTTGGAGAATTAGTTTGGTAACAATAGCCAATGGTAAACCCACCGTTTTTGCCATAGCCGTATATGTTTGATTTTGACCTGTTACTATTAATGACGAACTGATTTTTTTTATCTCCTGTTGTTTGTTTTTGTATTCAAATTGATGTTGCATTACAATCATGTCCTTGTCTTGTTCCTGTAATTTCCATTTTTCTTCCAGTAAATCCTGAAGTATCATTGCCGGTGAAACATAATTAGAAGACATTTTAATTTTTTCGATTGCTATTTTTCTGTCTTCCAATATTCCCAGCCATTCTATTTTACGGAGGGTTTCAGTATCCATTTCTGTCCCCATCAAATCAATCAACTTTTGTGTACTCGATTTTTTTCCGGCAGGCAAATACGAGTTAATTAATTGTTGGTAAGTTAAATTATCTGTAACGTCTATTGCGTAAGAATCGTCAGTTAAGCCAAGTTTTACAAATACATTCCATGCTTTGCAATAACCCTGCATCCGAAGTGTTCCACGCAACATGGTTGGAATGGTTGAAATATTATAAATTTTACGATACGACAATGAATCGCGATTGGCGTAAGCCTCAAATATGAAATGATTTCCCGTATTCGCTTTAACCGTTACCTGTTCTATTTGTGTAAACAAACGATTATAAGGAATGTATTTATATTCTCCGTTTTCAATGTATTGAGCCGTTCCTTGCCCCGCCAATACTACATTACGAGGATTCCATGAAAACTTATACCCCCACGGATTGTCATTGTATTCAGGCGCAACCAAGCCACCACAGTATGATTTAAACAACGTTAATTCATTCCCTTCTTCCTGAATTTTATCTATCACTTTCATGGCAGATGCATGGTCAATACCAGGATCTAAACCACATTCATTGACCATTGTGATGCCTGCAGCCTTGGCTTCTTCATCTAATGCGGCCATTTCCTTTGAAATATAGGAAGCTGTTACTAGATGTTTTTTAAAACGCACACAATCCTTAGCAACACTAATATGCATTATGGCGGGCAACATAGAAATGACAATGTCTGCTCCTTGTATCTCCTCTTCGCGTTGATGAACATTATTCACGTCAAATACCATTGGATGAGCATTTATATGATTGACTGTTTTTTGTTGTGCCAGCTCCAGCGAAACATCTCCTACTCGTACTTTCCAGTTTTCTGTTGTTGAATTCTCTAACAGATATTGAATCATATAAGATGTTGAGCGTCCTGCACCAATCACTAAAATAGTTTTCATAAGTATTTTCGTTTAAACATCAAAGCACTGAGAATAAATATAAATAAAGGAATTATGTAAAATTATTAGGATGTTTATCTCAGTTGTATTCCTCGTATTATCGCACTAAGTTACACTAAAATATTTTTCATCATAATTCAATCCTAATTATCAAAACAATCATTATTACTTATATTTACGACCTCATATTGGTACAACACATGAATTTTTTCAGGAATACACATACGCTCATTTTAGTTTTATTATTAAGTTCCTGTGCTCAGATTGTAGCACCAGGTGGCGGTTTAAAAGACACAACGCCTCCTAAAGTAAAAAAATACATACCTGATAGCGCCAGCACTAATATAAAACCAACATCCATTTTCATTGTTTTTGACGAATACTTTAACCTGAAAGATTTGCATAATCAATTAATTATTTCTCCTCCTCTTAATAAAGCCCCTGATATAAATGTAAAAGATAAAACCTTATTTATAAATTTCAGCAAGGATGATACGCTGAAATCTAATACAACTTATGTTTTCAGCTTTGGTAACTCTATACAGGATAATAATGAAAATAATCCTAAGGAAGATTTTAAATACGTGTTTTCTACCGGCAATTTCATTGACTCATTAACGGTAAAAGGTAAGGTGGAAAATGCCTTTGACCATAAAACAGAAAAAGGCATATTGGTAATGTTGTATAATAATTATGACGATAGCACCATTTATAAACGCACCCCTGATTATTTTACAAAAACTAAGGATGATGGTACATTTAAGATTACTAACGTGCGTGATGGAAAATATAAAGTAATTGCATTAAAAGATGTAAATGCCAATTATAAATACGACAGCGAAGACGAAAAAATTGCATTTATTGATACGCTGGTAAATGTGCCATCATCCGCAAATCTTTTACTGGAGCTGTTTCAGGAACCACCAAAAAAATTTAAGTTAATCAAATACCTCCAAAACAGTTTTGGGAGAGTAGATTTTTATTTTAATAAAGGATCTGATAGTATCACCATTAAACCTATTAATTACTCATTTAATGACGGTGACGTTATTTGCGATTATTCTGCCAATAAAGACTCATTGACCTATTGGTTCCGAAACATTGATAAGGATTTACAATTGCAATTGAGCAATGGCATCAAAATATTAGATACGATAAGGCTTAAATTAATTACAAAAGAGGAAGCGCTGGGACATAAAAGAAGTCCCTTGAAATTTAAGATAATTAGCAGTCCCGATAAGAATATGAGTTTTGATTTGGGAACACCATTAAACATCATTTTTTATGCACCAATAAAAACTTATACCAATGGAAATATCAATTTAAAAGAAGATAGTAGTTTGATCGCACAACAAAAATCATTTGTTTATTTTTTTAGTGATAGTGGTCAGGTTGCAACTCTTGGCAAATGGGATTCAACAAACGTTGAAGAAGATCCATTTTATCCCGGCGTAATGATTAAAATGCCAAAAAAAGTATTTTTTAATAAATGGAAACCAAATACTAATTATCATTTATTCATTCCTCCGGCTACCTTCACTGACTTTTTTGGTTTAACCAATGATAGTATCAACATCGATTTTAAAACACGAGAAGAAACGTATTATGGCAGCTTGAAGATGCAAATAAACATTGCCCAAACAGAACAAAACTATATTATACTATTGCTTGATGAAAAAGAAAACGTAATTCGGAAAAACAATATCCAATCCTCGGAAGTCATTAACTACGAGCACTTACCTCCGGCAAAGTATAAGCTAAAAATCATTTATGATACAAATAAAAATTACAAGTGGGATACCGGTAATCTCTTCCAGAAAAAGCAACCCGAGAAAATAATTTACAATTCTGAATTAATAAATATTCGTGCTAATTGGGATTTGGACTTAAAGTGGGATGTAAAATAATAAACGCATTAAACACTTCTGCTATTTTGTAATATCAATCCCCCTCGATTGTAAAATAAAAGAAGTAGTGAGTCCAACAATCAAACCGATACCACCGCCCAAAATGGTTTGTGTCCTTTTCTTTCTAAAAGCTTCTTTCTTATAACCTGCTACATAAGCCTCTTCGTTCAAATAATCAGGATTCGACACGTTTTCCTTTCGTATTTTAATTTTAGGGATTGTTAGTATTGCCGTAAATGCAAGAGGAACTAAAGGGGAGAAAAAATCTCTGGTAAGTCCTGCACCCGCACTCAACAAAAAATTGGCAATAAAAGGAACATATGCTTTAGTTGCTTTACGTGCATCTTGCTGACCCACCATCAGGTAACGCATATCACTTTCCGAATAATTATCTCCTAACGTATCCCGTTTATATAAAACAATTTCTCCTTGTTTATTTCTTATCGAAAAAATATCATCTGCATCTATCTTATGAATTTTAGCAGGACGTTTTTGGGTAGCATATTTTACGATTCCACCCGTTGTATCCACAAAAGAAGGAATTATACTAGTTCCGTCTGTTAATAAAATGGTATCATTTTGTTTCTGAAGAGATAGAGAATCGATAACTTGTTGAGCATAGCTGCTCCCCGAAATCAACGTAAAATAAAATACAAGTTTTGTTACAGTTGTTTTACACATAAAAATTAAACTCTTAAGTAGTTCAAATATAAAAATCTTTTAGCTGGTGGTATGTTAAGCATAAAATGTACACAGTCATGCTGAACTTGATTCAGCATCTGAAAGATTCCGAAACATACTTCGACAAACTCAGTACAGGCACCCGGAATTAACTTTAGATGCAACGATGTATGCTTAAACATAACACTAATTTTTTCATTACTTTATAACGCAACACTCTACTAAATGTTGAAAATACGATTACCCATTTTGCTTGTTGAAATGTTAGTAAGAGTATTGTTCACAGAAAATTTACTTTTTCAAATACATTACCTCTTTCACGGCTTTTATTACACGCTCCATATTTGGCAAAGAGGCTTCTATCAATGTAGGTGCATATGGCAATGGAACATCACCTGAAGTAACTCTTATTACAGGAGCATCTAAATAGTCAAAAGCTTCTTTCTGAACCTTAAATGCAATTTCCGTTGATATATTTCCCAGTGGCCATGATTCTTCCACCACTACCAAACGATTTGTTTTTTTTACAGAAGTAATTACTGTTTCATAATCAATTGGTCGTATGGTTCTTAAATCAATTATTTCAGCACTAATTCCTTCTTTCTGCAGCTCTTCAGCCGCAGCTATCGCTTGTTTTATAATTTTGCCAAACGAAACAATTGTTACATCCTTCCCTTCTCTTTTTATATCAGCAACTCCTATGGGTAATAAATATTCACTTTCAGGAACTAGCCCTTTATCACCATACATTTGTTCACTTTCCATAAAAATTACAGGATCATTATCACGAATGGCTGATTTTAAAAGCCCTTTGGCATCATATGGAGTAGATGGAACTATAACTTTTAATCCTGGGCAATTGGCATACCAACTATCAAATGATTGAGAATGTTGAGAACTGAGCATTCCTGCAGAGCCGGTAGCACCTCTAAATACAATAGGAACAGAGAATTGTCCTCCGCTCATACTCATCATCTTCGCTGCCGAATTTACAATTTGATCAATCCCCACAAGCGAAAAATTAAAGGTCATGAATTCAACGATAGGCCGCAATCCGTTCATCGCAGCACCCACTGCAATACCTGTAAAACCAAGTTCGGCAATGGGAGTATCAATCACTCTTTTTGCACCAAACTCTGCAAGCATACCTTTACTTACTTTATATGCACCGTTATATTCCGCAACTTCCTCCCCCATTAAAAATATCTTCTCATCCCTTCGCATTTCCTCACTCATCGCTTCACGTAGCGCTTCACGAAATTCAATTGTTCTCATGCTGACTATTTTTGATTAATCACAAAGTTAGTATTTTTTAGTACCCGATTAAACTACCTAATTGTTATCTGCAATAAATGTATGGCATCATCGTTGATACGCATCAAACAAAACCTTAAAACTAAACATTATGAAAAAAACACTTTTTACATTGTTTACAGTTGTAATTACATCTGTAAGCATTATGGCTCAAGATTCAACGCCCAATAATGAAAAAGATAAAAAAAGCCCTGAAGAAAAAGCTGAGAAAATCACAAAAAAAATGGCAGATGAACTGGTACTTACCGCAGAACAACAAACCAAAGTAAAGGCACTGATATTAAAACGTGAGCAAGAACGTCAGGAAAGAATGAAAGAAGAAAAAATGCGAAGAGAAAAAATGGATGCTGACTTAAAAGCCATTCTTACACCTGAACAGTATAATAAGATGGAAACGATGAAAAAAGAAAAGATGCAACAACATCATGAAAAAACTCATCCACAAAAATAAAGCATAAACATCCTGAATATGATCCAACGTCCTGTAGAAATGCGGGACGTTTTTTATTTAAGTCAAGTCAATGTAACGCTTAAGGCAGATAAGATAAAGCAGAAGTCATCGAAAGTGAATTCGAAAGATTGCTGTATTAAGAAAGTGGAATATGCTTTTTGAAAAAATACCGTTATGAAAAAAAAACTCTCATTACTCAAAAGGTAACATATGTTACATTCGCTTTCTGTTTAGTTTGAAAATTGCAACGTTAAATTTGAAAGGTGCATCTTTGTAAGACAGGTAAAGCCTTATTTGGATTTTTAGTTTTTGCAATATATCACTTTTCATGAACTTAATAATTTGAATTGTTGTAATCTCATTTAACTATTTTTATGTCACACAGCTATAAACATATAATTATATGAAATTACACTTTGACAAACATTATTAGCACACACTATTTTGAAGTGTTTTGTATTAAAAATACGATTACCTATTTATATTAGTTTTATATTAGTAACTAAAATTTACAAGTTTCTTGAAATCCATTTAAAATGAAACGTATGAACATTTCACAAATAAAAACAAGTATTTTATTTACGGTATTGCTAAATGTGTTTGGCTATAGTGTCCTGTTTTCTCAATCGGCTAATCAAACTATTTATTCCGCTGCAGGTTCATATACGTTCACCGTACCCAGTTGTATTTCAGTAATAACAGTAGAAACATGGGGCAGTGGTGGAGGCGGGGGTTCCAATTCGGATGATACTGATGGCGGAGGAGGAGGTGGTGGTGGTGCCTACAGCAGATCCACATTTACAGTAACCCCCGGAACAACATATTCAGTAACAGTTGGAGCAGGAGGGGCTCCAAATACAAATGGACAGACCTCGATATTTGCAGATATGAGTGGAACGACCCTTGTATCGGCGTTTGGAGGAAGTGCTGGTTCAGGAACAGGCTCCCCGGGTGTAGGAGGTGCGGGAGGCACTACAGGGGGAGTTGGGCAAGTAAGATTTCCCGGAGGAGCAGGAGGCAACTCAATTGTGAATGCCTGGTCAATGGGTGGTGGTGGCGGCTCATCAGCAGGCTATTCACAAAATGGTCGTTCAGGTTCAACTCCAGTAACATTTGATTATTCATTTGGTTATCCGGGCGGCGCGGCTCCGGTTGGAGGGGCTCAGGGAGGAACAGGAGGGGCTAATTCAGCCGACTGTGGAACTGGTTATCCTCGCTATCATACTGTTGCACAGAATGGATATCCGGGCGGTGGTGGCGGTGGTGGAGGTTCCGAAAACAACTCACCTTCCACACGTGCCGGAGCCAATGGAGGAGATGGTAAAGTTGTGGTTTCATACGGACCCGTAAAAACAGAGAGTACGGTTGGTGTTAATTCTGATACATGGACTTGCCCTGTAGGTATTACCCGACTACTGGCAGAAGTATGGGGAGCGGGCGGTGGTGGTGGAGGTAATACTTTGAATACAGGTAGCGGTGGAGCTGGTGGTGGTGGAGCTTATAGTGAAACCGAAATTGTTGTTTCAGCAGGACAAATATATAATATAACAATAGGTGGGGGCGGGAGCGCTGGTCAACCCACCGGAACAAACGGTGGTAAAGGAGGAAGCTCTTGGGTAGAATTAGGCGGAATTTATTATGCCTTAGCGGAAGGAGGATATGGCGGTCAGAGCAATAACAATGGAAGAGTAGGAGGTTCTGGAGGATTGGCGAGTAATGGTACTGGAAATTTTAAATACAGTGGTGGAAATGGAGGGAATGGTTATACTGATGATTTTGGATGTGGCGGTGGTGGTGGGTCATCAGCGGGTTATAATGCAAACGGGAGTAATGGATTAAATGGTAACAATTCAGGAGGGGGGTGCCTTAATTATGGGGGAGCTGGTGGTACTGCTCCGTCTGGCGGTATAGATGGAGCTCCGGGTTATTCACACTGGAATTACACCTATGATGGAAATGGTTATGGAGCAGGAGGTGCAGGTGGGTCAGAAAATAACAATAATGGAGGATCAATAACGCAAACAGGAACAGGGGGAAAGGGGGGAGATGGAATGATTTTTTTAGATTGGAATCCTATTTGGTCATTAACTAGTAATGCACAAGGAGGTGGAGGAACTCCTATTCCTGCAGGGAATATTTGTTCTACCGGAGATGTACCTATTCAGAGTTTTGGTTTACAGGGTCATAATCTAAATACCTGTGTTAAAAATGCCAGTTTTACAGGCTTTCAATTTACCGTTTCTGGTACTTTTCAAACATCCGACATAGCTGATTTTAAACTTTACTGGACGACAACTCCATATTTTTCTACTACTAATTTGTTAGCGACTATCACTCCTGCTACTACTGCTACACTTCAAACATTTCCGGCATTCAACCTCAGTGTTGATTCTACTCAACTTTATTTTTGGGTTACTGCAAATATACTGGCAGGATCAACGGATGGCAGAACGATTGCGGTTAATCAAACAATTTATAGTGATTTAACATTATCAAGAAATGTTAGCAGAGCCTCTCTTGCTGGAGCAAGTGGTACTCAAACAATTAGAAAGACATCCTTAAACACTACATTAACACCGCCTGCAATATGTAGTGGAACGACTTTTACTTATACCCCTGGAAGTGCTCAACCAAGCCCTACGTTTTCATGGAACAGAGCTACAGTGGCAGGAATCAGCCCCCTAAGTTCATCAGGTACCGGTAGTGTTAGTGAAGTATTAACAAATACTACAAGTTCACCAATAAGTGTTGTTTATACTTACACTACGACTTCTGGCGGCTGTTCAAACAATGGGCAAAATGTGGTAGTAACCGTAAATCCTTCACCACAGTTAAGCAGCACATTAACCCCGAATCCGATTTGTAGTGCTACCGCATTTACTTATACGGCTACCAGTGCTACGACTGGAAGCACTTTTAGCTGGAGCAGAGCTCCAATAGCGGGAATCAGTCAAGCCGGCACAACAGGTACAGGCAATGTGAATGAAACATTAACCAACACAACTACGGCTCCTATTAATGTTACCTATGTGTATACCACTACCGCTAACGGATGCAGTGGTGCAAACCAAAATGTTGTAGTAACGGTAAATCCTTTACCGCAATTAAGCAGCACATTAACTCCGAGTCCGATTTGCAGTGCTACCACATTTACTTATACGGCTACCAGTGCTACGACCGGAAGCACTTTTAGCTGGAGCAGAGCTCCGATAGCGGGAATCAGTCAAGCCGGTACAACAGGTACAGGCAATGTGAATGAAACATTAACCAACACAACTACGGCTCCTATTAACGTTACCTATGTGTATACCACTACTGCTAACGGATGCAGTGGTGCAAACCAAAATGTAGTAGTAACGGTAAATCCTTTACCGCAATTAAGCAGCACATTAACTCCGAATCCGATTTGTAGTGCTACCGCATTTACTTATACGGCTACCAGTGCTACGACTGGAAGTACTTTTAGCTGGAGCAGAGCTCCGATAGCGGGAATCAGTCAAGCCGGTACAACAGGTACAGGCAATGTGAATGAAACATTAACCAACACAACTACGGCTCCTATTAACGTTACCTATGTGTATACCACTACTGCTAACGGATGCAGTGGTGCAAACCAAAATGTTGTAGTAACAGTAAATCCTTTACCGCAGTTAAGCAGCACATTAAGTCCTAGTCCGATTTGCAGTGCTACCGCATTTACTTATACGGCTACCAGTGCTACGACCGGAAGCACTTTTAGCTGGAGCAGAGCTCCAATAGCGGGAATCAGTCAAGCCGGTACAACAGGTACAGGCAATGTGAATGAAACATTAACCAACACAACTACGGCTCCTATTAACGTTACCTATGTGTATACCACTACCGCTAACGGATGCAGTGGTGCAAACCAAAATGTTGTAGTAACCGTAAATCCATTACCACAGTTAAGCAGCACATTAACTCCGAATCCGATTTGTAGTGCTACCGCATTTACTTATACGGCTACCAGTGCTACGACCGGAAGCACTTTTAGCTGGAGCAGAGCTCCAATAGCGGGAATCAGTCAAGCCGGGACAACAGGTACAGGCAATGTGAATGAAACCTTAACCAACACAACTACGGCTCCTATTAACGTTACCTATGTGTATACCACTACTGCTAACGGATGCAGTGGTGCAAACCAAAATGTAGTAGTAACAGTAAATCCTTTACCGCAATTAAGCAGCACATTAACTCCGAATCCGATTTGTAGTGCTACCGCATTTACTTATACGGCTACCAGTGCTACGACTGGAAGTACTTTTAGCTGGAGCAGAGCTCCAATAGCGGGAATCAGTCAAGCCGGTACAACAGGTACAGGCAATGTGAATGAAACATTAACCAACACAACTACAGCTCCTATTAACGTTACCTATGTGTATACCACTACTGCTAACGGATGCAGTGGTGCAAACCAAAATGTTGTAGTAACAGTAAATCCTTTACCGCAATTAAGCAGCACATTAACTCCGAATCCGATTTGTAGTGCTACCGCATTTACTTATACGGCTACCAGTGCTACGACTGGAAGTACTTTTAGCTGGAGCAGAGCTCCAATAGCGGGAATCAGTCAAGCCGGTACAACAGGTACAGGCAATGTGAATGAAACCTTAACCAACACAACTACGGCTCCTATTAACGTTACCTATGTGTATACCACTACTGCTAACGGATGCAGTGGTGCAAACCAAAATGTTGTAGTAACCGTAAATCCTTTACCGCAATTAAGCAGTACATTAACTCCAAATCCGATTTGTAGTGCTACCGCATTTACTTATACGGCTACCAGTGCTACGACTGGAAGCTCTTTTAGCTGGAGCAGAGCTCCAATAGCGGGAATCAGTCAAGCTGGTACAACAGGTACAGACAATGTGAATGAAACTTTAACAAACACCTCTTTATCAACTATTAACGTTACCTATACTTATACAACAACTGCAAATGGTTGTTCCGGTTATGATAATGTAGTGGTTTTAGTGAGACCAAATCCTCAAGGTAGTTTTACCGGAAATTCTCGCTGTGGAGGTGACCCTTCTTCATTAGGTCAATTAACATGGACAGCCACAGCAGGGACAGATACTTTTACTGTTGAATATGCTCCCGGTACTCAGTCAAATGTTCAAAGCGGAGTGGCATTCAACGTTCCGGCCGGAACACCAACGGTAGATAGCACATACACCTTAACTAAAGTAACTGATAGTTATGGATGTGTGAGAACGTCAGGATTCACTGTAGGCACTGCAACCATCACATTAACAAGTTTAGCCATAGCAACAAATACGAATACCCCATCGTCTAGCACTACTTGTGCAGGCACTACAGCTTCGTTTCATGTTACCGCAAGTAATGTACACGCTTATAATTGGGAAGTAAGTACAGATGGCGGATCGACTTATACATTAATTACTGCACCCGGTGCAGGACCTGTTTACTCAAATTATACAACAGCTACACTTCAGGTAGCGAATGCTACAACAGCTAATAACGGCTACCAATATAGAGCTGTATTAACTCCGGGATGTGGAACAGTCACCGCTTCCAGCAGCGCCGCAGTTTTAACAGTTAACCCTGTACCTGTATTAACAGGTAGTACAGGAGGTGTTTCAACAGTGTGTAGCGGAATTGTAACATATACTGCATCCAGTAGCGTTCCAGGATCCACTTATGCATGGACGCGTGCTACTGTTCCTGGAATAACCCAACCTGGAACAAGTGGAACAGGAAATGTAAGTGAAACATTGACAAATACAACAACTTCTCCTATTGCTGTAACTTATAATTATGTTACAACGTCACCGGACAATTGTTCTAATACCGGAGAAAATGTAATAATTACAATAAACCCTGATGCGAATATTGTTTTAACATCGGCTACAGGAACAGACAATCAACATGTGTGTTTAAATGATGTTATTACCCCTATTACCTATACTATAAATCAAGGTGCTACAAATGCAACATTATCAGGGGTGCCAACTGGCATAACAGGAAATTATAATTCAGGAGTTTATACAATAAGTGGTACGGCTAATCAAGAAGGGGTATTCACCTATACGATTAACACCACCGGATCTTGTGTACAAACAAGTAAAACAGGAACACTGACTATTGGGTTAACGTTGTTATCAGGAACAGCTACAGATACACAATATGTTTGTAACAACACACCAATTACAAATATTGTATATGCCGTAGGTAGCAGTAGTGTCACAGTAACAGGTTTACCAACAGGCGTTACTGCAAATTTTAATTCAGGCATACTCATTATAAATGGAACACCAACTGTTGATGGTACATATAACTATACTGTTAATACCACAGGTAGTTGTACTTCTTATACGAATAAGGTAGGTATGATTGTCGTGGGATTAGGCATGGCAAATTCTTCCGCTCCGTTGAACCAAAACCCTTGTATCAATACCACTATTGGAAACATTGTCTTGAATTATTCCGGAACCACACCTGTGATTACTTGGAACTCCATTGTTGGTAATGCTACCAGCGGAGTTAATGTGCAACCGGCTGGAATTACTACAGGAACGGTAAGTGGTACTAATACCTATACTATAGGAGGTACACCAACGGCTTCCGGTACTTATGAATATACGGTAAGTACTGCCGGATGTGCTACCGTTAGTGTGGTAACAGGAACCATAACAGTGGGTATAGGGCAAGCAAGTATTTCCGCTCCATTGAACCAAAACCCTTGTATCAATACTGCTATTGGAAATATTGTTTTGAATTATTCCGGAACCACACCTGTGATTACTTGGAACTCTATTGTTGGTAATGCTACCAGCGGAGTTAATGTGCAGCCGGCTGGAATTACTACAGGAACTGTAAGTGGTGGGAATACCTATACTATTGGAGGTACACCAACGGCTTCCGGTACTTATGAATATACGGTAAGTACTGCCGGATGTGCTACCGTTAGTGTGGTAACAGGAACCATAACAGTGGGTATAGGACAAGCAAGTATATCGGCTCCATTGAACCAAAACCCTTGTATCAATACTGCTATTGGAAATATCATCTTGAATTATTCCGGAACCACACCTGTGATTACTTGGAACTCTATTGTTGGTAATGCTACCAGCGGAGTTAATGTGCAGCCGGCTGGAATTACTACAGGAACTGTAAGTGGTGGGAATACCTATACTATTGGAGGTACACCAACGGCTTCCGGTACTTATGAATATACGGTAAGTACTGCCGGATGTGCTACCGTTAGTGTGGTAATAGGAACCATAACAGTGGGTATAGGGCAAGCAAGTATATCGGCTCCATTGAACCAAAGCCCTTGTATCAATACCGCAATTGGAAATATCATTTTGAATTATTCCGGAACCACACCTGTGATTACTTGGAACTCTATTGTTGGTAATGCTACCAGCGGAGTTAATGTGCAACCGGCTGGAATTACTACAGGAACGGTAAGTGGTACTAATACCTATACTATAGGAGGTACACCAACGGCTTCCGGTACTTATGAATATACGGTAAGTACTGCCGGATGTGCTACCGTTAGTGTGGTAACAGGAACCATAACAGTGGGTATAGGGCAAGCAAGTATATCGGCTCCGTTGAACCAAAACCCTTGTATCAATACCGCAATTGGAAATATCATTTTGAATTATTCCGGAACCACACCTGTGATTACTTGGAACTCTATTGTTGGTAATGCTACCAGCGGAGTTAATGTGCAGCCGGCTGGAATTACTACAGGAACTGTAAGTGGTGGGAATACCTATACTATTGGAGGTACACCAACGGCTTCCGGTACTTATGAATATACGGTAAGTACTGCCGGATGTGCTACCGTTAGTGTGGTAACAGGAACCATAACAGTGGGTATAGGGCAAGCAAGTATATCGGCTCCATTGAACCAAAACCCTTGTATCAATACCGCTATTGGAAATATCATCTTGAATTATTCCGGAACCACTCCGGTGATTACTTGGAACTCCATTGTTGGTAATGCTACCAGCGGAGTTAATGTGAAACCGGCTGGAATTACTACAGGAACTGTAAGTGGTGGGAATACCTATACTATTGGAGGTACACCAACGGCTTCCGGTACTTATGAATATACGGTAAGTACTGCCGGATGTGCTACCGTTAGTGTGGTAACAGGAACCATAACAGTGGGTATAGGGCAAGCAAGTATATCAGCTCCATTGAACCAAAGCCCTTGTATCAATACCGCAATTGGAAATATTGTTTTGAATTATTCCGGAACCACCCCTGTGATTACTTGGAACTCTATTGTTGGTAATGCTACCAGCGGAGTTAATGTGCAACCGGCTGGAATTACTACAGGAACGGTAAGTGGTACTAATACCTATACCATTGGAGGTACCCCAACGGCTTCAGGTACTTATGAATATACGGTAAGTACTGCCGGATGTGCTACCGTTAGTGTGGTAACAGGAACCATAACAGTGGGTATAGGACAAGCAAGTATATCGGCTCCATTGAACCAAAACCCTTGTATCAATACTGCTATTGGAAATATCATCTTGAATTATTCCGGAACCACCCCTGTGATTACTTGGAACTCTATTGTTGGTAATGCTACCAGCGGAGTTAATGTGCAACCGGCTGGAATTACTACAGGAACTGTAAGCGGTACTAATACTTTTACCATCGGAGGAACACCAACGGCTTCCGGTACTTATGAATATACGGTAAGTACTGCCGGATGTGCTACCGTTAGTGTGGTAACAGGAACCATAACAGTGGGTATAGGGCAAGCAAGTATATCGGCTCCATTGAACCAAAGCCCTTGTATCAATACTGCTATTGGAAATATCATCTTGAATTATTCCGGAACCACACCTGTGATTACTTGGAACTCCATTGTTGGTAATGCTACCAGCGGAGTTAATGTGCAACCGGCTGGAATTACTACAGGAACGGTAAGTGGTGGGAATACCTATACTATTGGAGGTACACCAACGGCTTCCGGTACTTATGAATATACGGTAAATACTGCCGGATGTGCTACCGTTAGTGTGGTAACAGGAACCATAACAGTGGGTATAGGGCAAGCAAGTATTTCCGCTCCGTTGAACCAAAGCCCTTGTATCAATACTGCTATTGGAAATATCATCTTGAATTATTCCGGAACCACACCTGTGATTACTTGGAACTCCATTGTTGGTAATGCTACCAGCGGAGTTAATGTGCAACCGGCTGGAATTACTACAGGAACTGTAAGCGGTACTAATACTTTTACCATCGGAGGAACACCAACGGCTTCCGGTACCTATGAATATACGGTAAGTACTGCCGGATGTGCTACCGTTAGTGTGGTAACAGGAACCATAACAGTGGGTATAGGGCAAGCAAGTATATCGGCTCCGTTGAACCAAAACCCTTGTATCAATACCGCAATTGGAAATATCATTTTGAATTATTCCGGAACCACACCTGTGATTACTTGGAACTCTATTGTTGGTAATGCTACCAGCGGAGTTAATGTGCAACCGGCTGGAATTACTACAGGAACGGTAAGTGGTACTAATACCTATACTATAGGAGGTACACCAACGGCTTCCGGTACTTATGAATATACGGTAAGTACTGCCGGATGTGCTACCGTTAGTGTGGTAACAGGAACCATAACAGTGGGTATAGGGCAAGCAAGTATATCGGCTCCGTTGAACCAAAACCCTTGTATCAATACCGCAATTGGAAATATCATTTTGAATTATTCCGGAACCACACCTGTGATTACTTGGAACTCCATTGTTGGTAATGCTACCAGCGGAGTTAATGTGCAGCCGGCTGGAATTACTACAGGAACTGTAAGTGGTGGGAATACCTATACTATTGGAGGTACACCAACGGCTTCCGGTACTTATGAATATACGGTAAGTACTGCCGGATGTGCTACCGTTAGTGTGGTAACAGGAACCATAACAGTGGGTATAGGGCAAGCAAGTATATCGGCTCCGTTGAACCAAAACCCTTGTATCAATACCGCAATTGGAAATATCATTTTGAATTATTCCGGAACCACACCTGTGATTACTTGGAACTCCATTGTTGGTAATGCTACCAGCGGAGTTAATGTGCAGCCGGCTGGAATTACTACAGGAACTGTAAGTGGTGGGAATACCTATACTATTGGAGGTACACCAACGGCTTCCGGTACTTATGAATATACGGTAAGTACTGCCGGATGTGCTACCGTTAGTGTGGTAACAGGAACCATAACAGTGGGTATAGGGCAAGCAAGCATTTCCGCTCCATTGAACCAAAACCCTTGTATCAATACCGCTATTGGAAATATCATCTTGAATTATTCCGGAACCACTCCGGTGATTACTTGGAACTCCATTGTTGGTAATGCTACCAGCGGAGTTAATGTGAAACCGGCTGGAATTACTACAGGAACTGTAAGCGGTACTAATACTTTTACCATCGGAGGAACACCAACGGCTTCCGGTACCTATGAATATACGGTAAGTACTGCCGGATGTGCTACCGTTAGTGTGGTAACAGGAACCATAACAGTGGGTATAGGGCAAGCAAGTATATCAGCTCCATTGAACCAAAGCCCTTGTATCAATACCGCAATTGGAAATATCATTTTGAATTATTCCGGAACCACACCTGTGATTACTTGGAACTCTATTGTTGGTAATGCTACCAGCGGAGTTAATGTGAAACCGGCTGGAATCACTACAGGAACTGTAAGCGGTGGTAATACCTATACTATAGGAGGTACCCCGACGGCATCCGGTACTTATGAATATACCGTAACCACCACAGGATGTTCAACGGTAAGTGTGGTAACAGGAATGATAATAGTAGGTATAGGGCAAGCAAGCATTTCCGCTCCATTGAACCAAAGTATTTGTAAAAACACTTCACTTAATACAATTGTATTGAATGTGTCAGGCGCCACGCCTACAATTATTTGGAGTCCAACAGGGCTGAACCCTCCAGCAGGAGTTACTTCTGGTTTAAATACGGCAACAACGTATACTATAGGTGGTACACCAACTGTTCCTGGTATTTTTAACTATACAGTTACCACTTCTGGCACTTGTCAATTCCCTAGCAGCTTATCAGGAAGAATAATCGTCAATATAGATTCTATTACATTACAACCTGGTAATAATTTAAATCAGCAAATATGCAGTAAGGATGCAATATTGCCGATTTCATTCTCCATTTCAGGAACAGCAACTACTGCAACTGTAAGCGGAGGTTTAAACATCAGTAATACTAATAACATTTACACGGTAACAGGTACCCCTCCTCCGGCAGAAGGAATTTATACATACACCGTTACTACTTCAGGAACATGTGGTGCACAGGGTATTGCTAGTATTACATTTACCATACAAGTAGTAGCACCTGTGGCTTCCTTCAGCTCCGATGTGGTTACAGGAGCCCCTCCTTTAAATGTTAATTTTACAAATACAAGTACTGGTTCGGCAACAGCATATAATTGGGATTTCGGTGACGGAAATACCAGTACCAGCAATGCGATAAACCTAAGCAATTACTATACGAAAGAAGGGATTTATACAGTTGTACTTAAAGCATCTGTAGAAACGAGTAATGCTGTTTGTTGGGACACGGCAACAACAAGATTACTCATCTATAAATTGACTATACCCAATGTGTTTACGCCAAACGGAGATGGCAAAAATGATGTATTCACAATAAAATCTGTTATCGTTGCCAATTTAAAAGGTGAAATATTCGACCGTTGGGGAACAAAATTGTATGAATGGAACTCTGCGGCAGGAGGATGGGACGGACGTAATGCAAGCACAGGTATGTTATATCCCGATGGCACTTATTATTTTATTATTACATTAACAGACATTAATGGAGTGAATACCCTGGAAAAAGGGTATCTCGAATTAATCCATTAGAATATACCCCATCCGCCTATTTATCCTTCAAACGTCCTGCAAAAATTGCAGGACGTTTTTTTGTGCTATTTTTGTAATATAACGATGTCGAGCTATTTTTTAAATACACCCATTGAATACCTTAAAAATGTTGGCTTCCCAAAAGCCGAACTACTTAAAAAGGAGTTACATATTTTTAAGTACAATGATATGCTCACACATTATCCTTTTCGTTATGTTGACAGGACAAAGTTTTATAAAGTAAAGGAAATCAATGCCGATTTGCCTTATGTTCAGTTGCGCGGAAAAATCATTCACGCGGAAACGATTGGAAATAAAAGAGCACAACGCTTCGTTGTAACTTTTGCTGATCATACAGGCACAATAGAATTAGTTTGGTTTCAGGGAATAAAATGGATTTCAGAAAAAATAAAACCTCATCCTACTGCGGAGTATGTGGTATTTGGCAAACCTGCAATTTTCAATAATCGTTTTAACATCATGCATCCCGATATAGAATTGGTAAACGAAAGTAATACCACCCTTGCCCCTGCCCTGCAAGGAATTTACAACACTACAGAAAAATTGAAAGCAAAGGGACTGGACACAAAAGGCCTTGCCCGAATTCAAAAATCACTGATAACATTAATTCATAACAACATCCCCGAAACACTTTCCCAAGAGGTTATTGAGCGCTTTCATCTTATATCGCGCGAAGAAGCGATTACACAAATTCATTTTCCTCAAAATGCCGAAATACTTAAAAAAGCGGAATTTCGATTGAAATTTGAAGAGCTGTTTTTTATTCAACTCAAATTATTAAAACAAAAAGGAATAAGAGAGAAGAAGTTCAGAGGTTTTGTGTTTTCAAAGGTGGGGGAATACTTCAACAATTTTTACAACAAGCATTTACCATTTGAATTAACCAATGCACAGAAAAAAGTGATCAAAGAAATTCGTCTGGATATGGGCTCCGGAAGGCAAATGAATCGCTTATTGCAGGGAGACGTTGGCAGCGGAAAAACAATGGTCGCTCTGATGAGTATGTTAATTGCCCTGGACAATGGTTTTCAGGCATGTTTGATGGCTCCTACAGAAATACTTGCACAGCAACACTTCGAAACCATTTCAAAATTACTGATACCATTAAATGTAAAAGTAGGTATCCTCACCGGCTCCAACAAAGCGAAAGAACGAAGGATTATTCATGAACAATTATTAAACGGTGAAATGCACATACTCATAGGTACTCATGCATTATTAGAAGATGAAGTACAATTTAAAAATATAGGATTAGTTGTAATTGACGAACAACACCGCTTTGGGGTGGCTCAACGGGCTAAAATGTGGAGTAAAAACACTCAAGCTCCTCACATGCTTATTATGTCTGCAACACCTATTCCCCGCACATTGGCAATGACGCTATATGGTGATTTAGATGTAAGTGTAATTGATGAATTACCGCCCGGAAGAAAATCCATACAAACGGTTCATCGCTTTGATAGTCACAGAGACCGTGTGTTTGGATTCATGAAAGAACAAATTGCTTTGGGAAGACAAATTTATGTGGTTTATCCGCTCATTAAAGAATCTGAAAAAATGGATTACAAAGATTTAATGGATGGCTTTGAAAGTATATCACGTGCGTTTCCTTTGCCTAACTATCAGGTAAGTATTGTACACGGACAAATGAAATCAGACGCAAAAGATTTTGAGATGCAACGTTTCATAAAAGGCGAAACAAATATAATGGTTGCCACAACAGTAATAGAAGTAGGTGTTAATGTTCCGAATGCAAGTGTAATGGTCATAGAAAGCGCCGAACGTTTTGGTTTGTCGCAATTACACCAGTTACGCGGTCGTGTGGGAAGAGGCGCTGAACAATCATATTGCATTTTAATGACTTCTTATAAATTAGGCAGCGATTCTAAATTACGAATGGAAACGATGTGCCGCACCAACGATGGTTTTGAAATAGCGGAAGTGGATTTAAGGCTGCGCGGACCCGGCGATATGGCAGGTACAATGCAAAGCGGTGTGCTTGATTTAAACATTGCAGATTTGGCAAAAGACGCACAAATTCTTCACGCTGCGCGCAATATGGTAATTGAAATATTATCGGAAGACCCAGACCTTGCCAAAACAGAAAACAGTACCATTGCTTACCAGTTTGCTTTACTCAATAACTATAAAACAGACTGGAGCAGAATTTCTTAAAGTCGTTACTCGGGAAAAATTATTTTCCTGAATCCGTTGGTGCAAAAGTGATTTCCACTTTTCGTTCGTAAGCAGCTTTCAAATTAAAAACCGAATTTTTAACATCGCTGAAACTATCACTTATTTTTGAACTGTATTCTTGTTTTTCAGTTATCTCACCAACAAGTCTGAGGCTTCCTTCGTTTTGATTTTTATTGTTAATATACTTGGCCAGCGCCCCATTCTCATATTCATTAAAATAATTTCTAATACTGTTAACTCTTCGCTTTGCCAAATGATAATTGTATTTGTCAGAGGCCAAAGGACTGGAATAACTTTTTAGAGTGAGTGTTATTCTCTTTCCGTTTTTTAACGCCTCCAATAATAACTGAGCAAGCGTGTTTACGTCTTTCATACCGGTATCAACAGAATCAAAAAATGTATCAACTTTATTAACCAAAGTATGAGCTGCTTTGTAATCAACAAATTGTAACATCTGCTTTTTAAACTCTTCTTTCTTCACGGAACCCTTGCTTACAGATTCATACAAGTCTTCAATGTCTTTATCAGAAGGATTTGTTGTTTTCAATTTCAGCCCTTTGGTAAGTACTTTTTTATACAAATCGCGCTTGCTCGCGTAATTTTTATAGGCTGTTTCATAATTTGTAGAAGTGCTGTTTCTAATAGCTTGTCTGTCCGGTTCATCATTATGAAAAAACAATGCTATCGGCATCAGCTTTTTCATTTTATCCTCAACAGTTACTTGAGGTGGTGCTGTTATTGTATCTATTCTTGCAATTGTATCCAATAACAACGTATCTATAGGAAGAGGGATAGTAAACATATAAATATCATTACAACAATTTTTTTTCCATTCATAAAAAGAACCCATTCTGTTGGATGATAAAAAAGCCTCTGTACCGGCATCATTCATTGAAAAATAAATATCATTGTAATTACTGTTGATAGGAACACCGGCATTTTTAGGTTCTTGAAAAGAAGCATCTTTGTAAGCACTTTTAAAAATATCGAATCCTCCTAATCCTTTGTGCCATGTGGAACTAAAGAACAATTCTTTACAACGGTTGCAATAAAACGGAGTGATATCATTTTCTACTGAATTTACTTGCTTGCCTGCATTAACAGGTTTTTCATATGTTCCATCACTGTTTATTTTGCTGTACCAAATATCTATTTTCCCTTCTCCACCTGAACGGTCAGATGAAAAAAACAATACTTCTTTATCATTTAACGTTCCCACTGACGGTTGGCTATTGGTAAACCCCGGTGCATTAATTTCGGGTGGTAATTTTTTTAGCGAAGACCAAACATTGTTTTTTAATTCCGAAACATATATATCGCAAATAAAACGTTGTTCACTTTTTTGATGACAACGCGTAAGGAACATTTTGGTTTTATCAGCATTAAAAGAAGCATTGGTAGTGTGGATATCCTGACTATTAAAAAGTGTATCCAGCTCTTTGGACTTTTTCCATTTGTTGCTGTCTGCTTCAATGGAAGTATATAACTTATTATAATTGATATTGTTTTTTACATCTCTGTCACCTGCATTGCGAATGGAAGAAAAAATAGAGAATGCTATCCACTTTATAAGGAGCGTATTCGGATTGTTTGCTATTTACGGTTGAATCAAGATGGATTATCTTAATTTCGTTGTCAGGATTAGATATAAGCCCTTGTGCAACATCGCAAGATTCTATTTCCAGTTTTGCTTTTGCTAATAAATAGCTGCCGTTTGCGTCTTTGTTTTTTTGAACATATTTAGTAAACAAATCTTTCGCTTCTTTGTAATTAGCATTTCCCTTTTTGATAGTTGCTAACCAAAAGATACATTCAGGAAACAAATTACCTAAAGAATCTTGTTTATTTACTTTACTGTACCAGTGATTAGCAATGTCATAATCAAAGTTCAATCGGCGTGCTTGTGCATACTTATACTGAACATTTATTGTTGATGAATCTTTTAAAAGAGCTTGCTTGTAATAAAAAGCTGCTTCTGAATAATCATTTTTAGCATAAGCAGTATCTCCTTTTGTAATCAATTTTTTTACCCGTTGAGCTTTCAGTTCCACAGTTGTTAGTAAAGTAATAAACGAAGACAGGATGAGCGATAATAAATATTTTTTCATATGAAAGATTATGTTTACATGAATATCGGAGACGGTCGTTTTTCGGTAATAAATTTATTTGCCTTTTTCGGAATATAAACTACGGATAGTTCAAATGCGCCCCTGTAGTTAGTTGCAGCAGTAAGGTTGGAGTAATTAATGTCATAACTCATTCCAACATTAAAATTTTGATACTGCATATTTAACACTATCGCATAAGCATCCTGAGCTCTTATAAATGCACCCAACGAAAGAGCTGTGGTTATTTGATCCATCGATGTAAAATAATACTTTCCGGATACACCCAATAATGTTTCTTTAGTTTCTCCCTGACGCTGAATTAAAAAGCTCGGAACAATTCCGAATTTTGAACCTAATGGTAGCTCAGCTGTACAGCTGATGTTAAACTTGGGAGATAGTGTAGAAGTATTGTCGCCATAAAATGATTGTTTAGGTTTGGTGAGATGATACGCCGAAAAGCCAATATTCACATTCTTACGAGGTGTTTTTCTCCAATAATAAGCCGCTCCTGCTCCTACATCAAAATAAGTCAGACTTGTTGCGGGAATGTTTTCGCCACTGCTCAATCCCGGATTATATGCCAAACCATCAAACTGCTGATCAAAAGTTGCAGCAGTTGCATTAAAATTTTTATTGGCAATACCAGGCTGAACACCCACCGAAATAAGATGCGTTGAATCTTTTGTTAGTTTTTTTATAATGGATGCTGAAATATATACCTGCGTAGATTTCAACTTTGAATCGCCTGTTTTGTCAGAATTTATAACAAACCCCAATGCCGGCGAAGCACCCTTCAATTTAGTCTTTTTTAAACGTGTGTCACCCGAAAACGAATAGGTGTTAAACGGCACATTGGAAACAGAAGACCATTGATTACGATAATTTCCGGCTAATCGCCAGTCGCCGTCAAACAAACCTGTTTGGGCGGGATTTAAATTTTGTGGAGATGCATTGTATTGCGTTAAGTGAATATCCTGTGCGTTTGCAACTTTATTTTCTGTAAAGATTAAAACTAGAAAGAAGTACAGAGCGTAATAATATTTTTTTTTCATTAACAGTTATCGAATTAGAGTTATGTATCCTTTATCATCTTTTTCAGCACCTAAATAATTTTTGGATTTAAGATACCATACTAAAACGGTTGGTTCAACTTCTTTTCCTTTGTAAGTTCCATCCCAGCCTTCGGTAGGATTACTGGTGTTAAATACCATTTCTCCCCAACGATCGTATACTGCAAAATAAAGCTCTTTAATATTGTGTCCTCTAACATACAATTTATCATTATGGCCATCTCCATTGGGTGTAAACATGGTTGGAACAAATACGTAAATATTGTTAGAATCTGCACATATAGAAGGGGTAACATTTATAGAAGTACAACTTGACGGATTATTAGTAGCAAGATGATATGTAGCAGTTGTGTTATTATTAAATACAATATATTGTGAAGTAGAGGTTATGGTAGTATCTAAATACCATGAATAAGAATCTGCTTTAACAGTAGAGCCCAGTTGAACATTTTCCATTTGACAAGTTACAGAAATAGGATTTTTAGCAACTACTTTGCTACTTTTTGCCGAACATCCTAAAGATGTATCAGTATAAGTAACAGAATATAAATTGGGGTTTCCTGCGTATATGGTCTTTGTTTCTTCCCCTGTTGACCATGAAATTGGTATTTTTGAACCACCTAAAAGTCCCCCTAATCCACTTTGAGAAATCAGCAATCCACCCAGCGTTGATAAGGCAGCATTGGTTCCACCTGTATTTGCTGTTAAAAAAACCGAATCGTTTTTACATGTTGAAGTAATTGAAACTGTAGGGTCATCAACTATTACCATGGTGGTGAATGTTGCACTGGTATGCACAGAATTAGTAGAAGTCATTTGAATATTGTAAATACCGGTAGCTGCATTTGCAGGAATTGTTCCTGTGTATTTTTTAAATTTGCTACTACCCGACATGCCTGAGAAGGCTCCACCAAAACCACTGACAGCCTTAGGAGTTAATTGGATTGGAGTGGTTGATCCTCCTGTTAATCCACCAAACGCGCTAACCAATTGTGCATTAAAAACATTATTGCTTGCAAATGTAGTGGTAGTATGATAGGTAATTAAAATAAGAGAACCGGCACAAGGAGAGGTTTGAGTAACACTGTCAATAACAATTGCTGTATCTGTTGCAGCTCCCCCTCCCCCAAATAAATTCCCTAAGTTGCCTAAATTACCCAAGTTTCCAAGATTACCCATGTTGCCTGGATTACCCATGTTGCCAAGATTACCTAAGTTGCCCTGTGAAAAAGAGTCAACAGATAAAAGCAGTAAAAGCAAGAACATTATTTTTCTTGCAATAAGTTTTGTTTTCATGATAAAAAAATTGGTTGCGAAAAATGCGAATGTAAGTAATATTAATTATAGTACGTGATAATAACACAATAGGTTGGGAGCTCTTGTGCCCGGGACGAGATTCGAACTCGTACGTCTAACGACATACGCCCCTCAAGCGTACATGTCTGCCAATTTCATCACCCGGGCTTAAATTTAATTTTTCAAAGGTAAATAAGTATTGTGAATATAAAAATTAGTTTTCGAAGCTGTATTCCTTCACGCTAATGAATCATTAAAATTGGGTTCGTAGCATGAGATTTAAATTTTTAAAAATCTGATATGTTATTCTATTGAGGTGTATTAGGAGCTTTTGAACCATCATAATTTATTTCTATTCCACTGGCATAACGGATAGTTAAAATCAAGTTTCCATTTTCGTCGTAGTATTGCCACTCCCCTTCCTTTAAACCACCTGCATATTTACCTTCTTGTTTTATATTACCATTTTGATAATAAAATACTTGGTATCCGTCGGGTTCATCATCTACAAAACTGCCTTTAAACCTGAGCTTTCCATTATTCAGGTAATAATGTTTCCATTCTCCGCTGCGCTTGTCTCCTACATACGTACCTTCTTCTTTATATTCGTTGTATTCCAATACCCAAGGGCCTTCTTTTTCATTGTTCTCATACAGCCCTTTTGTAATCACTTTTCCACTATCATTGTACTCAATAAAATCTCCTTCTAACTTATTGTTTTTATAATTTTCTATTTTTTTAATACTGCCAAATTCCTTATTACAAGGCGTATTGCAGGGATAATACCATTTCCACATTCCTTGTGCTTTTCCTTTTTTATCATATTTTCCAACCTGTTCAATTTTTCCGTTATCATAATAATATATCCAGTCCCCCACATGTTTGTTGCTTAAATAATTGCCGCTGGCTCTTAAATTACCATTGGAATAAAACACTTTCCACAAACCATTTTTATATCCGGCAGTATCCATCATTCCTTCCGAAACCACCTTTCCTTTTGAATACATTCTGGCTATTTGCAATTGCCCGTCTTCATTATATTCTCTATGCTCTCCCTCTGCTTTTCCGTTAATGTAAGCGCCTTCACTTTTTACAACTCCATTTTTATAATATTCCGTTTTTATATCCGGCTTCTGAAATTCAGGGGCATCCAACTGTTCCACTCCATTAACATACTTGGTTGCTTTTTTAAGATTGCCGGATTGTGTATACTCTTTCATATAACCATCCAGCTTATCATTCCAATAATTCATTTCTTTTTTAATCGCCAAATTGGGATAAAACTCTTTCCAACTACCCTGCTTTAATCCGTTAAAGTCTGTTCTGTTCAATCGTTCCTCCGATTTAATATAACCCATTTTGTATTGGGTAATGGTAATGATAAGACTGTCGGGAGAAAATTCCAATCCTTGTCCTTCTTCTAACCCGTTTACAAAAGGCATTATTTTTTGCACTCTCCCCTTTTTAGAGGTTGGTGTTAAGGGTTTATAATATTCAATGGTATTTCCTTGTTTAATATCGTTTTCGTAGTTTTCTGAAAATGTAATGTATCCTTCTTTCGGATCAAATATTTTTTTTGCTCCGTTTTTCTTTCCTTCCTTGTAATTAAATTCATTTACAAAAACTCCATCTTCATTGTAAAATTTCCAGGGACCATCTAATTTAAAATCTTTCCTGTTCCCCTCCGATTTTAATTTTCCGTTTAAGTAATATGTTTTCCAGTAGCCATCGGGTTTTCCATCTCGCAAAGTTCCTTCACTCGATATTTTTCCATTATCGTAATAAAACGTATTGTACCCATTAGGAATAATAGCCGGCGGCGTTTGTGCCGACAATACCAATGGAAAAAAGACGATAATTAATTTAAAAAAGGTTTTCATGAATATCTTTAGTTCTGCAAAAGTAAACATTTTGCTTACGAATGGAATGATTAATCTTTTCTGTTTTTAGTTTGGAGGAGCGACAGAAACAGCAATAATTTGTATTTTCCTTTCTAAGGCTGCAATAGGGTTATATATTGAGTTTCTGGTATCACTATATTTATCGCTCACTTTAGTACTTGCTTTCAGTTCTCCCAACTCTTCTTCAACAAAAACAATGCATCCTTCACCTTGTTTAGAATTGTTAATGTAAGGAGCTAAAGCAGCATTTTCATATTCCATGAAGTAGTTCTTTAAACTGGAAATTCTACGTTTTGCTAAGTTAGCATTGTACTTTGTAGAAGCCAGCGGGCTACAATATCCTTTCATCGTAATGGTTACTTTTTCTTTATCTTTCAATACTTTTAGCAGCAGTTTTGCAAATTCATCCAGATTGCGCATCCCGGCATCTACCGAATCTTCAAACAACGCATCCACATCTTCTTTGGCACGCTCTGCATCTTTTTGTTTTACTCCTTTCGAAAATTCTCTTTTATAGATTTCACGCATAGCAGAATATTGCTCATACGTCGCTTTGTAGTTTTTGGCAGTAGTAATCGCCAGCGTTTTATTATCGGGTTCATCATTATGAAAATACAATGTAAGCGGAACCAATAATTTCATTTGCGATATGACAAGCTGTGTGCTGTCTATCTTAACTTTATTGACGGTGTCGATAGTACTGTCTACAGGTAATTTAAACATATAAATATCATTGCAGCAACTTTCCTTTTCTTCAAAATAAGAACCCGGTCTGTTGGAAGATAAAAACGCCTGTGTTTTTTGTTTATTAATAGAAAAATAAATATCGTTGTAAGCCGTGTTTATAGGAGCACCCAGATTGCGAGGCTCAGAAAATCCGGTACTATAATAATTGCTTTTAAAAATATCAAAACCACCCAATCCTTTATGCCAGGTAGAGCTGAAAAATAATTCCTGACAAGGTTTACAATAAAACGGAGTTTTTTCATCTTCTACCGAATTTACTTTTTTACCTGCATTTATAGGGTTTTCAAAAGTTCCATCAGCATTTATTTTACTATACCAGATATCCATTTTTCCTTCTCCACCCGGGCGATTGGATGAAAAGAACAGCACCTCTTCCTCACCTAAAAAACCTATGGCAGGTTGCGTATTGTTATACCCTTGCATATTTATTTGAGGTGGTAATTTTTGCAAGGGTTCCCAGTGATTGTTCTTAAACTCCGAAGAATATATTTCACAAATAAAATCAAGTGCATTTTTTTGTTGACACCGAGTGATGTACATCTTTGTCATGTCAGCATTAAAAGCTGTATTCGCATTATGAATGCCCTCTTTGTTAAAAAGCGAATCCAGTTCTTTTGCTTTTTTCCACGTGTCTTTATCCTGAATAGAAGTGTATATTTTATTATAGTTCACATTGTTTTTTTTGTCTCTGTCACTTCCATCCCTAAGGGAAGAAAAATACAAAACGCTGTCGGCCTGATATGGTGCGTACTCCGACAGTTTACTATTTACTGCGCTATCAAGATGAATGATTTTTATGGAAGTGTCAGGGTTCGCAATTAACCATTGCGCGTATGTGCAGGCGGCTATTTCCTGATTTGCTTTTTTTACAAAATAACTGTTTTTTTTATTCTTGTTTTTTTGTGCATACTTTGCAAACAGTGCTTTTGCTTCTTTGTAATTGCCTTTACTTTTATTAATGGTTGCTAACCAAAAAACACATTCGGGATAAAGCTTTCCCTGCTTATCTTGTTTATATACTTTGTTATACCATTTATCGGCACTATTAAAATCATAATTCAAACGACTTGCTTCAGCGTATTTATACTGTAACGCAATGTCTGTAGAATCCTTTAATACCGCCTTATTGTAATACAATGATGCTGCAAAAAAATCGTTTTCTACAAATGCTTTATCGCCATTGGCAATAAGTGTTTTTAATCGTTGCGCATGAATAACATTGGGCAACAAAAAAAACATTCCCAAAACTGAGAACAAAATTATTTGCTTGTTTTTTTTGTTCACCATTATTGTTACATATCAATCGGACAAACTCGTTTTTTTGCTACAAATGGACGAATTTTTTTTAATATATAGATGACCGATAATTCAAATGCTCCTCTATTGTTAGTTGCAACATTCAATTGAGAAGTGTTAATGTCATAACTAATACCAACATTAAAATTTTTATAATACAAATTTGCCATAACGGACCAGGCATCTTTCGCCCTGTAAAAAGCGCCTAAAGATACAGCAGTTGTCATTCCGTTTATTGGTGCCAGATAATACTTTCCGGATAATCCCAACAGCGTTTCTTCAAATGTTCCCTGATGTTGGTATAAAAAACTGGGCAACAAATCTATTTTTGAAGTAATGGGAAATTCCGCCGCACCACTGAAATTTATTTTTGTAGCAAGTTGTACGCTGGTAACTAAAAAAAATGACTGATCAGGAGTATTGATGTGAAAAACAGATGCTCCTATGTTTAGTTTTTTTCTTGCTGTTTTTTCCCAATAATAAGCAACTCCTGCGCCTAAGTCAAAATAGGTAATGCTGGTACTGTTAAAGTGTTCACCACTGCTTAAATTAGGATTGTAGCCGGTTCCGTTATACTGATTGTCAAATGTGAGCGCACCTGTATTAAAACTTTTGTTTGTTATGCCCGGTTGAATACCGAAAGAAATAAAATGAGTAGAATCCTTTGTTAATTTTTTTATACACGATGCCGACAATAATAATTGAGTTGTACTAAGTTTTGAATCGCCTGCCTTATCAGTATTTACAACTAATCCAAGTGCAGGAACTGTTGTTTTGAAATAATTTTGAAGGATAACCGGCAGCGTGTTTAAACGGGTATCGGTAGAAATAGAATAGGTGTTATACGGAACAGGAATAGCAGACCATTGTGTGCGATAATTACCAACAAATCGCCAATCGCCATCAAACAAGCCTGTTTGAGCAGGATTTAAGTTTTGAGGAGAAGAATTGTACTGCAATAAGTGAATGTCTTGCCCGAAGATTCTTGTAGTCAGTGGAACTATAAAAAACAAAAGGACAAAGACTGTGAAGAAGGGTTTCATTAAAAACTATCGTATTAAAGTTACGTTACCCTTTTTTTCTATCTGGTTTCCATTATAACATTTTACTTTCAGATACCATGCAAACACAACGGGGTCAGTTTCCAAACTATTATAAACACCATTCCAGCCTTTTGTTTTATCGGTAGTTTCAAAAACCAATTGTCCCCAGCGGTTGTAAACAGCAAAATATAATTCAGAAAAGTTATTTCCTCTCACATACAACATATCGTTTTTACCATCATTATTAGGTGTGAATGTATTTGGAACAAAAACATCCACAGGGTTACAGGTAGTTGGTACAACTACAATTGTAACAGTTGCCATTTTTGGACAACCCACACTATCAAGTATAGAAACAGTGTAAGTGCTGGTGCTTTTTGGAGAAACCGTTACATCTATGTTATTGGAAATTATGCTTCCTGTTGAGTCCGTCCATTTTACTTTTAAGCTTTTATCTGTTATAGCATGAATGGTGGTAGATTCACCTTGCAGTATGGAGTCTTTATCTGCTATTGCTTTAATGGTATATATGGATGAATTAAACACGTGTACAGTAGTTGTTAAAGTATCCATACAAACAAGCCCTGATGCGTTTAATGTTGAAATGTAAACGGTATAAGTAGTTGTTGCTGTTGGAGAAGCGATCGGGTTTGCAATAAGTGAATTATCTAAACTACTTGCCGGCAACCACTTGTATGCAACACCTCCTGTGGCATTTAGCTGAATGGTATTATTACTGCAAACTGCTTTGTTTTCATTAACCGTAGTAACAGCCGATAAAGCCAAATTTATACTAGTATCAGCCGGTACAGAGCAATCCGGAGAGTTTGAAGAATGAACCGTTTTAAGGGTAATGGTGTATGCAGAAGGAGTGCGGTATAAATGAGATGGGGTTTGCTGATTTGAAGAACCTCCATCTCCAAAATCCCAGAAACGACTTGTTGATGTTGGATTTGTTAAATCTATAAAATTAACCTGATTGGTACAGGGAACGGAAGTGAGTCCGATTTTAGACTTTATAGTTGGGAAAACCATTACTGTAAATGTTGCAGCAGTTCCATCACAATCACCCATAACAGAAGTGGGAGTTATTGTATATATAACCGTTTGATTGGAATTGGTTGAATTCGTTAAAACATCCGTAATTGAATCTGAATATTGCATTGTAGTACTTTCACCTTTAACATTGGGATTATCGCTTGCAATCCATTTGAATGAAGATAACATGTTACTTACAAGGTATTTATTGTTCAACGATTCGCCACTACATATTGTATCGTTGTTATTACTGATTACTAAAGGAGGTGGGAGCGTATTAATAGTAATGGTTTTAAAGAGCGAATCTGTAGGATTACAATTTGCAGGATTGCTTACATATAGTTTAACCAAATATGTTCCCGAAACAGAATACGTTCTTACAGGATTTGCAACTTTTGAAGTAGTATCACCTCCTCCAAAATCCCATAAAAAAGTAGTTCCGGGGGAACTTTTATTGGTAAAATGGACTGTTTGAAATGCACAGGTGTTTTGATGATCAACCACAAAGTCTGCAACGGTTAAAGGTTGTTGAAAATCCAGTTTAAAAACCCCATTGTTGCAACCTCCGATAGCAAATGCACCATTCCAAAGCGGCACATAAACGCCATTTGACTGTATAGAATCGTGTGGATAAGCACCGGGGGTTCCCGGAAAATCATTGTATCCTCCACAACCGGTACAAAGCGATTGATAAACAATTCCCTTTTTATCATAACGACTGGTACCTCCATGAACATGTTCAGCACTTATATCACCTCCAAAATATGTTGCATATATTCTTGATGTTGCATTCTTGGTAAGTGCCATTAAAAAAAAATCATAGCCTTGGGTGGTTCCGTCCAACGCATCAGAAGTAACAGGCATTCCCGTTGTGGAAGGTCTATTTGTGTTAAAACCATCTGCCCAGCCCGACACATAAATATTTTCGCAATTATCAATTAAAAAAGCGGTAGGAGAAATATTAGGTATTCCGTTTCCGTTTCCAAAAACCGTAGAAAAAATAACATTACTCAGCGAATCATTCATTTTGGTAATGAATTGTCCGCTATTAGGATTGTTGTAAACACTACCAGTTACAGGCATTGCACCTTCTGTTTGTCCGAATGTATAAACATTGTTTTTTTTATCCAGTTGAACAAAATAACATTGATCGTATGCGGAAGTGCCCCAATAGGTGGAATATATTTTAGCGGAACCATCGGCTTTTATTTTTGTAATGTATCCGTCTGCTTTTCCTCCACCAAAAACTGTTTGCTTTGCTCCTGTAGTTGCAGGAAAGTCTGAACTTCTTGTACCACCTGTTACGTAAACATTTGAGGAATCATCTATGACCAAAGCATTTGCACAGTCGTTATCGCTACCTCCCAAGTAAGTACTCCAAATTAACTGCGATAAATTATTGTTCATTTTAAACACAACAGCATCCTGCTGCCCGCCAAGTGTTTTATCAAAACCGTTCACAATCGGAAAATCGCCTGACCGCGTAGATGTTGCAATGACTATATTTCCTGTTTTATCGAGATCAATTTCTCCACGATAATAGTCGCCATAATTATATTGTAAAGAATCTAATGGATAAGCACTAAAAAGACCAGACTGTCCGGGAATAGCTATAAGTGCCTGCACATTATTACTATTTACTCCATCATTACCGCTTCCTCCAATGTATGTAGATGCAAGCAAAAATGCTCCTGTTGCATTAAATTCAGCAACAAAAATATCTGTACCATTGTTAAATGTATTACCATTACTGGGATGAGGCACATAATAAAGCCCTCCATTAAATGATTTATCATACGCATTCGTTGAAACCGGAAAGTCAGAAGATCCTGTAACCCCATACAAATACAAATTGTTTTGAGCATCCACAATCAAACTACTTACAATTTCGTCACTTGTACCTCCCAAATAAGTGGAGTATTGTAAAAATGTTCCAGTAGCATCATATTTTGTAATTACCACATCTTCATCCCCTCCGTTAAAAACAGTATCATATGCACCCAAAGTCGTTGGAAATCCTTGACCAAAGGCTATTCCTCCCGAATACAAATTACCATCCGCATCATACGTTGCGGTATGCCCAAAGTTGCTTGCTGTAGAACCTGATGTGGCTGCAAATACCAATACAGGATCAATTATCAATTCTTTACTTTTATCGTATCCTTTGGGGAAATTAAAATGAACAGATGATCCTTCTAAGACAAACTCGCAGGGCACTTGTATTTGTTTGTTCCCAGCCCATTGGTAAGCAAAAGGGTGTTGCTCCAGCAGTTCATTTAAGCTGGTTTTAACGCGCAATGCACCTTCTGTATCTATTCTAATCGCTGAAACACCTTCGTATAAAAGTTCTATTTCGGTTACATCAGCCTGAGGAGCAACATAAAAATTATATTTAATGCTGTTTTGTAAACCTAAAACTTGCAGGTGAATGTTCTTATAAATGTTTTTATAATTTACTTCGCCATAGTTTTTAACGTTGCTAGCCCATTTGCTTTTATTGTTCCCTATAAAATAATTGCAGTAGTCATGAGTGGGTTGATTGGCAGATGTTTCAACAGACAATTCCGAATTTACAAATGTCATCCTGAAAGCATGTGATTTAGTAGGTGTTATTGCCTGATAAATTTTTGAATTTTTATTATTACGCTCATTTTTATTTTGAGAAGCGAAATGAGTTTCACTCACTGCCTCTTTATCATAAAAGTTATACGTAAAACCATCTTTTTCTAAAAACAATACGCCTCCATCCAACTGAGCGCGATACAAAATAGTTTTATCCCACTGATTTTTATTTTCCGTAAATTTTATGATACCAGATGGCTCGTTCTTATGTTCCTGTTCCGAAAAAACAGCAACACTAAAAAAAGTAAAAATTGCTAAAAAGTATAGTCTGATGCTGTGACCTTTCATTTTGTGGAGCAGTATAACTACCAAATATAAGAGATGTTTGTTAAACGAGCAAAACAAGAAAATATACCGGTTGATCGCCTTGTGTGGTGCTGGTTTTAGGTGCACTGTGGTCGATTTCTAAATGCCTGTCCGACATTTCCCGATGCCTCTAAAAAAATCATAAAACCCTGTCTGAAAACACTAACGCCCTCCGCGAGATTTCTTTTTGCCTGTGAAAGAATACTAAAACGCTTCACGAACTTTCTTTTTGTCTTTCCTTCCTTTCTTTGTCCCTGTGCGAAAAAACTAAAAACCTTCTTGAGCTTTCTTTTTTACTCTAGGAGGTTTTTACATACTGGTCTTAACACAGCAAAAGAAAAAGGTTAATTAATTTTCAGATGTAGTTGTTACTGAATCTACTTTAGTTTCTATAAATTTTGTTTTCTGAGTTTTTTCTTCTTTCTTATCATTTAAAAGAAAACCGTAATATTTTTTTGCATTGCGGTGATTATTTTCTTTTTCTTTCTCTATGGTTTCTTTCGTCTGTTCTGGTTGTGTTTCTGTACTATTATATTTTTCATTTTGCTCTATACTTTCCTTTTTCTTTTTCGCACTAATTGTACTAAGAATATAGAGCACAATTAGGAAGATTATTCCAACTACGATTGGTATCCATTGATTCCGCTTGTTTTTCTTTATTTCGACTTGCAAATTGTCCAATTTTTTTTGATAAAATTCTGCGTCATAAGTTGCCTCAATACTGTTTAATCTATATATCCCTTCTTCTATTTTATCAATACATATTTTAATTATTGTTTGTGCTGTAACATCAGAACTTTGTTTATTAAGAGAAACTGATGTTGAAGCAATTGAAATTAATTTGCTTAAAATATTTGTGATTTCAATTTTATCAGTTGGAAAAACAATGTCGGGAATGGATGCCAAAATTTCTCTTTCCTGTTCATGCTCGTGTAAAGAAGTTTCCGCTTTTTGTTTTTTTACTGCAATACGATAGGGTGTTGACCATTCGTCTCCAAATATTTTATTTGAAATATATTTGCCCGCATTTTTGCCTAATTCTCTTCCGAAAGATTGTTTGGCTGAGTCAGATGTTTTTCCCATTGTCGCTAAATTTAGAATCGCAAATGAAATAAATGAGTTTATGAATTATTGATATTGTTTATACGCTTTTTGATGTTCCGTCTTTATTTTATTGATTAAGGTTTGTGGTTTTAAAACTTTCACATTACCGCCTAAAGAAAGAAGTTCAATTATAAAGTCCAAAGTAATATACATTTGCAATTTAACTTGCAACTCGTTTGGAGTATCTAAAATAACTTGTTGTGTTTCATGCAATGGCAACGACTTAATATATTTACCTTGAAAATGAGTGAATGATAAAATAATTTCTTCTGATTTATTTCCTATTTCAGGACTGATAATTCCAAAACAATATTTATAACTTTCTTCAACACTATAATCTTTAGGATATGTGAATTTTTTTTTTGTAATGCTGAAATCAGTAAGCCGGTCAAGAGCGAAACTTTTTATTTTTTCATCTTTAACATCTTTAGCAATAATGTACCACCTGCTTCTAAATTCTTTAATTGCATAAGGTGCTACAGTTCTTTTCTCAGTTTCTTCACCCCAGAATTTTTGGTATAAAAAATGAATTTGTAAACAGTTTTTTATGGCGTGAAGCAATCCGTAAAGATTTTCTGTTCCTTGTGGTTTTCGTTTTTCAAAGTGAATATATTTTGATAAACGTTCAGAAACCTTTAAGGCATTAAAAGTGTCAAATGCTTCAAGCATTCGATTATTTATGTCCTGTTCTCCCTCATTGACGATATAATATTTGTTAAATGAATTGCATTTAATATCTACATTAAAAATTGAGCGTATCTCATTCAAGTCTCTTTGAAATGTCCGTTTTGCAACACTCAAATTATAACCAGTAAATTCTGATTCACTATTTAAGTAATTGCTGATTTCTTCGAAACTTGCATCACCAGAGCTCCTAAGCTTTTTGATAATTGAAGAGTAACGTAAAAAGAATTCGTGTTTTGCCATGATTAAATTTTTTATAAACCATTTATAAACTCATTACTTTGAATGATTTTTTTAATATTTTCAGAAATTTGATTCTTCGTTTCTTTTTTTGCTCGTCCTAAATATTTAGAAAAGTAGACTATAGTACCCTCAAGGTTAGTTTTAGTTATATCTTTCGCTATTCGCCCATCACTCTTAACCAATCCCTTAATTATTTTTAAGTCATCATTACTTTCAAAACCATTTATTCGTAAAGGTTGGAAATCATATCCCATCCAGACTTTTGTTATATCCTTACCGAAATATTCGTGGGCAGCTTTATTAAAAACAATTATTAATTTGGGTTTTATTTTCTCAAGTTGTCTTTGAGTAATGGCAAGTTGTTCTGCTAAAAAGTGTCCACCCAAAGGTTCCTTATGGAAGTATTTAAAAACCGTTTGTTCTCCTCTGAAATAAAACAAATCCAAATAATCAATTTTAAATTGAGGCGGAATATTTTCTATTAACTTGTTAAGATTGATGAAATATTTATTTTCCTTTTTTTTATCAGCAATTGCAACACGAAAACTAAAACCGTACTTTTCACATTCTACTTCTGCATTCTCTTTGCAATAAGGATTAATGCCAATAAAAACAATATCACTTTTTTCTGATTTTGAAAAAACAAAACCTCTTTCCAAAATTTTATTGTCTGGCTTAAATTTCCCTTTATATTGCTCCCAAATTTTTGTTAGTTGGCAACTAATATCGTTTAATTCATTTTCCATTTTTATTTATTTTAAATTTTTCCTAAAGTAATATTTTAAAATCATTTTCATACCCCAACACCAAACCCGATTTTTTTACGAGATTTTTCAAATTCAAAATGTTGCTCTTTAATGTTATATATATCTGCAAGTGTCATTGGTTCGTATGCTGTTTTATCCTCCACACCAAGTTTTTTAAGCAACGCTAATGATTTCAAAACAGAAAGCGGTTTAAATTCATATAATGCTTTTAAGCGTCCTTTTCGCAAAAGTGCTTTATCAATATTTATTAATGGGGAATTGAAAGTACAAATTACCTGTATACCCAAACTTTCTCCTAGTAAACCATCCGTAAGATTAAGCAACATAGAAATGCTAGTTGAGTTACCCTTTTCTCTTGATGTAAGAAGGTCTTCTGCATCTTCAATAACAAGAACAGAATTAGGTTCATTAATTAAAATATTAACTAATGCTGGAGAATCAAGTGTTCCTGCAATTTTTGGAGAAAGAAAAATTACCTTTTTATTAATGTGTTGCATTAGGTATCTAATGTATGTTGATTTGCCAGTGCCTGGTGTTCCATGAAATAAAAACAACCCTGAATTACTCCTCTTCTTTAAATCACTTATGATATTATTATGTAATTCCGTTAGGTCGTCATTGTAATTACTCGAAAGGGACATTTTAGGTTTTTTATTTGTTATATCAACTAGTTTTAAACCGTTTCCGTCCTGAATAAGAGTGGTTAAACTTGATGAAAGAGGGCGTATAAAATTTTTCAACTTATAGAGTATTACTTCCGCTTTTTCTTCTGATTCTTCGGTAAATAAAATAGCACAGTCTCCAAAGTGTTCTACTTTTATGAGTATGGCATCTTTTAAAACATAATTGATAGTCATATATACCGATTTACGTAATTTCTTGTTGTATACTTGCCTAGCATGTTTTCTTACAATTTGGTCTGCAAGATTACTTTCTATCCATCTCATTGCTTGTATGTCATTAATTCCACCGATAATTTTAAGACTTGGAATAGTTTTAAAGTATGCAAAATAAATTCTAGAGCAGTTGACGTACTCATGCCCCCAGCGTTCACTGAAGATAGCAAAATCGACTACCTTAAGTTCAATTGATTGGTTTAAAGTTTTCATAGCGTTTTATAATTTAATTTTTCTGTAAAAGTAAATGTCGTGTGCGCCAAAGTATGACGCAGTAAAAAACATTTTCAATAACGATGAAATACAAAACTGTCGATATACACTAAACTACACACGAAGCGGAGGCGGGGGAGAAATTTTTGGCGAGTGTTTTTGATTTAGGGGGGCATTTGCTCTTTGCCGTCAGCAGGAACGAGGACGGCAACGTGCAAATAGTGCGTTGGTCAAAAACCTTGACAAAAAATTGAGCGTTGGAATTATTTCCGTCTGTGTTAACCACGAATTTTTCTACGGAGGAATTATTTCTGCACGCCTTGTGCCTAACTGGCGGATATATTAAATAAGTACATAATGAACCTAACTGCAATCATGAAATAATCTACATTATTACTGTTCCGTCACGTGTTTGCAGTATTACATCATTTACCTGTTTTATATGTGAATTATATTTCCAAACTTTGAAGAGTTAAAATCCTAAAATTAAATGAAGTATTCGGCTATCAATCCACAACTGTTCATTGAAAACAGAAAACATTTTTCAAAAAGTTTGAAACCAAACTCGGTTGCATTATTTGTGAGTAATGATGTAATGCCAACGAATGCCGACGGGCAAATGGGATTTGTGCAAAATTCGGATTTGTTTTATTTATCGGGTATTGATCAGGAAGAAACGATTCTGCTAATTTATCCCGATGCAAAAAATGATGATCAAAAAGAAATTTTATTTGTAAAAGAAACAAACGAAACCATTGCTATTTGGGAAGGAGCGAAGCTTACAAAAGCACAGGCAGAAAAAACATCCGGAATAAAAACAGTTTACTGGACAAGCAATTTTGAGCAAATACTGCAAACAATTATTTTTCAGACAGATCATATTTATTTGAATAGTAACGAACATGCACGACAATATTATCTTCTAGAAACAGCCGAAGTTCGTTTCAATAAAAAAATCACCACCACCTATCCATTGCATAAAACAGAACGTTCGGCACCCATCCTGCACAAACTGCGCGCCGTCAAATCGCCTTACGAAATTGAATTGATTCAACAAGCCTGCAACATTACCGAAAAAGGGTTCCGGCGTTTATTGAATTTTGTAAAGCCGGGAGTGATGGAGTATGAGATAGAGGCCGAACTTATTCATGAGTTTATGCGCAATCGTTCCCGAAGATTTGCTTATTCCCCAATTATTGCTTCGGGAGCAAATGCCTGTGTATTGCACTATAGCGCTAATAATCAACCATGCAAAGCAGGTGATGTGATACTATTGGATGTAGCTGCCGAATATGCCAATTATGCCAGCGACCTCACACGTTCCATACCTGTAAACGGTAAATTTACGAAGCGTCAAAAACAAGTTTACAATGCGGTATTGCATGTAATGAAAGGGGCGAAAAAAATGCTGAAAGCAGGCAACACCTTTGCAGAATATAACAAAGCCGTTGGGCAGTTGATGGAGAAAGAACTGGTGGATTTAAAACTGTTATCATTACAGGATATAAAAAAACAGAATCCTAAATTACCGGCTTACAAAAAATATTACATGCACAGCACTTCTCACTTTTTAGGATTAGATGTGCATGACGTTGGCAATTACAATGAAAAAATGCAGGCAGGCATGGTGTTTACCTGCGAGCCCGGCATTTATATCCCTGAAGAAAAATTAGGAATTCGTTTGGAGAACGATATTTTAATAACGGCAAAAGGGAATATCGATTTAATGGCGAACATTCCTATAGAAGCAGATGAGATAGAAACCCTGATGAATAATTAAATTTAAAGCAGTAGTAAATTTGAAAACCGGTCCGCATGTTAATTAAACCCTTTTCAAATCATCAAATGAACCAAGCATGTTAAAGTTTGCCGAATTTAAAAAAATAAAAGTACGATACAGTGATACAGGTAAAGGTCGTGTAATTGTGTTGTTGCACGGTTTTTTGGGTTCACATAAAATATGGCAGGAACACATTAAACGACTTTCAAAAAGTTTTAGGGTAATTGCAATAGACTTGCCGGGACATGGTGAAACACCCGCTATTGGCTACTATCACAGCATGGAAATGTTAGCACAAAGTGTAAAAGCAGTACTTGACAGTATTGGTGTGAGAAGATATGTAGTTGTAGGACATTCCATGGGAGGCTATACTGCATTGGCTTTTGCCGAACTTTACCCCGAAAATGTATGCGGTTTGTGTTTGTGTCATTCCACCTCTTATCCCGATTCGGAAGAAAAGAAAAAAGACAGAAACCGAACCATTAATCTGGCAAAGCGAGGTAACAAACGCGCTATAACAGATATCGTTCCCTCATTATTTACTGCTGAAAAGATGCCGAAAATTCAACAGTTGATTACACACGCCAAACAAATAGCCGAATCAACCTCCAAACAATCCATTATCAATAGTCTGGAAGGAATGAAAGAACGAAAAAGCCGCGATTTGATTTTAAAATTTTCTGAATACCCCATACTATTTATCGTGGGTAAAAAAGATTCATTGATAAATCCCGATTCCGTTTTTACTCAAATTGGCTTATGCAAATATCCCTACATAGTTATGATGGAAACAGAAGGACACATGGGCGTTTACGAAGAGGCAGAAAAAACAACTTCGGAAATAAGCAGCTTTGCAAACAGATGTTTCAGAAATAAATTTTAGTACTCTATAACATCCATTGAAAACCGCACTCGTTTCTGTTATAAATGATTTAAGTACAGATGAACGTGTACATAAGGTTTGCTGCACTTTACAGAAGCTCGGCTACGATGTTACATTGATAGGTCGAAAACAACGCAATAGTTTAGCGCTCACAAAACGCAATTATTCAACAATAAGAATGAATTTGTTATTTAAAAAGGGCCCTTTATTTTATGCTGAATTTCAATTACGATTGTTTTTTTTATTGGCATTTAAAAAAGCAGACGTGCTTTTTTCCAATGATTTAGATACTTTGCTACCCAATTACTTTATTTCTAAAATAAAAAAAACAATCGTAGTTTACGATACACATGAACTATTTTGCGAAGTTCCCGAATTAAAAAACAAGACATTAAAAAAGCGTATTTGGAAAACAATAGAACAACTCATTTTTCCAAAATTAAAATATGTGTTTACTGTAAACGATTCCATTGCCTCTATATACCACAATGAATACCGTGTTCCAGTTCATGTTGTGCGCAATGTGCCTTTTCTTTCAAAACAGCAAACTGATTTTAAAATAACCAAAACCAATTTAGGCATAACTGATGATAAAAAAATAATTGTATTGCAAGGCGCCGGAATTAATGCAGATAGAGGTGCGGAAGAAGCTGTGCAAGCAATGCAATACGTAAACAACGTAGTTCTTCTTATTATTGGAGGGGGCGATGTTATTGACACATTGAAACAAATGACCATTGATTTGAAGTTGCAACACAAAATAACATTTATTAACAAACTTCCTTTTGAACAACTTGTGCAGTATACAAAAATTGCTGACATTGGTATTTCGCTAGATAAGGATACGAATATGAATTACCATTACAGCTTACCCAATAAATTATTTGATTACATACATGCGGGAGTTCCCGTTATAGCTTCTGATTTGGTGGAAGTACGAACAATTATCAACCAATATCATATTGGAACAATTATTAAAAATCATTCTCCTGAACATATTGCTGAAATATTCACTAATACATTGAATGATACAGAAACTCTTTTAAAATGGAAACAAAACACCGCTAAGGCCATTGCGGAGCTGAACTGGGAGATGGAAGAAAGAAAAATAATATCAGTTTTTGAACAATTTAATACTACTAACAATGCCCTATAAGAATTTACATATAATTTCGTTTGATGTCCCCTACCCTGCCGATTATGGCGGCGTTATTGATGTTTACTATAAAATTAAAGCTTTACATGCCCAAGGTGTACACGTGCATTTGCACTGCTTTGAATATGGAAGATCGCATGCAAAGGAATTAGATACCATTTGTGAAAAGGTATATTATTATAAACGTAATATGCAAAAAACGCAATTACTAAGTTCCGTGCCATATATTGTTCTTTCGCGTTCTTCAGAACAAATGATGAAAAATTTATTAAAAGATGATTATCCGATTTTATTTGAAGGATTGCACACCTGCTATTATTTGAATGACGATAGAATAACCAACCGACTTAAAATAGTGCGCGCGCACAATATTGAACATCATTATTACAAAGGGTTAGAAAGCATTGAGAAAACATCACTGAAAAAATTTTATTTCGGGGAAGAAGCTGATAAGTTGCAACAGTTCGAAAAAGTATTGTATCAGGCAGATTTCATAGCTGCAATTTCAAAAGCAGATAGTAATGAGCTTTCTTCACGCTATAACCATGTACATTTTGTAGGTGCTTTTCATCCCTATAGTGAAGTTAAAATAACAAAAGGATTGGGCGATTACTGTTTATATCATGGTAATTTGTCAGTTGGAGAAAATAACGAATCAGCACTTTTTTTAGTAAATTCTGTTTTTTCAAAAACTACCATCCCTTTAATTATTGCCGGAAAACAACCCACTAAAGAACTTGTAAAAGCAGTAACACAATATCCTCACATACAGCTCAAACCAAATGTAGATGAGGCTACTATGCAGCACCTCATACAAAATGCGCAGATTCACGTATTACCTTGTTTTCAGGCGGCAGGTACAAAGCTGAAATTGCTGGCAGCATTATTTAACGGAAGACATTGCATTGTTAATTCAACAATGGTTGCAAACACCGGTTTGGAAAAATTGTGTTCCGTAAAAAATACAGAGGATGAGATGATACGTGAAATTGAACGGTTATTTAAAAAACCTATTGATGCCAGTACCAAACAAAAGAGAGAAACACTACTCTTAAAAGATTTCTCGAACGAAGAAAATGCAAAAAAAATAATCCATTTCATTTAGAGCCTGTTTAAATTTCATCCGAATATTTGTTAAGTATATGATTTTCAATATTCACTTCTCGATACTCGATACGGCTGAAAAAGCCTACTCGAAGTGACTGTGCGAAAATACTGATGTCAGTTCGAGTAGCGAGCCTTTTCGGTGAGCATATCGAGAACTATTGAGTGACAATCTATTTTTAGCAATGAAATTTAAACAGGTAATTGACGATTGTTAAATAAAATGGCAATTATAATTCGCTTTCAACTACTATGTCCCAAACTCTTATTGTTCTGTCATCTCCCGCTGATACAAGATAATTTTTATATGCTGACCAAAATAATTTATTAACCGAATGGGTATGTCCATCGCTATTATCTATACTTATGCGCAATAAAAAATCAAATGTTTGCACATCCCAGATTTTTATTGTTTTGTCTCTGCTTGCCGTTGCCAATAAAGTACCTGCAGGATTAAACACAATATCATAAATCGCAAAATTATGTGCGGGAACAGATTTTATAAGTTGATAATTATTGCCAACATCCCAAAAATTTAAATGAGCGTCCTTACCTCCACTAATCAACGTTTTATTATCAGGAGTATAACGTACAACATTTGCCGAAAAGCGATGCGCACTATAATTGTGTTTTTCTTCTAAAGAAAACAGATTATAAATACGGATATTACCATCTCCTGAGGCCACAGCTATTTCATCCGTTTTATAATTAAAATCAATGCTACGCACTTTTTCATTGCCTATTTTTTTTACTTTAAGTGCGGAAAAAGTATCTAACGAACAAACCGCAAACTCCCCATTACCACTGCAGGTATAAAAGCAATTTGTTTTTGAAGAATAGTTAATTTCAAAAATAGCAGCGGTGTGATGTTGCAAAATTTTAATTTCTTTTTTTTCTGTTAAGTCAATAACATGTACCGCACCAGATACTGTGCCTGCCAGCAATATATTTTTTTCAGGCACATAACATATTGCATATAACAGTTGCGGAAGTGTTGCAGCAAAACTATCTGCTTGCAGGATTGCTAAATTCCATAAAGCAATTATTTTATCTCCGCCTGCAGAAAACATAAGAAATTCGGTTGAACCTTCACTCAAATCATAAATGCTCCCATTGTGTCCTTTTAATGTGGCTATATTGGTTGCTTTTATTTGCATGTTACCTTTTGATTTAATTGAAGGATTAGAACAGAAGTGTTATTGTTTTCCGTACGCTTTTAAAATTTTACAATGTCAACAACTAGCATTGCAATTACGTCAAATGTCGGAATTTACAGTCTTTCTGCAAAACTTCATTTATCATATAATTCACATTGGTACTAATTCGGGAACGGTTTTAGACACAAAACGACAGGAGAAAACCAAACGATTAATCATTTCACTGACAACCGATACAAAAACACGCACTACAAAAGTTGAAATGAACGTCTTTTAATGAGGTTACTTAACAACGGTAACGGTACCAATATAGTGATGTTCCCTGCCAAACACATCGGTAAGAAATACTTTCCAAACATATACATCTTCCTGAACAATGTTGCTGCCACCATTGGCTTTACCATCCCAGTATTCATCAAGTTCTGTTGATTGCCAGATAAAATTTCCCCAACGGTCAAATATCTGTAGCTCATAATTCACAATTCCCACTCCCATTCCTCTAAAACCATTATTATTTTTATCCCCATTGGGAGTAAAACTATTAGGAATGTAAAACGCAAACTCCGGACCTATAAAAACTTCACTCGAAATTGTATCCCAACAAGGGGTTGCATTGTGCACAATAAGCGTGACCGTATAGGTTCCTACTAGTTCAGGATATTTATGAATAGGGCTGGCCGTATTTGGTGCAAGTGTATCTCCATCGCCATAATTCCAATGCCAATAAACTACATCTACTGACGACTGATTAGTAAAATGGAGTTCTGTATCAAAAATACTGGTGGGGTTAGGACTCACAACAAAACCTGCTTTAGGAAATCTTCCTATTTTAATTTTTCCAATACCGGTACCCGGGCAGGTCTTTGTTCTTCCGGTTACAGAATAAGTTGTTGTGACTGCAGGTGCTACGGTAATAGAAGCGGTTGTAGCTCCGGTTGACCATGTATAATAATCAGCTCCTGACGCTTTGATAGTTGCCGCACTTCCCGGACAAGCATTTGCAGAAGTTACTATAACAGTAGGATTAGGATTTACAACTATTGTTCCTGATGTTGTATCCTTGCATCCAAAGGCCGTTGCCCCTACCACACTGTAAGTAGTCGTAGTATGAGGAGAGTCCGTCATAACGATGGAATCCATACCTGTTGACCAAACATAGCTGCTAACGTATGTACGGGTATCACTGTTGAGGTTTGATTTATTTACATCGGTAGCACCTATCTTGGCCAAAGTACCCTCACAAATTGTAACAGATGAAGCTGTAATTATTGGCATTGGATTTACTGTTACAGTAACGGTTTGAGAATTCGGGCAACCAACACCTTCAACTGTATAGGTAGTGGTTGAAACCGGACCAACTGTTCGCGGGTTAGTGGTAGAACCATTGTCCCAAATATAAGAAGAAGCACCATAAGCATATAATTGTGTTGTTTCACCAATACAAATGGACTGCGGAATTGCCACTACAGTAGGTGCTATCAAAATAGTGATTTTTCCACTAGCTGTTTGTTTACAACCAAGTGATGTTCCCGTTACAGTATAAGAGGTTGTTGATACCGGCGATTGAGTTAGAGTGTTAGTGGTAGCTCCGGTTGACCATAAATACGAATCGGCTGTGCCGGCTGTTAAAGTTCCTGCATACCCCTGGCAAACCGTAACGGAAATAACTGAAACAACCGGAATAGGGTTAACAGTAACAGCAACCGTTGCGGTACCTAAACAACCCAAGGAGTTACCGGTAACAGTATATGTTGTATTTACAGATGGAGATTTTGTAATGGATTTAGTATTGGAACCATCTGACCAGGAATAGGAATTGGCTCCATTTGCTGTAAGTGTTGTAGGTTGACCAATACAAATAGTTGTGGAAGCTGCCGAAACAACAGGTAAAGGATTAACGGTAATGGTACCCAAAACTGTATCGGAACAGCTCAGACTTGTGCCTATAACCGTATAGGTGGTAGTAGCATTGGGTGCATATGTTATGCCAGCAGTTGCGTCTCCCGATGACCATATATACGAATTAGCACCGCTGGCTGTAAGTGTTCCAAAAACGCCCTGACAAACAGTTGTTGGAACAACTGATACAACAGGAATAGGATTCACGGTTATAGTTCCGGTACCTGTGTTAATACACCCTAACGTATTACCGGTAACGGTATAAGTTGCAGTGGTGGTTGGTGAAGCCGTCATACTAACGGTACTTGCTCCGGTTGACCAGGTATAGGAATTGGCACCGCTGGCAGTTAATGTCGCTGATTGCCCATTGCAAATAGTAGCTCCGGTGGCTGCAACGGTAGGAATAGGGTTAACACTAATAACTCCGGTGGCAGTATTTAAACAACCCAAGGTATTACCGGTAACAGTATAAGTAGTAGTAACGGTAGGCGAAGCGGACATACTTGCCGTAGTTTCTCCTGTTGACCACGTAAAAGAATCGGCACCACTGGCAATAAGTGTTCCGGGCCCACCCTGCCCATTACAAATAGTTGTTGGACTGATAACAGGAACCGGTAATGGATTAACAGTAATGGTGGCAGTAGTTGTTCCGGGGCAGGCAATACCTAATTGCACTCCGGTAACAGTATAGGTAGTAGTAACCGTAGGTGAAGCCGTCATTGTTGCAGTGGTTGCTCCTGTTGACCAGGAATAAGATACCGCTCCGCTAACAGCTAATGTTGAGGGATTTCCTATACAAATGGTAGTGGAAGCAACTGTAAGCGTTGGAGCCGTTTTAGTAGTAATGGTTACTGTTGTGGTATCCAAACAACCCAAACTATTACCGATAACCGTATAAGTAGTAGTTGGATATGGATGATCCGTCATAGAAGTGTGTTGTAGCTCCCGTTGACCAAAGATAAGAATTTGCACCACCAGCAGTTACCGTGGCAGCAGCACCTGAACAAACGGTAGTTGGTGCCACAGTAACAGTAGGTATAGGATTAACAGTAACGGTTACAGTAGCAGTATTTGGGCAACCGGTACCTGACACAGTATAAGTGCTGGTTAAAAGCGGTGTAACCGTTATTGGGTTGTCGGTAGCACCTGTTGACCAGGAATACCCCGACGCACCCGATGCGGTAAGGGTTGCCGTGCTTCCTATACAAATAGTACCCGGAGTAACAGTAACGGTGGGCGCATAAACAACGGTAACGGTACCAACTGCCGTTGCAGTGCAACTCAAAGAGCTTCCTATAACGGTATAAGTAGTTGTAACCGTAGGCAAATCGGTCATTGCCATCGTAGTAGCTCCAGTTGACCAACTATAGGAATTAGCCCCACCTGCCATCAATGTTGCAGATAAGCCGTTACAAATAGAGGTGGAACTGGCTGTAACAACGGGTAGTGGGTTAACGGCAATAGTAGCAATAGTGGTATCCAAACAACCCAAGCTATTACCGATCACCGTATAGGTAGTGGTAACGGTTGGTGAAGCAGTCATGGCTGCTGTACTTGCCCCTGTTGACCAAACGTAGGAATTTGCTCCATTAGCGGTTACCGTTGCTGCTTGACCATTACAAACAGTAGGTGAATTAAGTGTAACAATGGGAATTGTATTAACAGTAACCGTTGCCGTTCCAGTACCGGGGCATGCAGCACCATTAATTGTTGCCGTTACACTATAAGAGGTTGTATTAGCAGGTAACACTGTTATAGAGGTAGTTGTTTCTCCTGTTGACCAGGTATAGGCAGTTCCTCCGCTTGCAGTTAATGTTGAACTGCTACCCATGCAAATTGTAGCCGGACTTACGGTAACTGTAGGTGTGATATTAACCGTTACTGTTGCTGTATTAGTAGCAGAACAACCTGCAGAAGAAGTTCCTGTAACAGAATAGGTAGTAGTTGAACCGGGTGAAACATAAATAGAGGCTGTGGTTGCCCCTCCCGGAGCCCATAAATACGTACTGGCATTGCCGGTAGCAGCTAATATGGCAGTACCGCCCTTGCAAATAGTACTGGAACTGAGCCCAACCGTTACGCCGTTCAACAGGGTTAAGTTATAGGTTAACGAATAGGTGCAAGGAGCGGTACCAAAAGTGGTCATTGTTACCGTATAGGTTCCTGTGGCATTTACGGTTACTGTACCTGTTGCACCTCCTGAAACAATGCCGGGACCCTTCCACGAATAAGTTGCAGCACCCGCAGGTGCGGTTAACGTTCCGTTACCGGCACAAGCGAGTTTAGGAATAATGGAAGTTGGTCCACAACTGGCATCAACATAAGCATATGCAAAGTGAGATCCCCCAGTTGTTCCTGTGCACCCACCTGTAGGTAAAGTTATTGCTCCTGTTGTACCACAATCCGGACAGCAATCTCTGGTAATAAATTGAATGGATACCGTTTGTCCTATATAAGCACTAAGCGGAATAGTAACCGAACTCCAGTTCTTGTACCATACAGTTGTAGAATTATTATTAACCGTTATATTACTGATTTTATTGAACCCCGTAATAGATCCGGCATTATTTGCATCTACATCATATGTTCCGCAAGAAATAAGCGAACTATCAGTAGGACTGGTAAAGACCCATGTCCGTATTTTAAAATAAGGTTGTGCGCATGCAGGATGCCCGCCATCACTAAGAACTACAGCGTAATTGTAAGTAAAAGCGTTATTGTTCGCATTAACAACAAATTTGTACTCCATTGATTCTGAACGACCCGCAGTTTCTGTATTTCCAAGTCTTGCCGAACAAGAGCCACCACCAGGATCCACCACAGGAAGAATATTACCCCCTACTACAGGGTCGAAACCAGAAGACATAATGTATTGGTTATTTTTTAACCCAGAACCAGGGCTAGAAGGCTGATTAGCTGGACCAATATTAAGACCCGTTGCTTGAAAAGGATAAGGATAATTATTTGCATTCATTCCAGTGAGACAGTAGGTACCTGTCCAGCCGCTAAAATTGCAGTTTTCAAACCCTGCATTATTGCATGTAACTGGCGGACAATCAACAGTAACTGTACTAATGGCGCTACTGGAATGCCCGCAACCACTACCTGTAACCGTATAGGTGGTAGTTGAATTAGGAGAAACATTAATGGAGGCTGTGGTTTCTCCACCCGGCGCCCATAAATAAGAAAGTGCAGGGCTGGACGTTAATGTTGGACTATCTCCCTGGCACATACTAACGGAGTTTACCGTAATTGCTGCCGTATTATAAACCGTAACAATGCCAACTGCTGTTCCAATACAGCCGGGTGAAGTACCGGTAACAGTGTATGAAGTAGTTGAAGCGGGTGAAACTGCAATAGAGGCAGTTGTTGCCCCACCGGGAGCCCATAAATAAGTGCTGGCCTGAGCAGCAGTCAATGTAGCTGTTTGCCCCGGACAAACAGCCGGTATAGGCAAATTGCTGATAATAACAGAAGGGTTAACATTATAACTAATACTAACCTGACCGGCAGCACCTACACCTCCGGCGCCTAAAATACCACCACCACCACCACCACCACCACCGGGTCCATTACCGTTGCTACCGGCACCTCCACCGGAACCACCGCCCCCCCCTGCATTCCCACCTATACCTCCACTTACACCACTCGCATTTCCTCCATTCCCCCCTACTGTAGTTGTTGCTGTTCCTATTCCAATAGCACCTCCCGTAGCACCTGCTGTACTTGACGCTCCCAAACCACCACGAGCTAAAACAGTAGTAGCCGAACCAAACCATGAATTTCCACCTGCACTACCGGCATTTCCACCGGCGCCCACAGTTATTGAATAGGTGGCCCCCTGCGCAACTGAAATTACGGACTTACTGTATCCACCACCTCCTCCGCCACCATTGCCACCGGCTAAAGCACCCGCAGCACCGCCACCACCACCGCCCCATACTTCAACAGTTACTGTAGTAACACAGTTGGGTACCGGCCAAACGCCACTTGCTGTATAAACATCTGTATTTTGACCTTGCAACCGAAAAGGCGTTACCAGTACAAACAAAAAAAGAATACCTGCCAAAAAGATTTGTAAAGGAGAACTATGTGTTATATCAATATTCTTAGTTTTTTTAATATATGGCGAAGTAAAAATGGAAAGTTTTGCAACAAGTAAGGAATTAAAAATCAGAAAAAGCAAGGGAAAGGATCTTTGCCCGCTTTTAGGTTTTTGCATCGGATTTTCAATAAATTTTATAGTCATTTCTTCAATAAACAGTTAGAAGTACACCCTCCCCTCTATCTATTTAAAATTACTAAAGCCTCAGACTTACATAATAAACCTTAAAATAAGTTTATCTTTTTCAAATTATCAGCTATTAAAAAAACTAACATCGAAATACATAGATGTAAATAAATGTTAAAAGGTTGCATCGCACCATCATCCTTAAAAAAGATCCTAAATGCCCTGTTATATAAGAGAAGCCGAATGCACATACAGGTAGTTGCAATAAATTTATTGTGGTAAATATCCACTTTAAAATGGTATATTTTACCGTATTCATTATTAGGAATTAAGCAATCTCACAGCCCGAATCGATTGAGATTGCTTCGAGTGAAAAACTCTCGCGATGACGCTCTGTTAGTTTTAAGTGTTGACGCCTCTCCTAATTTAGAATTATTCTAAATACCTATAATACGGTATTGTAGCTTTTGGGGATATACTATTCCTTTGCGGCATAAAATTTCACGATTCAATAATTTATAAAACTTAAAGAAGTGACACGCATTGTTAAAAAAGCAAATCTGATTATTCTTTTTGTTGCGATAATAGTAACAACGGCTTGTAATAAAGACAATATTACAATACCAACAGTTACACCAACATTACAAATGAAAGTTCAACTGGGACAAACTATTTTTTTTGACAAAGGATTATCAAACCCAACCGGACAATCCTGCTCAAGTTGCCATTCTCCCGAAACAGCCTTCAGCGATTTAAACCATAACGCCATTTCGGAAGGAGCCGTTGATGGTTTATTCGGAAACAGAAATGCACCAAGCATTGTTTATTCAATGTACACCCCATCGCCATTGCACTATAGTGTACCGGACTCCGCTTACAAAGGTGGTCAATTTATGGATGGACGCGTAAATACTCTTATGGAACAAGCCCAGAAACCATTTTTAAATCCCCTTGAAATGGGAAATCCCAATATAGCATCTGTAGTTTCCAAATTACAAAACGCAAGTTATTTTTCACTCTACCAAAAGGTATACGGAGATATTACAGATATTGCTAGTGCATTCAATAACATTGCTGATGCGCTTGCTGCTTATGAAAGTTCCGATGGATTTTCTAATCGGTTTACCTCTAAATATGATTATTATTTAAAAGGACAAGCGTCTTTAACAGCTCAGGAACTAAACGGTTTACAACTTTTTAATGATACTTTAAAGGGCAAGTGCGCCAATTGCCATTTAACAACAGCCGATGATGTGAACGGAAAGGTTTTGTTTACTGATTTTACTTATACCAATGACGGCGTGCCTAAGAATCCTGATAATCCATTCTATACAATTTCTACTGCTTTTAATCCGGCCGGCGCGAATTACATTGATAACGGATTGGGCGGTTTTCTAAACAATGTTGCTTTTAACGGAATGTTTAAGGTTCCTACACTCAGAAACATAACTCTTACAGCGCCTTATTTTCATAATGGTGTATTTGCCACATTAGAAGAAGTGGTTCATTTTTACAACACGAGAGATGTTGCAGGTTCAGGCTTTGCTGCTCCTGAAGTTGCAGCAAATATGGATATTGTTGAAACAGGAAACTTAAGACTCACAGCACAGGAAGAAGCAAGCATAGTTGCTTTTATGAAAACATTAACCGACGGCTATAAATAAAAAAACATCAAATTATTTTAAAAAAATGAAAACTATTTTTAAAACCATCAGCATTTATTTTATTGCATTTGTATCAACTACTTTAGTTGCACAAACCGGCAACCTGAGTGGTAAAGTAAAAGACGAGTCCGGAAACACTGTTGCCTCCGCCACTATAGCAATAGAAAAAACATCCATTAATACCTTAACCGATGATAATGGAAAATTTAAATTAGAAAATATTCCTACCGGCACACAAACTATTGTAGTTCGTTTGCTTGGTTACAAACCACTCATTCAAACGGTGGAAGTGAAAGAAAACGAAACTATAAAAGTAAATTTATTAATAGCCTCGGATATTAAAATACTGAATGAAGTGACCATAAGTGGGAAAACCAGCTTAAATGGTATGGGGCACATGGATGAAACACAAGATGGTATTATATATGCAGGTAAAAAAAATGAAGTAATTGTTCTTGACAGTTTAAATGCCAACACTGCGCAAAATAATCCCCGCCAAGTATTGGGCCGTGTACCGGGAGCCAATTATTCCGAAACAGAAGGTGGCGGGTTTCCTTCAAATGGTATTGGTTTCAGAGGATTAACCCCAACCCAATCGGTGGAAATGAACACACGTCAGAACGGCTATAATCTTACTGCCGATTTATATGGTTATCCCGAATCGTACTATTTACCACCATTAGAAGCCATTGAACGAATTGAAGTTACACGTGGCGCATCATCTCTGCAATTTGGACCTCAGTTTGGTGGCGTAATAAACTACATAACCAAAAGCGGAAATACTACTAAACCTTTTGAATTTACTACACAACAAACCGGCGGAAGTTTTGGGTTATTTAATTCATTCAACTCCATTGGAGGCACTTATAAAAAATGGAGTTACTACACATATGCACAATATAAAGACGTAACAGGATGGAGGGCAAACTCTCAGGTGAAACAGCTGTTGGGCTTTGCAAAAATTGAATATAACGCAAGTAGCAAATTTAAAATAGGGCTGGAATATTCGATGTTACGAAACACCATTCACATGGCAGGAGGCTTGGATGATCAGCAATTCATTCAAAATTCACAACAATCTGTACGAGCAAGAAACTGGATTGCTTCCCCATGGAATATTATGGCGCTTACTGCTCAATATAAACTTTCTGAAAACACATCACTCACCTTAAAGTCGGCAGTAAATATCAGCCAGCGGAATTTGGTTTGGAGAAATGAAGATGGAGGAATAGAAACACCGGACAGTATCAGCACCGCTACAAACACTTATACTCCCAGAGAAGTGGAGCACGAAGGTTTTAAAAGCATCACCAACGAATTGCGTTTGCTTTCAAATTATAAATTAGCCGGTGTAAAGCAAACACTTGCAATGGGTGTACGTTATTTCAGCGGTTTTATGAAACGTCAGGAAGGTGGTCCCGGATCTACCGGAAGCGACTTTGATATGAATTTATACGGAGGCGCATATGCCAATGACGTTAATTTTACTACTACCAATCTGGCAATTTTTATAGAAAACACATTCCGGATAGGAAAAAAACTTTCGATAACTCCGGGTTTCAGGTATGAGTATCTGAGCTCTACTGCTAAAGGCTATATTACTGATGATAGTGCCAATGCGATTGTAAGCATTGATCGTTCCAAAAACAGAAATATTCCCTTGGCGGGATGCGGCTTACAATTTAAAACAACTGCCACCACTAATATTTATGCAAATTGTTCTCAGGCATATCGTCCTACCAATTATTCCAATCAAATACCAATCGGAGTGTCTTCCAAAATCGATCCTAATTTAAAAGATGCCAGCGGATATAATGCTGATTTGGGATGGAGAGGGACGGTTAAAAAAATATTGAATTTTGATTTAGGGGTCTTTTATCTTGCCTACAACAACCGTATAGGACTTGAAACCCTTTATGATGCCAATGGAAATCCCTATACTTATAGAACAAACGTAGCCAACAGCGTTCACAAAGGAATAGAAACATACGTCGAATTAAATGTCACAAAATTATTTACCGATAGTTCTAAAATAGGAACAATAAGTTTCTTCAACTCTTTCGCATATATCAATGCAAAATATGTGAATGGTGAGTTTAAAGGTAATTGGGTAGAGTTTGCACCTAACAATATTAACCGCTTTGGAATTACATATGCTATTAAAAGATTTTCTACAACATTTTTAGTAAGCAATACTTCAATGTCATTTGCCGATGCTAATAATACTGTTTATAGCCCTGATGCAACCATCGGGAAAATCCCTGCATATCAGGTGATGGATTGGTCAACCACACTTAAAATTAAAAATTACAATATAAAACTGGGAGTTAACAATCTTGCCGACGCAAAATACTTCACACTACGCACCGATGAATATCCCGGACCAGGCATTATTCCTTCAGTTGGCAGAAGTTTTTATGTGGGATTTGGTGCCACGTTTTGATCTATAATACAACAATGAAAAAATAAACATTAAACCTAAAAAACTCTTTTAAGAACTAGATCGGAAGGGCTTACTTCAAGAACATATTCAGAAAAGTTTGTTAAACTAACGTGAATTATGGATTTACACAGTACGACCTCACCCCTGCCCTTCTCCAAAGGAGATGGGAGAGTAATGTAAACCAAACCTAGTGTTAAGTATTGCTCCATCTCCTTTGGAGAGGGGATGAACGGCTGAGGTCAAAAATGCATATAATCTCTTAATTTTAACAACTAATACCAAGTATTGATAAAATTTCTAATCCACTATTCACGTTAAACTAGTTTTTTCGTTAAATTAGCAGAATGAAAAGGATATTATTTTTCGCATTGGTGCTGTTGGCGATAACGGCTTGTCACAAGGAGGTTACAATTGCACCTACAGTACCTACATACACTATCACTTTACAAGTATCTGGAAAAGGTAATTATAACTATCAAATTGGTTCAAAATATGGAAGCGGGCATTCTGATAGTTCGGTAACAATTACTGGAACTACAAAACCTCCTGCATCCATAGATTTGGGCGCGCATGCAGACGGCACAGGGAGTATGTGTATTTCGATTGAAACCAGTCCTCACGCAAGTCCTTATTGGATTACCTCAGAATGTTATACTGTTCCACAACAAACTTTACTTAATCCAACAGTAATGCTTTAATTGTAATGGAAGTTGTTTAAAATTGACATAAAAATATCTACATCACGATTCCACTCGATGTGATATTTTTTAAGCCGTTTCAGTTCGAACGAAGTCATGAGCATACAGCTATTAGGGGTAACTATTGACAACTTCATGATGAATAATAATCTCTCTTCAAAAAGTGTTAGCCCTAAAAATTCTCAAACACAAATGTAGGGGCGAAAAAATTGGAAGTGTATTACAAATGAAAACAATTCCTCACAATTTCACCGATTGTTTTTCCTTCTATTAAAAAACCATCGTGTCCGTAAGGAGAATCAATTTCCACAAACTTTGAATCAGGAATATAAGTGGTTAAGTGTTTTTGTTCCGACACAGGGCAGAGCATATCGCTGGAAATTCCTATTACCAAAGTTTTTATGTTGATGCTTTTTAATACATCATCCATTTTACCACGTCCGCGAGCTATGTTATGACTATCCAGCGCTTTGGTTAAAATCCAATAACTATAGGCATTAAAACGTTTTACCAATTTATCACCTTGATAATGGATATAAGAACTTGCCTTGTAATTATCTAATTTCTGATGATCATCATCTGTTTGCGTTTTTATATACGCATCGTAATTCCGGTAAGATAACATACCTATTGCACGCGCCGTTTTCAAACCTCTTGCACCCGCATCGGCAGTCATATCACGCCATGTTGTATCTGTTTCAACAGCCAATCGTTGCGCCGTATGTATCGCTATTCCCCATGCCGATTCTCTTGCACTGGTAGAAACCAACACCATTTTTTCAAACATGTCAGGTTCCATCAATGCCCATTCCAGCGCCTGATACCCTCCCAAAGAACCACCGTAAATGGTATTTATTTTTTTAATGCCTAAATGTTTTCTCAGTAAAATGTGCATTTGCACCATGTCCCTTACGCTTATTTCAGGAAAGGTGCTATAATATGGTTTTTGAGTTTCAGGGTTTATGCTTAACGGACCCGAAGAGCCATAACAAGAACCCAGTATGTTTGCACACACAATGAAATTTTTTGACAAATCATACATCTGCCCGTCTTTCAAAAAAGATGCCCACCAGTCCATCACATCTGAGTTTGCCGTAAGTGCATGACAAATCCAAATAACATTGCTTTTATCCTGATTTAATGTGCCGTAAGTATGGTAAGCTATTTCAACGGAAGGAAGTGTTGCACCGTTTTCTAATTTTACCTGATGTGGATATATATATGTTTGCTTATTCATATAAAAAAAATGCCTGTTCAATAGTTTAATTACTTAAGCTATTGAAACAGCAAAAAATATTTAATCGCACAAAACTAAACAAAATTTCTTCTTAATGCCTACCTTTATGCGTTGCAAAACAAAAATAATATGCGTATAGAACTAAAAAGATTGGATGATGCGTTTCATTTTGAAGCCACCGATGAAAGCGGACACACAGTACATATGGATGGCGCCCCTGCAATTGGAGGACATGACAAAGGTGTTCGCCCTATGCAAATGCTGATAATGGGTTTAGGTGGCTGTAGTGCCATTGATATTGTAATGATATTAAAAAAGCAACGTCAGCAAATTGACGATTTTTCAATTAGTTTAGAAGGTGAACGTGAAGTGGGTAAAGAACCTTCATTGTGGGCAACAGTTCAAATTCATTTTAAGTTGAAAGGACAGATAGATTTAGAAAAAGCTCAGCGTGCCGTTAGTTTATCGGTTGACAAATATTGCAGTGTTGCTAAAACACTGGAAGCATCAGGCACAAAAATCACTTACAAGGTAAGTGTAAATGAATAATTTTACTTTTAATTTAACTACATATTTTGAATTTTACAGATTTTAATTTTGAAAGTTCTCTACAGGAAGGGCTTGATGCAATGGGCTTTAAAAACCCTACGCCCATTCAAATACAAGCCATCCCAATTATTCTTAACAATAAAGATTTGATTGGTTGTGCGCAAACTGGCACAGGTAAAACGGCGGCCTTTTTACTGCCCATTTTGAATAAATTAGCGCTACACCCAACTGACTCAACCAATACGTTAATCATTGTCCCCACACGTGAATTAGCGTTGCAAATTGATCAGGCGTTACAAGGTTTTTCTTATTTTACTTCTGTAAGTTCACTTGCCATTTATGGCGGTAGTGACGGAAGCGCATTTGAACGTGAAAAACGTGCACTAACTGATGGAGCCAATGTTATCATTGCTACTCCGGGTCGGCTGATGGCTCATCTTAATATGGGTTATGTTAAGCTAAATACTATTAAACATTTAATATTGGACGAAGCGGACAGGATGCTTGACATGGGCTTTGTAGACGACATTTTAAAAATAACAACTTACCTGCCTAAGGAGCGACAAACGCTAATGTTTTCAGCAACTATGGCACCCAAAATACGAACACTTGCTACCAAATTGTTGAACCATCCTGAACAAATAAGTATCTCCATTTCTAAACCTGCTGAAGGGGTAATACAAGGCGCGTATTTGGTTTACGATGCTCAAAAAAACAATTTGATAAAATCATTGCTTGAAGGCAAAGACCTCAGTAGTGTTATTATTTTTGTTTCAACAAAAATTAAAGTAAAAGAACTGGAGCGCGATTTGCAAAAAGCCGGACTAAAAGCAAAAGCAATACACTCTGATTTAGAACAAAACGAACGGGAAGAGGTGTTGCGGAACTTCCGCAGTAAACAGTTACAAATACTGGTAGCTACGGATATTCTTTCCCGCGGTATTGATATTGAAGATATAGGATTAGTGATCAATTATGACGTACCGGGTGACCCTGCAGACTATATTCATCGTATCGGGAGAACTGCACGTGCTGCATCAACAGGCGTAGCACTTACATTCATTAATGAATACGATCAACAAAAATTTCAGCAAATAGAACAATTGATTGATGCTGAGGTGAAAAAAATCACTTTACCCGAACAGCTCGGAATCGGTCCTGAGTATAAACCTGATGTGAAAATCAAAAAACCTTTTGTAAATAAAGGAAAGGTTTTTCACAAAAGAAAACCTAATAGATAATATAAGGGGCGTTCGTTCGTGCTGAATTTACTCTTCTTTGGCCGGCTCTTTCAATTCAAAGTCCTCTAAAAATTTAGTAGTGTAATTTCCGCTTTTAAAATTTTCATCTTCCATTAATTTTAAATGGAATGGAATAGTTGTTTTTATTCCTTCTATCACATATTCACTTAACGCGCGATGCATTTTAGCTATTGCTTCTTCACGCGTTTGTGCAACAGTAATAAGCTTTGCGATCATACTGTCGTAATTGGGTGGAATCATATACCCTGAGTATATGTGCGAATCCACACGTACTCCATGACCTCCCGGTGTATGCAAATTAACGATTCTGCCCGGAGAAGGACGGAAATCATTAAATGGATCTTCAGCATTTATTCTACATTCTATGGCATGTAATTGCGGGAAATAATTCTTTCCCGAAAGCGGAACACCAGCAGCTACTAATATTTGCTCACGTATCAAATCGTAGTCAATCACCTCTTCAGTAATAGGATGTTCAACCTGAATACGAGTATTCATTTCCATGAAATAGAATTTACGGTGTTTGTCAACCAAAAATTCTATTGTTCCAACGCCTTCGTAATTTACAGATTGTGCCGCTTTAATAGCGGCAGCACCCATTGCAGCACGCAACTCATCAGTCATAAACGGCGAAGGTGTTTCCTCAGCCAGTTTTTGATGACGACGTTGAATAGAACAATCTCTTTCGGATAAATGACAAACGGTACCATACTGATCACCCACAATTTGAATTTCAATATGACGTGGCTCCTCAATGTACTTTTCCATATACATGGCTCCGTTGCCGAACGCGGCTTCAGCCTCTTTAGTGGCAGATTCGTATAAAGCTTCCAAATCTTCGGGTTTCCATATAATGCGCATTCCTTTTCCACCACCACCTGCTGTTGCTTTTATAATTACGGGATAACCTATTTCTAAAGCTGTTTCTTTTGCTTCTTCCGTACTTTCCAATAATCCTTCAGAACCCGGTACACAAGGAACACCTGCTGCTATCATTGTTGATTTTGCAGAAGCTTTATCACCCATTGCATTAATCATTTCAGGAGAAGCACCAATAAATTTTATACCATGTTCTTTACAGATTTTCGAAAACTTTGCATTCTCCGATAAAAAACCATATCCCGGATGTATCGCGTCAGCATCCGTTAATTCAGCAGCTGAAATAATGCGGGCAATATTCAAATAAGATTCTTTGCTTGGAGGAGGACCGATACATACCGCTTCATCAGCAAACTTAACGTGTAGCGAATCTTTATCGGCAGTAGAATAAACCGCTACTGTTTTAATCCCCATTTCTTTACACGTGCGAATAACACGTAATGCTATCTCGCCCCTGTTGGCTATAAGTATTTTTTTGAACATCTTCTATAAGTTTAAAGTTTAAAGTGTAGGAGTTTAAATTTAAAGCTTGAGGTATAATTTTCCCTCTAACTTTTAAATATTGAACTTTAAACTAAATATTAACTAGGATCTACTAAAAACAAAGGTTGATCGTACTCTATCGGACTCACATCATTTGCAAGTACTTTCACAATTTTCCCTTTAACGTCGCATTCTACTTCGTTAAATAATTTCATTGCTTCTATAATACAAATAACTTTACCCGGAGCTACTTCGTCTCCAACATTAACAAAAGGAGGTTTGTCAGGAGATGATGCTCTGTAAAATGTACCTACCATTGGTGATTTGATGGTAATATATTTTGATTCATCTGCTGTTCCTTTTGAAGGAGCAACAGGAGTTGCAGATGTTGCTTCTTGAACAGGTTGACTATAAATCTGTTGAATTGGTTGTGGCGAAGCTTGAAAAAACACTTGATTCTTTACCTTTGCCACTTGAGGTTTTAATTGCAATTTTAAAGTCTTTTGTTTCCAATTCCACTTCACTTACTCCTGATTTGGCTACAAACTTTATCAGGTCTTGGATTTCGTTTATTTTCATTTGGATGCTTTTTAAATTAAAAAATTAATTTTTAAACTCGTAAATTATGAAAACAGATACTATTTTTTACTTAGAATCGTAAGCCCATTTTAAATATACGGCACCCCAGGTAAAACCTCCACCAAATGCTGCCAAAACAAGATTATCGCCTTTATTTATTCTTTTTTCGTAATCCCACAAACACAATGGAATAGTGGCTGCAGTAGTATTACCATATTTTTGAATAGTAAGCATCACTTTGTCGGATGTTACACCCATACGCTCAGCTGTAGCATCTATAATGCGTTTATTTGCCTGATGCGGAACAAGCCATGCCACATCTTCTGATTTAAGCTTATTTTTTTCCATTATTTCTGCTGAAACCTCTGCCATGTTTGTTACAGCATATTTGAATACCGGCTGACCTTCCTGATAAATGTAATGTTCTTTTGCATCAACAGTTGCGTGTGATGCCGGATTAACAGAACCTCCTGCTTTAAGAATGAGGAATTTCCCACCCATACCATCATTCTTTAATATAGAATCTTTCACACCCAATCCTTCGGTATTAGGCTCTAACAAAACAGCGCCAGCGCCATCACCAAAAATAATACAGGTTGAACGGTCAGTATAATCAACAATTGCAGACATTTTATCAGCACCAATCACAATTACTTTTTTGTGTTTCCCTGATTCAATAAACTGAGCACCTGTTGTAAGTGCATATATAAAGCCTGAACAGGCTGCGGCAATATCAAATCCGTAAGCATTTTTAGCGCCTACTTTATGGCATACTAAATTGGCTGTTGACGGAAACACATAATCGGGAGTAACAGTTGCAACAATAATTAAATCAATATCCGCAGCAGTAATTCCTCTTTTTTTCAAAAGAAGTTCAACTGCCGGCACACACATATCAGAAGTTCCTAATCCTACCCCTTTAAGTATTCTGCGCTCTTTAATTCCTGTTCTTGTTTCAATCCATTCAGACGTTGTAGGAACAAATGTTTCCAATTCTTTGTTTGTTAAAACATAGTCAGGAACATATCCTGCAACAGCAGTTATAGCAGCAGTTATTTTAGTCATTTATTTTATTGCGTTTTGAATTTTTTCCGAAAGTTTAGCCTCTACCACTTCCTTTGTTAATAACAACATATTCTTTACCGCTTTATCATTTGAAATACCATGACCAATCATTACAGTAGCATTGATTCCCAAAACAGGCGTACCTCCATAATTTTCATAATTGTAACGCTCAAAGTATTCATCACATAATCCTCTTCTTTTTAGAGTAGTGTATGTAGCTTCTGCTTGTTTCAATACAATATTTCCGGTAAATCCGTCACACACAACTACATCTGCTTTATCATCAAAAATATCGCGCCCTTCTATATTTCCTATAAAATTAAAATCCTTACTTTCTTTCATTAACACATGTGCTGATTGTGTAACCAAATTACCTTTCTCTGGTTCTTCACCAATATTCAGCAATCCTACTTTCGGATTTTTTATTCCATAAACGTATTGGGCAAAAAGAGAACCTAATAAGCCGAACTGACATAGTACATCCGGCTTACAATCAGCATTAATACCAACGTCAAGTATTAAACCCATACCACCATTTTCTTTAGGCAGTATGGATGTAATGCAAGGTCTGATGACACCCGGAATTGTTTTTATTGCAAACATAGAACCCACCAACATAGCACCGGTATTGCCGTTACTGGCAAATGCATCTATCTTTTTCTCTTTAAGCAATCCAAATCCTATGGCAATGCTTGAATTAGGTTTTTGAGTAAATGCTTTAGTAGGGTGTTCTCCCATCTCTATTATTTCGGAGGAGTGAACAATATCAAAATTACTCTTATCTGAACCATCCTTGGCAAGAAGCGAAAGTATTTGCTGTTCATCGCCAATCAATACTAAGCGAACATCATTAGGTAGCAATTTTTGAGCTAAAATTGCACCCGCTATAGGTGCATCGGGAGCAAAGTCCCCCCCCATAACATCAAAACCTATCTTCATAAATTAGTTTATGTTCAACTTAATTTTTTAAACTGAAACTTTTTTTTCAATTGCTAATTTACCTCTATAATAACCGCAACTTCCGCAAACGCGGTGGTATAATATAGGTGTTCCGCAATTTGAACATGTTGAAAGAGTTGACGCAACTGCCTTGTCATGACCTCTTCGGCTGTCTCTTCTTGATCTTGATAATTTTCGCTTTGGATGTGGCATTTTATTGTTTTTTTAACTGTTATTCTTCTATTATTTAATTCAATTTTATTTTCATTAACTCGTCCCAACGCGGGTCGATAGACTTTGGCGTATTGTCATCTTCCACCAATAAATTATTTAATTTACCTAACACTTCTTTGTCACATTCTTCAATTGAAGGATGTTCTCTTTTTATAGGTAACGAAAGTACTATATAATCATATAGATGTTGCGACAAATCCAACTTGCTTTCAGTAGCCGATACCGCAATAATATCGTCATCTTCTTCTCCAACACTGCTATTCTCACCTGTTGTTTTAACTACCAATCTGTAATTTCCGTTTATCGGTAAATCAAACTCTGCAGCACACCGGTCGCAATTCGCTTTCACCGTTCCCCCTATCTCAATATCTAAAACCATCATTGTTGATTGTTTTAGTAAATTTATCTTCACCTTAACGCATCCTTGTCCGATTTCAGAAAATTCAAAATCTTCAAAGAAACGATCGCTCACTTCCATCTCAAATTGATGCTCTCCAACGGCTAATGACGCAAACTGAATTGTATATGCTTTTGAAGTTGACATTCAATCTTTTTATTAAAAGACCGCAAATATAACTAATTAATGTTTATATCAAAATGTTAAAAATATTAAGTTTTAATAGGATTTATACAAAAAACATCGGAAACATGATATAAACTGTCGTGTTTTCACGCTTTTTTTATAAGCAAAACTTAACGTTCTTTTTTAATAAAACTAAACTTTAGGGGGTTAGCAGTTATTTCTTTGTTTTGCTGACGAACTTTAAAAATATCAATTGCAACATAAACAGCCTTGCGAAATGACTCTTCGGAAGCTATATTTTTGCCGGCAATGTCGTAAGCGGTTCCATGATCAGGTGAAGTGCGAACAATAGGTAAGCCTGCTGTAAAATTTACTCCAGAATTAAAAGAAATGGTTTTAAATGGGATCAATCCCTGATCGTGGTACATTGCAAGCACTGCATCGAATTTTTTGTACGTTTCAGTCGCAAAAAAGCCATCGGCAGGATATGGACCATAAACCAACAGATTACTTTCTTTTGCTTTATTTATAGCAGGAATGATTATTCTTTTTTCTTCATCACCAATAATTCCATTATCGCCCGCATGAGGGTTTAAGCCCAGCACGGCAATTTTAGGTGCACGTATTGAAAAATCCTGAACCAATGATTGGTGAAGCGTTTGTATTTTTTTAAGGATTTTTTCGGTTGTTAATTCCTGTGCAACTCTTGCAACGGGTATATGACCGGTAACAACCGCTACTCGCAAATCATCACTTACCAAAAACATAAGGCTGTTGCCATTACCGAATTTCTCTTCTAAATATTCGGTATGCCCCGGAAACTTAAAATCAGGTGATTGTATGTTTTCTTTATTAATAGGAGCGGTAACCAATACATCTATCTTTCCCTCAAACATAGCTGCCGCTGCTGCCTCTAACGACTTAAGTGCGTATTTGCCGCCGTTAAGAGTTTGTTTACCAAGTTCTACTTCCACTTCCTCTTCATACACATTTATAATATTTGCGCGCTTATGATTTATTTCCGAAAGGTTCCGGATTTGGTGAAAACTAAAATCCTCAATGTTTAAAGATTTGCGGTGAAATGATGCTGTTTTGTTAGAACCAAACAACACCGGCGTGCATATTTCCAGCATTTGTGGATCAAGAAAGGTTTTAATGATTACTTCCAAGCCTATCCCGTTTATATCTCCCTGACTAATTCCTACGATTATTTTTTCTTCCGACATTTTTATATGTTATAATAATTTTGCTTTTTTATAAAGCCGTCAAATATCGCAACATTTTTTAAAACCGTATTACAAAATGTTGCTTTGCCTGTCCTCGCTTAAAAAACACCAAACCCAGAAAAAACAAATCAACAGTAACGGTTACTTGGTTGTTGGCTTTTATTTCATTCCATGCTTGTATCATTTCGTCCGACCAATAAATATCATCGAATATAAATACTGAATTTTCCGTTGCCTTTTGCAAACACAAATTAAAATAGGCCAAAGTAGGCTCTTTGCGATGGTTCCCATCAAAAAACACAACATCTACTTTCTGAAAACGTTTTAGCTCAGGTGATAATACTTCATCAAAATTACCCACAACTTGTATTATGTTTTTTAATTGAAGGTGTTCAAAATTTTGTTTTGCAATTTTTACAACAGTTTCACTGCCCTCAATGGTAAGTACTTGGGTTTGCGAATTACCTGAAGCCAAATAAAGCGTAGTTAAACCAAGTGATGTCCCTAACTCTATTACTTGCTTTGGTTGAAAATGATTCACCAAACGAAACAATAATTGCCCGTATTTAGCAGATTTGGCAGAATATCTGGCAAGGTCCTTTATTTTTTTTGTGGATACATTTGCTTCTGTTTTGCCTGCTCCAAAGTCAGTAAACGAAATTTTCTCATCTGAATCCAGCAGTTCTTCTCTCCGTTTTTCAATGTGTTTATATAGGTAATAATCTGCTTTTACATAAATTACATTCATACACAATTCATACACAAAAGGCGAATGAACCCCATGTTCATTGACGGATTGAAAGAGATACCTGATATAACGAATTGCAAAACGAATTTTTTTCACACCGTAAATGTAAAGTTAAAAGATTTAAAAATGGGTAGCTGGAGATATTGAAAATTGAAACAATCTTTTCTCTAAATTTAATTACATTTGCATTGTATTTCAATATAAACACAATGGCTAAAGAAACGAAAAAACCAGGTTTTGCATTTGGCAAAGAAAATTATCGCATTTTAATTATAGGAGTATTGGTTGTAGTATTAGGCTACCTGCTTATGATAGGTGGCGGAGCCAAAAACCCCAACGATTTTAACCCTGACGAAATTTTCAGTACACGTCGCATTACCATTGCACCGCTTACAATAATAGCAGGTTTTATAGTTGTGTTGTTTGGTATAATGAAAAAACCAAAAGAATAATGTAAATTACATGACTTCGAGAACCTCAATCACCTTGTTGATTTAAGTTTTCAAAATCAACAAACAATATCTCCCAACTTTACAATTTTTCAATTACGTTAGATGTCATATTTACAAGCAATTATCTTAGCCATAATAGAAGGTATTACGGAGTTTTTACCAGTATCTTCAACGGGACATATGATTATTTGCTCTTCTATTATGGGCATTGCCACCGACCCATTTACTAAATTATTTACGGTTGCAATTCAACTGGGAGCAATACTTTCGGTAATTATTTTGTATTGGAAACGTTTTTTACCCGGACAAAAAACACTTGCTCAAGTAATTAATTTTTATTTAAAATTATTGGTGGCATTTATACCTGCAGTAGTATTTGGTTTGTTGTTTGACGACTTTATTGACTCCCTGCTAGAAAACGTAGTGGTGGTAGGCATTACTTTACTAATTGGCGGTGTTATATTTTTATTTTTGGATAAACTTTTTAATGCCGCAGGAAAATCAGATGAGGTACCCTCCTACCCTGCTGCTTTTAAAATAGGCTTGTTTCAGGTAATCGCCATGATTCCAGGCGTATCGCGCTCAGCAGCAACAATTATTGGAGGACTAACTCAAAAACTTACCAGCAAAGCTGCCGCCGAATTTTCTTTTTTTTTAGCTGTTCCAACTATGTTTGGTGCCACCGCAAAAAAAATATACGATTATTATAAAGAAGGGATTGTGCTTGATTCAACGCACATCAATTTATTAATAATTGGAAACATGGTAGCTTTTATTGTTGCGATGGTAGCCATCAAATCCTTCATCGGATATTTAACCAAGCACGGATTTAAAGCATTTGGTTATTATCGCATTGCCGTTGGACTTGCCATTCTTATTCTCTATTTTGCAGGTGTTCAATTAAGCATCGTATAATGCGCGATTACAGAGCCGGAGAAGTTTTATTGATTAACAAACCTCTTAAATGGACATCGTTTCAAGTGGTGAACAAAATGAAATGGTTATTAAAAAATCATCCTTCATTAATTGTTGACGGGAAAAGAATACAAGCAAAAATAGGTCATGCCGGAACTTTAGATCCCTTAGCTACAGGGCTTTTGATAGTTTGCACAGGTAAGCAAACTAAAAATATTGAAAGCTATCAGGCGCAGGAAAAAGAATACACGGGCACCTTTTACATAGGCGCCACCACCCCATGTTTTGATTTGGAAAAAGAAATTGATGCTTATTATCCTACAGAACACATTACCAATGAATTGATTTACGAAACCGCCAAAACCTTTGTAGGTATCATTCAGCAAATCCCTCCATTGTTTTCTGCAATAAAAATTGAGGGCAAAAGGGCTTACGATATTGCCCGTGCAGGAGGCACTGCAGAAATAAAACCCAAAGAAATTAGCATTTACGAATTTGAAATTACCCGCATTCAATTACCTGAAGTTGATTTTAGAGTAGTTTGCAGCAAAGGCACTTACATACGTTCATTGGCACGCGACTTAGGTTTGGCACTCAACAGCGGAGCGCACCTCACCGCCCTTTGCCGAACCCGCATTGGCAACTATAAAACAACAGATGCAATGAGCATTGAAGAGTTTGAAAAAACGCTATTGTAAAATAAATAACCAATTTTTATTGACTTCGGCTCTTTATAGTAGTACTTTCGCACCCTGATTTTTAAATACTAATAAATCCTGTAAGATTTATGAACCTGCCTTATCTTCTCCTTGAGATAGATTGTATTCATAGATTTTATAAATATATAAACCCAATAACACCCAATTATTATTTATGAAATTATCGCAATTTAAATTTAACCTGCCTAAAGAATTATTAGCCGAACACCCTTCAAAAGAGCGTGACCAAGCCAAATTAATGGTTATACACCGCAAAACAGGAAAAATTGAGCACAAACAATTTAAAGACGTATTGAGCTATTTTGGCGAAGGCGATTGTATGATTTTGAATGATACTAAAGTATTCCCTGCGCGTATGTATGGAAGAAAAGAAAAAACAGGAGCTAAAATAGAAGTGTTTTTATTACGTGAATTGAATGCCGAAAGCAGATTATGGGATGTGTTAGTTGATCCGGCAAGAAAAATACGAATTGGCAACAAACTGTATTTCGGGAATGACGAAAAATTAGTTGCAGAAGTTATTGACAACACTACGTCTCGTGGACGTACATTGCGTTTTTTATTTGACGGTTCGTATGAAGAATTTCGTAAAACATTAGAGGAAATGGGCGAAACCCCATTGCCTAAATACATTAAACGTGCACCCACCGAAGCTGATAAGGATAGGTATCAAACCGTATTTGCAGAAAACGAAGGTGCTGTTGCAGCTCCAACCGCAGGTTTGCACTTTAGCCGTGAGTTGTTAAAACGCATGGAACTTAAAGGGGTGAATTTTGCAAAGCTTACCTTGCATGTAGGATTAGGTTCTTTCAGAAGTGTAGAGGTTGAAGATTTAACCAAACACAAAATGGATTCGGAACAAGTCTTTATTACTGAAGAGGCTTGTGAAATTGTAAACAAATCGCGTGCTGATAAAAAGAAAGTGTGTATAGTAGGAACAACTACGATGCGTGCTGCTGAAACATCGGTAAGCACTGATGGTTACTTAAAACCTTATACCGGCTGGACAAATAAATTTATTTTTCCACCTTATGATTTTAGTGTTGGAAATTCTATGATTACTAACTTCCACATGCCTGAATCAACCCTATACATGATGGTTTGTGCGTTTGGAGGATATGATTTGATTGTAAAAGCATACAAAGAGGCTATAAAAGAAAAATATCAATTCTATTCATATGGCGATGCCATGTTAATATTGTAATCTTCACCTTAAAGCCCTCGTTAAGAGGGCTTTTTTCATGTTCAATTTATTGAAACAATATGTTATCATAGTTGCCGGAGGAAATGGAACACGCATGAATAGCGATGTTCCAAAACAATTCATTGAATTGCAAGGCAAACCCATTTTGATGCATACTTTACAAAAGTTTGCAGACTCCATTAAAGATATAAATATTGTATTAGTGCTTTCAGCTTCTTATAACGAACTATGGAAAGCACTTTGCAAGAAACACATGTTCAACATTCACTATCAATTAACAGAAGGGGGGGCAACTCGTTTTCATTCGGTAAAAAACGGATTACAGTTGGTTCCTGAAAATTGTATTGTTGGAATTCATGATGCAGCGCGACCATTGGTGAGCAAACAAACTATCTTAAATGCCTTTGAAACTGCAACAATAAAAGGCAATGCAAGCCCCGCTATATCTTTAAATGAATCGGTTCGGGAAGTAACGAATGGCGCCAATAAAGCTGTTGACAGAACTAATTATTTGTTGGTTCAAACACCACAATGCTTTCAATCGGAATTAATAAAAAAAGCCTTTTTACAAGAATATCAACCTTCATTTACAGACGATGCCAGCGTACTGGAAGCAACGGGAGAAAAAATAAATCTGATAGAAGGCAATCGTGAAAACATTAAAATCACCACTCCACAGGATTTAGTGATTGCGCAAGCCTTAATCCCGTTTATATCATAACAAAGCCTAATTTTTACAAAAACGGATGGAATGGTCTTACAAAAACGAATACTCGTTTGTCCGCTTAACTGGGGTTTGGGGCATGCCACAAGGTGCATTCCCATTATTCATTTGTTATTACAAAAAAATGCGGAAGTTATCATTGCAGCAGAAGGTGCTTCGCTTGAACTTCTAAAAAAAGAATTTCCTTCACTTCAATTTATTGCTCTAAAAGGATATAACATTGTCTATCCTGCCAAAGGAAGTATGCTGTTAAAAATGTTGCTTTCCATTCCAAAAATTATTAGCGGGATTATTAAAGAACATCAGGCATTAAAAAAAATCATCGTTCAGCATAATATAAACATTGTTATTTCCGACAACCGTTATGGCTTATGGAATAACACCGTTAAAAGCATTTTTATTACACATCAATTAATGGTAAAAACTCCCTTTGCTGAAAATTTAGTGCATCGTATTATTTTAACTTTTGTAAAAAAATATGATGAATGTTGGATCCCTGATGTTGAAAGCACAGATAATTTGTCGGGAGATTTATCACATAAATTCCCACTACCTCCTAACACTTTTTTTATTGGAACCTTATCGAGATTTAAAAAAAGTGCGACTGCTGTTTCAAATAAATACGATGTATTAGCCATCATATCCGGCCCTGAGCCCCAACGTAGCATTTTTGAAAAATTAGTAATTGAACAATTAAAACAAAGTAAATTAAAAGCCATAGTGGTATGCGGAAAACCTCAAGGAAATCAATCAAAACAAATTATTAATAATTTAGAAATCATATCTCATTTAACCTCGGAAGAACTCCAAAATGCAATACTTCAATCAAACATTATTATAGCTCGTTCGGGCTATTCAACCATAATGGATTTAGCAGTACTTGGCAAAAAAGCAGTATTTATTCCCACACCCGGACAAACGGAACAAGAGTATTTAGCTGAAAAATTGATGCATACTAAAATTGCATTTACACAAACTCAGTCCGTATTTAACTTGCAACAAGCATTGACGGAAACAATTAACTATGATGGTTTTAAAAATTTACAGGAAAATAATTTGCTCAAAAAAAGAATAGATGAGTTATTTAAATGAATTCGTTATATCATTTAAGCCTAATAAAATAGGCAATCGAACTTTAAGATTAAGACACCTTCACTTATAATATTGCGAGAGTTTGTTTCAATCAAAACAATGTGACAATAATATTGAGTTTTTTTAATATTTGGGTATACTATCATATCGTTTTAATTTCATCAAAGAAAATATATTCCTCTTATTGGTTAATTTCTCCTATAATTCTCACTTCTTCGAACAAAAAAAGAAAGAATTTAAATAATTGGTAAATTCCATTTTTCCTCCTTTTTTATCCGATTAATCATAGTTTGATTTTCTCTAAAACAGAATACAATTTTTGTTAACCAAATGTTAATAAAAACAAGGTGTTGGGAAGTTTTTAAAATAGGTATTCCGCTGTTATTTGATTAAATTTGCTAACATTAAAAAACTGAAATAATAAATTGATAAATTATGGATAACACCGTGAAAGAAAATGAAACAACTGCCTCAGTAAATTATTCGGCTGACAGCATTCAGGTTTTAGAAGGTTTAGAGGCGGTACGTAAGCGCCCCGCCATGTACATTGGCGATATTGGCATAAAAGGTTTGCATCATTTAGTGTACGAAGTGGTGGATAACTCTATTGATGAGGCATTGGCTGGCTATTGTAAAAATATTTTTGTTACCATTAACGAAAATAATTCCATTACTGTAAAAGATGACGGACGTGGTATTCCTGTCGATATGCACGCGAAAGAAAAAAAATCGGCGTTGGAAGTTGTAATGACAGTGTTACACGCCGGTGGTAAGTTTGATAAAGATTCTTACAAAGTTTCCGGTGGTTTGCATGGTGTGGGGGTTTCTTGTGTTAACGCTCTTTCAACACATTTAACTGTAACGGTTCACCTTAATGGTAAGGAATACATGCAGGAATATGAAATAGGAAAACCTTTATATCCTGTTAAAGAAGTTGGACCGAGTGATTATAGAGGAACTATTGTTACTTTTCAACCCGATGCGTCTATTTTTACACATACCGTTTATCAATACGATATTATTTCGGCTCGTTTGCGCGAATTGGCGTATTTGAACAAGGGTATTCATATTTCCTTGACCGATTTGCGTCAAAAAGATGAAGATGGAAATTCATTATCTGTTGATTATTACTCGGAAGGTGGATTAAAAGAATTTGTTCAGTATTTAGACGCTGCCCGCGAAAAGCTGATTGAAGATGTTATTTACATGGAAGGCGAAAAAGGCGGAATACCTGTTGAAGTGGCAATGGTGTATAATACTTCTTATTCCGAAAATCTGCACACATACGTAAACAATATTAATACGCACGAAGGAGGTACTCACCTTGCCGGATTCAGAAGAGGGTTAACCCGCACATTAAAAAGTTACGCTGAAAAAACAGGATTGCTTGCAAAAGTAAAACTGGAAATAAACGGCGATGACTTTCGTGAAGGATTAACGGCTGTTATCTCTGTAAAGGTTCAGGAACCACAATTTGAAGGACAAACAAAAACGAAGTTAGGGAATAATGACGTTATGGGCGCGGTTGACACCGCCGTAAGTGAAATGCTTTCCAATTATTTAGAAGAGCATCCAAAACAAGCACGCGCCATAGTTGATAAAGTTATTTTGGCAGCTACGGCACGTCATGCAGCTCGTAAGGCACGCGAAATGGTACAACGTAAAAGTGTGATGACAGGAACGGGCTTACCCGGAAAGCTTTCAGATTGTTCTGAATCCGATCCTTCCTTATGCGAGCTTTATTTAGTTGAGGGTGATTCCGCAGGTGGTACAGCTAAACAAGGAAGAAACAGAGCCTTTCAAGCAATACTTCCGCTAAGAGGTAAAATTTTGAACGTTGAAAAAGCAATGGAATACAAAATTTACGATAACGAAGAAATCAAGAACATATTTACTGCATTGGGTGTTTTCAGAGGTACTCCCGAAGATGACCGAGCATTGAATATTGCAAAACTACGTTACCACAAAGTAATCATCATGTGTGATGCCGATGTAGATGGTAGCCATATCACAACATTGATTTTAACGTTCTTTTTCCGTCATATGAAGGAGTTAATTGAAAACGGCTATATCTATATAGCATCACCCCCTTTGTACTTGGTTAAAAAAGGAAAAGAACAAAAATATTGTTGGACAGAAGAAGAGCGAAGCGCAGCCGTTAAAGAACTGGCAGGTGGAGAAGGCAAAGAGGGTACTGTAGGCATACAACGTTACAAAGGTTTAGGAGAGATGAATGCCGAACAATTATGGCAAACAACAATGAACCCGGAATTCACGAACACTTCGTCAGGTAACTATTGAAAGTGCTTTTGAATCGGACAGAATATTCTCCATGCTAATGGGAGATGAAGTTCCTCCCCGCAGGGAGTTTATTGAAAAAAACGCTAAGTATGCAAATATTGATGCATAATCGTTAGGTAGATTAACGTTAAAAAAAAATCCTCCTGAATAAAAATTTATTCAGGAGGATTTTTTTTTAAAACCATTTTTACTTTTTAGGCGCTATTGCTTTTAACGCATTTAGCGCTTTTTCATGATTAGGATTAATTCTTAATGTTTGTTCCCAATCGGCTTTGGCCTTGTCTATGTTGCCTATCATGTAGTTAAGTCCTCCCAAGTCGTACCTGAAATCAGGATTGTTAGGATCTAACTCCGTAGCATTTTCAAGATCTTTAATTGCTTTCAGTATATTATTTCTATCCTTATTATTTGCCGCTACTATATTCATTGCCTCTGTATAAAAAGCAAAACTCAATGCTTTCATATTATTTAGCAAATAAGGATTGTTTGGATAAAGTTGCCGGGTAATGTCCCAGTATTTTTTAGCCTTTTCAAAATCTTTTAATGCATAATAAGCCACTCCTAAATTGATATAACCATTCACATATTTGGGATGAATAGAAACGGCCTTTTCCAAATGATAAATCCCCTTGTCAATCAACTCTTTTTCTTTTTTCTTATTTTCAGGTTTTTGAGAGATGTCATAATATGCTTTCCCAATGTTTCCGTTTACCAACACGCTATTAGGAACCGTTTCTACATCTTTCATAAATAAAGTAGTATCGTTTTTCCACTGAGCATTGCGGGCAATAACTTTTTCCGAACACCAAAAGGTAACAATCAAACCTAGAATAACAGCAACCGCTGTATGTGCAGAAGTGTTTTTAATTTTATCAAGTAACCACACAATTCCAATAGAAATAGCCATAATAAAACCTAATGAAGAATGATAAACCAATCGCTCACCCATCGTAGCACCAATTTCCATCATTAAGTTAGAAACCATAAATAAATTTAAAAGGTATAGAGCCAGAGCAAAGGCTAAAATGTTTCTTTTGAAAAACAACTTTACCGTTGCTACAACGAGTGAAATATGAATAAGTATAGACAACCATACCCAACCGTTTTTAAAATTTTTATATGGTATTGAACTGTATGAGTAATCACTCGAAAGTGGATCCGGGTAAAATAACAGTTTTAAATAATGATCTAAAATTTCAATTTTGGTTGCCAGTCGTTCGTTGCCTTTGGTGAACTTAAACGGAGCATTGAGCACGTCCGGACTTTCTGTTGCCGCGCCTGCTCCTACAATTTTAAAACGAATCATCATGTAAACAAAAGCAACGATAAAAAACGGAATAGATGCAGTAACACTTTGCGGTATCGAATCTCCTTTTACAATATACAGCATCATTGGCAAAAGCACTACCAATACTATTGCATATTCTTTTGAAAGGCATGCAAGGAAATAAAAGAATAAACCCAAACCTAAGTCCTTTTTATCTTTATTATCACGATAATTGAGTGCATAAATAAATGTGAGAATGATAAACAAAAAGGAAAGGATTTCATCGCGACTCTTTGCATTAGCAACAACTTCTGTATGTATTGGATGAATTAAAAAAAGCAAACTGGCAACAAAGGCAACTAGATGATTTTGCTTGAAGATGTAGTTTCTTAAAAAATACAAGAGCATCACAATTGATAAAATATAAAAAACTACATTGAAAAAATGTCGGATGTAAGCAATGTCCAAAGCGGTTTTGGCATTTTCATCAGTACCAAATAAACTTTGCTCAATTGCAAACGTAACAATAGACAATGGTCTGTAACGCCCTCCTGCAAGCTGTTGCGAGGCTCCCATCTGCCTGTAAAAGCTATCATAGGCATCCGTAGTCAATATTTTTTTTATTCCACCAAAACCCTGTTGTACATATTCATTTCCCTGAATAACGATACCGTCATCCAGAGCATATTCGTTATCAATTGAATTGGAATAAATGACAAAACCCAATATTACAAGCAGTAATGCCTGTAATTTAAAATTATCAAAAGAATATTTACTCTTCTTTTCTGCTAATGGTAAAGGCTTTACATGATTATGTTGTTCCTTTTTTGTAGTACTGGTATTTGTTTTATTTTTAGCCATCTTAATGGTATAATTTATGCGATAATTGTAATTATTAAAATTATTAACTATTAGCTTTGCAAAACATACAAAAGTTCACAAATATAATTTTCGGTTTGTAAAAATACACCAATTTTAATCTTTTGATAAAAAAATTGAAAAGTAAACTCATTTACCTCTTTTTGTCGGTTATTTTATTTACCGCAGCTCACCTTTTTAATCAATTACTTTTTGATAATTCTTCTAATATTATCAGCAGTTTCGAGCAACAGTTGCACAAAAAAGAAACACGGCTGAATCGGGCAATTTTAAAACTTAGCCAACAGCTAAAAACGGATAGTTACAATACACTTTTTGCAAAAGGAGCAGTCAATTACACAAATCTGTTTGAAAATGAAGGCTTGGTGTTATTGATTTATGAAAATGATTCGTTGAAATATTGGTCTGACAATTCCGTTGCCGTAGAAAACTGGAGAAAAGAAGTCTGTCTGGACACTAAAATGGTACAACTTAAAAATGGCTGGTTTGAAGTAATATCAACTCCACAACCTACTAATGCTGAAAGCAAATCGGTAATAGGTTTAATATTGATAAAAAGTGAATATCCCTACCAGAATAAATATTTGACAAACTCATTTCAAAAGGATTTTAAAGTGCCCGCAGGCACACAATTAACACTCAATCTATCCACTACTTCGCACCCCATAAACGACATACAAGGCAATTATTTGTTTTCCTTAAAATATAGCAATTCTACTATTGCTGATTCTTCCCTCTCTTACATTTCTTCGATTTTAAACTTATTGGGTTTATTATTTTTGGTAATATTTATTCGTAAAAATTCATTTGCTTGGCGAACTAAAATAGGCAACAATTCCGAAATAGTAGTGTTTTCGGCAATTCTATTATTCCTGCGATTTTTATCTGTCAAATTTTTATTCCCCAAAAGTTTTTACGAATTTGATTTGTTCAGTCCTAAAATATATGCTGATGCAAGTTCTGTTTGGTTAAGCTCTTTGGGAGATTTGGCGATAAACACGGTACTGATTTTTTTTACAGGTTATAATTTTATCAATCATTTTAAAATAAAAGGAGTTTTAGCTCAACTGAATAAGCATACCAAAACTGCTTTTTCTACATTATTGTATTGTTCCTTCATAATCGTTTGGATAATCGTGTCGTACGTATTTGTTGGATTGATCAAAAACTCAAACATTTCATTCGATATCAATAATGTATTGAGCTTAGATGAATATAGCTATATTGCCCTCTCTATCATTGGGCTACAGTTGTTTTTCTTTTTTTTATTAGCCGATAAAATTGTATCTTATTTTAAACAAAATAACTTAAGTAATAAACAATACTTATCAATTTTCATAGTCTCTGCGATGTTTTACTTATTGTATGTTGTACTATTTAAAAATGACGAACACGACATAGTCAAAGCATTGTTTCCATTTGTGTTTATGTTGGTACTATGGCTTATGAAGAGACGAGAAGAGGATTATTCGCTCACAAAAATAGTTGTCTTGGTTTTTTTATTTTCATTTTACGCCCAATACACATTTGATAAATACACCTACAGAAAAGAAATAGATACACAAAAAATTATTGCAGAAAAAATAGCTGCGGAACAAGATCCTGTGGCCGAATTTTTATTTAATGATATTGATAATAAATTGCAAAATGACTCTATTCTGCTGTCCTATATAAATGGAATATACAGGCAACCTGCAGAGTTTGATAAAAGATTAAGACAAATATACTTCGGTGGTTTTTGGGACAGATATGATGTTAAAATTTCATTTTATGATAGCACTTGTGTTCCGGTAATCAAACCTCAAAATTTATTGTTTGATAATACGGTTTATTACGATGATCTGATTTCTAAAAAAAGTTTACCGACTTCTAACAAACATCTTTTCTTTTTAAATAATGCTTCCGGAAAAGTAAGCTATCTGGCAAAAATAATTTTATATGATCAAACACGTTTATATACTAAGCCTGGCACACTCTATATAGAATTAAACGCCAAACAAAATTCAAATGAAATAGGATTTCCGGAATTGTTACTTGATAAAAAACTAAGCCCTTCGGATGAATTAAACAACTACTCATATGCTAAATACAAAAATAACAAACTCATTCATCAATACGGAAAATTTCCTTACAACAATACAACTGTAGATTTTTCAAACAGCAAAATTAATTTTCAGGTAGAAACAAAAGAAGGATTTGAACATTTGTTGTACCGCCCGGATATCAATACATTGATAGTGGTAAGTAAGCGTGATGAAGGTACAGAAGGAAAAATAACAACGGTTTCATATTTATTTACTTTTTTTAGTTGGTTATTACTGCTGTTATTTTTAATACATCAGTTGGCAAATGGGACATTGGTTAAAAACATAAGTTTTAAAAACCGTATTCAGTTATTATTGATAAGTATTGTATTTACTTCTTTACTTCTTTTTGGAGGTGGCACTATCTACTATATAAAGCAACAGTTCAAAAGCAAAAACAAAGAAAACATAAGCGAAAAAACACACTCTGTACTGGTAGAGATTGAAAGTAAATTAGGTAATGACACAGCACTTCAGCAATCGTTGCTGGAATATACCACCTATCTTTTAAAGAAATCGTCCAACATTTTTTTCACAGATATTAATTTGTACGATACCAAAGGAAACCTCTATGCCTCCTCTCGTTCAAAAATATTTGATAAAGGATTGACATCAAAAAAAATGAATCCGGAAGCGTATCTGCAAATGCAGGTGCTTGGCAAACGAGAATTTATACATGACGAGAGAATTGGCAAATTGGACTATTTATCCGCTTATATTCCTTTTGTAAACAACGACCACAAATTACTCGGATATATTAACCTTCCTTACTTTGCTAAACAAAACGACTTGGAAAAAGAAATTTCAGGATTTTTAGTGGCCTTGATAAACATTTATGTATTGTTGTTTACACTTTCAATTATACTTGCTGTAATCATATCCAATTATGTTACTCAACCATTACGATTGATTCAGAGCAAACTCAGTAAAATAAAATTAGGGAAGTACAATGAACTGATTGAATGGGAAGAAAAAGACGAGATTGGTAGTTTGGTGAGCGAATACAACCGGATGATTTTAGAATTGAGTAAAAGCGCTGAACTACTTGCAAAATCAGAGCGTGAAATTGCCTGGAGAGAAATGGCGAAGCAAGTTGCACACGAAATAAAGAACCCACTTACACCGATGAAGTTGAGCATACAGCACTTGCAGCGCCTTAAAGACGACAATTCTCCTGACATGGAGCAAAAGATGAAACAACTTACAGGAACTCTTATTGAACAAATTGATGCACTATCTAACATTGCTACAGAGTTCTCTAACTTTGCCAAAATGCCCAGAGCAAAAGTAGAGAAAGTGAATCTCTATCATACCATATCAACGTGCATAGCGCTATTTGATGAATCGGAAAATGTTACTATAAACTTTAATAGTAAATTGAGCAACGCATTGGTGTTGGCAGACAAAGAGCAGTTAATGCGTGTGTTTAATAATTTAATTAAAAATGCTATTCAATCCATCCCCAATGACAGAAATGGAACAATAGAAATTAATTTGACAAAGGATAATGACTACTATCTGATAGTTATAAAGGATAATGGTATCGGTATAGATAGCGATATTTCGGACAAAATATTTACACCTAATTTCACGACCAAAACAGGTGGAATGGGATTAGGTTTAGCAATGGTTAAAAACATGGTGGAATCGATAAATGGTAAAATAAAATTTGAAAGTGTAGTAAATAAAGGGACTGAATTTTATATTAGTTTACCATGTTGTGACGAAACAGAAGAATGAAATTTATAATTTTTTCAGCAAAAATAATTACACCTATTGCTAATGCAATAATAGCTGCAATAAGCACTCCCGCCGCTGCCAAATCTTTTACCTCTTTTGCTTTTTTATGATACTCCGGCGAAATCATATCCGTTAAAGTTTCAATGGCTGTATTTATAATTTCAGCAAAAATCACAAATCCAATTGCAAACAAAATGATACACCACTCAGTAGTGCTTATTTTTAGTATAAATCCAAGAACAATTGCTATCACGGCTGCAAAAAAATGAATCCGTGAATTGTGTTCATTCCGTAACAGCGTTTTCAATCCCTCAAACGCATACACAAAACTTTTGCAACGGCTTTTGAAAGAGAATGATGTTTTATTTTTCATTTCTATTAAAAAATATTGTGAAGTAATTTATGGTAATGTAGTTGATTTTACTGCTTCTTGCCACTTCTTTATTTTCCACACAAAACTAGCTGCTTGCTCTATGGGCCATAAAGGGAGTGAGCTTCCGTTACTAATACTGCAAAACAAACTCAATTGAAATAAAGCCCTGAGCGTGCTGAAATAAGGCAAGAGTTGCATTTCTGATTTAGTTAATGTGCGTTGTATTTGATAACCATTTAAAAAAGATTGTATAATTTCTTTAGGTTTATTTTTATGATCATACCATATAAAAACGCCAATATCATATATCAAACATCCGTTTCCGGAAAAATCAAAATCAAAAAAAGTAAAGTCATTATTGGAGTTAATATGGAAGTTTTCTGCTTGTAAATCGCCGTGACAAATGCCATATCCAATTTCTTTTTCATTGCAATTTTTCCAACTCTTCAAAAGCTCTTCTTTCAAAAAAAGCAAATACGCATATTGCTCGGTATAGTTTGCTAATAAAGGTTTTAAAATAGTAAGGGCATTGTTCAGTTGGGTTTCAAAACTATAGTTAAACGCAGTTTCACCAAAATTTTTATTGAGCGTAAGCCGGTGCATGTTACCCGTTTCTTTGCCTAACAAAAAAGATTGTTCAGTTGTCAGTTTTTTTATTTGTTGCCCCTCCGCAAATGTAAACAGAACTGCGTACCTCAACCCTTCCGGAGCATTTATTGTTTGTATAAATTGTTGCTGATAATCGGCGATGGGGTGTGATACATTAACACCATTTTCATGTAAGTAATTTAACAACTTCACTTCGGCTTTAACATTTTCAATATTTTTCCATTTATGCTTATATACACGTAAGATGTACGATTGCTTATTGCCGGCAATTAAATACGTATCATTAAATCCTCTTTTTATGTAACTGATAGAGGAGCTTGAATTAAGCTTATAACACGATGTAATAAGCGTTAAAAGATGTTGACTTGAAAGTGTAGAATATTCAACGGGGAAAGAATTGTTCATAGCATTAAAGAAACGGTTTAAATTTCATTCATACAAAATAACGTTATAATTTTCAGCAATGATATAATCTCATAGAAGTTTTGTATAATGGAAGTGATTAATAAAAGGCTGTAAGAGTTGGTTTGTTTTTGTTAAATTCGCATAACACAAATATGCTTTTTATGACTAAAGATAAATCTTCAAAAAAATTTGGAATCGATACTGTTCTGAAAGAACTAAAAATTACAACAACTAATAATGGAGCATCTACCGGTATAAAACACCTCGTTACGAAAGGGAAAGAATTAAAATCCTATTCTCCGGTCGATGGTAAACTCATTTCCACTATTCGTACAGCCGATACCAAAGATTATGAAAAGGTAATTCAAACAGCCGAAAAAGCGTTTAAAAACTGGAGGCTGACACCGGCACCCAAAAGAGGTGAAGTGGTGCGCCAAATAGGAGAAGAACTTCGTAAATACAAAGAACCGTTAGGAAAACTTGTTTCTTACGAAATGGGGAAAAGCCTTCAGGAAGGTTTGGGAGAGGTGCAAGAAATGATAGACATTTGCGATTTTGCCGTTGGAATATCCCGTCAGTTATATGGTTTAACGATAGCCAGTGAACGACCAATGCATCGTATGATGGAGCAGTGGCATCCTCTTGGTATTGTGGGCATTATTTCTGCATTTAACTTTCCTGTTGCCGTATGGAGCTGGAATGCTGCATTAGCATGGGTATGCGGAGATGTATGCGTTTGGAAACCAAGTTCAAAAACTCCTTTATGCGCAATTGCTTGTCAAAATATAATTGCAAAAGTTTTAAAACGGAACAATGTTCCTGAAGGTGTAAGTTGCTTAATAATTGGTAATGAATCTGGAGAGTTGCTTATCAATGACAAGCGTGTTCCATTGCTGTCATTCACAGGGTCAACACGTATAGGAAGACATGTATCAATGGTTGTTGCAGAACGTTTCGGGAAAAGTATATTAGAATTAGGAGGTAATAATGCCATTATTGTTTCACAATACGCTAATCTGGAAATGGTGATAAAGGGAGCAGTATTTGGTGCCGTTGGCACAGCAGGGCAACGTTGTACTTCTACACGCCGTTTAATCATCCACGAAAGTGTGTATAATAAAACCATTGAGGTGTTAAAAAAAGCATACGCCCAACTATGCTGTGGAAACCCTTTAGATCCTGAAAACCATGTAGGACCACTCATTGATAAAGGTGCTGTTGAAAACTATTTGAATGCTATTAAAAAGGCAAAAAATGAGGGCGGTAAAATAATAGTTGAAGGAGGTGTACTTACCGGAAAAGATTACGAAAGTGGCTGCTATGTAAAGCCATGCATTATTGAAGCGAAAAACGAAATGGGTATTGTACAACAGGAAACCTTTGCACCTATACTTTATGTGATGCAATACAAAACCATTGACGAAGCCATTGCTATGCAAAACAACGTACCGCAAGGGTTATCATCGTCCTTGTTTACAAATGATGTAAAAGAAATGGAATTGTTTTTGTCGCAGGCAGGCTCTGATTGCGGTATAGCAAATATTAACATTGGTACTTCAGGTGCTGAAATAGGTGGTGCCTTTGGCGGTGAAAAGGAAACAGGCGGTGGTCGAGAAAGTGGTTCTGATGCCTGGAAAACCTATATGCGCCGACAAACAAATACCATTAACTATGGTAGTACTTTACCTTTAGCACAAGGTATAAAATTTGATTTATAACACAACACACCAGTATTAGTTCTTTTTGAAATTACTTGAATCAAAAAATGAATAAACAGGCACTTAGTATTGAGCAGGCGCAACAGTTGGTAGATAAGTGGATAAAGGAACACGGAGTTCGTTATTTTTCTGAACTGACAAATATGGCGCTACTTGCTGAAGAAGTGGGAGAAGTTGCAAGAATTATCTCACGCACATATGGTGAACAATCGTTTAAAGAAAACGATAAAGACAAAAATCTGGAAGATGAGTTAGCAGATGTATTATTTGTTTTAATTTGTTTGGCCAATCAAACCGGAATTGATTTGACAAAAGCTTTCGAAAAAAATATGCAGAAAAAAATTAACAGGGATGGTACGCGACACAAAAACAATGAAAAATTGAAAGGATAATAATAGTTGCTTATTTAATTCCTAACTTATCCATAGTACCACGATATCTTTTAGCGTAATCGCAATGTTGTGCATAGGTTTTTGAAAAATAATGCTTGCCTGATAAGTCTTCTTTTGCACACATAAAAATATAATTATTATTGTCATGATTGAGCACTGCATCAATGGAGGATGTTTGCACAAAACCTATTGGTCCTGGAGGTAAGCCTTTATTCATGTAGGTATTGTGTGGTAAATTCAAACGAGTTTGTGCATAAGAAACACGTTGAATGGAAAAATCGCCGATAGCATAAATTACCGTAGGATCAGATTGCAGCGCCATTCCTTTTTTTAACCGATTAATATACAATCCTGCAATTTTTCGTTTTTCTTCGTAATCACAGCACTGTTCTGCTTGTACAATAGATGCTAATATCGTTACATCCACTTGCGAAAAGCCTAATTTGGCTGCTAATTGTTTTCGTTCATCTGTCCAAACTTTTTTGTATTCTTTTGCCATCCTTTCAAAAAATTCATCAGTGGAAGTGTTCCAAAAAAATTCATAGGTATTGGGAATAAACATTGCCAATACGTTATCACGGTTAAACCCATATTTAGTGAGATAATCATTACTATTCATTGCATCATACAAATCAGTTGAATCTGCCTCAATACGTTTACAGAGGCGTGATACAAGTTGTTCTTTTGTTTTTATTCCATTAAAACTCAATTCAACCGGCTCTTGAATACCCGCTCGCAACAAATTAATTAAGGCATTATTGCTCATCTTAGCAAGAATACGGTATTTACCGGGTTTTATGTTATTTTTATATTTCTTTTTCTCGGATAAAAACTCAAATGTTGCACGATTTTTTAAAATATTATTTTCACCCAAAATACGTATCACATCGTCAAACGAAGAACCTGTTGGTATATATATAATCTGAGATTTTCGTTCACCCAAATTTACATTCGATTGGTAAATTACCTTATACGCATAATATCCGCCAACGCCTCCTGTGATAATCAAAACCAGAAAGATGGAAACAATAATTTTTTTAAAAAAAGAAGTTTTTTTTGCCATAATCAAATAGCGGAATAAGAAAATTTATTCTATCTGAATCGTTGTAGTATCAATTCATCTTTAAATTGTTTTCCGTCGCGTATCCATTGTTTTTTGTTTCCTGAAATTTCAAATTTATGTTTCTGAAATAATGAGATACTGGGTTCGTTATCAATAGTAATGTTACAATATAGTTGGCGTAAATTTAAAACTTCAAAACCGTATTGCATGAGTATATCTATTGCTTCCGAAGCGTATCCTTTTTTTCGTTCACTTTTTTCAGCGATTAAAATTCCTATCCCTGCTCGTTGATGATTGGGGTCAAAATCAAAAAGCTCAATGGTTCCCAAAGGTTTATTATCGGTTAGGCCGCAAATCATAAACCGTTGCTGTTTTACACTATATATATCCTGATGAGCAGAAGCTAGATATTGTTCAAGTACAAAACGAGAAAAGGGGCTTTGTGTATTGCTTATCAACCAGTTTTCGGTGTCATTTTCCCAATAATACAATATATCAACATCCGAAGGTTCAAGCGCTCTTAAAAAAATCTGTTGTCCTGCCAGTTTCATGGTCGAATTTTTTAAAAATCTAATTTACAATAAAATAAATGGTATTCCGACTTTCCGATCTTCATAGCAAGTGAAAATAAGTAACCTGTGTTATTGATGTTTTATTCTACCGTTAAATTTTAATTTCCCCTTTAAAAACAAATGTTGCTGAACCCTCTAACCACACATCAGTAAAGCTTTTATTATTGTGATTATTGAATTTTACTTTCAACTTTCCACCCAAGGTATTAATATTACAATAATTTGTTCCCGATGAAACATTATTGATAGCAGCTACCAACGCTGCTGCAGTTACACCTGTTCCGCAAGAATACGTTTCGTCTTCTACACCTCTTTCATATGTGCGAACAAACAATTCCTCTCCTTGCTTTTCAATAAAATTCACGTTTGTTCCTTCTGTTTTAAAACGACTGTTATATCTTATTTTTTTGCCTTCTTCAAACACATTAAACGCTGTAATGTTTTTAACAAATGCTACATAATGCGGAGAGCCTGTGTTTAAAAAAGAAAAATCTGCGGCAGCCTCTATCTCATCAACATCTTTCATTTTAAGACTAACAAAGCCTGGTGTAACAATAGCTTCGTGTACTCCATCACTAGCATAAAAATGCGTATTTTCTTTTGCCAATCCTAATGTTCTTGCAAACTCAACAATACATCTGCCACCATTTCCGCACATTGAACTTTCGTTACCGTCAGAATTATAATACACCATCTCAAAATCAAATCCCTCTTTTGCCTGCAACAGCATCAGTCCATCAGCGCCAATGCCAAAGCGACGATGACATAATTTTGCCACTAAAGCAGTATCATTGCGATTAAATTTTAAATCACGATTATCAAAAAGTATAAAATCGTTGCCTGTTCCTTGATATTTATAAAATTGCATTTATTTTAATTTATTAATGATTGATGGATCGTCAACATGCTGATACGCCTTGTAATCATATGTTTGATCCAGTTTGTAAATTGCAGATGCCAACTTGATGTAAGTAACATCGTCGAGCTTAAAAATTTTAATTCCCTCCAACGATGCAAACCCATATAAAACAAGTTTATTTCTACTCATCTTGTAACCTTTATAATGCAAAGGCGATTTCCATAATTCTACATCTATGTTTTTTTTAGTAACTGTTCTGTCATCTCTTATGCCACTTACCTTTTGAATAACAGAATCGGAATTTTTTTCGGTGCTCGATAAAGGATTCAAATCTGTTATTTGTACTGTGACTGACGCAATTAGTTCATCTTTTTGAATAACAATTGCTTCAATTTCATCATCGTCTAAATTGGCTTCCGGCAAACTGTCTTCAGGATATGCAGCTTTTTGAGCATCGTATTCCGTATCTGTTTTGTTTTTATTTATTTCTGATTTTCTCTTTTCGCTATTTTCCGTTTCTTTTTTATGTTTATCAGAAGTGCCGCTTTGGTCTTCCTCTATTTCGGAAACGTATTTTTCATCACCACCCTTATCTTTTTTGGTATTCAGATAAAAAGTTTTTGTAATATTTTTATACAGCTTTAATTTTTCAAAATAATCGTCTAATTTAAAAATGAAAAAACTACCGGCAATAATTAACCCTGTTAACATTCCCCAAATAAAAAATTGGGTCTTTTCTTTATTGTCAGCCATATTTATGTGTTCAAAATAGTAATGACACAAAGTTAAACAACCTTTAGTAATGTCTGTTAATCTATGTTAAAAATAAATATTGTTTGCAATAACAGGAATTAATTTTGTGTTGTAATTTAAACATAAAAAAAACAAAATAGCCATGAAAAGATTAGCCAATATAGCTTTTATAGCGATTCTGGGAGGTGTTTCATCCTTAGCCTTTAATCATTTTATACAACAACAAAATGCAAGCGAACATTCTCCGTTAACACTCACTGTTCCAACTAAATTTGTAAACGTGTCAAGTTCAGGAGCTAAAGCGCCACTTGATTTTACAATAGCCGCCGAAAAATCAGTCCATGCAGTGGTCAATGTAAAAACGTCTTACACTTATCAGCAAACCAACAATGCAAATTTATATGACCCTTTCCGATATTTTTTCGAACCAAATATTCCTCAACAAAAAGAGTCGAAAACAGCAAGCGGTTCCGGTGTGATTGTTTCCGAAAACGGATACATTATCACGAACAATCATGTGGTACAGCAAGCCGAAAAAATAGAAGTGACGTTAAATGACAAACGAACTTACACTGCCGAATTGATAGGTGCAGACCCCACAACAGATTTAGCATTACTTAAAATAAAAGAAACGAACTTACCTTTTATGGCTTACGGAAATTCAGACGAAGTAAAAATTGGTGAATGGGTGCTTGCCGTCGGGAACCCATTTAATCTTACATCTACCGTTACTGCCGGCATTGTAAGTGCCAAAGCAAGAAATATTAATATTCTGGAAAACAATCCGGAAAAAGGACTTCACCCTGTAGAATCTTTTATACAAACGGATGCAGCGGTTAACCCCGGAAACAGCGGGGGAGCATTGGTAAACACTGACGGAGAACTTATAGGTATCAATTCCGCTATAGCTTCCAATACCGGTTCATATACTGGATATTCTTTTGCTATACCCGTAAACATTGCTCGCAAGGTAGTCGCTGACTTAATTGAGTTTGGCGAAGTTCAACGTGCATTTATTGGTGTAAGCATACGCGATTTAGATGCAAATCTGGCAAAAGAAAAAAACATTTCCGAAATTAAAGGGGTTTACGTAGATGCTTTATCAGTGGGTGGTTCGGCCGAAGAAGCCGGAGTTAAAAGCGGAGATGTAATTTTAAAAATAGGTGAAGTAAATGTTAACAACGTACCTGAACTGCAAGAGCAAGTGAGTCGCTATCGCCCCGGAGACATTATAAATGTTACTGTTAAAAGAAATGAGCAACTCAAAACCATTAAACTTACACTCAAAAATAAAAATGGCGATGTAAGCATTGTAGAAAAAACAAAAGCTGAAGCAATAACCTCATTGGGAGCATTGTTTGAACCGGCAAGCAAAGCTGAATTAAAAAAATTGAATATAGAAAATGGATTGAAAATAACGCAATTACAAGCCGGAAAGTTATTAAGTGTTGGTGTGCAGGAGGGTTTTATTATAACAAGTATTGATAAAAAGAAAATCACTTCAGCAAAAGATATTGAAGCTGCATTAGTAAACAAAAAAGGTGGAGTGCTCATTGAAGGCGTTTATCCAAATGGCATGAAAGCCTATTATGGATTTGGAATTTAACATGGTTGCCTGTTATCTCATGCGCTTTAGCTATCTTTGTAAAAAACACATTCATGCCAAAAAAAACAACTCGTCCCGACAGTAAAGGTGCTGCCGGAGGAAAAAAAACTTCTGAAAGAAAAACAAATGGTGATAGAAAGCAAAAGCCTTCTTCTTTCAATCGTTTTCGTGAAGAATCACGGCCCTCTGATTTTGATGAAAACCGAAAACCACATTCAACTCGCACAGCAGGGGGAAAACCTCCGTTCAAAAAAACTTATTCTAAACCGACAGTTGAAACATCGTCGAACTTTGACAGAGATGAAAAACCGCGTTCAAGTCGTACTTCAGGAGCTAAACCTTCGTTAAAAAAAAGTTTTTCTAAACCATCAGTTGAATCATCTAATTTTGATGAAGATAAACCTAAACGCAACTCCGAAAGAACGGGAAGCGAAAGAGGTACTGAATCAAAACCCTTATATAAAAAAAGTTATTCCAAATCAACTACAGGATTTAACAAACGTCGTTCTGATGTTAAAAAATCGGATACTCCATTTTCTTCAAAACCTAAAGAAGATGATGGTTCTATTCGCCTTAACAAATACCTTTCCAATGCCGGAATATGCTCCCGACGCGAAGCGGATACACTAATTACATCAGGCGTTGTTAAAGTAAACGGGAAGGTAATAACCGAATTGGGCTATAAAATAAAACCAACTGACATTGTTAATTATGGCGGCCAAACACTGAAAAAGGAGCGCCCTGTGTATTTGATTTTAAATAAACCAAAAGATTATATCACTACTGCCGATGATCCTCAGGAACGCAAAACCGTTTTGCATCTTATTCAGGGTGCATGTCGCGAACGTATTTATCCGGTTGGAAGATTAGACAGAAATACTACCGGATTACTTTTATTTACCAATGATGGAGAGCTTACCAAAAAATTAACTCACCCACGTTACGGAATAAAAAAAACATATCACGTGGAACTCGATCATCCTTTAAAACAAACGCACCTAAATGAAATAAGTGAAGGTATTGAGCTGGAAGACGGTCCAATGAAAGTGGATGTGATTGCTTATGTAGGTAACGGATCTGACAAAACGCAAGTAGGTGTTGAGATACACTCGGGTAAAAACCGAATTGTACGTAGAATATTTGAACACCTTGACTACAAAGTAAAAAAGCTGGACAGAGTAACCTTTGGCCCTCTCACTAAAAAGGATCTGCCCAGAGGACGCTGGAGATTGCTAACAGAAGCTGAAATAGGAATGTTGAAGATGATTAGTGTGAAAGATTAAAATTCATAGTTGATTTATAGAATAAAAAGGTCTTTTCCTAAAAGTGGTTAAGGCCTTTTTAGTTTAGTATATCACACACTAAACTTATTCACCCTTCGTTATTAGCAATATCTTTTTGTAGTTGAACATAATTCTGTAATCTTTGTAAGAAATAAGTTGTTATGAGTAACGAAAACAATTCAGTTCCTCTAATCCCTGCGAATAAAAACAATCGCCCTGTATTGCGTTTTTTAAAACGCATTATTTTTCTCTTGTTTTTTTTAATAATCTTAATTATCGGTGGTGGCTTTTTATTCGGATATTTTTATCAGGATGAGGTTAAAAATTACGTTGTTTCCGAACTCAACAAAGAGCTCAATACACCCATTATTGTTGAGGGAAAAGACATTCATTTTACAGTGCTGAAAAATTTTCCGCTGGCATCAATTGAATTCAAAAATGTAACTGCGTTGGATGCTATTGACAGCAAAAAGAAAGACACGCTATTCCAAATCGACAGGATATCATTGCTCTTTAATATCGTTGATGTATTCAATAAGAATTATCACATCAAAAAAATAATTGCGAACAATGCAATTTTAAATATTAGAATTGATAAAAAAGGAAATGACAATTACCATTTTTGGAAGTCCTCTTCTGAGAGCGATTCTACGCATTTTTCATTTGCTTTGGAAAAAGTAGTTTTAAAAAAAACTCAACTGAATTACAAGAATTTTAAAACAGAACAACAAATCAGTTTGGTAATCAACAAAAGTACTATCTCAGGTAAGTTTTCCGATTCAAAATATTCACTAGATGTGTTGAGCGATATCTATGTAAATTATATAAAAACTGATAAAAATACGTTTTTCCAAAAAAAAGACCTACACGTTCAACTGGATTTTGATGTTGATAACATTCAAAAATTATATACTATAAAAAAAGGGAAATTTACTTTAGAAGACGCTTTATTTGAAACTACAGGTAACATTTATGCTAAAGATAAAACCTTACTTGACGTAAATATTAAAGGAAAGGAATTAAACATAAAATCGGTATTGTCATTGATTCCAACCAAATATAAGGAACGAATTAAAGAATACAACAGTGAAGGAGAATTTTATTTTAGTGCAAAAATAAAAGGTGAACTTTCAGATAATAAAAAGCCCCGGCTAACTGCCAATTTTGGAATAAACAATGCTAACATAATACAAACAGCAAACAATATTAGCTTGCAACAAGTGAGCTTAAAAGGAAGCTTTACCAATGGTGATAATTGTAATGCGCAAACAAGTGTTTTAATAGTAAGTGCGTTTTATGCCAAGTTAAATAATGGATTGATATCGGGAGAATTGAAACTGGAAGATTTTGATAACTTATTTATCTATTCAAACATTAAAACAACCATGGCATTGGAAGAACTCCATCACTTTGTAAAATTTGATACTATAGAAAGTATTTCAGGACAACTGAAATTAGATGTAATACTAAATGGAAAATGGAGTGATATACATGCTGTTTCTAGCGAAAAGTCAATCGTTACAGGAAGTGCAAAGTTGACAGACATGAATTTGAAAATAAAAAACAATGTTCTTCCCTATACAAACATTAATGGCAATTTTAATTTTTACAACAACAACCTTATTGTTTCTGATTTTAACGGAAACCTTTCCAACAGCGACTTTCAATTAACAGGAGAATTTAAAAACATTATGGGATTTTTGTTCAGGAAAAATGAAACAATAACAATAGATGCTTCATTAAATTCGAAAAATATTGACCTGAATCAACTGCTCGAAAACAAAGCTGAGCATACAACCTCTAAAAGTCCTTATAAATTGATACTTTCAGAACATATTGATTTTAATTTGAACTGTCAGATTGCACATTTGGAATTCAGAAAATTCGAAGCATCGGATATAAAAGGCATTGTTAAATTACAAAACCGACGACTAACGGTTGATCCAATTATTATTTCAACAATGAATGGAACCTTTTCTACTAAAGGAATTGTAGATGGAAGTGATACATCAAAATTATTTGTCAGTTGTATTTCGGAGGCGAAGAATATAAATGTTACAAACATGTTTACTGCTTTTGAAAATTTCGGACAACCAACCATCACCGATAAAAATATAAAAGGCATTGTTACAGCTACCATTCAGCTTAAAACCCCCATAAGTCCAAAATTGTCAATAGATTTAGAAAAGCTTCTTGCTAATATTGATATGACGATTGAAAAAGGAGAATTGAACAATGTAGAATCAATGAAGAGTTTATCGCGTTTTATTGATTTGCAGGAATTGATGAATGTGCGTTTTTCAACACTTAAAAATCAGTTTGAAATAAAAAATAAAATCGTTTCAATCCCAAAAATGGAAATCAATTCAAATGCTATTAACTTATTTGCATCCGGCACACACAGCTTCAACAATGATATTAATTATAAAATAAAATTAACTCTGGACGAGTTGCTATCTAGAAAAGCAAAACAAAACAAAAAGGAAAACGAGGAGTTTGGAGAGGTAGCGGAGGACGAACGTAAGCGTACCAATCTGTTTTTATCAATGACCGGCACTGTAGCTCATCCTATAATTAAATATGACACCAAAGAAGCCGTATTGCAGTTTAAACAAAATATAAAAACAGAAAAGCAAACAGTAAAAAGCTTGTTAAAAGAGGAGTTTGGCCTGTTTAAAAAAGACACCACTTTAAAAGCAGCACCTAAAAAACAAGAACAAAAATTAAAAATAGAATGGGAAGAGAATAAAAAACAAAATCCAAAACAAACAGAAAAAAAGGAACTGAAAGTTCCGAAAAAACCAAGTAATGATGAAGATTTTTAAGTGTACTTAAAAATTCAGTACATTAGTCATTATAAAGCCATACATCCCAATTAATATGAACGTTTACTCACAAAAACAGCAATGGAAGTTATGGTTGTTTGTTACAGCTATTGTTATTGTTGGGGCATCGTTATGGTATACCAATAGTTTGGTAAATGAAATATCACAGGACGAGCGCAAAAATGTAAAGCTATGGGCAGAGGCTGTTCAAAAAAAAGCCAACTTAGTAAAATACACTCATGAATTATTTGACAAACTAAAAGATCAGGAACAAAAAAAGGTAGAGCTTTGGGCCGACGCAACTAGAGAGCTTTCCAAAGAGTTGAATGATTACAGTTTTGTTTTAAAAGTAGTTTCGGATAATACTACTGTTCCTGTTATACTAGCCGATGAGAATAAAAATCCAATTGCTTCACGCAACTTAAATCCGGCTAAAGAAAATGATATTGTGTATTTGCGCCAGCAAATGAAGGAAATGCAAGCCTTACAACCTCCAATAGAAATTGTAGTTTATAAGCAAAAGAAAAACTACTTGTTTTATAAAGACTCCAAACTCTTTTTGGAACTAAAAACGGTACTTGATGATTTGATTAAATCGTTTATCTCTGAAGTAGCAATAAATTCAGCCTCTGTGCCTGTTATTTACACCGATGCAAACAAATTGAATATAATTGCAACAGGTAAAATAGATTCATTAAAATTAAAAGACACCACGTTTTTGAAACAGACGTTAAAGGAAATGGCAGAAGAAAATCAACCGATAGAAGTTGAGTTTGGCAGTGCCGGAAAAAATTATATTTTTTACCAGCAATCAACATTGCTAACGCAATTAAAATACTATCCTTATGTGATGTTTGGAATTGTAGGTGTATTTTTGTTAATCGCATATTTGTTATTCAGCACCGCTCGCAAAGCCGAGCAAAATCAAGTGTGGGTTGGCATGGCAAAGGAAACTGCACATCAGTTAGGTACACCGCTATCTTCACTAATGGCATGGGTGGAATATTTTAAAGCCAAAGAATTAGACAAAGAAATAATTTCTGAAATAGAAAAAGATGTTACCCGTTTGGAAACAATAACCGAACGCTTTTCAAAAATTGGTTCAAGTCCAAAATTGGAAAAAGCTGATGTAATAAGAACTCTGACAGAAATATCAAATTACATTAAACAACGTACGTCAAAAAACGTTACCATTACTATAGAAACTGATGTCGCAAAAGAATTGAAAGCACAATTAAACATTCCTTTATTTGAATGGGCTATTGAAAATATTTATAAAAATGCAGTTGATGCGATGGATGGCAAAGGCACTATTGCAGCTCATGTTTTTGAACAATCAAATACTGTTGTAATTGATATTACTGATACAGGGAAAGGTATAATAAAATCAAAGTTCAAAACAGTTTTTGAACCCGGATTCACCACCAAAGAGCGAGGATGGGGTTTAGGATTATCTTTAACAAAGCGTATTATCGAAAATTACCATAATGGAAGTATCTTTGTATTGCAGTCGGAAATTAATAAAGGAACTACTTTTAGAATTTTGTTGAACAAATAAAAAAATGGTTGCATGAGTACAGCGCAAAAAATTTTACTGGTAGATGATGAGCCGGACATTCTTGAATTTCTAAGTTATAATCTTAAAAAAGAAGGTTATCTTGTAATAGAGGCAAACAATGGTAAAGAAGCCATTTCAATAGCAAAAAAAGAACTTCCTGATTTGATTATATTAGATGCCATGATGCCCGAAATGGATGGAATGGATGCTTGCAGAGAATTGCGTCATACTCCCGAACTGAAAAATGTGTTGATCGCTTTTTTAACTGCACGTGGAGAGGACTTTTCACAAATTGCAGGCTTTGAATCGGGAGCCGATGATTACATCACTAAACCTGTAAAACCACGCGTACTTATCAGCAGAATCAAAGCGCTGCTACGCAGAGCAGATATTGGAAAAGCAGCTTCCGCGCCTGATATTATTGAAACCGGAGGAATAAAAATAGATCGTGAACGGTATCTTATAATTCAAAATGGAAAAGAAATTACCTTACCACGAAAAGAATTTGAATTATTGGCAATGCTTACTACCAAACCCGGTAAGGTTTTTACAAGAGAAGAAATACTTGATAAAGTGTGGGGTGGAGAAGTAGTCGTAGGCGATAGAACAATTGATGTGCACATCCGCAAGTTGCGCGAAAAACTGGGCGAAGATTATTTCAGAACCGTAAAAGGTATTGGGTACACATTTGAATTTTAAATTATATAGATGAAAACTATTTCCTCCCAATTATTGTTAGTTATTGTGGCGCTAGTCGTAGCGTTATCAATGGCTTTAGGCATTACCGTGTATCAATCTTTTTCAGGTCAGGTTAATTTACACATAGTAGCAAATTATTTTTTTATATCATTCATAACAGCGATTATCATTGTACTTCTGGTTGATTTTTTGATATTAAAAAAAATAAACAATGTGTTGAGTATGGTGAGAAATCACAGATCATATAATACAAAAAAACAAACAACTGCAATTTCAGAGGGCAATGAAATTGCTGATTTACAGGCACAGATAGTGGCTTGGGCCGATGAACGAAAAAAAGAAATAGACCGCTTGCAAAAATTAGAATTATACCGGAAAGAATTTTTAGGTAATGTTTCGCACGAATTAAAAACACCCATCTTTAACATTCAAGGATACATCTCTACCTTACTTGATGGAGGTTTAGAAGATGAAACCGTTAATAAAAATTACCTGATGCGTGCCGAAAAAAGTATTGACAGGATGATTCACATTATTGAAGATTTAGAATCCATCTCCCAACTTGAAACTGGCGAATTAGTTATAGAACCGGAACGATTCGACATTGGGATACTGGCAAAAGAAGTGGCTGATGCCGAAGAGATGCGGGCTACAGCAAAAGGTATTATGATAAATTTACCCAAAGATAATACTCCCGTTTTTTTATATGCTGATAGATTCAGAATTCGTCAGGTATTGGTGAATCTGTTTGTAAATTCTATTAAATACGGGAAGGAATATGGTGAAACAAAAATCCGTTTTCATGATTTGGGTGATACAATTTCCATTGAAGTAACAGATAATGGAATCGGTATACATGCTGAACATTTACCGCGTTTGTTTGAACGTTTTTACCGTGTGGACAAAAGCCGCTCCCGCGATCAGGGAGGAACAGGTCTTGGTTTGGCAATTGTAAAACACATCATAGAAGCACATAACCAAACCATTTCTGTAACCAGTAAAGTAAATGAAGGAACAACATTTAGTTTTACTCTGCCAGTGAATAAAAAAAATGAACGTCGCTAATTCCAAATGATCAGTTCATTCGTTTTGGTTTTTTAGTAAATCGACTCCAATTATGTATTACAGGTTTGATGATTGTCGCTTAGAGCCTGTTTAAATTTCATCCGAATATTTGTTAAGTATATGATTTTCAATATTCACTTCTCGATACGGCTGAAAAAGCCTACTCGAAGTGACTGTGCGAAAATATGGATGTCAGTTCGAGTAGCGAGCCTTTTCGGTGAGCATATCGAGAACTATTGAGTGACGATCTATTTTTAGCAATGAAATTTAAAAAGGCTCTAACAATAAAAATGTTTTTGAAAATTAACAATTACTTCGCTTTCGCTGCATTTTTGTAAATTTGGCTTTTAAATACTCTCACAATCAATGAATCCAAATATAGATCCTGAATCAGAAAATTTAAGTCCTGCTGAGAAGGAGTTTGAAAAAGTACTTCGTCCGGGCGAATTCTCCGATTTTACGGGACAATACGAAGTAGTTGAAAATTTAAAAGTATTTGTTCAGGCTGCTAAACAAAGAAGCGAAGCGCTCGATCATGTTTTACTACATGGCCCTCCCGGTCTGGGAAAAACCACTTTAGCAAATATTATTGCAGCTGAATTAGGAGTAAATATTAAAATCACTTCTGGTCCTGTACTGGACAAACCTGGCGATTTGGCTGGTTTACTCACCAATCTGGAAGAATATGATGTATTATTTATTGATGAAATACACCGACTTAGTCCTATTGTGGAAGAGTATTTATATTCTGCAATGGAAGATTATAAAATTGATATTATGATTGACAGCGGACCCAATGCCCGCAGTGTTCAAATTAAATTAAACCCGTTTACATTGGTGGGTGCAACTACGCGAAGTGGTTTGCTAACCGCTCCATTACGTGCACGTTTTGGGATTAACTCCCGATTAAATTATTACGATGCTGCATTGCTCAAAAAAATTATTGTACGTGCTGCAGACATCTTAAATGTTGCTATTACCGATGAAGCAGCGCATGAAATTGCCAGAAGAAGCAGAGGCACACCACGTATAGCAAATGCATTACTGAGAAGAATTAGAGATTTTGCACAAATAAGAGGCAATGGCTCTATTGATCTGGCAATTGCAAACAGCAGCTTAGCTGCATTAAATGTAGACAAGAACGGATTGGATGAAATGGACATTCGCATACTTTCTACATTAATTGAAAAGTTTAAAGGGGGGCCGGTAGGTATCACCACCATATCCACAGCCGTAGGCGAAGAAGCCGGAACTATTGAAGAAGTGTATGAACCTTTTTTAATTCAGGAAGGTTATCTTGTCCGCACACCACGTGGCAGAGAGGCTACAGAACAAGCATACAAACATCTTGGAAAAATACCACACACGCAAAAAGGAAGTTTGTTTGATTTGGACTTATAAAATCAACAGTTTACAATTTGCAGATTGACGAATTAAATAGCTATCACATTTTATCATCACCGTCTGCCCTCAGTCATCATTTATAAATGTCCATTCACAACTACACGCATTTAATAAAAAAGGAAGCTAAACGCTTAGGATTTGATTATTGCGGTATATCTAAAGCGGACTTTTTGGAAGAAGAAGCATCCCGATTAGAAAACTGGCTTAACAATAACATGCATGGGCAAATGAGCTATATGCAAAATTATTTTGATAAGCGGTTAGATCCAAGGTTGCTTGTACCGGGAGCTAAATCGGTAATATCACTTTTGTTAAATTATTTTCCATCTGAAACTCAAAAGGACGTAACAGCTCCTAAAATAAGTAAGTATGCTTATGGTAAAGATTATCATACTGTGATCAAAGAAAAGTTGAATGAATTATTGGAATTCATTAAAGAAAACATTGGCGATGTGGAAGGACGTGTGTTTGTTGATTCAGCACCTGTGATGGACAAAGCCTGGGCTAAAAAAAGCGGTTTGGGCTGGATTGGTAAAAACAGCAATTTGATAAATAAGAATAATGGTTCGTTTTATTTTATAGCCGAATTAATCATTGATTTGGAACTTGAAGCAGATGGTCCTATTAAAGATTATTGTGGTACTTGCACTAAATGTATAGATGCTTGCCCCACCGAAGCAATAATTGCGCCTTACATAGTAGACGGCAGCAAATGTATATCGTATTTTACCATTGAGCTAAAAGAAAATATTCCCGGTGAATTAAAAGGGAAAATGGACAATTGGGTATTCGGCTGCGATGTGTGTCAGAATGTTTGCCCTTGGAATAGTTTTTCGAAACCAAATAAAGAACCACACTTTAAGCCCAATGACCAATTGCTTGAAATGACAAGAAATGACTGGTACGAATTAACGGAAGAAACGTTTAAACGAGTGTTTAAAGAATCAGCTGTTAAGCGCACCAAATACCAAGGACTCTTACGAAACCTTGATTTCATTAAACCCGATTTATGATTTTGTTACATTTCTATATACTTCCAGCACTATATCTTTGTATTGATGAAACGTACCAACACACCACACAAACAAAAGAGCTTGTTCTTCTTTTTTTAGCCACTGAAGTGACTTTGTAAGCTCCTTACGGAAAAGTGTTTTATCAAAACTCACTTTTTCTAAAATGTTTTTACTTAATTCAAACATGTTTTTTTGCATTAGGAGATTCCTTTAAAATTATTGTAAAATTACAAGAACTTGGACGCAAGTTGTATCTACAAAGTTGCATTTTAAAACCCCAATTTACAAACAGACTGTTAATAACTTTAAAGGACTGAAGCTAATTTTTATCACCCCAACGAAACGTTGATTGGCTTAATCCGCCTATATCCATAACTCTATCTATTATAGTAGCTGCAAGCTCTTCGAAATTTTTTGGCCGGCTATAAAACGATGGGCTGGCAGGACAAATAATCCCCCCCGATTCGGTAACAATTTTCATATTGTTAATATGAATTAAACTAAGAGGGGCATCACGTGTTACCAAAATTAATTTTCTTCTTTCTTTAAGAATAACATCGGCCGCGCGAGTAATTAAATCGTTTGAAATACCCGTTGCTATCCGAGCTAATGTTCCCATAGAGCAGGGACATACAATCATTGTATCAAATTTTGAAGAACCCGAAGCAAAAGGAGCATAAAAGTCTGTTTTGCTATAAAAATTAAACGTAAACTTTTCGTAATCCATATTACCCAATTCAAATTTCCAAACTTCCTTTGCATTGTCGCTCATTACCACTCCCACCTCTTCTATCTGTTCACTTAAGTCATGTAATTTATTTAACAACACCTGCGCATAAATGGCTCCACTGGCACCTGTAATGGCGACAACAATTTTATGTTTTTTAACAGGGAAGTTTTCCAATGATGTTAACCGAATAAATTACAGTTGAAACCGATAATTAAGAGATAATGACAATACGGTATTTTGCTGACCCGGCGATAATGAAGTAGCTTTTTCTCCTCTATAATAATCACGTACGGAATTAACCGATTTTGAAAATCTGAAATTGAGACCAAAGTTAGAAGCGAAATAATATGATACACCTAAGTTGGCCGTAGCTTCATAATAATTAAAAGGGGGACCATACTGACGCAAATTGTATCCAGGAACAGTTACATATTCTTCTATATGCACCGGTATACCAAAACCCGGACCCATCTCTACAATTACTCCCTTTAATTTAGAAAGGTCGGAAAATGTATATTGCAACAATAATGGAAACTCGATGTAATTTATTTTTAGCAAATATCCATTTGTGGGTGATTCGTATAAAGGATTTGCGGCACCGGTATTAGGAACTGAAGGGGCGTAATATCTGCTGCCTTTTTCTTTATAGAGTGCTTCAAACTGAAGGGTAATTCCAGGGCTGATATCTTTTCTTACAAACAATCCACCTAGCATACCATATTTATGAAATCCGGCATGACCATCTCCCGATATTTGGCTGGTAGTAATGCCTTCCAAAGCTCCAATGTATATTTTCTTTACATTATGCAATGTCCTTTGAGCCTGAACTCCAAGAAAAAACAAAATAAATAAAAGCAGTAATATAACTCTCTTCATAAAACAAAAATTCTTACGCCAAACAGATCTTTAACTATTTGACTTGGGTAAAATTACAATTTAATTTAGATTTTTGATTTTTTGATTAAAAAATCTTTCAAATAAAACGGCTCAAAAGTTGAAACATTTTCAAACCTTTTGCTCTCAAATGCCTTATTTGAAATACTTATCATGTTATTAGCGGATAATTCTATGTCGTCTATAAATTTTGCATTTTTATTGTCAGAAAACAGGTGTTTACATTTTTCAGCACCACTGCCAAAAAAATAAATTTCATTATCTGTTAGCAAATCAGCGAATGTATTTTTATCAATAATTTCGGCTGTTATAGGAAATACTTCCTCATTAAAACGATTGTATATTGCACAATACACTTCCATTCTTCTTGCATCAATCATCGGACAAAACAATTGTTTGGTGCTTTTTAAAGCACCATCTTTTTTTGATGAAACAGATAATGCCATATGCTGCAATGTATTAACGGCAATTAAAGGTTTATCTAAAGAGTAGCATAATCCTTTTGCCACGCTAACACCTATTCTTAAACCGGTGTATGAACCGGGGCCCATACTTACTGCAATGGAATCAATATCTTTTAAATTGATATTACTTTGCACAAATACGTCCTGTATAAACAGGGTTAAATTTTCTGCATGAGAATAAGCTCCGTTTTGCTCTTTAAAAGCAATGGGAATGCCATCCTTTGCCAAACAAACACTACATACAGTTGTAGCAGTTTCAATATTTAAAATTAATGCCATCTTATTAATTCAACTGTTATGCTGATTTTACATTTATCGTGTTAGCTATTGCAATAGCTTTTTGTTTTACCTCATTTACATCACTGTTCAAGGAGTTATATGTTAAAACAACTCCCATTCTTCGATAAGGACGCATAGTAGGTTTTCCGAAAATTCGTACATCAGTTTGTTTATTATTCATGGCTTCTGCTAATCCCGCATATACCGGAGAAATTCCATTTGCATTGGCAAGCACTACAGCACTTGCTCCTACTCTTTCAAGCGTAATTTCAGGTATAGGCAATCCTAATATAGCGCGTGCATGGAGTTCAAATTCAGAAAAATTTTGAGTACCTGCCAACGTAACCATTCCTGTATCGTGCGGACGAGGAGATAATTCTGAAAAATAAACTCCGTCGTCGGCTAAAAAAACTCAACGCCCCAAATTCCTTCTCCTGTTAATGCATTGGTAACTTTATCGGCTATTACTTGCGCTTCTTTTAATTGATCCGGTTTAATTTCAGCAGGTTGCCAGCTTTCCTGATAATCACCACGTTCCTGACGATGACCTATTGGAGCACAAAATAATGTTTGTCTGTTTTTTTGTGTTACAGTTAATAACGTTATTTCCGAATTAAAATTCACAAATGCTTCTACAATCACTTCCACGTAATCACCTCGTTTAGCTTTCTGGGCGTAGTCCCAGGCTCTTTCAATATCCTCTTTTGTTTTGATTACCGACTGTCCTTTGCCTGAAGAACTCATTAACGGTTTTACCACACAGGGAATACCAATTTCGGCTACCGCTTGAATTAACTCAACCAACGAACCTGCATATCTGTAGTTAGCAGTTTTTAGTCCCAACTCCTTTGCAGCCAAATCTCGTATCGATTTTCTATTCATTGTAAAATTTGCTGCTTTGGCGCTCGGCACTACCTGTATTCCTTGTTTTTCATACTCATAAAAACGTTCAGTTCTTATTGCTTCAATTTCAGGAACAATAATATCTGGCTGATGTTTGGCTACAATTTTATCCAACGCATCTCCATCAAGCATATTAATTACCTCTCGCTCATCAGCCACCTGCTGTGCCGGAGCATCATTATACGAATCGACTGCAATTACATATTGTCCCAGTCGTTTAACGGCAATTACAAACTCTTTTCCTAACTCGCCCGAACCGAGCAACATGATTTTTTTCATACTACTTAATTTTTGTAACAGAGGCTCAAAGTTAGCAAAATCAATAGTTCTTCAACAGCGCAAAAAATTGTTTATTCCATTTTGGAATATTTTCTCATTATGAAAAAATGGTAAGCACATTCGTTTTAAAAACTAATTAAAAACGGAGTCGACATTTCACTCCTCTTTTTTTCTTGTTCACGTCCGTTTTTCATCCTGCTTCATGACTTGTTATTAAATTTACAACTGATTGAACAATAAATTGCAAATCGGATGACATTTCAGGAATATATCAGGGAACAACTTGACATTAAAGAAAAACTTCCCTTTGAAATTAAAAGTTTACACTTAAAAAAAGGTGAAAAAGCAATAGACATAGGGCAAGTGGAGCAAAGTATTTTTTTTGTTGTTTCAGGAAAACTGGAGTCGTGTATGATTGCGCATACAACCGAAAAAATAATAGAATTTATTTTTCCCGGTGATTTGTTTTCTTCTACAACATCATTGTTAATACAAAAACCTTCGGACGTTTACACAACTTGTTTAGCTAATTGCGAACTCCAATTTATTTCCTATCCGCAACTTTTAGAAACTTGTAAAACATCATTAACAGCCAATAAAGTATATGTGCATTTTCTAGAGTTTGTTTACCTCACCAGAGTAAAAAAAGAAAAGGACGCATTCTCCAAAACTATTGATCAACGTTATTTGGAATTGTTAAAAAACAGACCTCAAATAATTAAGGAAATCCCACTCGGTCACATTGCCAAATACTTGGGTGTGCATCCTAATAGCTTAAGCCGAATCAGAAAAAATTTAGTTGTTAACCGAAAGTGATTACATCAATACAATAGGTTATTGTATGGATAGCGTTTAATGTGCATTTTTTTTACTTCATCGTAAAGTAAACGTTTAAACTCGTCAAGATTTTGCTTGTTTGCCGCAGAAATAAAAACGCATTGTGCATTCAAATTATTCATCCAAGTGTTCTTTAATTGCTCCAGACTAATATTTTCTTTTTTGATAGGAGATAAATCATCCACTTCTTTCTCTTTAAAAGTGAATGCGTCAATTTTATTAAACACAATAATTATGGTTTTGTCACCTGCACCTATATCAATAAGAGTTTGATTCACTACGTTTATTTGATCTTCAAAACCTTTGTGTGAAATGTCAACTACATGAACAAGTATGTCGGCTTCCCGCACCTCATCAAGTGTGGATTTGAATGATTCAACAAGTGTTGTGGGTAGTTTGCGAATAAATCCAACGGTGTCAGAAAGCAAAAAAGGTAAATTTTCAATCACCACTTTACGGACAGTAGTGTCAAGCGTGGCAAACAATTTATTTTCTGCCAACACTTCACTTTTGCTTAACATATTCATTATTGTTGACTTTCCAACATTTGTGTATCCAACTAATGCCACACGTATCATCTCACCACGGTTTTTGCGCTGAGTTTCCATCTGTTTGTCAATAGTTTTTAAACGCTCCTTAAGCAAAGCTATGCGGTCACGTACAATACGGCGATCTGTTTCAATTTCAGTTTCACCCGCTCCTTTCATACCGATACCGCCCTTTATACGGTCGAGATGGCTCCACATTTTTGTAAGACGAGGTAATAAATAAATGGATTGCGCAAGTTCCACTTGCGTTTTGGCATGTGCTGTGCGAGCTCGGGCAGCAAAAATATCAAGGATAAGACGTGTACGGTCAACTACCTTTACCTTTATTTCTTCTGAATCGTTTACTGCCTTTTCTAAATTGCGCTGCTGTGCAGGCGAAAGTTCATCATCAAAAATCAGAATATCAACCTTGTTTTCTTTAACAAATAAAGTAATGTCGTTGAGTTTTCCTGCACCTATAAAAGTTCTCGAATCAGGGTGTTCTAGCCTTTGTGTATAACACTTCAACACCTTCGCTCCTGCGGTTTCGGTTAAAAACTCAAGCTCATCAAGATATTCTTTAATTGTTTGGTCGTCTTGAGTTCTGTTTATTAAACCAACTAAAACTGCGGTTTCTTGTTTTCTGCTTGTATCAAACACCTGTTATAATTTTAGTATAGGTGTTATTTTTTTATTGTTTCTATATAATCTGCAACAGCATTTAATTCTTGTTCGTTCAACACATCTTTAAACGGAGGCATAGAACCAGAACCATTTTTTATTCGTTCGATAATAGCCGCATGGTCAAATTTAGTAATTGTTAAATCCAAACCCATAGCTCCATTTAAACCACCTTTACCATGACATCTTTCGCAATATACACCATATACTTCTTCCCCATTAGCAGAGGCACTCAGGGTTTGTTTTTCTACTCTTTTCTTATTTATTTCCCCCAAACCGTAAGCCCCAATAATAAGTAATAATGAAATTACTGCAAGTACTTTATTAGATTTTTTAAAACCAACTATTGCAAGAGGAATAGATGCAAGCACCATTACAATTTTTATAATAATTAGCTTTGTTGCACCAACAATAGTAAGCAAATAAACACCTGTACCTAAAAACAAAACCGAAATAATCATTTCAGGCACTTTGGTTGCTTTTACAAATTTTGCCAATGCCTCATTTTTATTGGTAACCAACAAAAATGTTTTAACAAGGTAAATCAATAAAAATAATAATACTGACAATAAGTGTGTGTGACGCAGTGCTGTTTGCATAGTGTGAGTGTTTGGTTGGTCAAAAGTAATAAAAATGTATGGAAGAACTATTAAAACTTTAAACGGAACAAACGTTGCACTTATAAATTTCAACCACTATATGGATAAATATTAAACTCATACCATATAAATTTGGGTTAACCCAAAATAACCCTGAATTCAGGAATAAACATTACTTTTCACATTCATGGCTACAAAAAACAAGTACGGACAAAAGCTCAACAATAGTTCCATCTCGTTACAGTATTATATACCAATGTGTTTCGCGAGCATCGCTCTTGTAAACTTTTCGTAACATTTACAGATTGTTATATATTTTGAGGGTTAAAAGGATAATAAAACAAATTAAATTTTACTTTTGTTAAGCAATGCATATTTACTTACAAACCCATTTTACACCATAAAAAAATTCACCATGAAAAAAATTTCAATTGTTATCCTATTCGTGTACGTTAATGTAAGCTATACATACGCACAAACACCATTAGAAATAATAGATTCATTTTTTAAAACATATCAAAAAAACGAACCTGTTAAAGCATTAGATGATTTATACAGCCACGCCCCATGGTTAAAAGGAAAAAATGAAAACATTGAAAACCTAAAAGTGAAATTCAGTGAGCTGAAAAATCGCGATGGGGAATATTATGGACACGAGTTATTGAATGAAAAAAATGTAAAAAACACATTTGCGGTTTACACTTATCTTGTAAAGTATGAAAACAGCCCATTATTATTTACATTTCAGTTTTATAAGCCGAATAAAGATTGGACAGTATATTCTTTTTCATACGACTACAACTTTGTAGAAGACTTAGAAAAATCAGTAAAAACGGAGCTTTACGAAATAGAAATAAAAAAATAATTTTTGTACGTTTGGCTGAAATAATGATGAACACAAAACCACAAAAATCAATTATACTGTGGCTTCTTACTGGTTGCTTTTTAATATTTGCAATGGTGGTTATTGGAGGAATCACACGTTTGACACATTCGGGATTATCAATGGTAGAATGGAACATGATTGTAGGATCCCTCCCTCCCACTAGCGACCAAGAATGGCAAGTACCCTTTGAAAAATATAAACAATCACCCGAATACCAGCTTATCAACAATCAATTTACTTTAGACGAATTCAAGTCCATTTATTTGTGGGAATATGTTCATCGTTTATTAGGCAGAACAATTGGTTTGGTATTTCTTGTTCCGTTTTTTTATTTTTTTATTAGAAAGAAATTTGATCCGCCATTTTTAAAAAAAATGCTTGTATTGCTTGCACTTGGTGCGTTTCAAGGTGTGCTGGGTTGGTTTATGGTAAAAAGCGGATTGCAAAAAGAACCTCATGTAAGTCACTACAGACTCGCAGCGCATTTGATAAGCGCATTTACTGTTTTTGGCTTTACATTTTGGTATGCTTTGGACATACTCTATCCAAAGACTATCAATGAAAATGAGGCAATAAAAAAAATTAAACGTACTACTAAAATAACCTTTGCTATTATCATTTTACAAATCATTTATGGAGCATTTGTAGCAGGTTTAAAAGCCGGTTTGTTTTACAACACCTTTCCTAAAATGGGAGAAGAAATGTTTCCTGATACAATAACGTCCTTCGATCCATTCTTAAAAAATTTTATTGAAAACCCTGCCGGAGTTCAGTTTATACACCGTTACATTGCTTACATCGTTTTTACAATGGTTATAGTCGTTTGGTCAAAAACCGCCAAACCGGAATTTACTCCGTTACAAAAAATGGCAGGTAACATTATGTTAGGAATAGTGTGTACCCAATTTCTATTAGGCGTGTTTACGATACTACTTGCTGTACCGATTGCGCTTGGGGTACTTCATCAAGTGGGAGCATTTGCGTTGTTTACTTCCGTTCTATTTTTTATGCACAGCCTTAACAGCAGTAATTAAGGTACCATCTTGCTCTTTCCATCGGAAAGTTTCTATCAAATGATAAATATCCTTTTTAACGAACTCTATTACAGGGGCAATAGAATCGATATTAGGAACAGAATTAAAATAAAGTGCCCCACGTAAAAAATGCTTTGTACTATCTGTTAAATAGAACTGCACTGATGATGCAGCATTCCCTTCAATTTCATACATGAGTCCATATACTTTTAAAGAATCATTATTGAACAGATGTTCTTCGATGCCTGACGCTTTTATTTGATGTTTTGAAGCCAAGGTATAAGTATCTTCAAAAAGTGCTTTGGCATTCCCGTTTACTGGCTTGTAACTCAGATGCAAGGTGCCATTTAATGAAGGGAAAGTAAGATTGAGCCAACACGGTTCGGCATTGGGAGTTTTATCGTTCTCCATTTTTGAATAGACCGGAATTTCAAAAGTAAACGGGCAAACAGAATCGTAAATAATATATTTTTTTTCTGGAAACGTTATACGAAAATACGCACGAGGTTTAGGTGTCATTGCTTCATCATCTTCGTCGTTAGCGCAGGAAACAAAACTCAACGCAAAAACAAATAATATTATTTTGGATAATGAAATAAAATAAGAGGTGTTAATTTTCATATAAAAGGTATTTTTAAATTGTGATTGAGACATTGAAGGTGTCAATCCATTTTTCGTCTGCTTCATTCCAAACCATTCTGATTTGTTCACTCTCAAATAATTTAATATTGCTCATACGGCAAATTTAAAAATAATGTGGAGTATGTGAGGGAAACTTTAATAGGAAGTTCTCAAAAATCAAACAACTCTTTTACTTGAACACCTAAAGCATCCGCTAGCTCTTTCAAATAAAATGCTGTAGGATTAGATTTGCCATTTTCTACTCGTTCAATGCTTTGCGGTTCTTTTCCGCACTCAAAGGCTAAATCACGTTGAGACCAACCTTTTGTAGTTCTCAACTCTACAATCCTTGCGCCTAACTTTTTTAAGTACCGCTGTTTTTGCATTTCAACAACAAATCAACGGATAAGATGATTTTATTTCATCAACAGATATGTTGATTAAATGCAATTTGTTATATATTTGTAAAAATCAAACTTCTCATTTATGGAAAATTAGAATGATAAACAAAAAGAAAATATTTTCACAAAATGGAAACAGTTATCAATTGGTAAAAAAGCTGCATTAATTATTGGGATTCTTTGGCAAGAAAGAGATTCACATCACGTTAGTGGCAAAGAAATGGATAATACTTGTAATTGTTATTTATCAAAAGCCATGCTTACTAATAATCCAGACTATATTAATACTAATATTTGTGAAAGGATGGATACCGATAAGTGTTGGTAAATAAGAGGTAAGTGTGTAGAAAATTAAATTTAAATGTGTATTAAATTAAACATACATTTGATAAACAAAAAACAAGTTTATTGCACAAAGCCAATCTAAAATAGGCGGTTTTATGCAGTTTTGGAAATAAAACTACACATATAAATAAGTTAGCAATAATATTATGACAGCCAAACAAGCTAAAAAATTTACAAATAAGATCTTTGCCCAAATCAAAGAAGCAAAAACCATTTCGGACTTAGACGCCATCCTTGACAACAAGCAAAACTTCTCGGAAAACAATAGGAGAGATATTTTAAGTTATCCCAAAATTGAATTTAGCATTAAAAAAAAAGAAATTCAGTCATTAATTAAGGATAAAACTCTTGACAACAACCTAAACTTCTCGGCTAACATTACTAAAAACATAACCGACCCATTAACTAAACTTCTTTACGCAACCGCTTGGAAAAATGGCGACTTAAAAAAAATCAAACATATTATTAAAGGGATAAACGGTAACAGCAATAAACAAGATAAAGCATTAGTTTTTTATCAATTTGGCAAGTATTTAACCAAAAAGTCAGGACAACCAATAATTGACCAACACGTTATTAGAGCATTTGCGGTTTATCAAACTACAGAAAATCATCGCATCGAAAAATTACAGAAACTTAAAACGCTTAACAAAACACATAAGAAACTAATTGATGATTACATAAGTTGGTTACAAGGTAAGGACTTAACGGAAGAAATAAAATCAATTGCAGACTATTCTCATTATATCGACAAACTATTATTTGCTACAGGGAAGACAATTAAGTTCAAAAACCCTAGCACAGAATAAAATTAATGAAATACGACTACTACGAAAGAAACCAAAACTTAAACCTTCTAACAATTTTAATAATCAGCTAATCGAATGAAAAAAACAATATTTTTAGCAACTCTAACAATCTTAACAATACCTGCATTTGCCCAATTTGACTCAGAGTCACCACAAAAATGTATTGAGTTTTTTAATAAAAATGATTATAACAATGCCTGTAAGTATTGTGAAATGGCAATAGAAAAAGAAAAAGAAAATTATCTAATGTTTCAACTTTTAGGTTTATCATGTCTAGCATTAAAAAAAAATGACGATGCTGTTAAATACTTTACTCAAGCAATAGTATTAAATCCAATTGACACAAACTCATACATAGGGTTAGGTGAAGCTAATGCGTACCTAGGAAATAAGGATAACGCTATATTTAATTATAAAAAAGCTATCTCTTTAGACACCACAGATGCATACTCATATTACTTATTAGGGAATTTATTTTTTCAACAAAAATATGCAAAAGAGAGCCAATATTACCTAGACAAGGCTTGTCGTTTAGATCCACAAAATTGTGATGAAAGAACATTATCAACATTAGATGCCATTTTTCTAAAAGCAGAAAAAGAAATAAATAAGGAATTTGGATTTACACAATCCATATTAGGTTTATCAAAAGAACAAATATCTAACATCAATAAATCTTCGACAAAAATAAACAATCTTGAAGAAAATAATAAATTGTCCTACAAATTAAAAGATGGAGTTACAGAAGCTAACTACTTTTTCGATACAAAAAATAGATGTATAGAAATAAACTATGCCACACCTGACGAGGACAAAAAACATGAAGTGTTTTATAAAATATATAAAATGCTAAATATGACTAAAGTTGGCAATAGATATGTATTTAAAAAACTAAATTATTCTTCCGAAGTGTATTGGTCTGTAAAAAATGTAAATGGTCAATTAATGAAGTTTGATATTTTCAAATCACTTCCAATTGAAAAAGAAAAAAATAACTCAGCTTTGAAAAACCCCTGTTGTTGCGAATTTATATTAGTAGATAAAACATGTTATAGTTATGAAGAAGAAAATTATTGTGTTGATTTTTTGAGAGGAAAAGTACATACTGTTGAATGGGGTAAGAGTAATGGTATTGTTGGTCGTCCTTGTAAATAAAAAATAAGAGAAAATTATATGATGTATAAGCTGAAATTAAAAAGAGACAATGTTTACAATTAAAAAAAACAAATTGTATTGGTTAATAACCATTTTACTTTTATGGAAATTTCCGCCATTAGGTTTTACATTACTTATTACTAAAAAGGGAGAAGAAAGTTTTTTTGATAAAATTATGAATTTTAAAAAGCGAAACTTCAAAAAATTACTTGTTTTATATATAACATCACCAATATTTTTGACAATATATCTTGTATCAAACGCCGCTACTACAAACAAAATTACGCCCATATTTGAAAACTTTTTAAGTGATGGAGCTTTAACATTTGAATTTAAGCAAAAAACTTCTGGGATAGAAGACACATTGAATAGGCAAGTTTATTTAGCTTTTAATAATATGCAGTTGGTGGATTTCAATACAATAAAAGGTTGGTTAGCTTATATGACAAGCTCTTACACTACAAAAGCCGACTTAAACGGTTATGAAATTGCCGTTAAATCTAATGAAAAGTGTGGGCAATTACTAAATGATAAAATGGAATGGGTATATGGTTGTGATAAGGAAGAGTTGACATTTACAATTGGTTCAAAAAATAAAACATATTTAAATACTTTAAACAATACTGAATTTAAATATGGTAAATTATTACCACTATTGGGTTTTTGGAAGTACATATCTAATATATTTATTATTGAAATTCCTAAAGAAATTGAACCCAACGTATTTGAAGGAGAGGTACAACTTACTTATTCTCGTTATTATAAGAAAGATGCATTTAGTTCTGTAAAGGAAAAAGAAACTTCAAATACAGAGATTTTTGATGCCAAAGTATATGTTACTAAAGGCAGTTTATCTCTAGTATCAAATACTAATTTATCAAAAAATCAAAATATTCAACCTTCACAAAGTTTTACCGTAAATCCGAGTGCCGATTCAAGTGAAAATAAATATGTTGAAATGAATGATGAGCCTTCATTTGCAGGTGATTTTATGGGATTCTGGAAAGGACAATCAGAAAAGAATAAAATCACATTATATATTGAAACTGTATGGGGGGATTCTTTGAGTGGCTATATAGAAATAGATGAAGTTAAAAAAAACATAAAAGGTTTAGCTACTGAAAACGATGATTTTTATACAATTATTTTTAGTAAAAATAATGGTGTAAATAATCTCAACTTAACTATTTATAAAGCAGATATTCACAAAGCTATTGGTATTTTGAATGATGAGAGTAGCAATTCAAATAGTGTTATAGAATTATATATGCAATAGCAAAGTAGAAATCCATTAAATCGTAATATCATAACTTAATACATTAAACTTTTCTTTGAGTTATTAAGCCAACCTGCTTGGCTTTCATAGTTAACGAAATAAATTTTAATGTCCGCCTGATTATCGTATTTCACAAAGAAAATTTTCTTTTTAGCTTGATTAGAATACTTGGTAAAAAACCATTTACCATTATTTTCGCCTACTTTATTATCATATTTTACTTTATAGACTTTTAGATCCGCCTGATTATCATATTTAACTATAAATATTTTAATATCAGCTTGGTTAACATAATTTACTTCAAATACCTTTTGAGCCTTAGTAACCATTGTTAGAATAATGACACAAATAATTAAAGGAATTTTTTTTTTCATTTTTTAGGAGTTCTATTATATCTTTTCAAATCTAACAAACAGAGGTCTTAAAAATATACAATGGTCGAAAACAAGAATTTCATAATCTTATTTAATTTTTTCAAACTATTCTTCCTCTTTATTAATCGTAACTTTTATTCTTTTTATTTTTCTATTGTCGGCCGATTCAATAACAAAATCTAAATTTCTGAATTTTATTTTTTCTCCCTTTGCAGGTATTCTACCTTCCACTTCCAATATCAAACCTGCCAGAGTATCAGATTCTCCTTTCATTTCTTCAATCATCGCACTATCTATTTGCATGATGCGACACACATCATTTAAGTGCGCTTTTCCTTCAAACACAAAATTGGTACTATCTAACTTAGAATACACAATATCATCATCATCAAATTCATCATTTATTTCACCGACAATTTCTTCGATAACATCTTCCAACGTAACAATACCCGAAGTGCCTCCATACTCGTCAACAATAAGTGCTAAGTGAATTTTTTTATGCTGAAATTCTTTTAATAAGTCATCTATTTTTTTATTTTCCGGAACATAAAACGGAGGGCGAATAATGCTTTGCCAATTAAAGTTATCGTCTTCATTTAAAAATGGAAGCAAATCTTTGGCATAAATAACACCAACAATGTTGTCCAGCTTTTCTTTGTAAATAGGTACACGCGAAAATCCGCTCTGCGTCATATCTGCAAGCAATTTCTTATATCGTGAACTTACTTCAAAAGCAGTAATATCAACACGCGGTTTCATAATTTGTTTTACATCGGTATTGCCAAATTTTACAATTCCTTTTAATATTTTGTGGTCTTCATCGGGTATGTCTTCATCTGTTGTCAAATCAAGCGCCTGCGACAAATCGTTTACTGAAATTGTATGCGATTTCGGTTTAATAACCTTATCAATTAATGAAGTGGATGCTATTAAAAAGGAGCTTACAGGATAAAATAATCCTTGTAAAAATTGTACTAAAAAAACCAAGGTGCGTGACGTATTTAAAGGATTTTGAGTGGCATATATTTTAGGTGTTACTTCTCCCACCAAAATAATTAAAAATGTAACTGCTATTACTTGTACAATGAACCCAAGAAACTGGTTTCCAGAAAAATCAAACAACCCATCTTTACCAAAAACAAAGGTGGAGTTGATGATAACAATTGCTATACTTAAAAAATTGATGCTCACTAAAAGTGTTGCCAGCAGCCGTTTTGGAGTACTCAATAAAAGTAATATTTTTTTATCGGTATTGGAAGTGGAAGATTTTAGTTCTTCCATATCAGTTGGAGTAAGTGAAAAAAATGCTGATTCCGCTGCTGATACAACAGCCACAACCAGCAATATAACAAGCATTGCAAAGATTGCAAAAAATGTGCTCACAGAAAAAGCTCTAATAGTAACCTGAAGAAATAATGTTGAATTAAAAAAATCGATGTTACTCTGGACAGACAATGTTTAGATTTTTGGTTGATGTAAAGTTACAATAATACACAATACATATCTCTCTCTTTACTTAAATTAAAAAGGTAAATCATCCCCTGTTTTTGGTGAAAGGTTTTCTCCATCCTCTTTTCCTGAAGACGCATTACTTCCTTCTCGTTTGCTTAATATTGTAAAATTATCCCCTACCACTTCAGTGGTGTAATGTTTATGTCCATCTTTATCGTCCCATGAACGAGTGCGCAACTTACCTTCTATGTAAATCGTCATTCCTTTTTTTAGATATTTTTCTGCAACTTCAGCCAGCCCTCGCCATAGCACAACATTATGCCACTCGGTTTGCTCCACACGTTGTCCTGATTTATCTTTAAACGATTCGGTGGTAGCCAGAGGAAATTTTGCAACCGATGCCCCTCCCTCTAAATGACGTACTTCAGGGTCTTTACCCAAATTACCAACTAAAATAACTTTATTTACACCCGCCATAAAATGATTATTACATTAATTGTAACAAATATAAAAAAGTAATTAGGGTAAAACCAAGCATTTAAAAAATATTTTAACGATTTTTGGTTCATGATATACAGACAAGGAACAACTACCGATATTGACCAAGTACTACTTTTGCAAGACAAATACTTACTTGTAAATATGCCTGAAACAAACCGATCAGAAGGATTTGTTACCACACCGTTTTCTCCGGAGCAACTGAAAAAAATCATTGATTTTGAAGGTTTTTTTGTTGCAGAAGATGAAAAAAAAATCGTCGCTTATGTTGTGGTTTGCTCTTGGGATTTCTTTACTCAATTTCCAATATTTGCTTATATGGCAAGCCGTTTCGATACTATTCATTTTAATGATTTTGAAATAGATACTGTCAATACTTTTGAATATGGGCCTATTTGTATTGATAGTGAATACAGGAACAAGGGCGTGTTTCAAAACTTGTTTGAAGCCATGCGCAAAAGTATGACTGACCGATACAAAGTAGGTGTAACGTTTATTAACAAACTCAATAAACGTTCGTTTTCCGCACACACAAACAAACTGAACTTGAAAGTAATTGATGAGTTTAGTTTTAACCAGCATGAGTTTTATATGCTGGCCTTTTGGACGGACAAATCAGTAATGAAGGAGCAGTAACCTATTTATCACAAACAAAAAATTTCATTCAATTGTTTATTCAAATGGAACTTTTATGACAGAATATCACTGCTAAAACTTCATATCCAATTATACAACAGTGCTGGTTTTCTTCGGCATACTGCATTTAAAGTGTAATTTAAATCTCTACATCAATCCTGCAAAGTAAAATATTTTAACTTTGCCGCGATATTATGGCACTCGGACTATTTAACAAATCAAAACTTAACCCCAATGAATTATCGTTTTGGGGACATATAGATGCACTGCGCGCTCATCTGATGCGCATTGTGGTAGTAGTGTTAATAATAGCAACCATCCTTTTTTGTTACCCTGAATTTTTGTTTGACACCGTAATTTTCGGGCCTATTCAAAGTAATTTTTTGACCTACCGTGTGTTTTGCAAATTATCATACATGCTTGATTTAGGCAACCAGCTTTGCTTCGGACATTACACCTTTAAACTGCAAAGCCTTGGATTAGCCGACCAGTTTACCAATCAAATGTGGATTGCCTTTATTGGCGGTGTTATAGTAGGTGCTCCTTATATATTGTTTGAACTTTTCCGTTTTATCAGACCTGCTTTAACTGAAAAAGAAAAAAGTGCATCTGTTGCTTTCATCGTTGTTTCAACTTTACTTTTTTTAATTGGTATCTCATTCAGTTATTTTGTTGTTGTACCGCTTTCTATCAATTTTTTAGGCGATTATAAAGTAAGTGCAATGATTGAAAATAATTTTACAATGGATTCATATATATCTTTTGTAACGACACTAACCTTCGCTGCCGGGTTGGTTTTTGAGCTACCCATACTGGTTTATTTTTTAACAAAATTCGGCTTGGTAACTCCCGAATTTATGCGCAAATACCGCAAGCACTCTGTAGTCGTAATATTGGTAGTAGCCGGAATTATTACGCCTTCTCCTGATGTTACATCACAACTGTTGGTAGCTTTTCCTTTGTACCTATTGTATGAAGCAAGTATTTTCGTTTCGAGTTATGTTATTAAAAAACAAACGAATTCTTTATCTTAATAACTAAATCATGATTTTAAGAACGGATAACCTAATAAAAAAATACAAAAACAGAACGGTTGCTAAAAACGTTACTGTTAATGTAAAACAAGGTGAAATTGTTGGGTTATTAGGGCCTAATGGTGCAGGTAAAACAACCTCATTTTACATGATTGTAGGAATGGTAAAGCCAAATTCGGGTAAAATATTTTTAGATGATAAAGATATTACCAATGAACCTATGTACAAACGTGCGCAATTAGGTATTGGCTATCTTCCGCAGGAACCATCGGTATTCCGCAAGCTGAGCGTAGAAGACAATATCAGTGCTATTTTGGAAATGCAGCCGATGAGTAAAGAAGAACAACACGAAAAGCTGGAAGGTTTATTAAACGAATTTCACTTACAACACATCCGAAAAAATCTTGGAGACCGATTGTCAGGCGGAGAACGACGAAGAACAGAAATTGCACGCTGCCTTGCCGCTAACCCAAAATTTATTTTATTGGACGAACCCTTTGCTGGTGTCGATCCCATTGCCGTGGAAGATATACAATCAATAGTTGCAAAACTAAAAGAAAAAAACATTGGGATGTTAATTACCGACCACAATGTTCAGGAAACGCTACAAATTACTGACCGTGCTTATTTGCTTTTTGAAGGAAGCATTTTAAAAGCAGGCACAGCTGAAGAACTTGCGAATGATGAACAAGTAAGAAAAGTATATCTTGGTAAAAACTTTGAATTAAGAACTACTAAAGGGTAATTAAACCGGTGAATTTTAACATTCCACCACTTTAAAATCATACGATTCCATAATTTGATTTGCCAACAACTTTTTACAAGCCTCATCTATCTTAGCTTGGGCAACTTCTTTTGATGGAGCCTTCAATTTCCAAGGTAATGTGTTTTCCTATGCGCACGTTTTCAATTTCAGGCAATCCCAAATTTTTCATGCTTCCGGTAACTGCTTTTCCTTGTGGATCCAACAATGCCTTCAAAGGCATTACGTCTATTTCTGCTTTGTATTTCATTTATCAATTTTTTTGTTTTTCCAACTAATTATACCCTGATTGCCGCCTGTGAATTTAACTATTAATTCAATGCCGATAATACGATATACAAAAGTATAATAAAAGGTATTGCAATAAACTTAAATAGGATCAATAAAATAATAATTGCAAAGATGAAAATGAAACGAACTTTATTATCACCCCACTTAAAATTTTTGAACTTAAAAGAAAATAAAGGAAGTTCCGCTACCATCAAATATGACGAAATTACCGTTAACCCCAACAAAAACCAAGGATTGTGAATATATTGCAACGTATCATAACCAAACAATTGCGGTTGAAAATTTTCAATCAGAGGCAATGAGCATATCAAAAGTGCATTGGCAGGTGTTGGTAGCCCTATGAATGAATCTGTCTGCCTCTCGTCAATATTAAATTTTGCCAACCGCAAGGCCGAAAATATGCTTATTAAAAATCCGGAATAACCTAACCACTGAGGAAATAATTCAGTATCGGCTCCTGCTTTCAATGCCCCATCAAAATTAAATGGTAATCCTTTTAATAACATAAAATACATGATCACTCCCGGTACTACACCAAAAGTAACCATATCTGCCAAAGAATCCAGTTGCTTACCAATTTCTGATTTTACATGTAACATTCGCGCCGCAAAGCCATCAAAAAAGTCTAATACAGCAGCAATACCCACTAAACAAGTTGCAGTTATTAAATCACCTTTAAATGCACTTACTATTGCCATACAACCGCAAAATAAATTTCCGCAAGTTATTGTATTCGGTAAATGTTTCTTAATGCTCATCTGTATTTTTTGACCTAAACGAGGGTGCTAAAATAATCTTTTAATTTAATTCCAATTGTGCATTCAACAATTTTAAAATGAATAATTTATTAGGAGTCCTATCTAATTGCTCCAAACTAAGAAGTAACACAAATCGTTAACATCCTCCACAAGCATTTAAATGCTTATTTTTGTAAAAGCAATCTAACCGCCTCTCCCATGCCCTTTCAATTTGATAATAGTTATTTAAAATTACCCGAAGGATTGTTTGCTGTAATAACTCCAACAGCGGTTAGCAAACCAAAAGTGGTTTTATTTAATAGCGCTTTGGCTGATGAGTTGGGATTAACTATAAAAGATATTCCGGATCAATTACTAGCCGATTATTTTTCGGGAAACACAATTATTGAAGGTTCACAACCCATTGCTCAAGCCTATGCCGGACATCAGTTCGGGTATTTTAATAAACTGGGTGACGGACGTGCTATTTTATTAGGAGAACACATTACACCCAATGGTAAACGGTTTGATGTACAATTAAAAGGTGCAGGTGTTACACCTTATTCCAGAAATGGAGACGGCAGAGCCACCTTAAGCGCTATGCTTCGTGAATATGTGATAAGTGAAGCCATGTTTTTTTTAGGCATACCTACCACCCGCAGTTTGGCTGTAATTAGTACCGGAGAAACTGTTCGCCGCGAAGAGGAATTTCCGGGTGCTGTTTTAACACGGATAGCCTCCAGCCATATACGTGTAGGTACGTTCGAATATGTAAGACAATTTCATTCAAAAGAAATACTACAGCAATTTACCAACTATACCATTCAACGACACTATCCCGAATTAACAGCATCAGAAAATCTCCCTCTTGATTTTTTAAAAAAAGTGATGGACAAACAAATCGGTCTTATTGTGGAATGGATGCGGGTGGGATTTATTCATGGAGTAATGAACACCGACAATATGAGTATTGCAGGCGAAACCATTGATTACGGCCCCTGTGCATTTATGAATACTTATGTTCCTAACAGAACCTTTAGTTCCATTGACCATCAGGGAAGATATGCGTTTGATAATCAACCCGACATTGCCCTCTGGAATCTAACGAGATTAGCAGAAGCATTACTGCCCATTATTGATGACAATAAAGAAACGGCTATTGAAAAAGCAAAAAGCATTTTGCAACTGTTCTCTTTACAGTTCAATGAAAAGTGGCTGTACATGATGCGGAAAAAAATCGGGATAGCAGATAAACAAGAAGAGGATGTTGTATTAATTGATCGCTTGTTAAACTGGATGCAGTTGAATAAAGCAGATTATACGAATACCTTTATACAATTGAGTGTTCCAACATTTAGTAATTCACCTATCTATCGACAGGAAGACTTTATAAACTGGCTTACCGACTGGAAGAAAAGAATAAACGCCATCAATGGCATACCGACAGAGTCGTTGGAGTTAATGCAAGAATCAAATCCGGCCTATATTCCCCGCAACTCTTTGGTAGAAGAGGCTTTACAACAGGCACAGGAAAATAACGATTACAAACAACTGTATGAATTATTGTCCGTACTCAGTAAACCTTACCATTACCTAAAAATGAACTCTTTGTTTCAACAGTTGCCGGAACAAGATGAAGAAACGTATAAAACGTATTGCGGAACGTGATATCCCTTTTATACATGTAAACAGTCTGAATCTTTTGCTGAGTCGAGCTTAACGCGATAGAAGAGGAGCTATTGCATCCACATCAATATCCATCATGCACTTAAAATGCCCTTTAGGACATTTGCTATAGCCTATTTTAGTGCAGGGTCGGCAGGACAAATTTTTCACTTCAACAATTGTGGAATGCAGCCCCGGCATATATGGAGTAAAACCAAAAGCAGGAACGGTATTGCCCCATATTGATAGTATATTTTTTTTAAATGCCGCTGCAACATGCATTAAACCTGTATCGTGTGTAATTATATTACGGGCTTGTTTAACCAATGATGCCGACTGATTCAAATTGTATTTTCCGCAAGCATTGTAAATAGTAGTTCCTACGGCTTTTTCAATTTGCTGAGCACGCCAGTTATCTTCCTTACCTCCCAATAAAACAATCGGGGAATTTACATTTTTACAAATGGCTATTATTTTTTCTACGGGCAATTGTTTGGTAAAATGCTTTGCACCTATTACAAAACCTGTATATCCATTTTGATGAGATAAAGGAAGCGTTGATAGATTAATTTCATCATTTTTAGGAATAAAATAATCTAAACCTTTGTGATCATTTTTTACACCTAATTTTTCCACAGTTTTCATATACCTGTCAACGATATGAATGAGGGGCATTTTATTGATTTTAAACTTTACGAGAATAAATTTTTGAAAATTTAATTTTGAAAATGAGGATGAGGGTTTGTTCAATAGTTTTTTTACTTGCATGGAACGCAAATTGTTGTGCAGATCCACAATAAAATCAAATTGTTCTTCTTTTAATTGTGGTATAACCTCTTGTATTTTTTTCTCGAAACTATGAACCTTAGCGATGTATGGGTTGTTCTCTAAAATTCCCTTAAAAGATTTTTTTGTCAGATAATGAATTTCGCAGCCGGGTAATTGATTTTTTAAACATCGTATTACGGGTGTAGTTAAAACAATATCCCCAATGGAACTAAAACGGATGATGAGTATTTTTTTCAAAACAATTGTTATTCAGAATAAATAACTTCTAATAAAGTTTGCCCAACAGCCTTCAGCGTGTTTTTATCGATGATGCTCATGTTATCTTCATGCGTGTGATGATAGCTTCCAAAACCTCTGCTTGTGGGATTAAATTCGATGATATCGATGCAGGGTATTCCGGCATCATTCACATAAATATGGTCATCAACACCCACAAAATTTTCTGATTGATTAATAAAATAATTCCCATAGCCACTGTTTTCAGCCGCTTTCCATACTTTGTCAACGGCAACTTTAGCAAAATCTAATGAGTTTTGTTCCTTTGGAAATAGTGCATTGGGAGCACCTACCATGTCCAATAAAATTCCGAAATCAGCATAATATCCGGTTTTGTGTACGTTTTTTGACCAATACTGTGAACCTAAGCACCAGGTGTTTGATTCGCCGCCCGCTTGTCCATAATCTTCCAAATCAAAATAAATAATATCAACTCCAATAGTTGGATTTAATAAATTTATCTGACGAGCTATTTCCAATGCCACACCTACTCCGCTGGCACCGTCATTTGCACTGTCAAATGGTTTATCTCTGTTTTTCGTGTCTTCATCCGCCCATGGACGAACATCCCAATGGGAGCATATCATAATTCTTTTTTGTAAATCAGGTTTAAAAGAAGCGATGATGTTTTTTAAAACAAATTGCTTTTTATCAAACGTTTGAATGGTTGCTTCTTGAACCATTACTTCCAATCCGTATGATTTTAATTTAGCAACTAAATAATCTGCACATTTTGCATGTGCCTTTGTTCCGGGCACACGCGGACCAAAATCAACCTGTGCTTTTACGTATGAATATGCAGAATCTGCATTAAAAACCGGTGTGGGAACTTTTTTAGTTTCTACCACAGAAACAGTAGTATAATCAGTATTTTCTGTTTTTTTATTATTACAAGAGATTAAAAAAGCAAAAACTATACAACCAACAATAGCCGGATAAATTTTATTCTTCAACAGACCAAGTAACGCCATCTTTCGTATCTTTTATTTTAATGTGTATTTTTTCTAAATCATTTCTAAGTTTATCCGATGCGTTAAAATCTTTTTTGGATTTCAATTCTTTGCGTACATCTAAAACAATGTCCATTACACCATTCAATGCTTTGTCTTTAGATGTATTAGAGCTTTCTGATTGCAATCCCAATACGTCAAAAACAAAATCGTGCATTAGTTTTTTCAACCCTTGTATATCACTCTCTGAAAGGGAAATTCTACCATCATTTGCAGAGTTGATAATACTTACTATTTCGAATAATTCAGCAATTAAAACAGAGGTGTTAAAATCGTCATCCATTGCGCCGTAACAGGCTTCTTGGTGAACATCCAATTGTATGCTTGATGTTGGAGATGGCTTTAAACTATCCAATGTTTTTATGGCAGCCATGAGGCGTGCATATCCCTTTTCGGAAGCTTGCAATGCTTCATTCGAAAAATCAAGTGTGCTTCTGTAATGTGTCTGCATCATAAAAAAACGTACAGCCATTGGGTTATAGCCTTTTTCTAATAAAGGATGGTTTCCGGTAAATAATTCATCCGGCAAAAAACCATTTCCTGCAGATTTTGACATGCGAACACCATTAACAGTAAGCATGTTCGTATGCATCCAATATTTAACAGGAGCTTTGTGATTACATGCCTGCGATTGAGCTATTTCATTCGTGTGATGCGTTGCTTGTAAATCCATTCCACCGCCATGAATATCAAATGTATCGCCCAAATATTTACTGCTCATTGCCGAACATTCGATGTGCCAGCCAGGAAACCCCCATCCCCAAGGCGAAGGCCAACGCATTAGTTGTTCAGGTTTTACTTTTATCCACAAAGCAAAATCAAGACGTCCGCGTTTTTCATCTTGTCCGCCTAACTCACGTGTATTTGCAATCAAATCTTCTAACTGACGATTGGTAAGTTGTCCGTAAGGAAATTCCCTATTGTATTTTTCTACATCAAAATATACCGTGCCATTTACTTCATATGCATATCCGTTGGCAATGATTTTTTTAGTCATTTCTATTTGCTCACAAATATGACCTGTAGCAGTAGGTTCTATACTCGGTGGAAGTGTGTTAAACTTCCTCATCACATCATGAAAACCAAGTGTGTACTTTTGTACAATCTCCATTGGTTCCAGCTGCTCCAGCTTCGCTTTCTTTTGAAATTTATCATCACCTTCATCCCGATCTCCTTCCAAATGTCCGGCATCGGTAATATTTCTTACGTAGCGAACTTTAAGGCCCAAGTGGAGTAGATAACGATAAATTAAATCAAATGAAATAAATGTGCGACAATTGCCCAAATGCACATCATTATAAACGGTCGGCCCGCATACATACATGCCAACCATACCTTTATTGATAGGTTCAAACTTTTCTTTGTTGCGGGTAAGTGTGTTATAAATAAATAAATTGTGTTGCATAAAATAAAAAGGACTTATGAATTTTTCATAAGTCCAAAGGTATTAAGATTTTTAAGATTTTCAGGTAAGAGTACTTATTGCTCATCCATCACGCCATCGCCAATATACTTACCATTTCTGTATATTGCTATTCTTAATAGAATTCCATCATCATCATAAAAGTACGCTTTCCCTTCCATAAAGCGGTTGTGAAGAAATGTCCCGTCTTTTGTAATTTGCTTATTTCTGTTATAAAGTTGCCAGTAACCTTCACCATTAAACATTTTACCTAAATTATCTTTTTCCGTTTTGTCAACAACAACAGGTGGTGCATCCGCTTCCTCCTCAACAGGCTTTGGTTTTGGAAGTGGCTTTTTAGGTTCAAATGTTTTTATACTTGCAGCATCTATTATACCCCCGTTAAAATTCTTGATAGATTTTACTTCTCCGTTTTCATAATATTCTTTTACTTCTCCAGCTTCTCTCCCTCCTTCCCAGCTACCTTCTATCATCACTTGTCCGTTTTCATAATAATAGGTTTGATTGCCCTCGCGCTTTCCTGTTGCTCCAAAGCTAAAGGCCTGCTGAACTTGCCCATTAGGATAATACAATTTGTAGGCACCTGTCCACCTGTTATTTTTCCACATTCCCTCTTCTTTTATTTTACCATTTTCATGGTAAATAATAGCATATCCGTTAGGTCTGTTATTTTCGTAATAGATTTTGCTTTTTAATTTTTTGTTACAAAAAAACTCTTGCCAAAATCCGGTTTTTTTACTGTCAACGTATTTCCCTTCCTCAACTTTTTGATCATCAGCGTAACATTCTCTGTGGAGAAGCTTATTCGTTACAATCCATTTCCCTTGCCGCTTACCATTCGTATCTTCAAGGTTAATAGTGTCTTTTCCTATTACTTCGTAGGTTTGTGCAAAAGTTCCTAAATACGCTAACGCTAATATTAATGTAACTATCTTCTTCATTTCCAGACAAAATTATTAAACTATCCTTTCATTTTAATAAATTATGCAAGCATAAAATGCCTGAGAGGAAACGAATGATACTGAAAAAAGGTTACATAATTTTCATTATATTATTACAACTAATGAATTAATTCGACAAACCCTTTTTCCAGGGTATTAACTCCATTAATGTCTGTTAATGTAATAATAAAATAATAAGTGCCATCGGGATATAACATACCTGTGCTTGCATTACGTCCGTCCCATCCTCCTGCCGCAGAATTCCATTCATACAATTTTGTTCCCCAACGGTCGAATATTTCGCCTTTCAAATTACCAACAATAACAGATTTTATTGTGAATACATCATTTTTGCCATCTCCGTTTGGCGTAAACACATTGGGTATAGTCAATTTATAGATGAGTAATTTTGTTGTTGCCGTGTCCCAACAAACAGCATTACTCGTTTCTACAGATGCTTTAAGTACAACGGTATAAATGCCTTCTTTCGTATAGTAATTGCTTAGGTTTATCGCATTGCTGGTACTGGTATTTCCGTCACCGAAATCCCAATTATATGCCGTTGCCGAACCAGTACTTGTATTTGTAAAATTAACATTTAAAGGAGGGGCTCCTGTAACCACATCGGAGCTGAAGGAAGCCACAGGTGCTACTACTTGTATGGTAAATGTAATACTAGCAATACCCTGTGCACCACATGTTCCTGAAGTAGTAACGGTGTATGTATAAATTCCTTCTGCTGGAGGAGGTGTACCTGTTACCGTGTAAATGTTATTGTTATTGCTGATATTTAAACCTCCGCTTACGGTTGCAGTACTTGCTGTTCCTGAAATGGAGAATGAAATTGGCAATATTGCGTCCTTACTGCATATTTGTTGATTTAAATTATTACCAGGTTGTAAAGCAATGGAATCTTTATTCACGATTATTCTTCCTGATAAGCTTGCAGGAGCACATACTGTTCCTGTAGTAGTAACGGTATAGTTAAAAATACCGGGAACTGTAGGAGTACCACTTATCACAAAATTATTACCAACAGGAACAGCAGTTATTCCCGCCGGAGGCAAAGCAGTGGACCATCTTGCAACTGCGCTGGTGCCAGAAATTAATGGATACACAATAGGAGTAATTGCTACTCCAATACATTTTGCCGGCTGATTATCAGTACCTGGAACAGGAGAGCCGAGTCCTACGGTTAATGTTCCGGTTAATGCGCTTTGAGTACCACAGGTTCCCGTAGTAGTAACGGTATAGTTATACGTGCCGGCAACAGTAGGCGTACCGGTGATCGTATATGTTTGAGTTGTCAGATCATATCCGTATCCAATACCAGTAGGTATAGCAGGTGCCCAGTTAGCAGTAGCCGTACCACCCACAATATTATAAATAATTGGATTTATGGTTTGTCCGTTACACACCGACGGGGATGGATTGCCTGAATTGGCAGCCAATCCTAATCCAACGGTTAAGGTGCCGGTTAATGCGCTTTGAGTACCACAGGTTCCCGTAGTAGTAACGGTATAGTTATACGTGCCGGCAACAGTAGGCGTACCGGTGATCGTATATGTTTGAGTTGTCAGATCATATCCGTATCCAATACCAGTAGGTATAGCAGGCGCCCAGTTAGCAGTAGCCGTACCACCCACAATATTATAAATAATTGGATTTATGGTTTGTCCGTTACACACCGACGGGGATGGATTGCCTGAATTGGCAGCCAATCCTAATCCAATGGTTAAGGTGCCGGTTAATGCGCTTTGAGTACCACAGGTTCCCGTAGTAGTAACGGTATAGTTATACGTGCCGGCAACAGTAGGCGTACCGGTGATCGTATATGTTTGAGTTGTCAGATCATATCCGTATCCAATACCAGTAGGTATAGCAGGCGCCCAGTTAGCAGTAGCCGTACCACCCACGATATTATAAATAATAGGATTTATGGTTTGTCCGTTACACACCGACGGGGATGGATTGCCTGAATTGGCAGCCAATCCTAATCCAACGGTTAATGTTCCGGTTAATGCGCTTTGAGTACCACAGGTACCGGTAGTAGTAACGGTATAGTTATACGTACCGACTACAGTTGGTGTACCGGTGATCGTATATGTTTGAGTTGTCGGATCATATCCGTATCCAATACCAGTAGGTATAGCAGGCGCCCAGTTAGCAGTAGCCGTACCGCCAACGATATTATAAATAATTGGATTTATGGTTTGTCCGTTACACACCGACGGTGATGGATTGCCTGAATTAGCAGCCAATCCTAATCCAACGGTTAAGGTGCCGGTTAATGCGCTTTGAGTACCACAGGTTCCCGTAGTAGTAACGGTATAGTTATACGTGCCGGCAACAGTAGGCGTACCGGTGATCGTATATGTTTGAGTTGTCAGATCATATCCGTATCCAATACCAGTAGGTATAGCAGGCGCCCAGTTAGCAGTAACCGTACCACCCACAATATTATAAATAATTGGATTTATGGTTTGTCCGTTACACACCGACGGGGATGGATTGCCTGAATTGGCAGCCAATCCTAATCCAATGGTTAAGGTGCCGGTTAATGCGCTTTGAGTACCACAGGTTCCCGTAGTAGTAACGGTATAGTTATACGTGCCGGCAACAGTAGGCGTACCGGTGATCGTATATGTTTGAGTTGTCAGATCATATCCGTATCCAATACCAGTAGGTATAGCAGGTGCCCAGTTAGCAGTAGCCGTACCACCCACAATATTATAAATAATAGGATTTATGGTTTGTCCGTTACACACCGACGGGGATGGATTGCCTGAATTGGCAGCCAATCCTAATCCTACGGTTAAGGTTCCGGTTAATGCGCTTTGAGTACCACAGGTTCCCGTAGTAGTAACGGTATAGTTATACGTGCCGGCAACAGTAGGCGTACCGGTGATCGTATATGTTTGAGTTGTCAGATCATATCCGTATCCAATACCAGTAGGTATAGCAGGCGCCCAGTTAGCAGTAGCCGTACCACCCACGATATTATAAATAATAGGATTTATGGTTTGTCCGTTACACACCGACGGGGATGGATTGCCTGAATTGGCAGCCAATCCTAATCCAACGGTTAATGTTCCGGTTAATGCGCTTTGAGTACCACAGGTACCGGTAGTAGTAACGGTATAGTTATACGTACCGACTACAGTTGGTGTACCGGTGATCGTATATGTTTGAGTTGTCGGATCATATCCGTATCCAATACCAGTAGGTATAGCAGGCGCCCAGTTAGCAGTAGCCGTACCGCCAACGATATTATAAATAATTGGATTTATGGTTTGTCCGTTACACACCGACGGTGATGGATTGCCTGAATTAGCAGCCAATCCTAATCCAACGGTTAATGTTCCGGTTAATGCGCTTTGAGTACCACAGGTACCGGTAGTAGTAACGGTATAATTATACGTGCCGGCTACAGTCGGTGTTCCTGTGATAGTAAATGTTTGAGTTCCTCCATCATAATTAACAGTAATGCCGACAGGCAAAGCCGGTGCCCAATTTGACGTAGCCGTACCACCCACGATATTATAAATAATAGGATTTATGGTTTGTCCGTTACACACCGACGGGGATGGATTGCCTGAATTGGCAGCCAATCCTAATCCAACGGTTAAGGTGCCGGTTAATGCGCTTTGAGTACCACAGGTTCCCGTAGTAGTAACGGTATAGTTATACGTGCCGGCAACAGTAGGCGTACCGGTGATCGTATATGTTTGAGTTGTCAGATCATATCCGTATCCAATACCAGTAGGTATAGCAGGTGCCCAGTTAGCAGTAGCCGTACCACCCACAATATTATAAATAATTGGATTTATGGTTTGTCCGTTACACACCGACGGGGATGGATTGCCTGAATTGGCAGCCAATCCTAATCCAACGGTTAAGGTGCCGGTTAATGCGCTTTGAGTACCACAGGTTCCCGTAGTAGTAACGGTATAGTTATACGTGCCGGCAACAGTAGGCGTACCGGTGATCGTATATGTTTGAGTTGTCAGATCATATCCGTATCCAATACCAGTAGGTATAGCAGGCGCCCAGTTAGCAGTAGCCGTACCACCCACGATATTATAAATAATAGGATTTATGGTTTGTCCGTTACACACCGACGGGGATGGATTGCCTGAATTGGCAGCCAATCCTAATCCAACGGTTAATGTTCCGGTTAATGCGCTTTGAGTACCACAGGTACCGGTAGTAGTAACGGTATAGTTATACGTACCGACTACAGTTGGTGTACCGGTGATCGTATATGTTTGAGTTGTCGGATCATATCCGTATCCAATACCAGTAGGTATAGCAGGCGCCCAGTTAGCAGTAGCCGTACCGCCAACGATATTATAAATAATTGGATTTATGGTTTGTCCGTTACACACCGACGGTGATGGATTGCCTGAATTAGCAGCCAATCCTAATCCAACGGTTAAGGTGCCGGTTAATGCGCTTTGAGTACCACAGGTTCCCGTAGTAGTAACGGTATAGTTATACGTGCCGGCAACAGTAGGCGTACCGGTGATCGTATATGTTTGAGTTGTCAGATCATATCCGTATCCAATACCAGTAGGTATAGCAGGCGCCCAGTTAGCAGTAACCGTACCACCCACAATATTATAAATAATTGGATTTATGGTTTGTCCGTTACACACCGACGGGGATGGATTGCCTGAATTGGCAGCCAATCCTAATCCAATGGTTAAGGTGCCGGTTAATGCGCTTTGAGTACCACAGGTTCCCGTAGTAGTAACGGTATAGTTATACGTGCCGGCAACAGTAGGCGTACCGGTGATCGTATATGTTTGAGTTGTCAGATCATATCCGTATCCAATACCAGTAGGTATAGCAGGTGCCCAGTTAGCAGTAGCCGTACCACCCACAATATTATAAATAATTGGATTTATGGTTTGTCCGTTACACACCGACGGGGATGGATTGCCTGAATTGGCAGCCAATCCTAATCCAACGGTTAAGGTGCCGGTTAATGCGCTTTGAGTACCACAGGTTCCCGTAGTAGTAACGGTATAGTTATACGTGCCGGCAACAGTAGGCGTACCGGTGATCGTATATGTTTGAGTTCCTCCATCATAATTAGCAGTAATGCCGGCAGGCAAAGCAGGTGTCCAATTTGACGTAGCCGTGCCACCCACGATATTATAAATAATAGGATTTATGGTTTGTCCGTTACACACCGACGGGGATGGATTGCCTGAATTGGCAGCCAATCCTAATCCAACGGTTAATGTTCCGGTTAATGCGCTTTGAGTACCACAGGTACCGGTAGTAGTAACGGTATAGTTATACGTACCGACTACAGTTGGTGTACCGGTGATCGTATATGTTTGAGTTGTCGGATCATATCCGTATCCAATACCAGTAGGTATAGCAGGCGCCCAGTTAGCAGTAGCCGTACCGCCAACGATATTATAAATAATTGGATTTATGGTTTGTCCGTTACACACCGACGGTGATGGATTGCCTGAATTAGCAGCCAATCCTAATCCAACGGTTAATGTTCCGGTTAATGCGCTTTGAGTACCACAGGTACCGGTAGTAGTAACGGTATAATTATACGTGCCGGCTACAGTCGGTGTTCCTGTGATAGTAAATGTTTGAGTTCCTCCATCATAATTAACAGTAATGCCGACAGGCAAAGCCGGTGCCCAATTTGACGTAGCCGTACCACCCACGATATTATAAATAATAGGATTTATGGTTTGTCCGTTACACACCGACGGTGATGGATTTCCAGAATTGGCAGCCAATCCTAATCCAACGGTTAATGTACCGGTTTTGCTTGTGGGTGTTGTACATGAACCTGTTGTATTTACAGTATAATTATATGTTCCTTCTATCGTAGGTGTGCCACTAATAGTAAATACTCCTGCATTATAATTACTGGTTACTCCGGTTGGCAAACCACTTACTGTTGCTCCAGCACTTCCAACAGCATAGGTAATAGGAATAATTGGGCTATTCTTACAAACTTTCTGATTGTCTGTTCCAATTGCCGATGTTAATGTTAATCCCACAGTCAGTGTTCCTGTTTTACTTGTTTGTACACAGGGTCCGGTAGTGTTAATCGTATAGGTGAATACCCCTTCTTGATTAGCCGTACCACTTATTGTATAAACTCCTGAATTATAATTTCCTGTTATGCCAGTTGGCACCCCTGATAATGTTGCATTTGTAGCACCTTGATTTATAGTATAGGTAATAGAGGTAATAACATCATTCAAACACACATGTTGATTGTCTGTTCCTGTAGCCGATGTTAAAACAATATTCGCATCAGGGTTTATTGTAATTATTACATTTTCTCCGGTATTAGAACAATTGTCCGGTGACGTTGTAACATAATTATAAGTTACAGCAATAGGAGAAGTTGTTGTATTTGTCAATGTTTCACTTACATTTCCTGTTCCACTTGTTCCAGGTTGGGTTATTCCAGGAACAGTAGCACGCGTCCATGCATAAGTGGATCCTGGAACGCTACTGGATGCAGTATATGTTACAATTCCACTACACACTGTTGAAACACCTCCTGTACTACCTGTTAATACAGGTACAGGGTTAACTGTTAAAACTGCGGCGCTGCTGGAAGCGGTGACTGTTCCACATCCAGGAGTTAATACAGCTCTATATTGGTAGCCGTTATTAGCTGTTGTAGCATTCGCTACCTGAAGTGTAGCTGTTGTATAATTTGAGTATACAGGTCCTGCACCGGGTGCAGTAATTAATGTATAAGTCGATCCGCCATCTGTACTTACTTCCCAATTATAAGCGTGTACATTACTTGCAGTAACATGAAACGAAACAGTTGTGCCTGCACAAGTAGTGGAGGACGTAGGCGTATTAGTATTTGTTACTATGGCTAAACTTGTTAATGTGATGGTTGCAGTGCCTACCGTAAATCCTGATGTCCTTATACATCCATAACTATCCGTTACTTTAGTTAAAGTGTATGTGCTATCTATAGTTGGAGTTCCGGCAGGAACGTTGAATGCAACTCCGCTTTGAACATTTGACTGAGTACCGGGAGCATATTCAACAGTAAAAGTATCTGTACCTGCTGTGGCTGTCCATGTTAATTGACCTAATGAAGAAGGGTCACCTCCACAGCGAGAATTTCCGGTAAAACTACCTTGAGGATTTGGTCTCACTAAAACCACTACATTATCATAACCGGAACAACCATTTGCAGTTGTTGTATAAGTATAGGTAACGTTAATATTTGATAAAGAGGTGTTTGTTAAAGTTTCATTCACATTGTCTGTACCTGTTGTACCGGCTTGACTGATTCCCCCTATTGGAGCTCTGCTCCAGCTAAAAGTGCTTCCAGTCGTAGCACTGGTAGCCGTATAAGTAAATGCGGTTCCACTACAAATTGAGGCAGGGTTCAAGTTGCTGCTTAGTGTAGGTACAGGATAAACCGTAATTGTTCCTGTTTCAGATGTTTGCACACAAGTACCGCTGGTGTTTACCGTATAGTTAAAAGTACCGCTAACACTGGGTGTGCCACTAATAGTGAAGGTGTTTCCCGCAAACACACCTGACACTCCTGTTGGTAATGGAGTAACAGTAGCACTTGTAGCACCTCCGCTTACGGTGTATGTAATTGTTGTAATTGCTGTATTAACACAAAGAGCCTGAGCATCACTTCCTGCTATGGATGTTAACCCTATGGCAGCATTTGGATTAACCGTAATTGTTCCCGTTTTAAATGTTTGCACACAAGTTCCGGTGGTGTTTACTGTATAGTTAAAAGTACCACTAACACTTGGGGTTCCACTAATTGTTAATATATTTCCTGAAAATATTCCTGTTACTCCAGTTGGTAATGCTGTAACAGTAGCACTTGCAGCACCACCACTTACAGTATAAGTAATAGGTGTTATAGCAGTATTGATACAAGGAGCCTGACTATTATCTGTTCCGATTGCTGATGTTAAACCAATCGCAGCATCTGGTTTCACGATGATCGTTCCTGTTTTAGAGGTTTGTATACAGGTGCCGATAGTGTTTACGGTGAAATTAAAAGTTCCAGCCACGCTTGGTGTACCACTAATCGTTAATGTGCTTCCCGAAAATGAACTTGACACACCAATCGGCAATGAAGTAACAGTGGCACTTGTAGCACCACCGCTTACAGTGTAAGTAATAGATGTTATAGCCGTATTAATACAAGGCGTTTGACTGTTATCCGTTCCACCTGCAGATGTCAATACAATAGCAGCGTCAGGATTAACGGTTATGCTTCCTGTTAATGTTTTTTGCAAACAAGTGCCGCTAGTGTTTACCGTATAATTAAAAGTTCCAGCCACACTTGGTGTACCACTAATAGTTAACGTGCTTCCGGAAAATGCACCGGACACACCAGTTGGTAACGCGGTAACAGTAGCACTTGTAGCGCCTCCACTTATCGTGTATGTGACAGGAGTTATAGTATTATTAATACAGAGGTTTTGAGCAGCAGTTACAGTTGCTGATGTTAAGGCGAGAACTGCATCCGAGTTAACGGTTATGCTTCCGATAGATAAGGTTTGAGTACACGTACCTGTTGTGCCAACAGTAAAATTAAAAGTGCCGACTACACTTGGTGTGCCACTGATGGAAAATGTTGCCCCCGAAAAAACGCCTGTTACACCTGTTGGTAAAGCTGTAACAGTAGCACTTGTAGCTCCACCACTTACAGTATAAGTAATAGGTGTTATTGCAGTGTTGATACAAGGTGTTTGACTATTATCGGTTCCTACCGCTGATGTCAGTGCTATTGCAGCACTGGGATTTACTGTTACTACTACATTTTGGCTTACCCCACTGCAATTATTAGCCGTTGTTGTATATGTATAAGTAACATTTATCGGTGATGTTAATGTGTTTGTTAATACTTCACTAACATTACCTGTTCCGGAGCTTGCACTCTGCGAAATTCCTGACACTACAGCTCTGCTCCATGAATAAGTACTGCCCCCTGTTGGGGTATACGTAAATATTGAACCACTGCAAATGGCAGCAGGAGTTAATGTGCTGCTTAAAGAAGGATTTGAAAGAGTTTGAACTCCACTTGCACTTCCTGATCCGGATATAGTGCTAACCGAAGTAATGTTTGATGAAATAGTAGTATTTACTCCAATAGTATGTCCATCGGTTGGATTTGAAGCAACATCCATTGTAATCCAAAAATAATAAGTACTCGTTGGAATAGCTTGATTAAGACCAGAAAAAGTTATTGTACTTCCCGAGGCGCTTATAGAATTAATTGTACTTCCAACTTGAGTAGGAGAGGTAAATGAAGATGTTGTTGTATACCATAATTTAAAATTAGAAATATCCGCTGCCACGTAGGTGCCATTAGTAATAAAGCTAACCGCTGTAACTGTAGAATTTGAACATGCTGTAAGCCCAAAGCTATGTATAACTGATGTTGAATTACGACAAACATTTGAAGCGGAAACTGGATTATTTCCAATTGTCATTGTGGTCGCTTGCCATGTTAATAGAACTTTTCCATTACCTCCGGTTCCACCGCTTTTATTAACACCACCACCACCACCACCGCCACCGGGACTAGTACCATTTCCTCCAACAGCTCCATTTCCTCCATTTGCTCCGGCAGCACCACCACCCGTACCAGCTGTACCTCCTGTAGAATTAGTTGCAGAACCACCGGTACCTGTACCTGCAGAACCGCCACCACCGCCACCTACGGTACCGGAAGCATAACCATATCCGGCTCCTCCGGAAACTGTTGTTGTGCCAACAGAATTAACAGCTAAACCAGCAGTTCCTCCTGTGCCCCATGTAGTAGCAGAGCTAGCTCTGCCACCTCCGTTTCCTCCGGCAGCATAAATTGTTGTTGAGTTATTAAACCAAGAACTCCCTCCATTACCGCCGTTAGTAGATGACGCTCCACCCGCACCACCAGTTCCTCCTGCACCAACAGTAACAGTATAAGTGGTAAATGCTGTTACAGATATGGATGTAGACCCGCTATATGCGCCACCGCCGCCACCACCGCCTGTAGCGCCGGAACTAAAACCACCACCACCACCACCACCAGCGCCTTGGCAAGTAACTGTAAGGGTATTTATTCCGCATAGTGGGGTGTAGTAATAAGTGCCAGGAGTTGTATATCCCGATGCAGGATTACCACAAAAAGTAAAGTATGAAGTACCTGAAGGAAAATCAACAGTGGTTATGTAATTACTTCCGGAAGTTGATAGTGGGTAATATTGTCCGGGACCCGCGATATTAGTATAGGTTACAAGATATATAGGAGAATTTGAACTAAAATTAGAAAATTCGGCATAATTTGTTGGTATGCTTATTTGAAATACTTCCCGGAGTTCCTGTTTCTTGAACACACCACGTCCTATTTAGCCAAATGGAGGCACTAGCAGTATACGACATTGGAGAAACGGTCGTTGGAGGGGGAGAGCCAGAGGCTAATCCTGTTGAGTTATTATCACCGAATATATCATAGCTTTTATCTGAGGCAAAAGTATTGCTGTTTGCTGCGTTTGTAGAGGCTATGGAACCTAATCCTACTGTAATTAATGCGCCATAAGTATTGCCTGCACTATTGGTGGTAGGGGTACTTCTGTTACCACTAAAGGACTGCGTTTGATTTAATCCAAATCCATCATCTCTGCCTATTCCTGTAATATTCCATTTGTAGGTATTATTGGTCGTAGCGTCCCAAATAACAGTTCCGTCTGAAGCAAAATAATTGTGTTGTAAATCATTTGCAGAAATATTTGGATTTGTTCCACCTTGCCCTAATGTAACACCATATTTTACAGCTAAGTAAGAGTCTACTTGTTGCACTTGTGATGTAGTTAACTGGCTTGGGAAAGCGATAAATTCTAATATTCTACCCGGAAAATATTCTATATTAACATATTCTGCTCCGATGCTTAACCCGGCAAAAAAAGTGTTTTGCGAGGCTTGATTATTTGCATTTTGCAGATTACCGGGATAGCCATCAATATATGTTTTAGGTTTAGTGTTGGTATGTGTTCCTGTAATAACACCAATTTGAGGTTGTATTCGCTGTACCCTGCTGTCTGTTGACCAATTAGTGCCATTATAGTATCCATTACAACCACCGCTAGGTCCAAAACCAATTGCTGCTGTATCTGTCATGTAATCTCCACCACCATTAAACCACATGTTCCATCCATTGCAAGTAGTAGAACTATTTCTTTTGTAAAATGAAAATCCATTATCCGCTTGAGTAGCGGAAAAGATACAATTCCAATTTCCATTATTTGTTCCTTCGTCTGCTTCTACAACAAAAAGACTGTATGCAGAATTGGAAGGCATAAACGCCGTGTTGTTATAAAAATTAGCATTATTAAAATAAATGGATGGGTTGTAATTAATAAGTTTTGCAGCAGTGGTAGAATAATAAGTTGGACTACCTGATTTTACAGTTAAATTATATCCATTACCAGATTGGTCTGCCCAGCCAGTAGCAGCTGTGCCATCTCCTGTATTAGTAACTCCGGCATTAGATTTAAACCAGCATTTGGCTCCAGAAATACCTCCCGGTGTTTGCGCAAGGTTTATGGAAATATATATAAAATATAAAAAACATGTAAAAGCGAATGAAATAATTCCCTTATGCGACAAAGAATGGGCATTACTGATTGATAATTCCAAAGTCTTTTTCGTCCTTTGTTTAAAAGACATCGCTCTATTGATATGATATTTACAATTAACCATTTTTTATAATGCTTGTTAAAAAATAAATGTTGCGTTTAAATTTGTATTCTCAGTAGGGTTTAAAAAATTAACGATTCAATTCAGTTTTGAAACGCTCTACTCATTTAGTTTCAAATTTAATAGAGACAAATGTAAACAAAAACGACGAATGTAACATATGTTACATTTTGTATTTTAATTCTTTAAGGCCTTTTAAGGCTAAAAGCTGAATTTGATAGCTGTTTAAAGTCTTCCAACTTTGCAGCCATAAAAAGGATGTGTGTTTTTGCTTAAAGGTTGAATGATTTTTAGCATGCATACCAAATTAAATTTTTTTATCACTTACGTTAGATGATAGTGTTTGTTTTATCAAATTCATATTAAAATAATAGATTAAGTTGACCATGTTGGATTAGCAAGGAGTCTTAATAAATAATTCAAGTTGCTAGTTAGTAATTTTATTTATCTGTAATCCAAAGACGAACAGAATCAACTTAATCAAGAAGCCATTTAATGTAACAGCATGAATTGTTCTCGGGAACATTTTCTTGATATCGCTAATTGTTGTTTCTACTCTTTTTCTCATTTTTAGTTTTTCTTGTGCTTGTTGTCTAGTGTCTTTTCTTTTTGAATTTGATTTGCGTTGTATTTTCAATAAAATCAATTTGTTCTCAAATAAATCATCTTCCATTTTATAATCAGTGTACGCACTATCAGCATAAATACTGGATTCCGGTGGCAATCCTCTGACTATCTTTTCAAGAGATTTTACATCTGCTTGTTTACCCGGAGTGAAACAAAAAGCCACTGGTATTCCTGAGCCGGTTGTTAACAATTGTACTTTTACTCCGTAAAAATATCTCCTCATACTTGCCGTGTATCCACGCCATTTTGAACCTTTTACAAGTTTACTATTCATAATCCTTATGTTGTCACATATGGCAACAGGAAAGGAATCTATGATATAATGAAGCTCACAACAAAACTCTTTCAAATAACCTCCTACTTGAGTAAACAAATCATACAGCAAACGTCCTATACGATGCAGTCGGCGGTTAAAGCGACTTTTATCAAGCATCTTGGGGACATGACCATGACTTTTCATAAAATGGATGGCGTGATTTTGATTGCCTCCAAAATAAATAGCTGAAACAATTGCTGTTACTGCTATTTCACTGTCACTCACACTTCGTCTTTTGTCTTCTTCATGTTTAATTCCGATAAATAAATCATCGACTAAACAAAAAATTGATATAATTTTATCCGGGCTTAGCATTTGGTTTTGTTTTTTACGTTCGCAAAACAAATTTACTTAACCATTTGCTAAACCCTATTTTCAAAGAACTTCTAATAGCAACTTGAGTTAAATAATTGATTGTACGTTAGTTTACCCATAATTAAAAGCCATTTCTACAGATAATCTATCAAACAAGGCTTCTCCAAAGTATCTGTGATTCAATTTATAAACAAACTCGTTTAAATAATCCTGTAAGTATATTTATTTGATTTTGTAATTGATCTTTTTGCAACCAACGTCAGTCATTTCTAAAAACTAACCATTACAATCAAAAGCAGTAAAAAAACGAGATCAACCTAGAACTTAAACCGTCATGTATTAAAATAGAAATCTCAATAATTCTTCCTTTACGGAATTCGGACTTTCCTCCACAGGTTTCTATATCAATAATAGCAAACATTTATTTCCCCATTTCAACTCTGTACGATTGTAAAAAACGAATCATATTGTCCACATTAATTTCCTGAGCTTGATATTCGCCAATGTTAATGCTGCAAACAAAATTCCATAGTTCAAGCACCTCTTCGGCTTTCACCGTGTAAGGAGAATAGATTGGATTATCAGAACGAAAAATAAAAATAGTGTTTTTCTTCTCGTTTTCTCTGTACAATCTTTTATAAACAATGCCCTCGTTTTTTGTTAATACAATATAGGTTTGTCCATCTTTTATATCATTCATGGACTCTACATATTTTCCAACAACGGTAGAACCATCCTTTAAAGGAGGCATCGAATCACCTTTAATTACAAAGGCTCTGTGCTTACCTACAATTTTAAAAGGCAAATTCATGATGGGCAGATCCTGCACAAAGTCAGGATCGGCAAAGCCATTTAAATATCCAGCCGATGCTTTTATGGGAACCACTTCTATTAAATCATTATTGTCTCTATCCACTTGCATGGGAAATAATATTCTGTTTTTTCCTATTTTCATTAACGCATCCGGATCTGTTTTTGATAGATCTCCGCGCACCAATGCGTCAATAGACACATGAAAATAATCGGCAATTTTTATTAATAAATCGTAAGGTGGTTCGGCTCGACTTTCTTCATACGAACCCAAACGGGAACGATTAATATCTAATTCTGCAGCCAGATCTTCCTGTGATATTTTTTTTAGGCTCCTCAGAACCCTAATGTTTTTGGCTATTTTCGACATTGCTAAAATATTTAGCACAATATTACCAAATATATTGGTAATTTCAAAGCCTGAAATGAACTAGTTTTTTTAGGCTGTTTAAATTTGGTTAGAGTATTTACGTTGTTATACCACAGCACATATTTCGACAGGCTCAATATAGCTTTGCAAGCTGTCAGCCTGGCATTTGGTTGGCAATAATACCGTTTTTAAAATGGTTTTTTAGTTCTTTAAAAGTACGCAATCTCTTCAGGGGCAGTTTCAATAAAAAAATAAACACTGCCATGGTTATTAAATAATTGGAACCCCCTGATAAGATGCGTTTATACTGGGAATGAAATGGAGCGAACGGTAGTACATATGGACTTAGATACTTTTTTTGTATCTGTATCGCGTTTACAAAACAGTGCTTTAATTGGAAAACCTGTATTGGTAGGTGGTAGCAGCGACAGGGGTGTGGTAGCTTCCTGCAGTTACGAAGCACGAAAATTTGGTATTCATTCGGCTATGCCAATGAAACTCGCAAAACGATTATGCCCAGAAACACTTATCATCAGAGGCGATTACGAACAGTATAGCAAATATTCCAACATCATTACTGAGATTATCAACGAGCAGGTTCCTGTGTATGAAAAATCATCTATTGATGAGTTTTACATTGATCTTACAGGGATGGATAAATTCTTCGGCTGTTACAAACTGGCAACCGAACTACGACAAAAAATTCAAAGCGAAACAGGGCTTCCCATTTCATTCGGATTATCAAAAAATAAAACGGTTTCAAAAGTAGCCACAGGAGAAGCTAAACCGAACGGGCAGATGAACATTGATTTTGGAACGGAAAAGAATTTTCTTTCCCCACTCTCCATTCGCAAAATACCTATGGTGGGTGAAAAAACATATCATCTATTAAGAAGCATGGGTATTGAAAAAATAAAAACCTTACAGGAAATGCCTGTGGAGCTATTGCAAAATGTGTTGGGAACAAATGGAGCTGTGATTTGGAAAAAAGCAAATGGCATTGACAACACCCCCGTTGAACCGTATTCGGAACGCAAATCGCTTTCAACAGAGGAAACGTATGAGAGCGATACAACGGATTTAACAAAACTAAAATCTACGCTGGTGGCGATGACCGAAAAATTAGCCTTTCAAATGCGAAGTGAAGGAAAGCTTACTTCCTGCATTACCGTAAAAATAAGGTATTCCAATTTCGACACACATACCACACAGGCAAAAATTGCTTACACTTCCTGCGATCATACATTAATAACTAAGGTAAAAGAGCTTTTCGAAAAAATGTATCAGCGCCGTATGTTAATTCGGTTGGTAGGTGTGCGTTTTAGTCACCTTGTAGGAGGGGCTTACCAAATTAATTTGTTTGATGATTCGGAACACCTAATAAAACTGTATCAGGCAATGGACAGGATGAGAAAAAAATACGGAGATGCTTCTGTGCAACGCGCCATTTCTTCGGGTTATGAGCTCCGCACGTTTAATCCTTTTAATGGTAAAACCAATGTATCTTAATTGTCACACCTATTTCAGTTTTAAATACGGAACACTTTCAGTAACGCAATTATTAGACGAAGCGAAAAGCAAAGGAATAAAATCATTTGTATTAACGGATATAATAACACATCGGCTTGTTTGGAGTTTATTCGTGAATGTGCTAAATACAACATTAAGCCCATTGTGGGCATCGATTTTAGAGAGGGGGTAAAACAACACGGATCAGGTTCAAAAGTTGTGGGGCTAAGCAAATAATTTAGCAAGCCTAAAGAGATAACCAAGGAAGAACTTAAGATGTTAAACAAACCTCCTGTCAATTTAATGGGAATTATTCGTCGTCGCAAAATTAGAGAGATGTTAAAAAAATACCGCATAAAAGTGACGCATAAAGAAAGTGCACTCTTTATAAACATTCACCCATAATTAAGTTCTATCCACTCTGCTGGATAGTTACTTTTTATTAACTTTACAACTCAATTTCTTACTTATAACTAATGAGCATCACAAAAGAGAACGTTTTAGAAGCTTTAAAAAACGTGGAAGATCCTGATTTAAAAAAGGATTTGGTTACACTGGGCATGATTAAGGACTTACAAGTAGATGGTAAAAATGTAAATTTTACTGTAGTGCTTACAACTCCTGCCTGCCCTATGAAAGATATGATTCATAAAGCTTGTGTTAATGCCGTATTACATTTTGTTGACAAAGAAGCCATTGTAAACGTTAATATGACAGCCGATGTGACCGGACGTAAATCAACCGGACCATTGCTTCCTAAAGTAAAAAACATTATTGGTGTTGCATCGGGCAAAGGCGGTGTTGGTAAATCAACAATCGCCTCTAACTTAGCACTCGCATTAACCAAATTAGGTGCTTCAGTAGGATTGATAGATGCAGATATTTACGGGCCTTCGCAAACCATTATGTTTGATGTAGTGCATGAAAAGCCCATGATTAAAGTAATTGACGGAGTTAATAAAATAATTCCTGTTGAAAGTTATGGTGTAAAATTATTGTCCATTGGTTTTTTTGCAGATACTTCACAAGCCATTGTATGGCGTGGACCAATGGCTTCAAAAGCATTATTGCAAATGTTTGGCGATGCAGACTGGGGCGAACTGGATTATATGATTATTGACTTACCTCCCGGCACAGGCGACATACATTTATCATTGGTTGCAAGCGTTCCTTTAAACGGAGTGGTGATTGTAAGTACTCCACAAAATGTAGCTTTAGCAGATGCAAAAAAAGGAGTAGGAATGTTTAAACTGCCTACCATCAATGTGCCTGTTTTGGGTATTGTTGAAAATATGGCGTATTTCACTCCTCCCGAACTGCCCGACAATAAATATTATATATTCGGTAAAGACGGGGCGAAAAAATTAGCGGAAGAACTGGAAGTTCCATTGCTTGGAGAGATTCCTTTGGTACAAAGTGTGTGTGAAGCAGGTGATGCAGGTCGTCCGGCAGTATTACAAGAAACCACACCACAAGCAATTGCATTTATGGAAATGGCTAAAAATGTAGCACAACAAGTGTCTATAGTTAATTCGCAAAAAAAAGAAGTAGCGCTTAATTAATCATATACCTAAAATTAGTAACAATGAACGATTTGATAACAAAAGTAGAATCAGCATTGGAACAAATTCGTCCTTATTTGCAAGCTGACGGAGGTGATGTTTCACTAATTGAAATTACGGACGACTACATTGTTAAGCTGGAGCTTCAGGGTGCCTGTAAATCATGTTCAATGAGCATGATGACAATGAAGGCAGGTATTGAAGAGTCCATCAAACGTATTGCTCCGGAAATAAAAAGTGTTCAGGCAATTAATCTCGCAATTGTTTAGTCAATAAACACATTACTCCGCTTCACAAATGATTAAACGTATACTTTCCATTTGTTGCACCATTATTATTTTTCATTCATGCTCTAAAACTATTGATTTTACAGATGTAAAAGTGGATGAGCAATATGAACTGACAGTTCCTGAATATTTACACCCTTGTACCGATTTACATAAAAATGCAGCGATACAACTTCAAAGTACTGATCATGACATTTATTTAATTGTAATTAATGAAAAAAAATCAATCATTCATAACGTGGGAATGTATTACAATTTGAAAACCTATAACTCCACTATTTTAAAACAACCTTTTCTATCTGAAATTAAAAATGTAATAACCGATAGCGTTCCCATTTCCGTGCAAATAGGAACTAATAAAGCATTGATAACAACCATCAAAGGAGACGTTAATAATCAACACGTGTTTTATAAATTAGCAGTGATTGAAACTCCCGCTTCTTTCTATCAAATTATTGTTTGGACGCGTGCCGACAAAAAGGGATATTTTGAAAACGATATGCTGAAAATTATTGAATCGTTCAGAGAAGTAGCAAAAACAGATACAACCACAAAATAACATTTCAAAAAATGAAAGCAAAAATTTTAGCTCTTACCGCAGTATTTGCAATGATACTGTTTGCATCCAGCAAAAAAGTTAAGGTTTATACTCAATCTGGGAAAACCGTAAAAATAGAAAATCAGGTATGGATGACTGAGAATTTAGATGTAGATACCTACCGAAATGGTGATAGTATACCACAGGTTAAAAAACCGGAAGATTGGGCAAAGTTAAAAACAGGAGCCTGGTGTTATTACGATAATAAAGCAGAAAATGGTGCCAAATACGGAAAGTTATATAACTGGTATGCCGTAAAAGACCCGCGCGGATTAGCTCCTGAAGGCTTTCATGTGCCGTCGGATGCTGAATGGGCACAGCTTTCAGCTAATCTGGAAGAAGAAGAAGTAGCAGCCAAAATTAAATCAAGAAAAGGCTGGAAAGAAAATAAACACTCTTCCAACGAAACAGGTTTTTCAGCTCTTCCGGGAGGTTACAGGTACAATGTTGGACCTTTTATTTACGAAGGAGTTAATGCCTGTTATTGGAGCTCTACACCATCAAAAGACGGTAAAGCCTGGGGGCGAACATTAACATACAACCATGTGGATCTGGGCAGAGATGATGGCAGCATAGGAAGTGGATTGTCCGTAAGGTGTATTCAGGATTAAATTTTCCGGTTAAACATTCTTCGCACCTTCTTTAATTTCTTCAACCACAGCCGGGTCAAGTAAAGTAGATGTATCACCAATATTCGCTACATCGTTTTCAGCTATTTTCCGCAATATGCGTCTCATAATCTTTCCGCTGCGTGTTTTAGGGAGTCCTTTTACAATTTGAATTTTGTCAGGCTTTGCAATTGGCCCCATAAATTTGGTAACGGTATCAACAATTTCTTTTTTTAGGTTATCCACATCTTTGCGCTCGTGATCACAAATTACAAAAGCGTAAATGCCCCATCCTTTTATGTCGTGCGGAAACGCCACCACAGCACTTTCTACAATATCGGCATGTTCATTAATGGCATTTTCAATTTCGGCAGTGCCCAGCAAATGACCCGAAACTTTTATTACATCATCTACTCTTCCTGTAATTCTGTAATACCCATCGTGGTCGCGTTTACAACCATCACCTGTAAAATAATGTCCTTTATATGTTCCAAAATAAGTATCTCTGCAACGCGCATGATTTCCATAAGTAGTACGTATCATGCCCGGCCAGGGAAATTTAATACACAACCTGCCTTCTACTTCGTTTCCGATAAGCTCTGCCCCTTTTTCATCCACTATTACAGGCTGAACTCCCGGCATTGGAAGAGTTGCATAACCGGGTTTTGTTTTTGTAATTCCAGCTAAAGGCGAAATCATAATACCTCCCGTTTCGGTTTGCCAGTATGTATCCACAATAGGACAATTATGCTTACCGATGTGTTCATCGTACCAATGCCATGCTTCTTCATTAATAGGTTCACCCACAGAACCCAGCACTCGTAATGAATCCAACTTATATGGTTTTACGAAATCCAGGCCCAGGGCCTCAAGCGAACGAATAGCTGTTGGTGCGGTGTAAAAGATATTTACCTTGTGTTTGTCTATCACATTCCAAAATCTTCCTGCATCAGGGTAGGTAGGAATGCCCTCAAACATAAGCGTTGTAGCACCAGCCAACAATGGACCGTACACTAAATAAGAATGCCCTGTAATCCAGCCTACATCTGCTGTACACCAATATACATCGCCTTCTTTGTATTGAAAAACATTTCTGAACGTGTAATCAACATACACCATATACCCGGCAGTAGTGTGTACCACTCCTTTGGGAGCCCCTGTAGAACCGGATGTGTAAAGAATGAATAACATATCTTCCGCATCCATTACTTCTGCTTTACAATCGTCATTTACCTTTTGTAGTTCGTCGTGCCACCATACATCACGCTCGCTTTGCATTATTACAGCAATGTTTGTTCTTTTGTAAACAATCACTTTATTTACGGTAGGACAGGTTTGTAATGCTTCGTCGATAACGCTTTTCAACGGAATATCTTTTGCTCCTCTGTAAGCACCATCGGCTGTTACAACAATGTTACAATTGGCATCATTAATTCTGTCGGATAACGATTTAAATGAAAAACCTGCAAATACTACCGAATGGATAGCACCAATTCTGGCACAAGCCAACACCGCAATGGCAAGCTCCGGAATCATTGGCATATATAAACAAATACGGTCACCTTTTTTTGCCCCGTTGCTTTTTAAAACATTTGCAAAGCGACATACTTCAATATGAAGTTCTTTATAGGTTATTTTTCTTGATGTTTCATTCGGGTTATTCGGCTCCCAAATGATAGCCACCTGATTGCCTTTATTCAACAGATGTCTGTCAAGACAGTTTTCTGTAATATTTAATTTACCACCCGAAAACCATTTTACATTTGGCTCTTCAAAATTCCAATCAAGAACCTTGTCCCATTTTTTTTTCCAAACAAAATTGTCCGCTTGTTCTGCCCAAAAAGCTTCGGGATTCTCTATGCTGTATTTATATTCTTGTTGGTATTGTTCTATGGATGTGATTTGTTTCATAGTTAAGATGTTGGAAAGTAAGTATATTTACACTTTTCTAAATTTAAAAAATCAACCGGATTTTGGAAACTTGTTTTTAAATTTAGCAAAATAATTGTCCTATTTCAAAAACTCCATCAGCTTTTCAGGAGGACGGGCAATGATGGCTTTGTTACCTTTTATGATAATAGGGCGCTCAATCAAAATAGGATGTTCAGAAAGCACTTTAATCCATTCTGTTTCTGTTAGGTTTTTGTCTTTGTATTTTTCTTTATACAAAGGTTCTCCCTTTCTTACAATATCTTGAGCCTTTATCCCAAGCATTTGAAGTAATTGTTTTATTTCGTTTTGAGAAGGAGGTGTTTTTAAATATTCAACCACTTCAGCTGTTATGCCCATTTTCTCAACAATGCTACAAGCCTCTCTGCTTTTAGAGCAACGGGTATTGTGATATATCGTTAACTTCTGCCCATCTCTTACTAAAGAAGAATGTGATTTTGTGTTTACGTTATTTGTGGTCATGATTTTTGAGCCTGTATAAGGTTAATTGATAGGCTTTAATTTACTTATATTACAATCCGTTCTCATTATTACCTTTTTGCATACACGTCCTTTGGAAAAAAGATGATCTAAGATGCCCCATCACCATGCTGATTATTTAACAAGCACATAAATACATGCATCGTTTCAACAGGAATTTGATGACATAGAATATACAATCAACACCGGCACAAAAAGTAAATGAGCATTTTTTACCTATGCTATTGCCTTTCTGATTTTTACCAGATCCGTCATTATTGTTTCAAGAAAATCGAGATGCAGCATCGTTGCCCCGTCTGACTTGGCAAGATGAGGAGCAGGATGTGTTTCTAAAAATATTCCGTCAACGCCCACTGCAACAGCCGCTTTGGCAACCGTTCCAATCAGGTCAGGTCTGCCACCTGTTACACCACTCATTTGGTTTGGTTTTTGCAATGAATGCGTGATATCCATAATTACGGGTACTTTATTTTTTTGCATTTCAGGAATACTGCGATAATCAATTACCAAATCCTGATAGCCGAAAAAAGTACCGCGCTCTGTAAGCATAATATTGTTATTGTTAGAATCGCGCATTTTATCAACTGTAAATTTCATAGATTCTGCCGATAAAAATTGTCCTTTTTTAATGTTTACATGTTTGCCTGTTTGTGCGGCAGCAATCAGCAAATCAGTTTGTCTGCAAAGAAAAGCAGGTATTTGTAATATATCCACATATTTGGCTGCTAATTCAGCTTCTTCAGGAGAATGAATATCTGTAATGGTAGGTATATCAAAATGCTTCCCTATTTTTTGAATCGTTGCCAATGCCTTTTCATCACCAATACCTGTGAAAGAATCAACACGCGAGCGATTGGCTTTTCTGTAAGAGGCCTTAAAAATATAAGGAATACCCAGTTTATCGGTAACGGCTTTTACTTTTTCTGCAATTTCAAAACAAATCTCTTCCGATTCTACTACGCACGGACCGGCTATTAAAAAGAAATTATTTTTATCAGTATGCTTAATTCTGGGTACAGTATTGATTGACATGGCTATATGTTTTTTTGTTAATTATTCAATTGCGAGTTTGAAAATACTAACTAATTTTTGCTTTCAGAAAAAAATGTTTAAAAATTTATTTAGTCACTATCTGCAGAAATGTGCAGCTTTTTATAAACTGCATCACGTTTCAGTTCCCGTACCTCGCCCGGTTGCATGCTTTCTAAACGTAATTCCTCAATAGCAATGCGTATTAATCGCAAGCAGGGAAAACCCACACCTGCAGTCATTTTTCGCACCTGATGAAATTTTCCTTCGGCAAGCGTAAGTTCAATCCATGAAGTAGGCAATCGTTCGCTTACAGGATGCGCTCTGGGTGCCAGGCTCTCTGGCTTTTTTACTTGTTTTGCCTTACATGGTTTTGTGGTGTAAGGGCCGGCATCTAACGCAATAGTAACGCCTTGTTCAAGCTGCTTTAAAGCTTGTGCAGTAATGATGCCTTGCAGTTGAACAAGATATATGCGTTTATGCTCAAACTCCGGATTAAGTAATTTATAGTTAAGTTTTTTATCATTTGTTAAAATTAAAAGTCCTTCGCTATTTTCATCTAATCGCCCCAGTGGATATACATCCTTGGGAAAGGTAAATTCCATTGAATCTAAACACTTCTTCTTTTTATGAGAAGACGTGAATTGGGAAATCATTTTATAGGGTTTGTAAATGATGTAGTAATTCATCGGCTGTAAGGTTGGTGATAGTGAGGTTTTTCAAACCAACGGAAAAAACAAATCACGAATGTTAAGTGAAATCCGTTTTGTCACATTATTGTTCATTCCGAGTGCCTGTACTGAGCTTGTCGAAGTATGTTTCGGAATCTTTTTAGATGTAGAACTTGATTCAGCATGACTGTGTACATTTTATGCTTAACATACCACTAGTATGTGAGATGTGTGTTGTTGTCCATTACTTTTTTTTTGATAGTTGATAAACTCTGCCAATACCAAATACTATAATTGCAATAATTGCCGAACTAATAAGACCAGTTTTAAATTTAAGATTTCGCCCTCCATCGTTTGTCAGCTTGGTCATTGCGGCTTGTTGCTCTTTTGTTATTTCGTTCCCGAAAAAAATGCCGTCCTTATTCAGGTCGTATTTGTAAAAATTCCACTGATAATATAATTCGTAAAACGCCGCACTAGCCACGGTATAAAGGTAAAATGCCAAAAAAATCGTAAGACTAATCCCTAACAATTTTTGGATTTCAGTTTTAAAAAATTGTTTTCGCTTAATTAAAATTATCAGTAAAAAGACAAGACTTATCACAGCCGGAATTACCAAATGGTAAGGAATTATTATTTTGTTCATAGATATTTTCGCGTTACAATTTTTATTTTTCTATTCAATCTTTATCTGTTTTTTACAGAAGGGTAAATAACAATCCGGTGTTTTATGGTTATATAAATCAAACATCATCATTACTACTAAACCAACTCACATTCAAACAAAGCTGCAAAATGTTTTTTCAGTTTTTGTTTTACTTCTTCTTCATTTACTTTTTCGCCTAACTCTTTATCCATAGAGGTTACAGCTTTATTGGTAATGCCACAGGGTATAATGTTTCCGAAATAATTCAAATCAACATTTACGTTGAGTGCAAAACCGTGCATGGTTACCCAACGACTGGCACGCACGCCCATTGCACAAATTTTACGTGCTTTTAACGGATTGTCAGCATCTAACCACACCCCTGTTTCACCTTTACTTCGCTCCGCTTTAATGCCGTATTCCGCTAAAGTTAGGATTACCATTTCTTCCAGATAACGCAGGTATTTATGAATATCGGTAAAAAAATTATCAAGGTCTAATATAGGGTATCCAACAATTTGTCCCGGTCCGTGATAGGTAATGTCTCCGCCACGATTAATTTCATAAAAGGTGGCCTTTTTTTCTTTCAGTTGTTGTTCATTGATGAGTAAATGCTTTGCATCACCGCTATTGCCAAGGGTGTAAACATGATTGTGCTGACAAAAAACTAAATAACCCGGAGTTTTTGTTTGGAGCGCAGAAACCAGTATTCTGTTATTGACTTTGGCTTGTACAACTTCGGCAAACAATTTTTCCTGATAGTCCCAGGTTTGTTTGTAGTCAGTTAGTCCTAAATCAATAAAGGTAACATGCTGCATTTTTTTAAATCTTAGACAGCGACGATTTTAAGTGATGGATAACATTCACCTCTACAGCATCAACATTTCTCTCTTCAGCTAAAAACAGAGAGATCCAATCGCCTAAATGAATAAAATAAATCGCTTTTTCGATAATGGAATTTCCCTTTGAATGTATTTCGGTAATGCTATCAGCATATTTTTTAATTATTTCTTTGTTGATTTCAACACGTGCCATATTGCGCGAATATTCATCGTTATCCAGAAAAAACAAAACAGCCAGATCATTATTTTTCTCTGTCCAGCCAACCAACTCGTTATGATTCATTTCAGGAATAATTTGATGCCAGCAAAGCACCTTTGCATTTTCGTTTAGTTGTTGCCGGAAGCGAATAGCCACACCTTCATTATTCGTTGTAGCATATATTACAGGCATTTTTCCTTTCAATGTTTTAGCAATTGATTTTGCTTCCGTTATAATATTGTTTTCTTCTGTATCTATTAATTTTATTGCGGCCGGCAGTTCTGATTTAAACGCAGCATCAATGATGTTATGAAAATTAAGGATGAAAAACAATTGAGTTAATGAATATCCTAAACAAGAGCGTGGCGGCATTCCACCGGGAACAATAACACAATCAAAATTGTTTTTATTAGCAACCTCCTTAATTATTCCACCCGATGTAATACAGGTTATTTTGGCATTTTTGCTTATTGCAAGATTCATACAATTAATCGTCTCTTCTGTATTTCCTGAATAGGAAGAAATTATGACCAATGTATTTTCATTAACATAAGCAGGAATAAAATATCCTTTGGTAACATTAACAGGAACTGTAGCCTTACCAACAACCAATTCAGATATAATACTGCCCCCAATACCTGAACCTCCCAGTCCGCATATAAGTACGTTAGAAATATTGTTTTTACTTTTGGTAAACGTTGCATTGTTACCAATGGCAATGGCTTCGGTTAATTGTTTCGAAAAATGTTGAATAAGATTTTTCATTGGCTACTTTAGGTTGGTTTTAAGTTTAGTCCGCTAAAATAAAGATATATTTTAATATGCCCGTTCTCATTGTACAAATAAATTCAATAATACGCTTAAAGTTAAAGTCTGTATATTTGCCGCTCTAAATTTTATTAATAACTACAAATGAGCTCAGAATTAAACGAACAGGAATTGGTGCGCAGAGCCAAGTTGATTGAAATTAAAAAAATGGGGATTGATCCGTATCCGGCTCCATTGTTTGAAATAAACGCTACTGCGAAAAACATATTAGAAAATTTTACGCTTGAAAAAGCGGAAGAATTTAAAAATATAAGCATAGCAGGTCGTATCATGACCGTGCGCGACATGGGCAAAGCCTGTTTTACAAATTTGCAGGATGCCAGTGGAAAAATTCAACTTTATATTCGCAGGGACGATATATGCCCCGGAGAAGACAAAAGCATTTACGATTTGTTGTTCAAAAAACATACTGATATAGGAGATATTATTGGCGTTACGGGTTATGTATTTATTACAAAAATGGGAGAAACATCCATCCATGTAACCTCACTTACCATGTTAAGCAAGGCATTGCGTCCATTACCTATCGTAAAACGTGATGAGCAGGGCAATGCATTTGACGAAGTTACCGACCCTGAATTTCGTTACCGCCAGCGTTATGTTGATTTAATTATCAATCCTCATGTAAAAGATACGTTTGTTAAACGCACCAAAATGGTAAATACCATCCGCGATTTTTATAATGATAAAGGATATATTGAAGTAGATACGCCCGTTTTGCAAGCCATTCCGGGAGGCGCAACGGCTCGTCCGTTTGTTACGCATCACAACACATTGGACATGCCCATGTATTTGCGTATCGCTAACGAATTGTATTTAAAGCGTTTAATTGTAGGCGGTTTTGACGGAGTATATGAGTTTTCGCGCAATTTTCGTAACGAAGGCATGGACAGAACCCACAATCCTGAATTTACGGTAATGGAACTATACGTAGCCTATAAAGACTACGACTGGATGATGAACATTACAGAAGAGTTATTTGAGAAAATTGCGATGAACCTGAACGGCTCTACGCAAGTGCAGGTGGGAGAACATATAATTGATTTCAAACGCCCGTTTAAACGAATTTCCATGTACGATTCCATTAAAGAATTTACAGGAACCGATATCAGCACCATGGGAGAAGAGCAATTGCGTGATGTTTGCAAACAATTGAAAATTGATGTTGCTCCAAGCATGGGCAAAGGAAAATTGATTGATGAAATTTTTGGTGCAAAATGCGAGGGTAATTATATTCAACCCACCTTTATTACTGATTATCCTATTGAGATGAGTCCCTTAACAAAGAAACACCGCAGTAAAGAAGGATTGGTGGAACGCTTTGAATTAATGGTGAATGGTAAAGAATTAGCAAATGCCTATTCAGAATTAAATGACCCGATTGACCAACGAGAACGTTTTGAAGAACAATTAAAACTAATGGAACGCGGAGATGATGAAGCAATGTTCATTGATCAGGATTTTTTACGTGCCTTAGAATATGGTATGCCGCCAACAGCAGGTATTGGTATCGGTATTGATCGTTTAGCCATGATTATGACTAATTCTCCATCTATACAAGACGTGTTGTTTTTTCCTCAGATGCGCAGGGAAATAACAGTTGCATCTCAACATGAAGAAACAGCAGCTTCAGCTAAAAAATAACAACACGATGCAGGTAACAAAAAAAATAGCGGTGATAGGCGGAGGTAGTTGGGCTACTGCATTGGTGAAAATTTTAAGCAGCAATGTTGCTCAAATCAATTGGTGGATGCGTAGTGTAGAAACTATTGAACACATTAAAAAACACAAACACAATCCCAATTATCTAACTTCGGTTGAGTTTGAAACAGAAAAATTGGTTCTTGATTCAGACATAAAAAAAACAATAGCCAATGCCGATATAGTAATAATGGCCATTCCTTCAGCGTTTTTAAAAGAAGCCTTAAGCGGACTTACTTCGGATGATTTTAAAAACAAACAAGTGTTCTCTGCAATAAAAGGCATTGTTCCGGAACATAATTTAATTGTAGGAGAGTTTTTTAATACAGAGTACAACATTTCCATCCAAAACATTGGAGTAATTACAGGTCCTTGCCATGCCGAAGAAGTAGCAATGGAAAAATTATCCTACTTAACCGTTGCCTGTCAAAATGCAGAAAATGCTTTGTTTATGGCGTCACAACTAAAGTGCAGGTATATTAAAACAACTACATCAGATGATATTTACGGTACAGAATATTCTGCCGTATTAAAAAATGTATTTGCCATTGCAGGAGGTATTTGCCACGGGTTGGGTTATGGCGATAACTTTCAGGCAGTACTGATATCCAATGCTATTCAGGAAATAAAACGATTTGTGGACACTGTTCATCCTATCGACAGAGATATTAAATCATCGGCATACCTTGGAGACTTGCTGGTAACAGCTTATTCTCAGTTTAGCCGCAATCGTACTTTTGGAAGTATGATTGGGAAAGGCTATTCAGTTAAATCAGCACAATTGGAAATGAACATGGTGGCCGAAGGTTATTACGGAGTAAAATGTATTTATGAAATAAATAAACAATACCATGTAGAAATGCCTATAACCAATGCCGTTTACCGTATTCTATATGAAAAAACAACCCCTGTAATTGAAATAAAATTATTGACAGATAAACTTTCATAGCACTAAAAAGTGCACTGTTACAATAAAAATTAAAATTAAACGTTCTTTATATTAGGAGACTTAACTCAAGTTACTTAAATGTTGTTCAGTTATTATGATGTATTTAATAAAGCTATCTTTGATTAACTAAAATGAAAAATATGAAAAAAATTATCCTTACGTTATGCGTAGCAATTACATGTTCAAACATTTTTGCTCAAGAAAATTTCAAAGCTCCAACTACTACCGAAGAACTTGGAGTACTTGTAGAACAAATGATGACCAGCATCAGGGGCGTTAAAACAGCTACATTCCGTTTTGTGAAAAATGAACGATACGAAAAAAAGATTGTTAAAAGCGAACAGTTGGTAAAGCTGAATGTAAATCCCAAAAAAATATACATGAAATTGCTAAAAGGGCCTCATAGCGGCACCGAGCTTTTATATGTACAAGGTACTAACGATGGAAAGGCACTTGTAAGTGCCGGTTCATTTGTTCCTACAATAAGTTTGAGTCCATTCAGTTCTTTGGTTCGTGACCAACAACGACATACTATTTACGAATTGGGTTTTCTTTACACAGGCGATTTGATTTATGATGCTTATACACGTTACAAGGGTAAAGCAAATGCATATGCAAAATATGAAGGTTTAATAGACTTTGATGGTCGTAAATGCTACAAAATTTTTCTGGATAACCCGGAATATAAATTGAGCGACTATACTGTGAAAGAAGGGGAAGATTTGATTAAAATAGCCCACCGCTTAAAGTTAGACGAATACAGTTTATTGGAATACAATCCAACAATAAAAAGCTACACAGAAGTGAAACCGGGACAAGTAATTAAAATTCCTGATACATTTTCAAAATCAGTTTTAATGTATGTAGATGCAAAAACACTGCTTCCTGTTTATCAAAAAATAGTGGACATAAATGGTTTTGTTGCAGAATATGAATACCATGATTTGCAAATAAATGTACCTATTCCTGATGAAGAATTTACAAAAGGATACAAGGGATATGGTTTTTAAAATGTGAAACTTAATTCACGTTTTACACTAAAAACACCTTAAAACGACCTGATGGATAATAAGTCTATCAGGTCGTTTTAGTATCATAGCAATTATATTTTCCTGTATTTTTGTACTACATGAATCAATTAAAAAAACACGCGCCTTACTTACTATTATTTCTTATTTTTTTTTCATCGGTTAAATCTCAACCCACCATCGATACAATAAACTATAGCATGCGGCAAAAGCCTGCTATAGTTGGTAAATTTGGCACAAGGAATTCATTCGTCAACAATAACCGCGCTCAGGTTTTAGGAATACAACTCGGGCTCAATTATGCTAACAAGGTTCGCTTTGGTATTGGTTATAATCAACTGTATTCCGCCTCTTCTATTTTTGACAAAAAAATATTTTATCAGAATAACAATAACATTACCAATCTGGCAAATGCCAATCTGCAACTAACGTATTTTTCCGCATGGGCAGAATATGTTTATTATAAAAATCACAAATGGCAGTTTAGTATTCCGTTTCAAATAGGAATGGGGTGGGCGTATTATAAGTACAATGTGAATAATGAAATGAAAAAAGCTGATGAAAATTTAATTTTTGTTTATGAGCCGGCAGTTTCTGTGGAGTATAAAATAATAAAATGGCTGGGAGTAGGAACCGATATAGGTTTCCGATTTATTGCAACCAATTACAAGCAATTAAATGAAAAGCTAAACTCCCCTACTTATGCTTTTAAATTGTTATTTTACTACAATGAAATTTATACTTCCTTGAAAAAGAAAAAAGAAAATTGGAGGTAATAACCGACCTATCGAAATACAGCCTTTTTAAAATAATTTTATGCCCCAAAATATTCATTGAGCGTGAATGTATCCTTTACTCTAATACCTTTATCTGTTTTATGCACAGTACAACATTCATTTATAGAATCGTGTTCAAACATTAAAACATATTCTTTTTCGGCAGCAGTATTTAAAAGCCACTCTTTCTCCGATAACGTAATGAGTGGACGTGTATCATAACCACATACATACTGTAATGGTATATGTCCCGCAGACGGGATCAGATCAGCAACATAAACAACCGTTTTTCCTTTGTATTGAATGTGTGGAATCATCATTGCATCGGTATGCCCGCGAACCAGCATGATTGAAATGTTTTCACCCAATTGTTGAGTAGTTATATACTCATTTTTTCCTTGGCCTTCTGAGCGTTTTCCTTCTATCCATTTAAGTTGCCCGCTTTCCTGTATGGGAATAATGTTTTCTTTTAAAAAGCTGGCCACCTCTCTGGAATTTGGTTTTGTTGCCCATTCCCAATGTTCATGGTTACTCCAATAGGTAGCGTTTTTAAAAGTAGTTTCAAAACCTGTTTTATCACTGTTGTATTTAATGCTGCCACCGCAATGGTCAAAATGAAAATGCGAAATAACCATATCGGTAACATCATCAAAGCTAAAGCCGGCTTGTTTAAATGAGCTTTGGAGCGAATAATTGCCATGTAAATAATAACGGCTTAAAAATTTAGCATCCTGTTTATCTCCAATTCCATTATCAACCAATATAAGCCTGTTGCCGTCTTCAATTAATAAACATCGTGTTGACCAGGTACACATGTTCAGTTCATCGGCCGGATTTGATTTGCTCCATAATGTTTTTGGTACAACGCCAAACATGGCTCCTCCATCCAGTTTAAAATTTCCTGCGTGTATTGTATGTAGTTTCATAAAGTGCAATGTTTAAAAATTGAAAGACCAAAGTTAGGAAGTATGATACATAAAAAGTCCAAAGCGATAAACAACTTTGGACTTTTTAATTTTTTAGTTGGTAGTTAATTTTTATTCCGTAATCATCATTTCCACGCGTCTGTTTTGTTGACGACCTGCTTCCGTTTTGTTAGTAGCAATTGGTTTTGTACCTCCAAACCATTCTACTTTAAAACGATTTTCGGAAATACCTTTGCTTACCAAATATTTTTTAACAGCTTCGGCACGTTTTTGCGACAATACTAAATTAGCCTTTGGATTTCCAACATTATCAGTATGACCTGATACTTTTAAATTCCATGTTGGTTTCTTAGTCAATAATCCGGCAAGCTCATCCAATGAACTATATGATTCATTCTTGATAACATCTTTGCCTGTATTAAACTCCAGATTGCTGAATGCCTTTTTCAATATCTCGGCTTCTTTCGCTTCCAGTTTAACAGCTACCTGAGGAGTATTAGCAGGTTTCGGTTCTTCTATTTTAAAACGATACGCACCGGTATTGTCTTTGTATGCAATCTTAGCAACTCCTGCTACTACAATTTTCACATCCGCCGCAGCTGTATCTTTAGTATTAATAAGTTTAAACATCGCATCTTTGTCAGGTGGTAAATAATCAAACGCAAAGCTTCCGTCTTTTCTTACTGTAGATGAGTTTAATACATCTCCTTTTGAATTGATCAAATTCAATGTTTTTTCAGGACAGCCTTTGTTACTTGCAGGTCCCGGCTTGTCAGGGCACGCATCATTTTTATCAATCACTTTATCACCGTCTTTATCAGGACAACCTTTTAACTCAACAGATCCTGAGTCGTTAGGGCACATATCATATTTATCAATAATTCCGTCTCCGTCCTTATCAGGACAGCCATTAAATTTAACCAATCCAGGAATATCAGGGCAAGAGTCTGATAAATCAATCACTTTATCACCATCTCTGTCTGGGCACCCCTTTAACTCAATGGAACCTGAATCGTTAGGACACATATCGTCTTTATCTGGTACGTGGTCATGGTCTTTATCCGGACAACCATCAAACTCTTTTATACCCGGAACATCAGGGCATTTATCTTTTTTATCAGAAATTCCGTCTTTGTCTTTATCCAGTTTTCTTCCGAATGTTAAATTGATTCCAAAATGCAACTGAAGGTTTTTTGTGTTTTGAGGGAATACAGCACCTAACACATTATCACTTACCATATATAACTGCACAGGCCCTAAATTAAGCCCCATTCCTAAGCCTACATTTGTATAACTTCTGTTATACATGGAATATGATACGGAATAATTAAGCCATCTTCCAAGACGTTGGTTAAAAGACAAGGCAAGTGCGGGATGAATTACTTTGTCATAAAACTGACCATAAAACAAAAGCCCTGCATTTGTTTTTTCATTTAACTTGTAATTACCACCTAAATAAATTTGCGTGGATAATCTGGTGGTATAGGTACTGTGAGTGCTGTCCATTTTAATAGACTTTTGTAACGAGTCTGATAATTTTTGTAAAGAATTACCGCCAGAATTACCAATGAACGAATTTAAATCGACGCCTCTATATACAAAATTAGGATTGCTGCTATTGCTTTGAATTATTGTATTTGAATTATCCACATTTTTCCATTTAATAAACCCTAAATCTATCATACTTGCCGACAATAAAATTTTCTCTGTCAATTTATAGGTTCCACCTAAGTCAATGCCCATCCCATTATTTGCTCTTTTAGTTAAATATCCGGGTATGTTTTTTGAAATTCCATTCAACGAACCTGTATCCAATCCAGAAGTACGAATATTTACATTTGTTTTGGCGGTGATTGAAAAATCATTCGGGTCGGTTGTTAAAGAGATGTTTGCATTTTCTGTTGATACGTTTTCCATACCATAGAGGTATTTTACTTTTCCACCAATAGTTAATTTATCATTTATTTTTCTACTGTAGCCCAGTCCATATTCACGGTAATGTGTAGCATTTAAACCAAAATTGAAATTTTCTGTCTGCCCCATTGTCGGGGCATTTCCATGTCCAATAAATGACATAAAATCCTTAGAATAGCTGAAACGAACATCTACTTTTTCAGTAATGTTAAAACTGAAATAATTTTTTTCTTTCACAACAAATCCGAATGAAAGAAGGTCGGTACGTACGGAAGTAGAAATGTAATTGTTCTTTGATAATTTACTCAACATATTGTTATAGTCGATGTACAGTGAATCATCTGAACGATGTTTTACCAAATCAGAATATTTAAAACCACTGTTGCTAAGGCTCAAATAGTTAGAAGACATAAGCGGTAACCCTATATTTACTTTGCTGTATGAAGGGAAAAAAGCAGGGTTGGTATACATACGTTGTGGTACCACTTCCATGTTATACAACGTTAAATCTTGCTGGGCTGTTAACGAAGTAACATGTCCCAAGGCCATTAGCAGGAAAAAAAGAAACTTTACTATATTTTTTTTCATAATTGATATCATTAGAATTTTAATATGATTATTTATCCTTTAAGGCTTAAACTTGGCATCTACCTGAATTTGCAAGCCCAGTTTCACTTCCAGCCTGTAATTGGAATATATTTTAACAGGAGTGGCACCGGAGTTTATCGTACTTGCTTTTGCATAAATAAGCAGTTGTTTAGTGTTCCCTAATTTTTTAAGTCTTGAAGGATCAATTGTAATATCTTTATTAGTTATTGTTGGTGTTGTCACCTGTCCCGCAGAATTTATACTTCCTGAAGCTATAAGAGGTTGTTCAGACGTTAGTAGAGAGTCTAATTTATTAAATAAACTATCAACAAAATATATTTGCATATTCACATCTATCGGAAATCCGTTAGTATTGGAAATTCTTAATAAGCCGGATGATAAATTATCCGTAACAGTGCTGCCAATTGAAAAAGCCACGGTATCTAACATAGCAAAGTTGAAAGCTGTTCCGTTTAACGGCAACTCCACCTCCAAATCAAGCCTGAATTTACTCGTATCTAATACGAAATCGGTTTGTGATGCAGATACTGTGGTTGTTTGTGCACTGAACGTGTATATAATGTTTTTAGGAGTTTGGTTAAAAACCGAAACAATATTGCTGGTAGTTGTAGTTAGAGAATCTGACGCCATTAGTGTTTGCCCTGCCTGACTTGAATTAGGAAATGCTATAGCAATTGGAAACGTAGGCGTAAGAAGTAAATTAGAGGTTCCTTTCAAATTGTCCCCAGATAATTGAGTCAATTGAGCATTAATAGGAACACCAAAAGAATTGTAAGTAATCAGTTTAACTTTGGGATCAAGCAATTGAAAGGATGCCGCACCTATGGAATGATTAAATATCGTTACCGCTATTGTATCTGTTTTCATGATAATATTTTGCTGCCCAATGTTTCCAGCAATTTTAGAATATACTAACGTTTTCATTGTCGCATCAACGTTAAATTGTTCCGCTCCTGTAATGATTACAGGGCCATAAGCTTTGATGGTATAATTCACCTTAAATTGATTGTAAGAAGCTCCACCTTGGGTCAAATCAAAATTATACCCTGTAAGATCAAAACTTGGAGATGCCGTTACCGGAGTTGCTCCTGTATAATTAAGCCTAACTGTTTGAGAAAAAGCAACTCCATTTTTTGTAGCACCTGGAATTGAAATAACTACATCCACATTGCTTTTAATGCCTGAACTAAAGGAAAAACCCATCGTTCCTCCTTTTAAAAGTACAGAGCTAAGTTGTGAAGAATCTTTAGCAGCGATAGTTTGCGTACAAAGTGGTGTCGAAACAGAGTCGCCGTTTGATACAGTCCCCGCAATAGGCGCCGTTGAAATGGTAAAAGTTGGTGGCGCTTGATTGGGTATATTGAAAGCTGTTATTGATGATGCATCCTGCGATATAATATTATCTGTATATACTAAGGTCAAAGAGCCATCGCTTCCTGTTTGTATTAAATCGTTAGCATTTTTCAGGTTAAGAATATCAGCCATTGAAAGTGATGAATACACCAAAGGCACTGCGAAATTGGGATTGTATTTTATTGCTGCAATTTTTTTTGTATCAAAATTATCTTTGATACAAGACTGAAACGTCAATGCCGTAACAGCGAAAAACATCAGCTGCTTTACCAATGTTGCTCGTTTAATGAAGTTTGCTTTTTTCATTTATTTTTAAAATTATCGGATGGAATTTACGACTCAATTATTGTGACAAACGTCAACTAATTGATAAATAGTTAAGTTTTAACCCGACTAAGGTACAATTATTTACTTCTTTACAAAAATTTATTATCGTTCAATTTGCCCAAGTTGATAGGCAAAAATACTGCTGAAGGAGGTACCTGTAACCACATTATTGTTACCGTCATTATTCATATCGCCAATGCTGAAAAGTGTTTTGCCTTCCATTGGAAAACCTTGATAAATAGAGCCGTCATTGTTAAATAAAAACAGTTCGTTAGTGGCATCCGATACAACACCAATTTTTACATTATCTTTTCCGAAATTAACTATAAACGGAGCTTGTGTAACAGGTGATTTGAATTCCTGTTCAAATAATAATGTTTTGTTGTTGGAATATACTTTCAATTGATTGCCGGCAACAATAATATATTCCTTTATATTATCATTGCCAACAATATCGGCATAATTAAAAAATGATACGGCATCAAAATCATCCAACTCAAAACTTTCTTTATCGTTCTCTAAATTTATCTTTATCACGTTTCCTAATGTGTCGCCTGCAATTATATAAGTATTTTTTTCATCTTTTCCCGTTTCTATGAAAAAATCATGTACATTGGTTAAGCGTTCTGTAATTTTTTCTTTGGGTTCACCCTTTCGGTTAAACAAGTATATTCTTCCTTCTTCATCAACAGCACATAAATGCTCTTTATTATTCACTTTAAAATACTGAATTGGTAACCGAACGATGCCCTTTGTTTTTTCAAGTTTAAATCCTTTTAATTCTTTACCGTTTACTTCATAACAATGTATTTGTTTTGATTCGCAGGGAACAAAAAAACGGTAATTACGATTTTTTTCATAATCAATTACTGAAACAGGTGCCGTTGCGTTCGATTGCAATTTAACAGGGAAACCGTTCATTTCATTGCCATTCCTGTCAATAGCATGTATGGCAGAACGCGTATTAAAAACAATTTGAAGTTTGTTGTTTTTTAACATGTCAACCTGAGTTACTTCCCCCATTATTTTTTCGGAAATTTTTTTGCTCCAACTAATTTTTCCGGTGTTGCTTATCAGATAAATATTGTTGGCTTCATCCTGAACAAAAACATCTTTTGTTTTATTTTTATGATTAAGTAATAAATAGCATTTTGAACTTACCGGTGCTTGCAGTTTGGTTTCCCACAAGGCAATGCTTTGTTGCTTTTTAAGAGGGTTATAACTGATGTAGGCATTGCTGTACAATAAATTATTGTTCATAGTAAACTGAACGCCGATGGCTTCAAATTTTTGAAATAGTTCTTTATGGTTTTCTATATCCTTCATCAATTCTTCATTCAAAAATGATTTATAGAATTCCGTTGAACGACCAATTGCAGAGTATATATACACTCCTGCCTCAGAAGAAATATTTTCGGAAAAGTCTTTATAGTTTTTATCATTTTCCAATGTTTTATCATTTTCGTAGCTGTTTATAAAGCTCTTCAGCGCCTCTCTGCTATTTCCAAAAACAATGTAATCGCCAACAGAACAATAATAGCTTTGCTTAATATTGGCAAATGAATTACCCAGTAATTGAGGCAATAAATCGGGTAAATTGATACGGATGATCGTATGATTATTAAAGCTTACAGAATCAAATTTTAGTTTGTCTTTTTTATTAATTGTATCAGTAAGATTAAATAATTTTTCAAGCGTATTGTCTATATCGTTTGAATGAAAAACGGCAAAGGTATTGTTAGAAAAATCGTCCGAATGGCTTTCAGTTATTACCAAAGCCATTTCATTGTTTATCCATTCCAACATTGATCGTACAATATTTACACGATATTTAGAATTAATTTCATCAATGCGGCGGTCGTAACTTTGAGAATAATTTTTAGCTCCTATGTGCTTTTTATAATCGTGATAAAAACTTTTGATATTACTCACTCCCCAAAACATCATAACGGACGTATTGGAAGGAATAACCTTCGTCAGTTTTATTTGCTGAGGCTTTTGTTTGCTGAATAAATTGAGAAAACCCGAAGGGGAATTATCCGTTTGTGTAAAACCGCTTAACATCAAGGCATTAGGCTTAATACGAATGTCCCATCCCGAAAAATAAGCAAAGTCCGACAACGACTTTGATTTTTTCAAAGCGGTTGGCGTAGCAAATTTATCCAACACTTCAGGTAAATAGCGATAATTGATATAAATATTGGCATCCACATTTTTTCCTGATGTACTAAGTATCTTATTGATTTTAACATCGGTTTTTAAAGAAGCGCCCGACTTCAACTGGCGAATAGCACTTTCTACCAGATTTTGTGATTTGCTCATCATCAACACTCCGTTTAAAAAAGCAAAACTCAACGAATCTTTATTTTTAGAATGGAGTGTACTTATGTTTACTTCGTCGTAATTGCGTTGTAGCGGTTCTCTGTTGTTATTCACCGAACCAAAAAAATCTTCAATGCTTGATTTGTCCCTTATACTCGGTAAACTCAGGGTGTATAAAAAATCAAAGGAATGTGCCCCCGACACGTGTGCAGAAATATAAACAGAGTTGTTGTTCAATAATTGTTCGATGGATTTGTTTTTACTAATTAACGAATCCATGTAATTAAGCTGAACATTTAATTTTGAAAATAACTCCGTATTCTTTAACTCCTCCCACATAAGGTTTGTTTGAGAAATTTTTTCATACACTTTTTTAATTTGTTTACATTCTACAATTACAGCCGCATTTGTTGGAATGGCATTAACAGCAATGCTCACCGGAGTATGAACTTCCTTCGTATAGTTGTACCAATATATTGCGCCTGCAACGCAACCTGCTATTAAAACAAATAAGGATATTTTTTTTATCATAGTTATTATTTGCCTCTGCTCCTACCCTCTCCCGAAAAGAAAAAGGTGGAAGTTTTTTGTTATGTAACTAACGTTTTTATTTATCGGTTCGATATGGAATTGGTGGCTGTTCCTATTCAGCTGATTTTAGATTTCATACATAAATCAGTTGCGAAATTAATTAATGCTAATTAAAATTGAGATGGTATCTTTTTAAGTTGTTAACAGCAGTTTTCAAAGCAATGTTAACTGAACAGGAAATAATTGAAACGATTTTCGGTGATGATCGGTTATACCATGTTTTACAATAGCCTCCCGGTGTCGGGCTGTTCCATAAGCTTTGTTATTTATCCAATCATACTCCGGAAACTGCACGTGCAGCTCATCCATATAATCATCTCTATAGGTTTTTGCCAATATGGAAGCCGCCGCAATACTTAAATAATCTGCATCGCCTTTTATCATGCAGGTATGCGGAATGTTTTTGTATTTTTTAAATCTATTTCCGTCAATTAATAAGCTGTCGGGCACTGTTGTAAGTTTATCCAAGGCGCGGTGCATTGCTAAAAACGAGGCATTTAGAATATTTATCTTATCTATTTCTTTTTCGCTTACATGAGCAACGGCCCAGGCGATTGCTTCCTGCTCTATTATTGGTCGCAAGTATTTGCGTTGTTTATCCGTCAGCTTTTTCGAATCGTCAAACAATTCGTTTTTGTAATTTTTAGGAAGAATAACCGCAGCCGCAAACACAGGCCCGGCCAAGCAACCTCTGCCCGCTTCGTCGCAACCGGCCTCTACTAAGTTTTTATTAAAATATCGTTTTAACATTTGCAAAGCGAAATTATAAATTATACTCCAGCTGTACAGCACTTTTTTTTTAAGTGTATTTTTAAAGCAAGGAATAATTATAAAAACTGACTTTGATACGGATATTATTTAGCTCCTAATTGCCATACCTAATTTATAGCTATATTCGTAAAAACGTTTATCCAATGAACTTTTCAATTGCTGATGGAATTAATTATGTTTCTAAATTTACTGTCAGGAGGATTATCAATGCGGCAAAAGTGGTGTCTAGCTTTTACCTTTCAAAATACAGCAAAACCCTCATTCAGTGGGGATTACCCATCAGCATCAGTGTAGAACCAACTACTTCCTGCAATTTACGTTGCCCGGAATGCCCCAGCGGTAAACGTGAATTTACGAGACCTACAGGAATGTTGAGCGAATCGTTTTTCAAAAAAACGATAAATGAATTGTACAGGGATATTTTTTATCTGACCTTTTATTTTCAGGGAGAACCATATTTGAATCCTGCATTTTTAGAAATGGTGAGTTATGCTTCATCAAAAAATATTTACACCTCCACTTCCACCAATGCACATTTTTTAACTGATGAAAATGCAAGAAAAACAGTAATGAGCGGACTCGACCGTTTAATTATTTCTATTGACGGTACTACGCAGCAAACCTACGAACAATACAGAATAGGAGGAGATTTAAAAAAAGTTATTGAAGGCACCGAAAACATTGTTAAATGGAAAGAAAAACTGCATTCAAAAACACCTCATGTTATATTTCAGTTTTTGGTGGTTCGCCCCAATGAGCATCAAATAAAGGATGTGGAAGTATTGGCAAAAAAGTTAAACGTAAAGGAAGTCCGTTTTAAAACGGCGCAGATTTATGATTACGAACATGGAGATAAATTAATTCCAACCATTGAAAAATACAGCAGATATCAACAACAAAGTGATGGAACTTATTCTATAAAAAATGAACTGTTAAATCATTGCTGGAAATTATGGCACTCAACAGTCATTACCTGGGACGGTTTGGTTGTGCCCTGTTGTTTTGATAAAGACGCCAAACATCAGTTGGGTGATTTAAAAATGAAATCGTTTGCTGAAGTTTGGAAAAGCAATGAATACAATTCGTTTAGGGCAAGTGTTCTTCAATCTCGTTCGGAAATTGATATTTGTAAAAACTGTACTGAAGGGACAAAAGTGTGGGCGTAAGTTTATAAAATTGAGAGTGGAGTCATTCCGAACTTGATTCGGAATCTCGTATATATTTTGAGTCGAAGAGATGCTGAAACAAGTTCAGCATGACCCAATAGCATCAACCTTTCCCTAATTGATTAATATCTTTACTTTCTAAAATAGATTTTGGATAATTTTTAGCAACCGCATTAATCATGGCTTTTCCAAGCGTTTGTGTATCGGTAACGTATTTATCGGAATATTTTAAAATAAAATAAAGAGGCTTTAAAACCACGTACATGGCATTGTACCATGCCGTTCTTGATTTGATTCCTTTCAAGGGCTGAATATAACCGGGACGGAACATATATGCTTTTTTGAAAGGCATTGCCAATAATGCGTTTTCTGTTTTGCCTTTTACACGCGCCCACATCATTCTTCCTTTTTCGCTGCTATCGGTGCCGGAACCTGATATATAACAAAAAACAAATGCTTTATTAATGCTTAATAATGTTGCTGCTGCTTTAGTAGTAATATCATAAGTAATTTTATAATACTCGCTTTCAGAAAGTCCTGCGGAGGAAATGCCCAAACAAAAAAAGCAGGTATTACAAGCCGACAATTCTTCTTTTAAAGAACTCAAATCAGAAACATCTTGATGAATAATTTCTTTTAGTTTAGGATGTGTTACATTGCATGAACTTCTATTAATGACCAACACCGATTCTACTTGTTCGTTTTCTAAACATTCAAGTAAAACGCCCTGACCAATCATTCCTGTTGAACCTAATAATACTGCTTTTATTGGCATGTTAGTTTTTTTATTTTGTTTTAATTTTATGGCAAGATGCCAAAAAATAATTGACACGAGTTAAAAACTCACGTCTGCACCACCTCAACACACTCGTGCGGGCGGGCACTCTTGTCTAATTACAAAAACATTGAATATATCATTAGTCCTAAAATAAAAATTATAGCCAAGATACAAAGTCCAACGGCAGATAAACCACCTATTGCCAATAACAAATGTCCGAAGCTTGCATTTTCAACAACTATGTCTGTTTTAAGGTTTGTGCTTTTATTTTTCACTTTCTTTACCACGTCTTTTTTCATTACTTCTGTGCTCGGTCTACGAAGTGAAGTCAGCAATTTTCTAAAATCATTATTTATATTGTCGGTCTGTCCCTTTAGATGTTCTAAGTTTAAGGGAGGGTTAAATTCTTTTATAAGCAACATTTCTGTCTTAATGCAGTCTTGTGTAGGATAAACAAATAATATGAGATTTTTACTCATCCATTCTGTTAGCATTTTCTCTTTAGTCAGAGTGAATTTTGTTTTCGTAGAGTCAGGGTTTTCGTCACGCGGTATTTTTTCGTATTCCAACAATGAGCCTAAACTAAGTCTAAGTGTTGACCGACCAGCGTTATTTCCTTTAAAATGTTGTTTAAAATCACGTTTCATTAAACTGTCTTTTGCACGACCGACATACACAACATCGAGTCCTTGAAATTTTGTTAATATTGGTTTAATTGAAGTCTTTGGAAGGATGCTCTGCTTACGCAAACAAATAATATAATTACCCGGCAAGTCGGGAACCTTCTCTGCTGTGTCTAATGCTGGGTCGATTCTATTCTGTTTAAATTGTATTTCAAGTTCCTTTTTCATTCGATAATTTTAGTCAAATGGGATCGGATTTTTCTTCGTGCTTACCGCTAACAAAAATATAAACGAAGTTTCTACCCCTCCGGCAAGCTCGCTTTCACATATTCACCCAGCACAGCAAAGTGGTTGGTGGCTTTTTTTATTTTAGCCATGGCTTTGGTAAAGTGTTCATAATGTTTTTTATTCCACTCCACATCTAAATGAAAAAAGTACTGTCCGGGTTCGCCGTGCACAGGTACACTTTGTATTTTAGAAAGATTTAATTTTTCTTTTTTAATGATGTTGAGCACATCACTCAATGAGCCTACTTTGTGTTTTAAACGGAAGCAAATAGATGCTTTATTAGGATGCTCGGGTTTAGCATCGTTGGTTTTTGATAAAATAAAAAAACGGGTATAATTAAATTTATTGTTTTCAATGCCTTTGTATAAAACAGGAACATTATACAATTCCGAAGCGTATTCATTCGCAACCGCAGCAGTATTGCGCAATTGTTTATCATGAATATTTTTTACACACGAAGCGGTATCCCCCTGTTCCACCGCTTTTATATGAGGGTGCTTATTTAAAAAAACGGTGCATTGCGCCAATGCCATTGGGTGAGAATGTACAAATTCAATTTCTGAAATTTTAACACCTTTTAATGCCAATAAATTCAATTCAATTTTTAAATATTGTTCACCAATGATGTGAAATTTATATTCATTCAGTAAATTGTAATTGGGTAAAATGCTTCCTGCCAAAGCGTTTTCAATGGCAAGTACTGCGTAATCGGCTTTGTCGTTTTTAAGTGCTTCATAACATTTCATAAATGTATAACACTCCAATAGCTCCGCATCTTTGCCAAAATATTTTTGAGCTGCTAAAAAGTGAAACGAGCCCGCAGTACCGAATATAGCTACTTTTGATTTTTTCATTTAATTAGCCTTTGCCCTTCATTCCCTCTCCTAAAGCAGCGGGGGCGGGACTTAAGTATTATGTTAATTTATTTTTTCTTGTTTGAACTTTAGTATATAATAAATTAATCTGCAATTTGCAATCTTCCAATTTACAATCTATTACATAGCGCTGTCAAAAAACTTAGCTACTCCAAATGCGGCGGCAGCAGCCAATACGCCAATAAGTGTTACTTTTAATGCACCCTTAATAGGTTCCTGTCCGGTTACTTTGCTTTTAAAATACCCGAAAATAAACAGACTGATAATCGTCAAACCCGATGATAAGATTAATCCTTCATAAGGGGTGGAAGTAAAAAAATATGCCGAAAGAGGCAGCAGACCTCCAACAATATAAGATATTCCAATAGTTGCAGCACTGTTACGTGCGCGGTTAGGATTGGGCTGTTCCAAACCCAATTCAAACTTCATCATAAAATCAACCCATTTATCTTTGTCCTTTACCAATTCATCCACAATCAAATCTTGTGTTTTTTCACTAAAACCATAATTGGCAAATACTTCTTTCACCTCAGCTTTTTCTATAGCGGGCTTATGTTCCACCTCATCGTATTCTCTTTTTAACTCTGCCTGATAATGCTCTTGTTCTGTTTTTCCCGACAGGTAACCACCTAATCCCATAGCAATGCTGCCCGCAACAATTTCGGCTATACCTGCGGTAATAATAATGGTATTATCATGTACTGCACCACTAAGTCCTGCAGCCAATGCAAACGGCACGGTAAGCCCATCCGCCATTCCAATAACAACATCGGTTATAAATTCGGAACTTTCAAGATGTTCTTCATGATCGAGTTCGTGCGAGTGGGAAGACATAGATACGATGTATTATAAACCTAAAACAACTTCATGCGGGTCTTTTCCTCCAAACAGCATCTTGGCAGGGTTTTCAAGCATTTCTTTTACTTTTACCAAGAAACCAACTGACTCGCGCCCGTCAATAATTCTATGATCGTATGATAATGCCACATACATCATCGGACGAATTACCACTTGACCGTTTACCGCAACAGGTCTGTCAACAACGTTGTGCATCCCTAAAATTGCGCTTTGCGGAGGGTTAATGATGGGGGTACTCATCATAGAACCAAATACGCCACCATTAGTAATGGTGAATGTTCCTCCCGTCATTTCTTCCAGGGTTATTTTATTGTCGCGGGCTTTTAAAGCTAAATTTTTTATTCCTAACTCAATGTCCGCAAGGCTCATTTGCTCTGCGTTACGAAGAACAGGTACAACCAAGCCTTTTGGTGCGCTAACGGCAATTCCCACATCGGCATATTTGTGATAAACTATTTCTTCTCCATCTATCATTGCATTTACAGCCGGATAATGATTTAAGGCTTCGGTAACTGCTTTCGTGAAAAAGCTCATGAATCCTATGTTCGTACCATATACTTCTTTAAACTTGTCTTTGTATTTGGCTCTGATAGCGTAAATAGCACTCATGTCCACTTCGTTAAACGTAGTAAGCATCGCCGTTTCATTTTTAACTGCTACTAAACGCTGTGCTAATTTTTTACGTAACGGAGTCATCTTAGCACGATCCGTATCTCTGCTACCGCCCCAACCTGAAACAGAAGAAGCATCAAAGCCTCCTGACAAGGTATTCAATACATCTCCTTTAGTAATGCGTCCGTCTTTGCCTGTTGCTGTTACTTTTGCAGCAGGTACTTTATTTTCATCCATTAGCTTTTTAGCCGCTGGCGAAGGTGTTCCGCTTGCATAATTTTGCGATTCGGATTTAGGTACTGTTGTACTTAATCCAATCTCCTTTTTGATTTCTTCAACAGCTTTAGCAAGCGGTTTAGTAACTTCCGCTTTAGGTTTAGTTTCTCCTTTAACAGAAGTATCAATAGAACAAACCACCTGACCTACTTTTACAGTATCACCTTCGGCAGCCAATACCTTAAGCGCTCCCGATTCCTCCGCATTAACAGTTAATGTGGCCTTATCAGATTCTATCTCTGCCAGTTCTTCGTCTTTCTCCACGTACTCACCGTCTTTTTTTATCCAACGTGAAATCACCACTTCTGTAATTGATTCGCCCGGGCTTGGTACCTTAATTTCAATGATTGCCATATTTTTTGAATTTGCTGTTTTTTTAGTTTTTGAGTTCTCTGTTAATCAAATTAGTTTACGACAACTTTTTTATCAAATAGTTGTTTTAATATTGATTTATCCTGTTCAACGTGTAATTTAGAATAACCTGTTGCAGGGCTGGCTGCAGCTTTACGTCCTACATATTTCAATTCTTTACCATCCGGTAAATTTACAGTACGGAATGCCATAAACATATACACCCAGGCACCCATATTTTCCGGTTCTTCCTGCGCCCAAACAAATTCTGTAGCACCTTTATATTTAGCAATTACAGCATCAATTTGTTTAACAGGTAATGGATATAACTGCTCAATACGAACAATTGCAATATCACTAATACCTTCTTTTTGTTTGGCTTCAATTAAATCGTAAAATATTTTTCCCGTACAGAATACTATTTTTTTAACCGATTTACTATTTGCTGTAACATCGTCAATTACTTCGCGAAAGCCTTCATCCGTAAAATCTTTTAAGGACGAAACACAAGCAGGATAGCGCAATAGCTTTTTAGGAGTAAAACATATCAATGGTTTGCGGAAGTCACGTTTTATCTGACGACGCAATACGTGAAACTGATTGGCAGGTGTGGTACAATTTACTACTTGCATGTTTTCTTCAGCACATTGCTGTAAAAAGCGCTCAACATGGGCGCTGGAATGTTCCGGCCCCATACCTTCATATCCGTGAGGTAATAATACCACCAAACCGCTCATTCGTTTCCATTTATATTCCGAAGCAGTAATGTATTGGTCAATGATAATTTGAGCGCCATTAAAGAAATCTCCGAACTGAGCTTCCCAAATGGTAAGCGTAAATGGGGCAGTTAAGGAATAACCAAATTCAAAACCTAATACCCCATACTCCGAAAGAAGTGAATTGTAGATATCCAATTTAGCAGTTGTTCCGATATTATTTAAAGGGATGTATTGTTCTTCCGAGTCTTCAACACGAACAACGGCATGACGATGTGAGAATGTTCCCCGTTGAACATCTTGTCCGCTAAAACGAACATTATTTCCTTCGTTCATCAGTGAGGCATAAGCCATCAACTCTCCCATTGCCCAATCGTATTTATCATCGGCAATCATAGCTAGCCTGTCGGCAAATAGCTTTTCGGTTTTACTGAAAAACTTTTTGTCAGCAGGTAAGGTTGATATTTTTTTTGCGATATCAACAAATGTTTCTCCAGCAACCTTTGTATCCCAAGCCAAATCCGCTATTTCGGGCTCTGCCGGTTTTAATTTGCTCCATTGACTTTCAAGATATGATGGCAAAACCGATTTGCCTTTTTGCTTCGCTAAATCCAGTTTTTCTTGCAGCATATTGCGGAAGTTTTTTTGAATTTCCTTCGAATATGCTTCATCTATAACACCTTCGGTTATTAACCGTTTCACATAAATTTCTTTGGGGTTAGGGTGTGCGGCAATGGCTTTATATAAAAGTGGTTGAGTAAAACGTGGTTCATCACCTTCATTATGTCCGTATTTACGGTAACACAAAACATCTATAAATACATCTTTGTGAAATTTCTGACGGTATTCCATCGCCAATTGTACAGCAAACACAACGGCTTCGGTATCATCGCCATTTACGTGAAATACCGGAGACAAGGTTACTTTGGCAACATCGGTACAATATGTACTTGAGCGTGCATCCAAATAATTGGTAGTAAAACCAACCTGATTGTTAATTACAAGATGAATGGTTCCTCCGGTTTTATAACCTTCCAGCAAACTCATTTGTATTACTTCGTAGGTAATTCCTTGTCCTGCAAGTGCGGCATCTCCATGTATTAATATCGGACAAACCTTATTGTTGTCGCCATTATGAAACATGTCTATTTTAGCACGTGCCGATCCTTCTACAACAGGGTCAACAGTTTCTAAATGCGAAGGATTGGGAATTAAACTTGCGTGAAATTTATTTCCTTTTCCGGTAACTCTATCACTCGAAAAACCTTGGTGATACTTAACATCACCGCCAAACATGGCATCTTCAGAAAGGTATCCTTCAAATTCAGCAAACAGTTCTTCATAACGTTTTCCAAGCACATTGGTCAAAATTCCCAAACGACCTCTGTGTGCCATTCCAATCACAAAGTCTTTAATACCCATGTCTGCTCCGTTTTCAAAAAGGGCCTCCATTGCAGGTATTACGGCATCTCCGCCTTCTAACGAAAAGCGTTTTTGTCCTACAAATTTGGTATGTAAAAAATTTTCGAACTCAACGGCTTTATTTAAGTTTTCGAGTATGGTAAGTTTTTCCTTTTTACTGTAATTAGGGGTGTTTTTACTTACCTCCATTTTATTCTGAAGCCAATCTACAACATCAGGATGACGCATGTATTTGAATTCTGCACCAATTGAACGGCAATACGTTTGTTTTAAATGCTCAACAATATCACGCAATTTAGCCGGTCCTAAACCAATTTGAGTACCGGCGTGAAATACTGTATCCAAATCGTTTTGACCCAAGTCAAAGTTTTCAATATCCAGTGTTGGAGCATATTTTCGGCGCTCACGCACCGGATTTGTAAGTGTAAACAAATGTCCCCGCGAACGATATCCGTTAATAAGATTTATAACATTAAACTCCTTTTTTACTGATTCAGGAACTTCCCCTTGTCCGGTTTCGTCATAACTCTTCCGAGAAAATTCAAACCCTTCAAAAAATTTTTGCCAACCAAAATCTACCGAACTGTTGTCTTTTAAATACTGTTGATACAATGCTTCTACAGAAGAAATATCTGCATTGCCCAAGTAGGAAAACTTTTCCATAATATGTTTTTTTATAGGATAATAACTTACAAATTTAGTATTTTTTGATGAAGTCCAAAGTTAAAAGTCTAAAGCCAAAGTTAAAAATTGTAAAAAGAGGAGTTTATAGACTATTTTTAGTCAGCAGTCTATTTGGAGTAGTGTTTACGAATAACCACCTTTTGCAATTCTCGCTTAATAATAAGATCGGTAATTATTTCAGAAAAAGATTCAGAAGCATTTTCATTTACCGCTTTTTTAATCTGTTCATCACTCACATCAATACGGTATAAAATACCCATAAATTTTGATTGATTGTTGTTAATGAGCTTATTAATGTGAGGTTCTATTTGTTCAAACAATTCTTCATAGGCATTGTATTGGTTACCCGAAAATTTTATTTCCATGCCAAACATATCAAAATCTTTAATGATTTGATTGGCTGTATCCTTAATAAAATCAAGGCGATTAAAGTACTGAGTGATATTTGAAAAACTCATAGTTCGATTGCTTATTAAGTGAGTCAATCCGAATGCCTGTACCGAGCTTGTCAAAGTATGATTCGGAATCTTCCAACACACAGATGCTGACTCAAGTTCAGCATGACCACCTTTGTTTATCTAAGAAATAATTTACAACTATTTTTTCAATCGTAATCGTTCCACAACTCTATTGTTTACAATGTGTTCGTTAATAATTTCATCCACATCACTCAATTGAACTCCCACATAAAACACACCTTCGGGATAAACAACCAATGTTTGACCAAAATCACAAATATCAAGGCATCCGGCTTTTTGAGCACGCAATTTAATGGGAAGATTGAGAACGTTCAGCTTTTTTTTAAATGCATCCACTATTTCCATTCCGTGAGCTTCTCCGCAGCTTTGGCGTGATGCGCCAGCTGCACGTTGGTTGGTGCATATAAAAATGTGTTTGTCGTAAACCATAATGGTTGAATAAATTGAATTCTTGGCGAATTTACGAAGTTAAGTTGGTACATGCATTGTTTTTGATTGTAGAAGTCATGCTGAACCTGATTCAGCATCTTCCAAGATTCCGAATCAAGTTCGGAATAACCTCCTGTTAAATTAAGCGTTATGGACAAACACTTTAATTTTAAAAAGCATATCGAGAAAATAATTTAGTGCTAAATGAAACTATAATTTGTAAATTTGTTGTCCGAAAAAATTTCGGATAAAAATTATCAACTAAAAATTCTAAGATTATGTGTGGATTTGTAGGTGTTTTTGATTTAAAAACAGATGCTGAAAAACTGAGACCTCAAGTGCTTGAGATGTCCAAAAAAATTCGTCACCGCGGACCGGATTGGTCTGGAATTTTCAGTAATAACAATGCAATTCTTTCTCACGAACGACTTTCTATTGTTGACCCTGAATCAGGCGGACAACCTTTATACAGCAAAGACAAAAAGTTAGTGTTAGCTGTTAATGGAGAAATATATAATCACCGTGATATTCGTAAAACTACTGCTAATAAATATGAGTATTTAACACATTCTGATTGTGAAGTAATATTGGCATTGTATCGTGAAAAAGGAATTAACTTCTTAGAAGACTTGAACGGTATTTTTGCTTTTGCCCTTTATGATATTGAAAAAAACGAATACCTTATTGCACGTGACCATATGGGCATTATACCGCTTTACATGGGTTGGGACGCTCAAGGAAGTTTTTATGTAGCGTCAGAACTAAAAGCATTGGAAGGTGTGTGTACTAAATTTCAGGAGTTTTTACCCGGACATTACTGGAGCAGCAAAGAAGGTAAACTGATCAAATGGTACAAACGTGATTGGGTAGAATATGATGCCATTAAAGACAATGTATCCAGCATTCCTGATTTACGTGCTGCATTAGAAGCGGCAGTTCATCGTCAATTAATGTCTGATGTTCCTTATGGTGTATTGTTATCAGGAGGCTTGGATTCTTCCATTATTTCGGCCGTTGCAAAAAAATATGCAGCAAAACGAGTTGAATCGGAAGACAAACAAACAGCCTGGTATCCACAATTACACTCATTTGCAGTAGGATTGAAAGAATCACCGGATTTAGTTGCTGCTAAAAAAGTGGCAGAACATTTAGGAACTATACACCATGAAATTTATTTCACGGTTCAGGAAGGATTAGATGCGTTGACAGATGTTATCTATCATTTGGAAACATACGATGTAACAACGGTAAGAGCTTCTACACCTATGTATTTGATGGCTCGTGTCATTAAATCGATGGGAATAAAAATGGTACTTTCCGGCGAAGGTGCGGATGAACTTTTTGGAGGTTATTTATACTTTCATAAGGCACCAAATGCTCAGGGATTTCATGAAGAAACCGTTCGCAAGCTATTCAAACTTCATTTATATGATTGTTTAAGAGCTAACAAATCGCTTGCTGCATGGGGTGTTGAAGGTCGCGTGCCATTCTTAGATAAAGAATTTATGGATGTGGCGATGCGTTTGAACCCTGAAGACAAAATGTCGAAAGATGGTAAAATAGAAAAATGGATTTTGCGTAAAGCATTTGAAGATTATCTTCCGGCAAGTGTTGCCTGGAGACAAAAAGAACAATTCTCTGATGGAGTTGGTTATAGCTGGATTGATTCATTGAAAGCAATGGTGAACGAAAAAGTAAGTGATGCAGAAATGGCGCTATCGGCTACAAAGTTTCCTATAAACCCACCAATGTCGAAAGAAGAATATTACTATCGCTCAATTTTTGCTAAACATTTCCCGTCCGATTCAGCAGCTTCTTGCGTTCCATCAGTTCCTTCGGTAGCTTGCAGTACGCCTGAAGCCTTGGCTTGGGATGCATCATTACAAAACATAAACGACCCATCAGGACGTGCGATGAAGAGCGTTCATAACGACGGATACAAATAGGTAATTATTATCAACTCTGTTTTTAACGAAAGTGTTTTAATGTAAACTATTAAAACACTTTCGTTTTTTACTATAAGGAACATAAAAAAATAGACACATGTTACTTAATAAGGCAGGCACAGTATTATCTTTTGATTGTATGTAACTTCATCCCGAAACAATTATTTTAATAATAGTACTGGTACAATTTATGAAAAACCAAAACTTCCATTATAGAACGATATTGACGTTGTCGCTTTTGTTTATTCATTTATACTCTCAAGCTTTAAACCCTTGTCCGACATTATCGGCCACTCATCAAATACTTACACCTCAAGTTTGTCAAAACGATCCAACAGCGCAAATAGAGTTTACAGCTGTTACTCCAAGTGCAACACCTTACACTTTTACTTATAATGAAAATGGAATAAGTAAAACAGTTCAAACAGTAGGAACAAATAGTATTGCAGTTGTAGGTTTGAGTACAAGCACTTTTGGAAAAGTACTATATCAATTAACTAGTGTACAAGATGGTAATGGTTGCACTGCATCACTTGTTACAAATGTTGATACGTTAACAATTAATCCTTTGCCTCGGGCAACTCTTACTGGGTCAGGTATTGCCTGTAAAGACAGTATAGCTCCTGTGTTAACTTTTGCGGGTTCCGGCAGTAAAGGACCTTTTGATTTTACTTTTTTAACAAATGGGGCTGATACCGCTACTTTTACGAGTAATTCTAAAGATACTTTTCTTTATCAGGTTTCAACTCAAAAAACAGGAACATTTGTTTACTCTTTATTAAGCGTAAAAGATGTAATTACAGGATGTACTCAAGCAATTAATAATCAATCCGCAACCATAGTAGTAGGACAAAATCCGGTGGCCAGTTTTACTGTTAATCAAGAAACGAATAGCATTTTGGATCCAACGGTAACCATCAACAATTTTTCGATAGGAGCAAATAACTGGAAGTGGAGTTTTGGAGATAATGACAGTAGTATATCTGTATCACAAAATCCTAAAAATTATACCTATAAAGATACCGGAACCTATAAAATAAAACTGATTACCACTAATGGAAAATGTAAAGATTCAACCTATCAAACTGTAAAAATATTTTTACCCTTAACACTATATGTGCCTAATTCGTTTACACCTAATGGCGATGGCCTAAATGATGAATTTAAAGCTCAGGGAGATGGTCTGATAAATTTTGAGATGATGGTTTTTGACAGCTTCGGACAAATGACTTTTGCCTCAAATGATATTAATAAAGCCTGGGACGGGAGAATAAATGGAGGGAATGTAGCACCGATGAATTCATTTGTATATGTAATAAATTTAAGAGCCGTAAGTAACAAACATGATTACACATATAGAGGTGTTGTTACATTAGTTAGATAAGAAAAAAACACTTTTTTAAAAGTATCAACCTCATGGTAAATTTTACTATGAGGTTTTATTTTGTAGAATCTTTATTTAGTTTACTAACTGTTTAGTCAACCAAATTCTTTCTGAGCTATTAAACTTTTGAGAACTTCCATTTCATATTATCAAGTTCTATAGAATTACCTGAATGTACAATGTGTTACTCTTTATATTTTTAATAGTTTAACGTGAATTATGGATTAGAAGTACTGTTGATGCCGAAGGCATCCTATGTTTATAGCAAAAAAAGTGAAAAATATCCGACTCCGAAGGAGTCGTACCTTTTGAAAGGATGATTCCTTCTATATCAGACCCTTTCAGGGTCTCAAAAATTATCAATACAGTTTTAAGAGCGTTGAATAATTTACCGTTTACCATAATACCATCATGTTCATGAAAATTAATCCATAATTCACGTTAGTTTAAATTATATATCACGTGTTAAGGAGAGTGTTAATACTAACCGGTTCTACTTTTGTGCTGCTTTCAATAAAAACAAGGCAACGATTCCAAACAGAATATTAGGAATCCAAACTGCAAGCATGGGTGAAACAAATCCACCAATTGCGAAAGTGGTACTAATCTGCATAAATAAAACAAACGTAAAACCAATAATAAATCCAAGAGCTATATGCATGCCTATACCTCCCCTCACCTTTCTGCTGGCAATGGATGCACCTATAATTGTAAAAATGAATGTTGCAAATGGAACGGAATTACGTTTATATTTTTCTATTTCAAACACCTCGATATTACTTGCTCCTTTTAAACGTTCAGCCTCAATGTAATCGTTCAGTTTAAAATAATCCATTGTTTCTACTGTATTATCTTTCCTGCCAAATTCCTGTGGTGTAAACCCCAAAACAGTATCTAGCCGCGTTCCAATTTTTATTGTTTCCATTTCACCAATATCACGTATATGGTAATTATTGACACTCCATTTATGCTTTAAACTATCCCATTTTATGCTTTCGGCAGTGAGCTTATATATTAATTCGCCTTCTTTAAATTTTTCAACGGTGAATCGGTAACCCATATTTTCATCAACGTCAAAACGCTCCAAATAAATGTAATTATTTGGTGTAAGCTGAATGTGAATGTTTTTATCGTTATTATAAAACTTGTTTTTTAAATAAATGTTTTCAAAATCTATTCGTTTTTTAGTTGCATGAGGTATTACAAAATTATTTAACATTAGCGATAAAAAGGCTATTACCGTTGCAGAAATCATGTAAGGAAAAAGAAAACGCGTATAACTTACCCCGCTACTTAGTATAGCTACTACTTCAGTTCGCGTTGCCATTCTTGAAGTAAAAAAGATAACAGCTATGAATGTAAATAACGGACTGAAAAGATTTACAAAATAGGGAATAAAATTAAAATAGTAATCAACGATAATAGCTTTTAACGGGGCTTCTTTCGCAATAAAATCTTCTATTTTTTCGGAAATATCAAATACAACCACAATCAATATAATGAGCATTATGGAAAGAAAGAATGTTCCCAAAAATTTCTTGATAATATATTTGTCTATTATTTTCATCAGATACCTGTAACTACTTTTACAAACGCACGTCCAATTGTTTTACCATTTTATTTTTCCATTCGGTAAAAGTACCTGCTATTATTTGGTTACGAGCTTCTCCAACCAGCCATAAATAAAATGCTAAGTTATGAATACTTGCAATTTGTGCTCCCAACAGCTCTTGCGAATGAACCAAATGCCGCAAATAGGCTTTTGAATATTCTCTATCAACAAATGAAGTTCCGTTTTCATCCAAGGGAGAAAAATCCTTTTTCCATTTTTCATTTTTAATATTGATAACACCTTGTTGCGTGTATAACAATCCGTGACGTGCATTACGCGTAGGTAAAACACAATCGAACATATCAATTCCTAATGCAATGTTTTCTAAAATGTTTACAGGAGTACCAACACCCATTAAGTAACGGGGTTTATCAAACGGTAATATAGAACATACTACATCTGTCATTGCATACATCTCTTCCGCCGGCTCACCAACCGACAAGCCACCAATAGCATTTCCTTCGCAGTTTTGTTCAGCAATAAATTCAGCCGATTTTTTTCTTAAATCGGTATAAACACTTCCTTGAACAATTGGAAATAATGTTTGTGAATAACCATATTTAGGTGGTGTTTCGTCAAATTGTTTGATACAACGTTTTAACCAGCGATGTGTGAGGTCAAGCGATTTTTTTGCATAATCATATTCACAAGGATAAGGTGTACACTCATCAAATGCCATCATGATATCAGCACCTATAACACGCTGTATATCCATTACATTCTCAGGGGTAAAAACATGTTTACTGCCATCAATGTGTGAAGTAAATTTTGCGCCTTCTTCTGTCAGCTTTCTTTGTTTGGATAACGAATATACCTGATAACCGCCACTATCAGTTAAAAGCGGTTTATCCCAACCGTTAAATTTATGCAAACCACCTGCTTGTTCTATCACTTCTAATCCAGGACGTAAGTAGAGATGATAAGTGTTGCCTAAAATTATTTGGGCTTTTACATCATCCCGCAATTCGCGTTGATGAACAGCTTTAACTGTACCTGCAGTACCAACAGGCATAAATATGGGCGTTTGTATTGCACCATGATCGGTAGTAATTTCTCCAGCTCTTGCTTTACTGTTTTTATCCGTATGAGATATTTTAAATTTCATAAAATAATACTATAAACTACGAAACTCTATAAATTACAACGAGGTTCTGTTGGGACATTAACTAGTCTAATCAGAGCTGTTTGAATTAGTAATTCATTTTTTTCGTAATTCGTAGAATCGAATTGTTAATTACTTTGTTTAAATCCTGCCAAAGATAACACAATAGCATAGATGAGTTACATCTATTTTTGTGAGATAGGTTATTTTGTAATAAGAAGGGAAACAATAATTATGGATTTATCGGTTTTTGCGGCGAGCTCTATTCAGGAAAAATTATTCGGGCTTTTTGTTTTAGCTCTATTTGTCCAACTGTGTTATTATTTGGCTTACTTCAGCAGATTGACATTGTTTAAAAAAACGAACACCGAACCTTTTTTTCCTCCTGTGTCAATTATAATATGCGCCAGAAACGAGGAGGATAATCTTGCAGCATTTTTGCCCTTTGTGTTAGAACAAGACTATCCTGCTTTTGAAGTGGTAGTGGTAAATGATTGTTCGTTTGACAATACAGCCGATGTTTTAAAAGAATTTACTTACAAATACCCTCATCTAAAAATTGTTACTATTAATGAAACCAAAAATCATGAGCATGGAAAAAAAATAGCCGTGATGATGGGAGTAAAAGGAGCTTCAAATGAATATTTGTTGTTTACAGATGCCGACTGCAAACCCAATAGTAAAGATTGGTTGAAAAACATGGCAGAAAATTTCCAAAGCAAGGAAACCGAAATTGTACTTGGTTACGGCGGGTACGAAAAACAAAAAGGTTTTTTAAATAAAATGATTCGATTCGATACTTTTTTTATTGCATTACAGTATTTATCGTTTGCGCTTGCCGGAAAAACCTATATGGGTGTAGGAAGAAATTTGGCTTATAAAAAATCATTGTTTTTTAAAATGAAAGGTTTTGCTTCGCACTACCATATTGATTCAGGAGATGACGATTTGTTTGTGAATGAAGCTGCCACCAAACACAATTCAAAAATTGAAATAAGTATTGACAGCCACACCATATCTCGAGTAAAAAAAACATTTATGGGATGGTTTTCACAAAAACGAAGACACATTGTTACGTTTAAACACTATAACTCAAAAACTAAATGGCGTTTGCGGTTAATAGGTGGCAGTCAATATTTATTTTTTTTGTTATTCATTATCCTACTGGCAATTCGGTTTGAACCGATATTGGTTGCTTCTTTGTTTTTTTTACGTTTACTTGTTCAGGTTATCATTTTTGTAAAACCGATGAAATTATTAAATGAAAAAGACTTAATATATATTTTTCCGATCGTTGAATTTATTTTATTGTTTGTATATCCTGCATTTGCAATATCAAATTTCATTTTAAAAAAGGTTAACTGGAGATAAACTATGAACGAACCTGAAACTAATTTATCCGTAAAGGCTGTGTATGATTACACGCTGATAAGAGCGGCGTTGGACAAAGGAGACCAAAAAGCATACGCTCAGTTGATGGAACGGTATCGTGATTCGGTTTATTTTATGTTGCTTAAAATGGTTAATAATAAAGATGATGCGGATGATTTAACCATTGAGGCATTCGGTAAGGCTTTTAAACGCTTAGATCAATATGCGCCAACGTATGCCTTTAGTACCTGGTTATTCAAAATAGCTACCAACAACTGTATAGACTTTATCAGAAGGAAAAAAATGATAATCTATTCCATAGATAAAAAATTCGAAAATGCTGATGGAGACCAAATGTCTGTTGATATAAAAGCACTTGAATTAAATCCTGAGGAGAACATGGTGAAAAAGCAAAAGGTACTACTGATGCGCAGTGTGGTGGATAAATTAAAACCGCGTTACAAACAGTTGGTAGAAATGCGTTATTTTGAAGAACTGTCGTATGAAGAAATTTCGGACAAATTGAACTTACCACTGGGTACGGTTAAAGCACAACTGTTCCGCGCCCGTGAGTTTTTAGCGAATATTTTAAGGAATACCGAAGGTAAGATTTAAAGTGTAAATATCATCTTGTCAATACATACTCTCATTTCTATAACACGCACTGTTGATCTCTGTTTTACTAAAATATTTTCCAGATCTTACTGAACATCAACAACAGCAATTTGCTGCCTTGCAAGGTTTATATGAACACTGGAACGCACAAATAAATGTAGTGTCGCGCAAAGACATTGATTTGCTTTATGAACGACATGTATTACACTCATTGGGAATTGCCAAAGTAATACAATTTAAACCCAACACCCGCATTATGGATGTAGGCTGCGGAGGAGGTTTCCCGGGCATTCCACTTGCCATATTATTTCCAGAATGCAAGTTTTATTTGATTGATGCAATTGCAAAAAAAATTAAAGTTGTAAATGAAGTGGCAACTGCTGTTGGGCTGAAAAACCTGATAGCAGAGCAAAAAAGGGCTGAAGATGTACCCGAAAAGTTTGAATTTGTTGTATCACGTGCTGTCACAGAGGCATCAGTGTTTTACAGATGGGTGCAAAATAAAATCAGCAAAAAACAATTTAATGAGTTGCCCAACGGTATTTTATTTTTAAAAGGTGGTGAGCTGGAGGAGGAATTCAAACTCTTTAAAAAACAAGCTGTATTTTATGATTTAAAGGATTTTTTTACTGAAGATTTTTTTGAAACAAAAAAAGTAGTGTACCTACCTGTATAGCGCCTGTTTAAATTTCAATGCTAAAAACAGATCGTCACTCAATAGTTCTCGATATGCTCACCGAAAAGGCTCGCTACTCGAACTGACATCCGTATTTTCGCACAGTCACTTCGAGTAGGCTTTTTCAGCCGTATCGAGAAGTGAATATTGAAATTCATATACTTAACAACTATTCGGATGAAATTTAAACAGGCTCATAGTGTTAATTAAAACTAGTGATATATGAATGAATGTAAACTAAATTTCATCTCACCTTCATCTTCCTTATCACCACTGAAAAAAATGTTGGAAAAAATCGCTTCATCCATATTCCGCTTTTTTCCTTAATTCCACCCACAATAATTTCTTGTTTGTCAGCTAAAATGCCCTTGATGATTTGCCTTGCACACTCTTTTGGGGTTAAACCCTCTGCCGTTGCTTTATCCATTGTCCCTAAAGCTTCTCCGTTATCTGTTAATGCATTTATAGATATGTTGGTTTTAATAAATCCCGGACAAACCAATAACACAGAAATGTTATTATCATATATCTCAGCACGTAATGAATCAAAAAAGCCATGTAAAGCGTGTTTGCTGGCAGAATAACCACTTCGATACGGAGTCCCAATTTTACCAACCGTACTTGTTGTAACAACAAATTTTCCTGCACCTTGTTTTAAAAATTGAGGCAATACAACTTTGGTTAACGCAATAGTTCCAAAATAATTTACCTCCATTATTTTTCTATCCACAGCTAAGGTAGTATCCTTAACTAAAGAACGCTGGCTGATTCCCCCATTGTTAATTAAAATATCAATACGACCGAATTTATTAAGTACTTCATTTTTCTTTTCTTCAAAATTGCTTTGGTTGGTAAGGTCAAGTGGTAAAATCAACACTTCATTTCCTTTACAGTTATCAGCTACTTTTTGTAATTCATCTCTTCTGCGTGCTGAAATAATTAGTTTTGCTCCCTGTTCTGCCAAGGCATATACCAATCCTTCACCAATACCTGAAGTTGCACCTGTTATCCAAATAATTTTATTTTTTAGTGTATTTGCCATTTTGTGTTTTAGTTATTTGGTTTTTTTAAGATCTTCCAACGCAAATTTTTCATGCTTTTTCTTCTGTCGTGGTTCACGGTGAATAATAAAATAAGCTTTTTATAAAAAATTTAAGTCATCGGTTTTCCCATCAATTTTTGGAAAATAAAGCGAATTAAAATGTATAAATGATTGGTTATTGTTGAAAATAAACCATAATAGTTTACCATTATTTGAAAACGCTCTTTCAAAGCCTTTAAAGCACTTTTAGAAGAAGTTCCACCTTCCAGAAATTTAGAAATATATAGCTGTGTATTAACAATATTGTCAGATTTTTTTAAAATACGAATGACCCAATCAATATCAGCAGCAATACGATACTTCAAGTTGTAATTATCGCACAATACTCGTTTGGCAATAAACGACTGATGTGAAACTGACATGCCATATCTGAAACTTTTCCAAGTTAATTGTTTGGGTGGTGTATGTCTTCTGTCGCCTAACTCATTTCCTAGCTCATCAATTACTTTGGTATTGCCATAATACACATCAGCATTTGCCGACAACAAAAACACATCATGTAACGTAGTTGCTGAATATAACTCATCTCCGGCATTTAAAAACAACACATAATCTCCGGTTGCATGGTGTAGTCCTTTGTTCATAGCATCATAAATACCTTTGTCTTTTTCGGAGATGACTTTATTAATACGGTGTTTGTATTTTTCAATAATAGTCAAGGTTCCATCAGTAGAAGCTCCATCAATAATAATGTATTCTATATGTGGATACGTTTGATCAAGAACACTGTTAATAGTGCGTTCAAGTAATTTTACGGAATTATAAACAACTGTAATAATACTTATTTTATGAGTACTCATGCACATTGGTAAGAATACAAGGTATTAATATGATACAATGTTACAAATTTTAAAGTGAGATCCTAACTCGCTGAAGTATTAATTTTACTAAATTCGCAGCATAATGGATGTTAAAAAATTTCAGGAAAGTTTAAGTGATTTCATGAATCAAGCAATTGCTTCGTGTATTTCTATTTTTAAAATAATCATTCGCACTAAATTCGACCTGAAGCTTCCAAAAGCTTCGGTCGAGAATTGCCTCATTTTAGGTAATGGTCCTTCGCTTAAACAGTCATTAGAAAAAGATTTGGACATGTTTAAAAAATCAACTCTAATGTGTGTAAATAACTTCGCAGCTTCTGCTGAGTTTACAATGCTGAAACCTTCTTATTATGTAATATTAGATCCAGGTTTTTTTATTGATAAACAAAGAAAAGACATCGTTGAAACTTTTGGTATCCTGAAAAACAATGTTGACTGGGAGCTCACATCTTTTTATCCCTTATATTTTCAGGAAAGATATTGATGTGAATTATTTAATCAACAAAAATGGGAAAGTAAAAATAAACTTTTATAATTATGTTGTATTCAAAGGCTTTAAATCATTAGGTTTTAAGTTATTTAAACACAATTTTGCAATGCCCAAATTTTACAACGTTCTTGGAGCATCTATATTTTTGGCAATAAATATGGGTTTTAAAAAAATAAAAATTACAGGGGCCGATCATTCTTGGTTTGAAAATATAAAAATTAATGACGATAATTTGTTATGCAGAAGAGATTTACACTTTTACGACAAAGCGGAACAGCCTTTAATTCCAATACAGGATCCTATATCAAAAAAAACATTACACATTGGTGACTTTTTTGAAGCTTTGTACAAAACATTTGATTCATATCATTTATTAAATCAATATGCCATGATATCGGGCTGCATGGTTTATAATATAAGTCGTTTTTCATATATTGATGCCTTTAAAAGAACGAAACAATAATTTTATGGAAGAAACGATAATTACTTCTTACCCGCTTAATACGTGCTTTGTTTGCGGAACAGCAGGGGAACAAAAATACAGGAATCTTGACGACAGGAATTTCGGAAATTCTAGAGGATGGAACATCTCAGAATGCAGTAGTAAAGAATGTGGTTTATTATGGTTAAATCCTATGCCAACAAAAAAAGATATTGGAAAAGCGTATGAATCCTACTACACACATAGCACTCAAAAAAAATCTATTCTCGATTTTTCTTTTCTTGAAAAACCCTATTTAGCTGCCCGCTATAACTATTTTCCGGAACTTTCTTTTTTAAAAAAACTAATGGGATATCCGGTGTATTTAATACCTATTTTAAAAAACAAGTTTGAGTTTGGAGTACTTTATTTAAAGCCTGTAAAGAATGGCAAAGTATTGGATTTTGGCTGCGGTAGCGGCTGGGTGCTGGACAATTTAAAGCAAGGTGGTTGGGATTGTTACGGGTTAGATTTTGACGCAAAAGCAGTTGATTTTTGTCGCTCAAAAGGTTTAAAAGTAAATTTGGGAGATATCCCTTCACAAAATTACCCAGATAATTATTTTGATGCAATTACTATTAACCACGTAATAGAACACGTTCACGAGGTGGATGAATTACTTAAACATTGTTTTCAAAAGCTCAAAAAAGGCGGACGCTTAATCATTACCACACCTAATACTCAAAACTGGCAACACAAACTTTATGGCAAGTATTGGTTTCAGTTAAATCCACCAAGACATTTACATTTATTTAATACTAAAAATTTAGATACAGTTGTTAAAAGAAATAATTTTGCTGTACTTGATTTGTTTTCAAGTGTACGTATGGATGCCTGGTCAACAATGGTAAGTCGAGCAATTATTAAACGAGGTCGCTTTGTAATTGGTGTGGATAAAAAAAGTTATTTCGATTTATTTATAGGTATGATTCATCAAAATATTAGTTTTCTTTACACCAAACTCAACAAAAATGTTGCCGGCGAAATTGTACTGATTGCAACAAAAGAGTAACAATGAATAAAAAGATAGCAATTGTAATTCCCAATCACAGGGGGACGCTTAAGTGGAATGAAGAAATTTCATTGCGAAGATGCAAAGAAGTTTTTGGCAAATATGATGTTATATTGGTTTATCCGGAAGGAATAGATCTAAACGAATATAAGAAATATGATATTATTTCAAAATACATTCCATTACAGCCTAAATACTTCTCAAGCGATTTAATGTACAACCGTTTGATGAATATTCCTTATTTCTATCGTCATTTTTTAGGCTATGATTACATCTTAATTTATCAATTGGATACTTTTGTATTTGAAAACAATCTGGAAGAATGGTGCAATATGAATATTGATTACGTGGGAGCTCCTTGGATTGATAGCGATTGGATAAAAGAAAATGACAAAAAACTGCCAGGCATAGGCAAATATTTTAACCGTGTTGGCAACGGTGGACTATCTTTGAGGAATGTAAACAAATTTTATTATGGAAGTATCTTTTTATATCCTATAGCCTTGTTTTGGAAAGGCAATTGGCATGAAGACGTTTTTTGGTCATCTGTTGCTAAAAGATTAATTCCCGGATTTAAAATACCCGATTTAAAAACAGCTTTAAAATTTGCGTTTGAAGAATACCCTGAAAAATGCTACGAATTAAACGGATTTAAATTACCTTTCGGATGCCATGCTTGGGAAAAATACAATACCGCGTTTTGGGCATCGCATTTTAAAAAGTATGGATACGACATTAATGATAAAATAAAAATCAATTAAAAAAATGGCAAAATCATTGGTTACCGGAGGAGCTGGTTTTATAGGTGCTCACGTTGTTAAAGAATTACTTTCAATGGGGCATTCTGTCGTTGTTTTGGATGACCTTAGTGGAGGATTTGAAGACAATGTTGACTCGAGAGCTGCATTCGTAAAAGGCAGCATTACCGACCATGTACTGATTGAAAAACTATTTAGAGAACATAAATTTGATTATGTATACCATTTGGCGGCATACGCTGCTGAAGGATTGAGCCACTTCATCAAACGATTTAATTATAACAATAATTTAATTGGAAGCATTAATCTGATTAACGAGTCGGTAAAAAACAAAGTAAAATGTTTTGTATTTACTTCCTCAATAGCAGTATATGGAAAAGGACAATTGCCATTGAGAGAAGAAATGGTGCCGATTCCGGAAGACCCTTACGGTATAGCAAAACTGGCTGTTGAAATGGATTTAAAAACCACACACGAAATGTTTGAGTTAAATTATATCATTTTCAGACCACACAACGTGTATGGCGAATACCAAAACATTGGTGACAGATACAGAAACGTAGTAGGAATATTTATGAATCAATTGCTCAAGGGTGAGTCGTTAACTGTTTTTGGCGATGGAAAACAAACGCGTGCATTCAGCTATATTAAAGATGTAGCACCTGCAATAGCTAAATCGGTTGAAATAAAAGAAGCTTACAATGAAGTATTTAATATAGGTGCCGATAAAGACTACACTGTTAATGAGCTTGCCACAAGCGTTATGAAAGCAATGGGCATTACCGGCAAATTACGCCACTTACCACCAAGAAACGAAGTTTTGCACGCATATTCCGACCATAGTAAAATGCGAAAGTTCTTTGGAATAAATGAAAAATATATTTCATTAGATGAAGGATTAAAGCACATGGCAGAATGGGTAGGCAAAGTAGGAAGCAGAAGTTCATCCAGATTTAAGAATATAGAAATTGAAGAAAAATTACCCCCAAGCTGGTTGGAAAAGTAAATTTCAAAATAAAAAACACATGAGTCAGTTGAACGGGTTTAGCTTAAACGAAAGATCAATATTAATTACCGGAGGAACAGGTTCTTTGGGCAAGCATCTTACTAAAAATATTTTAACCAAATATCCCAATGTAAAACGCTTGGTTATTTTTTCTCGCGATGAGCAAAAACAGTTTGAAATGGAGCAGGAATTTCCCATTAAAAAATATCCTGCTATTCGTTATTTTATTGGTGATGTGAGAGATTATGAGCGACTTAAAAAAGCATTCAAAGACATTGAATACGTAATACATGCTGCTGCCATGAAACACGTTCCAATTGCAGAATACAATCCGATGGAATGTGTAAAAACAAATGTGCTCGGCGCCGAAAATGTTATAAATGCAGCACTGGAATCAGAAGTGAAAAATGTGGTAGCTCTTTCAACTGATAAAGCCGCAGCACCAATTAACTTGTATGGTGCAACAAAACTATGTTCTGATAAACTTTTTGTTGCAGCTAATAATGTAAAAGGCAAACGAGATATTAAATTTTCTGTAGTACGTTACGGAAACGTAATGGGATCAAATGGTTCAGTAATTCCTTTTTTTCTTAAAAAGAAGAAAGATGGAATATTGCCTATAACAGATCCTTCGATGACACGCTTTAACATTTCTTTGCAAGATGGTGTAGAGATGGTATTACATGCAATGGCAACAGCTTGGGGAGGAGAAATTTTTGTTCCGAAAATACCATCCTATAAAATAACAGAAGTGGCGGAAGCGATAGGGCCCGAATGCAAAAAAGAAGTAATAGGAATAAGACCGGGCGAAAAAGTTCACGAAGAAATGATTACCTCTTCCGATTCATTTACTACTTACGATTTAGGAAAATACTATACTATTTTACCACAAGTACCTAATTTCAAAGTTTCAGAATATATTTCACATTTTAATGCAATACTTGTTCCTCAAGGATTTCAATACAATTCAGGAGAAAACAAAGAATGGGTAGGTATTGAAGAAATACGCAAGTTGATAGTTGAACATGTTGATTCAACATTTAAGGCGTAAAGCATTTTTTTATTCAAAAAATTTTCATAACTGAATGACAATTAAAGTAAATAGTTAAATTGTACAGCACACAGCCACATATAGGAATTATCACTCAGGCAAGAATGACCAGCACCCGTCTGCCTGCAAAAATATTGAAAGAAGCAAATAATAAAACACTTTTAGACTATCACATAGATAGACTTAAACAAACAGGATTAGATATTGCCATTGCTACCACTGCGAATAGTACCGATGATGTTATATGTAGTTTCGCAGAAAAACGAAATTTAAAATTTCACAGAGGTAGTGAAAATAATGTGTTGAGTCGTTATCACGAAACAGCAGTAAAATACAAATTTGATATTATTATCCGTGTCACGTCCGATTGTCCGTTGGTTGATCCTCATTTAATCAGGAACGGAGTGGAAAAGTATTTGCAACTAAATAATCCCAATCTATATATCAGCAATGGAATAGAAAGAACGTTTGCAAGAGGTTTTGATTTTGAAATTTTTAGTTTTCAATTGTTGGAAGAAGCCTACCGTAATGCAACAGAAGAATCGGACTTAGAACATGTAACTCCTTATATCTGGAAAAATCGTTCTGGAAATGTTCAGTTTTATCATGTGAAACAAAATACGAATAATAGCGCATTGCGAATAACTGTTGACACCTTGGATGACTTAGAATTAATTAAAACATTGATTGAAAAATATAAGGCAGACACGCTTGCATACAATGACATTGAAAACATACTTTTGCAACATCCTGAATTAGTGGCAGTGAACGCACATGTTGAACAAAAAAAAGTATAACTAAACCATGAACAACAAATTAGTAATAGATAAACAGCGTTTTGATAAAGACGGTTATCTTTTAATTAAAAATGTGTTTTCTGCTAAAGAAATAAAACAGTTTAGGGAAGATGCATACAAGCAATACGAAATTGACAAGCAAAAAAAGTTGGACTTTCAACTTCCTAATTTAGCAACAAAAGCAAAATACTCAAAAGGCGATTTGCTCAGCAAAGAATTGTTGCATCGCGCTTTATTAGATGATAGAATTTTAACTATCGCACGTACCATACTTGGAAGCAACAATATTGTTTATTTTGGTGACAGCTCTTTTCAAATTGGAACAGGTTTGAGAGGCTTTCATCGCGACAATGTGGATAGAACTGATATGACCGCTCCCGACTGGCAAGGAGAATACACCTTAGTTCGACTTGGTATTTATTTACAAGATCACAAAAACTATAGCGGAGGTTTAAAAATAAAAAGCGGAACTCATAAAAACGCAGATGGTAAAGTGGTGTTTGTAGATAATGAAATAGGCGATGTGGCTATTTGGAGTTTAAAAACAATTCACAGCGGAAATGCTGTACGCCTAAAATTATTCCCTAATTTTTCTATCAATACTGCTGGAAAAGAAAATTTAATTCCATTATTTCTTAAAAAAGATCAACAACAAGAGCGGATTTCAATGTTCATGACATTCGCTCTAAAATCAAGTCATTTGGATCGTTATATTAACGAATATACGATAAAAAGAAAAGATGCTATTGAGCATGCAAAAGCTTCTATATACGATTCACTTGCTACCGATCTAGCAAAACAAAAAAATGTTGAACTCTTCCTTCCTCTTAACCGAACAAAAAACAATGAGTAAACCAATAGTTTTAAATAAATATAATTTTTATGAATTAGCGAAAAAACCAACAAGCGTTGAGTTGGAAGATTATTATTCAAAAAAATATTATCAAGAGAATAAAGGTTCTTATGAGGTTAATTACACAAAAGAAGAGTTATTATACTTCAATAATAAAATAGAGGAGAAATACTGGATTATCAATAAACTAATTGATACATCAGAGAAGAAAAGGTCTTTTTTAGATATAGGCTGTGGTGAAGGATTTACTTTACAATATTTTAAAAATAAACAATGGGATATTACAGGAATTGATTACAGTGATTTTGGATGTAAAAAATTTAATCCCGATTGTGTTTCATCGTTGCTCATTGGAGACATTTATCAGAAAATGATTCCGCTCATAGAATCATGCTTTAAATATGATGTTGTGTGGCTTGACAATGTCTTGGAACATGTTCTTAATCCTTTACATTTATTAAATGAATGTAAAAAATTATTGAATGAAAATGGAGTATTGGTCATTGAGGTTCCGAATGATTTCTCAATTCTTCAACAATATTTAATGAATAATAAATATATTAACTCTGAATTTTGGGTGGTCATCCCAGACCATATTTCTTATTTCAGTAAAGATGGTTTAACATCGATTGCTAATGAGGCAGGATTAAAGAATGAATTTACGATAAGCGATTATCCTATAGACTTTAACCTTGTTAACCCTGATACAAATTATAATATAGATAAAACAAAGGGGAAAAATGCACATCGTTCGAGAATAGAAATAGACAATTTAATGCATTCCATTTCGATAGAAAAAACAGTTAATTATTACAAAGCATTGGCAGATTTGGGATTGGGGCGACAAATAATAGCATTTTTAAAACATGCTTAAAATGAATTATAAAGTATTAAATAATAATTTTTTTCATTATAATAATTATTCGGTTGTTCCTTATAGAGAGGAAGATAAATTGAAAATTAAGGAATGGAGAAATAATCAAATGGATGTACTGAGGCAAAAACAGGAGCTTTCAGATATAGACCAACTAAATTACTATAACAATTACGTTGCTCCTAGTTATTCTCAAGAACAGCCAAAGATAATTCTATTTAGCTTTTTGGAAAATGAAGATTGCATAGGGTACGGAGGGTTAACAAATATTGATTGGGAAAGCAAAAGGGTAGAATTGTCATTTTTGGTAAACCATAATCGTGCTACTCAAACAGAGCTTTATGAAAAAGATTTTTCGGCCTTTATTACATTAATGAAAACAGTTGTTTTCGAGGAATTAAAATTCAATAGAATATTTACAGAAACATATGACATTCGCCCGCATCACATAAGTGTATTGGAGAGGAATGGTTTTAAAACAGAAGGGAGGATGAGGGAACATGTTTTTATAAATGGAAACTACATCGATTCATTAGTACATGGTTTTATAAAAAAAGATTATTATGCTTAAAGGAAAAAAAGTTTTTGTAAGTGGCGGAAATGGAGTAATTGGTAATGCTTTGGTAAACATGTTACACCAACATGGTGCAATTATTTATGTTGGCGATTTAAAACCTCGTCCTTCGGATTGGCCTAAAAATATTATATACAGACAAGGTGATTTAAACTATATCACCAAAGAAGAACTTGATAATTTTGCTCCCGAATATTTTTTTCATCTCGCTGCTACATTTGAACGTTCAACAGAAACGTATGAATTTTGGCAAGAAAATTATCGGCATAATATTCATCTTAGCAATTATCTGATGAGCCTGCTTAAAGATAGTGAATACCTGAAAAAAGTGATATTTGCATCCAGTTATCTTATTTATGATCCTAAGTTATATAGTTTTACGGAGCCTTCAAAAAAAGCGTACCGACTAAAAGAAACTGACCCTATTTATCCAAGAAATCTTACCGGGGTTGCTAAACTTAATCATGAGATAGAACTTCGGTTTTTAGAAGAATTTAAACATGAAAAATATCATACTGTGTCTGCGAGGATTTACCGCAGTTATGGGAAAAATTCTCGTGACATAATTTCCCGTTGGGTACGTAGTTTAATGAACGGCGAGGTTCTTATTGTATTTAAAAAAGAAGGATTGTTTGATTATATTTTTGCTGATGATGTTGCTGAAGGATTGATAAGAATTTCCGATAATCCAACAGCGAAAGGCATTTATAATTTAGGCAATGACAATGCCAGACGAGTAGAAGAGGTATTAGCAGTTTTAAAATCTCATTTTCCTGATATGGAATATACAGAAGAAGAGAGCAACATCAACTATGAAGCATCGCAGGCAAATATGGATTATTTTTTTGAAACGTTTGGCTGGAAACCGCAACAACAAATAGAAACAGTTATTCCTAAGATAATTGCTTACGAAAAAGAAAAGGAAAACAATGTTATACAAGATGAAAGAACCGCAGTTCTGGTAACAAGTATCTCAAAAAAAACGGGACTGTTAAAAGCCGTAAAAAAAGCCTGTAATAAGTTTGGAACTCAGGTCTTATTAATTGGAGGTGATGTTAACAAAAATGCCATAGGAAAACATTTTGTTGATGTGTTTTGGGAAATGCCGAAGTTGAATGAACTCAGTACCGAAAAAATTATTACTTATTGTAAAGACAATAATATCAAATTAATAATACCAACGCGTGATGGAGAACTATTGTTTTGGTCAAAAATGAAAACAGAACTTAAATCGAACGGAATTGCGGTTATGGTGAGCAATAGTGAGGCGATAGAAAGATGTCTTGATAAACTTAACTTTTATGAAACATTAAGTAAGCTGAATATTCCTGCAATTCCTGCAACAAAAAATATAAACTCACTTACAGACGTTGAGCGTTTTGTGGTGAAGGAACAATTTGGTGCAGGGTCTTTAAGTATTGGATTGAACCTTACCAAAGAACAAGCGATTGAACATGCAAATAAATTGCAAGCGCCCATTTTTCAACCGTATATTTCAGGAAAAGAAGTGAGTGTTGATGTATATATTGATAACAAAGGCAAAACAAAGGGTGTTATTGTGCGAAGTCGGGATGAAGTAGTAAATGGCGAATCGCAAATAACAACAACTGTAAGTAATCCTGAACTTGAAAAATTATCAATATCACTAGCCGAGAAAATAAAGTTGTCTGGTCACATTGTACTGCAAATAATGGTTGATGCTGATGAAAAAAGTCATATCATTGAGTGTAACAGCAGATTTGGAGGGGCATCCACGCTCAGCGTTCATTGTGGATTGGATTCATTTTACTGGGCATTATTAGAAGCATTTGAAAATGACATTTCAGAATATCCTTTTATCAGACCTACCAAACAAAAAACACAAATCAGATTTCCTGAGGATATTATTGTTGACAAATGGTAATAGTTTTTGATTTAGATGACACCTTATATGATGAAACCACTTATGTAAAAAGCGGATTCAAAGCTGTTGCGGAATACTTAAGCAAAAAATTTAATTTGTCTGCGAAAAAAATATTTTTACAATTGGTTCAAGAGTTGGATAACGGACGTGGAAGTATATTTGATTTAGTATTAAAACAAAACAGCATTTATTCAAAAGCTTTGGTAAAAAAGTGTATTGTTATTTATCGCTTTCACATTCCAAAAATTAAGTTATCTGAGAGCGGGAAAAAATGTTTAGAACGTTTCAAAAAATATCCCGTTTATATTGTTACTGACGGAAATAAAATAGTACAACATAACAAAATTAAAGCATTAGGAGTTGATAAAAAAGTAAAGCATTACTTCATTACACATCGTTATGGAGTTCATAATGCAAAACCATCTGCGTATTGTTTCCTTAAAATTTGCGAGAAAGAAAAAACAACACCGGACAAAGTCGTATATATAGCAGATAATATTTCAAAAGATTTTGTAGGATTGAAGCCTTTAGGATTTAAGACCATTCAGGTGTTAACCGGACAATACAAAAGTTTGAAGAAAACAAAAGAATATCAAGCAGAAACAAGAATAAATTCATTGGATGAATTAACGGAAGCTTTTGTGTTAAAAATATTTTCAAAAAAGTAAAATAGCATCATGAACGATATTAAAATAGGGAACTACACAATAGGCGAAAACCACAAACCTTTTATTATTGCTGAAATGAGTGGCAACCATAATCAGTCGCTCGATAGAGCTTTGGCTTTGGTTGACGCTGCAGCCAAGGCAGGAACACATGCATTAAAGTTGCAAACCTATACTGCTGATACCATTACGATGAAAGGTGTTCATACAATTGATGATAAAAACTCTTTATGGAACGGACAAGAATTACACGATTTGTACAAAATGGCCTACACGCCTTGGGAATGGCACAAAGCTATCTTTGACCGAGCAAAAGAAAATGGAATGGAAGCATTTAGTTCTCCCTTTGATGAAACCTCGGTGGACTTTTTAGAAACGTTGAATGTACCTGCATATAAAATTGCATCCTTTGAAAACACACATCATCCCTTATTAAGAAAGGTTGCGGTTACAGGAAAGCCGGTAATTGTATCCACAGGAGTGAGTACATTAGAAGATATTGTTGAGAGTGTGGAAGTGCTGAGAAAAGCGGGCTGTAAGGATATTATTCTTTTAAAATGTACCAGTACATATCCTGCTACTCCTGAAAACACTAATCTCCGTACGATATCTGATATGTACGAAAAACATAAGTGCATTATCGGCTTATCGGATCACACAATGGGTATTGGCGTGTCTGTGGCAGCTGTGGCATTGGGTGCCAGAGTTATTGAAAAACATTTCACGTTAAGAAGAGCTGATGGAGGCGTGGATAGCGCATTTTCAATGGAGCCGGAAGAATTGAAAGCTTTGGTTGTTGAAAGTGAACGTGCTTTTTTAGCATTGGGAAAAGTGCAATATGGCATACAAGCGGCGGAAGAAAAAAGTGTATTTTACAAACGTTCCATTTATGTTTCCAGAGATGTTAAAAAAGGGGAAATGTTAACTGTAGATAATTTGCGAATCATTCGACCTGCCAATGGTATAGCGCCTAAGCATTGGGAACAAGTGTTAGGGAAAATAGCTAAAACGGATTTGAAAAAGGGAACACCACTTTCATGGGACTTTATATAATTTTTAATTAAAGTATCATTGGGCATCATAGAAAAACAAGCGACTAAAAATGTCATCTACTCTTATCTGGGAGCGGGTTTAGGATTTATCACAATTATGTGGTTATCTCATTTGTTAAGCCCTGCCGAAAATGGTGTTATAAGAATTTTAATTTCATACGCTGCATTATTTGCGCAATTTGCCAATTTAGGTTTCATCTCAGTAACCACTCGCTTTTTTCCCTATTTTAAAGATAAAGACAAAGGGCATCATGGCTTTTTGTATTATGCCATTATGGTTGGGTTAATTGGGTTCTCATTATGTGCCATAGTGTTATTATTCCTCAAACCACATATCATTGAAAGCAACCAGGAAAAATCACAACTTTTTGTTGATTATTTTTTTTATGTAATGCCTCTCTCATTTTTCACTTTATTCTTTAATATTTTTGATGCATACTTACGTGCAAGTTATAATTCAGTTGTCGGTTCGTTTGCAAAGGAATTAATCCAAAGGGCACTGATACTTATAGGAATCATTTTATATTTCACAGGCAGCATAAACTTCCAAATATTTATATTGATATACATTGTATTTACGTGCTTACCTACATTGATGTTATTGGCTTATATTATTCAACAAAAAGAATGGCATGTGAAACCTGTAAAAGGTTTTATGACAAAAAAATTACGCAACGAAATTTTAAAATTAAGTATCTATTCCATAATGACAAATAGTGCCGGAGCTATCATTGTAAATATTGATGCAATAATGGTAAATCAACTATTGGGTGAAGCACAAACAGGGATATATGGAATTGCCTTTTATTTTGGAACTATCATTTCTATTCCGGCTCGATCCATTTCAAGAATATCCTCTAGTATTGTTGCTGAAAATTTCAAGTTAAATAAAATGGATGCAATAGCGAAGTTGTATAATCAAAGTTGTAATAATCAACTGGCAATTGCTTCACTTTTGTTTATTGGTATTTGTTCTAACATTGATAATATTATGCAATTGTTACCGCCGACATTTGCTGCCGGCAAATATGTAATTTTAATAATAAGTGCGGGGTATGTTGTTGAATTGGGAACTGGCATAAATCTTATCATCATCAACAATTCGAAATATTATAAATACGATACGTATTTTGTTTTTTTACTGGTAGGGGTAACTATTTTAGCCAATTATATTTTTATTCCAATATATGGCATTACCGGTTCGGCCTTAGCTACAACCATAACTATTGTGTTTGTAAATGTTTTACGATATATTTTATTATATATTAAATTTAAAATGCAACCGTATGATTTAAACTCTATAAAGCTTGTTTTTATTGCTATTGTAGCATTTTTACCCGGCTATTTTATTCCCTATTTGAATAACTTATATATAGATGTTTTGGTCAGAAGTAGTATTGTTGGTGGATTGTTTATTATACTTATTCTAAAAACAGAAGTAACACCGGAAATCAACAATAAAATCAGAAAAAATTTAAAACGAATTCATATAAATTCACTGTAAACCCACAGTGGGACGGATTTATTGTTTCGTCCCTCTCTCTATCGAACTAAATTAATTGTTCCTTTGTAAGTGTAATCATGCATATCTGTTGCGGCTTTAACATCTATGACATACACATATGAATCCATTTGAGCTGGTTTGCTGCCTCCATTTGCTTTCCCATCCCATCCTACAGTTAAATCATTTGTATAAAAAATGTTTTGTCCCCAACGATCATAAATATACATTTCATAGTTTAAAATTCCTTCTCCCTTAGGGGCAAACACATCATTAATTCCATTTCCATTTGGAGTAAATGTATTGGGAACATAAAGTACAAAAGGAAGAGTAATAATCACGGATTGATAAGTTGAGTCCTCGCAGCCGTATTGTGTTATAGTAATTAACCGAATGGTATAGTGTCCGGTATCGGCATAGGTGTGAGCGCCGGGATTTTGTGAAAAAGATGTAATGCTGTCACCAAAATCCCACTTCCAACTATCTCCCCCTATTGAAGCATTGTTTAAAGTAATTGAAGATTTCAAAATAGTTGTTTTTTCGGGACTGACAGTGAAAAGGGCATTTGGTTTTGAATAAACATTAATAATCGAAGTTTGGTTAATGACCGGTGAAGAACAATGATTGGCATCACTTACTCCAATTACGGAATAAGTATATGAACCTAATGAAACATTATTTTGAGACAGGTTTGCGACTCCAGAAGGATCACTACTCACCGGAACTTGCGTTACCCCATTTATTTGATAGGTAAACAAATATGGAGCTTTTCCGTTTGACCCTTTGATACTTGCATTCACTGCCTGACAACCTGTATTATTACTAATCAGACTTGCTGCTGGTAATGGATGTATAATAACTGTTGATACGGCTGTATCAGAACCACAGCCATTAGTCCCTATAACCGAATAAGAAGTAGTAGTTAAAGGGGATGCTATTACTGATGTACCGGTAGCACCGCTCAAATTAGTTGTTGGAAACCAGGAATATGTATTTGCACCATTAGCGTTTAAAACAGCTGAATCTCCGGCACATATTGTAGCTAAATTAACAGTAATGATAGAAGGATGAGAAATGGATATCATTGATGATGTTGAGTTCTTACATCCATTTATATCCGTTCCCGAAATACTGTATGTGGTAGTTACTGTTGGAGTGGCTGTTACGTTTGCTCCTGTGTTAGCACTTAAATCGGTAGCAGGTGTCCATGTATACGTATTTGCTCCGGTAGCAGTTAATAGTGTGCTGGAACCAGCACATATAGAAGCAGAATTAACCGTTACGCTTGGTAAGGGATTAACGGTTACTGTAGCGGTTGTTGAGTTGGAACAATTATTTATATCAGTACCAACAATAGAATAAGTCACCGTATTTAAAGGATTAGCGGAAACAGTTGTTCCGGTAGAACCACTCAACCCAATAGTCGGCGACCAGGTATATGTATTCGCACCATTAGCAGTTAATGATACAGATATGCCGGTGCATATGGTGGCAGAGTTAACATTAATGGTTGGAGGATTTAATACTGTAATAGTTGAAACAGCAGTATTAGTACCACAGCTATTTGTTCCTGTTACAGTATAACTCGTTGTTACTGTTGGTGTTGCTATAACTGTTGCCGATGTTGTACTGCTTAATCCGGCTGACGGTAACCATGTATACAAGTTTGCCCCGCTTGCTGTTAATGTTATGGTATTGCCTATACAAATTGTTGCTGATGAAGCAATAACACTTACTGTTTGAGTTGAACAGACACATGTAGGAGTTAAAGTAGTAGTTTGAGCATTTCCAGGTATATTAGTTTGTACTACTGTTACAGTATTAGAACTAAGTGCTATCGGAAAATTATCTACCGAATAGTTTTTTGTGGTAATAGTATGACTAACATTTACTGTTCCACAGCCAACACTCGGAACATCACCGTTAGCATCTGTTTTCACCAAAAAAATGTCTTGGTCTCCTCCTGTACTAAAACTACTTGTATAACCTGTAGCAATATAACCTCCGTCTGCTGTTTGACTAGTATACTCAAACACATCCTCCTTTGCACCGCCGTAACCCTTCGACCATATTTTGTTACCATTATTGTCTAATAAAAGAAGTTCTGCATCACTACTTGCAGAAGGTGCGCCGTCTGTAATTGAACTAATTAAATTTCCAGAATTTGTTATATTTAAAGAATAACTTCTTTGAAGTTTAGTTCCCGTTTGTGCCAGTGCTGTCCATGTATTGGCAGTTAATCCCGAATTTATGTTTACAAAAAAAGCACCAAAACCACTACCACCACTAAGATCGTGAGAATTACCTACTGCATAAATATTGTTCCCATTGCTTGAGATTGCAACAGACGAAAAACCATCATTATAAGCGCTACCTGTTTCTGCCGTATTTAATATAGTTCCGGTGGTACCATTTATTTTTACTATTAAGCCATCTTGAATACCAAAACCTCCTACACCAGAAGAAGAATTCTCGTAACCGACACATATTAAATCACCATTAGCTAATTCTTGTATATCAACTAACCCCATATTTGTAGATAAGTCAGCAAACACCTGCTGCCATACTATGTTTCCATTTATATTCATTCTTGCTACGTAGCCTCTATTACTTGTGCCATTAGCTATAACTGTACCTACAACTATTAAATCTCCATTTTGTAATTGTTTGATATTTGACCCAATGTCGGCAGAAGCACTACCAATAAAATTTGTCCAAGCTTCTGTTCCATTAGAATTTAACTTTAATATATAGACATCATTATTGGGTGGGTTGGATGAAAAAGCAGGTATTGCATTAGCAAACGTTCCGGTTGCAATGTAACCTCCATCAGTAGTTTGTTGAATGGAATTTAAAAATTGGGCACCTATACCCCCATAATTATATTCCCACACAACAGTACCGTTCGCATCTGTTTTTACGACATATGCATCCGTTGCACCGTCACCATATGTGTTAAAACTTGTGGTGCTCCCACAAATAATGTAACCTCCGTCAGTCGTTTGCCTTACACAAAAGGCCTCATCATCACCGGAACCGCCAATGGTTGTTTGAAACGTAACTTGAGCCCTTAAAGCACTTATAATAAACAGAAAGCTTATGAGAACACCAACTTTTTTCATTTTAATATCTTAAACTGGACAAATAACCCGCCAAAGGTACAACATAATAGAGTTACTTAAAATTATTTTTCCCCTCCTTAAAAGTTAAGAACAGTGCCCACCCTAAAAATCCAAGCAAAACTAAACTTGACGCAAACGCGATTTTTTGTCGCGTATAAAATTTTGTCGGTTCAAACTTAAATTCAATGGTATGTTTACCCGCAGGAACGCGAATTGCCCGTAAAACGTAGTCTGCTCTTAAGTAAGATTTCTTTTGCCCGTCAATATAAGCATTCCAGCCGTCTTCATAATAAATTTCAGAAAATACAGCTAACTGCTCCGATGAAGTTTTGGATTCATAACTTAAATGGTTGGGTTTGTAATCCGCTAATTTGATGGATGCAGAATAATCTGTTTTATTGACATATCCACTTAATTCATCTTTAAAACGCTCGTCAACTAATGCAGTAGTTGCTGTATTTATTTTTCCTAATTCCTTTATTTCTTCATCTGCATTTTTTAGCATTCGGATATCATTTACAAACCAAGCATTTCCTAAAGCGTAACGATTTTTTAACGGTTCCGCTTCGGGATTATAAATGATGTAACGGGTATTGAGCATATTTAAGACTCCATTATGAGAAAACGCAACCCGCAGCGCTGAATCAGTAGGATTTTTTTGGAGGACACCTATTATATTTTGCATTTCACCTGTTATGTGATGCTCTATCAAATCCTGATAGCGTCTCATTTTGGCAGCATGATAGCCACCTACCGATTTATGATAATAGGAAGTGCTTGCATCATTGAACGTATTCACAGCCAAGTTCAAAACTCTATAGTCTGGGTCGGTATCTATTAAAATGGCTTTGTCAGCAGCGGTTTCAGGAAAAGGATTTTTCGCTTCTTGTTTGTTTACAAAATTGTCGTCATTCAAATAATTTTTATCTACCGACCATAAATCTATTAGTACAACAACTCCCAAAATAATAATTAACATTACTTTATTGACTTTCGATTTCAGGTACAGCCACACTGCAAAGGCTGCGAGCAAAATGAAGAAAAAGCTTCGAATGGCATCGGCTTTGAACAATGCTTTTCGCGCCTCTTCAATATTGTCCATAAAACGTTGTGCTATTTCCGCTCCATTACTTTGTGCTATTTGTTGATAAACTGTATCATCACTTGCTCCCGCAAAACTCGTTAAATCAGGTATTAAATAATATAACAACGAAAGTCCACCAGTTAATGCAAATGAGATAAAAAGCACATTTTGCATCGAAATTTCTTTAGCTAAAAATGCCAATTTGATTTTTTTATTAAAAATATCAGGTGTTCTTAAAATTTTATCTACTGCTAAAATTGCTAATAGTGGTATTGTAAATTCGGCTATTACCAGTATCATAGATACCGATCTGAATTTATTATACCCAGGAACATAATCCAAAAATAAATCCGTAAGTGGCATAAAATTTTTGCCCCATGACAAAAATATAGATAACAATGTTGCTAAGACTATAACCCATTTAATACGTCCCTCCACAATAAATAAACCTAGTACGAATAAGAATACAACAGCAGCTCCGGCATAACAAGCAGACGTGAAGGGTTGTTCTCCCCAGTATTGCGGAATACTATTTCCAATGGGTTCTTTCATTGAACTTTCCACATTTTTTAAAGCACTCGGATTTTCCCTTACAAGAATAGATGATGAACGCCCTTTAAATCCAGGAATCATCAGCGACATGGTTTCTGCCTTACCCATACTCCATTGTACTACATAATCTCTGTCCAGTCCTGATGTTTTATTAGATGCATCGTTTGTTAATTCAGATTTACCACGTATGGTGTATTTTACATAATCCATTGTATTTAAAAGGTTGGAAGCATTGCAACCAAAAGCCAAAATAGCGGCAATAAAAAAAGAAAGCAAAGACTTACCTATAGTACCATATTCTTTCTCTTTTACATACTGAATGAATTCAAAAGCAACATATATCACTAAAAATATCATTAAGTAATACGTTATTTGTATATGGCTCGATTGCAGCTCCAAAGCCATAAATAGGGCAAGTAACGATGTACCCAATAAATATTTTTTTCGAAAAACAAGTATCACTCCAGCAAAAACAGGTGGCATGTAACTTATTGACATGGCCTTGGTTATATGCCCTGCATCCAGTATAATAAGCGTATACGAAGAAAACGCAAATGCTATGGAACCAACGATACTTAACCAGGGATTAATTTGCAAAACTAAAAGAAGAATAAAAAAACCAACCATATAGCTGAACAACATCATTGCAGGAGATCCCATTCCCAAAGTAAGTAATGTTCTGACTTCAGGAATTAAAGTGCCTCCAGTTGAATGAATAGAAATAAGGTATGCCGGCATCCCTCCAAACATTGAGTTTGTCCATAAAGGCTCACTATGGTATTTGTCTCTGAAATCATTTATTTCCTTTGCCATACCTTGATTTGCAACCATATCGCTTTGTCGGATTACTTTTCCTTTTAACATAGGAGCAAAATAAATAAAGGTGAGGGCAATAAAAATTGCAATTGCAGAAACACTTGGTACAAGTGATTTTAAATTAAAAAATTTCATAATTAAGGTATTAAGGTGAGGTATATAAAAATATGAAAGTTTATTTTATTTCTTCGAAATCAACGTACTCTCCTTCGTCGTCACTTATTTTTTTTGACGCCGGGGGGTTATATGTAACAGTGGTTTTTCCATCTTCATTATTGCGTTGCCCAAAGGAATTGTCAGCATCATTATGTTGCCTTGCCGTATATGAATTGTATGTATTGACTATACGCCAAATAATCCAAACAACCAAAATTGTATAAAAAGCATCCCTCATGATAATAACACAAAACTAATAGTTTTATATTAATGCAAAAGGAAATTTATATCAACATATAAGAGAGATGCAATACAAATATATTTTGGTGAAACAGACTTAAATGAATTTCATAAAAAAAGCCCGATGGATACCATCGGGCTTTTCCTTTTAATCAAGAAGATTATTTTTTCTCTTCTTTTTTCTCTGTTTTGTGTTCACCTTTGTGTTCACCTTTGTGCTCACCTTTGTGCTCACCTTTATGTTCTTCTTTCTTTGTTTCTTCTTTCTTTGGTTCTTGTTGAGCCACAGCTAAAGTTGACACAAAAAACGAAAGCGCTAAAGCTGATGCAAATACTGTTACTTTTTTCATAATTTTTACTTTTTAAAGATTAATAATAATTTGGTTTTGCGAAGCGAAGATATATTTTAAAAATTGGCATTCCAAATTCTTTTTTGGAAAAACCATTGTAATTTTATAAAAACGTGATTAATATTGCCATATCTATATGAAAAACAATTACTTAACATTAAAATGTGATTTACATCAGGAGTAATAAGTTTTTCACCTTCGTAATGCTGTTTATTCTTTTAAAATGCAACCTACTTGGAATCATTTGTTTTGATCTTTATAGGTAAAATTATGATGAATGATGTAATTCAATACTTAATGATTTGATTTGAAAATATTCGTGCCAAGTGCTTTAAATTCTTACTTTTGCGCGATGCAAAAGAAATTTGTGACCAATTTAGCATTTATGCTCTTTATGAATTTATTCATAAAAAGTATTTATGTTTTGGGGATAGACAGAGCTGTTCAAAACGAAGTGGGAGCTGCCAGTTATGGGATGTATTATGCAACATTCAATCTGTCAATAATCTTCTCTATATTTCTCGATTTTGGCATCACCAATTTTAACAACAAGAGTATAGCACAAAACAATAATTTGCTTACCAAGCATTTTTCCGGATTATTCACATTAAAGATATTGCTAGCCGTTCTTTTCTTCATTATTCTTTTGTCCGTTGGACTTTCTATTGGGTATGATCAACTATTGATTAAAATATTATTGCTACAGGGCCTCAACATGTTTTTGATTTCTTTTGTTAATTATCTGCGTTCCAATTTAGCCGGTCTCCATTTATTTAAAACTGACGCTATTGTGTCGGTTTTAGATAAGTTCATATTAATATTTCTCTGTATTACTATGTTTAAAATGGGAGTACTTAAAAACCCGGATGGACAAGGCATTATGTACTTTGTATATGCTCAAACATTTGCTTATTTTATCACTGCGGTTATCGCATTCATCATCATCTCAAACAAAACTTTAGTGTTTAAACTTCAATGGAATTGGGCGTTTGCATTTTTAATTTTAAAAAAGAGTTTTCCATTTGCAATTTTAACGTTGCTTATGTCGTTTTACAACCGCATCGATACTGTAATGATAGAACGCATGTTGCCAGACGGGGACGAGCAGGCGGGTATTTACGCACAGGCTTTTCGTATTTTAGATTCAACTAACATGGTGGCGCTATTAACTGCCGGAATGTTATTACCAATTTTTTCACGGATGTTAAAAAACAAAGAATCGGTAGAGCCTTTGGTAAAATTGGTAAGTACGTTGCTTATAGCGCCGGCAATTGTTATTGGCATTGGTTGTATGTTTTACAGTAAGGAGCTAATGGGAATGCTTTATCCGATGCATGTAGAAGAATCGGCCAAAATATTTGGTTTACTTATGATGAGTTTTGTTGCCATCGCAATTATCTACATTTTTGGAACATTGTTGACTGCGAACGATAATTTAAAACAGCTGAATATTATTGCGGCTATTGGCATTGGATTGAACATTTTATTAAACTTAATATTCATAAATGCTTTGGACGCATACGGCGCTGCCATATCCAGCATGACAACCCAGTTTTTAACAGCCATTATTCAGTTAATTATGGCTCAACGAATATTCAAATTTAAGATGAATTACCGTTTGATTAACTCATTACTAATGTTTGCAGCGGGTGTAATTGCCATTAACTATGGTTCTAAAATGCTTCCTTTAAACTGGATGATTAGTTTTTCTATAATGGTTATAGCCTGTGGATTATGGTCGTTTGTATCAGGAGTATTGAGTATAAAAGGAATTTTTAGAATATATAAATACGGGTAATACAAAACGGCAGAGCTTTCAATGGTTCTCGTAGATTAACTACAACGATTCTATAATTATTTTACAAGCATTTTCAATCTCTACTTCGGTGATAATAAGCGGGGGCGCAATGCGCATACTGTGTGATGAAAACAAAAACCAATCGCTGATAACACCTTTTGAAATACATTTATCAATGATCATTTTGTTTTGTTCATAACTGTCAAATTCCACTGCTAATAATAAACCTTTTCCAGCAATAGTTTTTATTTTAGGATGCTTCAGTAACTTTCTGAAAAGTTGTTCTTTCGCTTCAACCTGTTGAATTAAATTTTCTGTCAACAACACTTCCAGTGAAGCCTTGGCAGCCGCACAACAAACAGGGTGTCCTCCAAAGGTAGTGATATGGCCTAGTATGGGGTTATTTGTTAATGTGTGCATTATTTCTTTTGATGAAACAAAAGCACCTATAGGCATTCCGCCACCCATACCTTTTGCCAAACATAAAATATCAGGAACAAAGTTGTAATGCTCAAAAGCAAACAACTTGCCGGTTCTGCCAAACCCACATTGTATTTCATCCGCTATAAGCAATGTGCCGGTTTCATTACATCGCTCACGTAAGCGTTTTAAAAAATTACTTTGGGGAACAATAGCTCCGGCTTCTCCTTGTATGGTTTCCGCCACTACACATGCTGTGCGAGTAGTTATTAAATTTAATTGTGTTGAATTGTTATATTCAAGTTGCGTTACGTCCGGTAACAAAGGGCGATAGGCATTTTTAAACTCTTCGCTGCCCATGATACTCAAACTACCATGTGTACTACCATGATAAGCGTTTTTAAAAGAAACAATTTCTGTCCTGCCCGTAAACCGTTTTGCTAATTTTAATGCCCCTTCTATGGCTTCCGTTCCTGAATTTACAAAATAAACCGAATTCAAATTTTCAGGAAGGTGTTCGGTCAAAAGTTTCGCCAACTGCACCTGTGGTGCTTGTATATATTCACCATACACCATCAAGTGCATGTATTTATCCAATTGTTGCTTTATTGCTTCAACTACTTTTGGATGACGATGACCGACATTACTCACAGATATTCCTGAAATCAAATCGATATAACGCTTGCCCGAAATGTCAGTAAGGTATACCCCTTCTGCTTTTTCAATTTCTAACGCTAATGGCGTTTCACTGGTTTGAGCTACATGGCTTAAAAAAAGTTGACGCTGTGTTAACATAGAGTTAAAGTCCAAAAGTTGGAAAGCTCAAAGGTATAAAGTTTATTTACTACCAATCAGCATTGATTGCGGATTGTAAATATTACACAGCATGATTTACAATGCCTTTGAAGGCAAGTGTTATTTTAGGGTTGAATAGAAATTACTCCTCGGAAAATTTAAAGCACATGTAAAAAAGGAATTGCCTTATTTAAAAATCAACTGCACCTTCAAAAATGTTAATCGCTTCTATATGCTTTCCGCAATTTTTTAAATACTCATGCGCGGGAATTGAATGACCGACATTTGTGTCTTCAAGTAATCTGGAATTATCAAAAATTTGCCCTAACTCCATAAAATTTATATATGGTTCAAGTGCGTATAACAGCGTTCTGATTTTTGTGTTATCACCAAAATTATCAATCCAATAATCCAAATAGTCTCTGTATTGATACAAACTACTTTTCTCATTGATTAACGTGCTGTTTTTTGACCATTTTTTCATATCCACCAACAAACCTTTCGAAACAAATTGAAAATCGAGTTTATCCGGGAAAAATTCTTCAATGGCTTTTGTTACTTTTTCCGGTGTTGTACAAGATTCCTTTCCGGACGAAATATGATAAACCGAATATTTTCGATGTTTATTAAACACTAATTCTATGATTGAATGTGCAGCGTAATCAATGGGGATAACATCAATGTTTACATTTGGACTTGCAGGAAACAGACGCAATTCATTAAGCGTTGCCAACGCCCATAAAATAACATATGAACGAGGCACCCAAGACCTGCTGTCGCCCATAATTATAGAAGGGCGGACCACCAAAATTTTATCAGCAGGGAGATATTCTTTGAGAAGCATTTCTCCCATCATTTTTGTGTAGGAATATCTTACAAAATGTTGTGCTTCCAAATTGGGCGACATATCTTCGGTAACAACACAATTTTTTATTGTTGATCCGCAAATGGTAGCTGTACCAACGTAAGTGAAAAGATTTAATTTTTTCAGTGTTTGAGCCCATTCAAGCATTTGTCGGGTTCCCTGAATATTAATTTTTTCTACTAAATCGTCGTATATCTTTGAAAAAGAAGTGTTGGCAGCAGAATGAATAATGGTGTCAACATTTTTAAGTTGCCCATTGTTTATTAGGTTCGTAGCAAGTTCATTGTCTTTTAATTCTCCAACAACCGGAATTATTTTTTTCGGATCAAAAATAATCGTCATGTAAATCAAAAACCTTTTTTAATCTCCGTAAGGCATCTCCTTCATTTTGCGCCCTAACCAAACAGAACACTTTCTTCACTTCTGTTTTTTTTGCTAATTCAACCAGCAATTCTCCGCCCAGAAAACCTGTAGCTCCCGTTAAAAATATCTCCATATATCGTATTTAATCAATAAATTCCAATCCAATTACTCCCAACACTATCAGCAACATCGAAACAATTTTTGTTATTGTAACAGGTTCGTTTAGCCAAATCATGCCTACTAACGCCATTATAAAAATACCTGAACTCGCCCAAATAGCATAGGCTATACTTGTATCCATTTTTCTTAACACCAAAATAAGACAGCACAAAGCAAGCGAATAAAATAAAAGTACAAAAAAAATGGGACCTAATTTCGTAAAGCCCTCTGATTTTTTCATAAAAACCAGAGCAACAATTTCAAACGCAATACCCAGTGAAAGTAAAAACCACTTCATCTTTTAAATTCTTTAAAAATATTTTAAGACCATGCTTTAAAGCACTAAAGTCTTGCAAGTTATGAATTTATTATTAAAATTAATTTCATATTTTGTTAACATACGTCCTTAAAATTTTTGACAAAGATAATTTTTATCAGATAATGACAACTGATTAATATCACTTGTCATCATATGCAATTAAAAATCATTTATAATAAATAATAAGGGTTGCGATAACTATTAAATGGCTACAAGCCCTACTTTCATCAATTCTTATTACTTTCGTTGAAAATAAAATAGTAACATGAGTATCTGGTTTAAAGAATATAAATTGGAAGACATCGCATGGATGTCAGAAGGTACGATGGTAGAAGCCATTGGAATTGAAATAACTGAAATTGCTCCCGAATCACTTAAGGGACGAATGCCAGTTGACCACCGAACGGTGCAACCAATGAAAATATTACATGGAGGTGCGTCCGTTGCATTGGCAGAAACATTGGGAAGCGTTGCTGCGGGTTTGGTAATTGATACTACAAAATACATTTGCGTAGGGCTTGACATAAATGCGAATCATTTGCGCCCCGTTAGCAGTGGCTTTGTTTATGGAGAAGCGAAACCTATTCATATCGGAAAAAAAACACATGTGTGGAGTATCGAGATAAAAAACGAAGAAGGTAAAATGGTTTGCATAAGCCGTCTGACTATGTCGGTGCTAGAAATGAACAGTAAAGGTTAAACTAAAAAAACGACATGCTATGTGGCAAGAAGAAAACAATCAATTAAAAGGAACTTTTGAATTTGCAGATTTTTCGGAAGCGTTTGCCTTTATGACAAGAGTAGCGCTATTAGCTGAAAAGATGAATCATCATCCTGAATGGAGAAACGTGTATAACAAAGTGGAAATAGCACTTTGCACACATAATGAAGGTAGCATTGTTACCGCTAAAGATGAAAAATTGGCAAAAGCCATCGAAGAAATTTACAAAGGCAAAAAAAGTTTTTTCAAGAAGTAATGTGTTTTTACGGATCGTTAGTTTGTGTTTAAAATGAAAAAAAAGTTTTTTCTGTTTTCATTGTTTTTAATTCATTGCTCCTGTTTCATTCATTCCCAAGTAACTTCCAAATTAACAGCCGAAATAGAAAAATTAAAATCAGACAAAGCCATGCAACACGCTTCATGGAGCGTTTGTGTAATGTCTGTTCAAAAAGATGCTGTTATTGCCGAATACAATAGTCATATAAGTTTAATACCCGCCAGTACGTTAAAGTTAATTACAACAGGCGTAGCACTTTCTATGCTTGGTAGCGACTTTACATTTAAAACTAAAATACAGTACAACGGAACCTTTGATTCTATTAACGGAATTCTTAAGGGGAATTTATATATTATTGGTGGTGGCGATCCAACTCTCGATTCAAAATACTTTAAAGATAAGAATGACAGCTCCAGTGTAACTGACAAATGGGCTTTGTTACTTAAAAAAAAAGGGATAAAAATTATTGAAGGTGCTGTAATTGGTGATGCAAGTCTGTTTGAGGACAACATCATTCCTCCGCAATGGATATGGGCTGATATGGGTAATTATTTTGGTGCTGGCGCCTGTGGCTTATCATATCATGACAATTCCTATTCCGTTTTTTTAAATTCAGAAAGTGTTGGAAGTACTACCGCAATTAGTAAAACAGAACCTTTTATTGAAGGTTTACAATTAATAAATAAAGTGACGGCATCAGGGAAAAGTGATAGTGCATTTATTTACGGTTCCCCATATACTTATTACAGAACTATTGAAGGAAGTATTCCTGCTAATAAAAAAAATTATGAAGTGGAGGGCTCCATGCCTGATCCGGCTTTGTTTTGTGCGCAAGCATTGGAAAAATCATTAAAAGGTGTTGGAGTAAAAATAAATCAGAGAGCCACAACTGTAAGGTATTTACAAGAAGTAGGGAAATACACCTCATCTGCTAAAAGTACTTTATACACACACTATTCTCCATCCTTGGAAAAAATTATTTATTGGACCAATCTCAAAAGTATTAACATGTATGCCGAGCATTTACTCAAATACATTGCTTATGTGAAAGCCGGAACAGGTAAGGAAGACAAAGGTATTGAAACTGTAGTTAAATTCTGGAAAGAGAGAGGTGTGGACGTTAGTGGCTGGACAATGAATGACGGTTGCGGACTTTCACGAGCAAACATAATTACAACCAAAACTCAAGTGCAGGTATTACGCAAAATGTTTCTGGACAAAAATTTTAAAGCATTTTATAATTCATTGCCTGTTGCCGGCAAAAGCGGTTCATTAGGTAACTTGTGCGAAGGAACAATTGCTGAAAATAATTTGTGTGCAAAAAGCGGCTATATAACAGGTGCAAGAGGTTATACCGGTTATGTAAAAAATAAAAAAGGAGAACTTCTTTGTTTTTCGGTACTTGCCAACAATTACGAATGTTCACCAACCGAGATGAAAAGAAAATTGGAAAAAATATTAATTGCAATTGCTGAGTTGAAGTAATTGTTTTGCAAATACTCTTGTCGAAGGCTGAGAGATTAACTCCAAACACCTTGAAAAAAATCACTAAAACCATTTGGATATTATCACTCATTAGTCTTTTCACCGACACAGCAAGTGAAATGCTATATCCTATCATGCCCATCTACTTAAAAACAATTGGCTTTTCGATTGTATTGATTGGTGTTTTGGAGGGTATTGCCGAAGCCACGGCAGGTCTTAGTAAAGGCTATTTCGGAAAGCTATCTGATGCTTCTGGCAAACGAGTACCATTCGTACAAGTTGGTTATGCATTAAGTGCCATGTCTAAACCAATGATGGCTGTTTTCACATTTCCATTTTGGATATTTTTTGCGCGCACGATGGATCGTTTTGGGAAGGGAATACGCACAGGAGCTCGTGATGCTATTTTATCTGATGAAGCTACACCTGAAACAAAAGGGAAGATTTTCGGTTTTCATCGCTCCATGGACACACTGGGAGCGGTGTTAGGACCAACGCTGGCATTAATTTATTTATACTTTTTTCCTGAACACTATAAAACACTTTTTTTCATTGCATTTATTCCCGGAATGTTAGCTGTAGTATCTTCTTTTTATCTTAAAGAAAAAACAAAAAAAACTTCAAGCAAACACAAAAGTAGTACTACATTTTCGTTTTTTAATTATTGGAAAACAAGCCCCGTTTTATATAGAAAAGTAGTGTTAGGACTATTGGTGTTTACGCTCTTCAATAGTTCCGATATGTTTCTGTTACTAAAAGCAAAACAAGCCGGACTCAATGATACCAAAGTGATTGGCATTTATATTTTTTACAATCTCGTGTATGCGTTATCCTCATTTCCCTTAGGTATCCTCGCCGATAAAATAGGCTTAAAAAAAATGTTCATTATCGGACTTTTCTGTTTTGGAGTTGTTTACTTAGGAATGGGAACATTTACCAATCTTTATATTATTATCCTTCTGTTTTTTATTTATGGAGTGTATGCCGCCGCAACGGAAGGCATTTCAAAAGCATGGATCAGTAACATCACCGATAAAAAAGATACAGCAACAGCAATTGGCACTTATGCAGGTTTGCAAAGTATTTGTACGATGATAGCGAGTTCGGTGGCCGGTATTATTTGGTATAAATTTGGCGCAGGTGCAACATTTATTGTTACAGGTATTGTTACGTTTGTGGTAATAGTGTATTTTTCTTTTTCAGTAAAAGCATTTGAACATATAGAGATCATTTGAAATGTTGATTTTTTTTTAGAGCCTGTTTAAATTTCATCCGAATAGTTGTTAAGTATATGATTTTCGCACAGTCACTTCTCGATACGGCTGAAAAAGCCTACTCGAAGTGACTGTGCGAAAATACTGATGTCAGTTCGAGTAGCGAGCCTTTTCGGTGAGCATATCGAGAACTATTGAGTGACGATATATTTTTAGCAATGAAATTTAAACAGGCTCTAAACCATTGTCAGTCATTTAATAAATCATAAATTTACAGAGCTAATTACAGGTATTAACAATTAAAAATTAAATATCATGAAAAAAATTATCGCATCCGTTTTTATCATTATAGCAGTATTGGTTTATTTTAAATGGAACCAAGTATGTTTTGGTAAGGATTATAAAAATACAAGCGCTACTCATTACATGAAAGAATTGAAAATTGGAGAAAAATACCAAGGTGGGATTGTAGCTTATATTCTTAAGGAATCAGATAAAGGTTATGACTCGAAAGTTCAGCACGGCCTAATTGCGGCTCCTGAAGATCAAAGTAAATCCATACATTGGTATAACGGAGTTTACACAACTATTGGCTCAACAGCCACAACCTATGGCAGCGGAAAAACAAATACCGACTCTATTATTAAAAAGCAAGGTGAAGGACAATATGCGGCTCAATTATGTGCAGACTTAGTAATTGATAAATACGATGATTGGTTTTTGCCAAGCAAAGATGAATTGCATTTACTTTTTCTCAACAAAACACTGATAGGTGGCTTTGCAAACGGAGATGTGTATTGGAGTTCTTCCGAAGACACGAAGGTTTTTTATGCATGGAGAGAAGGCTTTTTTAGCGGAAGTCAAACCAGCAATGATAAAAAATCTGAATTTGCAGTACGTGCTGTAAGGTATTTTTAGTAATGCCTTGGCACCTGTTCATCCTAACTTTTCTCTCAACTTATTTTCCTAATTTGTAACGACTGTTTAACTTCATAAGGCGTTTAGGTGCAGCTGTAACAGTTTTTACTTTTGGTGATCCGCTAGACGGATTTTTACTTTTTGAATTTTGGTTGGGAAGATTAACCGTAATCGTTGCCGTAGCTTCGCTGGCGCAACTCTGACCTGTAGCATCTTTGATATTAACAACAGTATAAACAAAATCTCCCGGAACATTAGTTGGAGCTAATATTGTTGCACTTGTGCTTGAACCTAAAGTGGTTTTAGTTAAGTTTTCGCTTTCATTCAAATTATATGTAAAAGTGTAAGGTGCTTTTCCTCCTATCGCTTTAAATGTAATTATTGGTTTGGTTGAACGAACAGGAACTTCCGTTGTTCCAAGCAATTCAGCTTCTAATTGAACTACTTTTACATTTGCGCTTCCTGTTTGTGCTTGCGAACAACTTAGCCCTGACGAAGAGTCCGATACACTTAATAAACTATAAGTAAAATCGCCGGTTACGTCTGTTGCTGCAGGAACCATAGCCGTACCAGTTGCATCACTTGTAATTACAAAGTTTTTCCCACCATTAATTTTATAAGTAAACTTATATGGAGGTTTTGATGAATTACCTGTAAATAGGATACTAGGAGCAACATCGTTTAAACATTTAATACAACTGCCTGCAATGGTGGCTGTGGGTAATGGATTAACAGCTACTAATACATTTTGATTGTAATCACAATTATTGGCACTTACTGTATAAACGTATGTAAAAGTCAGTGGCGCTGTAGTTGTATTGGTAAGTATTTCGCTTATATTTCCTGTTCCAGATAAAGAAGTCTGCGGGGTACCGGTTATATTTACTCGCTTCCATGAAAAATGCACATCGGGTGTAATACTTGTTGCAGTGTATTTAAATACAGTTCCACTGCATATAGCAGAGGGCGTGAGCGTACTGTTTAGTTTTGGCAAAGGATTTACTTTTACAATTACAGACTGTTCTTTGCCTTTACAACCATTAGCTGTTGCGGTATAATTATATGTAACAGTTACAGGAGATGCGGTTAAATTGGTGATAACTTCATTAATATTACCAAGCCCTGATGAACCAACTTGCTCAATTCCATTGGTTGCCAAGCGAATCCAAGTATATGTTGCATTGGCAAATGTACTTGCAGGTATATAATTAAATGACGTTCCGCTACATATAGCAGGTGGACTAAGCGTGCTGTTTAATTGGGGCAGCGGGTTGATAGTTACCACTACATTTTGGTCTGCCCCTATACAACCATTAGCTGTAGCATTATAAACGTAAGTTACATTTAAGGGAGACGCTGTTGAATTTGTCAATAATTCATTAATCTTATCCGTGCCTTTGTTGCCTTCTTGGATTATTCCTGCTATTGTTGAACGGCTCCAGGCAAAAGTTGCACCAGCTGTTTTACTTGCGGGTGTGTAAAAAAACATTGTTCCACTACATATAGCAGCAGGGTTAAGTATGCTGTTTAATTGAGGAATCGGATTGATCGTTACCATCACATTCTGAGGTTTACCATCACATCCATTAGCTTTTGCCGTGTAAACGTAGGATATATTTATAGGTGATGAGGTAGTATTGACAAGTGTTTCCTTTATATTACCAACACCTGTTGAGCCTGCCTGGGTAATTTCGTTAATTGCAGCTCTACTCCACGTAAATGTTGAACCTGCAATTGTACTTGCGGGAGTATAGGATAATATAGTTCCGCTGCATACAGCAGGCGGGTTAAGTAAACTAGTGAGTTGCGGTTGCGGGTTTACCGTTACTATTACATTTTGTTCTTTGCCTTTACAGCCCTTAGCCATTGGAGTATAAACGTAAGTAACGTTTATGGGAGAAGCTGTTGTATTAGTTAACGTTTCATTAATATTACCAATACCAGTTGAACTTGCTTCTGCAATCCCATTAACGTTTAGCCGTTTCCATTCATACGTTGTTCCTGTTTTATTATTTTCAACATTGAATAAAAACACAATACCACTGCAAACCGCAACAGGAGGTGGTAAACTGTTTAGTTGAGGGATTGGGTTTACCGTTACAATCACATTTTGAGTTTTTCCGTCACAACCATTTACAGACGTTGTATACAAATACAATACATTTATTGGCGATTCGGTGGTGTTGGTAAGCGTTTCATTAATATTACCCGTACCCGATGAAGCGGCTTGTTCAATTCCGTTAATTGCAGCCCGCTTCCATGTAAACAGCGAACCTTGAAGACTCCCCGAAGGAGTATAGGTAAATGTAGCTCCACTGCATATAGAAGGCGGATTAAGCACGCCGCTTAGTTGTGCTGATGAATGTACCGTTACTACAACACGCTCTTCTATTCCTTTACAACCATTTGCTGTAGAGTTATAATTATAGATTATGTTTATCGGTAAAGATGTTGTATTGGTAAGTGATTCAGCAATCGTTCCTGCACCGGCTTTACCTGATGGATTTATCCCTTCAACAGCAGCTCGCTTCCATGTAAATAATGAACCTTGAATAGTTCCTGAAGGAGTATAGGTAAATGTTGTTCCACTGCATATCGCCCCGGGAGTTAATGTGCTGTTTAATTTTGGTAATGGATTTACCGTTACCGATACGTTCTGTATTTTACCAATACATCCGTTGACCGTTGTGGTATAAGTGTAATTTACGGCTATAGGCGAATTGGAAGTATTTGTTAATGTTTCATTAATCTTACCAACACCATTTGCAGTTGCTTCTTTTATTTCGGTTATCGATAATCTATTCCAGGTAAACACGCAACTTTGCATTTCACTCGCAGGAGAATATGTGAAGGTACTTCCACTACATATAGTATGTGAATTTACACTATTGCTTAATTGAGGGATTGGATTTACTGTAACAGTCACATTTTGAGGTTTTCCTTCGCAACCACTTGCAGAGGTTGTATACACATAGGTTACAGTTATTGGTAATGCAGTAGTGTTGGTAAGTATTTCATTAATATTGCCCGCGCCCGATGAACCCTCTTGTTCAATTCCATTGATTGCAGCACGTTTCCATGTAAATGTTGAGCCGGAAATTGTTCCTTTAGGGATATAATTAAACATTGTGCCACTGCATATAGCAGAAGGAGTAAGCGTGCTGCTTAATTGTGGCAAGGGCAATATTGTTAACACAACATTTTGTTCCATTCCGTTGCAACCATTACTTGTTGTAGTATAAATATAAGTTACCTTAATTGGTGAATCGGTTGAATTTGTTAATGTTTCATTAATGTTTTCTACCCCTATTTTACCCGGTTGATTTATGCCTGCTGCTGAAAGCCGTTTCCATACAAATGATAAATTATCAGTTGTTCCTTTGGGTACATAATGAAACAATGTGCCACTGCAGATTGCCTGCGGAGTCAAAGAAGTAATTAACTGCGACTGAGGATATACAGTTACCGTTAATGTAAAATTACAATCGGTTGAGGTTTTTATTAAATAGGTTGCTGTTTGAACCGTTTTTGATGGGTTAATTAATGTTTGAGAAATGAATGCTTGTGATGTTTGAGCCTTTGCTCCTGTAATATTTCCGGTTACTATTGGTAACTCCCATGAATAAGTTGTTCCGGCAGGAAATTTATCTCCATCTGTACCACTAACAGGTGCAATGGTAAATGTGTTTCCATTACATATAGAAATTGTTTTATTCGAAAACCAGCTATCACCTGCATTCCAGGTTAATTTTATCTGGCCGGCCGCTCCATTACCACCTTTACCTAAAACAATATCATCATTTCCGCCACCACCGCCGCCACCCGGAGCATTTCCCGGAAAACCACCACAATCCGGTATTGGAGCACCTCCTTTTCCACAACCGCTCCCTCCTGCTCCTCCACCCAATGGGGCATTACCTCCCGGTGCATTAACAAGTCCGTTTGCTCCATCGGTACCATTATTTCCATTAGAGAACGTTCCTGCTGAAGAACCTCCGCCACCACCGGAAGTATTCAACTCAACGGGTATGTAAGCCCTTCCTCCGTTTCCTCCCGTATAAGTAATAGTTCCTACCCCTTTTGCCCCACCTTTACCAACAACAATGAGAGTACCCGATCTTCCTCCACCTCCTCCTCTGGCAAGTACTGTTGTTTTATTTACAAACCAGGAGTCCTCTCCGTCTTTTCCATCGCTATTTTTTCCACCTGCACCGCCAGCTCCTACATAAAGTTGACAAACTGTTCCTGCCACAACATTAACGACTGATTTACTATATCCCCCGCCGCCGCCACCGGAGCCGGAATAAGTATCTATATCACCGCCACCACCACCACCACCACCGCCCCATACTTCTACAGTTACAGAAGTTACACAATTAGGAACTGCCCATGTGTTAAGTCCTGATGCAGCATATATTTGGGTAGTTTGACCGGAAATATCAAAATGAAGTACCAATAAAACACCAATCAACAAAAACAGCTTGTTTTTAATTCTATTCATATGCAGCTTATCGTTGATTTATTATATGCAAATTAAAATGATCTATAAACGTTGTTTGTAATCCATATCCGTTTCCTTATTTTATTGTATAAAGGCAAGCGTGACTCTTACTATAAGCACGTCGTATAATTTTAAGCACAACTTAATCAATAAAATGAATTTTTAAGGGTGGCGAAAATACGCATTTTTGACCTTAGATCAACCCAAATTGGGTATTAGAAAAAACATATTATCTACTCAGAAAAAAAAGAGAACTTTTGGACCTGATCCGGAATTAATAGGGATTCCAGAAGGAGAAATAAAAACGGCAACATGAAATTCATGTTGCCGTCATTAGAAGAAGTAGTAAGAGCCTTGATAAATCTAGGCTTGAACCAAAAGTTCAAGGCTGTTCCTCCTCTGTCGGAATTTCTCAGCCGTAACAATGAACCTTGCTTTTTCTATTTTGTGCGGAACCGACAGTTGCGTCAATTTAAGCATCACTACTACTTTTCTTATAGTTTTAGTTTTGTGTTGTAAATAACAGCGTACTATTCCCGAAATGGACAAACCAAAACTAAGTGATTGGGTTGAAGGACTTCATATTAAAGGTTAATTGGACTTCCTGTTTTTATCAGTGACCTTCATACTGAATTTAATTCGAAGTCTTTCAAACCAATTACTCTTTGTGCCTTTGAATGTAAAACAGCATAAAAATCATTTAGGGTAGCAGTTTATTCCATGACTGAGCGTCTATAATACCATTAGGAGTTAAGCCCACTGAACTTTGAAAACTTCGTATAGCTTGTTCCGTTATATTGCCAAAATCACCATCTGTTTTCCCGGAATAAAAATTCTTTTCAGATAATATCTGTTGTATATCAGCTACCAAAATGGATTTCGGAAAGCCTTTAAAAATAGTAAATCCCGGTGATGTTGTATTAAGTAATTCCTTAAGTGATCCATTAAAATAATCCTGATCGCAGGTATCGTAAATATTATTTTTATTAAGAGCTGATTCTCCAAAATGATTTTGAATAAATAATGCTTTATTCCATGTTGAAGGAATAGTACCGGTAGCTTTTAAATCGACTAACCACAAAGCATGTTGAGCAAAGTAACTTTTATCTGCATCGGTTGCCTGAGAAAGTATAAGGTCATTCCAGAATGCATGTGCGGTATAAATAATAGGTTTTATATTAAGCTCTGCTTCTATTCCTGAAAGAAAGGTTTTAAGAATAGGAATGCGTTTAGAAGCCGTTATTTGTGTCCATTGATCTGTTTTGTTTTTGGCTCCTACAGCCCATTCAATATCTACAACCGGAGGCAATACTCCAACGTTGTTTACTTTTTTATATTGGGTTAAAAAATTTTGAACCTGAAGATTTACGTCACTGAGAGGTCTTAAAAAATGATATGCTCCGCAAACTAATCCTGCTTTTCGGCACATGTTCCAGTTCACTTCGAACTTTGGATCCGGCAAAGTAACTCCTTCGCTTGCCTTTATAAAAGCAAAATATAATTTATTTGCCCATAATATATCTGTTAATATGGGCTGATTAAGCACATTATATGATGATAAGTCTATTCCCTTTATCATTGTTTTAAAAATTAATGGTTTTGTATATCTCTTACCGTAGGTTCTTCAGTTGTTATAATAGCATCGGAAGAATTATTCTGTATAAATTTATTGGGAGCATTTTCGCTTGTCTTATTACCCAGATAAGCAGCAGCACTTATACCAAGTAACGCAAACTGCCATGCGTCAAAATCAGGAAAAGGATAATTACAATTAGTTACGTTTTTAAAAAACAAAATAATATATTCTATCCCGAAAACCAGATTAAAAATGATGGTTTGAAACCGATGAATGCTAATTCCCGTTTCGTCGGACATAAGATCGTTCAATAAACCTTCGGTTTTAAATTCAGGAGTTTTTCCTCCAAGTGCGATTTGCTGCCTTTTATCAATAATCTTTCCACCCGAATAGACCAAAACCCCAGCTCCCAGAAGGATCACGGATGTCATATTAAATGGCACTAATATACCTGTGAAAGCAAAGAAATAGATGTAAAGTGAAAGTATGATCATGGTCCACCAAAATAACTGAACTCTGGCAAAACTATATGGCCGATCTGAAACAGAAGGAACAGTACTGTCGTCTTTACATAAGGTCCTTGTGCGAAAATAGTTGATACCGAAATACCACATCCATAATAAAATCAATATGGAGATGGTGAGTATAAAACAGCTAAAGAAATTTTGTTTACAGTTGTTGATTTTTGTTTTACTACATTTTTTGCAATTTAAAAACAAAAAGTTTGACGCTTTATAGATTGAATCTTTTTGTTTATTAAATTGATCAATAGCAGATTGATCGGCTATGTAACTAGCAGAAGTATCTGTATTTACATGGTTTTTAATATTTTTTAACGTATCAACTATTCTACGTTGCTGATACGTTAAACTATCTATTTTTAAACCGATAGAAACTAATTTTAACGAGTCATTCGGTGATGCTTGAGTTGTCAGATCAAAACAACATAAGATATATCCAAGCAAAAATAATAAGAGGTTTAATTTGTGTTTCATTTTTATTTTAAATACTAGTTACGATTTTTAAATTCATAATGATAAATCCTTAAATATAATTTAAGTTATCACCACGTTTATCTCATTTTGTTTAGGTCACTCATAAAATATTTACATACGGATCAAATAAGAAATGCTCAATAGCATCACGGGGAATACCGGTTTCCGGTTGCCCCTGCGGGGGTGCATTTATTGTAAAGTATTGCGTGTGAATACTGTCAAAAGTTGTGGATAAATAATAACTGTAGTTATGCCTTTTGGTTTGTCCGTAAGCATAATTTGCAGTTGGCATAATAGCTTGTTGCGCGGTTCCAACTACCCAATCATTTGGTGCATCTTTATAAACTACGTTCACAAGTAAGTTGAGTACTCGTTGTTTGAAATTAATTGGTGTGGTATAATTTCCGGTTATAGGGAAATAACGCATGTTTGTATTTGCCGGTGTTCCATTAAGAATTGTTGTAAGTGGTTCCGAGCCAATTGTCATTACCACACAACCGGGTTGTTGGAGAAAAAAATTAACGCCCGTTTGTGCAATTGCCGTGAAAATTTCGAGCCCGACATTATTTATAAGTTTAGAAACTATTTTTAATACCGAGAGTCCTTTTGAAATGGTCCAACCTGCTGAAAAATATTCTACACCGTTTGCACATGCTACCGCAGCCATTCGCTCAACAGTAAATAAACTGCTATTAATTGTGGCATTGTTCACAATTGTTTTTCCAACTAGTCCGCCTCGGCTAGTTGTAATGATGTCAATAGTTTGTGAAAACTTTGCTCCAGGTTTAATGAGTTCTTGCATTTTCGCCACATTGGCTGCCGGACCTTCAAATATAGTTTGATGATCAAATGCTATGATCTGATCGTAAATGCCGCCAAATTGTTTTGTCATATTTACCAACCATTTATCGTTCAGGAGTTCTCCAAAAGAGCCCTCTGTAGTTGAAAAAGTTCCGTGAATTAGTAGCAATGTTTTTAGCGTACGGTCGGCGTCAGGAATTCCTAATGTGGAAACATCATCAAAGTTATTATTGGTAACGTTGAACCGCAAAAGACGATAGGGCTTTTCTACGCGTTGCAATAAACCGGAAAGGTTTTCGGCAGGATTTCTTGAAAATGTAATTACTTTTACTATAAAGCGGTTAACAGCAGATACATCAGCCGGGACATTGAAAAAATAATCCAGTCTATCACGTCCATTATCATCATAATCACGATTTTCCTGCGGTTGGATGTATTCTATATCTCCATATTGAGACATCTTATCGTCGTTGGTTGTATGTTGATAATAAACAAGTGCTCCCTGACCTGAGTCGACCATTACAGTAAGACGAATAAGATTGCTTGCCGGAGTAGTGCCAAAATTTACATTGTCAAACACCAACACTTTTTCTAATGCTTTCTGTCCATTCTGTTCAATTTCCGGGTGGATTGTTTTTAATATAGTAATTTCATCTCCGGTAATTCCTGTAGAAGCATCATTACCCGTTCCTGAACAGAAAATATTACCTGTCCAATCTATTGCCTGTCCATCCTGTCTTCCAACGGTTGCCCAAAAATCGGTTTGCGGTGCTCTATTGCGCCTAAAGATCCGGTCTCTCAGTTCATTAAGAAACCCCGCAGGTCCGAAAATATGATCAGGATTTCCAATGGGGATAAATTGGTAATTATCCGGCGTTGATAAAATACGTTCGTTGTTAATTGGGATTGTTTTCATGGCATACAATGAATTAATAAGATTTAATTTTAACGATAAATAGTTGTCTTAAAATACAAGGATGAGCTTAAATACAATTTATCCTGTTTTTATTTATCATTTTAGCTTTATTGTATTATATATTCGACAAATAAAAAAAATATAAACCATTATTACAACTATTTTTAATTAATCTATTGTTAAATAAATAGCTGAATTATTAGAACAATTAAGAGCGTTAAATGAAGAAAATTCAAAATTGTGTGATACAACATCGAACCTAGATAATAATTGTTCAGTTGAATTTGTTTCGACCTACAATACTGAGTACCGTGAATCGGATATTAATCGTGGACGGTATTGTTGATGTAAATGATTTTTTAATGTTTTTATCTAATTATAACGAACGCTGTACTATCCTTAAACCTTGCGATGGAAATGTAAATAATGATGGCATAGTAGATATAAATGATTATTTAATATTACTTGGCGATTTCAATAAAAAAATAAAAAAAATGTGAACTATTGTTTTTTGTCAATAATGTACAGAACGTTTTTTATGTATTAACTTGTTTCATTCTTTTCTTTACGTATTCTTTACTCCCCTTAAAATGTTTCATTCCAAAAATAGCTACGGCATCAAGTATAGGGTTTAAATCAAGACCTTTCTTTGTAAGAGAATATTTTTTTCGTTTAGCCGCACCTGTATAAGTTATTAAACCCATTTCGATGAGCCTTATTAATCTGTCATTGAGAATATTGGTTGATATTTTTTCGGATGAATCTAAAAATTCATTATAACTACTTTTACCAAAAAACATTATATCTCTTATAATTAATAAAGACCATTTATCTCCAATTATTTCTAGCGTACACGAAATTGGGCACATGGAGCGACTTTCAATGTCTTTCTTCTTCCTTTTTCTCATCTGTTAAAAATTGTTCAAATATACAAAACAAAGTTTTTTTTAAAATTAAACTTGCAAAATACAAGTTTATTAAATTATATTTACATCTAAATCTTTAAACAATTAAATAAAAAAAATTGAATAGTAGCTATTCTAAATTTATTCTGTTGAGGGACGTTTACAATATTAACTGCAAAAGAGGATTAGGTATCTTATTAATATTGGCTTGGATAGTTCCGTTACGGTGAAATTTATTTGTGGGGCCTGCTATTTTGATGTTTAAATTTGGCTACCGATGTTCATGAAGAAGCATAAATAATAAGTGCTCAAAAAGATTCGAAAAAGCATCAATAAACTTCTATAATCAAAAATAAATTAAACAAGAAAATGGAAAATCAAAAACAAATAATCATAAAATCAGTTCTTGACTTATGGAATGCAAGAATGATGGAAGCAAATAATTTATTTGACGAACTTTCTGATGAGCAATTACAGCTTGAAGTTGCCCCGGGCAAAAACAGGGGGATTTATTTATTAGGGCATCTTACCGCGGTACATGACAAAATGTTGCCTTTGCTTAATTTTGGAGGGCAATTATATCCTCAATTAGGAGATGTTTTTTTAAGCAAACCTGACAAAGCTGTAACAGAAATACCATCTGCCAAAGAATTGAGGCTGCAATGGAGTGCTATTAATTCAAAACTGTCGGAGCATTTAAATAATTTAAAGGCGGATGAATGGTTTGAAAAGCATACAACAGTGTCCGTTGAAAATTTTGCCAAAGAACCACATAGAAATAAATTAAATGTAGTATTAAGCAGAACGAGTCATTTAGCATATCACTTGGGGCAAGTGGCGTTATTAAAAAGTAAATAAGATTACTGATTTGATATTTCCTATTATCACACTTACCAAATCTGGTAAGCGATTAACTAAAAAGTGTATAACTAAAAAAAATAAAAACATGAACTTAAACGGAAACACAATTTTAATAACCGGCGGTGCAAGTGGCATAGGTTATGAAATGGCAAAAGAATTTATAAAAAATAAAAACACGGTTATCATTACCGGCCGAAACGAGCAAAAATTGCAAAAGGTAAAAAGTGAACTAAACGGTGTTATAACCATTAAAAGCGATGTGAGTAATCCGGATGAAGTAAAGGCACTTTATGAGCAGGTAGTTAAAGATTATCCCGAGCTTAATATGTTAATTAATAATGCGGGGATTATGATGGAGGTTAATTTGCAAAAGCACCATTTATCTTTCAGTGACCTGACTAAAGAAATTGATATTAATGTTAAAGGCACTATCTGGATGAATGATGCCTTTCTTCCTCTGATTAAAAAGAACAAAAATTCAGCTATTGTTATAGTGTCGTCTGGGTTGGCATTTGTCCCATTACCTATTTCTGCTGTTTATTGTGCTACAAAGGCAGCGTTACATTCTTATAGCCTTTCACTTAGAGAACAGCTTAGAAATACGAATGTGAAAGTTTTTGAATTGGCACCTCCGGCAACTGAAACGGAGTTACTTTCAAATTTTAATGAAGAGGATAGGAAAGGAATATCCGTAATGTCAGTTCAGGCAATGGTGGCTGAGTTTTTAGCAGGATTTGCAAACAATAAATTTGAAATATGTCCAGGTCAATCCAGTCAATTGAGATTTATGAGCAGATTTTTTCCGAGCTTTATTTTAAAACAATTAAGTAAACCCGTAGCCAGAATGCATGCGGCTGACACCAACTAAAAGCAACATGCCAATATGCACAAAGCCAGCATCTATCTGATGCGATTACAACATAAAAGGTCGTAATACACTTTGGGTATAGGTCTGCGAAAAAAGTCGAAGCGTTAAAGATGTATAGTTAATTCTAATTAATCTTCTGTAAATCTTCATCAAGTTGCGCATTAACTGCTAAATTAATCATATCCCTTTAAATAAAAGTTCTTCTAGTTTAATATTTATTCCTATTGCTAGTTTTTTAAATTAGTGTTTAAGTGATGCGGTTTTTAACGGAGGTTGCTTTATTATTTTATGTGTTTTTCTCTTTTCTTTTTCTGTCATTAGTTTATCATACACTTCAAGCGCTATTTTATTTAACTGTTTTGGGTGTTCAAGTAAATTAACAGTGCTGGCTTTCTCTACAAAATCAAAGTAGTCTTCGTATAACTTTTGTTCTTGCTTAAAATCTCCAAAACCCATTAGGTTAAAAATGGTTTGACTGAGATGTAAGTAATAGTTTCCGGCATCTAAACCAAGCTTGTTTAAGCCGGTTATAAATTGGGTGAGAATTAAATCGTCTTTTATTAAACTAAGGATAAGGTTTTTGTTATGTTTCATTTTTAAACGTTTTATTTTTCAATTAATATCCTTTGCAATTATAACCATTATTTTAATTTATAGCACATGTGCTATAAATAATTTTTTAACTTTTTTGACCTTTCAGCTATGAAAGCAAAGAAGATAGTTAAAAAGAAGCGAAAATTAATATTCGATGAGGTTGGTATAAATGCTTTTGCACTGCGCTTAAAAGGGCTTAGAAAAGAATATAATTTTACACAAGAGCAATTGGCATTTGAATCAGGATTGTCATTGAGTCAGATAGCAAGAATAGAAACAGCAAAGATTAATCCTACATTAAGTACACTAATAGTTATTGCAAAGGCAATGGATATTAAACTATCCGAATTGTGTGATATTGATTAGAAAGAATAAAATATTAACAGTTTAGAGCCTGTTTAAATTTTATTCAACAATAATTTTATAGCGGATAATTTCACCATAGTTTCAGAAGATTCAGCTAAAAGTTCATAATTTCTACATAACCTTCTATCATTATCGAACCAAGCAAATGTCCGTTCTATTACCCATCTTTTATTTATGGGCTTAAAGTTACTTTTTTCAGTATCAGTCCTCATTACCACTTTAATTAGGTAACCGTAAATTTGTTTAACATTATCGGCTAACTCTCCTCTATAGCCACCATCAGCAAGTATAACTTTAATACTGCATAAAAATTCTTTAATAATTCGCATTAAAAACAGAGCTGCTTTGCCATCATTTATATTTGCCACACACACCATAACAGCGATTAAAAATCCGTTTTTATCTACTATAGTATGTCGCCTAATCCCTTTTGCTTTTTTATTGCCATCAATACCATTGAGGGCTCTGTTATTCCCCCAACGAACACTTTGACTATCCATAATACCTAAACTTGCCTCAGGGTTTTGCCCCATTTTTACTCGCACTTTACATCTTAGCTTTTCTAAGAGCAAATCGTAAATTTCTAACGTTGACCATTTACTGTAATAGTAATAAACGAGTTGCCATTTAGGGAAATTCACGGGAAGCATTCGCCATTGACAGCCTGTTTTTATCAGGTAATTAATCGCATTCCACATTTCTCGCAAATCGTGTTTACGTTTTCTTTCTGCAATATTTAAAGAACTTTTTATAAATTGCCACTGGGTATTAGTCAAATCGGTTGAATACATTTGTTTGAAGTTTTGGTACACAACAAATAAATTTGCTTATTCAATCGGTTTACTTTACCCTATAAGATTTCTTTCAACATAAATTTAAACAGGCTCTTACACTATTATTTTATCTTTGTTGATATAGTTACTATAATGGGCAAGGCAAAAAAGTTTGTATATATTTGTACAAAATCTTGTTTTAGTTTTAAAGATTCGAAACTTAATATGTTATTATGGAGTTTATTTTAAACAATAGAAGTATCGTTATTATAGCTAATAATTTTAATCCTTCTATCATAAATCGCCACTGGCTAATTGAGAACAAAATACTTGAGGATTCTGACTTCAGAGAGCAGTCTTTATTTGCCGAAAATATTAGCCAAATAATTACTGATGATTTTAATATATTGGTTTTGATTCAACAACTACAATTTACTATTAATAATGGAGAAAAGACAAAATCTAGTTTAGAAAAACTAGCAAAAATTATTACACTTCTTTCACATACTCCTTTTTCAGCAATAGGTGTTAATATCCTCTATTTGCTTGATGCTTCGAATGATAGTGTGCTCCAAAAATCAAATAAACTTTTTAGCAAACCTGATATTAATTTATATAAATCATTTTTTAATACACCAGACTCAAAATTTGGGGGATACATGAGTAGAGATTTTATTGGCAGTAGACTTAAACTAAATATTAATCCAGTGCGAGTAATGACACATCCAAACATTGACTCAAACAAAGATTATATACAATTCTCATTTAACTTCCACATCCAGTTGAATGCAACTAACCCAACGGAACTTCTTCTAAATTCTATAAATAATTGGGAAAAATATTTTGAATTTGCAAAGGCTGTAACTGAATCATTTTAATAAATATGGAGATTTTAGAATTAGAAAACAAAACTGACTTTATTCCATCGAATTTGGCAGAAATGGATGGTGTAAATTTATATTCAAAAAATTTGCAAAAAAAACCATTGTCCGTTATCATGACCTTAGGAATGGAAAGTACAGCCGTAATTTTGAGTGGATCTATAGCCACAATTAATGTGACTGAGAGATTTCCAAATGCAGCTGCTGCTACAATCCTTATAGAAAACAAACAAACTAAAATAAATGAGTTTATAGGAATTTCTTCTATTAATATTGCGAGAGCTTTATGGAATAATGATACTTTTATTAATTCTAGGGTTCTTGAAATACCTTCTGAAAAACATTTAATTAGTACAGATGTTAGCATTAATCATACTATTTTCTTAACAAGAATAACCGAGCTTGAATTGAAAGGTAATAGGTATATAAATGAAACTCTTGATTACGTTTTTTCAAGTATTGATGATTTACTTTTTGACCAAAAATATTCTGAAGTTGAAAAAATATTCAATTTAATAAATATGAATGATTCTTCTCCTTTAGTTTTAATCAGTTTATTAACAGCAACTGATGTGTGGAAGACAAAAATTAGAGGCAGAAAAGAGTTTTATAAAAAGGTTAGTGATGTCGTAAAGAAAAAATATGATAGGAAGAAAGCAAATGAATTACTTTTTGGCCTGGAATAGTTGATAATTTTATACTATTTCAAGATGAGTTGTTTTTTACTAAAACTAGAAACTTTTTTCGCCACGAAATTCCCTAAATTTTTTCCAAAAGAAGTTTGGTATAAATCTGTAAAAGACTTACCTGATTCTCACGATTGTTTTTTTGCTTTGACAGTTGGATTTTCTGATGCTAATCAACAATATCATCATTGCGGGATTGTGCTTTCAGATACGGATAGTTCTATTAAATTTTTTCATTTAGGTTGGCACGCCCATTTGTTTTTAGATAATGATTTGAAGACAAGTGATAAGTATAATAGCTATTATTTTATTTTACCTAAATTGAGTGATGAAAAAAAAAGAATTATAAATTCCCATTTAAGGCAAATTTGGAAAAGAAATAAAGACAAAGGATTGCCATATGCAATCTCTTATGATGCAGGTAAATTTAATGATGACGGCACTGTGTTTTTAAATGGAAAATATGGTTTAACGTGTTCTACTTTTGTTATCGCTGCTTTAAGAGGAGCAAAGGTCGAATTATTAGAGTACGATAAATGGCCGATAAGATCAGTTCAAGACAAAGAATGGCATCGACATATTGTAAATACGCTTATTGAAACTAAAGAAAGATGTAAGATTAGTGATCAGCACATCGAACGCGTAAAGAACGAGATAAATTGTGCACGTTTCCGACCAGAGGAAGTTGCAGCGTCAATTTCTTTTAATTTACCCCCAACCACTACTTTTTGTAAGGCAAGATACAGAGGAAATATTTTGCTAAATCAAATCAACACACATAAAAATATAAATCTGTAACTATTTTGATGTTAATAGTCCAAGGTTGGTATTTAGTGGTGGTTGCTTTTCCAAAAAATATTATGAAATAGGAGTCTTTGAATTAGGTATGTGGTATTGTAATAACTATAGTGTGCAATAATTGCAAATAATGTTACTAATTACTGACATTCCAAAGGTATTGAAACAAAAACACGTATTCAAAATTTGCTATTTCCAGAGGGCGTTCCGTATAACTACAAAACAAGACAAGATCTAACCCCAAAAACAAATAAATATTTTGAACTTGTTGCCCTATTTTCGGCACATTCAGAGGAAAATAAAAAAGGAACTTTCCAATTTTCATCGGAAAATTCCTCTGTAGTAGCGGGTGACATCGCATCCTCGAACCAATACATACAAGACTTTTTAACCGTTTCCCGATTTTATGAATATTTAATTGATGAACGAATTATATAATCAAAGAGCCTACGAATTTACCCCATTATTCGTATAATCTGTTCCGATTTTATTTATTGTCAGTATTTTTTCAAAAACTATTGACTTTCCCCAAAAATGAACTATTTATTATTAAAAAGGGGTGAGAATTGTGAAGTTGGTAAGAGGGGTTGGTTTAGATACCAAACCCTTTTTTTATTACAATAAGACTTAAACACCAATAAAAGCTAGGATTTCCATCAAATCCGACCAAAGTATTGTGTGTCCAGTCAGCAAGGAAACATCAATATTTAAGTGATTGGATTAAATGGTAAAGAATTAACTTCTAGTGAACTTTATGGAGTATTTCAGGATGAGTTTAATCGAATCGTAAAACATGCTTTTAATGTAAATGATATACTATTATTCGTAACATACCAACCAGACACACTTACATTAGATTACAATAATGTAACTGGACACACTCACCAATTATTTAAACAATTCCCTTATTTAGAAGTATTAGAGCAAAATTTCAGGTACAACAATCTGTATAATTATGGTGAATATATTGACGGATACCACAGTCATATTATTATGAGGGAAAGGGATTACTATTCATTACCAAAAGACCAACTAAAGGGGTTAGATATTGTTGAAAAAGTAATTTGGGATATAGTGAGGAAATTATAAACAGCCTATACCATTTAAGCGTTATCGCTTATGAATTAAACAATAACAGTAACAATTAATAAAAACAAAAATGGATTTACAGTATTTTAAAAAATATTCAACTTATACCGAAAAGATTATAACAAGTAATGATGTTTGGCTCTATACGAGGGTAAGTTCTAAAAACCAATTCGATACGAATTCAAGTATTGAAAATCAAAAACTTTCGGCATTAGAATTTGTAAATACTAACAATTACGTAATTACTAATGAATTTGGTGGTACTTATGAAAGTGCCAAAGGAGATTTTACAAGAAAAGAATTTAGCAAACTCATTGAAGCCGTAAAAACAAGTAAAAAGAAGCCTAGAGCAATCTTAATTTATAAGATGAATAGATTTTCCAGAAGTGGTGGCAGCGCAATAGGTCTTGTTAATGAATTAATCCATGATATAGGGGTTCATTTAATTGAGGTTACAACAGGTAAAAACACATTTACTCCCAGAGGGGAGGCTGAAATATTGGATTCATTGTTACAAGCTCGTAAAGAACAACTTGAAAGATTGGAACACACTTTACCAGGACTTATTTCCCATGTTAAAAATGGTTATTGGTTGGGAAAAGCACCTAAAGGTTATACCCACTTCGGTAAAAAAGTGAAAAATGCGAATAATATCAGTGGTAATCAAAGTATTGTTATTAATGATGATGGAAAAATTTTACAAAAAGCGTGGCTTTGGAAATTACAAGGTGAACAAGACTTTGTAATAATAGCAAAGTTACAAAAACTAGGTATGACAATATCAAAGCAGTTCCTATCAGCTATGTGGAGAAATCCTTTTTATTGTGGAATTTCAACTCATAATTTTTTAAAAGGCGAAGCTATTGAAGGTAAATGGGAAGTAATGGTTTCTCCTAAAGATTTTCGATTAATAAATTCAACGTTAGAAGGGAACTCCAATGTTGGATATAAACAAGCCAAATTCAATGAAGGCAGACCGTTACAATCAATTTTATATTGTGGGGAGTGCGGTACTAAAATGACAGGATATAAAGCAAAAAAGGAATTTGATTATTATAAATGTTGCAACAAAAATTGTAGCTGTAAAGATATGAATGCTAATACCACTCCAAAAAGTTTGGTAAAAGGTTTAAATGATTTCTTCGTTGGATATTTAAACAGTCATTCGCTTGACCCTAAATTTATAGATGCTTTTAAAGCACAAACTAAGTTGACGATAAATCATTTAGAAAAAAGGCAAAAAACAGATAAAGACATTATTACAAATAAAATTAAAGAGGCTAATGTTAAACTAGAATCTATTGAAAAGAAATATGCTTTTGAAGGTTTAGAAAAAAATGTTTACCAAAGATTTAAAGCTGAATTATTAGAACAATTATGGGCTTTAAATGAAGAAAATTCAAAATTGAACGATACAACATCGAACCTAGATAAAAAAATAAATTCTTGTGCAATAGTTGCAAATAATATCACTAATTACTGGTGTTCCAAAGGTATTGAAACACAAACTCGTATTCAAAAGTTAGTATTTCCAGAGGGAATAGTCGTGAATCCAAAAAATAGGCAATATCGAACCAACAAAATAAATTCGATATTTAAACAAAGTGCTGAATTATCAAGGCTTCCAGAGGGGGAAATAAAAAACGGCAACATGAATTTCATGTTACCGTCTTTCGTAGTAGCGGGGACCGGACTCGAACCGATGACCTTTGGGTTATGAGCCCAACGAGCTACCAACTGCTCCACCCCGCAATATATGGTTGGTAATTAATACTTCAAGCTTTCACCAAAACAACTCGTTTGTTGTTTATTTGGGAGCGCAAAGATATATTTTGTTTCTTTGTACTCCAAATAAATTTATTAATTATATTTTAAATGGCACATAAAGCCGGTTTTGTTAACATCATAGGTAACCCAAACGTAGGAAAATCAACACTTATGAACGTGTTGGTGGGCGAACGCCTTTCTATTATTACCTCAAAAGCGCAAACAACCCGTCATCGTATTTTGGGAATTGTGAGTGGAGACGACTATCAAATAGTCTATTCCGATACTCCCGGCGTGTTGGAACCTCATTATAAAATGCAGGAATCGATGATGAGTTTGGTTCACACCGCAATTGTGGATGCCGATATATTGTTATTTGCTACAGATATTTTTGAAGATACGTTGATTGACGAAAAGGTGTTAAAGAATGTAATTAACAGTAAAGTACCTGTATTGCTGCTGCTCAATAAGGTGGATTTAACCACTCAGGAAAAGCTGGAAGTAAAAGTAGAATACTGGAAAAATTTAATTCCTAATGCGGAGGTCATACCTATTTCGGCATTGGAAAAATTTAATACCGATTATTTGATCAATCGTATTATTGCCCTGCTTCCTGAAAGTCCGGCTTATTACTCTAAAGATGAACTGACAGATAAACCCGAAAAATTTTTTGTTTCAGAAATCATTCGCGAAAAGATTCTGACCAATTATAAAAAAGAAATTCCCTATTCAGTAGAAGTAGTCATAGAATCCTTTAAGGAAGAAGAAAAAATATTTAAAATTCGTGCGGAAATATATGTGATACGGGAATCGCAAAAAGGTATTATCATTGGGCATGAAGGCAAGGCATTAAAAAAAGTGGGAACCGAAGCCCGTAAGGAAATTGAAGCGTTTTTACAAAAGCAAGTTTTCCTTGAACTGTTTGTAAAAGTAAATAAAGACTGGCGCGATAACGAAGGTCAGTTAAAACGTTTCGGATACATTAGTTAATTACAAATTGAAAAATTAAATCGTTGATGTCGAGAACCTCAATCAACGAACATAACGGTGGCTGAGGTTCTCGAAGCCACTGATTGGAAACACAACTATAAATTTTAAACTAAAGAATGGCAAATATAGTAGCAATAGTAGGGCGACCAAATGTAGGTAAGTCAACACTCTTTAACCGTTTAACAACCAGCAGAAGTGCTATTGTTGACGCGCAATCGGGTGTAACACGCGACAGACATTATGGAAAGGCAGAGTGGAACGGTATGGAATTTACGGTAATTGATACCGGAGGATATGTAAAGGGATCGGAAGATATTTTTGAAGCTGAAATTCGCAAGCAGGTAACGCTGGCTATTGACGAGGCAAAGGTGATTTTGTTTGTGGTTGATGTTGCCGACGGAATAACAGAAGACGATAAAGTGGTGGCGAATATGCTGAGAAGAGGCAAAAAGAAAGTATTCATTGTTTCCAATAAAGTGGACAATTTTGTACGTCAGGGAATGTCAGGCGAGTTTTATTCATTGGGGCTGGGCGAACCTTATAACGTGTCCGCTATTAGCGGAAGCGGCACAGGTGAGTTGTTGGATGATATCGTAAAAGAACTGGATGTGGATGCAGAAGTGGAGCAGTTGAACATACCAAAATTTGCTATTGTAGGGCGACCTAATGTTGGTAAATCGTCATTTGTTAATGCATTGCTTGGTAAAGAACGCAATATTGTTACACCAATTGCAGGAACAACAAGAGATTCGCTCAACACCAGATACACCGCTTTTGGCCATGATTTTTTATTGATAGATACCGCCGGTATTAGAAAAAAGTCAAAGGTAGAAGAAGACCTTGAATTTTATTCGGTAATGCGCTCCATCAGGGCCATTGAAGACTGTGATGTAATGTTATTGTTAATTGATGCGGAACTAGGTTTGGAGGCGCAGGACATTAACATTTTTCGCCTTGCGGAAACAAATAGCAAAGGAGTGGTAGTGGTTGTAAACAAATGGGATTTAATTGAAAAAACAACCAACTCTACAAAAGAGTATGAAGAAAAAATAAGAGAAAAACTGGCTCCATTTCGCGATGTGCCTATCGTGTTTACTTCTACATTAACAAAACAACGTGTTTTAAAAGCGATTGAAACAGCCGAAAAGGTATATGCAAACAGAATACAGTCTATTAAAACACGATTGCTGAATGATACCATGCTGGCCATCATAGAAAGCAGTCCGCCTGCTGCAATTAAAGGCAAACATGTTAAAATAAAATTCATTAACCAATTACCCACTCATGCTCCAACATTTGCATTTTACTCTAATTTGCCACAATATATAACAGAGTCATACATTCGTTTTTTGGAGAACCGCTTGCGCGAACAGTTTGATTTTTCGGGTGTTCCAATAAAAGTGTTCATGCGTAAAAAATAAGTTAGCCGGTGTTATGTTAATCGTTAATGGTGCACAGCCAGTCATTCTGAACGCTTGTACTGAGCCTATCGAAGTATATTTCAGAATCTGTGTGTTGGAAGATTCCGAAACAAGTTCGGAATAACCAACAATATAAAAGAGATTTTGCTTAACACTAGCTGTTTTGTTTCAGCAACGCATTATACTCGCTGGTAATTGTATTATTCCCGTTTACTCTCCATGGTTGTTAAGGACTAACTTTAAACGTTACCTTAGCACAACAAATATCATACATGTTGTTTTTACACACACTATATTTAAGTGAACAAAACTTAAATAAATTTGTTTTTAGAGTTAATAAATTCATTTTATTATAAATACTTCGAACAATGGCAAACTCACAAAAGGTTACTTTAAAAGATAGTTATGATTATGTCATTATAGGATCGGGCTTTGGAGGCTCTGTATCGGCTTTACGTTTAGCAGAAAAAGGCTATTCTGTACTGGTGATTGAAAAAGGGAAAAAATGGGACACCAGGGATTTTGGTAAAACCAATTGGAACCTTCGCAAATGGTTATGGTTTCCTCAAATAAAAATGTTTGGAATTCAAAAACTCACCCCTTTCAGGCACATTGCTATATTAAGCGGTGTGGGTGTTGGAGGAGGATCGTTGGTATATGCCAATACATTGCCAAAACCAAAGTCCGAATTTTTTAATCATGGTTCCTGGGCTGGTTTGGCCGATTGGGAAAATGAATTGAATCCATTTTATGATACCGCCTGGAAAATGCTGGGGGCTGCGGTTAACACAAAATTATTTAAAGGAGATGAGGCTATACGGGAAGTTGGTGTAGAATTAGGTGTGGATAAAACGTATGAACCAACAAAGGTTTCAGTGTTTTTTGGTGAAGCCGGAAAAGAAGTAAAAGATCCCTATTTTGATGGGAAAGGACCAACAAGAACAGGTTGTACGCATTGTGGGGAATGTATGACGGGTTGCAGGCACAATGCTAAAAACACATTGGATAAAAATTATTTATACCTGGCTCAAAAATTAGGTGTAGAGATATTAGCGGAACATGAAGTGGTGGACGTTTTACCAAAAGGCAATGAAGGTGAAAATGGTTACGAGATAATTTTCAAAAAGTCAACAGAATACTTTTCAGGTAAAAAGAAACTTCAAACCAAAGGAGTGATTTTTTCAGGTGGCGTATTGGGTACAATGCCTTTGATGTTGGATTTAAAAGAAAGGTCGTTGCCAAACTTAAGTCCTAAATTGGGAGAGATGATTCGTAGCAATAATGAATCATTGATTTTGGTTACTTCAACGGACAATGATCTTGCATTATCGGATGGTGTTGCCATTGGTTCTATCATGGAATTGGATAAAAACACACACGTTGAACCTACACGTTACGGTAAAGGTTCAGGTATTTGGCGTTTGTCAATGTTACCAATGGTTAGCGAACCTAACTTTTTCAAGAGAATGTTTAAGTTGTTGATACTTCCGTTTTCTGATCCTATAGGATGGTTGAAGGTGCTATTCGTAAAAGACTATGGGAAGAGTACTATTATATTACTTGTGATGCAGCATTTGGACAGCACTTTAAAATTTGCAAAAGGCGGTTTGTTTGGAATGAAATCGGAAGTGGAAACAGGGAAAGCTCCAACAGCTTTTATTCCCGAGGCTCATGCGTTTGCAAAAAAATATGCGAAAGCAATTAAAGGAAAAGCGCAGGTGATAGCAACCGAAACGATAACCGGTATCCCTTCTACTGCCCATATATTAGGTGGAGCTTGTATGGGTAAAGATAGAAATGAAGGCGTAATTGATAGTGAAAACAGAGTGTTTGGGTACAAAAACATGTACGTATTTGACGGTTCAATGATTTCAGCAAATCCGGGAGTTAATCCTTCACTTTCAATTACTGCTATATCCGAACGAGGCATGAGTAAAATTCCTAAAAAATAAACACCTATAAAAAAACAAAAAAGGCGTTGTATTAGTTACAACGCCTTTTTTGTTTTTTTTATGTAAGTTATCACAATGTAATATTAAAAACTACACCATCTATTGTAACGGTTGCTTGATTATCACAAGTCCCATTTCCAAAGTCGATAACACGACTATCGCCACTTTGTGGCGTTAATGTTAACACACCACTTTCAATATAATCACAGCCGGTAGCTATTTTTAATGGTGTATTAACAACCGTAGAATAAGCAACACCCTTTGCACTTGTTCCGCTTGTTGTACCAGATATTAAAAAAACATCATCCCCTAAAGGAGTGTTACTGCCCACAGTCCATTCTATCGAACGATTTGCATTCCATGTAGATGTTCCTGAAGAAGAGGTTAGAGTACCATTTACAACACTAATTGTATAAACAGGATTTCCTGCAGAGCTAACACCTGTATTGGTAATAGTGTGTGATTGTGCATCTATCTTATATTCACCATCATAATAATTATTATAGGTAATTGTAATTTTTGATCCTACTGTTTTGAAAGGACCTGTAAACACTGCAGAATAAGAACCTTTATAGCCATTACATCCTGTTGAACCATAATCAATGGTTAATGTTTTTGGGTAATGAGTAATAGTGGTAGTGGTAATCATGATATTAGGGCAATTTGATCTGACTGCAACAGAATCAGAATTTTCATTTGTCGATCTGAAAACAGTTGAAAATGAGTTTTCAGCGCTCGCATTATCTGTTGCAGAGGAAGTGTCGGTATCAATAGTCTTTTTTTTACAACCAGTATAAACAGCAACCAACACTAATGAAAGACTCATTATCCATACAAGTTTCGATGTTGTTTTCATGATATTGTTTGTTAAGGTTAGTATAAAATACTTGTCCAAAGTTAATCTTCTTTTACAAATTCCAAAAAAGAGTAATTAAATCTGTTTTTTTCATCTTTAGTACAATCAATACGTTTTGTTTCTTTCCAACACTTCAAATCTATTTCAGGAAAATATGCATCACCATCGAACGAATGGTGGATTTGTGTGACGTATAATTTATCAGCTAAGTGAATACTTTGTTTGTAAATTTCAGCACCTCCAATTATAAAAATTTCATTATTTCCATTTTCTTTAGCTCTATTAATAGATTCTTCTAATGAATTAACTATAATAGCCCCGGGAGCTATATAATTTTCTTGTCTTGTAATTACAATATTGATACGATTAGGAAGAGGTCTATATTTTTCGGGAATAGACTCGTAATTTTTTCTTCCTGTAATTACACAATGACCGGAAGTTTTTTCTTTAAAATACTTCATATCAGCAGGAAGGTGCCATATCAACGTATTATCTTTTCCTATCACGTTGTTCTCTGAAACAGCTACAATAATACTTATAATCACAAGCAAAATTTTAAAAGAAACATTACTTCAAATGATGAAATACTGTTAATAACATAGTCGAAAGGATGTATACTTATTTTTTGGATCCTGCAGGAGGAGTGGCAGCGCCTTTTCCTTTCGCATCTTTTCCTTTGGCATCTTTACCACCTGCTTTAGCTGGTTTAGGAGCACTGGAATCAACACCATTGCTAAATGTACTGCTTTTTGTTAATGCCCCTTTTCTGTTATACCATTTCCATTCCCCATCTCTTTTTCCTTTTACAAAACTACCTTCCACTTTAATTTGTCCATCCTCATAATAGGATATCCATTTTCCGTCCTTTTTGCCCATATCATAACTTCCTTCAACAGAAGTCTGCTGCGAAAGGTATTTTTTTGTAAAAACACTGTCCTTTTTACCACCAAAATAATATGTTTCTTCTCTAATTTTTTCAGGCTCAGGTCCGCCACCGGAATAATAGATGGTAGTTAAACCTTCTTTTTTATCATTTACAAATTCTACTTTACTGAGAAGATCCCCATTAGAGTTGTAGGTACTCCATACGCCTTGTTTTCGGTTTAACTCATCTCTTACATTTTTGACACCTTTCGGGCCATTGGCAGGTCGTTCCTCAGTTTGAGAATGCGATATTGAAACTCCTAAGAAGAGAAACAAAAAACAGACTAATAGTTTTTTTTGCATATACAATTATACTTTCGAGCAACCAAATTTAATGATAATTATCAAACGGTATATATTTTAGATAAACTTTTTTAAAAAAATATGCTTAATCATTAAAAACAAACTTAATTTATACTGCAACATCCGCTTTAATATGAGGATGCGGATTATAATTTTCTAAAACAAAATCCTCAAATTTAAAATCAAAAATATTTTTTACATGTGGATTTATCTTCATTGATGGTAACTCTCTTGACTCTCTTGTTAATTGAAGCTTTGCCTGTTCAATATGATTAGCGTATAAATGTGCATCGCCCAGAGTATGCACAAAATCTCCAGGTTCTAATTCACATACCTGAGCAATCATTAGTGTTAAAATAGCATATGATGCAATGTTAAAAGGTACACCTAAAAATATGTCGGCGCTACGCTGATATAATTGGCAACTCAATTTTCCATTGGCAACATAAAATTGGAAAAATGCATGACATGGGGGAAGCTTCATTTTATCAATTTCGGCAACATTCCATGCACTAACTATCATTCTACGACTATCCGGATTGTTTTTTATTTGATTGATCACCTGCGAAATCTGATCAATATGTCTACCATCGGCTGTAGGCCAACTACGCCATTGATAGCCGTAAACAGGTCCCAGATTCCCTTTTTCATCAGCCCATTCATCCCAAATATGAACACCATTATCTGATAAATATTTGATATTGGTATCCCCCTTCAAAAACCATAATAGTTCATGAATGATTGATTTTAAATGAAGTTTTTTGGTAGTTAATAAAGGGAACCCTTTTTGAAGATCAAAACGCATTTGATACCCAAACACACTTGTTGTACCGGTTCCTGTTCTATCTGTTTTTGTAACGCCGTTTTCTAAAACATGGCGCATTAAATCGTGGTATTGCTTCATAATAACTATTATGACTTTTTACGATTATTCAACTCGTCTCTTATTTGAGATGCTTTTTCATAAGCCTCGCTTTTAATCGCTATATCAAGCAATTGTTTTAGCTCTTCTGTTGATTTGGAAAGGTAATCATCCTTATCTTCTTTTTCTTCTTCATGTTTACTAACTTCTGCCGGTTCATTAGTGGCAGCAATTGTACTTTCATCCAAAAGAATTCCTGCCTGAGATAAAATAAATTCGAAAGTATTTATCGGACAATTAAATCTGACTGCAATAGCTATTGCATCTGAAGTACGGGCATCAATCTCCACTTGCTTTCCTTCTTCAGTAGTACACATTAGTTTTGAATAAAATATACCCTCAACCAAATTGTATATTATCACTTCATTAACAGCAATACCAAATGCTTCTGCAAAACTTTTAAATAAATCGTGTGTAAGTGGGCGGCTGGGAGTCATTTTTTCTAACTCAATAGCTATTGCCTGAGATTCAAAGCCACCAATAATTATTGGCAGTCTTCTTTTACCTTTTGCTTCTCCCAAAACTAAGGCGTATGCCCCTGTTTGAGTATGGCTATATGACAACCCCACAATTTCTAGTAAAACTTTTTTCACCTTTCCCTTTTAATTATTTAAACGAATTCTATCACAGACTTCATTAAACACAAATATAAAGAAAATAAAAACACCTCTCTCATCTTATTTACATAAGACATAGAAAAGGTGTTTTTATTCACATTAAATTTTTTGTTGATTAGTTGGCCTTGAATTTTTTTACAGCTTCAATTAATTTAGGAACAACATCAAAAGCATCTCCAACTATACCATAATCGGCAGATTTAAAGAATGGTGCCTCTTTATCTGAATTAATCACAACAATTGTTTTGCTTCCGTTAACTCCAGCCAAATGCTGAATAGCTCCTGAAATACCAATAGCAATGTATAACTTAGGACGTATAGCAAAACCTGTTTGTCCAACGTGCTCATGGTGCGGACGCCAGTGCATATCTGCAACCGGACGAGAACATGCTGTTCCTGCTCCTAACAATGTAGCAAGTTCTTCTACCATTCCCCAGTTTTCAGGACCTTTTAATCCACGACCACCGGATACAACGATTTCCGCGTCAAGCATACTTACTCCACCTGATGTTTGTTTTACTTCTTTTACTTTAATTGGAGAATTTACATTATCCAAATTAATTGCCAAGTCAGCAACTTCAGCCGCACCACCTGATAAATCAATTCCGAAAGCTCCCGGCAATAATGAAACCACTTTTTTAGCTGAATTGATGTTATATACAGCAGTTGCCTTACCTGAAAATACATTCTTTTTAACAGAGAATACACCTCCGCTAGTTGTTGGTAGTTCAACAGCACCTGCAACAATACCTGCTTTTAATTTTGCAGCTAAACGCGGTGCAATTGCTTTTCCTGCAAAATCGTTTGCGAAAACTACTACATCTGCTCCTTCTGCTGTAACTGCTTGTTCAACAGCGTTTGCTATATAAAGAGCGTCTAAACTTGCTAATTTATCGTTTTTTAATTTTAATACTTTTTTAGCTCCTGCTTTACCTAAATCGGTAACGTCTACATCGCCAACAATAACTGCAGTAGCAGTTGTGTTTAATTGAGCAGCTAATTTGCTTGCATAAGAAACTGCCTCTAAAGATGATTTTTTAATCTTCCCTTTTGAAACTTCGGTATATACTATAACTGACATGTCTTCTGTTTTTAAATGGTTAAATTTTTTTTTAGTTATACTACCTTATAATTAAATGGCTTTTGCCTCATTGTGCAACAATTCAATTAATTTTTCAGGTGTGCTTGCATCAATGAATTTACACTCTACTCGTCCCGCAGCTAATTTATAAGATGCGATTGTTGTTAAGTTTTGAGCAGCAGCAGCAGGAACAACAGTTAATGGCTTTGTTCTTGCAGCCATGATGCCGCGCATGTTAGGAATACGTGCTTCTGACATACCTTTGTTTGCTGATAATACCAATGGTAATGGACATTCAACAACTTCAGTTCCGCCATCGATATCATGCTCGATAGTTGCTACGTTACCTGCTAAATCTAATTTAGTAGCCATTGAAACAAATGGTAAGTTTAATAACTCAGCAAGAACACCACCTACCATAGCACCATTATAACTAATAGTTTCTTTACCTGTAAAAATCAAATCAAAACCTTTGTCTTTAGCGTAAGCTGCTATTTGTTCAGCCACTCCATAGGCATCAGTAGGGTCAGCATCTATACGAACCGCATCATCAGCACCTATTGCAATTGCTTTACGAATAGTAGGTTCGCTGTTTGCTCCACCAACATGAATTAAAGTAACTGTCCCCCCTAATGTTTCTTTCAACTCAAGCGCACGAACCAATGCGTACCACTCATCATAAGGGTTAACAATAAACTGAACACCTGCCTCATTAAAAGCTGTGTCATTGTTTGCAAAACTGATTTTAGTAGTTGTGTCGGGCACATTACTAATACATACAAGTGCTTTCATCTTAAATAATAATTTGTTTTTAGTTATATTAATAGTTTAATTAAATTTCTTTGTTCTCTAATGAAGACACGAAAAATGAGGGGCAAATTTAAAAATAAATATGGATTATAAAAAAAATATTAATTGCAGTATTCACGCACTTTTGGTATATAACAATAAAACAGTTACTTTTGTTCGACTAAGATTATAAATTAAAGAAATGGAAGCGATCAGCGATATAATGGAATACAATACCGATTTACCACATTTAATTATTTCGGAATATGGAAGAAACATTCAAAAGATGATTGATTTTGCAGTTACGGTAGAGAATCGGGAGGAGCGCAATCGTGTTGCACAAGCCATAATTAATGTAATGGGGCAGTTAAACCCGCATTTAAGAGATGTGACCGATTTTAAACACAAGTTATGGGATCATATTTTTATTATTTCCGATTTTAAATTAGACGTAGATTCTCCTTATCCAAAGCCAACCCGCGAAACATTTCAAACAAAACCTGAAACCGTCCCCTACCCTGCTGATGCTATCAGATTTAAACATTATGGTAAAACGGTAGAAGCGCTTATTTCTAAAGCAAAAGAATACCCCGAGGGAGATGAAAAAAATGCTTTGGTAGAGCAAATAGCTAACTTAATGAAACGTTCATACCTCACTTGGAACCGTGATTCGGTAAATGATGAAGTGATTTTGGAACAGTTGAACGAACTGTCTAAAGGGCAATTAAAGTTGGCGAATCCCAATGCTTTGCGAAGCACTCAAAATTTGGTAAGCCGTCCTCCACAACAAAATCGTGACCGTGATCGCGACAAAAAAAGAACAAACTCTGGTGGAAAACAAAATAACGGAGGCTTCAGAAAGGATAATAACACAAATAATAAGTTTAAAAGAAAACCTTTTTAATTTAGTGCGCTATTACTTTTTTGAAACAAGATAATAACAAGCGGTTGTAAAAAAATTTCTTACAAAAGGAATTGCCGAAATAAAGCCGTAAGACTCTCTTGGGGTTAATTTGAATTTTACTTCATAATTGGGGTTAATAAAAAACAAGGTTTTCCTATCTATTACCCAGTTTTCAGTTTTTAAAATTCGTTCAAAGCGTTCAATGCTTATTCCTGTTTCTTTTATTTCTGCCAAATCGTCAACTGTTGCTTTGCTTTCGCCAAATAGCTTTAAAACACCTTTGTATAAAGGCATAGGAAGCAAATGAAAATATGGCAACTTCGATAACACTTTACTTTTACAAATTTGCTGATGCCCGCCAAAAGGATTTTGCCATGGAGGAAAACCGAAAAACACTTTTCCTCCAGGTTTTAAAAATTTCTTCAAACAATTCATAAACTTTTCCTGATTATGAATATGTTCAATTACGTCTCTAAGTATTATCAAATCAAAGTCTTCCTTGAACTCATCTACCATGTTATAAATATCTTTAACAACCAACGTCATCAAATGTCCATTGGGATCATTTGAAAAATAATCTTTGGCGTATTCCATCTTTTCTTTGTTCAAATCTACCCCCATAACCTTACAACCTATATCAACAAATGGTTTTAGGTTTCCAGCTTCTCCACATCCAACTTCCAATACATGAATACTGCTATTTATTTTAAGATGCGGATCGATAAAAGGGATTACATATTTTTGGGTAGTATATACCTGTTCGTTAAAGTAAATATCTTTGTTAATGTGTCTTTCCTGCATTGGCGATTGGTATTATAACTACAGAATTATAGGTGAAGTTTAAAATCTTTTTTCAAAGATAGTATTTTATTAAAACAGCTCTGTTGCTTTTTAATAATTACAAAACATAAAATTTAATTAATTTCGTAAAAAAAACACTGTATTGAAAATAATTGGAATAATACCTGCGCGCTATGCTTCTAGCCGATTTTCGGGAAAGCCATTAGTTAATATTGGCGGTAAAACGATGATTCAACGAGTTTACGAACAAGCTAAAAAATCGAAAGCGTTGTTTGATGTAGTTGTCGCAACTGACGATGAAAGAATTGAAAATCATGTAGTAAATTTTGGTGGAAATGTGGTGATGACGAGCGCTTCGCACCAAAGTGGAACCGACAGGTGTTATGAAGCCGCTACCAAACTTTCGGGTATAACAGATATTGTAATAAACATACAAGGTGATGAACCTTTTATTTACCCCGAACAAATTGATTTGGTTGCTTCTTGCTTTCACGATAACTCTGTGGACATTGCGACGTTAGTGAAAAAAATAAATTCACAAGAAGAATTATTTAATGTTAATACACCCAAAGTGGTGCTGAATAAAAATAACGAAGCGATTTATTTCAGCCGGCAAACCATCCCACACATACGTGGTAAAGAAACGTCGGAATGGCTTAAAGTACATACCTTTTATAAACACATTGGTATTTATGCTTACCGAACCTCTATTCTTAAAGAGCTTACTAGTTTAAGTCCTTCATTATTAGAAAATGCAGAAGCATTGGAACAACTGCGTTGGATAGAAAACGGATATAAAATAAAAGTTAAGACGACTGATTTTGAAAGTATTGCCATAGATACACCTGAAGACTTAAAAAAAATAGAAGTATTCTTGTAGTTTTTTTCTTATTTTTACATGCTCATGCAAAAAGTAGATGCACATATAAGCGAACTGTTATACGACCATAATTGTGTAATTATTCCAAATTTTGGAGGTTTTTTGGCAAATTATTCCTCTGCCAAAATACATCCGGTGCTGCATCAGTTTACACCTCCCTCAAAACATATTGTTTTTAATAAAAACCTAAAAAATAACGACGGGCTTCTTGCTAATCAAATTGCTGCGTCTGAAAACATACAATATACCGCAGCTTTAGAGCAGATCAACAGTTTTGTTAATGATATAAACGCCAGCCTTAAAAAGGGCGAAAAAATAAAAATAGATACTATTGGAGTTTTATCATTGGATGTAGAACGCAACATTCAATTTAAGCAAAGCACCACTAATTTTTTAAACGAAGCCTTTGGTTTAGATGAATTTCAATCGCCGGCAATAAATCAAGGTACTTTAAGTAAAAAAATAGAAATAGGCTTAAAAAAGGAACTTACTAAAGTGGTGGGTGTTAACTCACCGAAATATTCTGCGAAAAGAAAAATCAATTATAGAAAAGTTGTGGCTGTGGCTGCTGCAGTACCATTGATTATTGGTATAGTATGGGTTTCATTTAAAACAGATGTGTTACACAACGTTAATTATTCCAATCTTAATCCATTTACGTTAAAACATGTAATTAATGATACCATCATCATTGATGCGCATGGCAAAACCGAAAAACAAATAGATTCTACAATACAAGCTATTACGGGCATTAAAAAACAGGGTCGTGTTATTGTACCTGTTACTCCCGAATTAATGGAAGCTGCTGAATCAGTAAAAGCTGATACAACATTTGTTGCAAAAGCCGCTGAGACACCCGTAAACATGAAATACCATATTGTTACAGGTTGTTTTCAATCGGAAGGAAATGCTAAAAACTTTGTGAACACACTGCAAAAAGAAAATATAGAAGGTGCGATTATAGGTAAGAATAATAAAGGTTTATTTGTTGTGAGCAGCGGAAACTACACTTCTAAAAACGAAGCTGCAAAAGGCTTAAAAGAACTTCAAAAAACACAACCTAACGCATGGTTGTTCGAATCAAATTAAAAAAACAAGTTGTAGCGCTTTCAGGATTTCTATTGCAAAAGTTTTGAATTAAGAATTAATTTATTTTTTCTTCTCCCTGCTCTTTTTATACATTTTAATCGCTATCATTAAAAGAGCCGAAAAAACTATCAGACCCAATATTCCTTTAATAAAACCCGTATTACTTCTTACTACAATTAAAAAGACTATTGACACTAAAAACAAAGTGGCCACTTCATTCCAAATTCTTAATTTAAAGGATGAGAATTTTACAATGTCGTTTTGTAATTGCTTAAAAATTGCATGGCAAGCTATGTTATAACATACCAAACCAAACACAAAACATAATTTTACAATAAAAAAAGTCTGCAATAAATATAAAGGCATTTCGTAAAGCAAATACCCCCCTGATACAATTGTTAAAACCATGGATGGCCATGTAATACCATACCACAAGCGACTTTCCATGATTTTATATTGAGATTGCAAAATGCTTTTTTTAGGCTCTTCTAAATCATTCGCTTCGGTATGATAAATAAACAAACGTACAATATAAAACAAACCAGCAAACCAGGTTACAACAAAAATAATGTGTAAGGCTTTTATATATAAAATATTCATTGAATAGCTTTTAGTTTACGAATATACGACTTATCTTATTTCTACTTTATTTTCTTTGGTGGATACAATTACTTCTTTTTACAACTTTATAGAAAGACAAAAAAATTTACCAAAGGGACAAAACAAGAACACCCATAAAAGCACTTTAATTCTATTGAAAAAAAGAGTAGATTTGAACGTATATTTATACCATTTTTAATGGTCTGAAAATCCATAAACTATAAAGCAAATTTTGTAAACATGAAATCAAAAGCGGCAAAAGAATCATTAACAATCCAAACACAAGTTGTAATGCCCAATGACACTAATCCCATGGGCAATTTATTTGGAGGGCAATTGCTTTTGTGGATGGATATCGTGGCGTCAGTATCAGCAAAACGGCACTGCGAAAGCATTACGGTTACAGCATCTGTAAATAACATATCGTTTAACGTTCCCATTAAAGGAGCCAGCATTTTAACCTTAGAAGCAAAAGTTTCAAGGGCGTTTAAAACCTCTATGGAAATATTTATTGATGTGTGGGTAGAAGGTAAATATAGCGGTGAAAAAGTAAAATGCAATGAAGCTATATACACATTTGTAGCTTTGGATACGAGTGGAAAAGCGAAAGAAGTACCTGAATTAATCCCAGAAACAGAAGAAGAAAAAGCACGTTACGATAGTGCATTACGACGTAAACAACTGAGTTTAATTTTAGCCGGTAAATTAAAACCAAGCGAAGCAACAGAATTAAAAGCCTTATTCTCTTAGTAATTTAAATACAAGAGACATAGATTTTCTATGTCTCTTGTTATTCCTATTCTATCGTACAACCAACTTTTTATTGAATGAACGTCCTGAACTTTCTTCGGTAAGCGTAATTATATAAATACCGGAAGCCAATACTTGTTCAAAATAAACAGGTAATGAAACATTGATAGTTTGTCCTATCGTTATTTGCTCAGAGTATATAACTTTACCGAGCATATCATGTATAGCTAGAGTGATATTATCATTTTTATTTGCTGATAAAAAAATTGTCAATTGCTTACCATCATTAGGGTTTGGAGCTATGGCAAATTCGAAATCTTTTCCTCCGGCAGGAATCGTAACTGTGACAACACCTGAATATTCATACTTGTCATCATAATCCGTTTGTTTTAATCGGTAGTAATATGTTCCGGGAACACTATTTGGGTCATTTAACAAGTAATTCAAAACCGAAGTGCTTTTTCCATTCAATGCTTTTGAAGACACATTTCCTACTACCACAAAATGAATTCCGTCAACCGAGCGCTCTACTGTAAAGTAATCGTTATTTAATTCCGAAGCTGTTTGCCATGTTAAGTCAACACTTTCTCCATTGTATTTTGCGTTAAAACTAAGGAGCTCTATTGGTAATGGATTTACACCTGAACCTCCTCCGTTACCAAATGTAAATGGAGAAAAAGAGGTCATCACATCCGAAGTTACAGTACCTACAGATGTTCCGCTACAAGAACCCGTTACAGGAACTGCTCCACTGCTGTTAGCATTTTCCCATGCTCCATTATGATAGTGAGCCACTTTTAGAGGTCCGTTCTGAGCACAACTGTTAATTTTACTAGAAGAAGCATTCTCCCAATATAATGTTACCGCCGCATTTACACTTGTCGTTGTAGGAGAAACAGTCCAATATTCTTTATTACTTACATTATTTAAAGTATATGTTGTTGATGTTGATATATCTGAAGTACTTACATTTGAATAACTCGAATTAAAATACTGACAAATAAAATCGGCAGAGGTATTAATTGAAGAAACCGCCACACGTGCCCATTTTGAAGTGCCTGCACCGGTAGGGAAAACAAACGGCCCTGTTCCACTTAATCCATTCCAACGAATTGGGCCATTTACAAAACTGGAAATATTTCCTCCATTTGTGGCCGTTGATGAGCTGTTGGTGAGTGTTAGTAAGTTCGTTGCGCTGCTAATAACAATACCCTTTGTTAGTGAAAGTGTATTAGAAACGGCAACAGGTTGGTTTAAAATAATACTATCCGATGTAGAAGCTGAATTATTAATAGTAAGGTTATAAAACGTTTGAGTACCTGTGCCGCCTATTGTTTGGGTAGCGCTACCCATAAAACGCGCAGTGCTATTGGCCGCTATAAAAGTACCGTTGTTTGTCCAGTTACCATAAACGCTAAGAAAATAAATATTATTCATTGTAAGTGTTGCCCCTGAATTAACAGTTAAATTATAACACAATGCTCCATCAGACTGGATAACCGGATAATTAGGTACTCCTGATGGAATAACTGCACTTACGACCGTTGAAGGAGCATTACCGCACCAATTAGATATATCAGCCCAATCGTTGGATGTTCCGCCACTCCAATAAGAAGTGCTTCCAGTACTTTGCATAACAGTAATAATACCGGATGCGGAAGTTTGAGTACAACCACCTGATGTTGCTACAGAATAAACAAAGGAACCTCCTGACGTTGGTGTACCACTGATCGTTAACACATTACCTGAAAAAGAACCGGTAACTCCTGTAGGTAATCCGGTAACAGTAGCAGTTGTTGCACCTCCACTTACAGAGTAAGTAATGGTTGTAATTGCGGAGTTAATACATCTGCTTTGTGAATTTGTTCCTGCACCTGATGTTAAACTAATTATCGCATTTGGATTTACAGTTATACTTCCGGTTACGGATGTTTGAGTACAGCTGCCAGTGGTAGTTACAGTATAATTAAATGTTCCTGTAGCTGTTGGAGTGCCACTTATAGTAAATACGCCACCTGAATAAGAACCACTTACACCTGCTGGTAAGCCTGTTGCTCCAGCACTTGTTCCGCCTCCAGTTATGGAATAAGTGATAGCTGTAATAGCTGCATTTTTACATATTGATTGAGCAGTTGTACTGCCTGTCGAAGTTAAACTGATTGCTGCATTTGGATTAACCGATACTATACTTACAGTACTTGAAGAACAACCGCTTGTTGTTCCTATTACGGTATAAGAAGTGGTTGATGTTGGGCTCACATTAACCGTGCTTGTTGTTGCTCCACTCGCATTAGCTGACCATGTATAGGTTGAAGCTCCACTTGCAGTTAAGGTTGTACTTTGTCCGGTACAGACAGTAGCAGAATTTACACTTACTGTAGGTAAGGAATTTACAGTAATACTTCCCGTTGCGGATGTTTGAGTACAACTTCCTGTAGTAGTTACAGTATAATTAAACGTTCCGGCAGTAGTCGGAGTGCCACTTACAGTAAACACACCACCTGAATAAGAGCCACTCACACCTGCCGGCAATCCTGAAACGGATGCACTTGTACCTGTACCCGTAACCGTGTATGTAATAGATGTAATGGCTGTATTAATACATTTACTTTGAGAATCAGTTCCTGCTGCAGAAGTTAAACCTATTGCCGCATTTGTACTTGGAGTAACTACCAATATTTGTGCATTACTTGTACAGGAGCCTGCTTGAGAAGCGGTTACCGAAATAGTTCCGGAAGCAGTACCTACTGTAGTTGTTATTTTATTAGTGCCTTGCCCTGAAGTAATTGTCCAATCTGATGGAACCGACCATGTATAAGTACTTCCGGGTACATTTAAAACATCATATTCTTGCGTTGTTCCCTGACAAGGAGTTTGGTTAGGGGTAACATCCGTTTGTACGGTAACCGATAATGTTTGTGCTGCGCTGGTTGTGCAACTATTAGCCGCCGTAACAGTAATATTACCATTTTGACCTGCACTGCCTGCTGTTACCGTCATGGTAGTGGTACCTTGTCCCGCTGTTATAGACCAACCAGTTGGTGCAGCCCATGTATAAGTAGTAGCTTTAGGCACAGCAGTAATACTATAGGTCATGATATAACCGGGATATGTATTTGCTATACCTGATATAGTTCCCGGTGTTCCAGGTGCTGTAGGATTTACAACAATTGTTGCATAAATGGGGTTGCCAGCACAAGAAGTAGGTGAAGGACCTGTTGGTATAATTGTAAATGTAGTTGTAACTGCTACCGAAGCAGTTGTTGTTAATATTGTACCGGTAATATTTCCGCTTCCGCTTGATGCAAGTCCTGTTATGGAAGATGTATTATCTCTTGTCCAGTTATAAGTAGTTCCTGTAACGCTGTTACTGGTACTCATCGCTATAGTAGTAAAAGCATTACCAGAACAAATCGTTTGGCTGCTATTAGTGGCTGCTGCAACAGGCATAGCATTAACGGTAAATGTTTTTGCGCTTGAAACATTATCACCACAATTATTGCTTGCTGTAACCACTATGTGAATAACCCCTCTTGTTGCATCTGCAGAACTTGGAGTGTACGTTGCAGTTGCAGTTGATGATGATTGCATAGGAGAAACTGTAGCTGTAGTAATGGGTGTTAGAGTTCCTGTTCCATCATTAGTTGACACGCTATATGAATCATAATTAGTCACAGTGAATGTAAAAGATGTTGCAACACCTTCGCAAATTGCTTGTGCAGTACCCGCATTAGCTCCGGGATGTAAAAGGTTTGTGATTGTAACCGTTACTTTTCCATCAGCACCATTAGCGCCATTGTTGTTTTTATAGCCACCACCACCGCCACCACCCGGTGAAGATCCAACAGTACCCGCACCTGAAGCAGAACCATTGCCACCGTTTCCGCCACCTGCAGGTGCCGTAGCTCCTACCGTAGTAGTTGTAACTGCGGTGTATGTTCCCGCAGAAGCTGTTCCTGCTGAAGAACCGCCGCCGCCACCATTATTATTAGAACCACCGTTATAATTTGACCCATTACCACCACTATATTTTACATCTCCTATTCCTGCAGTAGAAGCACCACCTGCTCCACCAGCCCTCCGGTAGGTGATGGTCCGCCATTACCACCAATACCACCCTTTGCCAAAACAACGGTACTTGAACTAAACCAAGAATCACCCCCAGTAGCCCCGGAAGCATTACTTGTCGTTCCTGAACCTCCAGCACCAACTGTTAATGTATATGTTGAGTTGGAACTTGTTACAAATGCATTTTTTTTGCTATAAGCTCCGCCACCGCCACCGCCACCACCTGAAGAAGCGGTTCTGCCACCACCACCTCCTGCGCCCCAGCACTCAACGGTAACTGTTGCTGTTTGACATGGTGCTACCCAAGTTGTTGTTGTTGCAGTACTTACAGTTGTTGCAGGAGAAATAACAGTAACTGTTCTTGTATCGGAAGCAGAACAACCATTTGGATTAACAGTATTCGTAGTTAATGTTAATATTACAGTTCCTGAAAAATTAGAGGGAGGGGTATAAGTAACCTGGTCTGGGGTTGTTGTTTATGTAGAACTTAACGTTCCTGTATTAACTGGAGATGTAATGGACCATGCTCCTGTTGTTGCAGAACCTCCAACACCCGCCCCGGTTAAGGTAAGCACATCCGTATTTAATATAATACTATTATTTGATGCCTGAACTGCCACTGATGTTGGCTGTGCCAATACCGTTACTGATATGACTTGAGACCCAGAACAACTGCCACTTATAGCTGTTGGAATAACTGTATAAGTTACAATTTGGTTAGATGTGGTATTATTTGTAATAACATCATTAATAGTGGTGGTGTTTTGAGTTGTTGTACTTTCCCCAGTCGTATTTGTATTATCAGTTGCTATCCAAGTATACGTTGATGTTAACGTAGATGTGAGCGGAATATTCAAAGCAAAACCTGTACATATTGTTGCCGAGTTTGTGTTCGTCATAACTGGCACAGCGTTTACCGTGATTGTTCCCGTTGTACTAACACTAGTGCAGGTGCCTATTGTGCTTACTGTATAACTATATGATCCGGCAACTGTTGGTGTTCCACTAATTGTAAACACTCCTGATGAATAGGAGCCGGTTAATGGGGGAGGTAAAGCTGTAACACTTGCACTCGTGCTCTTAAGTTACCGAATACGTAATTGAAGCAATAGCAGAATTTGCACAAACCGTTAGTGCATTTGTTCCTGCTGCTGATGTTAAATTTATACCAGGACCAGGAATGTATATTATTTTAACCTGTCCATTTGCACCGGAACCACCATACGAAGGAGTGCTATAGTAACCACCACCACCGCCGCCACCACCAGGTATAACACCATTACTGCCACAATTATTTGGCGCTCCTCCGGTGCCACCGTTCCCCCCTCCTCCGGTGCCGGTACCACCTGCGCCACCAATATTGCTTCCTCCTGTAGACCCAATTGCTCCATTACCCAAACTACCTGCAGCGGCAGCACCGCCACCACCCGAACTTGTTCCATTTACCCCACAACTAACACAAGCAGATCCTCCGCTACCACCATTATATGTACTTGTAGTTCCATAACCTGAAGAACTTTGGCCGCCAGCAACCGTGGAATAAGAAGTAGAATTTTTGACTACAATTGCTTCCATTTCCTCCTTTAGCTAAAACCCCCGTTGTTGTGGATGTTGGTTTTGATCCATTTAAACTAAACCATGTGTCTCCTCCCCAATCCACCTGCTGCACAAGGAGATGTGCCGCTGCATACGCTTCCGCCTCCTCCGCTACCACCTGCACCAACGTTAAAAGTATAAGTTAATCCGGGAGTAACTGTTAATGTAGATGAACTATAGGCACCACCGCCACCACCGCCACCATTATTGCTGGCGCCGCCGCCGCCACCACCCCAACATTGAACAGTAACACTGGTAACACATGTAGGAACTGTAAAAGTACTAGTGCCTGATAATGTATACGTTACAGTTGTTTGTGCTGGCAATTTGCTTGTTATCAATGAAGATAGCAAAAAAACAACACAAAAAAACATGCAAATGCTTCTACTCGCAATAAACACCGAAGGAATTCTTATATCGTTCTTTTTCATTCGTACCTTTCTAACAGTTGCTCTTTTCTGTTTTTCCTAAATCTTAAAACCCATTTTGATGTATTGTTCCCGGTTGACTTGTTTGTATATTGACCTAAATATTTACTGTTTGTGAAATCCCCGAAGAGCTTCCTCCCGATGAAGTAGGAGTCACAGTATAAACCACCGTTTGCGATGAGGATGTAGAATTGTTAAAACATCATTTATTGTACCTGATGTAACAGGAGAAGTGCTTTCTCCTCCAACATTACTATTACTAGTAGCTACCCAGCTATAAGTCGAAACGATATTAGATGTTAAGCTTAAGTTTACAGAGTTTCCAGTACAAATTGTAGTAGTAGTTGCACTGGTCATGTTTGGTTTAGGATTTACCGTTACCGTTATAGTTTGAGGCGTTCCCGTACAAGTTCCGGTTGTTGAAGTAGGTGTTACGGTATAAGTTACTGTTTGAACAGCACTAGTCGTATTAGTTATTACATCATTTATTGTATTTGACAATACGGCTGAAGTACTCTCGCCTGTTGTGTTTGCATTGTTTGAAGCAACCCATGAGTAAGAAGAAGGCACATTGGAGGATAATGCAATACTTAAAGCATTTCCGGTACAAATAGTAGCAGTACTTGCAACTGACATAGTTGGAACAGGCATAACTGTTATATTCACTACTTGAGGTGTTCCTGTACAAATACCCGTTATTGATGTTGGTGTTACCGTATAAGTAACTGTTTGTATAGAAGTGGACGAATTTGTTATAGTATTGTTTAATGTGCTTGTACTTTGTGCAGAAGTGCTTTCCCCTATAGTATTCGTATTATCAGTAGCAATCCAAGAATAAGTAGACGTTGGACTGGCTGTGAATGGAATATTGACAGCAGCCCCACTACAAATAGTAGCGGAGTTTGCGCTGGTCATAGAAGGTAAGGGATTAACTGTAATAGCTATGGCGGCAGATGTATTTGTATTATTAGCACATGCTGAACTCACGGTTCTCCTGAACCATGTGGTTGCGTTTAATGCTCCGGGGGAATAACCGCTATTGGTATATGTACCGGCAGCAGCAGCAAAACCTGATGTACTACTAGTTGTGGAGGATTCCCAGTAGTATGTATATGTACCATCTCCACCTGTTGGAGTTGTACCTGTTAGTGACGTAGTTGTAGCACCCCAACATACTGTTTGTGCTGCACTTACTGCGTTATTTGCAATTGCTGTAAATACAGAATAGGTTATTTTAACCTGACCTATTCCTCCCGGACCACCACCCTTAACATTACCGCTATTATATTTTCCACCAGCGCCACCGCCACCGGGATAATCACCGCATCCGGCAGAAGTACTAATTCCACCACCACCACCACCACTACCATTACTGCCAGGATTTCCACTTGCTGTACCAGCACATCCCGTTAAGCCACCAGCTGTACCACCTGTACCACCAGCAACACTGGTAGCGCTTATACCGCCGTTACCGCCATTGGACGCCCCATTAACACCCGCCCCACCGCTTCCGGCACCACCACCACCACCACCACCACCAGAACTAGTACTGCTAGTGGTAGGGGTACTACCATTACCTCCGTAATAATTTACGTTTGATGATCCAGCAATTATATTTCCTGACGTGATTGAGCTTCACTACCAAAACTCCCCGAAGCTATTGAGCCCGAACCTCCTTTTGCCTCCCACAGCCAAAACCAATGTTGCTGTTGGAGAAAGTAAAAACTGCAGGACTCCCATCCCCTCCCGGGCTACCTGAAGCGCCAACACCGTTTGATCCTGCCGCACCAACGGGTAACCGTATACGTTACTCCAGATGAAAGACTAAGTATACTTTTTGCGTACGCTCCACCTGAACCACCACCTGCCGCACCACCGTTTGTACTTGACCCGCCACCGGATCCACCAGTGCCCCAACATTCAACCGTAACAGTGGTACATCCCAATACAGTAAACGTATAAGTTCCAGCAACCGTATAAGTTGCGGGTGAAGTTTGAGCCAAACTAGATGTTACAAAAAAAACAGAAAAAAAGAAATAACAAAACTTACATTATTTTTAACTGAACCCCAAACAGACGTTGTACGTTTTTTATCTGACACTATAGTTAAATTCATAATAATAAATATGCGTATTCTATGCAAAAAAACAATTGTAAGGTATACCTTATTATACATAAATTAATATAAGGTATACCTTATATTTAAAAATCTATAGCAAAGATAAAAACATCCTTATCATTCCCAAATAATATAAGGCTTATCCTATTATGATTTTAATCATAAATCTAGGAAGCAAAGAATTTAAAAAATATAATTAAAATTCTGATAATCATATATATAATATAACTATCAATAATTTTAAACTAAATTCATACTAGTTTAATAGAAGGCTTATTAACAAAAAGTTGAAAAATAAAATTGGCAAAAAAAGTCTTATGTGAGGTGTTTTATTTAAAATTGATTGAGATTTTTTTTATTTTTCTAATTGATGCCATATTACACGTTAATTTTTGCATAAAAAGAGTCTGGTCCGAAGGTGATTTTACCGTCATCTAAACTTGTTTCAAAATCCTCATATCACTAAATCATTCATCTCATAAATACCAAAGTAAATGCTCTATCAATGTGCGACTGCTGACCCCCTCCTTTCTTTTAATATCTATAATTCACGTTAAAATTAAGAGATTTTAATTTTTTTGACCTAACACCTTCATTCCCCCTCTCCTTTGGAGAGGGTCAGGGGTGAGGTTGTACCGTATAAATCCATAATTCACGTTAATTTATTGAGGAATCATTTTTATTCAATGAAAAAACACGATTCTTTAATAGGGCTAACGATATAACTTTTGAGGTATTGCAGATGATAATGAAATGTGGAACTGAGTGGAAATAGAACCATAGAGGATAGAGTAGTTTGGTTCCCTTTAACATCATTAGTTGTACAAAATGTTTTAATAAAAAAGGGCAATTCAAATTATAAAAATTCGAATTACCCTTTTTAAGTTTTTAAAATAACTCTTACTCCTGAACTACTTCAAAATTTACAGTTGTTACAACATCTTTGTGAAGACGAACTTCGGCAGAGTATGTACCTAATGTTTTAACTGCTTCGCTGTTTAATGTGATGTTTTTTCTGTCAACATCAACACCTAATTTTTTAATAGCATCTGCAAGTTGTACAGAAGTAACTGAACCAAAAATTTTTCCTGATTCACCAGCTTTCGCACCTACTTTTACCAGCATTTCTTTTAATTTAGCAGCAGCACTTTCGGCAGCAGCTTTAATTTTTTGTTCTTTAAAGGCACGTTGCTTAACTGTTTCCTTCAACACCTTTTTAGATGAATCAGTAGCCAATTGAGCTAATCCTTGAGGAATCAAAAAATTTCTACCGTATCCCGGTTTTACGCTTACAACGTCATCCTTGTATCCAAGGTTCTTAACGTCTTGTTTTAATATTAGTTCCATTGTGTTTCTCGTTTATTTTAACATGTCAGCAACATAAGGTAATAAAGCGATGTGACGTGCACGCTTTACTGCTTGTGATACTTTACGTTGATATTTAACTGATGTACCTGTCAAACGACGTGGTAAAATTTTACCTTGTTCGTTAATAAACTTTAATAAAAAGTTCGGGTCTTTGTAATCAATGTACTTGATCCCGCTTTTTTTAAAGCGACAATATTTCTTTTTCTTTACATCTACAGTGGTAGGTGCCAAGTATCTTATTTCTGAAGTGTCTGCCATTTTGTTTCTTTTTAAATTTAAATGAATTAAGCTGTAGCAGCCGTTTTAGCTTTGTTTCTGCTTCTTTCGTTGTAAGCCACAGCGTGTTTATCAAGCGCAACAGTTAAAAAACGTAATAAGCGCTCATCGCGTTTATACGCAACTTCCAGCTCTGCAATAAATGCAGGTGGTGCTTGAAATTCGAACAGATGATAAAAACCTGTTGTTTTCTTTTGAATTGGATACTGCAATTTGCGCAAGCCCCAGGCTTTTTCGTTCACAATTTTGCAGCCATTGTCTGTAAGTAACTTTTTGTACTTACTTACCGTCTCCTTTGCCTGTTCATCAGACAAAACGGGAGTCATAATGAAGACGGTTTCATAATGTTTTAGCATTTTCTTGTTATTTAAATTGTTAATAATTAATCCTTTCATTTTGTCGAAAGGGATGCAAAGGTAACAAAATATCTGTTTTGAACAAAAAATTGTTCTTAAGAATATTTATACTCCCCGCCTCCCCTGTTTCGGGCAAAAAATTAAATATCAAAGTCGATTCAACTGAGCCTGATTCCGTGCCTACCTTAATAGTTTGAAATATGTTAGATGTTAAGACAATGTTCACAGGAGAAAAGTTAAAATACAGAGGCGGTTTCGAGAACCTCAACCACCAAAATAGGTCACATAAAAGCAATTCAACTTAACCGCAGCATAACTATATGCCATTTACATCCATGATAAAAAATTTCAGTATAAAACACACTTCTTACAAAACGTTATGATATGCGATGATGCCATGTAAAATTTTATGTTAATAAAAATACATTTTTTAAAAAAGGTTTTTTAAATTAAAAAAAATATATTTGCCAACCTATGTGAATAAATAGTGTCGGTTGCTGTCAACACCTATTTACTTATTCAACTAGTAACAAACCAAATATGTTGTCATAACTCCTAAACAATAAAAAAATGTTGAAAAAAATTTTATCTCTCGCTCTTGTTGCATTAACTGTTTCTACAGGCATCGCGCAAAAAAAACCTAAATCAGATTCTGAAACAGCAAGCGCACTTGATACAGAAATTGCAGCTAAAATTATTATGCAACGTATCAATAAATTACGTGTAGATAATAAATTGGACACATTGATTTATGAAGAAATTCTGACTAAAGCAAGTATTATACAAGCCGAAGATATGGCTGCCGTTGGCAAAGCCAGTTTAGCAAACAGCAAAGGCAACCATGCAACAACAGGATTAAGGGTAATAGCATCTGGTGGAACTAAAAACGCCGAAGAGATTGTAATAACGCTAGCTGCAACAAAGGGAAAAGATATGATGCCGATTACTGAAATAGTAGAAGAGGCTATAAAAAAATGGAAAAAGGAAATGCCAATCATTTTAAATCCAAATTTTGTTTACATGGGAGCCAGCATGCGTATGGATGTTAGTGGTAAAAAAGCCTTTATTTCTGTAGTTTTTGGAGGACTTAACATTTATAACAAAGGGGGTGATAAAAAGAAAAGAAAACAGCTGAAAGCTAAGTATACCAAGAAAAACAAATTTGCGGAACCTGATAAAAAAAGCTGTAAAAATTGCGAAAAATTTAATGATTACGAGCGCTTATTAGAGGGGGTATATGTTGAAAACGGGAAAATTTATATAAAATATGATGACCTTAAAGGCTTGTCAAAATTACTAAAAGGGGCAAGTGATGGATTGGCATTTGATGTAATTCAAAAAGATCAATACAAAAACCCTGATTACAATATTGTAAACAGCAACTTACAACATAAAGGCATTATTAAAAAACCGGTTGGATATGAGGCTTTAGTAGCCAAAAACAGATATAAACCGGAAAAAGAAGGGGACAAAATTACTAAGCTGGATGCACCTCTTGGCAAATTTCCAAAAAAGGTAAAAGGTGATTACGAAATTAACCTGTTAGTTATTCAGGAAGGTGCAGTATGTAAAACATTGATAAAATCATATGTGGAACAAGGCGATCAGGCTTCAAATACTCCCTTATTGATGATATTAATGCCCGATAGCGCTGCTTATTTTGAACCCGCTTTTAAACCCAAATCAGATACTGCTACATTAAAATTCACTATACCATTTGAAAAAAACAAGTCTGATTATAAAGAGGAAGATTTATTGCCATTCATCAACAAATTGAAAGAACCCGATTTCATCATCAACGGGCTATTTATTACCGCTTATTCTTCTATTGAAGGCAATGAGGAAACAAATGCAAAACTGCAAAAGAAACGTTCAGAAAGCGTTATCAAGGCATTAGGCAAAATGCAAAAATCAAACGTTATAACCAATGTGCAAACAAGTGACTCATGGGAGCTATTTAAGGCGATGCTGGAAGACACAGAGTTTAAAGCCCTCACAAAAATGAATAAAGAAGATGCTATTAAAGAAATAAACACCAAACCGGGTCTTTCTGAACAATTGGAACCATACTTGTCCAAACAACGTTATGGAGAAATTGTAATGAAAGTGTCTTACGACATCAGCGGAGCTAAAGAAGAAAAATATTCAATCGTTAAATTTAATCAAGCTGTTAAAAAAGGAGATGTTACACAAGCGCTCAAAATCCAATATTACATTGCTCAAAAAGTTCGTGAAAAAAAATATTCATCGAAAGCCCTAACACAACTTGAAATCCCAGCCGATGCCAAGTTTTCGGGATTGTTAAACAATCAACTTGTTTTTAACTATTTATTAAGAGACAGCGTACCAACGGCAGATGATTATGAGCAATTAAAAAAATTAGCGGAAATAGATCCTTCGAATAGCGTTGTAGCATATAACAAAGTATACTGTGCATTAAAATTAGACACTGAAATAGGTGATGCAAAAGCACAAGCTGAAAAACAATCAACTATCGACGGATTGTATAAAAAAGGCATTCCCGATAAATTTGTTAATGCGCTGAATACAGAATGGCAATTTAAAATGATTAGCGCTTTAGATACTGTTGAAGGTGCAGAACCAAAAATACAGGCTTGTGTTAACAAAATCAAATCCTTTTTTAACTTAAAAGAATCAACAAAAGAAAACAATTTGAAGCTTTCCTATATTTTTGCTCGTTTCCGCGATTACAAATTTGCTGCAAGTTTATTAGCTGATTTTGTAAAACAAGATGATGTAAGTGAGCAAGTATTATTTGCATATGTTTCTTTTGCTGCTCACGTTCCGGAAATGTTAAATTCAAAAACATTTGCAGTGGCATTGGAAAAAGCGGACAAGGCAAACCATCAAAAATATTGCAAACTGTTTGGAGAGCCTTATTTAAGCATTCAGGTTTTGGACAACCCTTTGGTTAAGGACTATTATAACAAGGCCTCATGCCAATAAAAAAACAATAAACAATCTATCCAAACAAAAAAATCCGACGGTGGTTATCGTCGGATTTTTTATTGCAGAAAAAAGTAGTGACGTGAGAATTATTTACAATGATTAATGTACTTTTGCAATCATAATATTTAAACTAACTCATTATGAATAAAGGTCCCATTTCAAATTTTATTGAAAAACACTATAAACACTTTAATGCTGCGGCATTGGTAGATGCGGCAAAAGGGTATGAAACACATCTTACCGAAGGAGGTAAAATGATGATTACACTGGCAGGAGCGATGAGTACTGCAGAACTTGGTAAATCCTTAGCGGAAATGATACGTCAGGGGAAGGTGGATATAATTTCCTGCACAGGTGCTAATTTAGAGGAAGACATTATGAATTTGGTAGCGCATTCGCACTATAAAAGGGTTCCTAATTACCGTGATTTATCACCACAAGATGAATGGGATTTATTAGAAAATCATTTTAACCGTGTTACTGATACTTGTATTCCTGAAGAGGAAGCATTTCGCAGATTACAAAAACACATCCATAAAATATGGAAAGATGCAGATGATAAAGGAGAACGTTTTTTTCCGCACGAATTTATGTACAAAATATTGCTAAGTGGCGAGTTGGAACAATACTATGAAATTGATCCTAAAGATTCCTGGATGCTTGCTGCTGCTAAACGCAATTTACCAATAGTAGTACCTGGTTGGGAAGATTCAACAATGGGAAATATTTTTGCATCTTACGTTATTAAAAAAGAAATAAAAGCCTCTACCATGAAGTCCGGTATCGAATACATGGCATGGTTGGCTGACTGGTATATAAATAATTCGGCAGGAAAAGGAATTGGCTTTTTTCAAATAGGGGGCGGTATTGCCGGCGATTTTCCAATATGCGTGGTTCCCATGTTGTATCAGGATATGGAAATGGACAAAATCCCGTTCTGGAGTTACTTTTGCCAAATATCAGATTCTACTACTAGCTACGGTTCATACTCAGGAGCGGTTCCCAACGAAAAAATCACTTGGGGAAAGTTAGACATTCACACACCTAAATTTATTGTAGAGTCGGATGCAACAATTGTTGCTCCACTAATGTTTGCATGGATTTTGGGCTGGTAACCAATGTTCCGAACTTATTAAAAATGCTGCCTCAAAATTTATATTACAGTTCATGCTGAACTTGTTTCAAAATGAACTGTAATATCGTTTACTCCCCTATCACCTTAACACAAGTTAACACTATGGTTTTAATTGATGCCCTATCTTCTTTGATAGTGCAATGAAATTGATAGTTATACTTCTTATTTCTTTTTTTAAACTTCAGATAACTGACTTAAATTGTTTTAAAAAGCGTACATCATTTTCAAAAAACAAACGAAGATCTTTTACTTGATATTTAAGCATGGTAATCCGTTCAATACCCATTCCAAAAGCAAATCCGCTATACTGTTTACTGTCTATTTTACAATTATCAAGTACGGAAGGATCGACCATACCGCAACCCAAAATTTCTACCCAACCCGCTCCTTTGCAAATATTACAACCGTCGCCCTTGCAAAAAGGACAAGAAATATCCATTTCGGCACTTATTTCAGTAAATGGGAAAAACGATGGGCGTAAACGTATTTGAGTTTCTTCTCCAAACATTTCTTTAGCAAAATATAAAAGCGTTTGTTTCAAATCTGCAAACGAAACGTGTTTATCAATATACAAACCCTCCACTTGATGAAACTGACAGTGTGCACGCGCAGAGATTGCCTCATTGCGATAAACACGTCCGGGTGAAATGGTGCGGATAGGTGGTGCATTATTTTCCATAATGTGTACTTGCACTGATGATGTTTGAGTACGAAGCACTGTATCCGGATTTTCAGAAATATAAAATGTATCCTGCATGTCTCTCGCCGGATGGTCGGCTGGAGTGTTCAGAGCGGTAAAATTGTGCCAATCGTCTTCTATCTCAGGTCCCTCTGAAACAGTAAAACCAATGCGTGAAAATATTTCTACGATCTGATTTCTGATAAGGGATAAAGGATGACGGGAACCTATACTTAAACTTTCAGCAGGAAGCGTTAAATCGGCAGGTTGGTCCTTTACACTAGTTGTACTTTCAAATTGATTCTTTAATTCAGTGATTTTTTCCTGAGCTAGATTTTTAAGGGTGTTTAATAATTGCCCCATCTCTTTTCGCTGCTCGGGAGCAACAGTTTTAAACTCTTCAAACAACTCAGTTATTTTGCCCTTTTTACCCAACAATGCAATGCGCATCTCTTCTACTTGTTCTTTATTGTTAGGGTCAATTGTTTGAATGTGGTTCAATAACTCTTCTATTTTGGTTTTCATGATTTGCTTAGTAATTTACACAAAGGTAAAAAAACTGTTTATAGTAAATAATATGGTTGGTAATAAAACAAGAGAGCCATCCAAGTTTGGACGGCTCTCTTAACCTAACTAACTAAAAAAACAAAAATTAATTCAAAGGAACATAACCAACTTCCAATACAATTTTTTGACCTTCGGGCGACAAAGTAAAATCAACAAACGATTTTACTTTAGCAGCATTGGTTTTGTCATAAATATAATACAACGGACGAGAGATCGGATACGTTTTATCTTTAGCAGCCGCAACACTTGGTTCTACAAACGTTTTTCCTTCGTCGTAAGAAACAGCAATTGATTTCAATTCTTTTGTTTCGTATGCCAAACCAATATAACCTATTGCACCTTTTGTTTGAGCAATTGATTGTACGATAGCACCAGTTGCCGGCATACTTAATACTGTACTAGCATAATTTTTTTTGTTTAATACGTGTTCTTTAAAAAACTCATACGTACCGGAGCTTGATTCACGTGAATAAACAACTATTTTTTCGTTGATTCCGCCCACTTGTTTCCAGTTAGTAATTTCGCCTGTAAATATTTTTTCAATTTGCTCACGAGTAAGTTTGCTTACTTTGTTTTCAGGATTTACAACTACTGCAAGAGCATCAAAAGCAATTGTAACTTGCTCTATCTCCTTTTTGCTTTCTGTAAACTTTAGTTTTTCATCCATTTTTAAATCACGAGACGACATTGCTATATCGGTAGTTCCTTCTACCAAAGCAGTAATACCAACACCTGATCCTCCTCCGGTAACTGTAATTGAACTGGAAGAATCTTTTTGCATATACACCTCAGCTTCTTTTTGTCCGAGTGGTAACACGGTATCACTACCTTTAAGCGAAATGCTTGTTTTTTGTGGTTGTTTTGTTTCGGAGGTTTCTTTTTTTTCACCACCACCGCAGCTTACAAGTACCATTGCAGGAACTAAAAGCAAATTCATTATTGTTTTTTTCATCGTTTAATTTTTTTGTGAATTTACTTTTTTATTAGGAACAATGTGTTAAACAATTATGAAGGATTTATTAAATCCTTCATAATTGTTTTTACTACACTATTACATCAAATAATATTGATCTTTGAATTAAAACTCACTTCTTGTTTTTAGTGAGTAGCCCTTCCTTCAGGAATTTGAGCTGTATTATCTCTTTTTTTGAATTTATGGAACTCAGGTAATATTACATATAGTTGCAATGCCAGTACATTTACATAGTTGCTCTTGTTTAAACTTCCGTATAAACTAGTTTGAGTTGGAGGCACATTATAGTTCAATTTTGCTTGACATACCCATGTTAAACCTATTTGCACTTCTACAGGATATTTAGCACTATTAAATTTTTGTCCGTACAACGCAATCACGCGGTTTTGATCAAATAGTTTAGTAGTTGGTGTATTTGAGCCCATACCAATGAATAATTCATCCCATGCCATAAGATATTTGCTTCTATCTTTTGCTAAGTTAAATCTTGCCATCTGTTGGATTCTGAGTCTGTATTTATTACTTACACTGGTAAAAGTACTTTTATAGTTTGTGAATATATCCTGAGTCGGAAGAAAGCTATCCGGATCGGAAGAAATAGAATTTTGATTTTTTCCTACCCATCTGAACTCAAATCTGTAACGTGTTGAAAACTCCCATCTTTTACTTACATTGTTAAAAAACGTTACTTGCAAGCTGGTACGATATTCATGGTTAAATAAAGGAGCTACGCCGTTATTCTTGCCATTTAATTCCGTTGCCCCATTATTAGAAGGAGCTTCAGCTACTGGAGTCCAAGTAGCCCAGTATCCTATAGGAGAAACTGAAAGTCTGACTTTTTTAGGAACTGCCCAAAAGTGAATCCATGGTCTGTAAACATTTTGGTACGCTTGTTTGAAAATATTATCTGTGTTTCCACCTTTTATAAAGCTCGCATCGGCTTGTCTGCGATATTGAATATCCATTTGGTAACCCCATTTAACCGCTCCGCTATCAGCACCGGTTTTATACTGAGATAGTGTGCCATTTAAGTTACCTTCGAACCAAAACATATTTTGTTGGTAAAATTCGCGAGGGTGATTAGTAAAATTTTGCACCGGAACCTGTGCAATTGTTTGCAAAATAACCGTTGTAACTAATACAACAGATAATGTAATTTTTTTCATTTTCGTTAGTTTTTAATGTTGTCTGTTAAAATTTGTTAGTAAATGTTTTTTAATGTTAACGGGGGCAAAAGTAGGTTAGGTAATTACAAGGTATGTTATGTAATTGTTAACGGTATGTGAATTTTGTGATAAGGAGTGAAACTAAAAACCTGACAAGTTTTAGAAACCTGTCAGGTGAATAATTTATACAATGGGAAGTGCTATGCTTATTATTTTGATTGTAAAGCCGCTTTTACAAAGCTTACAAACAAAGGATGCGGATTGGCAACCGTGCTTTTGTATTCAGGGTGAAACTGAACACCAACAAACCATGGATGATTTTTTAATTCAATAATATCCACCAGTTTTCCTTCGGGGCTAAATCCTGAAGCTATCATGCCTGCTTGTTCAAACTTACTGAGATATTCGTTATTAAATTCATAACGGTGACGGTGGCGTTCATTAATTTTGGCTTGTTTGTAAACATCCCACGCTTTTGTGTTTTTAACCACATTGCAAGGATAAGAACCCAAACGCATGGTGCCGCCTCTATTAATTATTTTGCGTTGTGCTTCTAATAAATCTATAACAGGATACTTTGTTTTTTCATCCATCTCCGTTGAGTTGGCTCCTTTTAGTTTCAATACATTTCGTGCAAATTCTATAACAGCACACTGCATTCCAAGGCATATTCCCAAAAAGGGAATGTTGTTTTCGCGCGTATATTTAATTGCTGTTATTTTCCCTTCTATGCCGCGTTGCCCAAAACCAGGAGCAACCAGCACCCCGTTCAGGCCTTTTAGTTTTTCGGCAACATTTGTGTCATTAATGCTTTCGGAATGTATCCACTCAATGTTTACTTTACAATCGTTGCTTGCTCCGGCATGAATAAATGCTTCTGAAATGGATTTGTAAGAGTCTTTCAATTCAACATATTTTCCAACTAAAGCAATGGTAATTTGATGTTTGGGGTGTTTGAATTTTTTAAGAAAATCTTTCCACTTTACCAAGTCCAGCTTTTTTGGAACAGGCATATTCAGTTGGTGTAACACCACCTCATCCAAATGTTCGTCGGCCATTAACAATGGCACTTCGTAAATGGTACTTGCATCGTGAGCCTCTATAACAGCCTGTGGCTCTACATTACAAAACAAGGCTATTTTTCTTTTTATCTCCTTGTTAAGAGCGTGTTCGGTTCTGCAAACCAAAATATTCGGTTGCACACCGTACTCCAATAATAGTTTTACAGAATGTTGTGTAGGTTTTGTTTTTAATTCGCCTGTTGCCGAAAGATAAGGAATAAGTGTAAGATGAATCACCAATGCGTTTTTCCCCAATTCCCATTTTAACTGGCGTACAGCTTCTATATATGGTAATGATTCAATATCACCTACGGTCCCGCCTATTTCGGTAATTACAAACTGATATTTACCCGTTTTTGCAAGCAGCTTAATTCTGTTTTTAATTTCATCGGTAATGTGCGGAATTACCTGCACGGTTTTACCCAAATAATCCCCACGTCGTTCTTTCTCAATTACTGATTGATAAATGCGACCTGTTGTAACGTTGTTGGCTTGTGATGTAGGAGTATCTAAAAAACGTTCGTAATGCCCTAAATCCAAATCTGTTTCTGCTCCATCGTCGGTAACAAAACATTCTCCATGCTCATAAGGGTTAAGTGTTCCCGGATCAACGTTAATATAAGGATCTAACTTTTGAATAGTTGCACTATAACCTCTGGCCTGCAACAATTTGGCTAACGACGCAGCCAAAATCCCTTTCCCTAATGAAGAAGTTACACCTCCGGTAACAAAAATATACTTAACTGATGATGGCATATAACGATAAAAAAAATTGAAGTGGTTAGGACCAAATGAAATTTTCAGGAGGTCGTGCAAAGGTAAAAAAATATTCTGCCTCTAAAAGAGAGTTTTACTTTTTGTTGAAAAAACAAAAATGAATCATCAACACAACATGATTAAATGGATTGGACGCTGCTCATTATTGAGCATACGAAGATTTATATACTTCGAAAATATTAATTTTTCAATTCGGCTGGTTCCTTCGTAAACTGCTCAGGAACCTTTCCTGTAAGGGAGTTCAGGAAGGCAGAAATATTATCCACTTCGTTTTTATCTATTTGATAATCGAGCTGAATTTGAGCCATCATTTCTATAACGCGTTTTAAATCATTAACGCTTCCATCGTGAAAGTAGGGTTTGGTTAGTACGCTGTTGCGCAATGATGGTACTTTAAATTTATACTTGTCGTATTCCTGTTTTGAAATTGCAAACACCCCTTCGTCCACTTTTTTTGAACCTGTAACTTCCCAATAATTTTTATGCACTCCAAATTTTTGGAAACCATTGCCTCCCAGTAAACTTCCCGAATGACAACTTACACAGCCAATGTTAATGAATGAAAGCAATCCTTTTTTCTCTTGTACAGTTAATGCAGTGGTATTACCTTGCAAGTATTCATCAAATCGCGATGGAGTAAGCAATTGACGTTCAAAGGCTGCTATTGCTTTTGCAATGTTATTGTAATTTAAAGGTTGTTTGTCTTCCGGAAATGCTTTCTGAAATAAGTCTTTATACATCTTTATTCCGCTCAGTCGCTTTACCAAGAAATCTTTTGAAGGAATTGCCATTTCAATAGGATTCATGATTGGCATACCGGCTTGTTCTTCCACATCTTTTGCTCTTCCATCCCAAAACTGTGAAAAGTGTAAAGCCGCATTTAACACGGTTGGTGAGTTTCTTCCTCCTTTTTCTCCGGTATCTCCTGTGGAAGTAGGCTCATTATCGGCACCACCAGCAGCAAGGTTATGGCAGGAATTGCAACTGATGGTATTGTTCTTTGATAATCGTTTATCAAAATATAAAATCTGACCGAGCTTTACTTTTTCAGCAGAAGTTATATTTGTTTCATTTACAGCTTCGGCAGGCAATACAGCAAACACAGACAACTTATCCTTTAAAGAACCGTCATACTGCGAGCTTTCCTGTGCATCGGCACTTTCTTTTTTTTGTTCGGCGGATTCTCCTCCACATGCGCTCATGATAAGCGATACAAAAGCAACAACAAACAGCGCCTTAGCTTGCTTCATTTTGTTGATAGTAGTTTAGTACTCGTCTTCATTAAAGAAAAAATCCTCCTTAGTAGGGTAATCAGGCCAAATATCTTCTATTGTATCATACATCTCACCTTCGTCTTCAATTTCCTGAAGATTTTCTATTACTTCCATGGGAGCTCCCGAGCGAATTGCAAAATCTATTAACTCGTCTTTTGTTGCCGGCCAAGGTGCGTCTTCTAAATGTTTTGCTAATTCAAGTGTCCAGTACATTTCCTAATTTATTTCTATTTTTCTGCAAAAGTAAATATTTATTTCACTTTTCAAAATGTTATGCCATGTTTATTTACATACGCGGTTTCCACGGTATTTCCACAGCTTTTAAATCGTGACTCAGTTTGCGGGCAAGTACAAACAGGTAATCACTAAGCCGATTAAGGTATTTAATTACTAATTCATTAACAAAACTGTTTTCCGAAAGATGTATTGTTATTCGTTCTGCTCTGCGGCACACACAGCGGGTAATGTGACAGTATGAAACAATGGTGTTTCCTCCCGGCAACACAAAAGAGCGCATTTCGGGCAGCACTTCATTCATTGCATCTATTTCTTTTTCAAGCAAGGTAATGTCTTCTTCTTTCAGGTCAGGTATTTTCATCTTCGACTTTTCAGGGTCGGAAGCCAATGATGAACCTATGGTAAATAAACGGTCTTGTATCTCTATCAATATTCTTTTGCTGTGTTCATCAATTTGTTGATCGCGTATTAAACCTACATGAGAGTTTAATTCATCTACCGTTCCGTAAGCTTCGATGCGGATATGATGCTTGGGAACACGCGTTCCGCCTATTAAAGAGGTTTGACCTTTGTCGCCCGTTTTGGTATATATTTTCATTTTTAAAAAACTTTAAGCGAATATACTGTAAAAAAAACAATGAATGCTGATACTTTGAATGTGGCAGTAATGTTAAATCATATTGATCATCATGCTTCCGCCTTTTTTTTCGACAGCTATCGACAATAGATTTAGGAATGGTTTCATGAGTAGTTTGTTAGCCGTTATGTATCAATAAAAAACACAACCTTTTTTTATAACAGAAAATTTTATTTATTACATTCGCTCCAGCTATTGATTTTATTGATACACCAAACCAACATAAGTTTTAGAATTTATTTTTAAAGCCTCGTCCTTAACCCTTCTCCACCCTTCGACAGGCTCAGGGAACGGAGAAGGCAAATAAAGATTTTCCAAAACCTATGTTGGTTTGATATACACCCGTTAAAACATAGAGATGGTATTAAATTATATTTGGGTTGGTTTTTTTTTAATTGCTTTTATAGTGGCTCTTTTAAAGCTTGCCATTACAGGTGATACCGAAATTTTCAAAACCATTATTGATGCAACATTTGTTTCGTCTGAAAAAGCTGTTATTGGTATTGCTTTGCCCTTAACGGGTGTGATGACTTTGTGGCTGGGGCTGATGAATATTGGCGAGAAAGCAGGCGCTATCAATTTTTTATCGCGAATTGTCGGCCCGTTTTTTAATAAATTATTCCCCGAAATCCCTAAGAATCATCCTGCCAGCGGACAAATAATGATGAATTTTTCTGCAAACATGTTGGGTTTAGGCAATGCAGCAACACCTCTGGGATTAAAGGCAATGAGCAGTATGCAGGAATTAAATCCTGATAAAGAAACAGCATCAGATGCGCAAATTATGTTTTTAGTATTAAACACGGCGGGGTTCACAATTATTCCATTATCCATTCTCGCTCAACGTGCAATAAACCATGCTGCGGACCCTTCCGACGTATTTATTCCTATTTTAATTGCAACCTATTGTTCAACATTAATAGGGCTTTTAACAGTTGCTATCCGACAAAAAATAAATTTATTAAATAGATTGGTGCTCACCTGGCTGGTTGGCATCACAGCTATTGTTGTAGGAATTGTTTGGTATTTCAGCACCTTGCAGCAAAATCAAATTGCAACCATTTCAAAAATCAGTGCTAACATAATTTTGTTTTCAATAATTATAGCATTTATACTTGGTGCTATGCGCAAAAAAGTAAATGTGTATAATGCGTTTATTGATGGGGCAAAAACAGGGTTTGAAACCACCATTAAAATAATTCCTTACTTGGTGGCAATGTTGGTTGGTATTGCTGTATTTCGTGCATCAGGCGCACTTGATTTTATAGTGAACGGAGTTGGATATGCTTTTAGTTGGTTAGGATTTAATACCGATTTTGTACCTGCTCTACCCGTAGCATTTATGAAACCGTTGAGCGGAAGCGGATCGCAGTCGATGATGATTAGCATGATGGAAACACATGGTGCTGATTCGTTTGTGGGAAGGTTAAGCTGTGTTTTTCAGGGAGACTGCCGATACTACGTTTTATATTGTTGCACTTTATTTTGGTTCTGTAGGTATAAAAAACACACGGTATGCTGTAACAGCAGGTTTAATAGCCGACTTGGCGGGCGTGGTCGCTGCCATTTTTATTTCATATTTGTTTTTTCATTAACAAAAAAGCAACGAACCATTAATTCCGTTTTTGCTAATTTTACACAACGCCTTTCGCTTCCCCTACTTCCGTTAAAGGATTAAATAAATAAACCCTTTTAGTTCCGTGTTCGGGGCATTTAAAGCGTTTTCTGATTTTTTCCCCTTTTACAAATTGTCGTTCGTTATAAATAAATAAAGCTCCTTCAGGTAATTCTTCAAGTAAAATGGTGTCTTGACGAGTATCGTATTTTTTTAAGATGCGCAGCAAATCTAAATCTGAACAGCTGGAAGCAGCAGGGTTATTCATATACTTGTTCAATGCATGAATAACATCATGTGGAAATATTTCTGTTCTTAAAAATTCCTGCATCAATAATTTGTAGCAGGTTTTCCATTCTTCGCCATGAGGTTTTACGGTAGTTTTATGTTTATTGTAATTGTGTAAATGCGCCACTTCATGAATAAGCGTTATTAAAAACGCATATCTGTTCATATCGTGATTAATGGTAATCTGATGATTTTCTCCTTTAATTGGAGGGCGATAATCGCCAAATTTGGTTGAACGGCTTTTTTTAATTTTAAGCTTAAAATCAAATTTAAATATCCATTCGGATACAATAGGAACAGCCTCTTCCGGAATATATTTTTTAAGAATAGATTGGTTACGTGCCAACTGATGCGTCATACAAAATGCAAATAACTGCTAAATTATATTTTTAAAAATTGTAATAACAAATTAACTAACATAGCTGATAAACAAATAAACTAGTAAGATAGGCCAATGCTCCCATATACAAAAATTGAATGACAGGCCATTTCCAGTTTTTGGTTTCATGATATACCACCGCCAACGTACTCATACACTGCATGGCAAAAGCATAAAAAAGTAACAATGAAAAACCAATGGCTACAGTAAATTTTGGCAGTCCTGTTTTAGGATTTATTTCGGCACTCATTTTCTGACCGATGGTTTGTGTGTTGTCTGAATTCCCTAAACTATATATTGTTGCCATGGTACCAACAAACACTTCTCTTGCGGCAAATGATGTTACTAATGCAATGCCTATTTTCCAGTCAAAACCTAAAGGTGCTATCACAGGCTCAATGGCTTTGCCAACTATACCAGCATATGATGCTCCTAATTTCTCAGAAGCTATTTTATAATTTAATTCATCTGCCGAAGTTGTAGTTAATACTTCCGTAGTACTATATTTTTTTTCAATCTCTGCAAACCTGTTGCCCGGAGCATGAGATGATAAAAACCAAAGTATAACCGATATGGCAAGAATGATTTTTCCGGCATCAAATAAAAATATTTTTACCTTATCTAAAATGGTAAACCCTATAGTTTTTAATTGAGGTAAACGATACACCGGAAGCTCCATTATAAAATAACTTTTTTCGGTTGATTTTATAATTCGTTTCATTACAAAAGCGGCGCTTATCGCAGCTATAAATCCTATCAAATAAAGGCTCATTAAAACCAATCCCTGATAATTAAAAAATCCGGATGTTTTAGGAACAATCAATGAAATTAATAAGGTATATACCGGCAAACGCGCTGAACAGCTCATTAATGGTGTAACCATAATGGTAATAATGCGCTCCTTCCAGTTGCCAATGGTTCTTGTACTCATAATTGCCGGAATGGCACATGCTACGCCGCTTATCAATGGTATTACGGAGCGCCCGTTCAATCCAAATTTTCGCATTAGTTTATCCATTATAAAACTTACACGCGCCATATAGCCTGTATCTTCAAGAATGGCAATAAAAGCAAATAACAATGCTATTTGCGGAATAAATACAACAATGCCTCCCAAACCTGCTAGTACTCCATTAATAAACAAATCTGTTAACTCTCCCTTTGGAAGATGCTGCGATGCGTAATTAGTGATAAATACAAACAAACTCTCAATCCACTCAGTTGGAAGGGCTGCTAAAAAAAACAGTGTTTGAAATATCAAAAATAAAATTCCTAAAAAAATTACATACCCAAAAATGCGGTGGGTTAGTATGTTGTCCAATTTATGTGTCAATGATTCTGTTTTTGCTTGGAATTGATGTGTAGTACATTCTTTCGCAATGGCATTTATCTTCTTATAACGTTCAACCGTTTCTTGCGATTGAATCGTATTAAAATTAATGTTGGAGGCAGTTAAAATTTCAGCAATTTTATTTTTGTCTTCTGCCCGTGTATCAAAAAAATTTATTTGATGGAAGTTGTTTAAGATTTGAAAAGCATCAAAATTGCTTTTTACATTAATAGCTGCGGTTATTTTATTTACAACTTCAGGAGCAAATTTTTTTACATCGATAAAATCATTTGAAGGAATGACAATTGGCTCTAATAAAGCTTGCTTTATTTCATTAATGCCGGAACTGTTGCGAGCGCATATGCTGATTACTTTTATTCCTAATTTTTCCGAAAGCTTTTTATTGTCTATCGTGTTACCTTCCTTCTCTACCAGATCCATCATATTTAACACGAGGATAACAGGTGTTTTCAAGTCGATAATTTGAGACAGCAAAAACAAATTACGTTTTAAATTGCTGGCATCAATTACCACAATGGTAATGTCAGGATGGTCAATGTTGTTTGCATCGCATAGCACTTCGTAAGTAACCTGTTCGTCTAACGATTTTGGATATAAACTATAAGTGCCGGGTAAGTCAATAAATTCGGCAGTTACAGTATTCGTTAATTTTATAAACCCTGATTTTTTATCAACGGTAACACCCGGAAAATTTCCTGTTTTTTGGCTCAAACCCGTAAGAGCATTAAATAGCGTAGTTTTGCCGCTATTCGGGTTGCCGACCAACGCTATCTTTAAAGACTTTTTATCAGAACTGTTTGCTGCAAATTTATTCGCTTCCACTGAATTTTCAATTATTTACTGCAGGTAAAGATACCATAATAGTGGCTGCATCGGCTTTGCGCAAACTCAATAAGTAGCCCGAAACCAAAACAGCAATCGGGTCTCCCAAGGGAGCTATACGATCAATTTCAATAACCTCACCCGGAGTACAGCCCATTTCCAGTAACCGGAGCGCGATGTGATTGTCGGAAAACGAACTGATAACAGCTTTCTCTCCAATTTTTAGTTGAGCCAAATTTTTTAATAACATATTCATAAAATCAACGCAAAAGTAACTCTTTTTTTGCCCGCTATTTAAAACAAATACATACCTATATTTAGGTATTTTGCAACCTATTCTTAAATTTTTGCATCTGTTTTGTGAAGTTCTATTTTGTTCCATTTCGGACAATCGCTGCAACGATGTTTTTTACTGCGAAATACAGAGCAGGAAGAAATAAACATCAATGTAACAATTGCTACAAAATAATGAATATTGATTTTTTTTATATAACTTCTCATGTATAATTATATTTTTGCGGGCCTCAAAAATAAGACTGGCAAATTTAAAAAATCCTTAGAAAGAAGCGTTTAAATGTTGGATTAAACCGTATTTAACTTTTGATCAATTGCGTAAGGGCTTATTTATTAATGTGCTTATGATTGTGCCTAAAGGCTTGTCGTTTTTATTTGTTTTTAATCTAAGGCGGTTTTTTATGTAAGCCATTTTGAATTAAATTTGTGAGAGCAGGTATAGAGAGCGTTGATAAAATTGGAAGAAAATAGCTGTAAGTAAAAGAAAGAGATCATGAAAATTTCATTACATATCGGAACATCTATAGTTGTTGCATTGGTGCTTGTAAACCTTAAGATGCTGGCAGCACAGACTTATGATATTATTGGTAGCGACACTCTTAACATTGTTGATGCTACCGGTAAAAAACAAGGGAAGTGGGTTGTTACAAATGCCATACTTCATAAGGAGTGTTATGCTGAAGATCAAAAGGTGGAAGAAGGAAAGTTTGCGGATAGTAAAAAAACAGGCTTTTGGAAAGAGTACTTCTGTAATAACAATGTAAAGAGCAAAATTTATTATGATAACAATAAAGCTAACGGATATGCTATAATTTACCACGAAAACGGGAAGATAAAAGAAGAGGGGATGTGGAAAAACAATAGATGGATAGGTACTTATAAATTGTATTATCCTAATGGTCAGGTGCAACAATCCTTTAATTTTAACGCATCGGGGAAGCGAGAAGGCAAACAAACTTACTTTTATGAAAACGGTCAGGTGATGATTGAGGGCGATTGGCAAGCCGGTAAGGAAGCCGGAGAAATAAAAGAGTATTATGAAAACGGAGACGTAAAATCTGTTCAGGTATTTAATGGAGGAATAATAAATGCGGCAGCTACTCAAACATTTGAACCAAAAAAACCGATTGTCAGCAAAAATACAATTTATAAAGAAGTTGAAGCGCCCACAGTAGTGGTTGAAAAAACTGAAAAAGCAAATTTAGGAAAACCATTTGACGGCGAAGGTTACTGGCAACTTTACAATAGAAACAAACAGGTTACAAAAGACGGAACTTTTTTACACAACCGTTTCATGGAAGGAAAGGCTTACTTTTATGATGATGACGGTCTCTTATTAAGAGTTGCGATCTACAAAAACGGTGTATACATTGGCGATGGTGTGATGGATAGCGAGTAGCTAAAGCATCTGTAATTGGTAGGAAGGGAAAATGACGAGAGAATAAATTAAAATGCCCGCATAAGTATTTGCGGGCATTTTAATTTGTATTGCTTAGAGCC
>CAVSHK010000027.1:0-157377 GCA_963727705.1 uncultured Bacteroidota bacterium
CGCTTTCCAGCCGCGTCTTCTCTATTTCGATCTTGCTGCGTATCCCCTATCGCTTCTTCCCGTCTGCCGTGGAGATCTGGAAGCTGTTCTTCGAATTTTTCCAGCGCGCCTCGAAGAGCGGCAAGCTCGCGTTGCCTGGCTTCGAGCGCCGTCACCCGCCTGCTGAATCCGCCGGTTGCATTCGGCAATTCTGTCTCGAACCTCCTGTTGAGCGATTGTGAGTTCTTCTATTCTTGTTACGGCCAGAGCCGCTTCCGAGCGGTTAACCTCCGCGCGGTTACGAACTTCCTGCAGTTCCGACGGAAGGCGCCGCAGATCGGAATCCATTGCGGACTCTGCGCTCCTGCTTGACAGCGTGGGCAGAGATCAAAATCCCCAGATCCTTCGAAAGCGCGGCGCTCTCGGATCTCAAAGACTGCAGGCGCGCATTGAGTTCGTGCAACTCCTCGGATCCCTGTTCCTCTCCCGCTCCCTTGATTTCTTTGATTTGCGTCGCCGCTTCCATCAGGCGGGATTCCAGAGTTTCTTTTTCAGCGGCCAGTTGCGAAAAGCTCGAAATCGGTTAGGTTTTCCGCCTGCCCGATTTTCTCCAGTTCCCCTTCCAGCCGGGACATTTCATGTTTGGTGAGAGCGGTCTTTATCTCGAAGTTTGCGCGATTCCGCCGTCAGGACTTTCAGAAATTCGGCTGCGGAGGTCTGCTCCTGCTTCAGATTGGCAGCCTCTGCTTTCGTCGCTTGGATCTTTTCCTGCAAGACGTTCAATTTTTTGCCCAGCTCGCGTTTTTCCCGCTTCAAAGCAAGGAAGCCGGCCATCGATTTCCGTTCGCCCACGGCGGAAAGGGTCCCGCGCGGAGAGTAGGATTCCCCCGACAACGTCAGGAAATTTGCACCGGAAAAGTCTTCCGCCACCTGGAAAGCCGTGTTCAAGTCCGAGACCATGATGGTCGAAGCATATTCAGGGAGCGCCCGTTCAAAGGCATCCCTTATTTCCGGGCTCATATGCAGGAGATCGTCGAGATAGCCGACGACTCCTTCCCCTCTGACCTGGGGCCGCGCCGATGCTTCGTGTTTCGTGTGCCCATTGCGAAGCGTCATGAATGTGCATTTGCCTGCACCGATTCGCTTCAGGCGATCGATACTGTGCACCGCATCGTCCCTGCTTTCCACTAGTATGTACTGCAGCGGGTCGTTGAGGTAATCCTCCATCGCGGCTTCATACGCCGGATCGGTTTCAATGTGATCTGCGAGAGTTTTCGCCTGGAAGCCTTCTTCGCCCGGGACGCGCGCCGACAAAAACTTCTGGACCCCTTCGGAATAATTGCTGCGGCGGCGCTCAACTTCTTCAAGCGACGAGTACCTGTGCTGCATCAGGCCGTGCTCGTTGACTTGTTCCGAAAGCTCCCCGGATACCGGTTCCATGTGAAGCCGGGCGGCGGTGCCGCTCTGGCCTCGCAATCGGCGCAACTCTCTGCCAGCTCCTTCTGCCGTCTTTCCTTTTCGGGGGAGTTCTTGCCGACCTGTTCCACTTCGGCGGTCCGCCCGGCGCGTTCTTGGACAGTAATTTGAACCCTGATTTTCTAGCTGGCTGGTCCGGGCCGATATACGCTCGATGCTTTCCTGGTACCGTGCCTGCAGGTTTTTCAGATCCGAAAGCCTTCCAGCTCCCGTCAGCAAAAACGATCTCAGGTCGTCGATTTTGGTTTCGGTTTGATGGATGGCATCCTGCAATACGCTCGCTCTTTGCCTGTTCCGAGTCCAGGACCTCCTGCTCGCGAGAAATTTCCTCCACCAGGGCTTTCGAGGAATTGCCGATTTGCTGCGTTTTTACGCTGGATGAGTTCCTTGCGTTCCTCGATCGCCTTTTGCTCCCTGTCCAGTTCTCCGCCGCGCTCGAGCAGGCCCAACTTTTGAGTTTCCTTGATTCTCCAATGTGTTCTGGGCATTTCCCGCCTCAATTTTCAGGCTGGCCAGCTGTTCCCGGGTACTGTTGACTTCTTCCTCCTCAGCGCTGCAGGACCTCCACGACGCCTCTCCGCGCACTCTCGGCAGCCGAAAGTGCGGATAGAATCGTCCGCTCCTGTTCCTGGGCAGCAACGAAACGGGAGGAGCATTCGGATAACCTTCCACGGAGTTGCCGTTCTTCCATCCCAACCTTTAAGCGCTGGATGGAACGCAGCTCCTCGCGCAGCCTGCGGGTAACGGCGCGCCTTGCCTCGTTGCCTTCGAAGAGAATTGAGCTGACGGACCACTTCCCGAATTATATCTGGAGCTCTGACCAGGTTCTGCTGCGCCTGTTCAAGTTTCATTTCTGCGGAATAGCGGCGGCTTTTGAATAATGTGATTCTCGCCGCTTCCTCGATGAGGGCACGCTGTTCCGCAGGTTTTGAGCTCAGAATTTGGCCCATTTTTCCCTGCTCCAGAATTGCATAGGAATTCGGCCCGAGCCCCGTGCCTTCGAATAGGGTTTGGATGTCTTTGAGACGGCAGCGATGACCGTCCAGGTAGTATTCGCTCTCGCCTGAACGATACAGCCTCCGGCCAACTGTGAATCCTCTGGTATTTAGGCTGGGAACGCCGGGAATTTCCAGGGGATTTGCCAGAGCCATAGTAAGGACCACCTCGGCATACCCATGTGGTATTTTTGCGCGCCTGAGTTCCATTGAAAATGATCCCTTCCATTTTGTCCGTGCGCAGTGACTTGGCGCTTTGTTCCCCAACGACCCAGCTGATGGCATCGGCGATATTGCTTTTGCCGCGCAGCCGTTCGGGCCGACAATTGCCGTGACCCCTTCATTAAAAGGGATGTGAGTGCGATCGCAAAAGGACTTGAATCCGACAAGTTCCAGTTTTTCTATATCGGTTCATTGAGGCTTATTACCCCCCGCTAGGTACGAGATGAGTTCATCGCGGGCTACTAGCTGGCCGCCCTTCCGCTTCCTTACTGCAAGTTCAAATGAAAGAAGTTGGCCACCTGCCTGTCATAGCTCTTGAAAATCTCCCCGTTCATCAGGTGAGTGCGTGAAGTCTTGAATGAAATCATTTCCTTTTGGGGTTGGATCCTGTCGTAGATTGCCGTAGTCAGATACCCCAAATCCCGCCGGTTTTCACCCTTGATGAAAAGGATCGTTCGATCGGAAATCGCCTGCAAAGGGAGTTGTTGGTTCGAGAGAGCCCTGTCCCGGATGTGAACCAGCCTGAATATCTCGAAGCAGCCAAATTGCACGAGACTGTTTTCCAACCCGAAGTCTTCCGCAATTCTATAACCTATAAAGTCCGCGATCGATTCAAAAGCGCCGTCCGCCACGATTGCGCGGACTTCGACACAGGCTGCGGCTGCCCTGAGCGCTGCGTACGCACCCACATCGACGCCCCAGATGCCTACGCGGGATCGGTCGCTTTCAGGCCGGTTCTGCAGGAACTGAACTGCCTGCAGCATGTCTTGGGATTCCAACAGTCCCAGAGCGCTGGCCCCTGGGGAGTAGGCCCGTTGCCCCGCTGGTCGTAAACCAAGAGGTTGAATCCATTTTCGTGTAGAGCGGCGGCCAAGCTCAGGGCATCCGACCTGCTCATTCCAAGCCCGGGGCAAGGATGATGCCCGGAGAGCCCTTCAATCCCGGAATCCACCATCCTGGCATTTCAATCCGATCCTTAGTCGGAATCCCCACTTCCAGGGAAGGCAATAGATAATGCGAGGGATCCACAGCTTCCGTGCCCTCTCGGATAAGAAATTTTGTATACCAGCACTCCCAGAATCACAACGACGCCGCCCAGCAAAATGGTGAAAGCAGGAAGCACCATCCAAAAAAACCTTCCTACGTGAACTCTTGCCGCAAGAGACCGCTTCAAATCAGCCTCCTAAAAGCTACGTCCAGGAGAGCTAGGCAGCTAATACAACATCCCGGTCAGCTAATACAAACTGGCCTGCAACCAACGATTTTTTGATACTCTGCGCTTGTGAGCAGCCAATGAATACGTGGCTCAATATAGCACAGGCAGGCCTGAAGAACCAAAAAAAATCACAATATATCGGGGGTGATTTACTCTTGACCACTACATATTGAGGCCCTGTCCCGATCTCAGGACAGTCTTGAATCTTCGTAAATCGTCTGGTGTGTTGATATTAGCCAGATCCGCATCTTTAAACTTGCCTTCGTCAGGACTGACCCACCTTATGGCAAGGGAGTCGTCAAGAAAGGTTTTGATTACCTTATTCGCTCCTCGCTTCAAAGAGCGCTCAACGGACGGGAGGCACGTCCTGCGATACACGGCACACAATGGATGGACAACCCCATCGCGGGTGCGTGGGATAGCAGCATCAAAACCTTCTGCCATGGAGACCAGGTTTTTTATGAGCGGAGTTTTTAGATTTGGGAGGTCGCAGGCGAGCACAATATACAGAGAACAGACATTGTGGAGCATGGCCGAATGAAAGCCTCCCAGAGGGCCATGGCCCGCGAAATGATCTGGAATAACCGGAAAATCAAGGAAGTTGTAGCTCAGACAATCGTTGAATGAAATCAGGATTCGGTCGGTTACTGGACGTATGCGCTCGATCAGCAGCTGGATCAAGGGCTGCCCTCCGATATCCAGCAAGGCTTTGTTGAAACCCATCCTGCGGCTTCGCCCCCCTGCGAGAATCACGGCGCACACATCAGTGGAGTCCATGGGAAAAAGTTAGGCTATTGGATAGGTAAAGATCAAGAGAAAGCATTTACGCATTTACGGGCCTATGCGTTTACGCATCAGCTGGAGACTTGTAAGTTCATAACCCGTTAAGGCATGAACGCGTGAAAGCGTTTACGCTTTCACGCGTGGTATACTTGACACTTTTGGAAGGTGAATGAATAAAAGAATATGGCCCACAGCGGCTCTAGTTGCGCTGGTGCTTATGCAGGCTTTGTCAGGTCTTCCGGCAGACTTATTTCTTCAGGCGGAAAACGTGCGGCCGGGCATGAAGGGCATAGGGAAAACATGTTTCCGCGGGACCAAGCCGGAGGAATTTCAGGTGGAGATTCTTGGTGTATTGCTATATTAATTTCAGGCAAACTGTATTTGTATAAATTAATTGCAAATACATTGCTGAAAGGCAGAATGGGTCCGAGCCTTACTGAATATACTATTTTTGATAATCGCGATGTAAAAGCAGGTAAGGAACAGCCCTGGAACATCTCCAAAAATTACAATAAAAAAGCTGTTCCCGAAGCAGCTTTACATAAACTTGAAAAGATGAAATCGGTGGCATATCTTATCATTAAAGATGATTCTATTGTGCATGAACAATATTGGGATGGATTTAATGAAAACTCCTATACCAACTCGTTTTCAATGGCAAAAAGCATTGTAGGTATATTAGTGGGTATTGCTATTGACGAAGGAAAAATTAAAAGTGTGGATGAACCTATTGCCGATTTTTTACCTGAATACAAAGAAGGGAAAGGCGCAAAAATTACTATCAAAGATTTACTGACCATGTCGTCAGGAATTAATTTCGATGAGGACTACATCAACCCTTTTTCTTATCCAGCTGTTGCCTATTACGATACAGACATCAACAAAATATTAAAAAAATACACTGCCACAGATGAACCCGGAAAAGTGTTTAAGTACCTGGGGGGAAACACACAATTGCTTTGCAGTATTTTAGAAAAAGTAACAGGAAAAACCTTGAGTGAATATGCTTCTGAAAAACTATGGATTCCTATTGGTGCCAAAAACACCGCTTATTGGAGCCTCGATCATAAGGATGGAGTAGAAAAAGCTTCCTGCTGTTTTAATTCCAACGCACGTGATTTTGCGCGATTTGGGAAATTATATTTAGATAGTGGTAAGTGGAATGGGAAACAAGTGGTTTCGGCTGACTACGTCTTAAAATCAACCACTCCGGCTGACATGATGGACGACCACGGAAAGAAAAATCAAAAATATGGTTACCAATGGTGGACGCTGCCGAACTATAAAGGACATAACATTTTTTACATGCGTGGCATCTTAGGTCAATACGTATTTTGCATTCCCGATAAAAAAATGATTGTAGTGCGTTTAGGTCACAAACGCGAAAAACAATTGCCCACACAGGATCATCCATCGGATGTGTTCACATACATTGATGCCGCTTTGGATATGTACGGAAACTAATATGCTACCATCAGCTAATTAACAAACACTGTTTGATAATTAAGAAGAAGGATTGACACAATACCCTTATTGTGTTAGTAACTTCGCACTATGTTCAAGGGTCTGAATTATATTATCCTTCTTTTTATCAGCTATGGTCATTTTACTTTTGCACATGCACAAAGTAAGTTAACGGCCGAGCAGTACATCGAAAAATATAAGGACGATGCGATTATCGAAATGGGAAAATACAACATCCCTGCCAGCATCACATTAGCGCAAGCGATGATTGAAAGCGGCAATGGCAACAGCGATTTGGCAATACAGGCAAACAATCACTTTGGTATAAAGTGTCACAACAACTGGAATGGCGCCACTTTTATTAAAGATGATGATAAAAAGGATGAATGTTTTCGCAAGTATGCATCTGTTCTTGAATCGTACAATGACCACTCTGCTTTGTTAACAAGTTATTCCCGCTATTCCTTTTTATTTAAACTCGACAGAACCGATTATAAGGCATGGGCAAATGGCTTAAAACAAGCCGGATATGCTACCAATCCGCAGTATCCAACTGTATTAATTACCTTAATAGAAAAGTATCAGCTGTATAAATTTGATACAGAGGCAAGCAAAATAAAGGACTCCAATAAACCGGCTCTTATAACGCCCAGCGACAAACCAAAAGAGAAGCGCCATGAACTATTACGTTGGGGAATAAAAAAATACATCATCGTAAAACCGGATGATACCTTTGAAAGTATTGCTAAAGAAACCGACAAAGACCTGTGGCAATTGTATAAATTTAACGATGCTACTCCTAAAGATAAATTAGTTGCCGGACAAAAATTGTTTCTTCAACCAAAACGAAACAAAGCAAAAGTGCCATACCATGTGGTAAAAGCGGGTGAAACAATGAAATCGCTTTCTCAATTTTACGGAATAAAGTTGCCTAAGCTTTACTTAAAAAACAATATGAAGGAAGGCGAAGAGCCTAAAGCAGGCGACACCTTGTATATGCGAAAGAGTAAGCCTACTGATGCTTTTTAAGATTGTGATTATTAAATAGTGTTATAATAAACCCTATCTAAACTATTAAATAGTTCGTCATGCTGAACGCTTGTGCTGAGCTTGCCGAAGCATGATTCAGCATCTGTGCACAATAGATACTCACCTCTACTTACGCTTTAACGCTCGCACGAATAATATTTAAAGCTCCACCTGCTTTGAACCACTCAATTTGTTGTTCATTATAAGTATGGTTTGCTTTAATTTCTTCTTTGCTGCCATCAGCATGGTTTAACACAATTGTTAATGGTTTGTTTGGAGCAAAAGAACCTAATCCAACAATGTCAATTGAATCATCTTCTTTTATTTTATCGTAATCAGCTTTGTCAGCAAATGTCAACCCTAACATCCCTTGTTTTTTCAAGTTGGTTTCGTGAATACGCGCAAATGATTTTACCAATACCGCACGAACACCTAAATGACGAGGTTCCATGGCTGCATGTTCACGTGATGAACCCTCTCCATAGTTTTCGTCACCCACAACAATAGAACCAATACCTTTTGCTTTGTAAGCACGTTGTACTTTAGGAACTGAATCGTATGTACCGGTCAATTGATTTTTAACGCTGTCGGTTTTTTCGTTGAAAAAATTGACTGCACCAATCAACATGTTGTTAGAAATGTTATCTAAGTGACCGCGGTATTTCAACCAGGGACCTGCCATAGAAATATGGTCGGTAGTGCATTTTCCTTTTGCTTTAATCAATAATTTCAATCCTTTTAAATCAGTTCCCTCCCAAGCAGCAAAGGGATCTAATAATTGTAAACGGTCAGAAGTCGGAGATACCACAACGCTCACGTTGCTGCCATCGGCAGCAGGAGCCTGAAATCCGGCATCATCCACAGCAAAACCTTTTGTAGGTAATTCATCTCCACTTGGAGCATCTAATTTTACTTGTTCTCCTTTAGCGTTTGTTAAGGTGTCAGTAATAGGATTGAATGTTAGATCACCTGCAATGGCAAGTGCAGTAACTATTTCGGGAGATGCGACAAATGCAAATGTGTTAGGGTTACCATCGGCACGTTTAGCAAAGTTACGGTTGAATGAGTGAACGATGGTGTTTTTTTCTTGTTTCTCTGCGCCCATTCTGTCCCACATACCAATGCAAGGACCGCAGGCATTAGTGAACACTTTCGCACCAATCTTATCAAATACATCAAGAAAACCATCACGTTTAATGGTGAAACGAATTTGTTCCGATCCCGGGTTGATGCAATATTCTGCTTTTGCTTTTAAACCTTTTGCATCCACTTGTTTTGCAATACTTACGGCACGTGAAATATCTTCGTAGGATGAATTGGTACAAGAACCTATCAAACCAACTTCCACTTTAGTTGGCCAGCCGTGTTTAGCAGCTGCTTCTTTCATTTTTGAAATAGGAGTAGCCAAATCAGGAGTAAACGGCCCGTTTAAGTGTGGTTCTAATTCTGTTAAGTTGATTTCAATTACCTGATCAAAATACTTTTCAGGATTTTCGTACACTTCTTTGTCAGCAGTTAAGTGTTCTTTAATTTTGTTAGCCGCTTCAGCAACTTCTTTTCTTCCGGTGGCATTCAAATAACGCTCCATTGAAGCATCGTAACCAAATGTAGAAGTAGTAGCTCCAATTTCAGCACCCATGTTACAAATGGTACCTTTACCTGTACAGCTCATGGATGTAGCACCTTCGCCAAAATATTCAACAACGGCACCAGTTCCGCCTTTTACGGTAAGTATGCCTGCTACTTTTAAAATAACGTCTTTAGGAGCAGTCCAGCCGTTCAATTTACCTGTTAATTTAACACCAATTAATTTCGGCATCTTTAATTCCCAAGGTAAACCTGCCATTACATCGCAGGCATCGGCACCACCAACACCAATGGCAATCATACCCAAACCGCCTGCATTAACAGTGTGAGAATCGGTACCAATCATCATTCCACCTGGGAACGCATAGTTTTCTAACACCACCTGATGAATGATACCAGCACCCGGTTTCCAGAATCCTAAACCATATTTGTTGGACACTGAGCCTAAAAAATCATATACTTCTTTGCTTTCCTTGTTTGCAAAAGCCAAATCGGTACTAGCACCATCTTTTGCTGTAATTAAATGGTCGCAATGAACAGTAGATGGTACAGCTACTTTAGGACGACCTGCCTGCATAAATTGCAACAATGCCATTTGAGCAGTTGCATCCTGCATGGCAACTCTGTCCGGAGCAAAATCAACGTATGATTTACCTCTTTCAAACACCTCTGCTTTTTGCTCAGCATTTAAGTGCGCGTAAAGAATTTTTTCTGTTAATGTTAAAGGACGTCCGAGCAGTTTACGAGCTGCTTCCACCTTTGCCGGCATCTTTTCGTAAAGTGCCTTAATCATTTCAATGTCGAATGCCATAGGAGATTGGTGTTAAATGGTTAATGAACTATTTTTTACTCAAGTTGAATTCTTGAGTCCTATGTTTTAATTAGATCAAATGTAATCTTTTTTTCTCTTTTTTACCAGCGTCAACTATTTTTCCAATAATGAAGAATCAGATAACATATTTATAGTAAACCGCTAACAATATTAGTAGTATGAAGTTATCCGAGTGCCTGTACTGAGCTTGCCGAAGTATGATTCGGAATCTTCCAACGCACAGTTGCTGAATCATGCTTCGGCAAGCTCAGTACAAGCGTTCAGCATGACCACCATCTTTTTAATAATTTAGATAGTGGGTTATACTTACGATGATGGGTATAAAAAAGCCCGAGTCTTAGGGACTCGGGCTTTTAATTTATGATTCGTCAATGGTGCGATTAATTAACCAGCAGCTTATGAGAAGGAGCAAACTTAGTCAAGATAATACCATCCACTGCGGCTTTGTATTCAACTATTGTAGGAGTTCTACCAAGGATGGTAGATAACACAACAACCGGTGTGGACGATAGTAAGGACTCTCCTTTTTTACCATCAGCATCTTCAACCACTCTGCCCTGAAAAAGACGCGTAGAGGTTGCCATTACCGTATCACCCTTTTCTGCTTTTTCCTGATTACCCATACAAAGGTTACAACCCGGACGCTCCAGATACAACATGTTTTCGTATTTGGTGCGTGCCGCAGATTTTGGTGCATTGTCATCAAATTCAAAACCTGAATATTTTTGTAATATTTCCCAGTCACCTTCTGCCTTTAATTCATCTACGATGTTATAAGTAGGAGGAGCCACCACCAATGGTGCATGAAACTCAACCTTACCATTTTGTTCATCTATGTTCTTAAGCATTTGAGCCAAAATTTTCAAATCGCCCTTGTGAACCATACATGATCCTATAAATCCAAGATCTACTTTTTTAGTCCCGCCATAGAATGAAAGAGGTCTGATGGTGTCGTGTGTGTATCGTCTGGAAACATCAGCATTATTCACATCCGGGTCTGCTATCATTGGTTCTGCTATCACATCCAAATCAACAACAAGTTCCGCGTAATACTTAGCATTTGCATCAGGAGTTAGCCCCGGTTTCTCACCGGATATAATCTCTTTAATTCTATTATTCGCTTTATTGATTAATCCCTGTAACACCTGATTTTTATTATCCATGCCCTTGTTAATCATAATTTGGATTCTACTCTTAGCAATTTCCAATGATTCAATCAAGGTATAATCTTCAGAAATATTGATGGAAGCTTTTGCCTTCATCTCAGCAGTCCAGTCGGTAAAAGTAAATGCCTGATCAGCAGTAAGGGTTCCGATGTGAACCTCAATGATTCTGCCCTGAAATACGTTTTCGCCACCAAATTTTTGAAGCATCTGGGCTTGTGTGGCATGAACCACATCACGGAAATCCATGTAATCCTTCATAGTGCCTTTAAAGGTTACCTTCACCGATTCAGGAATTGGCATTGTAGCTTCGCCGGTAGCAAGTGCAAGAGCAACTGTTCCTGAGTCAGCACCAAAAGCAACGCCTTTGGACATTCTTGTATGAGAATCACCACCTATGATGATTGCCCAGTCATCCACCGTAATATCGTTAAGTACTTTGTGAATTACATCCGTCATAGCGTGATAAACTCCTTTCGGGTCACGGGCAGTGATAAGACCAAAGTCATTCATGAACTTCATCAGTTTTGGAATGTTTGCCTGCGCTTTTTTATCCCATACTGAAGCTGTGTGACAGCCCGACTGGTAAGCCGCATCAACACTTGGTGAAATTACGGTAGCCGCCATCGACTCCAATTCCTGAGCGGTCATAAGACCGGTAGTATCTTGTGAACCTACAATGTTAACTTTTACACGAACATTGGAACCGGCATGTAACACTTTGCCCGGAGTGTTGCCAACAGCGTTTCTATTGAATATTTTTTCTACTGCTGTAAGACCTTGCCCCTCATTAGAAATTTCCTTAGATGGAGCAAATACAGTTGGAATAGCAATGCCCAGAAGTTTTGATGCAAATGTTTGTAGCTTTTTACCGAATACAACAGCGTAAGAACCTCCGGCTTTGATAGATTCCATTTTCTGAGGCGTAAGCGCCTTAGAGATGTCTATCAATTCCTTGTCTCCATTGTAAAGCTTCTTTTTCTTTGTGTTGATGGTAAGTACAGTACCTGTGGCAACAGAATACACTTCCTCCAAAACAACATCTCCATTTGCATCGCGAACAGGTTTGCCATCCGCTCCTAGTTTTTTCACCCAATTTTGAAGGTCAATGCCAATACCGCCAGTTACATCAACTGTTGTAAGGAAAATTGGAGCAATACCATTTGTACCAGCAACAATTGGAAAAATATTAACGAACGGAATGTAAGGGCTTGCCGGTTTCCCAGCCCACAGCGCCACGTTATTTACACCCGACATTCTTGATGAACCCACACCCATAGTGCCTTTTTCAGCTATTAACATCACACTTGCGTCAGGATGCTTTGCTTTTAAGGCAACAATCTCTTTTTGCGCTTCAGGCGTAATCATACATTTACCATGAAGTTCACGATCTGAACGTGAGTGAGCCTGATTACCGGGAGATAACAAGTCAGTTGAAATATCACCTTCACCTGCTATGAATGTTACAACCTTAATTTCTTCGGCTACTTCCGGTAGTTTAGTAAAAAACTCAGCCTTAGCATAACTTTCAATTATTTCTTTAGCCGCGGGGTTGCCGCTTTTAAATGCTGCTTCCAAACGGTCTGTATCTGCCTCATAAAGGTACACTTGTGTTTTAAGAACCTTTGCCGCTTCTTTCGCAATAGCTGCATCATTACTTAGTGCCAAATCAAGCAATACTTCAATTGATGGTCCACCTTTCATATGCGACAACAATTCAAAAGCAAAAGCAGGTGTAATTTCTTTTACTACCGATTTACCAAGAATAATTTCTTTTAAAAACTTCGCTTTTACACTTGCTGCACTGGTAGTTCCGGGTACAGTATTGTAAATAAAAAATTTAAGAGAATCTTCTCTATGTGGATTGTTTATGTCTTTTATTTGCGTAATTATTTCGCTTAGCAATTCCCCACCTTCAATTGGCTTTGGATGAAGACCTTCTGCTTTGCGTTCTTCAATTTCCCTGATGTAATCGTTGTAAATGTTCATGATAAAAGTAGTTTAAATGTTATAGGTAAATTTCAATGTTAAATGCTCTGCTGCTTGTTTTTTTGAGGAGCCAAATATAAGCTATTGCGTTAAGGTAGAAAACTTTTTGTTTAAGTTTTTGTATGATAACTGCATTCATTGTTTTAAAATCAGATCACAAGCTGAGCCTCAATAGGTAATAACCGATAAAAAGAGGAGGCAATTAAAGTAAAAGAAGCTGATAAAAGAAGGAAATACCCTACTAACTTACATGATTTTAAGACCAAGCCGCCAAACTTGTAAACATAGTAATTCATAACTTTTACAAGTATTTTAAACAATGTCCCTGCTTTATTACTTATTTTTACAACATTATAAACAATAAATAAATAGCGCCTAAGGATGGGGAGAATTAAGGGGAAGTGAGCTGAATTTTTTTAAAACACAAACCGAACATAAAATAAATTGAAACTCAAAAAATTAAAACTTCCTTCGATATGTGTAGTACTAATTAATATAGGAGAAAGTTTTTGCAAGGAAAACTTCCCATATAAGTTACTATTAATAGAAGGACGACTTCTCCGAAAAAAGTCTACAGTGAAAAAGGACAAGGATATGAATTATAAAAAATCTCACTACGTTTAATTTACCTAAAAAAGAGCCTTATGTCAAGTTTTAGATTTACCAAAGACCTAACTTCATACGAAATCGACATTGCATTAATAAAGAGAATTGAAGAATATTTGTCGTCCTACGCCGCTAAAATACTTAAAGTCGAACCTTCTGAAATCGAAAAAAACTACCAAATTAAACTGACCGATAGTTTTGGCACCGAGACTTTTTCTAAAATAGGCTTATATAAACATCTAATATTCCCAAACGACATATCTGAAATACAAATTAATTTACAATACGAAAAGCCGAGATATTTAAATTTTGTAATAGCTTTCAACAATGAATGGAAAAGCTGTAGAGTAGCCATTGAATTAGAATCAGAAACGCCAAGAGAAGATATTGTTACTATTTGGAATGGCATTGAAACAATTTTAAATTTCCATAAAACAAATAATAATTTATTTTATGGAAAAAATAGCTTGAGCATTTTTGCTGCTTTTGCAGGGATTATACTTCCTATTGCGGCTCTTGTCTTTGCCAGCACATCATCTCCCAGACGAACAACTTTATGTCTTTCAGCTTTCTTTTTTATCATAACTTGGTATACACTTGGAGCAATGGCTCATCCTTACACCACTTTTGACACGCAAAAAAATAAAACTAAAAAAATATGGAGCAGATGGTTTGTCCTTAGCTTTGCTGGCGTTATTATATTTGATATTTTTCTTGTCCTATTATATAAAAAATTCATTTCCTAACCCAGTTCACCGTAGCATGTTATAAATTAAATGGAAAAGTTAACGTCTATGTCAGTTTTACCAAGGCCTCCTGCCTTAAGTAGCAAATTAAAAGATACCACAAAATGAACACTACAAATTAGTTAATTTAAAAATTTATGTCATTTCAAGCATACATAGACAATATCAAAACGAAAACAGGAAAAAGTCCTGACGATTTTAAAAAACTCGCGGAGAAAAAAGGATTTCTTGAAAACGGAGAATTGAAAGCCAGTGTTAAAGCAGGTGAAATTGTAAAATGGCTTAAAGAAGATTTTGAATTGGGACATGGTCATGCAATGGCTATTTATGCCGTGTTCAAAAAAATTAAGCAGACTATAGAAGTGAAAGGAGAAACTAAATTTACAGATAAGAAAACAGCAAAAAAGAAAGCTGAAAAATAAGCAACGTTACTAAATGCTAACGTATTTTTTTGGTTTGTAGTAAGCCTGTATTTCCGCTATATTTGTTCATTCAGGTTGTGAAGGTAAACAGCTAGTAACATTTTATTCTCCAACGCCAAACACAAAATAATAATGAATGACCCCGAGGCAGAGCCTCGAGGTATCGCATAACTAATTTAAAACGCTTACAAAATGGCGTTCGCAAAAAAGGCGAACGTTTTATTACCCCGCAGTAGAACTGCGAGGTATTTACTGAATAAATTAAAAGAGAAGTATCTACTCATCAACAAAAGCAGAATTAATCATTTTTAAAGCAACTAGTATAAATGAAAACAATTATAATACCAATAGATTTCTCGGACAATGCCGAAAAAGCTTTAAAGTACGCCCTTAAATTATCTGAAAAACTATCCGCTAAAGTGCTTTTGTTGCATTCCTATTATACCATTCATAGTAATGTGTACGAACCGTTAAATAAGCTGGAAAAGGGATTGCAAAAGGCCGAAAAATTATCCAATGAACAATTAAAAGAATTTTACAATAAAGTTTCTCCCAATGCGGCACATAATGTAGAATTTATCAGCGGAGCAAATTCTGTTGTGACTGAAATTATAAGTCAGGTAAAAGAAAAAAATGTTGACTTGGTTGTAATGAGTACCGAAGGTATCAGCAGTAAATTGGGCAGACTGTTTTTAGATACCAATACATCTCAGGTGGTAGGACAAGCCTCTTGCCCTGTTATTGTCATACCGGGCGATACCAAAGAGGAACACATGAAAATAAAAAACATGATGTATGCTACTCAATACCTTGAGAGTGATATTTCCAATCTCAGGGCTTTAGCCGAAATAGCTGCTTTATTCGGATCTAAAATAGAAGTAATACATATTTCGGAACATCAAGGTGAAGAAGTAAAACAATTGCTTCCTGAATTTGAACAACGGGTAAAAAACATAGTATCAAATATCCCGATATCATTTAAACTATTGCAGGGAGACGATGTTGAAGAAACACTTGAAAATTATCTTGGCAGCAGCAACGTAGATTTACTTGTAATGTCAACCAGCTACCGCGATTTGATGGACAAATTTTTTAAAAAAAGCATTACTAAGTCCATGGCACAATATTTAAACATTCCGCTTATGGTTTTTCATCATAATTCAAAATAAAAGGGGTTATTCAAGGCTTAAAATTTTTGGACTTTCTAAACATGTAATGATAAACAAAACTGCAATAAAGCACTAAACTTTTCATGAAGCGGTGCGTGAGAAATTTTTGGCAAGTGTTTTTGTGATGCGCAAAAGTATTAGACAATAATTAAATAACAGTACAGAAATGGAAATAAAATTAAGATCAGTTGCAACTGTTAAAAACTCAAGGACAACAGCAACCGACGACCTTTGGGAAACAGTAATTGCAGACATTGAACTTGCAGACCATATTCCGACTGAAGCGTTTGAAAACATTTCATACTTTTCGCACCTTGAAATTATTTACTACTTCCACAAAGTTAAACATCACGATATTGTTTTTTCTGGCAAACCAAGAGGAAATCCGAACTATCCATTGGTTGGCATTTTTGCACAACGCAAAAAAGACCGGCCAAACACAATTGGACTTTCTACTGTTGAACTTTTGGAACATAATGGAAGAACAATAAAAGTAAAGTATCTTGATGCAATTGACGGAACTCCTGTATTGGACATAAAGCCGGTATTTAAAGAATTTCAGCCTAAAGGTGAAATTAAGCAACCTATTTGGGTTGCAGACCTTATGAAAAACTATTGGAAATAAGACCAGTTAGGAATAGCGTCACACTATGTCTTTTTTAACAAGGCCTCGCCTTAAATAGTAAATTAAAAGATACAACGAACGATGATTTGTAGTATAAAAATGGAAAACAAAACATTGTGCGCAATTTGAACTTTAAAAATATACTTTATGAAATTTATAATCATTGGCTTAAGTATTCTTATAAGTAATTTATTGCTTTCTCAAACCTCAGAAAAAGCGATCGTATTAGATAGCTCTTCAACTACAAAAGTTATATCTATTGATAGCATTAAGGCTATCTATGAACGTGAGGCTATTTTTATGAATAATGGTATTGGACATTATTATAAAAACGGCATTGGACATAGAAGTGGCTATTTCTTTCGGAAATTAAAACAAGAACTTCGGAAATCGGAAGCAGCTTCTAAAGAAATAAAAATATATAATCGAAAAACAGTGCGGGGATTAACACTCTATTTTGGTGGAATTATAGGTGGAATTGCGTTAAGTATTGTTACTGAAAATCCATTAGGACTTGTATTGTTTGTACCTGGAATTTATGGTGCTGTAGAAATAACACAAGCTTATGTTCATTTAAACAAAGCTGTTTGGCTCTATAATAGAGATATTCTTTTAGACAGGGCAAAAAAATTAAAATAACAAATGATGCATAATAGCAAGTTCATAGTTGCAGTATATAAAATGATTGGTTTTATTAGCTCAACCTGTTTAAATAATTAATAAATATGAAAACAATATTTGACAACGAAACAAAAACTGAATTAATAAATAGAATTGATTCACTGCAAGAAACTACTCAGGCACAATGGGGCAAAATGAATGTGTATCAAATGATAAAACATTGCAGATTGTGGGAAGAAATGATGCAAAGTAAAATTAATTTGAAACGAGCTTTTATTGGAAGAGTTTTTGGAAGAATTGCTTTGAAAACCGTTGTAGGTAATGCAAATCCATTGAAACGAAACACACCAACAATCCCTTCACTTATTATTAAAGAAAGTACCGGAGATTTTGAAGCCGAAAAGAAACGCTGGATTTCAACTGTTGAAAAATATTCAAGTTTTGATAACAATAATTTTCAGCACGTATTTTTTGGAAAAATGACAAAAGAACAAATCGGGCAAATGGTGTATAAGCATATTGACCATCATTTAAGGCAATTTAATGCTTAAAACACAGGGTGACTGAACAAAGCAAACAAAATATGAAGCGAACAATTAAACTTAAAACCTTTTTACCTTATACACCCGACAAAGTTTGGCAAACGCTTACAGATGCGAAACTTCTTGGAAGTTGGTTTATGAAAAATGACATCCAGCCCGAACTTAACCATTATTTCACTTTCAAAATGGCACCACAAAAAGGTTGGGACGGAATTACGCATTGCAAAGTAATTGCTCTTGACCCACTTAAACATATTGCCTATACATATAGTGGTGAAGCAACAGGTGAAAAGGCATTGGCTTGTGCAGGTATTCATTCCAACACGGCAGACAAAATGACGAAAGGAATTTTTACTAAATTAAACACTGTTTTGAGTTTTACTTTAGAACCAACTTGTGGTGGGACAATCCTTAAAATGGAACATTCAGGTTACAGCGGACTTAAACTCGTTATTGTAAGTTTGATTATGCAAATGGGATGGAAAAAGCAGTTGCGAAAAAAACTACCGAAAGTATTAGAACAAATGACATAGAGTAAAGAACCATGCCTCATTTGTAGCGTCAGTGTCCGTTTTAGTTTGACGTCACCTAACAAACCAATCTGCAATTAAAAATGATGTATTACAACCTTTTACATTTAAATTGCATCTTATACAATGTAATAAGTTGTAAATAATTGCTACCATAGTTTTTGTGTTTTAAAATAATTACATTTATGGTAATACTTAGAGTGCATGAATAAGAGGATGTTTTATCGTTATGTAATTTTAATTATGTTACTGTTTTCGGTTGGCAATGCAACGCTGCATGCACAATCGGATTTTTTTTTAAAAGGCAGTGCAAACAGTTTGGGTGGTGGCTGCTATCAAATAACACCTGATGCAGGCAATCAGGCAGGGATGGCAACAGATCTTTATTCCATTAATCTGGCTACCACATTCTCCCTTAGCTTTACCATGAATTTTGGAACTAAAGATGCCAACGGTGCGGATGGAATGACCTTTATTATAGGTACCGACTGTAATCCAAGCTTAGGTACTGGTGCTGGTTTGGGAGTTAGTACTACCTCTAATCCATCTATTATTGCAGAATTTGATACGTATCAAAATACCGGTATTGGTGTGGATGATATTGCTGATGATCATATAGGACTTTATAAAAATGGTGTTGTATCAGCAACGGCAAACCAGTTGAATGGAGCTCCCGTACCTGCGGCGGGTGCAGGTGTTAATATTGAAGATGGTACGTATCATACAATAGTTATCAATTGGACATACAATAGCGCCACTTCCCAAACTATTTCGGTATCGTTTGATGGTGTTGTAAGAAAAACAGCTACGGGCAATTATCTTGCTGCCTTATTTGGCGGAACCAATTTGAACTATTGGTCTATCACTGGCTCCACAGGTGGTTCTTCCAACAATCAATCATTTTGTTACACAACACCCAATACAAAAACTGTTTGCGCAGGAGGATTAATCAAGTATGGCGCTCCTATTAAAGGAACAAATTATTCCTGGGCATCAACTCCGGTTACCAATCCTATTAACGGGCAAGGTACAGATTCAATTCAGGTGAATCCTCTGGTAAGTACTGTGTATACATGTAATTTTGTTGATGCTTGTGGAACTAACAGGTCTGTTCAATTTAATGCAGTAGTTAATCCTTTACCTACCGCAACGCTTAGCGGCAGCAATGTATGCTTAGGTGGTGTTTCTCCAACTGTTGTTTTCACCGGGGGAAGTGCAACCGCTCCATACACCTTCACCTACAAGGTTAACGGAGGCACAAATCAAACAATAACAAGTTCAGCTGCTACCAATACCGTATCTATAGCCATACCAACAACAACAGTAACCAGTTATACGTATACCTTGGTAAGTGTGCAAGAAAGCAGTTCCTCCGCTTGTTCTCAAAGTATAACAACTAGTTCTGTCACGGTGGTTAGCATTTATCCTTTGCCAATGGCCACTATAGGCCAATCAACTACAATATGTCAAAATGGAACGGCACCTGATATTACCTTTACAGGAAGTGCAGGAACCGCACCTTACAACTTTACCTATAATGTAAACGGAGGTACTGCTCAAACAATAACAACCACCTCCGGAAATACCGTAACAGTAGCTGTATCAACAGCTATAGCAAGTTCTTTTACTTACTCTCTGATAAGTGTTAAAGATGCCAATAGTTGTACACAAACACAAACCGGAAATGCAGTTGTAACCGTTAACCCCTCTCCCACAGGCACTATTTCAGGAGCAGCTACAGTATGTTTGGGTGCTACAGCACCAAACATTACCTTTACAGGATTAACCGGCAACGCTCCCTATACGTTCATTTATAGTTTAAATGGCACTACAAATACAGTAACTGCTGTTGGAACTACTACTACCTTAACAGTACCAACAAATGTTGCTACTGTTTTTAATTATTCATTGATGAGTGTTGCGGACAATCTATGTTCACAAACGCAATCAGGAAGTGCAGTTGTAGCCCTTAATGCTCTTCCAACAGCCGCCATTAGCAGCAATGTAACCGTTTGTCAAAACAGTACATCTCCTAACATTGTGTTTACAGGAACAAGTGCAACAGCTCCCTATCTATTTACCTACAGTATTAATGGAGTTGGCAGTCAAACGGTAAGTAGTATAGCAGGAACAACAGCATCCGTATCTGTTCCAACAGGTACCGTAACAACTTACACTTATAATTTGATAAGTGTGCAGGAAGGCAGTTCCGCATCGTGTATTCAAAACCAGACTGGTAGTGCATCAGTGGAGGTACGAGCTCCATCACAAGGAACAGTAACGGCAGCCGTTCACCGAATCTGTCAAAACAGCGCTTCACCTAGTATGATGTTTAATGGCTCTGTAGGAACACCTCCTTATACGTTTTATTACACCATTAAATCGGATGTGAATGGCACTACTACCAATAGTGTAACATCCACAGGCAGTACGGCAACCGTTCAGGTGTCAACCGCCAATGCCGACACACTTGTTTACACGATTACCAATATACAAGATGCTTCAGGAATTATCTGCGGGATAGGCGGAAGTTTTGATACCACGGTTATTGACCCCCTACCAAAATCAACGATAACGGCAGCCTTAAACGATGTGTGTTTAGGTGACCCGGCACAGACAATTACCTTTACTAGTATTGGTGTTCCGGCTCCGGTTACATTTAATTATTACACATCGGTAAACGGAGGAGCTAATGTAGCCCAAACACCGATAAGCAGCACCGCCCCTTCGTTAACAACAACATTATCAGTTCCGGCAACAACATTGGGAACAACGATTTACACCAATGGCATATCCAGTTCCAACGTATGTACAGGAAGTGGTAACGGTTCAGCTCGCTTAACAGTAAATCCCATACCCACAGCCAGTTTGAGTTTAACAGGATCAAGTACCATCTGTCAGTCAGGTGGAGCCTCGCAGGTAACCTTTACGGGAAGTATAGGTCATCCTCCATTTGTATTCAATTATAATATAGATGGTGCAGGAACAACCACCATTACCACACTATCAGGGAAAAACAGTGTAGTATTGCCATTAACAACCTTAACAGCCGGTACGCACACGGTAAACTTATTATCGGTAAAAGACACGTTTAATTGCTCTCAGCCACAAACCGGTTCAGTAACAGTCACTGTTGACCCACTGCCAACAGCAAGTTCAGGGGGATTGGGAAGTATTTGTATGAACGGCACCGCAACAGTAAGTGGAGCAAGTGCTGCCAATGGCAGTATAAACTGGAGTAGTAACGGAACGGGGGCGGGTACGATTACCAATGCTACCGGCTTAACACCAAGCTATGCCGCAGCGGCAAGTGATGCGGGCAAAACGGTAACGCTAACCATGACGGTAACCAGCACCAATACCTGTAATCCGAATACTGCAACAGCACAATACACGGTAAATGTGGACAGCTTGCCACTGGCAACAGCCGGTGGCATAAAAACTATTTGTGAAAACGCAAGTGTAACAATAAGCGGAGCTATCGCAAAATATGGCAGTATTTTATGGACGGGCAATGGTTTGGGCACAATAAGCAACGCAACAACGTTAACACCAAGCTATGCTGCGGTGGCAGGCGATGCCGGCAATACAGTGATTTTAACAATGACCGTAAGCAGCACCAATAGCTGTGCTCCACAAAGCAGCACTGCAACTTACACGATACAGGTAGACCATTTACCAACGGCTACCATCACGGGTAGCAGCACCATCTGTGAAAACTCAACGGCTACTGTCAGTACTGCATCACAAAGCTATGGAACCCCAAGTTGGACATGGAACGAAGCGGGCAGCATCACCGCCGGAGTAAATACCCTCACCCCCACTTATACCGCAGCAGCGGGGGATGCAGGTAAGGCAGTAACTTTAACGATGACCGTAACCAGTACCAATACCTGTGCATCACAAACCGCCAGCGCCAACTATATTGTAAATGTAGACCATTTGCCAATAGCAACAATAACCGGCAGCACTACCATCTGTGAAAACTCAACGACAACAATAAGTACTGCATCACAAAGTTATGGAACCCCAAGTTGGACAGAAAACGGAGCAGGAAGCATTACAAGTGGTGTAAATACCCTCACACCCACTTATACAGCAGCACATGGTGATGCAGGGAATGCTGTCATCTTAACAATGACCGTAACCAGTACCAATACCTGTGCATCACAAACCGCTACGGCAAGCTACACTGTAAATGTAGATAAACTGCCCACAGCCACATCAGGAGGGACTCATACCATTTGTCAAAATGCTTCTTATACCTTAACTAACGGAGAGGCATCGATGAGTAATGCAACAGTACAATCCTGGTCAGCAAACGGAACAGGCAGTATTACAAATGGTAACACCACCTTAATGCCCACCTACACGGCAAATTCAAATGATGCAGGCAAAGCAGTCACCTTAACGATGACCGTAAGCAGCAACAACACCTGTTCAGGTGCAATAGCAACCGCTACTTATACCATCAATGTGGATAAACTGCCCACAGCCACATCAGGAGGTATTCATACCATTTGTCAAAATGCCTCTTATACATTAAGCAACGGAGAAGCATCGATGAGCGATGCAACAGTACAATCCTGGTCAACAAACGGAGCAGGAAGTATCACAGGTGGTAACACTACTTTAATGCCAACCTACAAGGCAGCAGCGGGTGATGCAGGGAATGCTGTCATTTTAACCATGACTGTAAGCAGTAATAACACTTGCTCGGGAGCAATAGCCACTGCCACTTATACAATTAATGTAGATGAACTGCCAACAGCAAACGCGACAGGCCCTCATACGATATGTCAAAATGCTTCTTACACCTTGCAAAATGGAGAAGCCTCAATGAGCAATGCAACAGTACAATCATGGTCAGCAACTGGTGCAGGCAGCATTACAAGTGGTAACACTACCTTAATGCCCACTTACACGGCAAATTCAACTGATGCAGGAAAAGCAGTCACCTTAACCATGACCGTTACCAGTAACAATACCTGTTCGGGAGCAACCGCTACGGCAAGCTACACAATAAATGTAGATCCTCTTCCAACAGCAGGTACCGCAGGCAGTGCTACTATATGTGAAAACGCCTCTTACACCTTAAAAAATGGAGAAGCGATACAAAGCTATGGTAGCCCAAGCTGGACAGCAAATGGCGCAGGAAGTATTACAAATGGAGGTAATCCGTTACAACCCACCTACACTGCAAATTCACATGATGCAGGCAAAACGGTCACCTTAACAATGAAAGTAACCAGTACCAACACCTGTTCAAATGCAACAGCAACAGCCAACTATATCATCAATGTAGATTACTTACCAACAGCCACAGCCGGAACACCACAAACCATCTGTCAGGGAAACACTGCAACCATATCCGGTACACAGTCCGGCTACGGAACAATCAACTGGACAACTAACGGACAGGGCACATTGACTAATTCCGGTACACTGAGCCCACAATACACTTCAACCCCTGCCGATGCAGGAAATACGGTAAGCTTAACCATGACAGTAACCAGTAACAATTCCTGCGCTTTACCAATTCCTGCTGCAACAACATCTGTAATAACGTCAATAAGCGTTCGCCCTGCATTAACAGCAACGGTAACAGCTCCCCAACGTGTGTGTCAAAATAGTACGGCACAAGTGGTCTTTACCATCACCAGTCAGGGTACTGCACCTTATACCTTTAATTATACTGAAAACGGAGTAACTAAAACAGTATCCACTATCAATGGAAATAATGTGGCAGTAGTGGGTGTATCTACAAGTAATGCAGTACCTGTAGTTTATAACTTATCCCATATACAGGATGCCAATTGTCAACAAACAGTGGCTGCCTCAGCTACTATGACGGTTTTACCATTACCCGATGCTACCATCAGTCAGAATGAAGATGTGTGCAGAGATAGTATGCCAAAAGCCATTCTGTTTAAAGGATTAAATGGTGCCAAACCTTATACCTTCACCTTTACAATTAATAACGATTCTGTTACACAATCTGCCGATAGTGTTTATTCCACAAACCCTGCCACCGATAAAACCGGAACGTTTGTTTATACACTGACCAATGTAACAGATGGGAACAATTGCAGCAAAACGCTCAATCAAACCGCTACGGTAGTGGTGCATGAAAATCCACATGCTATCTTTATCATCAATCCTGAACGTACCAGTATCTTAGAACCAACAATAACAATTACTGATGCTTCCATCGCAACAACATCCTGGTACTGGGATTTTGGCGATAAAAACCTATCCCCATCGCCCAACCCTAAGGAACACACCTATGCCGATACGGGAACATATAAAATGAAGTTGATTGTAAGCAATGGATCGTGTAAAGATTCAACCTATGAAATTGTGCGAATAACTTTGCCAACATCCTTGTATGTTCCAAATACTTTTAGCCCAAATGGCGACGGGGTGAACGATGTATTTAAAGCAGAAGGAGATGGTATTACCACATTTGAGATGATGATTTACGACCGTTGGGGACAATTAGTGTTCCAAAGCACGGATATCAACAAAGGCTGGGACGGCAAAGTAAACGGAGGTACTGAGGTGGCTGCAATGGATACTTATGTTTACGTGATTAACATCACCGCATTTGCTAACAAACACAATTATACCTACAGAGGAATGGTGAATTTGATGAAGTAAAAAACTACTTTTACGTCAGAAAATAAAAATTGGAATTAAATGGAAGGTTTTCCAAAAAATACGAATTTAGAGCCGGATGATTTTTATTACAGTGAACATGGTTTTATTGTTTTTACAGAAAAATATTTACTTAAACGAGGATACTGTTGTCAAAATGGTTGTAAACATTGCCCATATGGATTTGATAAAAACAAAGGGCGTATTCTTAAAAAGAAAAGCAACGGAGTCTGATTAAAATGATGAACCAAAAAATTTTACAACACCTTTTAATGTGCTTTGTATTAGTGCTGTTTTTCGACTCCTGTTCAAAAGAAAATGACCCAAGTCCTACAAGTGCCACAGCCAGTTCGAGTCCCAATGCTAAATTTTTAGGAACCTGGAACATCTCCGAACACGGCACGCAATCAGGTTCTTCAACATATAATGTAACTATTGCTGATTCAACAAATACTACTTACATATTATTTGTTGGCTTGTATGGTTTTCATGCTAAAACAAAAGCAACGACCTCCAATAACAGCATTTTCATACCTTCTCAAATAATAGATGGAACAAATGTTTCGGGTTCAGGTACATTAACAAGTAGTACACGTATAACGCTTACTTATTTTGTAAATGACGGATTAACAAAAGATACACTTACATCTGTTTTAACAAAATGAAGACGTGTATATTCAGAAAAAATCGGGAGTTTTCAGTTGCAATAATTACAGTGAATCCTTACTATGCTCTTCCACTGTATTTGTTCCATTTTTGAATAAATACTCGCTATTCAGTAAGTACGCACCCGAAATAACAATGGTATCGCCATTTTTCAATCCACTTATTATTTGTGTGTAGTTATTAGTTTCTAAACCTGTTTTTACCATCACATTTTTAAATTGATTGTGTCCTGTTTTTGTCCAGACTGAAGCCCCATGCTCATCCAGTAAAAGTGCATCTTTTGGTACTGCCAATGTTCGTGTTTTGTTTAGCAATACCGATACATTCACTTGCATTCCTGCTTTCAACACTTCGTTTTTATTAAGTACGTCAATCCGCACCAGATTTATTTGTGAGGATGAATTCAATTCAGGATTTACAAACGATATTTTACCGGTTGTTTCTAATCCCACAATGCCGGGATAAGAAAGGGTTGCGGGCATGTTCTCTTTTATCTTGTTTAAATCGTCCACAAATACTTGCACTTGCGCCCATAAGTTGGAATAATCTGCCAGTTGATAAATGTTGCCTCCTTCCATAATATAATCTCCTTCTTTAATGATTATGTTATTTATCGTACCTGAAACAGCGCTGACAATGGTAAACACATTTGAATTGATTTCATCATCGGCAATTTGTTTTATTTGTTTTTCATTCAATCCAAATAACTGCAGTTTGTTTTTCGCGCTATGGATAATCTTGTCAATGTCAACAACAGCATTGTTTAACGATTTCTTTTTCTCCAATGCCAGTTTTAATTCTTTTGCAGCAAGACTGAGGTCTTCACTATAAATTTCATAAATAGGTTCTCCTTTATTTATTTTATCTCCTATGTTTTTAAAATATAGTTTTTCAACTCTTCCGGATACACGGGAACTGATGGATGTTATGTTGTTTTGATCAACGGTTAAAACTCCTGTCATCAAAAGCTCGTCGCCAAGGTCTTGCTCTTTTGCTATAGCTGTTGTAATATTTCCTAATTGTACCTGTTGATCGCTCAGCTGCAAATAACCGGAATTGTATGAATGATCTTTTTTTACCGGAGTCAAGGGCATTTTGCAAATAGGACAATTACCGGGCTTTAGTTCCATTACCTGAGGATCCATAGAACAGGTATAATACACATCACTCTCTTCTTGGTGTTGCTGTTGTTGACAAGAGGTTAAAATAATTACCACTAAGGCACTGAGCACACTAAGAAATATAGAGAGGCTTCCCATAAGACTTCGTGACCTTAGTGCCTCAGTGGTATATCCTTTTTCTTCAATAGTTTTCATTTCCCTGTTTTTATAAAACTCTCGCTATCCATTAATAGCTGTGCATTTTCGGCAATCAGGTCTTTATTTGTTAAGCCCGAAAGTATTTCAATCCAGCCATTTGATTCTATTCCTGTTTCAATTAATCGAGCTTTGAATACTTCATCATTTTTTATAAAAACTACTATGTTATTTCCTAAATGTATTGCGGCAGAAGAAGGAATAAATAATCCATTTTTACTACCTGCATCAATCAACCCGGTTACATTAGAACCAATTTTAATTTTATGATTGGTGTTTGGAACATATACACGAATGGTGCTTGTACTTTGTTCCGCTCTTATCTCAGGTTCCATAAAGTCAACCGTTAAATTATTTGTTGATACTTTTTCTCCGTTTATTATTAACGTTACGTTTTGTCCTTTTTTAATCAGCAGAATTTGATTTGAATAAACAGATAAAACGGCCCATACTTTTTTGGTATCATAAATATTAAAAAGTGTTTGTCCCTTTTGAACGTACATGCCTTCTTCAATCAAAGATGTTTTGTTCTCATTTCCACTCTTCATATTACCAAATGAAGAGGCGCCCATTTCATGTAAATGCCCGGAATAAGGACTGTAAAGAGTAATTGTATGTAATGGTTTGTTTGTTTTATTCAATTCTTTTATTTGGTCAGCAGTTAATCCCAGTAATAACAATCTGCTTTCCGCAGCTTTAATTAATGAAGTATTTGCTGCATCGTTATTCAACAAATAAATATAATTTTCTTGTTCTGTAACAAGCTCTTTACTGTACACGTCCATTAACTTTTGTTGCCGTTCTATTACTTGAAAATTTTGCTTTGTATATAGTTTTTCTATACGTCCGGATACTCGTGCAGCAATAACAGAAGCTTCCTTTGGGTCAAACATTATTTTTCCCGGCGCATCAACTTGTAATAGTAAATTTTTAACTGTCGGATGTATTGCTTTTATTTGGCTTAAAGCGAATTCGTTGGTTGGCTTTAATAAAAACCCGAGTGAATCTTTTGTATTTGCAACAGCTTCTGTAATTTTCTCTACTAAGTCCATTCCGCAAATCGGGCAAGTGCCGGGTGCATCTCGTATTATTTCAGGATGCATTGGACAAGTGTATGTTTTTTTTCCTTGATGTATGTGTTCCCTCTCACCCACATTATCAGATGATTTTTCATTACCACAAGATGCGATAATGAAAATGGACAATAGCACAATTATTTTTCTAACGCTCATTTTATCTCCAATTGATTTTCATATTGAACTTGCAAAGCAATTAGTTCCATCAGTTGGTCAATTTGTGACAGCTGAGTCAGCTTTAAGTTTTGCCAGGCATCCAACACCATAAACAGCTGTTCGGTATTTTGTTCATACGCCAATAATGCGGTTTCATAATTTCTTCGCATTGCCGGAATAATTGTGTTGTCAGATATTTCAATTTGCAGCTTTTTGCTCTTAATTTTAATTTTCAAATTTTCAAGAGTACTGCTTACCGTATTTACAAAACCTTGTTGCTGTGCCTGCAATGCTTCAATTTCGTAGTTAAGTCCGGCAACGGTTGACTTATACATTTTTGATGACCAAGGTGCAATGGGAATACTTACCATTGCCATTAAACTGAACAATTGAGGCTGTGTTCCAAACGCCAGCATATGATCGTACTTAATACCAAAGTTGGGTAATGATTTGGTTTGTTCATAGGTTTGTTTGGAACGTAATACATGTTCATTTTGCTTTAATACTTTAAAGTCACTTCTGGCATCAACAATTGCAGAGCTATCAATAAGTGTGGTTTCGTAATTTTTAAAGGTCATGGAGGTATCCACATCAAACAACATATTTTTATTTCTATTCATTAATGCATTCAGTGATACTCTTTGTTGATTTATGTCCTGTTCCGTCATTATCATCACATTTTGAATATCTCCCAACATACCTTTTGCTTTATAATAGGCATTCAACTTGTCCATTCCATAAGTGTACCTTAATTCTGTTGATTTGATTAAGTAGTTCAACACCTCTTCGCTTTCTTTTAAAATGCGAAGTTTTCTTTTTAGCAAAATCCACTCATAGTAATTCATTTTAGCCATGGAAAAAAGTTGATTTCGTGTGGAGTTTTTCATTTCATTTTCTACGCCCGACATACTTTTCATGTATTTTTCGTTAGCATCTAATTTTTGAGGGGACATAAACATTTGTTGTGCCGACAGCATGAATGAACCCATTCCTCTGCTGTACGCAGATGGATCGGCATTCCACATTTGTGTATTGTAAGGCGTCATAAAAAAACCAGCTCCAACTTGTGGTGCATCAAGCGCCTTTGCACCAGTAGCATAGGTATCGTAAGCATTTGCTTTTGCATCATATACTTTAAGTTCAGCATTATTTTTTTCTATTGCATTAAGTATACTGTCCAATGGAAGCACTTGTGCATTAAGCATTACAGATAAACCTAAAAACATGATTGTACTAATCATAAGCATAAAAAAGTTCAACACTCCCTTCTCTAGCTTGCCCTGAGCTTGTAGAAGGGGAGAGGGGTTGGGGGGGAGGCTTTTCTTCTCCACTCTAGTGTTGCGTTTCAGAGATTTCGATTTTTCCATATTTTTTAAGTTCATATTCCTTTACCATTAAAAATATCAATGGTGTAACCAGTAATATATGAGTGGAAGAAGTAAACACTCCGCCAATCATAGGCAACACAATAGGAATCATCACATCACTTCCCACGCCGGATGACCATAACACAGGAATCAATCCGAACAATGCTACCGATACCGTCATTAATTTAGGACGCAATCGCTTTGCGGCTCCATTAATTACGTACTCTTGTATATCTGCCTTGGTAATTGTTTCTGCTGAATTACCTTTAGCAATTGTTAATTGTTTCATGGCATCATTCAGGTAAATAACCATTACAATGCCTGTTTCTACAGCTACTCCAAACAATGCAATAAAACCTACAGCAACTGCCACCGAAAGATTAGCCCCATAAAAGTACACCATGTATACCCCGCCAATCAAGGCGAAGGGGATGGTTATTAAACTGTAAAATGCTTCCCGTAATGATTTAAAAGCAAAATACAAACAGAAGAAAATAATGAGTAACACCACCGGCATAATAATTTTTAACGTTTTGTTGGCATGAATCTGATTTTCCCATTGTCCGCTCCACTCTATAAAATAGCCCTTAGGCATTTTTTTTATCATTTCATTAAGACGTGTTTGTGTTTCATTTACCGTGCTGCCTAAATCCCTTTCGCGTACATTGAATAATACTGTTCCTCTTAGTAATGCATTTTCGGAATTAATCATTGGCGGGCCGTTGGTGATTTTAATGTCTGCCACGGCAAATAGTGGAATGGAGCCATATTCCATTGTTTGAACTTGTAAACGTTTTATTTTTTCGATACTGTTACGGAAGTCCTGCGCAAATCGTGCGTTTACACTGAAACGCTGACGACCTTCTACAGTAGTAGTTAGTTGTGTACCACCCAATGCCGATTCAACAATCATGTTCACATCGTCCACACTTAATCCATATCTGCCCAGTTCTTCTTTTTTGATGATGATGTCCAGATATTTTCCTCCCGTGATGGGTTCTACATATAAATCTTTAACCCCATCAACACCATTCAAGGCATTCTTAATTTTTTGTGCCAATACTTGTATGGAATCTAAATTTTGTCCGTACACTTTAACACCTACATCTGTGCGTATTCCGGTGGTGAGCATATTAATACGATTGATAATGGGTTGTGTCCAGCCATTGGTAACTCCCGGTATCTGAAGTTTCGCATTCAGCTCGTTAATGATGTCATCTTTGGTGAACCCTTTTCTCCATTCAGCTTTTGGTTTTAACATAATAATGGTTTCTATCATGCTGATGGGAGAGTTGTCGGTAGCGGTATTCGCCCTCCCTGCTTTGCCCAATACATTTTTTACTTCGGGTACTGACTTGATAATTTTATCCTGCACCTGTAGTATGCGTTTAATCTCTGAATTAGAAGCATCGGGTAAAGTAACAGGCATGAACAAGATAGAACCTTCATCCAGCGGAGGCATAAATTCTGTTCCCGTTTTCATCATTAAAGGAATGCTGATGAGCAGTGCAACAACGTTTATCCCGATGGTTGTTTTCCTCCATTTCATGCACCATTTGATCATAGGTGTATAAATTTTTTCCAACGTTCTTGTAATAGGATTACTGCTTTCCGGTTTAAAATTTCCCTTCATAAAAAATGAAATTAATACAGGAGCAAGTGTTATTACAAGCAATGCATCAATAGCAAGAATAAAGGTTTTGGTCCACGCCAGAGGATGAAACAATTTTCCTTCCTGTCCGGTAAGCAGGAATACCGGCAAGAAAGAAGCAATGATAATCACAGTTGAATAGAATACCCCACGCGATACTTGCTTGCAGGATTGTTCAATAATTTTTATGCGTTCTTCCTCAGTCATTTTTAGTTTTGTTTTGATGTTCAGAAAGATTACGATACGAGTTTTCCACCATGATAATTCCATTATCCACAATTACTCCGATAGCAAGCGCAACGCCTGTTAGCGACATGATGTTAGAAGAAAATCCAAATGCATTCAGCAATATAAAGCTGGATGCAATGGTTATTGGAATTTGAATAATAATGCTGAGTGCGCTGCGCCAGTGAAATAGAAAAATGAGTACAACGAGGGATACCATAATCATTTCCTCAAACAAAGTATTCTTTACTGATTTTATGGCCTCTTCAATAAGTGTACTTCTATCATAAGCAATTTGTAGTGTTACCCCTTCGGGTAAACCTTTTTCTACTTCTTTCATTTTTTCTTTTACGGAAGTAATCACTTTATCTGCATTTTCTCCGTAACGCATCACGATGATTCCGCCTACCACTTCACCTTCTCCATTCTGGTCAAAAATTCCTAATCGTAAATCACCACCCATTTGCACATTTGCCACATCCTTAATTCGTATAGGAATTGTCGCATTTGTTTTTACGGGCATGTTTTCAATTTCGTTGATGTTCTTAATGTATCCTAATCCACGAATAATATAATTCACATCATTCATTTCAAATTTTCGTCCGCCTACATCATTGTTGTTAGAGCGTATAGTTTTCAGTACATCTGCTAAGGGTATCTTATAATAGTTAAGTTTATTAGGGTCTATGGTAATTTGGTATTGTTTTTCAAAACCTCCAAAAGAAGCTACTTCACTTACACCGGGTACTGTTTGTAAAGCAAATTTTACATACCAATCCTGCAAGGCGCGCTGTTCCCCTAAATCCATTCCTTTTGCATCTAACGTGTACCAAAGCACATGTCCCACACCCGTTCCATCAGGACCAAGTGTGGGGGTGATGCCTTGCGGTAATAAACGTTGTGCATAATTCAGGCGTTCCAATACTCTTGAGCGGGCCCAATAAATATTCGCATCATCTTCAAAAACGAGGTACACAAAACTCATCCCAAACATAGAAGTGCCGCGAATGTTCTTCACTTTAGGAATACCCTGAAGGTTCGAAACCAATGGATAGGTTACCTGATCTTCTATGATTTGCGGTCCTCTGCCCATCCATTCCGTGAAAACGATGACCTGGTTTTCCGACAAATCGGGAATTGCATCAACCGGATTATTTTGAATGGAATAAATTCCGAAAGAAAATAATACAGCCGCAATAACCAATACTAACCAGCGGTTACGAAGAGAGACTACTATTATTTTTTCTATCATTAAAAGAGATTTTTAATATGAGGCTGTCCCTAAGACCAATTTTACAGTCATTCTGAACTTCTTTCAGCATCTTATTATCCGTTAAATCGTTCATCTCATAGATGCCGAATCAAGTTCGGCATGACTATGTGAGACTTTTTAGAATAGCCTGATGATTGTATCAGTAATTTTTATTTCCTTTCGTATTGACAGCATTCCGCCAACTCATGATAGGCTTTATCATCACCCTTGTATTTTTCTGTATCATAACCAGAAGCAGCTACATTTTTTTGAATTTGATCCAATGTTATTTTACTGCTATCATAAACAACGGTCATGATTTTTGAATCTACATTCCAGTCGGCTTTTGAAATGCCTGCCACCTTTAAAGAACCTTCAATGGTTTCTTTACACATTTCACAATTGCCCCATATTTTAAATGTGGAAGTAACCTCTCCGTTTGAAACTTCGGTGGTGGATGCAGAAACACTTTGTTTTTCTGTTTCAGTTTTGTTTGTGTTGCACGATGTTATTACAATTGCCGTTAAAGCAAGAGTTAAAAATTTAGTTGTTTTCATTTGTGTGAATTATTAAGAGTTATTTTATTGAAGAAATAATGTTTGCGGATAAGCAAAAACACAGCGATTCCCGCAACCAATTTAACAGAAGGGGAAACCACAAACTAATAACATCTAGATAATAAGAACCTTATTTTTTAAGTAAAGAGGATTGTCGTAAATGACAGGTGGTGCGTGATAATCAATAATACAGTTGCTTATAACAGAAGCGAACAATTTAAAATTCCGTGAAATAAAAAAATCGTGTGAAACTTTTTCTTTACAAACAGGAACAGTTAAAGCAGCGCTGGAGCTGTGTTTATCGTTTACCTTAAAAAAGCTTGTTTTGTTATCGCAGCAGTGCTTTTTCTTAGTTTTTGATTTGCAGCAATTGTTTTCTTTTTCAAATAAGGAAACAGACTTTAATTCTCCTTTGCAGTAATGCAATTGAAGGTTTATTCCACTTGCAAAAGTTGTGTAAACTAAAAGTAAGAAACCTATTAATATCTTTTTCATTGCATTACAAAGATATACATAAAATTACTGAAAAAACAACTACAAATTTATCAGTTGATTACAAACTATGCAGCAGCAAGTCTTCATTATACCTTCCGAAAAAGGAGGTTGTTGTTTTCAGAAAAAGAATTAACAACAATAAATTTGGACTTAACTATTACCCAAAAAAGTTTTGTTTTTAATTTTGAAATGGAGGCTTTGTGCAGTGTTTTCTTTGCAATCCGTTTGAGTGCGTGCTGCCGCAAGCAACAACAAACAGCACCAATGATACTGCCAAAATCATTAACGCTTTTTTCATTTTCGGACGTGTTTCAAGTATGAAGTTACAAACCAATTATACAGCTATATTTTGTTTGCCAATGTTGCGGTAAACAAACGAATCAAAAATATGTCTTCGCGCAAATCTTGCCTGAGTAGAAGAATTTATCAATTTTACATAGATGTTTTTTGGAACACCCAAATATTCATATACGCTTCCGTTATTAAACGTAACTTTTAATGTTTGTCCTTTATACAAAAAATCATTAATGCCCGAAGTCCCGATGGTTTCGGTATATTCCTCCAAATTTGATGCATGTGTTTCCGGCGATATACTCACTAAAAAATGATATGCCTCAATAATGACTTTGCTCTTAGCTTCTGCCTCCGCCTTCTGCACATCATTATCCGTAAACTTATCCGGATGCCATTCTTTCATTAAATTTCTATAAATGACTTTTAACTGTGCAAGATCGGTTTCTTGAGTAATGTTAAATAACTTTCGGTAATCTGCTATTCGCTTCATCGTAATTTTAATTGTGTAACTTCTGACTGAATTAAGGGGGAAACTAACAGCTATAAATGTCCTTCTCGTTATATTTATATTAGAGAACCCAAAATTACAACTATTCTACAGCAAAAAACATTTTAAAGAACTTTAATGTTACGTTCTTTAAACATTCCCTATCCGTTTTTTATTTACCAATTTTAAATAGTTCTGTTTTAAATGTACTGCTACTCCTGATAATACACTCGTTTCACCCGTCTTGAAACATTGGTAAGTATTTCGTACGGAATGGTATCCACATCTTTCGCAACTTCTGTTATCGGGTATGCTTCACCAAACACAATTACTTCGTCATTTTCGTTGGCGTTGATGTCAGTAATGTCAATCATACACATATCCATGCATACATTGCCAATGATGGGTGCTACTTTTCCTTTCACAATCATTTTACCTTGCCCGTTGCTCAACTTTCGGCTCAATCCATCTGCATAACCAATAGGTACGGTTGCAATTTGTATGTCTTTATTGGCAACTCCTTTTCGATTGTAACCAATCGTTTCGTTGGCAGAAATATTTTTTATTTGTGAAATGCAGGTTTTTAAGGTACTCACATTTTGCAATTGATTTTGCTCCGTTTCATTGGCTCCTATTCCGTATAAGCCAATCCCCAGACGAACAGCGTCAAATTGCGCATCAGGGTAGTTGGTAATTCCCGCCGAATTTAAAATGTGCTTTAAAACAGGATAATTAAAATGGGATATGAGTTGGTCACTCAAAGCAGTAAAATGTTTAATCTGTTGTCTTGTAAAATCGGCATGTTGCGCATCATCACTGCCTACCAGATGCGAAAACACAGACTTAATACGAAGATGTTTGTTGTTTTTGATACGGACAATTAGTTCGTTCATGTCGGCGGCTTCAAAGCCCAGGCGATGCATTCCCGTGTCCAGTTTAATATGAATAGGCAATGTTTGAGCGCCATCAGTAATGCTTCTTTTAATAGCTTCTTCAAACAAATTCAGCACTCTGAAACTGAATATTTCCGGTTCCAGATTGTAATGTATCATCCCTTCATAACTATCCTCTTCAGGATTCATCACCATTATAGGAACGGTAATTCCGGCTTTTCTAAGTTCAATCCCTTCATCGGCATACGCTACCGCCAGATAATTGATGCGGTGAAATTGCAATATGTTTGCTATTTCAAAACTTCCGCTACCGTAGGAAAAGGCTTTAACCATTGCCATTACCTGTGTTTCCGGTTTTAATTTGGAGCGATAATAATTCAAATTGTGCACCAGGGCATTAAGGTTAATTTCCAGAACCGTTTGATGTGCTTTTTGTTGAATGACTTTGCTGATGGCTTCAAAACCGAAGGAACGTGCACCTTTCAGCAAAACAGTTTCATCACGAAATAGTGAGGTGTTAAACTGCTTTAAAAAATCAGCGGTTGAGTTGTAAAAACTTTTTTCGACATTAAACTGATGAGCTTCACTTGAAATACCTTTTCCAATACCTATCAGGCGGGATATTCCTTTTTTATGGATTAAGTCGGCAACCTCTTTGTAAAGTGCTTCATTGTTTTGTCCGCTTTGCAAAATGTCTGAAAGCACCAATGTTTTTTGGGGATGCTGTTTTTGTTGATTTAAAAAATCGAGTGCAATTGCCAGTGAGCCAATGTCAGAATTATAACTGTCGTTAATGATGGAACAATTGTTAATTCCTTCTTTCAACTCCAAACGCATGGCAATTGGGCTTAGCAGCAGCATCCGTTGAGAAATGGTATTGTTCTCATACCCCAAATACAACATTAACGCCCAGCAATGAATAGCGTTTTCAATACTTGCCTCATCTGTAAAGGGAATTTTTATAGTAATGAAATCGTTTTTAAAAACTCCCTGTATCTCTGTGTCAACAGTTGTTTTAGTTATTCTTCCAATAAGCAAATCCGCTTTTGTTTTTTTTGACCAGGTAAATATTTTTGTTTTCAAAAAAGCTTCATTGCCCGAAATTTCATTGTGAACCAACAAGTAATCTTTACAATAAATTATAGTTTCTGTATTGATAAACAGTTTTAATTTTTCTTCTACCTTTTCTTTTTGGTCTTCAAAATTTTCGTCATGTGCTTTGCCAATATTGGTAATAAGCCCCAGCGTCGGTTGAATAATTTTTTCGAGCAACTCCATCTCATGTAGTTTTGATATTCCCGCTTCAAAAATTCCGAAGGTGTGTTCCTCCGAAAGTTGCCAAACCGAAAGCGGCACTCCTACCTGAGAATTAAAACTTTTAGGGCTGCGTACGATATTTTTGTCTTCGCGCAATAGTTGATACAACCACTCTTTAACAATTGTTTTTCCATTGCTTCCGGTAATACCAAGTACAGGTATAGCAAATTGCTTGCGATGTTGAGAACACAATAATTGCAATGCTTGCAACGTATCATGCACCAAAATAAAACAAGCATCTGTAAGCTGAGATATGATTTAATGGTAATTGCGAAACAACAAAATTGCGAACCCCCTTTTGATACAAATCGTTGATGTAAGTATGTCCGTCATGTCTTTCACCTTTAATAGCAAAAAACAAACAGGTAACAGGGTTTCCAAGCTTACGGCTGTCAATCAGCAAATCTTTAATAACTGCATCTGAACTTACATTGCCATTTACTTCGGCATGTAGTAACGACGATATGGTTGAAACACTGTAATTCATAAGTTAACAATCTTGTAAATTAAATCATTTTGTTTTTTACACTTGACCAATCTCATTTATGTGTGAGCAAAACCTGTCAGATTTGTATTTGCTACTGTTATGTTAAGCATACATCGTCGCATCTAAAGTGATTCCGAGTGCCTGTACCGAGCTTGTCGAATTTTAGATGCCGAATCAAGTTCCGCATGACGGTGTACATTTTATGCTTAACATACCACTACATCTGTTCATTGTAAAAACAATCTCTGCAAAGAGGAATATAATTATCAGTTTCACCAAGTAAAATTAAAGACGAATTTTCAATAATACGATGTGAATAGTTGGCAATATTTCCGCAGCTCATACATATTGCATGAACTTTGGTAATATGTTCTGCAATAGCCATCAGTTGTGGAATTGGACCAAAGGGGTTGCCCTGATAATCCATATCCAGACCGGCAACAATAACCCTCACGCCACTATTAGCAAGCTGATTGCACACATCCACCAGTCCATCATCAAAAAATTGCGCTTCATCAATGCCAACTACTTTTACATCGCTGGCCATTAAAATAATATTGCCCGACGATTCAACAGGTGTAGAAGTAATGGAGTTGCTATCGTGCGAAACCACATTGGCATCGTGATAACGAGTATCAACAATCGGTTTAAAAATTTCTACTTTTTGTTTTGCAAATTCTGCCCGTTTTAAGCGACGTATCAGCTCTTCTGTTTTACCCGAAAACATCGACCCGCAAATAACTTCAATGGAGCCTTTTTTTAATTGAGCATGTATGTTGTTTTCCAGAAACATGTTTGCTAAAATGTTATAATCTTTTATGGGTTTGTAAATTTTTAATTTACTTTTAATGGATATTTGTTTGCAACAAATCTACTTAAAATGTTTTGTTAAAAACCAACTGATAACATAATCTTTCATGGATAAATCACTCATCAAAAAGGACATTACAGCGCTTGTTAAAACTATTAACGAGCACATTTCGGCTATTGAAAACACCACACATTGCACACAACAACAAACAACAACACTTGTTAACAGTGTGGAGCAATTGTATAAAAAAGTAATTGTGTTGGATTTTGTCAATTCACAAGTTCCGGTGGTAGAAACCAAAACAGAAGCAATTCCAATAACTAAACCTGTTGAAATACCAAGTGTTGAGCCCGCTCCGGCAATTGAAAAAATTATAAAAACAGAAGCACCTGCTGCATCTCCATCTGTTCAACAGGTTATAAATACTCAGCTGCCCGTTACAGAAACAAAAAACGAAGAACCTTTACCTGAACCTGAATCCGTTAAAAAGGTTCTAACTGTCGCACCGCCGATAATAGAACAAATTGTAAAGGAACATGTACTCGTTCCTGAAACTAAGCCAACTCCAAAACGAGATATTAAAACCACAATTGGAATAAATGATAAGTTTGAATTTATAAGCGAATTATTTAAAGGCGATACTACCGACTATGAGGCAAGCATACAATTGTTTAACAGCGCAGCAACTACCGAAGCCGCCCTTAACCTGTTTAATGATTTACAAAAAAAATACAACTGGCAAGATGAAAATGAAACGGTAAGTCGTTTTCTTGAAATAATAAAAAATAGTTTTAACTAAAATTGATTGCACAAAACCTGCTGATTCCGCTGGCTTTGTGTAGGTGGAAAATGGCAGAAAATAAACTCGTAAAAATTCATAATAATGCTTTGCAGAAAGTGGGTAATGCAATTGCCATTACTAATAAATTACTTACGTTAGAAATAAAAACGGAATTAGAGATACATAGTGCTCGAACGCGCTTCCTTGTAGAAGCTGTTTCAAAGCAAAAAGCTAACGATTGGAATGGAGCTCTGGATGCATGGACTAAACGTCTTGAACTTAAAATTAATAATGATGGTAGCGATTATGGAATATATTTCTCATGTGGTATGTGCCGATATAAACTATTAGATTATCAAAAAGCAATTATAGATTTTTCTAAAGCAATTGAATTAAAAAATGATTACACATATGCATATTCTCATCGTGCTATGTGCAAAAGTAAAATAGGGGATCCAATAGGAGCAATTAAGGATTATGATAAATATTTAGAATTAAAAACCAATGATGCTCTGATATATAATTTACGAGGAAGAGAAAAAGAGAAAGTGGGAAATCTCACAGGAGCATTAAAAGATTATGATAAAGCTCTAGAATTGAAAAAGATTTCCAAAGAGCAATAATTTATTAATAACTATACCATTATTAGGTATTAAATAATACATAACATGTTTCCATTTTTAGAATATCGATTAACACTGCATCGGTTAAGAAAAACACTTTCAAAAAAAGAACTCGAGCTTCTGCAAATAAGTAAAATAGCTAACACCCCAGATGGTCAAGCCGAGGGTTCTTCTCTTTATCAAGAGAAAGAAAAAACACTGAATTATATAAACTATATTCAAACTAAATATTATTTAAATATTTGTCAGGATTTGATAATTCCTGCACCTAACTTTAATGATAATGATATTTACTATAAATATGATTTTGACGATGAAGAAGGCGAAAAATATATTTTTACAACTATTGGATTTCACCATATTAGAAAATTAATAAGAGAAGAAAAAAAAGAAAAACGAGAAACTTTCGGTTATTGGATTGCTATAATTTTCGGATTAATAGGAGCTTTTACAGGTTTATTATCAACGCTGTAAAAACATTCAAGATATTTATTTTCGTACATTTGTTAAACTATGAGGATATATTTAGATACATCTGTTATTGGGGGCGTTTTTGCTAAGGTCTTCTCTGTTGACACAAAACCAATGTTCGAGAGAGTAATCAATAAGGAAGCTATTATACTTGTGTCCACTCTTTTGGAAGCAGAATTATTGCGCGCCCCTGCTCATGTAAAGGATTATTTAAAAACATTACCGAAATCTCAAATTGAAAAAGTGGAGTTAACAAGTGAGGCGCTTGAATTAGCCGACATGTATATTTCAGAAAAAGTGGTGGGTAAAACGAGTTTAATAGACTGCCAACACATTGCAATAGCAACAATATGCCGTGCCGATGTCCTTGCAAGTTGGAATTTTAAACACATTGTAAATTTGGAACGAATTCGCGGATACAATTCTATTAACCTTCGACATGGTTATCCGCTACTTGAAATACGAACACCTAAAGAAATATTTGCAATATGAAAACACAAACAAAGAAAAAGGTTGTTGAAGTTATAGACTTTGACCCAGTAAAAATGATGCGAGACATTCGTGATAAATTAACGAAGGAAATTGCAGGCATTACCTACGAGCAACAAAAAGAGTATCTTAAAAAACTACTTGCTAAAGGATAACTTAAGACCTGTGTGTAGAAAGTAAGCATCCACTTTTAGTGTTTTCCAAGCCGACCTTTGTGTTCTTTCGACCGCTCGGAGAAAGTTATAAGCCGACCTAAGTGTTCTCCTAACCGCAGACAGTTATGTAACGACCGCTCCAAGTATTCTTGCATACGCATTTAGTGTTTTCGTATCCGCCGACAGTGTTTTAAGACCCGCACCGAGTAAGTTGACACCCGAGAAAAGAAAGTTAACGACCGCAAGTATTCCATAGACAAGTATTACGGGTAGACTTGCAAACACACGATTTAGTGCGGTAAGACAATTAGAAATTATTTATTCTGCACTCTCCTTTAAGCCGCCAACCGTCAAACTGTCTAAAAACTCAGATGAAAGGAATGTTCATCAATAACAAAGAAATAAAATAACGGAGAGGATGGCTAAGCGGCAAACTACTTTACCTTGTTTTGTATTTTTCGTGTTAATTTAACTACCAGCGGTCTTGGCGTAAAACGAACAGAAGTAGCCATCAGGGTGTTTAATAAGCCATGAATTGCTATGGTTTTACCTTTCATCATGGAAGCATATCCATATTCAGCAACGCTTTTTGAAGTGGCGGCTTTCATTCCTTTTACTAAAAAACTATCCTGCATGGCAGCGGCTTCAAAAAAGCCACTTTCGGTTGGTCCTGGACAAAGTGTGGTAACTGTTATTCCCTTGTGGCTCACCTCATTGTTAATCGCTTCCGAAAAGCTTAATACAAAGGCTTTGGAGGCATAATAAATAGCCATTGTAGGACCCGATTGAAATGCAGCAGTTGATGCAACATTCATTATTTTTCCGTTTCGGCGTTTTACCATATCTGCCAGATACAGTTTTGTCAGGTGCGTAAGAGCAACAATATTAACATTTATCATTTCTAATTCTTTGCTCCAATCGGTTTCATAAAACATTCCAAAAACACCAAAACCTGCATTATTAATGAGGTAATCTATTTGTATGTTTTGTTGAGTGGTTTCATTATACACTTCTTGCGCTGCATTTGCCAGTGATAAATCTTTTCCGATAGTATATACTGATACGTTATATTGCTTTTCCAGTGCTGGCTTTTAGTTCATCCAGCTTTTGATTTATTACGTGCAACTAAAACTAAATTGCCACCTTTTGAAGCATGAATTTTTGCCAATTCCAATCCAATTCCGTTGGATGCGCCGGTTATTAATGCGGTGTTTTTCATGTGTAGTTTGTTTATGTGATTTTTAAAATATTAGTTGTAATAAATCGATACATATCAAATGTAGTGAAAAAATACTGTTATTAATTTGCTGATAAGGTGTTGAAACATCTAACCTATGTTAGTAAGTTTGATAACAAACAAATTAATTTAAGGTTACTTTAGCGCAGTGAAAAACTAAAATGGCTAAAACAAAAACAACTTACTTCTGTCAAAATTGCGGGGCACAATCGGCAAAATGGATTGGACGCTGTCCTTCGTGTAACGAGTGGAATACATATGTAGAAGAAGTTGTATCACGTGCCGATGAAGCCACACCCGGCATAGTAAGCAGCAGTAAACAACGCGCTGCAAAGCCACAATTGATAAATGAAATAAGTTTATCAGAACATCATCGCATACCCATTTATGACAAAGAACTTTCAAGAGTGCTTGGCGGAGGCATTGTTCCGGGTTCATTGATTTTATTCGGTGGAGAGCCGGGCATTGGTAAATCAACCCTGATGTTGCAACTGGCACTGAACCTTAAAAACTTAAAAGTACTCTACGTTTCCGGCGAAGAAAGCGAACAGCAAATTCGTATGCGTGCCGAAAGAATAGTGGCTCCATCCGGCTCTCCCAAAGAAGCAGAGAGTGTTATCAGTAAATATGGCAACTGTTACATTTTAACTGAAACCGCCACACAAAACATTTTTAAACAAATAGAACAACTGGAACCCAACTTACTCATTGTTGATTCTATACAAACATTGCATTCGGCACACATTGAATCATCGCCGGGAAGTGTTTCGCAAATACGTGAATGCACTTCGGAACTGATGCGTTATGCGAAAGAAAGCGGTACAGCAGTATTTTTAATAGGCCACATTACAAAGGACGGAAGCCTTGCCGGACCAAAGGTATTGGAGCACATGGTAGATACAGTGTTGCAATTTGAAGGCGACAGAAATCATGTGTATCGGTTGCTACGCACCACTAAAAACCGTTTTGGTTCCACTAACGAATTAGGCATTTACGAAATGCTGGGCAGCGGCTTACGCGAAGTGTCAAACCCTTCGGAAATATTAATTACCGCCCGTGAAGAACTGGTAAGTGGTGTAGCCATTGCTGCAACCATGGAAGGTATGCGGCCAATGTTGATAGAAACACAAGCCCTGGTAAGCAGCGCTGCATACGGTACTCCTCAACGTTCATCTACGGGTTTTGATTTGCGCCGTTTATCCATGCTGTTAGCGGTGCTCGAAAAACGTTGTGGTTTCAGACTTGGAATTAAAGATGTGTTTTTAAACATTGCCGGAGGTATTAAAGTAGAAGACCCTGGAATTGATTTGGCACTGGTGTGCGCAGTACTATCAAGCAATGAAGATATGCCCATTTCAGCCAAGGTGTGTTTTGCAGGCGAAGTAGGTTTGAGTGGTGAGATACGTCCCGTAAACCGTATCGATCAACGCATTTCGGAAGCCGAAAAATTAGGCTTCGAACATATTTTTATTTCTAAATACAACAAAAAAGGACTGGACCTAAAGAGCCATCACATCAAAATAACGATGGTTGGTAAAATTGAAGAAGTGTTCAGTTTGTTGTTTGGTTAGCGTTACCAATATCCCCAGGATTTTTTTATAAAGTTTAGGGGAGACAAATTCACAATTATATTTTGTCTTAACCTAAAACTCAACACCCAAAGCGTTCCCAAAAATACTGTACAAAGCGTTCCTATAATAAAACCTCCGAACAGCAGGTATATCCAGTGTATTTTTGGTTTTAAGCTTACTGTTTTACTGTTAAGAACATATCCTTTTTTCGGATCTTTCTTGATTTCAAATGTTTTTGATTTAGTTATGATTACGATCCTTTCCATTAATAGATGAATTAATAATTATAGCGATAAACTTTGTTAGTAGAACAACAAATATAAAAAATTGCATCAATATGAGAAATATATAAGAAATAAGTTTCGCACATTTAAGTGGAAATTTGCTTCATGCAACACAAGGGAGAAATAGTTGAGAAAGCGATAAGGCAAAGTGGATATTCAATTACTAAACTTGCTAAAAAATTGGGTAAAAGCCCGAGGTGGATGTATTATATGTTTGAGAGCAGTTCTGTTCCAATCGATTATATTCTGGAAATCGGAGAATTGATTCATCATGATTTTTCTGAAGATATAAAAGAGCTGAAAAAATACAAAGCCGTTGTAAAAAATCAAGAGGTGGCTGAACAGCTTCCTCCCTATAGAACAAAACAGGAAGAGTGTGACCTTTGGAAAAACAAATATTTGGAATTGTTAGAAAAGCACAATCAGCTGCTCTTAAAACTCACCAAAGAAAAAAAGAATAAAACACATAAAAAATAAATCGAAGTTATTCAATTTGCTTTTATTACCATGTAGAAGTTGTCAAAAGTCAACAATCAAGCCGTTTGTTCTCGACTTTGGTTTATGCTGAGCGAAGTCGAAGCACGCGAACTGACACAGTTTGAAAATGTCACATCGAGCGGAGTCGAGATGCAGACATTTTCAATTCAACTTTAAACAACTTCGTAGTATAATACATTATCCAGATCAATATTTGTAGTTAGGAGACGTGCTTATTTTGCAATATTCCCCAACACATTAAACAACTTATTATCCGTTATCAAACACCCGCTTTGCAATAATTCAAAAACTTCCACACCTCTGTCTTTCACGTATTTTTTTTCTGACTTGATAATGCTTATTGCATTGTCGTGATTACTGTTCCACTGACTCAAAACATCCTCTGCTGTTAAATCTAAAGTGCTGCTTTCACTCACTCTCAATCCAACCAATGCAATGCCCTCTTGATGACAGTTATAAATGTTCAGTGTTTTTTTATCTCTGTATTCTAAAAAAATGATTTTGCCTATCACTTTTTCATACACCATATCGCTGAACACATCAATCAGCTCTTCGGCTTTTTCAATTTCTTGCTTTTTCATCTTTTCCCAATCACCGGCCGTGATTTGTGCAGCTGCCAGATAATTCACAAATTCTTTCTCTAAGGCTTGTAATTCTTCGTTTGTAAGACGTTTGTACTTCATTCGTATAATTTCAAAATTTGAATATTGAAAAATTTGATTTTTGATTATTCGCCAAAAATACTGTTAATTCGTGGATGAGAAAGTTTTGAGAGAAATGAAAATATAAGATCATGTACAACTCTTGCACCCTTTAAAAATCATTCTCCTTTAGGAGAAGACGTATAAAACGGAGAGGTTATTGAGGGCAGAAGTAAATTATATACAATGAACATCAACTACACAGTAACTGAACGTTTTTTACGATACGTAAAAATTGATACGCAAAGCGATCCGAAATCAACCACTTGTCCGTCTACCGAAAAACAAAAAGACTTAGGACAACTATTAGTAAAAGAGCTTTTACTAATGGGCATTGCAGACGCACATATGGATAATAACGGATATGTATATGCAACAATTCCTGCCACCACAAACAAAAAAGTTCCGGTCATCTGTTTTTGTTCTCACATGGATACTTCGCCCGATTGTTCAGGTAAAAATGTAAACCCTCAACTAGTAAAAAATTATGATGGAAAAGACATTGTACTCATCAATGACACTACCCAAATTATTAAAACAAGCGAACACCCTTCGTTATTAAAACAGTTAGGTAACGATATTATTACTACCGACGGAACCACCTTGCTGGGCGCAGATAACAAAGCCGGTGTTGCTGAAATTATGGATGCCGCATATCATTTGATGACGCATCCTGAAATAAAACACGGAACTATTAAAATTTTATTTACACCCGACGAAGAAATTGGACGTGGTGCGGATAAAGCTGATTTAAAAAAGCTAGGTGCTGATTATGCTTACACCATTGATGGTGAAGAATTAGGACATATTGAAAACGAAACTTTTTCGGCCGATGGAGTTACCATCAACATTCATGGAGTGAGCACACATCCCGGCTTTGCAAAAAATAAAATGGAAAGCGCCATAAAAATTGCAAGTGAAATTATCAGCGCCTTACCAACAGATAAAATGAGTCCTGAAAGCACCGAAAAAAAAGAAGGATTTATTCATCCTGTAAGTATTTCGGGAGGAGTGGAAGAAACTAAAATTCAATTTATCATTCGTGCTTTTGATGAAGAAGATTTAAAAACACAAGAAGCATTTTTGAAAAAAATTACCGATACGATTCTGAAAAAATATACGCATTCAAGCTTTGATTTTATTGTGAAAGAACAATACCGCAATATGAAACAAGTATTGGATAAGAATCCTCAGATAGTAAGTTACGCTATGGATGCCATGCGCAGAGCAGGCGTAGAGCCCGTATTGTCAAGCATAAGAGGAGGAACGGGCGGTTCGCGTTTTTCGTACATGGGTTTGCCTTGTCCAAACATTTTTGCCGGCGAACACGCTTTTCATTCAAAACATGAATGGGTGAGTGTTCAGGACATGCAAAAAGCGGTTAGTACAATTGTCAATCTTTGCATAATATGGGAAGAGCGCAGCTAAAACTGTTAAATAGTGTTATTTTAAAAATGAACGCAGTATAATCCTTAACTTTATCAACTGATTAAAAAAACAATTCGATGCTGAAAAATAAAAAAATACTTCTGATTATTCCTACCGCTGCATTAGCGTTTCTGTCATATTCCTACATTGTAAAAACAGACAAGGAAGAAGCTATTGACCGCCTGTTAATACATAGTTTAAACACCAATCATTTCAGTCCGCAAATTATAAATGATGCATTTTCTGATAAGGTTTTTAAGCTCTACATTCAAAATTTGGATTACAGTAAAAAGTTTTTAATCCAACCCGATATTCAGTTGCTCAAAGAATATGAACTTACCATTGATGATGATATTAATGACGGGAATTTTGAATTTTTTGAAAAATCGCTTAGCATAATTGATAAAAGAATTATTGAAGCAGAAGCCTATTACAAAGCCATTTTGGACAAACCTTTTGATTTTACCGTTCAGGAAAATGTAGAGCAGGATGCTGAAAAAATGAACTTTGCAAAAGATACCAATGAACTAAAAGAATACTGGCGAAAATATCTTAAATATCAAGTATTATCGCGTGTTACGGAAACAAAAGATGCACAGGAAAAAGCCAAAGAAAAAAGCGATACGGTTAAACTGAAATCATTAACAGAACTGGAGGCGGACGCCAGAAAAAAAGTATTGAAAAACACGAACGACTGGTTTAAACGAGTTAAAAAACTGAACAGAAACGACAGGATAAGTTCTTACTTCAATTCCATCACCTCTGTTTACGATCCTCATACTGAGTATTACGCGCCTAAAGACAAGGCAAATTTCGACATCAGCATGAGTGGAAAACTGGAAGGCATTGGCGCTCAACTGCAAGAAAAAGATGGTTATATAAAAGTGAGCAATATTGTTCCGGGCAGCGCGTCATGGCGACAAGGTGAATTAAAAGCAGGCGACATTATTTTAAAGGTTGCTCAAGGCGAGGCTGAACCGGTTGATATTAGCGATATGCGCTTAGATGATGCCGTTCAACTCATCAGAGGAAAAAAAGGAACAGAAGTGCGTCTTACCATTAAAAAACCGGATGCTTCCATTGTAGTGATTCCCATCATCCGCGACATCGTAGTAATGGAAGAATCGTATGCAAAATCGGCAATTTTTAAAGGAAAAAAAACAATTGGTTACATAAAACTTCCTTCATTTTATGTTGATTTTAATAGTTCTAACGGACGCAGTTGTTCCAAAGATGTAAAGAAAGAAATTCAGAAATTAAAAGAGGCGAACGTTGATGGAATAATCATTGACTTGCGCAACAATGGTGGCGGCTCATTGAATGATGTAGTGGACATGACGGGCTTGTTCATTGATAAAGGGCCTATTGTGCAGGTGAAATCGAAAGTAGGCAGTCCGTATATTATGGAAGACCGAGATCCTGCTACCTTATACAGCGGAAACCTGATTATTATGGTGAATGGAAACTCCGCATCGGCTTCCGAAATAATGGCAGCAGCTATTCAGGATTATAACCGTGGGGTTATTGTGGGTACATCACAATCAACATTCGGTAAAGGTACCGTACAGCGTTTTTATGATTTGGATGATTATTCCGCACCCGAATTGGTTGCGTTAAAACCTTTGGGACAGGTTAAAATTACGGTGCAAAAATTTTACCGCATCAATGGTGGCGCCACTCAATTAAAAGGTGTGATACCCGATATTATTTTACCCGACCCGTATTACCTCATTGAACAAGGCGAAAAAGAACAGGATTATCCAATGGCATGGGACGAAATTTCTGCTGCCAATTACCAAAAAACACCTCAAAAATATTCTATTGAAAAACTTAAAAAAGAAAGTGAAGCCCGTGTTAAAAAGAATGAGGCTTTTGAAATAATGGAAAATGCTGCTGTTCGTTTTAAGAAAAGAAAAGACAGTACCATCGTGTCGTTAAACATGGATAAATTTATTGCAGAAAAAAAACGCTATGAAACTGAATCAAAGCAAATAGAAAAACTGGATAAGGAAATTACAGGTTTAGAAATCATACCGGTAAAGAGCGAAGGGATAGTAATTGCAGGCGACACAGCAACAGTAGCCAAAGAAAAAGAATGGTTTAAAAACATACGAAAAGATATTTACCTGCACGAAACGATCTCCATTATGAATGATATGAAGTAGGTGATAATACTTTTCACATAAGTTAATAAAACAATGCGAGTGAAGTACAGATGGATGTGGGTATTTATCTCACTAAAAATGGTTGTGTTTTCCCAAAATGTAACGGACAAACAGCAGCAATACAGGGATTCATTAACAGCTAAACTAAAAGCAGACAGCACGCGTATTTTCAGACTTCAGAAATACCGACCTTACGTCAATATCGATCAGCGGAATTCATTTTCAAAAACTGCACCTATCAACGTTAATGGTATTCAGCTGGGAGTTTTGATAAACGACAAACATGCCGTTGGTTTTGGCGGATATGAAGTTACAGAAAATTCCAAACAAAAAGTGAGAACAAAAACCGTGAACCGGCAGGTGGATATGACTTATTTTACCTTCTTTTATCTCTACACAATAATTGACCGGCGTTTTTTTGAACTCGATATGCAGGTTGAAACGGGTGCAGGTAAATACAACTTAAAAAATTATAATATTCAAACCGATAAATTAATATCGAACCGATCTGCCAATTTGCTTATTGAAGGATTGGGGCCATTATTTACATTTAAACCATTCAGGTGGATAGGCGTTAATGCGATGCTTGGTTACAGATTTACATTTGAAAAAAATCCGAATCTTAATTTTAACGGAACGTATTATGCATATGGGATTTGGTTAGACATCAGACAAATTATAAGAGATTACAATTATTACCTGATTAAAAAGCCCAGATATAAAAAACTATTAGAAGAATCAAACTGTATTTATTGATAATTGATTCGACTGCTGGTTTGGTATAAATAAAAGTTATCATAATTTGAATGTCCGCATCTCGACTTCGCTCGATGTGACATTTTCAGTTGTGTCAGTTCGAGTACTTCGACTTCGCTCAGCATAAACCAAAGTCGAGAACAAACAGATTAAATGTTAACTTTTGAATACTTCATAAAATACCTGCAACAACTAACATCGTTTAAGAGAATTAATTATCTTGCTTCCTGATTTATTATACGCAGGAGATGAAACAACCTTCCTTTATTTTTTTTATTGTTTATTTATTCTTTACCACATTTGCCAAAGCACAAAATATAGGTGCCGGAGCAGATGCAATGTATAATTTTCAATCAGAAGGTGTTGGTGCAGGTGTAAGAGTGAGCATTTTCCCTAACAGGCGGTTAAGTTATGTACCGCAATTTTCCTACTATTTTCCATTTAATAAAGTACATGAGTATTACGCCGGCTTGGCGCTGGAGTATAAAATTATCCGACGCCAAAAATTCAATTTTTATTTAATTGCGCACGGAGCATACGATTCTTGGCTGAATTATGAAAAATCACCTATGAAAGATGCGCAAAAAAATAATTGGGATTTAGAAGGCGGAGCAGGCATTGCAGGAACCAAATGTTTGCGCCCGTTTTTAGAATACCGATACAATATTAAATTTCAGGAAACACATTTACGCTTGGGCATTTTATATATATTTGGATGTAAGAAAAAAAGTTACGGTTTTGGTGCCGGCGACGGCAGTGGTAAGCGTTGTGGTAATTACGATTAATCTGTAAAAAATTAACCATGAAAAAAACAAAAGTAGTTGTTACGCTGTTAGGTATCGCATTCATATGCATCTTAACGTTTGAGTTCGGATGTTCTAAAGACAGAATAGAGACCAAACCACTTAATTCCTATTCCTCCCCTAACAAGTATCTCAATTCAAAAAAACAACAGGAACAAGAATATAAAATCGACTCTTGTACAAATCCTCCTTGTCCCTGCCCTGATGTGACAGGTCAGCAAGGAACACAACTATGTATAGCTAAAAACAGTTTGATGTATTCAAATGGGGACACTTCGGTTCATTTTCCTTTTTATGTGCGACTAATAGAAGTATACAAACCAAAAGATATGATATATGCGCAAATGCCGACAGTTACCTCGGGTAATATATTAGAAACCGCAGGAGAAATAAGGGTTAGAGCATTTGCAGCATCAGGAGGAGTAACCGAATTATCTTTACGTTCTGGATATTCATACAATGTAAAAATGCCAACAACTACTCCCCAAAATTACATGCAGGCGTATTATGGTGGTGATGGAGATAATTACAACGATTGGATCAACAGCCCGAGTCCGGCGGTTAACAGTGCTGCCTTTACCGGCGCATCAGGATATTATTCAAACTCAATTTCAAAACTTGGGTGGCTCAATTGCGATTATGACAGGGCAGGAACTACCAACCACAACTTAACATTTATTTCTACAACAGACAGCTTAACGAATGTGGCGGTTTTTATTTATTTCCCTTCAACAAAAACAGTGATGCAGGTGTTTAATCTTGTTTCCGGTGCTATTCCCGATGGTTCAAGCGTTAAAATAATTGCCATTGGTGTAAAAGCAGACGGCTCATTGTATAAATTTTACCAAACACTAACTGTTACTGCTTCTGCTTCAGTTGCAGTTACGATGGCTGCCAGCTCCGATGCAGATCTCACATCATTGTTAGACGGCTTATAAGTTTTAATTTTTGACCTCACCCCTTCATCCCCTCTCCAAAGAAGGTTGAAGCACTCGATTGGCGATTGAGGTTCTCATTGGTGGTTGAGGTTCTCGAAACCACCACCACAGAAAGAGCTTTATTGTATGCTGTCTTCGAGAACCTCAGACACCATGATAATAAATTCTAAAACATATTTGTTTGGTATACACTGGTTATTCGAATACTGTTTTAACGAAACAAATTTAACAGTTTGGTTTACACGTTTTATTTGTCTAAGTTTAGCCTCTGTTAATCTACAAAAATAAAATGAAAAAAATCTACTTCTCTGTAATTATTAGTTGCATTACGGTTATCAACACGTTTGCACAAAACCCTTGTCAAATAAGTTTAACTTCTGCTGTTGGTACTGATACACAAACGGTTTGTGTAAATACTGCAATTACTGTCATTACTTATTCTGTTTCAGGCACAAGTGCAAGTATAAGTCCTTCATTGCCGGCTGGGCTTAATGGTAGTTATTCAGCAGGTGTATATACCTTAAGTGGTACACCAACTGCTTCAGGACTATTTAATTATACAATAACCACTACTGGCGGTTGTTCTCCTACTGCAAGTGCAGTGGGAAAAATTACTGTTGCCAGTAACCCATCATCTTCCGGTGGAACTAGCACTCAAAGTGTATGTGAAAATAGTGCCATAACACCTATCATTTATGGTGTATCAGACACTTCTACAACAAGTGGATTACCTAGCGGAGTATCATCTGTTTACAGCAAGAGTCAAGGACAACTTGTTATAAGCGGAACTCCAACTGTGTCGGGCACCTTTAATTACACCGTTACTACTCAAGGCTATTGTGGAAGTTATATTAGCGAAACTGGGACCATTAATGTTGGTTCTTTACCAATAATGACCAGTCCAAATGCTACAACTATATGTAGCGGAAGTTCAGTAAATATAGCATTGACAAGCAACATTCCATCTTCTTATACTTGGATAGGTGCTAATAATATTAACACATCAGGTGAAAGTATAACAACACAAAGTTCAAGTACTTTAAATGATACAATTACAAATAATACGGGATACTCTCAAATAGTTACTTATACTGTAACACCTACTGGAGGTTGCCCTGGAACAAACCAGATTGTTAATGTAACAGTTAACCCATCACCAACAGCAACTATTTCAGGTTCAACAACTGTTTGCCAAAATGCTGCTCAACCAACTATAACTTTTACCGGTTCTAATGGCATTCCTCCTTATACAATTACTTATAACATTAATGGTGGAACTAATCAAACCGTAAATACTTTGGCTAGCACCGCAACCATTCCAGCATCAACAAGTGCAGCCGGAACATTTACCTATTCATTAATAAGTGTGGAAGATGGAAGTGCAGCAGCATGTTCTCAGGCACAAAGCGGTAGTGCCATTGTAACCATTGACCCATTACCAACAGCCTCCGCAGGTGGTAGCCATACAATATGTCAAAACGCCTCTTACACCTTACAAAATGGAGAAGCAAGCGCAATCGGTGGTAGCCAAACTTGGACGACAAACGGTTCAGGTAGCATCACAAATGGAGCGAACACCTTAATTCCAACTTATACACCAGTAGATGGTGATGTAGGAAATACAGTAACTTTATTAATGACTGTTACCAATACCAATAGCTGTGCAGGTGCAACTGCAACGGCTAATTATTACATTAATGTAGATGGCGTGCCAATAGCATCAGCATATACAGGTTCTCATATGATATGTGAAAATGCCTCCTACACCTTACAAAATGGAGAAGCAAGTCAGAGGTACGGCAGCCCAACTTGGACAGAAAATGGAACAGGTAGCATCACAAATGGAGTAAACACCTTAACGCCCACTTATCAACCAGAATGGGGAGATGCGGGTAATACAGTAACCTTATTAATGACTGTTACCAGTACCAATAGCTGTGCAGGAGCAACTGCAACGGCTAATTATTTTATTAATGTAGATGCGCTGCCAACAGCAGGTGCACCTAACAACAGCACAATTTGTCAGAATGCAACAGCAACAATAAGTGGAACAAGTGCTTCAAATGGTTCTATCCTCTGGACAGAGAATGGAGCTGGAACATTAAACAATGCAGCAACGTTGAGTCCCACTTATATTGCAGCAGCAGGTGATGCAGGTATGGCTGTAACCCTAACAATGACTGTTACAAGTACTAATACGTGTTACCCAGCTTTAGCTTATGCAACCGACACTGTTAATGTTGATAATTGTTCGCAAACCCCTTGTCAAATAAGTTTAACTTCAGGTCTTTATTCAGATGGGCAAAGTGGTTGTATAAATTCAACAATTGGTACAATTACTTATTCTGTTTCAGGAACGAGTGCAATTGTTTCTGGTTTACCAAATGGATTGACAAGTTCGTATAATGCAGGTATATTATCTATTTCAGGAGCCCCTACAGTTTCTGGCACGTTTAATTATACAGTAACCCCTTCTGGCGGTTGTTTATCAGATACAAGCGCAAAGGGAAGTCTGACTATTCTAAACCTCCCTCCACCAACAGCGATCATTGTAGGATCAACAACAGTATGTCAAAATGCTACAAATCCTATTATAACCTTTATCGGTGCTGATGCTAATTCGGAGTATCCACTATATTCTTTTACATATAACATAAATGGAGTCGTTCAACCGACAATATACATCAGAAAGGATTCTGCAATGTTAGCCGTTTCAACAAATGCTGTTGGCACCTATACTTATAATTTGGTTTATGTAGAAGATTCTTCTGGATGTGCTCAGACACTTGCAGATGCTGCTATAGTTACTATAGATTCTTGTTCACAAACCCCTTGTCAACTTGCTGTCTCTATCCTCAGCACCAACGAAACAACATCAACCGCCTGTAATGGTTATTTAGAAGCAGTTACAAAAGGTGGCGTTACACCTTACACGTATGTGTGGAGTGATAGTGCTGCCGTAAATTCAGCCTACAGATACAAAGAGTGTAGTGGTACCTATAGTGTTACCGTTACAGATCATGCAGGATGTTCGGCTACTGCCGCTGCATACATTGGTACTAATGCTGTTACAACAACAACCATTAACCCTTTAAGTATTACTGTTACTTCAACAGATGCAACAAGCAATGCCTTGTGCAATGGCTCTGCTGTTGCAACTGTTACAGGCGGTGCAGCTACCTATAGTATTAGTTTTGCAGGTACAACAACTACAGGTTCTGTTTTAACTATCAGCAATTTATGTGCAGGCTTTTATACAGTTAATGTAAAAGATGCACAAAACAATACGGCTTCCTTTACTTTTGTTGTGGGCTCTCCGGCTACCACTCATACTATTGCTCCAAAACCTGTTTATAAAGACTCAACTGTTGCCGGTACATTAATTACCAATGCCGTTACTAATTGTATCATTAATTATAATGCCATTGATTCATTGAAAGTAACAAGTTTAAGTTTAATTGGAACTGATAGCATTAATGCAACATGGACAATATACCAAGGCAGCACCATCAATACTCAAAAAGCGAAATATCCATTTACAGCGCCGGGGGTATATAAATTAATACTTGATTTATTTTGCACTAACCGCACCTCAGGAAGTGCAAAAGGAATTGACGAAGTTTATATTACTAATCGCAGCACAGGAATAGCAGATATTGGTGCAACTTCCATTTCTGTTTATCCAAATCCAACAACAGGAATAATTTATTTACAAGGTCAAGCTGAAAATACTCAGGTAAAAATTTGTGATGTTTTGGGTAATAGTATTTATCAAAATAATGGCGCAGCATCCAACCTTCAAATTGATTTAAGTACTCAGCCTAATGGAGTTTATCTTATGAGTATACAAACCGGCGGAGGCACTGTTAATAAGAAAATAGTGGTAAGTCGTTAAGCCTAGAATCTTTTGTTTAATTATAAAACATTAAATATGTTTCAAATGAAAAAAAGTGTATTGCGATTATTATTGTTTTTTATAGCCACTAACGGTCAAATTTATGCTACACATAATAGGTCTGCATTTATTTCATGTACCCATATTTCAGGTTATACTTACCAAATAACAGTTACAACCTTCACTAAGGAAAGCAGCAATCAAGCCGATAGATGCGATATAACTGTTTTTTTTGGTGATGGTGATAGTGCAATATTTCAACGTAGCAATGGTTCAACTGTTAATATTGATGGCAATCCATCTTGTACATATTATGGAGAATCATTAGGAAATGACGTTAAGAAAAATATTTATTCAGGCACTCATACTTTTCCGCGACAAGCTGCCTACACTATTTCATTTTCAGATCCTAACAGGACTGCAGATATTGTTAATATTCCTAACTCTGTTAATGTTCCGTTTTACGTTTATACCAATCTATACGTTTTTGATCCATTAACTAATTGCATAAGTAATAGTGTAAATTTTGCAGATTTACCTCAATTCATAGGATATGTAGGTACCGTTTACGAAAGTGATTTTCCAATTTCTTTTTCTGATAACGATAGTATTACATATAGCCTTGCAAATTGTAAAACAGCAGCAAATACAGATGTTTTAGGTTATACTATTCCTAATGGTTTTACTTTAGACAGCATTACTGGGAAAATCCGTTGGAATAATCCACCCGCAACTGCACTACTTGATTTTGCTGTTAAAGTTAAAAAGTGGAGAAAGAATATTTTAGTTGGGGAGACATTTTGTGATTTTCAGATTTCTATAATTAATGGTAATAATGCTCCTTTTTATTTGGGATTAACTCAACCTTGTCTCATAAATTCTGACAGCAATTTTGTTTGTACTATAGCTCCTGCCACCAAATTAAAAATCCATTTATCATTACCACCCAATTGTACTGTAAAGGGATATAGTGAAATAATTTATTTAACAAATCCGGGAAGCTTTTCTTCAAATGTATTTTCATGGACACCAGATACGGCAAACTCTCGCACCTATCCTTATAAAATAACGTTCCGAGCTTCACAAACCCAAGGTACGGATACTGCTTACAAAGATTACACAGGGTTTGTTTATGTTTCGGGGATTTCTAAAAATATGTGTACGCCGTCACATCTAACCGGAATAGCCGAATATGATTTAAAAACAATAAACATTTTTCCAAATCCTACAACAGGAATAATTTATTTGCAAGGAGAACCTGAAAACGCTCAGGTAAAAATTTGTGATGTATTAGGTACTAGTGTTTATCAAAATAACGGTGCTCCTTCCAATCTTCAAATTGATTTAAGTACTCAGCCTAATGGAGTTTATTTTATGAGCATACAAACCGGCGGAGGCACTGTTAATAAGAAGATAATGGTAAGTCGTTAAGCGTATTAATAAAACGATTGGAAACCTGCAACCAATTAAAAAACGGGGCAATAACGAAAAGCCAATAGTATAGGAAAACAATTTAATAATTAAACAAAATGAAAACTAAACTCTTTATTGCAAGTTTTGCTTTTGCAACTTTAAACAGCATAGCACAAGTAGTTACAACACTTGCAGGTGCTACTACAAATGGCTCTTCCGATGGAACGGCCGTGGCAGCGCGTTTTTATAAACCATCTGATGCAGCCTGCGATGGAAACGGCAATTTATATATAGCAGACCAATATAATAATGAAATCCGCAAAATGGTTATTTCTAGCGGAGTGGTCACTACACTGGCAGGTTCTGCTGCTTTCGGCTCTACCGATGGAACAGGCACGGCGGCAAATTTCTATTACCCAACAGGAGTAGCCTGCGATGGAAACGGCAATTTATATGTAGCTGATATGTATAATAATGAAATCCGTAAGATTGTTATTTCCAGCGGAGTGGTTACTACACTGGCAGGTTCTACTACAGCAGGTTCTGCCGATGGAACAGGCACGGCAGCAAGTTTCAATTACCCAACGGGAGTAGCCTGCGATGGAAACGGCAATTTATATGTGGTTGATCAAAATAATAATGAAATCCGCAAGATTGTTATTTCCAGCGGAGTCGTTACTACACTGGTAGGTTCTACTACAGCAGGATCTGCCAATGGAACTGGCACAGCAGCAAGTTTCAATGCCCCATATGGAATAGCCTGCGATGGAAATGGCAATTTATATGTGGCTGATCAACTTAATAATGAAATCCGTAAGATTGTTATTTCCAGCGGAGTGGTTACTACACTGGCAGGTTCTACTACAGCAGGAACTGCCGATGGAACAGGCGCGGCAGCAAGTTTCAATAAACCAACTAGAGTAGCCTGCGATGGGAATGGCAATTTATATGTAGCTGACGAATATAATTTTGAAATCCGTAAGATTGTTATTTCCAGCGGAGTGGTTACTACACTGGCAGGTTCTACTACAGCAGGTTCTGCCGATGGAACAGGCACTACAGCACGTTTCAATTACCCAACGGGAGTAGCCTGCGATGGAAACGGCAATTTATATGTAGCTGATAATGCTAATAATGAAATCCGCAAGATTGTTATTTCCAGCGGAGTGGTTACTACACTGGCAGGTTCTACTACAGCAGGAACTGCCGATGGAACAGGCGCGGCAGCGCGTTTTTATAAACCATCTGATGCAGCCTGCGATGGAAACGGCAATTTATATATAGCAGACCAATATAATAATGAAATCCGCAAAATGGTTATTTCTAGCGGAGTGGTCACTACACTGGCAGGTTCTGCTGCTTTCGGCTCTACCGATGGAACAGGCACGGCGGCAAATTTCTATTACCCAACAGGAGTAGCCTGCGATGGAAACGGCAATTTATATGTAGCTGATATGTATAATAATGAAATCCGTAAGATTGTTATTTCCAGCGGAGTGGTTACTACACTGGCAGGTTCTACTACAGCAGGTTCTGCCGATGGAACAGGCACGGCAGCAAGTTTCAATTACCCAACGGGAGTAGCCTGCGATGGAAACGGCAATTTATATGTGGTTGATCAAAATAATAATGAAATCCGCAAGATTGTTATTTCCAGCGGAGTCGTTACTACACTGGTAGGTTCTACTACAGCAGGATCTGCCAATGGAACTGGCACAGCAGCAAGTTTCAATGCCCCATATGGAATAGCCTGCGATGGAAATGGCAATTTATATGTGGCTGATCAACTTAATAATGAAATCCGTAAGATTGTTATTTCCAGCGGAGTGGTTACTACACTGGCAGGTTCTACTACAGCAGGAACTACCGATGGAACAGGCGCGGCAGCAAGTTTCAATAAACCAACTAGAGTAGCCTGCGATGGGAATGGCAATTTATATGTAGCTGACGAATATAATTTTGAAATCCGTAAGATTGTTATTTCCAGCGGAGTGGTTACTACACTGGCAGGTTCTACTACAGCAGGTTCTGCCGATGGAACAGGCACGGCAGCAAGTTTCAATTACCCAACGGGAGTAGCCTGCGATGGAAACGGCAATTTATATGTAGCTGATAATGCTAATAATGAAATCCGCAAGATAACAACACCAGCAACAACGCCAACTATTAGTGCAAGTGGAACAACACTTACATCGAGTTCTGCTATGGGTAACCAATGGTATTTAAATGGCAATATTATTACGGGAGCTACAGCACAAATATACACCGCAACGCAAAATGGTAATTATACTGTGATAGTAAATGGTATTACTTCTGCACCGCATAGTGAAACAAGTATATCATCAATTCAATTGGCGACCGTAACCACCGATTCTGTTCCTGATATTAAAGCTACAAGTGTAGTTATATATGGAAATTTAATAAATGACGGCGGCACCCCTAACTTAACCGCCGGTTTTTGTTACAATACTTCTCCTAATCCTACTATCTTAGATAGTACGCGATCCTTTAGTGATAAAAACACGGGGGCTTATTTCGGTAACATTGCCCCTTTAAAACCCAATACTATTTATTATGTGAGAGCGTATGCCACTAATACGGTAGGGACGGCTTATGGCAACCAATTGCAATTTACCACCGGTAATGCTACATTAGCCACAATAACAACCGATTCTGTTACAAATATTACCGGTGCCAGCGCATTAGTCTATGCAACCGGAATAAGCAACGGCAACGACCCCTTTAACATTTTTGGAGGTTTTTGTTACAATACTTCACCTAATCCCACAATTGCAAATGATACAGTAGTTGGTAATGGAGGCACTACTCTATCTCCCGATTCTGCCGGTATTGGGTCAGGTTCTATTACGATATCCGGGTTAAGTTTAAATACTACCTATTATGTTAGGGCGTATGCCACTAATATTATGGGTACATCTTATGGTAAACAATTGCAATTTACAACTGGAGATTGTTATGCCCATTATCCAACTTCATACGACACAGTTCAAAACTCTTTTACATTAACAGTAAATGCTGAAACTGTTAATCTTGCAAAAAGCTATTACTGGAGTTTTGGTGATGGAAGTTCATCAACACAAGCAACTCCATCACATACATTTACGGCAGATACTACTTATAATGTTTGTTTAACAATAACCGTAGCTTCTCATAATACATGTACTTATTGCCATGTAATTGGTAAAGATTCTCACGACAATATATACAGAACAAGTGGCTTTACACTAAAGGTAATAGACGCAGCACCTGTAACAACGGGTATTGAAAACAATGTATCAAATCAAACTATTTCTATTTATCCTAATCCAACAACAGGAATAATTAACATTCAAGGTCAGCCTGAAAACGCTCAGGTAAAAATTTGTGATGTGTTGGGCAATCCTGTTTATCAAAATAATGGTGCGGTATCTAACCTTCAAATTGATTTAAGTACACAACCTAATGGAGTTTATTTTATGAGCATACAAACCGGCGCAGGCACTGTGAATAAGAAAATAGTGGTAAGCCGTTGAGCGTAGGTTTAGCACTTAAATGTAAAAACAATAATGACTATACTATTTAGAAGACTTTTTTTTATATTAATTATTTTAATAAGCAAAAACGTGTTTTCACAGGACACAATAATATTTTATAATGGCAATGAAGTAAAATGCTATGTTGTTGAAGTCAGTATAAAACAAGTAGAATATAGGCAAAGCGAAAATACTTCCATAATTGTTGCTAAAAGAAGTGAAATCTTCATGATTAAATTTAAAGATGGACACAAGGAAATTTTGAAGGATAACCTACTGAAATTAATAAAACCCAAACAAGGAAATCTTATAATTGACTGTCATTTAGGTATACCAATATTAGCCGCTTTTAGCTTGATTAAATACGAAATGCCACCTGACACTGCGAAAAATCTTACGTTTTTAGGATTAAATGGTGAATATTTGATTAACAACAACACAGGATTGGGGGTGGAATATACCAGAGCTTCATGTGATTTTGATTATTCAGATAATCAAAAACACTACACAGGCAACTTTAGTAAAACCCGAATATTGCTAAAGTATAATCATTACAATCATGATGAATTTAAAAAAATCAGCACTTACTATTCATTTGGTGCAGGTTGTAAATTATTACAAATGCAGACAAATGAACCAATCCAACGAGAATACCAATTTTTGGTGGCAGATTTTTTATTAAAAATGATGGGTGCGCCAAATCCAAAAGTGCAGGATCCCTTTTCCATTCTATCTATCAAGGCTGCTTGCGGCATTCGATATTTCTTTAATAATCATTTAGGTTTAAATGTAGAATTAGGGCTTGGAGGCCCATTAATTCAAGTCGGAATTAGTGGTAAAATATAAACGTCACAAGGGCTTTAAAAATAGCCTCTGCATAAAACCATCAGTTTATAAAGAGTTTCTTCGGGCTTTGAAAATTAGTAAATGATATTCTAAATTTTCGCCATTGTTAGTATTATCACCAACAATAAAAATTACTCCAACCTTTATACTTCCATGCCGTCGTTAAGGATAAGAAAATAGTGACTATAATAAACCGCTAACAATATTAGTATTATGAAGTCATTCCGAATTTATTTCGGAATCTATTGTAAAAAGATGCTGAATCATACTTCTACAAGCTCAGCACAGGCGTTCAGCATGACAATTATTTTAACATTTTGGATAGTGGTTTATCATTACAACTTATCCCAACAAGGTTTTTTCTACTGCTTTTAAAATTTCAAATGCTTTTTCGGTTGTTTGTGCTTCGGCGTAATTGCGCAGTACAGGTTCAGTTCCCGAGGCGCGTATCATTGTCCAGTCGCCATTCGAGAAATAATATTTCCATCCGTCAATGGTTTCAATACGGTCAATTTTATAGGGACCAAATGCGGTATACGTATTGTTTTTGCAGTTTTCTACAATGTTTTGTTTCACTTCTTCTTTCAAGTGCATATCGCTGCGTTCAAATTTGAATTCTCCAACAATTTTATATACTTCCTGAATCAACTCTTCCAGTGTTTTGCCCGATTTTACCATGTATTCCCAAATGGTCAATCCCATCCAAATGCCGTCGCGCTCAGGGATGTGTCCTTTAATGGCAATGCCTCCGCTTTCTTCACCACCCAGCAACACATCTTCATTAATCATAATGGCAGCAACATACTTAAAGCCTATTTTTGTTATTTGACATTCCAAGCCATAATGGTCGCACATTTTTTTAACGCGTGGTGTTACTGAAAAGGCAAGTACTACTTTGCCTGTCATTTTCTTTTCCTTTACCAAATAATTAATCAATAATAGAATGAGATGGTGAGAGTCCACAAAGTTTCCTTTGCTATCGTATAAGCCAATTCTATCGGCATCTCCATCGGTGGCCAGGCCACAGGCAATGTTTCCTTTTTCTTTAATTAAATTTGAAAATGGTAATAAATTTTTATGAATGGGCTCCGGTGCCTGACCCTCAAACCCGGGGTTGTTATCGCAATGTAAAAAAGTGATGTCGGGTAATAATCGTCGCATTACGTTTTGACCTGCTCCATACATGGCATCGTAAGCAAACTTCATTTTTGAATTACGAATGGCATTGAGGTCGAAGTTTTGCTCGACTTGTTTTACATACAATGTTTCCAGATCAATGTATTCGATGAGTCCTTTTTTTACAAATTCATCTATGGATAAATTTTCAAGGTCGATGGTGTTTGTTTCAGGAATAATGTCTTCTATTTCCTGCACTTGTTCAGGTAATAATGGTCCTCCAAAATTTCCTTTTAGTTTGTAACCATTATAGGTTGGAGGATTATGTGAAGCGGTGATGATAACGCCCAGTGTTGTATTTTTTGTTTTTGTTCCCAAAGATACCATTGGCGTAGAAACGAATCCTTTTGATAAAAAGACTTTAATACCGTTATGTGCCAGTACTTTTGCAGTGGTTTCGGCAAACAGCTCGCCGGCAAAGCGACAATCGTGACCGACAACAACACTTGGTTTGTCGGACTTTTTATTTAGCCATGCAGCAGTTGCTGTGCTTACGCGTGCTACATTATCTACTGTGAAATCTTTTGCAATGATTGCTCTCCAACCGTCTGTTCCGAATTTTATTTTTGTCATATTTCAGTATTTAAAAACCCAAATTTAATTATTAATGTGAATTATGGGGTTATAATATTTTTATCATACAGTTATTGTCAGTTCAGTGAAGCGTGACTAGGCATTAAAAGCTTTAACAGACCCGTCTTTTTTATTTTGTGGAACGTAGTGGACTTATGACAGCCATTTCTTTTTTTTGAAATACAGCAGCAATGAAATGATGATGGTGAGCATCACTCCCCAGGTGATGGCATATCCCCATTTGCTGTGCAGTTCGGGCATGTTTTCGAAATTCATTCCGTACACACCGGCAATAAATGTAACGGGAACAAATATGGTGGTGATAATGGTGAGTACTTTCATTATTTCATTCATTTTATTGCTTACGCTGGAAAGGTAAATGTCCATCATGCCCGAAAGTAAATCGCGGTAAGTTTCAACAGTATCAATTACTCGTACGGAATGGTCGTGCAAATCGCGTAAATAGATGTCGGTGCTTGGTGTTATCAATTCGGTTTCGCTGCGTTCCAGATTACTGATCAGCTCACGGATGGGCCAAACGGATTTGCGTAAAAAAATCATTTCACGTTTCATGGAATGTAGTTCGTGCATGGTTTCTTTTGAAGGGTTGGCGATCAGATCTTCTTCTATTGTTTCTATTTTATCGCCTATTTTTTCGAGTATTGAAAAGTAACAATCTACCACGGCATCAATGAGTGCATAGGCTAAATAGTCGGCTTTCATTTTTCGGATGCGTCCTTTGCCTGTGCGCAGGCGGTTTCGTATCAAATCAAAGGCATCACCTCCATGTACTTCCTGAAAGGAAATAACCATACCGTCCATGAGAATAACTGAAAGTTGTTCGGAACGCAATTCGGTGTCGTAATAAATCATTTTCATGATGGCTACCACGTAATTGTCGTAGTCCTCAAACTTTGGCCGTTGTGAGGTGTTGGCGATGTCTTCCAGTGTTAAGGGGTGAATGTTGTATTTTTTACCAATGGCTTCGATGAGTTCTACTTTGTGAATTCCGTCAACGTTTATCCATTTCACCATGTTAGGGTCAACATGTTCCATGCATTCCGATAAATCGTAAAAATCTTTTTCAATAAATTCTGTTTCAGAATATTCAATGAGTGAAATTTTTACGCGTTCATTTCTTGCTTCTCCCAAATAAATAACGGTTCCTGGAGGGGCTCCGGTTTTTTCAATATCTATTTCGCTGTGTATAAAATCTTCGGAACTATTCATCTTCTTCAGGTTCGTTATTGCTTGCTTGTTTGTTTTTATTGCCTTCTACTACAATTACAATTTCGCCTTTAACGGTTTTGCTTTTAAAATATTCTGCCAGTTCCAGTACGGTGCCTCTTTTATTTTCTTCAAACATTTTTGTGAGTTCGCGCGATACAGCGGCTTTTCTATCGGCTCCAAAATATTCGGCAAATTGTTCCAGGGCTTTTACCAAGCGATGGGGCGACTCGTAAAACACCATTGTCCGAGGTTCGTTTATTAAGGATTTTAGTTTGGTTTGCCGTCCTTTTTTTTGAGGTAAAAAACCTTCAAAACAAAATGCATCGCAAGGTAATCCTGAATTTACAAGTGCGGGAACGAAGGCGGTTGGTCCGGGTAAACATTCCACTTCAATGCCTTTGCTCAAACATTCTCTGATTAATAAAAACCCGGGATCTGAAATTGCGGGTGTTCCTGCATCGCTAATCAATGCTACCTTTTGGCCGGAAGCAATTTTTTCGGTAATGAGTTCAACCGTTTTGTGTTCGTTGTGCATGTGGTGTGCATACATTTTTTTAGTAATGCCCAAATGTTTTAACAGTACGCCTGATGTTCTGGTGTCTTCGGCTAAAATAATGTCGGCTTCTTTTAAAATGCGAATGGCACGAAGGGTAATATCCTCCAAATTTCCAATAGGTGTGGGTACAATGTATAATTTCAAGGTATATGATTTAGCTGCAAACCTCTCTAAAACAGAAAGGGTTTGCAGGTTATTTTATGATTAGTTATAAGGCAAAGTTAAAATAATTAAATACATGGTGTGCGCAAGTTAAGCTGCTTTGCTTGTGTATAAAATACCGGAGGGTATTCGTTTTATTTTGTAGGGTGGTAACTTATGGGGTGCGGGTATTAAAATACGGTATGCGGAGATAAAAATACTAACTGCTGTTGCTAAATAACTGTATGCGGTTAGGAGAATGCTCAGGGAAGTTGGAAATTTTTCAATTGATTTTTCAGCATTTTATACCAAACCAACATAGGTTTTAGAATTTATTTTTAAAGCCTCATCCCTAACTCTTCTCCGCCCTTCGACAGGCTCAGGGAACGGAGAAGGGAAATGTTACACTTGTAAGGCGGAATGCCTTATTAAAGGCGATATAAGCAAGAGCCTATACCGAACTGTTTCGCTATTTTATTTACTGCGATACTTTTTGCTTAAAGGGATAATTGTTTTTTATTTGAAATGTTGGCACTATTTTACCATACCTATAGCAAACAAAACCGCCGCATTAAATTTTAATGCGGCGGTTTTTATTGTTTTTAATTGTTCAGCGCTTTTGTATCATCTACAATCTCTAAAATTTATCAAAACTGATGATGAGTTTTGCTTCTGTTATAAAAACTTTAATTCTTAATTAGTTTAATTGCCTTGCTAATTTCGGCAGAATTAATTTTAACCAAATACACACCTGAATTATATGTTGATAAATCAACTATAGTTGTTGAAGTTATAATAGCTGCACTGTATATTGTTTGACCTACAAAATTAATGATACTTACAGTTGTATTTGCAGCTACGTTAGGTATATCAATAGTTATTTTATCATTCGTTGGGTTAGGATAAATTTGCAAATTAGAAATGTTAGGTGTACTAGAATTATTTATAGATTCATTTAATATCAGTTTCTGTGGTAATGAATCACTTCGATTTGTTATGGTTGAACAAGTATAAATATTTGTACCCGTAAATTGTACAAAATTGCTGCCAGATGGGGAAAATGAAAAACCTGGATTTAGCTTTATTTGGTTAGCAATCCAATTAAAATTTTGTGGTGCTCCTGAAGTTGAATAATTTAAATTAAATTGGAGAATAGAAACCTGAGACCTATCATAATCTGATGTTGTAAAAGCATAGACGTTTGTAACACCCTGCTGAGTATTAGCATCTTCCCCCCCACCTCCTATAGCCTCAACTTGTAGATTATAACTTGAACATGGCAGCAAAGTAATGTTTAATGTATAATTATTAAAGTTCGTATTAGCGTTTGTGGATTTTATAGAACCTAAATTGGTACGGTTACCATTTGAATTAACACTAAAAACATTATAACTCTGAACAAGCTCCAATTGTTCAAAATTTGTTAAAACGGTCCAAGAGATTGCAAATGAAGAGGGCGATGAATTTTGTGACAGGTTCGTAATACTCAAACCACTCCCACTCCCAAAAGAATTGACGACAAAGGCTATAAATATTGCTATTGTGATTAATATTTTTTTATTATTCATAATTATTATAGTATTAAAGATTTAAAACATATACGAATACAGAAATAATTATTTCTTTTCAAGTGCTTCGATGCGGGTATTTTGAACTTTTAATTCTTTATTTTGCGCCTCCAGTTTTTTATTTTGTTCAATTATATATAATGATAACTCCTCAATTTTAGCCAATAGTGTAGCATCCATAGTTGCTATGTCAATTCCTTTTTCTTCTACTTCGCAAGCGCTAGGTACATTTGGCAGGTGTTTGTTGGTATTAATAAAGGCTTCTAGCTCAGGTATTGTTTTTAGTTTGTAGTTTTTTTCAAATACATAATCTGACCATTCACCACTAGAAGTTTCTACTACAATAGCCCGAGCTCCAATGGTGCCATTTACTGCCAATTTATAACCTGGTGAGTTATTATACATTGTTTGCCATTTAACACCAATACCAACATTCCCTGCCTGAGTAATTACCATCTGATCATTCGCTCCATTGGTACCAAAACTTAATCCCACATTTGAGGTGGTATTTATTCTAGCAATTGCTACAGAACCATCATATTCCAAATAAAATCTTTCATTGGCCGCTCCTGTTGGACTTCCTATTGTTAAAGATTGATTATTAAAAATAGCTGTACCATTGACATCAAGCATTGCCATAGGAGAAGCAGTTCCAATCCCTACCTTGCCTGCCTGAGTAATTACCATCTGGTCATTTGTTCCATTGGTACCAAAACTTAATCCCACATATGAGGTGGTATTTATTCTGGCAAATGCTACAGAACCATCATATTTCAAATAAAATCTTTCATTAGCCGCTCCTGTTGGACTTCCTATTGTTAAAGATTGACCATTAAAAATAGCTGTACCATTGACATCGAGTAACGCCGCTGGACTAGCAGTTCCAATACCAAGATACCCATTATTGGCAAGTGTCATCATTTGACTATTATTTATTCTGAAACCAATGTACTGAGGAGAGTTAAGAAATGTGATACCACTTGATTTTCCTTGAATTAAAGCATAGTTACCTCCAGCAGTTTGGGATATGGAGGTAGCATTAGTGCCAAAATAACTATAAGCGGTATTTGCCGGCCAATCACCTACTACCGGATTTGTTGTATTTGGCCAGCCTATTACTTGAGCATAAATAGTAGTTTGCACAAACACCGCAAACGAAATGAATAATGTTGATTTTAGTAGTTTCATAGTTTTAAGAATTGAAATTGTGATTGATGTATTTGTTATTTTTGTAGATGTAAACTTTAATTTCGGGGCAAAAGTAAAAATTATGTTCGATAAAAAAACAAAACTTCCACATTAAATTTTAATGCGGCGGTTTGCATTTCATTTTTCATTTTATGAGTCAGCCCCGATAACTGTTCAAAACCTTAACAGGTTTTCATAGATGCTTTGCTTTGTTTGGGTTTCCAACACAAATCTTTACTATTTCTTTGATTCCGGGGTTAGCTTACAAAATAAAAGAGGCGCTACGAAATTTCGTAGCGCCTCTTATGAATGTTTTATTTCGCTTTTGCCTAATTGCCGTATTCACTCATAAATTTAATTCTCATCAAACGAATATCGGTTTCATTGTAATCATCTTCTCCCAATTCTTTTAATGCTTCCTGAACAGAATCAGAATTGGATTCTTTAAAGTATTCCAATACCTCTTGCTGCCTGTCTTCATCCACAATTTCGTTGATGTAATAACTGATGTTAAGTTTTGTACCTGATGAAACAATGTGTTCTATTTCGGTAAGCAAATCGGTTAATGCCAGTCCTTTTGCTTTTGCAACATCTTCCAGAGGCATTTTGCGGTCGATGTTTTGAATGATGTGCACTTTTAGTCCCGATTTGTTAACGATGGATTTAACAACCATGTCCAGCGGTCGTTCTATTTCATTTTCGTCAACATACTTGGTTATTAAATCTAAAAACGGTTTTCCGAATTTTTGTGCTTTGCCTTGTCCAACGCCAGTAATGTTCACCAGCTCGTCCATTTTAATGGGATACTGTATTGCCATTTCTTCCAGGGATGCTTCCTGAAAAATAACGTATGGTGGCAATTTCATTTTGTTGGCCGTTTGTTTCAACAAATCTTTTAATGCCGAAAACAAAATCGGATCGGCACCGGAGCCGCCTTTGTTTCCTCCACTGCCTTCATCATCGGTTGTTTCGGATTCTTCATAATCATGGTCTTTTGTAACCATGATGCTATGAGGATTTTCAGAAAATTCATTACCTTCTTTGGTAACTTTTAAAATGCCGTAATTTTCAACATCCTTTTCCAGAAAGCCTGATACCAATGTTTCACGGATAACGGCATTCCAGTATTTTTCGTTTTTATCGTCTTCGGCACCTTTGCCAAAACATTCCAGTTCGTTATGCTTGTACGACTTTGTTGTGGATGTAAGATTGCCCAACAAAATATCAATAATGTCCTTTGTTTTAAATTTTTCTTTGGCAGAGGTGACAGCTTCTAAAACCAGCTCCACATCGTCCATTGCTTCAATTTTTTGTTTTGGATTGCGGCAGTTGTCGCACATGTTTCCGCAATTTTCGTCGGCAAATTCTTCTCCGAAATAATGCAATAAAAATTTTCGGCGACAGCTCGACGTTTCGGCATAAGAAACTGTTTCGTGCAATAATTGTTTTCCTATTTCCTGTTCTGAAACAGGTTTGCCTTTCATAAATTTTTCAAGCTTTTCAATGTCGTCATGACTATAAAAAGTAACGCAATTGCCCTCTCCCCATCTCTGCCGGCACGACCGGTTTCCTGATAATACCCTTCTAAGGATTTTGGAATATCGTGGTGTATTACAAAACGAACATCGGGCTTGTCTATTCCCATTCCAAATGCAATGGTAGCAACAATCACGTCCACATTTTCCATCAAAAACATGTCCTGCGTTTTTGCTCTTTCTTTGGCTTCAAGTCCGGCATGATAAGGCAATGCCTTTATACCGTTTACCTGTAATGTTTCGGCCAACTCCTCCACTTTTTTACGGCTCAAACAATATACAATACCTGATTTGCCTTGTTGCCCTTTAATGTATTTAATAACTTCTTTTATCGCATTTTTTTTAGGACGTACTTCGTAATAAAGGTTAGGGCGATTGAAGGAAGATTTATACAAATTGGCTTCTGCCATTCCGAGATTTTTTTGAATGTCCTGCTGCACCTTAGCAGTAGCAGTAGCAGTAAGTGCAATGATGGGCACTTTGCCTATTTGTTCAATAATAGGTCTCAACCGACGATATTCCGGACGGAAATCATGTCCCCATTCCGAAATACAATGCGCTTCATCAATGGCGAAAAATGATATTTTTATTTCATTAAAAAATGTAACGTTGGCTTCTTTTGTAAGACTTTCGGGAGCTACGTATAGCAGTTTTGTTTTACCGCTGGTAATGTCCTTTTTTACATTGGCTATTTCTGTTTTGCTCAATGAAGAGTTTAAAAAATGAGCGATGCCTTCTTCGTTACCAAAGTTGCGTAAAGCATCCACCTGGTTTTTCATCAATGCTATAAGCGGAGAAATTACAATGGCAGTGCCTTGACTGACTAATGCCGGTAATTGGTAGCAGAGTGATTTACCACCTCCGGTAGGCATTATCACAAAAGTATCTTTACCTTGTAATATGCTTTTTATAATTGCTTCCTGATGACCTTTGAACTTATCAAATCCAAAGAATTTGTGTAAGCATTTATGGAGTGATTCTTCTACACTTCTCTTTTCCGACTCTTCTATTTCAAGCATTGTTGTGTGTGGTGCGTAATGTTTTATTGGATTAAAAAAAATAAAATTATCTCTGTTTGTGTGCCTATGAAGTTGATAAGGGTTACATTTGCAGTGTAAAGATATGATTAAAATGTATTGGAATAACTGACTTGTTGTGACCTTTTTAAAATCTAGATAAAGTGGCTTCAAAAAACGATGAACTAAAAAAACTGGCTAAATCTACCTTAAACATTGAGGCTGACGCAATTCGTAATTTGCAAAAATACATCGATGATGACTTTGTAACCTGTATAAAATTAATCTATGAATCGAAGGGAAGAGTTGTAATTACAGGTATTGGCAAAAGTGCTATCATTGCGCAAAAAATTGTTGCAACCCTTAATTCAACCGGAACGCCTTCTATATTCATGCACGCCGCCGACGCTATTCATGGTGATTTGGGCACGATACAAAAACACGATGTTGTAATATGTATTTCTAAAAGTGGCAATACGCCGGAAATACAAGCATTAACACCTCTATTAAAGGCCGGTGGTAATAAACTAATTGCATTGGTTGGAAACATTACTTCGCAACTGGCAACACAAGCCGATTATATTTTAAACTGTACTGTTGAAAAAGAGGCCTGTCCTAATAACCTTGCTCCAACATCAAGTACAACGGCTCAGTTGGCATTGGGAGACGCACTTGCAGTATGCCTTTTGGAATACAGAGGTTTTTCTAAAAAAGATTTTGCAAAGTTTCATCCGGGTGGAGCTCTGGGGAAAAAATTATATTTGAAGGTTTCTGACATTGCTGCCCAAAATCAGAAACCACAGGTAAAACCAAGTGATTCGTTAAAGTCGGTTATTTTAGAAATTTCTTCCAAGCGTTTGGGAGCCACAGCTGTATTGGACAATGGGAATTTGGTAGGGATAGTTACCGATGGAGATTTGCGCAGAATGCTTGAAAAGGCAGAATCAATCGTTCAGTTAAAAGCATCAGATGTGATGAACAAAACGCCTAAAAGTATTGATGAAGGAGAACTGGCAGTAAATGCGTTGCAACTTCTGGAACAATATAATATTACTCAGGTAGTGGTTACCAAAAAAGGAAAGTACAGCGGGTTTGTGCACCTGCATGATTTATTAAGGGAAGGGATTTTATAAATTACCGCTTTTGTTTTAGAAAACCGCCTGAGAAGTATCTCTTCTTTCAATTGGTCTAAGCGTTAGCACAGGAATATCGCTATTGTTGATAAGGCGTTGTGCTGCTGTTCCTGTAAAATATTCTTTAATACTCACGTCACTATTACTTACAATCACTATTAAATCGGCATCTATTTTATTTCCGTATTCTACTACGGTTTGAGCGATATCCTGCTTGTCAGTAATTGTGATAAATTTACAAGATGTAGGTAAATGATTTTCTTTTATAAATTTCATGCACTGATTCGCATACATGTGTAATTTATGTTCTTCTATTTTAGATACATCTTTTCCAATTACCGTAACAATATCAATTGCAGCATTAAAAAGTTTCGCAATTTCAACAGTTCTGGGTAGTTTTTCTCTTGATAAAACAGTCAAATCAAGCGGCATTAATATTTTTTTACATCCGTCTTTATGTATTTTACCTCCTATTGAAATGATAGGATGTTTGGATTTGCGAATCATCTGAAGTGCATTTTTTCCTCTAAAACGCTCATCTTCCAACTTTTTTATACCAATGATGATAAACATGGGTCGCAGCTCGTCGGCAACCTTGTTTATCTCTTCATACACATCACCTTTGCGTATCATCGTTTCAACAGGTTGTTCTGTTTTTGATTTCGCTTCTTTTGCAAGTTCTTCTAAATGTTCCTTGATGTTTTTTGCATGACCATCATCAATACTTAACAGTAATATTTTTGACTTTGTTAAGCGAGCTAAATTGTACGATTGCCCCAATGCCACAGCTGACTGATTGTTGGAATCGATAGGGACTATAATGATATGGGCTCTTTCGGCTAACATGAAGATAAAACTTTGAGTTTTTATTCGGTTTAACGAAGGTAATAAAATTTTGCATTTCTCCAACTCTTATTCAAAAAAACGAAATGCGCTTTTCTGTTTTTTAACAAAGCAAAAAAATCCTTTATTTATAATGCATTTAGGCATATTAATAAAGAAACGATAAATCTCACGGATTCATTTTTTAACATTTATTTTGTAAAGACAAGGCATTATGCGAGTTTTGACCCCTGAAAAAATTTAACTCATACATGGGTGCTAAAAGAAAACTAAAAAAGTTTGCAGAAGTAAATGCATTTTCCAATTGCTTTTTTCTTTCGTTTGAACAATCAAGAGCAGAAGGATTGCCATTAAAAGGAAACTGGAAAAGGGATTTTTTTAAAAATGACCATCCTGTTGTTCTTGAGCTGGGTTGCGGAAAGGGGGAATACACGGTAGGTTTGGCGCAACGATATCCGGATAAAAATTTTGTTGGTGTTGATATAAAAGGTAATCGTATTTGGACAGGTGCAAAAACTGCTATTGAAAATAACATGTGTAATGTTGCTTTTATCCGTACCCGCATTGATTTTATTGAGGCCTGTTTTGCGAACCATGAAGTAGATGAAATATGGATTACTTTTCCTGATCCACAACCTCAAAAAACGAGAGAACGCAATCGCTTAACAAATCCGATGTTTATTAAACGATACATGAACATTTTAAAACAAAAAGGCATTATAAATTTAAAAACTGATAACAAACCTTTTTACGATTACACACTTGAAGTAATTGCAGCACAAAAGCTGAAACTACTTGACAATACTGATGACTTATACGTTGACACTTCCAAACGAGACGAATCGTTAACAACGATAAAAACATATTATGAGAAAAAATTTTCGGACTTAGGATTTAAAATTTGTTATTTAAAATTCAGTGTTTAAAAGCCTCATCTCCAACCCCACTCCAAAGGAAAGGGAAGTGTCAAACGTAATTCTAATTTAAACAATGAAAAAACACGATGATTTTTTTCAAAATGTATTTGAAGTGGTTCGTTTGATTCCTGAAGGACGAATAACAAGTTATGGTGCTATTGCAAAATATCTCGGTGCAGCGCGTTCATCGCGCATGGTAGGCTGGGCAATGAATGCTGCACATGCTCAAAAAGTATATGTTCCTGCGCACAGAGTTGTAAATCGTAATGGTGAACTTACCGGGAAACACCATTTTTCAACTCCTTTTCTGATGCAGGAATTATTAGAAAAAGAAGGAATAGTAGTAAAAAAAGATAAAATTAAAAACTTCAACAAGTATTATTGGGATCCAATGAAGGAACTTGCATTGTGAAATTAGTGCAAGCTTTCTTTTTAACGATGTTTACAGATAACCTTTCCAAATAATTCTCCTTTCGTTAATCACATCCCTTCGTTTTTATTACATTTGTGCTCACTATTAAAAAACAGAATTAACACCATCATTCATAATGAGTACTTCCCTTACGGATAAAAACAAATCGCTCGTTTTATCCAATCTTGCCACGAACATTATAGGCTCCGAAATCATTAAACTTGCAGCAGATGTTAATGAAAAAATTAAAAAAGGAGAAAAAATATATAACCTTACCATAGGCGATTTTAATCCTACAATATTTCCTATTCCTTCGGAATTAAAAAAAGCCATCGTCAATGCTTATGAAGATCATCAAACAAATTATCCGGCAGCTTGATGGCATGCCCGAATTGCGACAAGCAGTATCAAATTTATTGAAGGAACGAGGAGAATTGTCATATGCACCAGAAGAGATTGTAATTGCCGGTGGTGCCCGTCCGGTTATTTACGCTACATTTTTAACATTGGTTGACGAAGGTGATACTGTTGTTTTTCCTGTGCCGTCATGGAACAATAATCACTATGCGTACTTGAGCCATGCTAAATCGGTAGTTATTGAAACTACGGCAGAAAATAAATTTATGCCTACTGCCAATGATTTAAAACCATACATTTCATCAGCTACGCTAATTGCCCTGTGTTCACCTCTAAATCCAACAGGAACAACATTCAGGAAAAATGATTTGGAAGAAATTTGCGATTTAATCTTGAATGAAAACTATACACGTGCTACTTCCGGTAAAAAACCGTTATACCTCATGTACGACCAAATATACTGGGCATTAACGCATGGTGAAACCAAACATTACAATCCGGTAACATTACGTCCGGAAATGAAAAACTATACTGTATTTGTTGATGGTATATCCAAATCACTTGCTGCAACCGGTGTGAGAGTTGGCTGGTCAATGGGACCGAAACCCATCATCGATAAAATGAAATCGATTTTAACGCATATAGGTGCATGGGCACCCAAAGCTGAACAAGTTGCTTCTGCAAGCTATTTAAATGATTTGAATCAATACGATGCTTTCTTAAATGATATTAAATCAAAAGTAAACGATCGCTTAGTTGGATTTTACAAAGGCTTTCAGAGTTTAAAAGCAGAAGGATTAAAAGTAGATGTAATAGCTCCTGAAGCTGCTATTTATTTAACAGTGCAGTTTGCATTGCATGGACAACAAACTGCCGAAGGTCAGGTTTTAAAAACCACTGCTGATATTACAAAATACATTTTGGATGAAGCTAAAGTGGCCTTTGTTCCGTTTTATGCTTTTGGAACTTCGCCCGACTCGAGCTGGTATCGCCTGTCTGTAGGCACTTGCAAACTGGAAGATGTGGATGTTATTATTGAAAACTTACATACAGCATTAAAAAAATTAAACTAAGTTTATTAATGAAACCTAATGAATAATACTTGTTCTAAGTGTTCTACTTTTTAAAAAGATGAAAAACAACTATTGTGTAATAATGGCCGGTGGCGTTGGAAGCCGTTTTTGGCCCATGAGCCGAACCAATCATCCCAAACAATTCATTGATATTTTAGGTACAGGGCAAACACTGCTTCAGCAAACCTACAATCGTTTTTTAAAGCTTTGTCCTAAAGAAAATATTTTTGTTGTCACCAATGAGATATATATTGATTTAGTGAAAAAACAAATAGACGGAATTCATGAAAACAATATTTTATCGGAGCCGGCACGTAAAAATACAGCACCCTGTGTAGCTTATGCCAGTTATAAAATAGCTGCGATCAATCCTGATGCGATAACAATTGTTGCGCCTTCCGATCATCTTATTACCAAAGAAGAATCATTTGAGAGAGCTATCACTTCCTGTATTGAAAAAGCATCGTCCGAAGATTGTTTATTAACATTGGGCATTCGTCCCAACCGCCCGGACACGGGTTATGGTTACATTCAATTTGAAGAATCAGTTGTTCCGTACAAAGACAGACACATCAGAAAAGTAAAAACCTTTACCGAAAAGCCCGACCTTGAAATGGCAAAGTTTTTTATGGAAAATGGAGATTTTTTATGGAACTCCGGAATTTTTATATGGAGTACCAAGAGCATTATCAAAGCTTTTGAAGAGCACTCTCCTGATATAGACGCACTATTTAAAGATGGTAACACTATTTATAATACTCCAAAAGAAACCGAATTTATTACAAAGGTTTACACCGAATGCAAGAACATTTCCATTGACTATGCCATCATGGAAAAAGCAAAAAATGTATATGTACGTTCGTCGGACTTGGGATGGAGCGATTTAGGAACATGGGGATCACTATACGAACATATACCCCATGATAAGGCAGAAAATGCTATTGTTGGCAAGAACGTAATGGTGTACGACTCTCAAAATTGCATTGTAAACGTACCTAAAAATAAATTGGTAGTAATGCAAGGTTTGGACGGGTATATCGTTGTAGAATCGGACGGAATGCTGCTCATTTGCAAAAAGGATGATGAGCAACAAATACGCACGTTTGTAAACGATGTGAAAATTACAAAAGGTGACGACTTTATTTAAAGTAAGGTTGTAAATCTTTTCCTATATCTCTTCTGTAATACTTTCCTTCGTAGGTAATTCGCTCTGCGTTAGCAAATGATTTTTGTAATGCTTCTTCCATGGTATTTCCGTAAGAAGTAACGGCTATTACGCGACCACCATTAGTAACAACTTTATTGTTTTCTAATTTAGTACCTGCATGAAATGCTATGCTGTCAATTACTTTATCAAGTCCGTTTATCACTTTTCCGTTTTCGTAATCTCCCGGATAGCCTCCGGAAACCATCATCACCGCAGTAGCATAACGATTATCTACCTCAAATGTTTTTTCATGTAAGTTACCCTTTGCCACGCCGTCAAACAAATCGAACAAATCTGATTTTATTAATGGTATCACCACTTCTGTTTCAGGATCGCCCATACGGCAATTGTATTCAACTACAGATGGATTTCCATCATCATTCATCAATCCTATAAAAATAAATCCTTTGTAAGAGATGCCTTCCTTTTTAAGACCATTGATGGTAGGAATAATAACGCGCTCTTCCACTTTTTTAATGAACGCAGCATCGGCAAAAGGCACAGGAGACACAGCACCCATACCACCTGTATTTAAACCGGTATCACCTTCTCCAATGCGTTTGTAATCTTTTGCAGCAGGTAATATTTTATAGGAATTTCCATCTGTTAATACAAATACTGATAATTCAATTCCTTTTAAAAACTCTTCAATCACCACTTTTGCAGATGCCTCACCAAACTTAGCGTTAGAAAGCATTTCTGTCAACTCCATTTTTGCCTCAGCTAATGTATTTGGAATTACAACACCTTTACCGGCTGCCAATCCATCCGCTTTTAAAACATAAGGAGGCTGAAGTGTTTCTAAAAACTGTAATCCTTCGTTTAACGTTTCTTTAGTAAATGTTTGGTAACGGGCAGTTGGCACATTGTTACGCAACATGAATTGTTTCGAAAAATCTTTACTGCCTTCTAACTGCGCTCCTTGTTTTTGAGGACCTATTACAGGAATGTTTTTTAATTGTTCGTCACTTAAAAAAAAGTCGTGAATACCTTTTACCAAAGGGGCTTCCGGACCAACAATCACCATGTTGATTGCGTTTTCAAGTACAAACTTTTTAACTGCATCAAAATCTGTAGCTGATATGTTTACGTTTGTTCCAACGCTTGCCGTTCCCGCATTACCTGGCGCAATAAACAAATTAGTGATTTTTGTGCTTTGTTTTAATTTCCATGCAAAAGCATGTTCGCGCCCACCCGAACCAAGAATAAGAATACTCATATTGAATTGTTTTTTTGCAAAGAAACAAAAAAACTTTTGGAGGAACGTGCCTGTTAGGTTTTTATGTGGTCAAATCAGTTTGAAACCCAGAAATAACAATAAATGGCTATCGGTAACTTTGCACCAAAACTTAAATTTTAGAACGTCATTGCGAGGAACGAAGCAATCTCACAAAGAGAACAACAAAGAGATTGCTTCACTCGTCCCTCGTTCGCAATGATGACGCGCTATATATAGAGTCTCCCTCAAATTTATGTATTGTTGGTATAAACTTCCCGATAGTCATTTAACAATAACTTTCTTGTAAGGTTTATTTAACTAATTTTGTTGCTCACAAAACTAAAACACATGAAAAAATTATTAATGTATTTTATGCAGGGCTTGCTTGTTACCGTACCGGTTGCAATCACCTCCTTTGTGGTTTACAAAATATTTACCATGATTAGTGGTGCCTTTAGCAAATTTGGCATAATAGTAAGTCCCGTAATTGACCCCTTTATATATACTGCCATTGCTATAGGAGTGATTTTTTTAATGGGCTTACTAGGCTCCTCTATCATACTAAGCCCTTTGTTTAATTTATTTGATAAGGCGCTGGAACACACTCCATTCATAAAAACGGTTTACTCATCAGTTAAAGATTTAATGGCGGCATTTGTAGGTAACAAAAAAAGGTTCAATGAACCTGTACTTGTTTCCATTAATAAAGAAAACAATATTCAACAATTAGGGTTTGTAACTCAAAAAACGTTAAAAGAACTAGGTATTACAGAAGGCTCCGTAGCAGTGTATGTTCCCATGTCATACTCCGTTTCAGGGAATTTAATTATCGTTCCCTCCAAGAGCATTACACCTATTAAAGCTTCGCCAACAGAAGTAATGAAGTTTATCATATCCGGCGGAGTTACGGAATTGGATTAATACCAAATTTGAGCTTTCATTTTTTTATTTTATCTTGTCCACTAAATAACTAAAAAGACATCTGGAAATGAAAAGTTTAATCACATTAATTGCTATCTCTGTTTGCATTTCTGCTTATGCAGAAAAAATTAAAGTAAGAGAATCTAAAGAAGATATTGGAGGTGGTAATAATAATGCGTTAGTGATAACATTGTACGGAATTAATCCGTCGGATGCAGAAGATTCGTTTAGAGATTTCATGAAACAATATGACGGTAAACGGTCCGGTAAAGATGGGGGCGTATTTATAGACAATGCAACCATTAAACAAATAAGTGGTAGCAATACCATTGACGTTTACGGAAAAGCATTAGGGAAAAAGGGCGATCCGGAAATTCTTTTTGTTGTTGCATTTGATTTGGATGGTGCATTTTTAAGTTCTTCTGAAAATGTTAGTCAATTTAAAACAGCAGAAAAAATCACAAGAGAATTTGCTGTTAAAGTTACCAAAGATGCCATTTCAGGGGAATTAAAAACAGCACAAAAGGTACAAAGAAATTTAGAGAACAATCAAAAAGATCTTGAAAAAGACAACCAAGATTTACATAATGACATTGAAAAATATAAAGAAAAAATTAAAAAAGCAGAAGCCGATCTTGTAATAAATCAAACCAACCAAACCACAAAAAAGCTTCAAATAGAAACTCAAAAAAAATTAGTTACAGATATAGAAACCAAACTAAAAGCGGTAGAATAATCTTCCTTTAGGTTTTGTAACATAATAAATGAGCCACGTATCATTTCGTCTTCGTTTCAATATATTCCCCTAATTTTTTTATTGCCCGCATGGCTTCCGGAAGTATTGGTCCGTAAGCCTGCCATACGTGCGACATTTTTTTCCAAATTTCAACTTCAACAGTAGCACCTGCAGCTTTTGCTTTTTTCTCAAAACGCATGGTATCATCTAATAACGTTTCATAATCGCTTACCTGTATGAATAAAGGCGGGAGTCCCGTCGGGTCGGCAAAAACAGGAGATACATAAGGATGTTGTAAATTTTCTCTTTTTGTATATAAAAGTCCGAAAGCTTTGAGTCCCGATGCAGGCACCATCAAATCCTTATCAGCCAAACGCGTTGCAGATTCTCCTGTTACTTCCAAATCGAGCCAGGGTGACATGCAAACACCTGCTGCGGGCAAAGGAGCTTTTTCATCTCTTAATCTCAGCAATGCTGCAATAACAAGCCCTCCACCTGCCGAATCGCCTGCCAATACAATTTTTTTAGGATCAAAATTTTGCTTTATCAGCCAATGATATATTTCAATAGCATCATCCAACCCGGCAGGGAATGGATGTTCAGGTGCTAAACGATATTCAACAGATAAACACCTTGTTTTTGAAGCCAGGGCAATACGTCCTACCAAAGCACGGTGCGTTTTTATAGAACCTGAAACGTAACCGCCGCCATGAAAATAAAGCACTACTCCCGGATTCTTTAAATTAGAAGGAGTCGTCCATTCCGCTTTAATGCCATTGTACTCTATTTTTTCAAAAGTAACCCCCTTTGGCATCAGCGACATGCCAGTAAGTTTTTCCAATGACCTGCGGGTTGAGCCAATGGAGGCAGTAGCAATTTTGTCTTTTTTAACTACGCTTTTCAAAAAAAGCCGTATGAAAAAATTTTGAATACTTGCCATGATTCGGGGTATTATAAAAAACTCCTGATATTTTTGATAGCAGGAGTTTTTTGTTTCATTTAATTATGCATTCGCTTGTTCAGGTTTGGGTAATAATACTTTGCGTGATAATTTAAACTTGCCGGTTTTGGGATCAACACCAATAAGCTTCACTTGTATTTTTTCGCCTTCTTTTAACACACCGTCCATTGATTCCAATCTGCGGTGATCAACTTCTGAGATGTGAAGCAGGCCATCTTTGCCCGGCATAAATTCAACAAATGCACCAAATGGCATTATTGATTTTACTTTACCTTCATATACTTCCCCTACTTCAGGTTAGCTACAATGCCTTTAATTTTAGCTAATACAGCGTTAATTGCATCTGCATTGGTTGCAACAATATCAATGTGCCCTTGGTTGTCTTTTTCTTCAATAACAATAACAGCCCCTGTTTCGCGTTGCATTTCCTGAATTATTTTTCCTCCTGGTCCAATGATGGCACCAATAAATTCTTTCGGAATTACCATTTTAACAATACGTGGAGCATGAGGTTTGTAGTCTTCACGAGGTGCTGTAATGGTTTTCGCCATTTCACTAAGAATGTGTAAGCGTCCTTGTTTAGCTTGCTCTAAGGCTTCAGCCATTACTTCGTATGGTAAACCATCCACTTTCAAATCCATTTGACAGGCAGTGATACCATCTTTAGTTCCTGTTACTTTAAAGTCCATATCGCCCAGATGATCCTCGTCTCCTAAGATATCAGAAAGAATTGCGTACTTACCTTTGTCGTCTGTAATCAGACCCATTGCAATACCTGAAACCGGTTTAGTGATTTTTACACCTGCATCCATCAACGCCAATGTACCAGCACAAACAGTGGCCATTGAAGATGATCCGTTGGATTCTAAAATATCGGAAACAACACGAACAGTATATGGGTTTTCAGCAGAAATAACTTGTTTCAAAGCGCGTTCAGCAAGGTTACCGTGACCTACTTCACGTCTTCCCGGTCCACGGTTTGGTTTCACTTCTCCGGTAGAAAATGCGGGGAAGTTGTAATGCAGCATAAAGTTGTTTTGACCTTGGTACAATGCTCTGTCAATTGATTGAAGGTCTAACTTAGTCCCTAAGGTTACAGAGGTTAATGATTGTGTTTCTCCACGTGTAAAGATGGCAGAACCATGTGCAGATGGCAAATAACCTACTTCGCTCCAGATGGGGCGAATTTGGTCAGTTTTACGACCATCTAAACGAGCTCTTTCATCCAATACAAAACGGCGAACAGCATTATACTCCACTTCATGATAATATTTTTTCACCAAGCCTTCTTTTGCTTTTCTTTCTTCTTCAGGTAATGATATGATGAATTCATTTACTACTGCTTTGAAAGCTGCACCACGTTCTTTTTTATTCGGGTTTTGTGTTTTTGCAACAGCATATGCTTTATCGTAAAGCGCTTTGTGAACACGCTCTCTTAATTCTAAATCATTTGTTTCGTGGCTGTATTCACGTTTTACAATTTTGCCTTTAACTGCTTCTACTTTAGCTACAAGTTCATTGATAGCATTTATTTGAAGACGTATCGCTTCATGTGCAAACTTAATAGCTTCCAACATTTCAGCTTCAGAAACTTCTTTCATTTCACCTTCCACCATCATGATGTCTTTTGCATTTGCAGCAACAATCATGTCCAGAGTAGCTTTTTCAGCTTGCTCAACAGTTGGATTGGCAATTAATTTTCCATCAACTTTAGCAACGCGTACTTCCGATACAGGTCCGTTAAACGGAATATCAGAAACTGAAATAGCGGCCGATGCTGCTAAACAAGCCAATGCATCAGGTGCTGTATTTTTATCTCCGGAAATTAATGAAATCAATACTTGTGTATCGGAATGGTAATCTTCAGGGAAAAGTGGGCGTAATGCGCGATCTACCAAACGACTGATTAATATTTCGTAATCGGATAAACGTGCTTCGCGTTTGAAGAATCCTCCCGGGAAACGACCTGCGGCAGCAAATTTTTCCTGATAATCAACGGATAATGGTAAAAAATCGGTTCCTTCCTTCGCATCTTTGTTTGATACGACTGTTGCAAGCAACATGGTATCGCCCATTTTAACAACTACCGAACCATCTGCTTGTTTTGCTAATTTACCGGTTTCTAGTGTAATCTCACGTCCATCTGCTAACTTAAATGTGTGAGTAATTCCAATTTGTGACATGTGTTTTGTTTTTTAGTTTATTGTTTTCTTTACCTGCATCAATCCCATTTTCTGTTTTCAAAAGAGCAAATAGGAATATTTTAAAAATACAAAAAGCATCCTGCTATTGGTAGCGGGATGCTTTTTTGTGTTTGTTCTTGACAACTCAAGTTATTTTCTTAACTCTAGTTTTTTAACAATAGCACGATATCTTGTAATATCTTTTGCTTTTAAATAATCTAACAATCGGCGTCTTTTAGAAACCAATGCGATTAATGATTTTTGAGTTCCGAAGTCCTTTTTATTCACTTTTAAGTGCTCAGTAAGATGCGCAATTCTGTGAGAGAATAAAGCTATTTGACCTTCAGAGGTTCCTGTATCTTTTTCAGAAGTTCCGTGTTCTTTAAAGATATTCTTTTTAATGTCAGATGTTAAATACATTGTGTTTTATCTTAAATAATTTTTTATTTGGGGATACAAACATAACAAATTTTGTTTACCCGACAATATTTCTGAGCTTAAAAATCTTTCGCACCTCATCCCATATCCACAAAATGAGATCCAGGATTGGATATTTATGCTACTCCCGTTTTTCTTACTCCGGCAACTTTTACCTTTGTTCCTGCTGTTTTAACAGACTTTGTAGCAGTAGTTTTAGTGCTTGTTTTTTTAGGAGCTTTCTTTTCTTTTTCAGCAGCAGCTTTTACTTTTGGTTTGTCTTCAGTTGCAGCTTCTTCGCTTTCTTTTACTTCCAATAACCCTTCTTTTTGAAGCAAATTGTACCAACTGATTACTTTTTTAATGTCAGAAACATATACTCTTTCTTCATCATAATCAGGGAAAACCGATTTGAAATATTTTTTCAATTCTGCATCAGGCAATTTGTGGTCTATTGCAGCACCTCCTTTTTGAGCATCGTAAATTTTTTGAAACACATCTTTCAAAGGTACATTGTCTCCTGTTGAATAAATGGTGATGTTTTCAAGTTCGCTTACTTTGTGCGTAGAGTAGGCTGGCACACGTTTTTTATCAACTAACGATTCTACAAGTACTCCGTTTTTAATTTGAGCAACTATTTTAAAAAGTCCGCTCATTCCTCCAATAGAAATTATTCCGCTTAAGTTCATGTTCTAAATTTTGTTTGTGCAAATGTAAAAAAATAATTATTCAAACTCAGGAACAGTTTCTAAATAGCTGTATGAGTTCTCTATATAATTCATTTTACAACAAAAATGCTGTAATCCGTTCGTTACCACCAGGTACTTTACTTTAAAGATCATATTGTATCGGGCAATCTGGTCGAAGGTTTCTTGCGATATTTTAACATATGGGGCTTTGCATTCCACCATCAAATGTGGCACTCCCAGCTTATTATAAACAAGCACATCCATTCGCTTTTGCAATTGGTTGTATTTTAAACCTGCTTCCACAGCAATTAGAGAAGCCGGAAAATTTTTATTTTGTATCAAATACTGAATAAAGTTTTGACGCACCCATTCTTCGGGCGTAAGCACCACATATTTTTTTCGTATCGCATCAAAAATTTGTTGGCGCGCACCTGCTTGCTTTAACTTAAACTGAAAAACGGGTAAGTTGAGCTGTTCCATTGGTAGCGCTAAGTACGAAACTTTTTGACGAACAAGCACCGTGTTTTTTATAAAAAATTTTAAACAAAAAATCGGCGGCATATCATAATTCGTAAATTCGCTCAATTAAAACTACCGAGTAATCACACAATATATGAGAACAAAAGAAGAGATTGTTCAGAATTGGCTGCCTCGTTACACAGGAATGCCGCTCGAAAGTTTCGGGAAATATATTTTGCTTACTAACTTTAACAAGTACGTAAAACTATTTGCCGAGTGGAACAATGTAGAAGTAAATGGGCTCGATATGCCTATGCCTAATGCTACTGCTAATGGGATTACGATTATAAATTTTGGAATGGGCAGTGCCAATGCTGCTACGGTTATGGATTTGCTGAGCGCCATTTCACCTAAAGCCGTTTTGTTTCTTGGCAAATGCGGAGGTTTAAAAAAGAAAAACGAAGTGGGTGATTTGATTTTACCCATTGCTGCCATTAGAGGCGAAGGAGCTTCCAATGATTATTTTCCGCCGGAAGTTCCTGCATTACCTGCATTTAATTTGCAAAAAGCCATTTCAACAACTATCCGTAATCACAATAAAGATTACTGGACAGGAACCGTATATACCACCAACCGCAGGGTATGGGAACATGATGACGAGTTTAAAGGCTATTTGAGAAAGATACGTGTAATGGGCATTGATATGGAAACTGCCACTATTTTTTCAATTGGCTTTTTTAATCATATTCCATGCGGGGCACTGCTGTTGGTGACCGACCAACCAATGATTTCACAAGGAGTGAAGACTACCGAAAGTGATAAAGTAGTGAACAAAAATTTTGTAGATGAGCATTTAAAAATTGGCATTGATGCCTTGTATGAGCTTATCAACAATGGATTAACGGTAAAACATTTGAGGTTTGAGTAAACGCCTCACCCCTTAATCCCCTCTCCTCCTTCGACAAGCTCAGGGAACGGAGAGGCGATAATAGATGAGTTATTTACTAAAAGGTTTGATACCAATTCGTTTTTACACACAGCCTCTCCCCTGTGGGGAGAGATAAAGAGAGGGGTTTATGGAATTTAACGATATACTATCAGAGTTAAAAAGGAAGATCTACCGTCCCATTTATTTTTTAATGGGGGAAGAACCTTACTTTATTGATATGATTTCGGATTATATCGAGAACAAGGTGCTGGATGAATCTGAAAAAGAATTTAATCAATCGGTTTTGTATGGGCGTGACGTAAGTGCTGCCGAGATTATTGGGGCGGCTAAACGTTTTCCGATGATGAGCGATTATCAGGTGATTATAGTTAAAGAAGCACAAAACATAAAAGACTTAATTAAAAAAGAAAAAGAAGACAGCAAGTCAAAGGACAAAGCAAAACAACCTTTTGAGGCATACATCGAACATCCTCAAAAGTCGACAATACTTGTATTTTGTTATAAGTACAAAACTATTGATAAACGAACCTCGCTTGCCAAGTTGATTGACAAGAATTGCGTACTATTTGAATCAAAAAAGATATACGACAATCAGGTTCCTGATTGGATAAATAATTACTTAAAAGGTAAAGAATACAGTGTAGGACCCAAAGCATCGGCATTGCTTACAGAATACTTGGGTTCTAACTTATCTAAAATTTCAAATGAGTTGGATAAGCTGATGATTAATCTTCCTGCAAAATCGGAGATTACTATTGAACACATTCAGTCAAATATTGGTATCAGTAAAGATTACAATGTATTTGAACTGCAAACAGCCATTGGTAAAAAAGAAGTACTGAAAGCCAACCGCATTGTTAATTATTTTGCTGCCAACGAAAAAGAAAATCCGTTGGTAATGACTGTTGCATCACTTTATGGTTATTTCTGCAAGTTACTTTCCTATCACTTTTTGGCAGACAAGTCACAAAAAAGTGTAGCATCGGCATTGAGCGTGCATCCCTTTTTTGTAGGCGATTATGAACGTGCTGCTAAAAATTATACAGCCGGAAAATTAAAAGCCATTTTCGGTTATTTACGTGAATACGATTTAAAATCAAAGGGTGTTGATGCCGGTTCTGCCAGCGAAGGGGAACTACTAAAAGAATTGGTATTTAAGATATTGCACTAAAAACCTCTTTGCTGGCTAACAGGCTTAGGGAATTTACAATAAATATGAGACTTTAAAATAGCGATTTGAGAAAATTAGCAGCTTATTTGCATAAGCTGCTATAAAACTTCTCTCATAAGAACTACTCAATAATTAACTTTCCACTTTTAACAACTGCATTTTTATTAGCAATTTTGTAAAAATATATTCCTTTTGAAATACCTGCTAAATCAATGTTGGTATGATTATTTGATAGTTTTCCTTCGTACACAACCACTCCCAACAAGTTTAAAAGTTGAAGATTAGTGTTTTCATAATTTTCAACACTAACAGTAAATGTTCCGTTTGACGGATTCGGATAAATAGAAACACTGTTGTTATTTGATTCCGGGCCATTAATTGCATCCACAAAATTCCCCATGATTGCAACCACTCCAAGTGAATCTAACCGATACTTACTAAAAAAGCGCCATATTTCCTTAGCAGCAGTAAAATCCTGATTGATGTGTCCAACTCCATATTCGGTGGGAACAGGTGCCAAGGAAGGGATATTATGTCCTCCGTTCAGTACCTTGTAAAATTCAACAGTTGCACCTTTTGTACCACCGCTATATACATAATGTACTACCGTGGAAGTATCAACAGTAGCACTATCGGCAATATCAGGTAATTTTGCAACCAATGAAGGTGTAAGGTTACAATGATTATACTTTATCCAAAACTTGACAATGGAATCTGTAGCTAAAGCATTTGCATTTCCGTTGTATGAAACCAATGGATCATTAGTACCATGTATTTCTATAACGGGTGTTGGGTGGGTCGGGCTACAGGCATCAATGTATGCTTGCACCATACTGCCGCTGGTAGATGATACTGCTGCAAAGCGGTTGCTGTTCAGGCAGCCTAAATTATAACTCATGTATGCTCCCTGACTAAATCCTGCGGTATATACTCTGTTAATATCTACCTTATAATTGGTTTCCACCTTATCCAGTAAGTCTATTATAAAATCCCTGTCGGCTTGTCCCGAAGCAACCGTGTTCCAAACATCCCAACCTGTTGCCGGAAAGCCTGATGACGAAGAGCTTAAACCTTGAGGAAGAACAATTAAAAAATTTGCTGTATCAGCAATCTTTCTAAAGTCCTCTGCTACATCCTGAGAAGTGTAAGTACCTGTTAAGCCATGAACATTAAAAACAACCGGTACCGGTACATTTAACGTTTGATATTTGAGAGGCACATATATTTGATAAGTACGGGTAACCCCTCCACTTTTGAGCGACCCAGTAACCATAGTCCCAGTTTGACCAAATGCAAAACCGGATATTAATAAAGTTAAAAAGTAGATTTTAATTTTCATGTTTTTAGTTTTAGTTATGTTATACAATTCTACTATTAGTTTCTAATTAATCACAATCTTGCCGCACTTCAATAATCCGGCACCATTTTTTAACTGATACAAATAAACACCTGTCGGCTGATTCAGGCTTATTAAAGTACGTTCTTTCGATATCTTTTCTTTAAAAATAATTTCTCCTAACAAATTCGTTATCTCAATACTGGTATCTTCAAAGTCCTTCAGATTTAATGTAAATGAACCAGTTGAGGGATTTGGATAAATCGAAACAGTAGTGTTTTCTGTCATTTGATTGATGGCCGTAACAGTAGTAGTAGCGGTAGCACTTACAGTTCCGGTAACCGCCATTACCCCTAAACTATTTAAACTGTATTTGCTAAAAAAGCGCCACATTTCAGTAGCAGCGTTAAAATCATGATTTGTAACATTAGTTGTTCCGCTGGTACCGGTACCACTATTTAAAGTAGTGTCTAATGATGGTACAGTGTGCCCTCCATTCAACACTTTGTATAACTCAACACTGGTGCCATTTGTACCTCCTGTATATACATAATGTATCACCTTTGAATGATCAACATGGGCGGCGCAGCAACTATCTACAATATCTGCTAAGTGCACTACCGAATCTGGACTTGGATTGCAATGATTGTGTTTTATCCAGTAGTTAATCATAGTATCAACGTTTATAGAAGAGGTAATGCCACTTCCTGAATATGCAATTACAGGGTCGCCGGTACCATGAATTTCCATCAAAGGAGTTAATTGAGCAGGGGCACATGCTGAAAAATGAGATGGTGAAAGGCTTCCGCATATCGAACCAATTGCGGCAAAGCGTCCACTAACAAAGCAGGCAAAATCATATCCCATAAACCCTCCCTCACTGTACCCTGTAATGTACACCCTGTTCCTGTTAATTTTATATTCAGTTGCGAACTGTTCCAATAAATTAATAATAAATATTTTATCGGTATTCCATGCATCAACTGTTCCTAAAACATTCCAACCTGTTTGGCTAACAGGTAAACCCGGCGATAGAGGTAAATTAAGACCTTGCGGCTGTACCACAATAAAATTTGCAGTGTCTGCAATCTTTCTAAAATCCTCAGCGGTTTCTTGCTGGGAACTTGTTTGAGTTGCACCGTGCATATTAAAAACCAAGGGCACAGCTATATTCGCTGAATTGTATAGTTGAGGCACATAAAAGGTATAAGTGCGAGCTGTACCTGCAATAGTTATTGTTCCTGAAGTAGTCATTCCTGTTTGTGCAAACGCAAAATGACACACACATAGTGCAAGAACAAGAATAAGAGAGTAATTTTTTGTTTTCATAATATTATTTTAAAATTAAAACGTTCTGTTACCTTTAAAAGTACGATTATAAAACTAGAACGATTTAACCGCTTTATAGGTTGGGTAAATTCTGTCGAAGTATTTATTGAGTTAAATACATTTTTCAACAAATTCTTGAGAGTATACTCAGAAACCAAAATAAAAAAAGAACCGACACTAAAAAGTTAGCATCGGTTCTTTTTTATATTTGCGGAATCTAGGAGTTAGGCTTTGTTGTGGCCGGTTCTTTGCCTTTTAAACGTCCTGCGGCATCTATCATTACCTGAACATCATTTTCACTGTATGCATCACCACTGTCAATATCTTTTATAAGATAAGTAGTATTACCCACTTTGTGTATCATATAAAAATGGAAATTGCTTTGTTCCATTTCCGGAATTTTTGACTCCCAAAACAAAAGCGTCGGTTCGCTTTTAACGTAACGTTGAAATTTGTAAACGTCATTACCTTCTATATCGCTTTTTTGTAACTCCATATCTCCTTCGTTTTGTTCAATTGATACTTGAAATTTTGTTCCGATTTTTATTTCGGTAGCACCCCATGCCTGCTCTTTTATTTCCTTTTGTCCGGTGATCGTGTCAGGAACCATAATTGACAAAGAATCACCAAGAATAACAATTTTAATTTCGTTCAAGTTCTCAGTCGATTCTCCATTTCCTGACGAATGTCCGCAGCCGGCAGCAAAAAATAGCATCGGAGCAGCAAAAGCAATTAAAAATTTTTTCATGATAAATTGATATTAAAAATAAAATTTGTTTTTATTGAAGCAAATATATTGCTTTTTCACTAATGTAATAGATAATTTTTATTCTAACCGAACATCTTTTACCTGTTAAGCTCTTTGAAAAAGATGTTAGTAAAACCATTACCATTATTAAGTTTTATTTTTACTTTTGAAGCCTCTTAACTAATTAAAAAATCTAAAATTAATCTTTATGAGCTTTATAGCAAATATACAGGCACGTCAAATACTTGATTCACGAGGTAATCCAACTGTTGAAGTAGATGTAATAACAGATTCCGGTGTTCTTGGTCGTGCTGCAGTTCCTTCGGGAGCATCTACAGGTGTACACGAAGCAGTAGAAAAAAGAGATAATGATAAAAATGTTTACCTTGGAAAAGGTGTTTTAAAAGCCGTTAACAACGTAAACACGGCTATAAGAGAAGAGTTGAACGGGCTTTACATTTTTGATCAAAACATGATTGACAAAAAAATGATTGCTCTTGATGGCACTGAAAATAAAAGTAATTTAGGAGCAAATGCTATATTGGGCGTTTCGCTTGCCTGTGCAAAAGCCGCTGCCGAAGAAGCTCGTCAACCATTGTACCGCTATGTAGGAGGAGTAAATGCAAACTTGCTTCCAATCCCAATGATGAACATTATCAATGGTGGTTCACATGCCGATAACAGTATCGACTTTCAGGAGTTTATGATTATGCCGGTGGGTGCAACATGCTTCTCTGATGCCATCAGAATGGGAACAGAAGTATTTCATCATTTAAAAAGTGTATTAAAAGATAAAGGATATTCTACTAATGTAGGTGACGAAGGAGGTTTTGCGCCTAATTTAAAATCAAACAAAGAAGCGATTGAATGTGTATTAACAGCAATTGAAAAGGCAAAATACAAACCGGGCGAAGATATCTTTATTGCAATGGATGCCGCATCTTCAGAATTTTACATTGAAAAAGAAAACGTATATCACTTCAAAAAATCGAGCGGAGAAAAACTTACACCAAGTCAAATGGTTGATTTTTGGGCTGATTGGACAAAACAATATCCTATTATTTCTATTGAAGACGGATTAGCAGAGGATGATTGGAAAGGCTGGAAACTATTGAGCGATAAAATCGGAAGTAAAATTCAATTAGTAGGTGACGACTTATTTGTAACTAACGTTAAACGCTTGCAAGAAGGCATCAACAAAGGAATTGCCAACTCAATATTGGTAAAAGTAAATCAAATAGGAACGCTTACCGAAACTATTAATTCGGTGCAGCTTGCTCAAACAAATTCATACACTTCTGTAATGAGCCATCGTTCGGGCGAAACAGAAGATACCACCATTGCAGATTTGGCAGTGGCTTTAAACTGCGGGCAAATTAAAACTGGCTCTGCATCACGTTCAGACCGTATTGCAAAATACAATCAACTTTTGCGCATAGAAGAACAGTTAGGAGATACTGCTCAATACTTAGGTAAAAGTTTTAAATACGCAAAGAGCAAAAAATAACATTTTTTTAAAAAATAACATTTCAATTTTAAGATAAATATTTTATCTTGCAGCGCTTAATTGAGTAACCTTATAATACGAACTTCCTATGGATTCATTGAAAGAAAAGTTTTTGGCTAAAGCCCAACCTGCCGCTAATGAAGTAAAAACTATCATTAAAGAAAAGGGTGATGTTGTATTGGGAGAATATACTGTAGCTCAGGCATACCAAGGTATGAAGGGGATAATAGGACTTGTTACTGAAACTTCAAAACTTGATCCGGAAGAAGGAATCCGTTTCAGAGGGTATGCTATTCCTGAGTTGCAAGCAAAATTACCTAAGGCATCAGGTGGCACAGAACCGTTACCGGAAGGTATTTTTTATTTGATGCTTATAGGCGAATTACCTTCCGAACTGGATGTTACAAATATCAGCAACGACTGGGCTCGCAGAGCTATTGTGCCAAAACATGTTTTTGATGTAATTGACGAATTACCGCAATCTACTCATCCTATGACTCAATTTGTAATAGGCGTTATGGCGATGCAAACAGAATCGGCTTTTGCTGCTGCTTACAAAAAAGGCGTTAACAAAAAAGAATACTGGAATTATACTTACGAGGACAGCATGAATTTAATTGCTCGTTTACCTCGAATTGCTGCATATATTTACCGCAGAAAATACAAAGAAGGTGTTCATATTGAACCGGATCCTCATTTGGATTGGGCAGCAAACTTTGCTCATATGATGGGTTATGAGTCATTTGATATGAAACGTTTGATGCGCATGTATATGACCATACACGCAGATCACGAAGGAGGAAATGTTTCTGCGCATACCACTCACCTTGTAGGTTCAGCGTTAAGCGACCCTTATTTATCATTTGCAGCAGGTATGAATGGTCTTGCCGGTCCATTGCATGGTCTTGCCAACCAAGAAGTACTTAGCTGGATTTTGGAATTACGTGAAGAACTGGGAGGTGGTTTACCTTCCGAAAAACAAATAGAAGAGTACATTAAAAAAACACTTGGCGAAGGAAAAGTTGTACCGGGTTATGGACACGCTGTATTGCGTAAAACAGATCCTCGTTTTACCGCACAACAAGAGTTTTATAACAAATATATAAAACCAAATGGTAAGGATGAATTGTGCGAGATTGTACAAATGATTTATAAAGTTGCTCCTCCTATCCTTGAAGGAACAGGAAAAATTAAAAATCCTTGGCCAAATGTAGATGCGCATTCTGGAGTGTTGTTAACACATTATGGAATGGTTGAACACGACTTTTATACTGTATTATTTGGCGTTTCCCGCGCATTAGGAGTGTTAGCGTCATTAATATGGGACAGAGCATTAGGACATCCGATAGAACGTCCGGGTTCAATTACAACAGAGGGTATTAAAAAGAAAATAGCCGCCACCGAAAAAAAATAACACTTATTTAAATCAACTTTAAAATCCTTCATTTGAATATCAATGAAGGATTTTTTTTAGTTGAATAGAACCCAATACACTTTTGGGATTTCTGCAAAAACATCAGCACTACAATTTCAAACCATCAACATTTTCAGTTTCATCCTATTCGCAAACAATTATTACATTTGACGTCCTAAATCAGCTCTGTTTGGAAGTTTAAAGTTCAACGCTTTTGAAAAACAGAGTACTTTAAACTTCTGATTTTTAACTTTTAACTTTTAAATACCTTGACTTACAAACGACACTTAGTTACCTCCGCTTTACCTTATGCAAATGGACCTTTACACATTGGTCATTTAGCAGGCTGTTATATTCCTGCTGATATTTATGTGCGTTATTTACGCTTGAAAGGCGAAGACGTAAAGTTTATTTGTGGTTCGGATGAACATGGTGTACCTATTACCATTAAAGCAAAAAAAGAAGGCATTACACCTCAACAGGTGGTGGACAAATATCACAAAATGATGGGCGATGCGTTTAAAGAATTTGGAATTTCGTTCGATATTTATTCCCGTACTTCTTCTAAAACTCACCACGAAACAGCTTCTGAATTTTTCAAAACATTATATGACAAAGGAGTTTTTAAGGAAGAAATTACCGAACAATATTTTGATGAAAAAGCCAATCAGTTTTTGGCCGACAGATACATTATAGGCACTTGTCCCAAGTGCGGAAATGAGAATGCTTATGGCGATCAGTGCGAAAAATGTGGCACTTCACTAAACCCTACGGATTTGATAAATCCAAAATCGACATTGAGTGGAGAAAAACCTGTTCTTAAAAAAACAAAAAACTGGTTTTTGCCATTGGACACCTTGCAACCACAAATTGAAGCTTTTGTTGATTCGCATAAGGAATGGAAGACAAACGTGTTTGGTCAATGCAAAAGCTGGCTAAAAGCCGGTTTGCAGCCTCGTGCCATGACACGCGATTTAGATTGGGGTGTTAAAGTTCCCGTTGATAGTGCCGATGGCAAAGTGCTTTATGTATGGTTTGATGCACCTATTGGATATATATCCGCTACTAAAGAACTGTTTGCCGGTCATTCTGAACGTGATTCGGAATCTTCTAACGCGCAGATGCTGAATCAAGTTCGGCATGACAACAGCACATGGGAACTATACTGGAAAGACAAAGAAACCAAGTTGGTACATTTTATTGGTAAGGACAATATTGTTTTTCATTGCATCATATTCCCTGCAATGCTAATGGCTGAAGGTTCTTATATATTGCCCGACAATGTGCCAGCCAATGAATTTTTGAATTTGGAAGGAGATAAAATTTCTACTTCGCGCAATTGGGCAGTATGGTTGCATGAATATTTGGTTGATTTTAAAGACAAGCAGGATGTATTGCGCTATATGCTTTGCGCTAATGCGCCCGAAACAAAGGATAACGACTTTACCTGGAAAGATTTTCAAGCAAAAAATAATAATGAATTGGTTGCTATACTTGGTAATTTTGTAAATCGCACGCTTGTATTAACACACAAATACTACCATGGTACTGTTCCTGAAACAACAGGATGTACAAGCGAAGACAATATAGTTATTGAAGAACTAAAAAAATTTCCTAAAAAAATTTCGGCAAGCATTGAACACTATCGGTTTCGTGAAGCACTTGCAGAACTGATGAATTTGGCACGTTTGGGCAATAAATATTTAGCAGACAATGAGCCTTGGATTTTGATAAAAACAGATGGAAAGCGCGTACAAACCATCATGAACATTTCATTGCAAATATGCTCCAATCTTGCTATATTGATGGAACCATTTTTGCCGTTTACTGCGAATAAACTGAGCGTGATGTTGAATTTAAAAAAAGGATTAAAATGGAACGAAGTAGGTAGCGAAACCCTTTTAGCAACAGGTCATACTATCAATCAATCAAATTTGTTATTTGATAAGATAGAGGATGATGCTATCATTACTCAAATAAAAAAATTAGAAGATTCCAAAAAATTAAATGCTGAAAATGCAATAGCTGAAATAGCTCCTTCAAAAGAAGAAACATCGTTTGACGATTTCAGCAAAATGGATATACGTGTAGGGACTATATTAGAAGCCGAACGTGTTCCTAAAACAGACAAACTGTTAAAGCTGTTAATTGATACAGGAATTGATAAACGTACCGTAGTTTCTGGTATTGCAACATATTATAAACCGGAAGAAATTATAGGACAGCAAGTTTCCATTCTGGTAAATCTTGCACCTCGAAAAATAAAAGGCATAGAAAGCAAAGGCATGATTTTAATGGCAGAAAACTCAAAAGGAGAATTAAGCTTTTTAGCACCAACAAAATCGATTATTAATAACGGAGGAGAAGTTAGATAGTGGTCATTACTCAAATTGCATTCATTTCATTAACTAATTACTAAACGTGAATTCTCATGAAAAACATTTTCGATAAAAATACAACAGCAGAAATTATTGATAGAATCAATCATCTCAGTGCATCATCACAACCTGTATGGGGTAAAATGTCGGTTGGTAAAATGTTAGCACATTGCAGTGTAACGTATGAATTGATTTATGATAACAAACATCCTAAAGCTAACGGCGCTAAAAGATTCCTGTTGAAATTATTTATAAAAAATACAGTGGTGAATGAAAAACCGTATAAAAAAAGCAGCCCTACTGCCCCTGAATTTATTATAAAAGACGATAAGAACTTCGATCATGAAAAAAAGCGTTTAATTGATTACATCACAAAAACACAACAGCTTGGGGAGAATTATTTTGAAGGCAAAGAATCTAATTCATTCGGAAAATTAACCAAAACAGAATGGAATAATATGTTTTACAAACATCTGGATCATCATTTAACTCAGTTTGGAGTATAATTTTTACGAATACTTCTTCATGAATTCCAATGCGATAGGATATACATCCACTTCACAATCTTTATGAGTAAGGATGTTGATGTGCCCGTAATTGTGCATATTGCCGTTAGCTTTTCCTAAAACGCGGTATTCATTTATTTGATTGCCCGTTTCTTTCATCATAGTGTACACGTCTTTGGGGTTACCCAATACAGGGTCGTTAATAGCGGCAAGATAGAGTGTCGGAGGCAGTTTTGTTTTTTTCAACGCAGCAGCATAATCAAATTTATCATACCAGTCTTTCCATTGTTTTGTATTTACCCATTGTGCTGTTTCTTTATATGTTCTCTTGCTTTCATTGTCTGAGCCAACTTTCAGTTCTTTGGCAGCAAAATATCCTTTTTGTTTTATTACCAAAGGGACTAATAAATTATACTGAATATTTACTTTCAAAAATTTCTTCATGGTTTCAATTGCGACTCTGCGTTTACTTGCAAAAAACACCATCGAAGCAATATTTACAGAAGTGACGTGTCGTGCCAGATAAGCTAAAATGAGCACTCCACCCCAAGAATGTGCAATCCAGTGTTGAGGTACATCGCCCTTTAATTCTTTAATTTTATTAATGTATAAAGGGAAATCATCATTCAATATTTCTGACAAACCGTGTTTGCTATATTTATTTACAGCAGGTTTGCTTTGTCCTCTACCTCTTAAATCCACCACAAACACATCGTATCCTTTTTTTGCCAGATAGGGCGCAAAACCTTTGCCGGATGAAGAATAAAATATCTTGCCATTTTCAATACTTCCGTGAATCATCAGTACGGGAGCACCATTGGCGTTCGTGTAAAAACGTTTGATAAAAAGTTCTTCCTTTGCGTAATGCGTTGTTCCTTTTGCTACCGGAGCATCAATGTATATGTCTTCTTCCTGAAGTTGATTATTCATATCTTCTACTTAGATTTTTTAGTGCAGTCATCCGAACGCTTGTGCTGAGCTTGCCGAAGCATGATTCGGAATCTTCTTGCGCAAAGATGCTGAATTAAGTTCAGCATGACTTCAGGATTGTACTGACATATTTTTGTCAAAGTACCTTAGTAGTAACCTCTACAAATTAAAAAATGCTTTAATCTCTTCGGCCGTTTTAAATTTTTTATCCACTTTATTCATTATCAACTTTGCAATACCATCTTTCACTTTTATATTATTGAATTGTTCCGGTGTTAACCAATACAGCACACCGTTTTCAACTGTCCACAATGTGTTTTTTGATTGAGGATTAAAAGAAAAATTCATCACCGGATTTTTATAAAAATTAAAGAGGGCGTTCTTTGCACTATCTACTAAAAACACATCGTAACACATTAATTGCTTGTTATCCAGCGTTAAGCTGGCAATGCACGAAATGCCTGTTGGATAAGGCATTGCATGGTCACAGTTGTACACTCCAAAACTATTGATTGCAAATACACGTTTGATTTTTTCCTGAGCACTTAGTCGGTTAAATTCCTGTTTGCTTTCATCTTCAAATTTGCGTTTAAGTGCTTCTTCTTGCTTTTTTAATGCAGCAAGTTTTACTTGATATGCTGCTTCAATACGTTTCTCCTCTTCAGCTCGTTTATCAAGTAAAGCGGTGTATTTTTTGTATTTGTCTTCGTATATCTTTTTTGCAGCATCATAATTTTTTCCTTCAAAAACGGGATATACAATTAATGAATATTTTCTTGCACCTTTTTTCAAAGTCAGTAAATAATTCTCCCCTTTTTTTGTTCCTTCTTTAATACTTGCATCGTCCCACACTACATTGTAAGATGCTTCATTAAAGTTTTTATTTTCATCTCCTACCTGAAATAGTAAACCTTTGTAAACAGACAGTTCAGGAAATTCACTTGCATCCACATCGATGTTAAAATTGTATTTTGTAGAAAGTGCTTTAACCGGTTTGGCGGGTTCTGCAACATTTTTTTGTAATGTTACTAATTGTGTTTCTTTTTCTTTTAGCAATGTCGTTTGTTGTGCTTCCAGTTGTTTGTACTCTTTTTCTACACCATCGGGTACAGCCGGCTTTTCAGATTTTTTTGTGTCCTCATTTTTAGTTATTACCACTTTATCTTTTCCTAAGCATGACCAGTTGTTCCTTGTTGTATCCAGTAGATATAAATTATGTTTAGAGTCGTTGTCGTTGGATACTAATTCAATATCAATAGCCTTTTCGGGAGCTATGTTTATTTTTTTATTGTTTTGAAATGCAACAACTTCAATCATTCCGGCTGATTCAAAATGATAACGAACTCCTGCACTATCATAGGTCATAGGAATTCCTGCAACAAAAAAATCAATGGGGTCGTGGAATTCCCGAACACGTAATTCTACTTCACCTTGTATTTTTTTTCCTTCTGCATCCACAAATGCACTTTTAGGAATATTAATAACAGAACCTGTTTTTAAAGTAAGTTTAACTCCATTAACAGCGTTTACTTTATAAGTTGTATATGGAATATTAACATCCGGGAAAGGCGGATGTATGCAAGGTTTAGATGCTTCTTTTTTATAAAACGCTGTCAACTTAACACTATCTTCAGATGAATTAGTAGTGTTATTTCCTTGTGGTTTGTTAATTGATTTTTTGTTTAAAACTAATACCGATGTAATTACTGCAATCGCAGCAGTAATTACAAGGGTTAGTCTTTTTTTATTTTGAAAAAAGGAATCAGCCATTTTAGTTGTTATTAATGAATAGTACGACCAATGTAAGTGAATTATTTTGAACTGTAAAAGATGTAAATACTACAAAAATACTTAAACATTACACTTAATGCAGAATTTGTTTCAGCATCTTTTACAATTAAATTTAATAGAATGTTTTTATTTTGGTTGTTTGTACAAAGGAACGGTAGAACAGGGTTCGCCATACATGATGCTTTTTGCAACATGGCGAAGCAGACGCGTAACTTCTACATACGCTGCAATTGGAACAGGGAAGTTACCACAGCCTTTGATGACGATTCGTGCGTCTTTAAAATCGTTGAGATTGATCTTTTGAAGTGTTTCGATATACAGAATTGTTTCGAGTGTTTCTAAGTTTCCAAACACAACTTTTTTTGCAAAGGGTTCCAAATGTATTGCCAACATCATATATGCCCATGTAGGTACTATTGCATCTGTTGAACAAAATACGGCTACATACTTATCTTTATATTTACTCCAGTCTTCGTTTTTTATAAATTCTCTAAAGTCTTTCTCACGCAATATCAATCCTTGAAATAAGAGCTCTTTAATATCAAACAATACCCGTTCGCCTTTGAGGTAATATTCCTCCAAGTCGATGGATACAAGCCCACTTGCCGCTACTTTATTTGTTATTGGCTCTGTCATTTTACATGAATCCTAATTCCAGTTGTGCCACTTCGCTCATCATTTCTTTCTCCCAAGGTGGTTCAAATGTTAATTCAATTTTGGCTGAATTAATTCCTTTTATCTCTCTTAATTTTTGTTCTACTTCGGGTGGTAATGTTTCTGCTACAGGGCAAGATGGTGAAGTTAACGTCATTTTTACATTGAGATTTTTTTCATCATCAAGTGTTATTTCATAGATTAAACCAAGTTCCCAAATATCAACAGGTATTTCAGGATCGTAACAGGTTTTAATAGTATCTATTACTTGTTGCGTAAGCTCAGTATCGTTCGTGTTTATTATTGCCGGCATGCGTTAGTTCAATGTTTAAAGTTTAATCGTTCAATGTTGGTTTTTGTATTTAGACCCTTTTAAATCAGATGAAGAAATATAATTCATTAAACCAGATATTTTCTTCGCTACTATACTTGATTCGTCATACAATTTTTCAAATGTCTCTTTATTGATATATTCTCTATCGCATGCTCTATGAAGTTGTGATTTTACTTCAGCACACGAAGCCTTCGAAATGGATAAAAATTGAAAAAATTCTTTATTTCCTCCTCGTTCAAATCCCTCTGCTATGTTATCCATTATAGATCCGCTAGCTCTTAAAATCTGATCTTTTAAAGAATAATCTTTTGCAAATAAATTGTTTTTAGTACTATCAAAAATATCTTTATCCAACTGTCTCGCAAGTTGCCAACATTCAAAATCTTCAAACCTTTTTATACTTGCCATAACAGTAAACTATAAACCTTGAACTTTGAACCCTAGTGCGTCCATTTTCATTTGTTTAATCATACTTACTAAACCGTTACTACGTGTGGGTGATAAGTGTTTTGTTAATCCTATTGTATTTACAAAATCAAGTTTTGCATTCATTATTTCATCAGGTGTATGGTTTGATAAAACTCTTACCATCAACGCTACCATGCCTTTCGTTATTATCGCATCACTATCGGCGGTAAAAATTACTTTCCCGTCTTTTAGTTCTGAATGCAGCCATACTTGCGACTGACAGCCTTTTATTAATTTGTCTTCTGTTTTATATTTTGAATCGATCAAGGGTAACGATTTACCTAATTCAATAATGTACTCGTACTTTTGCATCCAATCATCAAATAGTTCAAACTCCTCAATAATCTCTTGTTCAGTTTCTTCTATACTCATATTTTAAGTCCAAAGTTTTGAAGCTTATTTCAACATAGTAATCGCTTTCTGCAATGCTTCTATAAAAACATCAATTTCTTGCTTGGTATTGTAAAAAGCAAAAGAAGCCCTTATCGTACCTTTAATGTTGTAAAACTTCATTAATGGCTGCGTGCAATGATGCCCGGTACGCACAGCAACTCCCAACTGATCGATTAATGTTCCTATATCAAAAGAATGAATGCCTTCAACAACAAAAGAAATGACACTTGCTTTTTGTTTTGAATTCCCAATTATTTGTACGCTTTCAATATTTTTTAATTTGTTAGTAGCATACTCTAATAATTCATGTTCATACTCAGCAATAGCATCTAGCCCAACTGCATTTACATAATCAATAGCCACAGCTAATCCTATGCCTCCTTCAATATGAGGTGTTCCTGCTTCAAATTTTAAAGGTAAATCAGCATATTCTGTTTTTTCAAACGTTACGGTTTTGATAGTTCCTCCACCTACTTGATAAGGAGGTAGTTCATTCAGCCATTTTTCCTTTCCGTAAAGTATGCCAACTCCTGTTGGACCAAATAATTTATGGCCGCTGAACACATAAAAGTCGGCATCCAGTTCTTTTACATCTACTTTTAAATGAGGTACTGCCTGCGCTCCGTCAATTAATACGGGAATATTTTTTGAATGTGCTATTTCAATTATTTCCTTTACAGGATTAATTGTTCCAAGTGTGTTTGATATATGGGTAATGGCAACAATTTTAGTTTTGTTGCTCAATAATTTTTTATACTCATCCATCAATAACTCACCATCAGTATTGATTGGAATAACCTTTAACACCGCATCTTTTTCTTCACATAGCATCTGCCAGGGCAAAATGTTGGAGTGATGTTCCATCATTGAAATAACAATTTCATCTCCCTTTTCAATGTGTTTTTTACCAAACGAATTCGCTACCAAATTGATAGAATCGGTTGTGCCCCTTGTAAATATAATTTCGTGAGGATGTGCGGCATTCAAATGCCTTTGAATGGTGGCTCTCGCATTTTCGTAAGCAACAGTTATTTCCTGACTCAGCGTGTGAACACCTCTATGGATATTGGCATTTTGATACTTATTATAATGAACAATAGCATCAATCACTTGCTGCGGTTTTTGTGCAGTAGCTCCATTGTCAAAGTAAACCAAGGGCTTACCATTTACTTTGCGCAAAAGTATGGGAAAATCGGCACGTATTTTTTCAACATCAATGCCGACCTTATTTATAGATTCTATCGTTTTCATTTGAGTGATGACAAAGTTAATAATGATTATTTAGAACTCCACGCTTTTTTTAGATTAATTCTAAATAAGAAGACTTATGCCTATCTACTCAATGAGAGAGAGGCGATAGATGTTGAAAAATGTCGCTGAAAAACTAAAATCCATTTACAATCGCCCACACTTTTTTATTGAGATTTCCAATCGCCAATGGGGTATTCCAATTATTCTTGTTGTGTTGTTCAATGAGGTTTGAAAGAGCTTTGATTTGAATGCAGAAGTTGTCTTATTTATCAGGCAACTCAAAGTTAAACAATTCGGAAGGAGAAACTTCAAGTGTACGAGCAATAGCAAAAATAGTGCTAACAGTAGGGTTAATTTTAGCAGCTTCAATACGATCAATTTGACTACGTGATACACCTGACTCAAAAGCGAGTTGTCGGATAGTATATTTTCTACTTACTCGTGCTTTTTTCAGTTCGACAGCAAGCAGCTCAACACCTTCTTTGTCAAATATTAAAATGCGTTTTGTAGGTGGTCGTTCACTTTGTTTTTTCACAACGGAAAGTTGGTAAAAGACAAAATAATTTTGACAGCACTTGTGGTGTCAATAAAAAATATCTATATATTCGTACAATGGCTGTTTTACGATGCTTATAATTCTAACTAATTAAAACTAAAAATATGAACGATGAAACCATTATAGGTGTTATTATTTATGACATTCATCCTATAGGAAATCTAACAGGTATTTGGACAAATACACATCACAAAAAAATTTATACCGAGATGTGTGTTAAAGATGATGATGCAGCAAACACAATTATTGGTAATTATAGATGTTCTTATTACGATGATAGGAAGCTTTTAAACAATGAGCTTTCTATTAAAGAGGAAAATCAAACTTTACTTTTTGAATGGCGAAATGGTAAGAATATAATTTTCCAAGGAATAGGTTTGTATATAACCCCTACAAAAATCGCTGTTTCATTTTTGGTAGCTGACAATGTTTAAAAGGTGCTACAATAGAGACATTTAAATGACTAAACTATAAAAAAGTATATTTTCTATGCAGATAAGATTTAAAGGTCTAATAGTAGTTTGCATTATTATATTGGTACTTATTTTAACATTTATTTTTAACCCCGATTTTTTACTTTCTATTATTATAACGTTTGGTATTTTTTTTTCGCTCACAGGAACAAATGGAAATGAAGACTCTATTAATCCATTTGAAATTAAAAACACCTCCGACCAAACATTAGACAATCAAAATACAATCACTATGACAAATCAAAAACATGGATTTCCGGCACTCCTATCATTTTTTTTGCCAGGTGTTGGTCAATTAGTAAAAGGACATATTTTAAAAGCAATTTTAATTTGGATAGTAGGAACAATAGTAACAGTGTTTTTTTGGTGGACTATTGTCGTTCCTTTTACAATTTGGGCATGGAATGTTTATGACGCTTATAATTCTAATTAAAAAAATATGAAAAAAATACTCTTTTTAATAATTACAGCATCCTTGTTTTCTTGTGATGGTGGGTTTAAAAATGAAAATGGAATTTCTTTCAACAGTGATGCGCTGAAAGGGAAATATAAACTTGATATTTCGGAAATAGTGTCAGAAGCAATGACAAGAACAGAATCTCATATTGTTAAAACTATTGGTGCTTTAGGTGCAAATTCAATATCTGCTGAAATTAATTTTTATGGTAACGGTAAAGGAGTTGCCCATGCTGATTTTGGTTGGATGGGCTTACTTATGGGAGAAAAAAATATTACGAATGAGTTTGAATACTTTCTTAAGGATGATTCAATATTAGTATTTCAAAATAAAGAATTAACTGTCAGAAAATTCAGTGATTCTTTCGACTTTATAGAACTGATTAATAAAGAAGATAATAAATGTTATAGATTCATGAAAATCGCGGAATAAAGCAAGAGTTCTAATCTTAAAAAGGATATACCACTTTTATCCAAATTTTAACACTTCCAACACTTTTTTATTAAGATTTTCAATCGCCAATGGGATATTCCAATTATTCTTGTTGCGTTGTTCAACAATATTGGAAACGGCTCTGATTTGAATGTATGGCACATGTTCATTTTGGCAAACAAACATAAACGCGGCTCCTTCCATGCTTTCAACATAAGGATGAAATTTATTAAACACTTTTTCTATGTTGTGTTCGCTGCCGTGTACCGTGTTTACGGTAATTCCGGTTACCTTAGGAATTTCGTTTATTACCGCATTGGAAATTGTCGTTTCATTTAAAATTGCCGTTTGTCCTTCTAAATGAAGCTCTTCAAGTGTTAAAAATTCCGCTCCATCTTCCGCTCCAAGCTCCGAAAAGCAATCGTGATAAATGTTGACAACTGAGCCCAATTCTAAATTTTTATTGAATGTGCCACAAATACCCATGTTTATGGCTAAATCATATTGTTTATGAAGTAATGCTTTTGCAGTATGGTAAGATGTCGCGACCATCCCCACCCCTGTAATTAAAAAATCAATGGTGTGCCCGTTATAAGTAATTGAAAAAAAATTACCGTTGTCGCCGAACGAAGCGTTAAGTTGACCGAACAAAGGAACAACTTCAAATGTTGTAGCAGAAACAATAAGTATTTTCATAGGAGGCAAAGTTATCTATTTTTAAATACTGTGCTATATTTGTGAGGACTATCAAAACGCAACAATGATTTATATAACACGCAGAGAGCATTTTAATGCCGCACACAAGTTGCATAATGCGACTTGGACTCAGGAAAAAAACGAAGAGGTGTTTGGTAAATGCGCCAACCCTAATTGGCACGGACATAATTATGTGTTGTATGTAACTGTAAAAGGAAAAGTGAATCCTGAAACCGGATATTCGGCTAATTTAAAGGACATCAGCAGTATTATTAAAAAATATGTTACTGAAAAAATTGATCATAAAAATCTGAATTTGGATGTTGACTTTTTAAAAGATTTAATGCCTTCGACAGAAAATGTGGCTATTGCAATTTGGAAACAACTATTGCCACACATCAATGCGTTGAATTGTCAATTGCACAGCATTAAACTGTGTGAAACAGAAAATAATTATGTGGAGTATTTCGGAGAGTAGAATCAATGATTGAACGAGAAAATGGTTGAATGGAAAATTACAATTAACGATTTCAGATAAAGGATACGCAACAATAATCTTTAACTAACAAACCAACTTTGAACTAATTAAAAACATTGAACTAATATGGGACATGACGAATTTGACGATGTAGAAGGTTATAAAAAAATAGATCGATACAATTTGAAATCTATTGAAAACATTGCTTCAAAATATAAAACCATTTTAACTGATATGGGGGAAAACCCTAACCGTGAAGGATTATTGAAAACTCCCGAACGGGTTGCAAAAGCAATGCAATACTTAACGCATGGTTATGATTTGGATCCTTCTGAAATATTAAAATCTGCAATGTTTAAAGAAGATTACAAACAAATGGTGATTGTAAAAGACATTGAAGTGTATAGCATGTGCGAACATCATTTGCTTCCATTCTTTGGAAAAGCACATGTAGCTTATATTCCTAATGGTTGTGTGGTAGGGTTAAGTAAAATCCCTCGTGTGGTAGATGCTTTTGCTCGCAGACTACAGGTTCAGGAACGTTTAACCAACGAAATACGTGATTGCATTCAAAACACACTGAATCCGATAGGTGTAGCAGTTGTAATAGAATGTTCTCACTTATGTATGCAAATGCGAGGTATTCAAAAACAAAACTCCGTAACAACCACATCTGCCTTTACGGGAGAATTTTTGAAAGACACCACACGTAAAGAATTTATAAGTTTAATAGGGGCAAAACTACATTAATAAAAAAGTCTGCCATTTTTGCACATGTAAAAATCGGTATTAACTTTGCAGTAGTATTTACCAAATCAAAACAATCATTAATCATGGAAACTAATAATAACATTAATTTTATTCGCACTCAAGATGAATCGGCTTCAATGTCAAAAACATTTGTTGCAAATGTGTTCTCTTGGATGTTCGCAGCACTTACTATCACTTCAATAGTATCATATTATTTTGGTCATAGTTTAGAACTATTGTCATTACTGATAAATGTAGAACAAGGAGGCTTAACTATACTTGGTTATGTAGTTATGTTTGCCCCAATTGGTTTCGTATTAGCAATGTCTGTAGGATTTAATAAATTTTCATACCCAGTAATTTTGTTTTTGTTTTTACTGTATTCAGCAGTAATGGGAGCTAGTTTGAGTTTTATATTTTTAGCATACACTTCAAGTTCTATTTACGGTACTTTTGCCGCAGCTGCCGGAATGTTTGGTCTAATGTCAGTTGTTGGTTACACTACCAAAACCGATTTAACAAATTTTGGTTCTATAATGATGATGGCATTAGTAGGAATTATCATTGCAAGCTTAATTAATATGTTTTTACATAGTGGTACTATGGATTACATCATCAGTTTTATTGGTGTTTTAGTATTTACAGGATTAACAGCATATGATGTTCAAAAATTAAAGAACATTGGTTCAGGCGTAGAATTTGGCACAGCCACTACCAGTAAATTGGTAATTATGGGCGCTTTAAATTTATACCTTGATTTTATTAATTTATTCTTGTTCTTACTTCGTTTATTTGGCGACAGAAAATAGTCACATATTTTTATGTGAATAAAAAAAGCCCTGCAATTGTTGCGGGGCTTTTTAATTTTTAGATATTTGAACCAACTAACCATTTGAAATTTTACTTTATGAAAGCATATGTATTTCCGGGACAAGGTGCCCAATTTGTAGGTATGGGAAAAGAGTTATACGAAAGTTCTCCAATTGCAAAAGAACTATTTGAAAAAGCCAATACCATTCTTGGTTTTAGAATTACCGACATTATGTTTGGCGGAACCGATGAAGAATTGAAACAAACAAAAGTTACGCAACCTGCGGTATTTTTACATTCAGTAATACTTGCAAAAACACTTGGCGACAGCTTAAAACCTGACATGGTTGCAGGTCATAGTTTAGGGGAATTTTCTGCGTTGGTGGTTAACAAAACACTTTCTTTTGAAGATGCTTTAGTGCTGGTTTCAAAACGAGCACTGGCAATGCAAAAGGCTTGTGAAATAAACCCTTCAACAATGGCAGCAATATTAAATCTGGATGACGCAGTTATTGAAAAAATTTGTGCCGAAATAACACAAAGTGGCGAAACCGTTGTTGCCGCCAATTACAACAGTCCGGGACAACTGGTTATTTCAGGAACCATTAACGGAATAAACATTGCTTGCGAAAAATTAAAAGCGGCTGGTGCTAAACGCGCATTGGTATTGCCTGTTGGTGGAGCATTTCACTCGCCGTTAATGCAACCGGCTGCAATAGAATTAGAAGCTGCCATTAAAGCTACTTCATTCCATCAACCTATTTGTCCGGTGTATCAAAACGTAACCGCAAACGCAGTTTCAAATCCTGATGAGATAAAAAATAATTTAATATTGCAATTGACCGCTCCCGTAAAATGGACGCAAACCATACAACAAATGGTAACGGATGGAGCAACATCATTTACGGAAGTGGGTCCCGGAAAAGTATTGCAAGGTTTAGTGAAGAAAATTGCTCCTAACACGGAAGCATTAGGTGCATGATTTTTTATAAATAGCACTTAAAAATGAAAAAAGCCCTTTTAACAATTTTTCTTTTTTTTAATTGTTACTTCTGTTCAGCCCAGCTAATAAGTGGCTTTGGTTTAACAGGAGGCGTTTCATATGGTAATGAGAAATTTGTTTTCACAAAACCTGTAACCACAATTGAAAACAAGAAATATATATTAGGCTTTAACGGCAGTGCTTTTGTTGAATTTTTTCATGGGGATTATGTGAGGTGGGTTACCGAACTGCAATACAACCAAAAAGGTTCTAAAGATGAGCAATCTACCGGCACCTACACTAACAAATTGCAATACGGATGTTTTAATAATTATTTGAAACTGCGAATGGAATTATATTCTATAATTCCATATATCTTACTGGGACCGAGGGTTGAATATGCAATCACCCAAAAAACAGGTTCCCCTGTTATTACAGATACATTTACACCTCTTCATATAAGTCCTGCAGTTGGCGCAGGTATTGAGTTTGTGAGTTATGGTAATCTCAAATTTTTGATGGAAGCATTTTACAATCCGGATATTTCATATGCCTATCAGACAGAACCGTTAAACATTTATAATAAAAACTTTGAGTTCCGTATAGGTTTAAAATATGTGCCGGGCAAAAGGTCAACATGCAATATGCCAAGAGCATAATATATACGATTAAATAGCCCCATCGATTTTCAATAGTTTGACCTCGAGTTAAAATTTGTTAATACCCTTCCAATATAGTTGAATAGTTTACTTTTGCGTAGTAAGTACATAATAAATGAAAAAAAGCAATATCTTCCTTATTATTGTTTTAGCCAGTGTAGCATTGATCGGATTAATTATCGTTCAGGTACTATGGGTAAATAATGCAATGATGCTGGCGGAAGAACATTTTAACCAAAATGTTAATGAAGCCTTGGGTAAAGTGGTTGTTAAAATGGATAAACAAATGACCGCGGCTAAAATTGTGAAAAAATTTAATTTTCATAAACAAGGCATCAGCTCCTTTTCTCCAAACGATACGATTGTTAATAATGGAAAATATTCCTTCAACAAAAACAAGGTAAATGTTAAGATATATGAGGAGTACTCCTCAGATTCAAATGGTGTTGTTGTAAAAAAATCACATCATAAAAAATATATTTCCGACAGTGCCTCTTTAAAAGGCGATTTACGTTCAGAAATAGATGTACCGACATATTTGCGGGATTTTGATGTAGAAGGATTTCATAATAAGTTAATGGAACAAAAAAAAACTATGGTCAATGATATTTTTGATGAATTAATAAGTATCAACATATACAACGACCACAGTCCAAAAATTGACACGGCACTACTGGATTCTATTTTAAGGGTTGAGCTTTTAGAAAAAGGAATTACAACCGAATATATATTTGAAGTAATAAGTGCACCGGCAAAAAAAATCGAACCATCATCTTTGCATAATAAAGAAGATTCATTGCAAGCCTCTGTTTACAAGGTAAATTTATCCCCTAACAACGTTTTCATAAAACCGCAATACCTGTCCGTTTATTTTCCTTATCAACAAAAATACTTACTAAAATCAATGATTGTGATGCTATCAGCATCAGGCATATTTATATTGGTAGCCGTTTTTTCTTTTTATTATTCCATTTCTACAATTATGAAACAAAAAAAATTGTCGGAAATGAAGAACGATTTTATCAGCAACATGACGCATGAATTTAAAACACCCATATCTACAATATCATTGGCATGTGAAGTGCTAAGTGATAAAACAATTCAAAAATCGCCTGAGCGGATTGATAATTTTATAAAGATGATTGGTGATGAAAACAAACGTTTGAGTGTTCTGGTAGAAAATATTTTACAAACAGCCATACTGGATAAGGGAGAACTAAAACTACGTATTCAAGACGTAAATATTCACGCAATTATTGAAAATGTAATTGTGAATATAAGGTTACAAGTAGAGAATAAAGAAGGCGACCTGACAACGGACTTATCGGCAAGAAACCCAATAATTAAAGGGGATCGGCTGCATATAACAAACATCATTTTTAATTTGGTGGACAATGCCCTTAAATACACCATCGAAAAGCCTAAGATTAAAATAAGCACTAAAAATAATTATTCAGGTGTTTTAATTATCGTAGAAGATAATGGTATAGGAATAAGTAAAGAAAATCAAAAACGAATTTTTGATACCATGTACCGTGTACCTACCGGAAATATACATAACGTAAAAGGATTTGGTTTGGGGTTAAGTTATGTTAAAACAGTAGTTGAAAAACATGGTGGCACTATTAGTGTAGATAGCACAATTGGGAAGGGTAGTATATTCACTATTGATCTCCCTTTTGAAGCATAAATTAAAATAAATAAAATCATGGAAAAAATAAAAGTATTATTAGTTGAAGACGATCCTAATTTAGGAAGTTTACTAAAAGAATATTTAGAGGCAAAAGAGTACAGTACTGTTTTGGCAGTTAATGGGAAATTGGGCTACGATGCTTTTTCAAAAGGAAAATTCAACATTTGCATTTTAGATGTGATGATGCCTTTAAAAGACGGATTTACATTGGCAAAAGAAATAAGAGCAATTGACGAACATGTACCCATTGTTTTTTTAACCGCCAAATCAATGAAAGAGGATACTATAGAAGGGTTTAATGTAGGGGCAGATGATTATATAACTAAGCCATTCAGCATGGAGGAATTACTGATGCGTTTAAAAGCAATTCTAAAAAGAACAAACAGTGATATTATAACTAACTCCGAGCAAAGGGAATTTGTTTTTGGAAATTCTACGTTTGACTATATGCACCAAACAATAGAAATAGCGGGGATTAAACAAAAGCTGACAACTAAAGAAGCCGAACTATTAAAACTCCTGTGTTTAAACCTCAATCAAGTGCTTGATAGAAACATTGCTCTTAAGTCCATTTGGCACGATGATAGTTATTTTAATAGTCGCAGCATGGATGTATATATTACCAAACTACGAAAATGTTTAAAGAATGACTCTTCTGTTGAATTGCTTAATGTTCATGGAAAAGGATTTAAATTATTAATCAAATAATTAAAGTCGTTTTGTTTTTTATATTTGTTATAATAATCCGTTTATTATAATCATGAATTTTTTTTATATCCTTTTCTTGTTTTCACTTCCGTTAGCTATCCACGCTCAATCCTTACAATCGACCGACACCGTTAAAGCTCCCCTTGTGTATGAAAATGTTTTTGTAAAACCCATTACAACCGATTCTTTAGCTTGTAGTTATGTTATCTTTGTAAAAAAAGAAGTTAAAAAGCATAAACACGTTTTTCATACAGAACATGTTTATGTTTTGGAAGGTGAAGGAGAATTGCTGTTAGGTGATAAAACACTAATTGTAAAGAAAGGAGACATCATTTTCATTCCAAAAAATACCGTTCACTCCCTAAAAACTACTTCCCTTGTTCCTGTTAAAATAATATCTATTCAAGCACCTTATTTTGATGGAAAGGATAGAGTGTTTATTGAATAATTGATTTTATAAAAATGAATAACCGTTCTACATTTATTGCTACCCTCACAACCGATCAGGGTATAAATTATTTAAACATTGTCTTGATGCTGTTAAGTGTAGTAGCCGCCTATATTATTCCTTTTGAGCTATTTTTATTCTCCTACGCCGTTTTAGGTCCTTTGCACTACCTTACTGAAATATCATGGTTGGACAAAAAAAATTATTTCATTAAATCAAAAACAGACATTTGGCTTTTTGTATTGTTAGCTGTATTTATAACAATAGGGCTTTTTTATAGAGAATCAAAAACAAACACCTACATAGCCAGTTTGCTGTTTTTAGCGTTTGTTTATGCGCTCATTATTGTACTTGTTGAAAAGCCGGGACTCAAAATTTTATTAGCCTTTCTTGCTTTCACAGTATCTCTTGGATTAAAAATAAAAGCCACGCTCGATTTACCATTTATGATATTTGCCATATGGTTGCCTACCATAATTCATGTGTATATTTTTACCGGTTTATTTATGTTATACGGAGCTCTTAAAACCAAAAGCAAGTCAGGTCTTGTATCGGTAATTGCGTTTATTGTATGCACTCTATTGTTTTTTATTTACACACCTGCAAACGTAGGAATACCCGTTAGCAATTATGGAAGAGAGGCCTATTCCTTTTTTACTCTGCTAAATAAATCACTATATCAACTTTTTGGATATGGTAATCTTTATATAAATGACGATGTATTATACTTTGGAGAAAAATCCATCATCATTATGCGGTTTATTGCCTTCGCATATACATACCATTATTTAAACTGGTTTTCAAAAACGACTGTTATTAAATGGAACGATGTTTCACAAAAACGAATGTTTATTATAATAGTACTATGGATATTATCTGTAGCGCTTTATGCCTTTAGTTATAAAATAGGATTTTACGCGTTGTTTTTATTAAGCATGTTGCATGTATTTTTTGAATTTCCTCTCAATTATCGCTCCTTTATTGGAATAGGACAGGAAGTTAAAGCGATGTTAAAGAAATAGTTTTTCGCTTTATTCCAACAAACATTATTGATAAGTTGATCATAATTAATACATGAGCAATGTCCAAATAATTAAAGTAAACATCCAATGAAAATTTAGACAGATGAATTGCAGCTGTTAAAAAAGAAACAAGAATACCATAGGCAATCCATTTACTTGAAGCATCAAGTTGCTCATCTTTAAAATGAATGATCATAACAGGAATTAATCCCAGTGCTATATCAATAGTAACTACCATAAAATTTCTAAAAACAAAAACAGATGGTACGAATAAGATCAGTTGTATAACACTTATATTATTCCACAAATTTTTATTTTTAGATTGTTGTAATGCTGAAGTTAACGTTGCATGTTGTGCGGCATAAACAGCAAAACCATTAAACAGCTGCATTGTTAACCAAAAAAATTGATATACACTATCTTCATGATTAGTAAAAAAAGCATGGGAACTTCCTCCAAAAAAAGTAGAAATGCCGAGTGTTAAATAAAACCAACTCCAGTAATAAACACTTTTTTCGCTTTTATCATTACGCTTTAATACACTATAAAAATAAAAACATAATGCGGTAACAATAAAGTCGGTAATGGCTGTAACCGGCTGATGAAGGGCCATGCTTCCCAAATAGATTGTGGTGTCTGTTTTTGCTAAATCAATCATGTAACAAAAATAATAACTTTTATAATCTGTAAAATTTTTATATGTTAAACATTAAGAATTATAGAACCCCATAGGGTTTGATAATTAATAGTATTTTTACAGTATGACAAAAGAATTTTATTTTAAACACCACACCTTTCACATCAAAGCAATATTTGTTGCTCTGAATGATATATTCGCCAACAAAGAATATTCTGATAAAGCCATTGAAAAGGTAATGCGCGCCAACAAAAACTGGGATGTACGCGAACGAAGTTTTGTTGCAGATACCGTTTATGACATGGTTCGTAACTGGAGATTGTTATGCACTGTTTCAAACGTTGACGAAAAGCTAACAGACAAAAACTTATGGATCATTTTCGGCACCTATTTAATTTTTGATGGCTATACATTGCCGGAAGGAAAACATTTTAAAGAATTAAATGAAAAGAAAATTGTTCAGCGATTAGAGAAGTTTAGTAAGATCAGAAAAATTGGAGAATCAATTCCCGATTGGTTAGATGACCTAGGAGAAAAAGAATTGGGCAATAGCTGGAATAAAATCATCAAAGCGCTGAATCAGCCGCCAACAGTTATATTAAGAACAAACACATTAAAAATTACTCCAAAGGAACTACAAAAAAAATTAGAAGAAGAAAACATCAAAGACACTTCTTTAATTGTGTGGTCGCCCGATGCTATTGAATTAAAATTTCCGCGTAATGTTTTTCGTACAGAAGCATTTCATCAAGGTTTATTTGAAGTACAAGATGCCGCATCGCAAATGGTTTCTGATTTTTTAGGTGTACAGCCCGCGATGCGTGTTATAGATGCTTGTGCAGGCGCAGGAGGAAAAACATTACATCTTGCAGCGTTAATGAAAAACAAAGGAAAAATCATTGCACTTGATGTTAAACAAAATAAATTAATCGAATTAAAAAAACGCGCATCACGTGCAGATGTGCGTATTGTGGAAGCAAAGGCAATTGATTCATCAAAGGTTATTAAACGATTAAAAGATACTGCCGACAGATTGTTATTAGATGTGCCATGCTCCGGATTAGGCGTTTTGAGAAGGAATCCGGACAGTAAATGGAAATTGAATTTACAAGAAATAGAACGTTTAAAAATTATTCAACGAGAGTTGTTGATGAATTATTCTGATATGACTAAAGTCGGAGGACGAATGGTTTATACCACATGTAGTATTCTTCCATCCGAGGGAGAGCAGCAAGTACAGTGGTTTATAGAGCAAGTGGGTGATAAGTGGAAATTGATTGGAGAGAAAAGATATTCTCCCGAAATATATTTTGCCGATGGTTTTTACATGGCGTTGCTTGAACGAATAAAATAAAAATTGAAAATAAACCTGTATTTATTTAAAAAATAAATGGACTTGAAATACCTTTAAAATCAATACATACAGAACAGTTGTAAATTATTTCAATGTTATAATTTTTAGGCGTCAGCGAAACACATTGCCGTTATCAACAGATTTATGTTGATAAAATAAACCAACGTTTTAAGTTTTGTGTATAATATTTTTCTTACTTCGTAATCAAATTAATTAACAAACAAAAACCATGGCAAAAAAAGTAGCAAAAAAAGCAGCTCCGAAAAAAGCAGCTCCGAAAAAAGCAGCTAAAAAGGTAGCAAAAAAAGCAGCTCCGAAAAAAGCAGCTAAAAAAGCAGCTCCGAAAAAAGCAGCTAAAAAAGCAGCTCCGAAAAAAGCAGCTAAAAAGTAAAATGAAGGGCTCGGTAGAGCCCTTTTTTTTGCTCTTTTTGCCTTTTGTAATTCTCTCCTAAAAATATTATAGCACCGACAATACACCAATACCAGGCATCTCGCTTAGTATTATTTTCCCTTCAATAAATTTTACACCTGTAAAAAAATCGTTTTTGATAAGTAACGAACCGTCCAAATCGGCATAATCAAACAAGGGTGAAATTTGCGCAGCAGCAGAAATTGCACACGATGTTTCGCTCATGCATCCAATTAATAATTTTAAGTTCAAGACTCTTGCTTTTACAATCATTTTGCGCGCTTCATTTATACCTGTGCATTTCATTAACTTGATATTAATTCCATGAAAACAATTTTTCATTTTGTCAATATCTGTTAATCGTTGTATACTTTCATCTGCAAAAATAGGGAGTTCGCTTTTTTCAAACAGCCATGCTGCATCATCAAAATTCTCTTTAGGCAATGGTTGCTCAACAAAAAGTACATTTTGTTTAGATAGCCAATTTATCATATCAAGTGCATGATGTTTTTCTTTCCATCCTTGGTTCACATCCACAGCGATAGCTTTATCGGTAACGGAACGAATAGTGTTTATAATGTCTTTATCATTCACTCCATCCAATTTTACTTTTAATAGTTTATACTCTCCTGCATCTTTTACTTTTTGTATAATACCTTCTTTATTATCAATACCAATAGTATAAGTTGTATAAGGAGTTTTGGAGTTATCACAATTAAACATTTTCCAACAAGGTTCTTTTTTTAATTTACCTATCAAATCATGCAAGGCGATATCAACAGATGCTTTTGCGGCAGTATTTTTTTCTGCTATTTCATCTATTGCAGAAAGTATAGCATCAATATCAAAAGGATTATTAATAGTTGATAGCCTCTCAGTGGCAATTTTTAAAAACAAACAAGCACTTTCATGTGTTTCACCCAAATAAGGAGGCATACTGGCTTCGCCATAGCCAATAACACCTTCATGTTCTAACTGCGTTAATACAATAGGTGTTGAGGTTCGTGTGCCATGAGCAATTTTAAAAGGTTGTTTGAAATAAAGTGTAGATGGGGAAAAAGAAAGCTTCATATTTATTATTTTTTAGGAAAAAACAGCAGTATTATTCATTACTTTTGAATTAGTAAATGTATTATAAAAGTTAATAACAATATTGTTTAACAAGATAAATGAATAGTTCTGTTTTACTAAACCGCGCATTAAATTTTGAATTTTTATCACAAGAAGAAGGAGTGTATTTATTTAAGAATGCTCCTACTGCTGATTTGATGTTTGTTGCAAACGAGTTAAGAAAAATCCAAAAGCCGGATGGAAAAGTTACCTGGCAAATTGATAGAAATGTAAACACTACAAATGTTTGTGTTGCCAATTGTAAGTTCTGTAACTTCTATCGTATTCCCGGTCATAAGGATGCTTACATCACCGATATTGAAACATATAAAATAAAGATTGAAGAAACTTTTCGTTTTGGTGGAGATCAACTTTTATTGCAAGGTGGACACCATCCTGACTTAGGGTTAAAATTTTACGTGGATTTGTTTAAGGAATTAAAGCAATTATTTCCTGATTTAAAACTGCACACACTCGGTCCTCCTGAAATTGTTCACATTACTGAATTAGAAAAATCAACATATACAGAAGTGTTGAAAGCATTGAAAGCCGCAGGTATGGACAGTATGCCGGGCGCCGGAGCAGAAATTTTAAATGACCGTGTACGTCGTTTAATATCCAATGGAAAATGTTCGGGCAAAGAATGGCTGGACGTAATGAGGGCCGCACACCAGCTAAACATTACTACTTCAGCCACCATGATGTTCGGGCATGTTGAAACAATTGAAGAACGATTTGAACATTTGGTATGGATACGACAAGTGCAAAGCGAAAAACCTAAAGACTCAAAAGGATTTTTAGCTTTTATTCCATGGCCTTTTCAGGATGACGGAACCTTATTGAAACGTCATAAAGGAATTTCAAATAATGTATCGGGTGATGAGTACATTCGTATGTTGACCTTGAGCAGAATTATGTTACCGAATATCATTAATATACAGGCAAGCTGGTTAACCGTTGGTAAAGATGTTGCTAAACTTTGTTTGCATGCAGGAGCAAATGACTTGGGAAGTATAATGATTGAAGAGAATGTGGTATCAGCCGCAGGAGCACCACACCGCTTTACTTCTAAAAGCATACAACAAACAATTATTGAAGCAGGATTTATACCTCAGTTGCGCACGCAACAATATGAATTTAGAGAATTACCTGATAATATAGAGGAACAAGTAATTAATTATTAAAATGAACTTGTACTTAACTGGTACAAAATTTATAAATGAAAAAAATAGTATCTGTTTTAGTGTTTGTATTAGTATTGATTACTCATAGCTATGCCACTCATAACCGTGCAGGAGAAATTACATTTCAGCACATATCAGGGTTTTCTTATAGAATAATAGTTACGACTTACACAAAAATATCCAGCAATCAGGCTGACAGATGTGAATTGACTGTTTATTTTGGTGATGGAGACAGTGCCACATTTCAAAGGAGTAATGGCTCTACTGTTAATACGGATGGGGATGCGGCTTGCCCTTATTATGGACAATCGTTAGGAAACGACATTAAAGAAAACGTTTATTCAGGTACGCATACCTATTCCGGAGCGGGCGTTTATGTTATCTCTATGGCAGATCCAAACAGAAATGCAAATATTTGCAATATTCCAAGTTCTGTAAACGTGCCGTTTTTCATACAGTCAACATTAGTAATTAACCCTACTTTAGGGGCAAACAATTCTCCTACTCTACTGAACCCGCCAATTGACAATGGTTGTGTTGGCGTATGTTTTAAACACAATCCCGGAGCATATGATGTTGATGGAGATAGTTTAGCATACAGTTTAGTAACCTGTTATGCCGATGGCAGCCCAATTATAGGATGGACGTTTCCCCCGGGTATGACACCCGATTCTATAAATGCATTAACAGGAACGGTATCGTGGTGTTCCCCTTCAAAAGTTTGTCAATACAATATTGCTATTTTAATTAAAGAATATCGTCGTCTTCCGGGTAACGCAACACGTTATTTTATTGGATCTATATTAAGAGATATGCAAATAACAATTAATCAATGTATACAACCCACTCCTCCTCACTTAAAAAAAATTAATGATACTTGTATTACAGCAGGAAACAACTTGAATTTTCAGGTAACTGCTACCAATCAAAATCGCAATGATCTCATGAATTTAATTGCCACAGGCGGTCCTTTCGAAATATCTCCTACCGCTACTTTTTTGTCTTCGTCTTCTAATTCCCCCGTATCAGGTAGATTTAACTGGAATCCAACTTGCAAGCAAGTTCAGCTTTTGCCGTATTTAGTTACATTTAAGGCTTCGGAGAGTATTGATACTTTGACGGATTTTCAGGCTGTAAGAATACGTGTTATTGCTCCCGCACCAACTGGGTTGACAGCAACACCAAGTGGCACCAATATTATACTTAATTGGAATGATGCGCTGTGTCATGATACGCTTGGAAACAATCCTCTTACCGGATATACTGTTTATAGAAAACTATCATGCACCCCTTGGGTGCATGATGTTTGTCAAACAGGTGTACCAAGCTCCAGCGGTTATACCCGAATAGGAACCACATTACCTTCCGTTAAAACATTTACTGATAATAATAATGGACAAGGGTTGTCCTATGGTATAAATTATTCATATTTGATAGTTGCCAATTATATAGATGGGTCGGCAAGTTATGCTTCTACTGCTGTTTGTGCTAAACTGGTGCGCGATGTACCCATCATTACAAATGTAAGTGTTATAAGCACAGGAAGTAATGATAATATTTGGGTACATTGGGTTCCGCCATTGGGAGACGCAAGTGATTTAGATACCCTTGCCAATCCCCCTATTTATGAAGTAAAGTTGATGCAGGCGCAGGGAACCAATCTTTCAGTGTTTACTATGCTAACAAGTTATACCTATTCATCCTTCTCAAAAATGAAGGATACCGGATTTGTAAGTACAGGGCTTAACACCGCAGCTTACCCTTATTCTTATCGCGTTGATTTTTATTCTAACGGATCTTTTGTTGGCTCATCAAATGTTGCCTCTTCCGTATATTTATCTTCTGTACCAGGTTATCATAAATTAACACTATCATGGCAGGCAACAGTGCCGTGGACTAACTACAAATATTATATTTACAAAGAAACCTCACCCACTTCTTCGGTATTTAATCTTATTGATTCTACAACCTCTGCTACATACACCGATACAGGGCTTGTAACCAGATTCAACTACTGTTATAAAGTGATTAGTGTTGGGGAATTTTCAGACACAACGATCATTCATCCATTGTATAATAATTCCGAAATAAAGTGCGACGCGCCAATTGATACAATACCACCATGCCAGCCAACCATTACAAACGTAACAGGCAATTGTGAAACAGCAGTTACAACGATTACTTGGCTTAACCCGAATGTTTCCTGTGCATCACCATATGGTGGTGATGTATTGACGTATAATATTTATTTTGCCCCTACCGATACAGGAGCGCTGCGTGTAATAGGCAGTATATCTGATGTAGACAGCACTACCTATGTGTTTAGGTATTTGTATGATGGGAAAATTCCTTCCGTGGCGGGTTGCTATGCTGTTACAGCAATTGATTCAAGTGGTAATGAAAGTGTGAAAGTAACAAAAGAGTGTGTGGATAATTGTCCCGTTTACGAATTGCCCAATGTGTTTACTCCTAACGACGATGGGTTCAACGATTTGTACAAAGCAATACAAAACTACCGTTATATAAGAGATATTGATATAAAAATATACAACCGTTGGGGAACCAAATTATTTGAAACAAAAAATCTGGATGTATTGTGGGATGGAAAAAATACGACAACAAAAATGTTATGTCCGGATGGAGTGTATTATTATGTTTGTGTTGTAAACGAAATACGACTTAAAGGTATCGTACCTCACGTTTTAAAAAACTTTATTCAACTTATTGGCGAAGGAAAAAATTAACAGTAAATACAAACGTATTATGTTTTCAGGAATTATAGAGCAGTTAGGAGAAGTGGTTGCTTTGCGAAAAGAAAAAAATAATTTACACATTACCGTAAAAGCGTTTTTTGATGAAGCAAACAGTTTAAATAATGTTTTAAAAATTGACCAAAGTATTGCACATAATGGGGTATGCCTTACTGTTATTGACATAAAAGATACAACCTATATTGTCACTGCTATTGAAGAAACGTTGAACAAAACCAATTTAGGGGTATTAAAATTAGGAGATAAAATAAACCTGGAGCGTTGTTTGAAGTTGGGCGACAGACTCGACGGACATATTGTACAAGGGCATGTTGATCAAACCGCAACGTGTAAAAATATTGAAGAGTTGAATGGAAGTTGGAAATTTACTTTTGAGTTCGATGCTTCTCAAAATAATGTTACTGTTGAAAAGGGCTCAGTATGCGTTAACGGAGTGAGCCTAACGGTAGTTGATTCAAAAGATAATTGTTTTTCGGTGTGCATTATTCCTTACACCTTTGAACATACTAATTTTCGTGATTTTAAGATTGGAACCATTGTAAATTTAGAGTTTGATATAATCGGAAAATATATCAGCAAACTTGTAAAGAAATAAATTTGAAGTGGCGCTTCATTTATGGCTAAAATTTGCTGACTAGTTCCCGAATAAAGAAGAAAAACCTGACTAGTATTACCTCTCCTGTTAGAGATGAAACCAGTCAGGTTTTTGTTTTTTTATAACAAGAGTTTTCTATAAATTGGCAAAAAAATCATTTTCCTTATCGTCAGTAATAATGAATGCAGGAAAATCCTTAACTGTAATTTTTCTTACCGCTTCCATTCCTAATTCTTCAAAGTCAACCACCTCAACTTTTAAAATATTTTCTTTAGCTAAGATAGCTGCCGGACCGCCAATAGAACCCAAATAAAAACCTCCGTGTTTTTTACAGGCGTCTTTTACTTCTTTCGAACGATTACCTTTTGCAAGCATAATCATGCTTCCACCCATGCTTTGGAATTGATCAACGTATACGTCCATTCTTCCTGCTGTTGTTGGACCGAAACTTCCGGAAGGCATACCTTCCGGTGTTTTTGCAGGTCCTGCATAATATACAGGATGATCTTTGAAGTATTGAGGCATTGGCTTGCCTGCATCCAATAATTCTTTAATTTTTGCGTGAGCAATGTCTCTTGCAACTATAACCGTTCCGTTAAGTTTTAAACGCGTTTTAATAGGATATCTGGAGAGTTCTTTTAAAATGTCTGCCATCGGGCGATTTAAGTCAATCACAACAGGAGCCTCCAAATGAGGCGGTGTTGCAGGCAATAGTCTTCGTGGATTTTTCTCCAACTCTTCTAAAAACAAACCCTCCTTAGTAATTTTTGCTTTTATGTTTCTATCAGCCGAACAGGAAACTCCTAAACCTACCGGACATGAAGCAGCATGACGCGGTAAGCGGATTACACGCACGTCATGTGTAAAATATTTTCCGCCAAACTGAGCACCTATTAAGCTTTCCTGACAAATTTTATGCACACGTTTTTCCCATTCTAAATCACGAAATGCCTGCCCTGCAATATTTCCTTCGGTAGGCAGGTTATCAAAATATCCTGCTGATGCCTTTTTAACAACAGATAGGGTTGCTTCTGCCGATGTTCCACCAATGACCAATGCCAAATGATATGGTGGACATGCGGATGTTCCTAAATCTTTTATTTTTTCACGAATAAATTCTTCCAAAGATGTTTCATTTAACAAAGATTTTGTTTTTTGATACAAAAAGGTTTTGTTAGCAGAACCTCCACCCTTTGCCAAAAACAGAAACTCATACGACATTCCTTTTTTTGCATAAATATCAATTTGCGCAGGGAGATTGGTTCCTGAATTTTTTTCTTCAAACATTGATAAAGGAACGATTTGAGAGTAACGCAAATTCCTTTCCTGATACGTATTAAAAATACCTTTAGATATATATTCTGCATCATCAACACCGGTATATACATCTTCGCCTTTTTTAGCCATCGCAATTGCGGTGCCCGTATCCTGACATGAAGGCAATTGTCCTTCGGCTGCAATAACAGCATTTTGTAAAAGGTTGAAAGCAACAAAACGGTCGTTATCTGTGGCTTCCGGATCATCAAGTATGGCCTTTAATTTTTCTAAATGTGAAGTGCGCAAATAAAATGAAACATCTGCCAAAGCCTGTTGAGTCAATAACTCCAACGCCTTTGGATCAATGGTTAAGATTTCTCTGTTGCCCAGTTTTTCAACCTTCACATAATCGGAAGAAATTTTACGGTATTGCGTATCATCTTTTAAAATAGGATACGAATCTTGATAGATGAATTCTGCTGCCATGATTTTATAACTTTTTAGTGGTGCAAATGTAAAAAAATATTGACTAGAAATTGTGACCTTGCTTATCAACAAAAAGAATACTTCTGCAATTAGATGTATTACTCTTCCTCCCTGTTTTTCATCTCCGACATCAGATCAAATGCCCCTTTAACAACAATAGGAGAATTTTCGGCAACATCATTATTTAAGAAGATTTCGGTGTAGCCTAATTCGCTGATCCCTTTTTTTACTTCAATCATCTTGAAGCTACGTATTCCTTTTTTTGTGATTTTTTGTTCAACAAAAACATAATCTATGCCTTCGTAATTTATTACCGCTTCGCTGGGAAGTGCTTTAACGGTAGTTGTTCCTGTTTCAATAAACGCTTTTAAATACATACCCGGAAGCAACTCCGCATCTTCTTCACTTAAATGACAATGAATGCGAATGGTTCTATCTGCTTCAATTTCCTTGCCTATCAAATAAACAGTGGCTGTTCGTTCTATATTTTCATTTGCCAAGGTAAATTTTACTTTTTGTCCCACTTTTATTTTAGGTACATCTTTTTCAAAAACGGTAAGTTCTGCATGCAAATGCTTGGTATCAACAATTTTAAAAAGCACATCTGTTGTATTTACAAACATACCAATGTTTACATGTACTTGAGTGACATAGCCGCTTATGGGTGCATGGATGGTAATTGTATTTTGAAAATGCCCGTTTTCAACTTGTAAAAGATCAATTCCTTTCGATGCCAATTTAGATGTTAATCCGCTTACCTTGGCAAAGGTACTTTTATAGTTGGCTTTGGTCTGTGCCAATACTTTCTCGGAACTTACATTTTCGTTTGCAAGTATTTGTTGACGTTTGTATTCAGCCTCTAAAAATTCCAATTGGCTTTTACTCTCCAAATAATCTTGCTGCAACTGAATGTATTCAGAATTTTGTAATACCGCCAACACATCTCCCTTGTTCACTTTCATTCCCTGAAGCATTTCGGTGCTTTTTAAAAAACCTGCCATCGGAGGAGTTATGCTTACCAAATTTTGCGGTGGAACATCCAACTTCCCATTCACTTTAATTATACTGCTTAAACTTTTTGTTTCAACTCGTCCTATTTGTATCTCCGCACGGTTGCATTGTTCGTTGTTTAGTTCAACTGTATTGATTTGTATTTTGTTCTTTTTCTGCGGCTTTTCCTGAGGAGCGTTATTGTTGCAGGAAACTATTATTAATACAGTCGTTGACAGTATTAAATATTTTAAAAATTGGATTTGGCTTTTCATTTGTGTTTTTGTTTTAATTAACTTCCCGCAAAATCACTACAAAGGAGAGCAGAGTTTGGAGGAAATGTTTTTAATTTTTACCGGATAAAAATTCAAGCATAAAAATGCTTTGATTGTATTGATATAAACTTTTCAGATGATTTGTTTTAATACCTAATGCATTCTTTAGACTTAGCAAATATTCCATGTAACCTATCTCCCCGTTTTTATAGGCTTTGTCTGATTGTTTAATAATTAGCTCGGCATTGGGAAGAGCATTTTTTTCGTAATACTCTAAGGTGTTTTTGTTTTTTAAATAGTCTTGTATGGATTGATTATATTGTGATTGAACTGTCAATTGATTCTGTTCATAATTGCTTTTTATAACCTGTTGATTAATACTTGCAGCTTTTACTTTGGCCGTTTGAGGAACAAACCATATAGGAATCGACACACCTAATTGTACGCCGGTAAAACGATAAGATGGACTAAAATATCTGTCGGTTCCATTGATTGTTTGAGGACCAATTAATGTTTGGTTAAAGTAACCGATGGAAAAATCAGGAAGCACTTTCGCTGTTTCTAATTGCTTTTGTTTGTTGCTGATGTCTATCTGTTGTTTCAGATAAGCCAGTTGAGGATTTTTTTCAATAGATGCACTATCTGTTGACAGTGTTAATGGCTCCTTTCTCAAATCGTTTTCTGCAGTTTGGACAGATGCTTTAGTATTAGTCAGATTTTTTAATACCATCTGATAAATTTCGAGGTTTGCCTGATTTTGCATCAATGTATTTTTTGCTTCCATCAATTGTGTTTCAGCAGTTGTTTTTTCAAGCAAATTGCTTTCACCTGTTTTTAAACGCAGTTCAGCTGCTTTGTAAAAATTACTGTAAATGCTGTCCTGAAGCGTTAACAGTTTTCTTTCACTTTGCAGATACAACAAACCAAAATAAGCCATCTTTACTTCATATATTAATTCATTTTGCGCAATTTGTAATTTCAGCTCGTTTGATTTAACCAATGCGTCATTCAATTTGTATTGATTCGAAAAAACCGTTGGGAAAGAAATATTTTGGGTTACGGTAATGTTGTTATCCATATTAATGGAGTTGTATTGTCCATACATCAGCACAGCATTTGTTTTGCCAATATCAAATGCAGTGGGTTTTATGGCTTTGCTGTAATCTATTTCATAATTTGCCGTTTTTAATTTAGCGTTATTTTTTAAAGCTGTTTCCATCACTTGCTCAATGCTCATTTTTTGAGTACTGTCAGTCTGTGCACTTGAAATGTAAGGAAGTAATAACGCTACAATAATCAGTACCGGAGTTGAAATATTGGGTTTTGTTTTCTTTTCAAATAAAATATAAAGAACAGGTAGCACCACTAATGTAAGAAGTGTTGCCGTAATCAAACCTCCTATAACTACTGTTGCCAGAGGTTTTTGAACCTCAGCACCTGAACCATGTGAAAGTGCCATTGGCAAAAAGCCCAATGACGCAACCGCCGCTGTCATTATCACCGGACGCAAACGAGATTGAGTTCCTGCTAATACTATTTCTTTTAAATCATTCATGCCTTCTTTTTTCAAATGATTAAACTCTGCAATCAATACAATACCGTTTAAAACCGCAACTCCAAAAAGTGCTATAAATCCAACACCGGCAGATATACTGAATGGCATATCTCTCAACCAAAGTCCGAACACACCGCCAATAGCAGACAATGGGATGGCAGTAAAAATTAACAAGCTTTGTTTGAATGAACCAAATGTGAAAAACAGTAAAATAAAAATCAGGCCCAATGCTATGGGAAGTGCCACAGACAAACGTTGTCTGGCTTCAATTAAATTTTTAAATGTGCCTCCGTACGTCGGATAATAACCGGCGCTAAAATTAATTTGTTTCTCAATTTTGTTTTTCATTTCATTTACCACACTTTCCACATCACGCCCTCTCACATTAAAGCCCACAATTATTCTGCGTTTGGCATCGTCACGTTGAATTTGGTTAGGGCTAACTTTTAGTTCTACATTTGCCAGTTGCGATAAAGGAATTTGATTTCCATTTGGTGCCGTTATGAACAAATTATTAATATCATCTATGTTTTGACGACTGTTTTTTTCTAAGCGAACGACCAAGTCAAAACGCTTTTCGCCTTCATATACCACTCCTGCTGTTTCTCCTGAAAAACCAGCACGAATAGATGTGTTTACGTCTTCAATAGATAAATTAAATTGCGCCATTTTTGCTCTGTCAAATTTCACAACAATTTGTTGCTGCCCAGTTGTTTTTTCAATATACACGTCCTGCACACCTGATATGTTTGTTGCCAGCTTGCCTATTTTTCCGGCGTAATGTGTAAGCATGTCCAAATCTTCTCCGTAAATTTTTACAACTATATCTTGCTTAGCGCCGGTCATCAATTCGTTAAATCGCATTTGTATAGGTTGTTGAAAGCTGAAAGAAACACCCGGGATAGCTTTCAGTGCTGTACTCATTTTTTCGGCTAACTCTTCACGCGAAGAAGCACTTGTCCATTCATCCTTATCTTTTAATGTGATGATTAAATCGCAGGCTTCAATAGGCATAGGGTCAACAGGTATTTCGCTCGAACCTATTTTACCAACTACATTTTTTACTTCCGGAAATCTTTCTTTTAAAATTTGTGCCGATTTTGTTGCGGCATCAATTGTTTGAGAAAGTGAACTACCTGTTAAAATGCGCGTTTCAACGGCAAAATCGCCTTCATCCAAGGTTGGAATAAACTCCCCTCCCATATTCAAAAACACCCAAACACTGAGCGTTAATAAAATAAATGCAGAAGTAACAATTACCCACTTTCGGTTCAATGCAAATTGAATAAGTGGATTGTAGATGCTATGAACAAAGCTCATTAAGCGTTCGGATATTTTAAATTCATGCTGCGTTTTTTTGCTTAAAAACAATGCCGACATCATAGGCACATAGGTAAGCGATAATACTGAGGCTCCAATAATTGCAAACGAAACGGTTTGCGCCATTGGTTTAAACATTTTCCCTTCAATACCCACCAAAGCAAGTATAGGCATATATACTATCAAAATAATAATTTGACCAAATACTGCCGAACGGAGTATTTGGGATGCGGAGTTGTAAACGCTTGTGTCCATTTCTTGTTGAGTAATGTCTGTCTGCAACTCATTGCTACTGAGTTTTTGCAAATGATGTAATGTTGCTTCTACTATAATTACAGCGCCATCTATAATTAAGCCGAAGTCAATAGCTCCCAGGCTCATTAAGTTGCCTGATACACCAAACAAGTTCATTAACGATACGGCAAACAGCATCGCAAGTGGAATAACAGAAGCTACGATAATTCCGGCTCTGAAATTTCCAAGTAATAGTACCAATACAAAAATCACAATCAATGCACCCTCAATAAGGTTTCTGGAAACTGTGCTGATGGCGTTATTTACCAGTTTGGTTCTGTCCAAATAAGGTTCTATAACAACACCTTCCGGCAATGTTTTTTCAATTTTTGCAATACGTTCTTTCACATTGTTAATCACCTTTGAAGAGTTAGCGCCTTTTAGCATCATTACTATAGCACCTACTACTTCACCCTTATCATTAAAAGTCATTGCACCGTAACGAGTAGCGTACCCAAAATTAACAGTGCCTATGTTACGAATTAAAACAGGTGTTCCATCATTATTTGATTTAACTATTATGTTTTCTATGTCTGTTATATTTTCTATTAATCCTTCTGTTCTTATAAAATAAGCCGTAGGAGTTTTATCAATATAAGCACCTCCTGTGTTTTGATTGTTTTTTTGCAAGGCACTAAAAACATCATTAATGCTAATGTTCATGCTACGAAGCTGATCGGGATTTAGCGCTATTTCGTATTGTTTTAAATATCCTCCAAAACTGCTCACATCGGCAACACCTTCTGTTCCTAATAGTTGACGGCGAATGATCCGAATCCTGAATGGTTCTTAAATCCATTGCCGAATACTTTTTTTCATACCCTTTTGCCGGACGAATAATGTATTGGTATATCTCGCCCAAACCGGTGGTGAGTGGTCCTAATTCAGGATTTCCGGTTCCAGATGGGATTTTTGTTTTGGCTTCGCTCAATCGTTCACTTACCTGTTGCCTTGCCCAGTAAATATCAACATCGTCTTTAAAAACAATAGTAACAACAGATAAACCAAAACGGCAAAAGGAACGAACCTCTTCAATTCCGGGAATAGTTGCCATTGTTTGCTCAATGGGGAAAGTCACCAATCGTTCTATTTCCTGTGCAGCAAATGAAGGGGAAATGGTTATAATTTGAACTTGATTATTAGTAATGTCAGGCACAGCGTCTATTGGTAGTTGGGTTATTGAGTAACTTCCACACACCACCAGCCCAAGGGTAAACAGCCCAATGATTATTTTATTCCTAATGGAATATTGTATGATAGCATCTAACATAATAATGAGTTTAACTTATAAAACAAACAACATTAAATTATTCAAAATAGCAAACAGCACTACTCAAAAAAGAGTTCAGCTTATTCTATTTGAAAACAAAGTACAAATTATGCTGTTTTTGGCGGTTGCCAAATGTTTGAAAGGAAAGTGGAGGAATTAAAATGTTTTATATAAGTAGTTTTTTCTTTGCTTAAAACAAAATGGTGGTACTTGAAATCAAACGAAGGCAGTTCAAACAGACTAATCACAGAATGTACGGTACTGCAATTGTTAGATTTAAAAGGTAAGTGTTTGTGCTCACCATTATGATCATGGGTTGTATTACTTTTTTCGGAATAATGTTTCTTGATAAAATCAAGAAATGAAATTTTATGGTCAATTTCTCTATGGTCAATAAAATGGTGCATTAGCAGTGGCAAGCGCATGAGCTGGTGCAATTCTGTGTTAGAAAAAACAAACACTACGAGAATTAATATGGAGAATATCTTTTTCAAACAGTGCAAAAGTAAGTATTATTCATGGAGTTTTTCTCCATAAGCATATTTTTCTGTTTTCATAAACTTTCCGTTAACATCATAAATTTTCCAATCTCCATCTTTCATGTAGTCCATTTTGTATGGATTAAATTTTAAAACCCCTTCGGTTCTTAAATTACCATTTTCATGATATTCTTTTTGATAAAACAGTTTCTTCTTTTCGTTGGTACATTCAAATATATCTTGAGGTTTTCCATCGGCAGTATAAGATCGTCTATATAAAATATAGTCCATGTTTTTGTCATTTTCAATTTCATATTCTATCTGCCCGTTGGGATAATAATCAGTAGCCTTTAATATATTACCATTATAATATATGATGGTTGATTTTACTTTCCCGTCGGGATAAAATATTTCCATTCCACATCGTTTAAAATCTATAATTTTAAAGGAGCGTTCTACATTACCATTTTCGTAAAAATTTTTATATGTTCTAAGCTGGCCATCCTCATAATACCCTTTGTGAAGCACCCCTCCACTTATATAAAAGTCTTCTTCCCACCCTTGCACTGCATAACCTTTTTTATCACTGCGCGACGAATCGCCCCCAATTTGAGGATTTAATTTTTCATACATGATAATACCATAAGTGGGATCCATCACTTTTTCGGCAGCATATTTATTAATTGCTCCTTCGGAACGACCAAAAATCTGTGCGTACGAAAAATGTATGCTCAAAACAAAAAACAATAAAACGATTAGTTTCTTCATTTTGGTTTTATAAAACAAATCAGTTCTATAATTTTGACTTTAAATTTTTCATAAATTCTGCAGCATATACAAAGTCGTTCACCTCCGCATTATCTGTTTTTAAAATATCACTTTTGGCACCCGACCACCATTTAATACCTTTGTAAATAAACATAATATTGTCTCCCATTTCTATTACAGAGTTCATATCATGAGTTATTACAATGGTTGTAATATCATACTCTTCGGTTATTTCCTTAATTAAATTATCAATAACAATTGACGTTTTAGGATCGAGACCAGAATTGGGTTCGTCACAAAATAAATATTTCGGCTGAACAGCAATGGCTCTTGCAATAGCAACACGCTTTTTCATCCCTCCACTTATTTCGGAAGGATACAGCTTATTGGCATTTTCAATCCTCACTCTTTTTAAACAAAAGTTGGCGCGTTCCTGTCTTTCAGAGTAGCTTAAATCAGTTAACATGGATAGGGGAAACATTACATTTTCTTCTACTGTTTTTGAATCAAACAAAGCACCACCCTGAAAAAGCATCCCTATCTCTTTTCTGATTTCTTTTTGTTGCTCAGAATTCATTTTATAAAAGCTGCGTCCGTTAAACAACACCTCTCCTGAATCTGGTTCGCTTAGTCCAATCATGCAGCGTATCAAAGTAGTTTTTCCTGATCCGCTTTCGCCAATTATCAAATTGGTTTTCCCCGTTTCAAATGTAAATGAGACATCCTGCAAGATAGACCGCTCTTTATATGATTTTGATATGTTGTTTATTTGTATCACGACATTAAAAGCTGTGTTAAAATCAAATCGAAAGTTAAAATCAAAATGCTGGTATATACCACAGCTTTAGTACTTGAAAGTCCTATTGATAAAGAACCTCCTTTAACGTAATAACCATAATATGCAGGAACAGATGCAATGATAAAGGCAAAAACTTCCGCCTTAATTAACGCGTACGTTACGTTAAATGGTTTAAAATCATAGGTTATACCATAAATGTACTCATAATTAGTTACAACACCTGTAGCTAAACCGAACAAATATCCTCCTACAATTCCCAAAAACATAGAATAAATAATTAAAATGGGATTAAATATCAGGGAGGCCACTATTTTAGGAGAAATTAAGTATCCGGCAGAATTAATCCCCATAATTTCAAGGGCATCTATTTGCTCCGACGATCTCATTGTGCCTATTTCCGAAGCAATGCTGGAACCTACCTTTCCGGCTAAAATCAAACTAAGAATGGTGGGTGAAAACTCCAATATCATCGAATCTCTCATTGCAACACCAACAGCATAAAGCGGAATAAAGGGATTTGTAAAACTAAATGCCGATTGGATGGTAATAACGGCACCTATGAAAATAGAAATGATGGAAACGATAGTAAGCGAGCCTAAACCCAGAATATAAATTTCTTCGATAACTCGTTCTTTATAAACAGAAAGTTTTTCGGGCTTAGCAAAAGCTCGTTTCATTAACAAAAAATAGCGTCCAAAATGAAAAAAAAAGCTCATTGAATAGTGTCCTGATTTGGGGTTAAAAGTAAGAATAATAAGGATACCTTAACATTAGAAATAGTGATAATCCTAGTGTTAAATAAACATTCAACCCCTACTATTTAAGCAAATAGTAGGGGTTGAAGAATATGACTATTTTGTGGCAAACCTAAAAATTAAGTCTGCCATTTATTATTTATTTCAAAGAAAGTTCTGTTTGCCCTATAACATTCCCATCACAGATCACATCAACCAAATATTTTCCGGAAGTGAATCCTTTAGGACTGCCGCAAATAATATCAACAGGTGTATCAACCCCTTGATAATCAACATCCTTTTTCTCTGCATAAAACCCTCTCGTTCCATTATAAGAAACCGAGTTGAGATCAGATTCGGATGTAGTTACATCTTTCCCGTCAGGCCCTACCAATCTGATAAAAACAGTTTTCATACCTTTTTTTGCAATAGGGTTTTCCCCTAAAGAAAAAGTAACTTTTATTTTTTCTGCACGTGCGGCATATTTTACATCAACCTCTTTTACGCCTCCTCTCATCCTTATACCTTCTGCTTTTATCATTGCAGCCTTTAAAACAGAACCTTTATTAACAGTTTGAATTAAATTATCCTTGTCCTTTTCAAGTTCTGTGGTTTTATTAATTTGGGTATTTAAGTCTTGAACCACTTTGTTTTTTTCGGCAACAATCGTTTTGTTAAGAGTGTTTAATGAGTCGATCTCTACCACAAAATGCTTCATAATACTACGCAAGGTTTCTGTTTCTTTGCGCAATTTAGCAATTACAAATGCATCGTTTTTGTGCTTTTTTGCTTGTTCAATCATGCTTTCAATTTCCGCACGTTTTTCTTCTAATTCTTTTTGTAGTCCGGTATTATTGGTTTGTAACGAAGCGTATTCTTCTTTCAGCTTTAACAAATCTGCCATTACATCTGCTTTTTCCTTTACCACCTTGTCTTTTAGTACAATTACAGTTTTTACTTCTTCTTGCTTATTCATTAAAAGCCAAGCAAGAACTCCGTTTCCAATTAATGATACTATCAAGAAAAAAGGTAAAAGGACACCTCTTTTTTTCTTTTTCTCTTCCACAGGCTTATTGGAAGAAATTGGTTGCTTAGGTAATTCTTTGGATGTGTTTTCTAAAGGTGATGTCATATTTTCGCTATAAGTGCTATATGTTGGTGGAATATATTCAGTTTGATGTGTTACTATTGTTTCTGCTTTTGCTGTCTCTGCTTCCTCATTGGCTGCATAAGTTTGCGTATGATATTCTTTTTCCGGTGTTTCAACAAAAACAGGAGTTTCTTCTGCTTCTGCTAATTTATCTGTTTCATCAGGAATATGTGCCGGAGCGACATATTCCGGTTCTTCTGTCTTTACAATATATTCAACAGGAGAAGGGGCTCTTTCTTTATATACTAGGTGTTCTTCTGTTTTAGGTTCTTCTTTAACAATTGATTCCTGAACTGGTTTTTCCTCACTTATTATTGGTTCTTCTACTGTTGCTTGTTGCAATTCTTCTATAGGAAATAGTGTTTCCTGAACTTTTGCCTCAACAGGTTTTTCTTCAGCAGGTTGAATTTCAGAAGTATTGATTTCAATAGGAACTGCAGCTTCTTCCTTAACAATGATTTCCTCTTGTTTAACTTCTTCTGTGGGCGCATCAATTACAGCCTCATCTTGATTAACCACTTCTTCTAATTCAGCATTCGCTTTTGTATCAGTGATTTCAGTAATTGATTCGTTTACAAATTCAGTTTCAGGAGTGTTTATTACAGCCGTTGCCTCCGTTCCAGAAGTTGTAATGTTGTTAATCTCCATCTCAGTAGCTGCAACTTCGCTTATTACTTCAGGTTTTGTTTCTAATGCCGTACTTTCTTTCGCAGGTTCTTCTTTTGGCACTTTCTTCTTAAAAAGACCAAATAATTTTGAAAATATCCCACCTCCCGATTTTTCTGAAGGCGATTTTACAGGAGCAGGTTTCTTGGTTGGAGCAGGTTTAGCTGCCGGTTTGGGTTTAGTCGGCGTAGCTGCCGGTTTTTTTACTGCACCTCTACTAGCCTGATTTGAAGCGGTTCCGCTTTTAGGAGCTGGTTTCTTTGCCGGAATTACTTTTTTGGGAGTTGAACTCATATTTATAAAATAGTTTTATATGTATCATTGCAAAAATAAAGGATTTTTTTTCTAAAAAACAAATGATATGCTAAATGATTTCATTTCATTGATATTTCCGAATGTTTGTGAGGCTTGTGGAGACAACTTGCAAAAACATGAAAATGTTATTTGTACAGTTTGTGCTTATAGTTTGCCTAAAACCAATTTTCATTTGGATAACAACAACCCTGTTATACGATTATTCATAGGCAGAACAGACATTTACTCGGCAAGCGCGTTTTATTCATTTAACAAAGAAGGAAGAGTTCAGCAATTAATTCACCAGTTAAAATATAAGGGGAAGAAGGAGATTGGTTACTTTATTGGAACACAATACGGGGCTGAACTAAAAAAAAGTCCCGATTTTAATACTGTTAACACCATTATTCCCGTTCCTCTGCATCCTGAAAAATTAAAAAAAAGAGGATATAATCAAAGTGATTATTTTGCCAAAGGGCTTGCTGAAATTATGAATGCAGAGATTAATACTAATATTCTTGTGCGTGAAAAAGCGAACGAATCTCAAACAAAAAAGTCCCGCTACGAACGATGGAAAAATGTGGAATTTGTTTTCAAATTAAAAACCGCTACTGAATTAGAAGACAAGCATATTCTATTGGTAGATGATGTAATTACAACCGGAGCCACATTAGAAGCATGTGCAAATGTATTAAAACAAATAAAAGGTGTTAAAATAAGTATTGCCACTATTGCCTATGCCAACTTATGATATTATTCAAAGGCGATATCAAATTGAGCTAAGTCAACAAACTCCTGAACACGTTTATTTACTTGTTCCTGACTAAGGTTTTCAATGTTTTCGGTACCAAATTTTTCAACACAAAATGATGCCATTGCTGAACCAAAAATAATAGCACGCTTCATATTGTCAAACGAAATATCTTTTGTTTTTGCTAAATAACCGATAAAGCCTCCGGCAAAAGTATCTCCTGCTCCGGTTGGATCAAAGACATCTTCAAGAGGAAGGGCAGGTGCAAAAAATGCTTGATTTTTATTAAACAATAAGGCTCCATGTTCTCCTTTTTTTATTATCAAATATTTAGGTCCCATGGTAAGTATTTTTTGCGCAGCCTTTACCAATGAGTATTCTCCGGACAATTGACGGGCTTCCCCATCATTAATAGTTAATACATCCACCATTGTTAACACTTCCTTTAACTCATTAAGTGCAATGTCCATCCAAAAATTCATTGTATCAAGCACAATTAGCTTAGGACGTGTTTTTAATTGTGTGATTACCTGCTTTTGAACTTGCGGGCTTAAATTGCCAAGCATTAAAAATTTACAATCCTGATATGCATCGGGTACAATAGGATTAAAATGCTCCAACACGTTTAATTCAGTAATAAGTGTATCCCGGCTATTCATATCGTTATGATATTTACCTGCCCAAAAAAAAGTTTTTTGCCCTTTTAATACCTGCAATCCATCTGTATTTACACTATGCTTTTGAAGCATTTCAATATTTTTTGAGGGGAAGTCATCGCCAACCACTGAAACTAAATTTATATTTTTTGTGAAGTAAGAAGCCGCCAAACCAATATACGTTGCTGCTCCGCCCAGTATTTTATCTGTTTTTCCAAAAGGTGTTTCAATGGCGTCAAACGCTACTGTACCAACTACTAATAAGCTCATAATTTTATTTTTTAAATTTATTTCGGACAAATATATTGCATATTTGCTTAGAAGATGCTAATATTGCACTCCGTTTTGAAAAAAACATTCCTTCTTAGCTCAGCTGGTTAGAGCATCTGACTGTTAATCAGAGGGTCGCTGGTTCAAGTCCAGCAGAAGGAGCATCTGAAACCCTTGCAACTATTACGTTGTAGGGGTTTCTTTGTTTTTGTGTCTCCGGCACTTATAGTTAGAGTGTCAATTTAGAGTGTCAAGGAAACTCCTTATAATCAGGCGGTTTTAAACCAAAAATACATTTTGAGACCCTCTGACGAAAGATCAGATGGTCACTTTTTAATTTTAATGACTTATCACAATTTTCTTATTCACAGTTCCTTCGCCCGTTTGTATGTTGATGAAATAAACTCCATTAGCTTGAGAGCTTAAATCAATTTGAAGGTTTGATGATGCACTATTATTTTGATAAATATTTTTACCTAATACATCACAAACTTTTATTTGAGCATTTTCAAGTTGCCCTTGAATATTGACTATGCCTGTTGTTGGGTTTGGAAAAATGGAAATGTTTTGATTTGTTGAATTATTTTGAACCCCATTTGACAAGCCACTACCACCTCCAGCTCCTCCTCCAGTTCCTCCGGAGCTCAAATAGTTATTTACCACATTAATAGAAAATCCTGATGCCCTATATATGTTACCAATACTGTCTTTCCCAATATCATTGCAATAAGAACAAGAAGCACCAGAAGCAATTGTTATTTTCAAACACACATTATAAATATTGTTTGAAGTATAAATATGAGAAGGAGTTACATTTGTAGAGGTTGTCCCATCACCAAAATCCCATGAATAACTAACGGCTGTTTTTGCGGTATTTGGATCAATAGTTAATATAAATTTATTTTGGACTGTATCGTAAGCTGTCGCATAATATGCATAACAGCTATTTGATGTTGCCTGACATAAATTTTGAATCGGTTTTAAAACAAAACCTGTCGTTATATTTGTTCCCAATTGACCATATGAATTATCGCCGCAAGCCAAAATCGCACCATCGTTTTTAACGAAAAATGACTGATTATCACCAGCAGAAATTTCTTTGATGCCATTTATTGAACCTAATTGAACAGGTATATTTTTTTGAACTGTTGTTCCATCCCCAAGCTCTCCTAAACTATTATTACCACAAACCCAAACAGTACTGTCATTTTTTAGAAAAAGTGAATGAAAGCCGCCGGCCGAAATAGCAACTATATTTGTAAGGCCAAGTATTTGAATTGGACTGTTTCTTTGAGTTGTTGTGCCATCACCAAGCTGTCCGTAAAAATTGTCCCCACAAGCCCAAACAGTACCGTCGCTTCTTAAAAATAACGAGTGATCTAAACCTCCAGATATAGCTATTATATTTTTTAGAGAATTAATCTGAGTTGGCAAGCTTGTATCTGAAACCGTTCCATTTCCTAATTGCCCCCATTGATTATTACCGCATGCCCAAACCGTACTATCACTTTTTAAAAATAAACAATGATTTCCTCCGGAAGCAATAGCAATTATTCCTTTTAATGAAGGGATTTGTTGAGGAATATAACTATAATTGCCTATATTTCCAAAACCTAATTGTCCATATGCTCCGTCTCCACAAGTCCAAACTGTACTGTCATATTTGAGAAATGCCGAAAAAGTGTTTCCTGCGGAAATAGATGTAACTCCTGAAATACCATTTATTTTAATAGCTGAATTTCTTTGAGTAGTCGTCCCATCGCCTATTGCTGCATGACTGTTATCACCACAGGCCCAAACCGTCCCATCATTTTTTAAAAAAATCGAATGTGACCCACTAGCACTAATTGCAATAATTTCATTAATTGTATCGGTTGGAACAGGTATGTTTCTTTGGCTAAGAGTCCCATCTCCAATGGCTCCGTAAGTATTATCTCCACAAGCCATTACAGTTTTATTATCACAAAGGAATAAAGTATGCCTAGCTCCTGCTGATACAATATGTGAAGGAAAAGAAGCTGAGGCCACTTTATTGTTAAGATTTACATTTATAATAAATTGCAATTGGTTACCATAAAGAATACCCAAAGACGTTCTTATAAATGACCTCACATAATATTTTTTATTTGGTGTTAAAGCCGAAATCTTTACTGTAAAATGATTTGTATTTATACCAATCATACTATCAGTAAAGTCAGTGATAGTTGGATTGGGAGAAGTGCTATAACAAATACCAGCAGTAATATTATTGTAACCCACATTACTTATTATGGTTGCCGAAACATTCGCAGTAGATAAATTAGTTATAACTATCGAATCAGTGTTTACTGTAGATGTTATTGTTAAATAAGTTGTAACCGTACTGTCACAACCATTAACCTGAACTCCAGGAAATACATCAAAATAGGTTCCACTAATTGTGTATGTATGGGTACCAATTGTTATACTGTTTCCATGGCTTAGTGTTATGTGTTGTGAGGTAGTAGATGGTAGCACGGTTAAATTAGTTGTTATAATACTATCGCAGCCATTAATAGCTGCTAATGTATCTATATAAATCCCACTTTTAGTATAAGTGTGGTTTGCCAATTTAAAACTTTTTCCGGCGCATAAAGTTGCTGACTGATTAAATTTTACAGGGATAATACAATACTTAAATACTGTGCCATACCCTTTTGTACCTCCAGAACCTGTCATTCCATAAACGAACGTGCTATCTGAAATAAGGCTGCCCAAAGAAGTGTTCCCAGATGTGCCCTTAAGCTCAGAATAACTTGTTCCATCTTTCTTAATTCTAAAAATAGTACTATAGTAATAATCATACATACCAACATCTGATGTCATACCATAAAGAAATGTGTCTTTGACAAAAAGAGAACCATGCGGGTGGATACCTGTTCCATCATTAAAAGTAAAAATATCCATATAGCTTGAACCGTCAGGTTTTATTTTAAAAATAGTACCATCATTAGAGTTTCCTCCAGAAGTCATACCATAAAGAAATGTACCATCAAACACAAGAGAACCATAAGGGGATACACCGTAATTACCTGAATATTCAAAGTCATGAATTTGAATATACCCTGTTCCATCTGTTTTAATTTTAAATATATTACCATAATTATTTCGGCTTCCATACTGGTCTGTTCCTCCTTGAATTGTCATGCCATATAAATATAAACCATCTGAAATTAGAGAACCTTCAGGTAAATCACCAGTATTTCCATTAAAATTAAAAATATTTACAAAACCTGTTCCGTCAAATTTTACTTTAAAAATAGATCCATCCCCCCCTGGTCCAGAATATGTCATTCCATATAAAAAAGTACTATCATAAATTAATGAACCATGGGGAACACCTCCTGTGGCAACACTAAAATTAAAAAGATTGGTGAATCCTGTGCCATCATTTTTTATTTTGAATATGATACCGAGGTTATTAGATCCACCATAACGTGTCATACCATAAAGAAATGAATCTTTACCAATTAAAGAACCAAGGGGGGTACTTCCATTTATGCTGTCAAAATCAAATAATTTATTATACCCACTCCCATCAGGTTTTATTTTGAATATTGTTCCACATCCAACCCCACAAGAAGGGTTAGTACTTATCCCACCCTGATATGTCATACCATAAAGATATGTACCATCAAAAAAAAGATCTCCTTGAGGTTGTCCACCATCAGTTGTTCCTAAAAAACTATGTATCTCTTTGAATTTATTTTGGGCATTTGAATTTAACGTTCCCAATAAAAAAATTATGATGATACTGATTATTTTTTTCATTAATTCATTTTTAAATAATTCGTTGGAGCCTTTCCCTCCTAAATTTACCCTATACGAAATTAAACGAAATAATTTAATAAACAAACTTGATGAGTGTCAATATTTGAAGGGGAACATATTCGGATATTATTTAAAATAAGTAAACCCACGTTGCTCAATTTCTTTTACTACAACCTTTTTATCAATATAGTGTTTCAAAATCACATTTGGTGTCTTTTGATAACCCGCTGCTGATGACATATTGGTTTGGGTCTCCAATTTTGTTAAAAATGTTTTTCTCAAATGTTTAATCGAAAAATTATCCGGCAAACCTGCTTTTCTCCTATAAAAAGTAAATGAATGGCTCATCTGTTTCACTAAAGTTTTTTTACTCATCGTGCAGTCCCCATCAATCAAATACCTATCAACACCTTTGTTTTGTTTGTAGTTCAAGCGGTTTAACAAGTCCTCTAATTCGGGAGTAATTGGGATATACACTATTTTATTGGGTTTGGTGTTGTCCCAATTATGTGTGCGTTGAAATTTTAAATCGGTTCCTTTCAGGTATAATAGCTTACCTGTTGCGTCTTCAACAATGTCCGAATATTTCAATATTGCTACTTCCTCCAACCGCATTCCCGTGTAAGCTGCAAGTTCAAAACTATCTTTAATAAATGGCTTGTACATATTTTTTTTCTGTTTTCGTTTACCTTTTTCAAAAACGACAAAAGAGTTTTCATCAGAAACTGCGGATAATAATTTTTTAAAATCTTCATCATCAACGCTACGAGGGTCAGGGTTGAAATAATAATCAAAGGTATCATCGTTATACACACGCAATATCCACTAGCACCTGCCGGATTTCAAATAGCTAACCATTACCAAATCACTGTCAATAGGGTCTTCCATAGAATGATATAATTTTATTTATATATCTAACATGTCTGAATAGAAAACTAACTTTACTCAAATTTGAGCAAGATTCTTCAGGTTTTAAACAGTAGTAAATTTGTTTTATATATTAATGGAGGGAAACAACGAATCTTTAAACATAAAATCTTTTTTTAATAAATGTATCACTTTTCTTTTTTACTTTAGTAGATGCAACCAAGTCGGTCGGACTTTATAATAGTCTTTTTTATTTTAAAGCTTATATTTTAGTATTTGTAAATAATTAAAAATATTATTGTAATTAAATAATCTCTATTACAATAAATCTTTTTTATAAAAGTTATTTAAGAACCCAAATCCACATCCCATGAAAAGAATATTTAATATTAAGGTTGTTATTCTTAGTTTACTAGCTATTGCATGTAACAATGACAATATAAATACACAAGAAGTCTCTTCTTCAATTACAAAGAAAACGGAAAAGAAATCTATAATTTCCCCGTTTAAAAAGGTAAAATTAAAACCGAGTTTGTTTATTGTCAATACTGCAAAACCAGATACTCTGCGTTTAGGAAGTGGGACTGTAATATATCTTCCCGAAAATGTATTTGTGGATAGTTTGGGTAAAATTGTTCAGGGAGACGTGCGTATTGAATACAAAGAGTTTCATAATCCTGCAGAAATTATTATTAGCGGTATTCCAATGGCATGGAATAATGCAGGAACCAAAGTAGATTTTGAAACAGCAGGTATGATGGAAATAAGGGCATTTCAAAATAATAACCAGCTTGAAGTTGCACGGGGAAAATCTATAAGGGTCGATATGGTTAGTAACAGGGATGAAAATAATTTTGGGACATATTATTATGATGAAGCTCAAAACAATTGGTCATGTTTGAATGCGTCAGGTGGAGAAGTTGCTGAAAATACAGAGAAGATAAAATTATTGAAAGGATCAGAAATAGAAGAACAGTTTAATGTAATAGCCCCCAAAGCATATGATCCGCAAGCATACACATTTGATTTAGATATTAATTATTCAAGGTTCCCTGAGCTTAAAGATTTGAATGGTGTAATGTGGCAATATGCTGGTAAATCTGAAAGTCAGGACCCAAGAAGTTTACCAGATTTTAAAAATAAGAAATGGATTAACATCGAACTGGATCGGATTCCACAAAACAAAGAAGAGTTTAAACTTACGTTAACCGATTCTAAAAGAAAAATATTTGAAACGGTTGTAATACCTGTTTTGTCTGGAAAAATGCTGGAAAAGGCTCAAAAACTATTCGCGAAAAAGTTTGAATTGTACCAGCAAAAGCTCGCATTTAAAAAAGCAGAGAAAGAGCGTTTGGAAAAACAAGCCAATTTATTAAGAACTTTTTCTGTTCAAAATATGGGAATTTATAATTACGATAGACAATTAAAGTTGGAGGACAGGATAGAATTGTTTGCCGATTTTGATTTTGATAATGCGGCTGTTAAGGATATTAATATGGTGGAGGTTTTTTTAATAACAGGCAATGAATCTGCTGTTGTGCATTATCCTAAATATGACTGGGAATTGTTTGCATTCTCACCAAAATCTGATAATAAAATGATAGCAATATTACCAAACGATAAAATAGCTGTTTTCACACAAAAAGATTTTAATAAGTTGAATGTTTTAGAGTTTAAAAAGAACGCCCGTACCGCTTTTAAATTTAAAATGAAAGTGCTCGACGAAACTGTTGAAAGTCCTGAACAGCTTAATAAAATACTTGGGCGTATTTAAACACTTTTATGAGAAAAATATTTTTATTACTGCCATTGGCTTTTGGTTTAAAAGTCTTGCGGTGTCAAAATCTATTGCCCGTTTTGTTAAATGACGAATGGGGTTATATTGATACCAGCGGTAAAATTAGTATTGAACCTCAGTATAATTATGCTTCATTTTTTTACAATAGTAAATTTTCGGTTGTAAAATGTAAAAACAAGTTTAGCATCATTAATCCAAACAATATTCCATATTTTGATTATAAGTATGACTCTATTGTTCCTTTAAGATGGGGGTATCTTGCAGTAAAACAACAAAACAAATGGGGCGTAATTACCCAGGATGACAAACAGATTATAAAGTGTGAGCTTGATAGTATTAAAAAAACAGGAAACCTGATTAAAATATATAAAAACAATTTGTGCGGTTTACTTTTAAACGATCTCAAAGTGATTTATCCCAAATACGATAACATATTTAATTTTTCAGATAGATTAATGATGGTTGTGGTAAATAATAAGCATGGTCTTATTAATTTATCTGATAAATATGTTTTACAACCTGAGTATGAAAACATCATAAAAATAACCGATACCATACTCAGGATTGGACGAAATAATAAATGGGGAGTTGTAGATTTATATAATAATTTTAAAATTGAACCCAAATGGAATCGGTTTGAATTTTTTAAGAAAGGTTATGTAAAGGGGTATCTCGATGATAGAGCAGAATTAATAAAATATCCTTCGGCACAACTTGTTTCAAATAACTATGACGACTATTTTGAAGGTAATAAAGATTATATAATTATAAAAAAAGGATTTAAAACGGGGCTTATCAATTATCAGGGTAAGGAAACGGTTAATCCTATTTACGATGGATTAATATTTTTACACGACAATTATTTTGTTGCTGAAAATAAAGAAAAAAGAGGACTGATAGATTGTGTTAAAGGAGACACCATTGTTTCAATTTTATATGATGATATAGCTGTCTTTCAAAATACCTGTAATTTAAAATTACTTGAAATTGTAAATAATAAAAAAATAGGGATAGTTAATTATCAGGATCAAATAATTATACCTACTAAATATACCGATGTTGTTTGCAGGAGAGACAGCAGTTATTTGGTTAAAAATCGTGGTTTACTGGGTTTATATAATAAAAATGGCAAACAAATTTTCCCGACAAAATTTAATACAATTGGTTATTACGAAAACAACACCATAATTGCCAGATTCGAAAACTGCTATGCAATTGCAAACCGCGATACTGTATTATCTTCTATAAGAAACGATAGGATAATAGTTGCCGCAAAAACTGCAAAATTATATCGTAATGACACTCTTGAAGTAGTTAGTTTCAGTGATGATGGGAGCCTATTAGATATTTTCCCTTACGTGGGTATTGAAAGTTATAAAATTGATGCAAAGGATCCATTACCCTTATCAACTAATTATGAGAAAAATGACGTTTTCGACGGTCCTGTGTATTCAATAGAATATTCAATTAAGCTGGGCAAGTGGGGAATAATGGAAAATAAAGTTAAAAGATTCTTAAATAATCCTGTATATGATAGAGTTTATGACCTGCCAAATGGCGACTATAAATTAACCGAAATCTTTACATCACCCACAGTTGTTAAAATCGGTAATGTCTTATTTACCTCTCATTCCTTATTCGGACTAGTTAATTTAACTACCGGATTAGAAGTTCTGAAAAATGAATACATATTTATACAATATGATGGGAAAGTTCTAAAGAACAATCAAAATCCTACCAATTATGCAATTAACAAAAACGGTGAATGGAGCATCATAGATGTACCAAAAAACAATATCAATTATATTGATGAAAAAAGTACAAACTCAATAGTCAGGTTTTATAAAGATGGAGGACTTGAAGTAGCAGGATATGATGAATCGTCGTCTACAGTTCTTTTTAGGGATTTTGTAAACACTGTTTCAAGTAATGGCTCCTTGTGGCTTACTGATAGCAGCGGTTACAAATATTACGCAATGGATGATAAATATTTAAACTGCGTTAACGGAAGCTGGAGCTACTACTCATTTACTTTGCCAGGACTTAATCCTAATGACGATTTCAGGGGTAATGATGAATATGCTTATGCGGAACCTTTTCTAAATCAACAAAGCATAGCGGCCAAAGATAAAAACGGGTTTGGGGTATTAAATAAATCAAAGAAAGAAATTATTCCTTTCAATTATTCATCCATTAGATTTTATCAAACAGAAGAAGACGTAGACGGATATATTATTTCCAAAATTATACCAAATTATGGATTCATAAATCAAAAGGGTGAACGTATTATAGAATGTAAATACCAGGAAGCAGGGAAATTTTCAGAAAAATTATCACCATTAGAACTTAATGGAAAGTGGGGATTTGCAGATAAATCAGGCGAAATTATTATAGATTTTAAATATAAAAATGCAGATGTTTTTTTAAATGGCTATTCAATTGTTTTTGATGGTAAATATTATGGTGCCATAAATTCTAAAGGTGATACAATCTTGCCGTTTAAATACAGTTATCTATCTCATGCCAATGATTCACTTGTTGTGTTTGAATCTCAAAGAAAATATGGGATTATTTCTATTGTTAATGGCGATACAATAATTCTTCCTTTTTACAAAAATAAATTTGAGTTTAATAGGAGTGGACTTGCAATAGTCAAATCGGATGATGGATACGGAGTAATTAATACAAAAGGAAAAGTAGTGGTTAAAGATAAATATGATAAACTCGGGAATATTAGTTTGAACAATTTAATATGGGCAAAAGAAAAAAAAAATTATAAGTTATTTGACGCATTTTCGGGCAATAAATTATCAAGCAAATACTCAAAGTTATTTGACGAGTCAAATTCATTAATACTATATAAGGGTAGAAAGTTGTTTGGATACCTTAATACTAAAGGGGAAGTATTTATTAAAGAAAAATACAGAAATGCACTTCCTTTTATAAATAATCTGGCAATCGTTAAAGAAAAAAAATATTTCGGCGTTATAGACACCGATGGAAATACCGTAATACCTTTTGAATGGGAATCAATAGAATATCAAGGTGATAATTTCTTAGTAAGAAATCCTAAAGGAAAATTTATGATTATAAATAAAGAAGGAAAAATATTATTTCAGTTAAACGAAATAAAAATAGTTTCGGGTTATCAAAATGGTATTGCAATAGCAAAAAATAAAATCGGCCAAGTGTTTTTTATTGATGAAAAAGGTGAAAATATTTTTAATTTATTTTTTGATGCTGCTGAGCCATATAATGAAGGAATGGCCCGAGTTAAAATAAAAGAGAAGTGGGGATTATTGGATGAAAAAGGAGAATTTATTTTGCAGCCTACCTATCATTCTATTGATACTTTTTATGAGCAAAGGGCAATGGTATCAATTAGTCCAGTGTTTGGAGCATGTTCATTTAAAGGAAATATATTAATAGAACCGCTATATGAAGAAATAACCCCTGTGGGCAATAATATATTTCTCGTGAAAAAAGATAAAAAAATGGGATATATTAAAAGCAATGGTTCATGGATATGGAATCTTCAGTAAATCCCACTATTCCTTATCTACATAAAAACCACCATGCTCTGCCGTCAAGGTATGAAAATTCTAAAAATTTGATGTATATTTGTATTTATAAATTCAACTGCCATGAGCACCGCAGAAATAAAACTGACAATATTCGAGTTACTCGCAACCACTAAGGATACTAAGGTGCTTAACTCTATATACAAACAGTTAAAAACTCAGACAGAAAAAAAAGAGGCTGATTTTTGGGAGGAATTTACTTCTGAACAAAAGGAAGAAATTATGGCTTCCATTGAAGAGTCTGAGAAAGGAGAAACTGTGCTTCATAGCCAAGTAATGAAAAAGTATAAAAAATGGCTCTAAAAATATACTGGACAAAACGAGCCGAAAAAACATTTGATAAAGTTGTAGTATATCTTCTAAAAGACTGGTCAGAAAAAGAGGTAAAAAGTTTCGTAAAGAAAACAAATAGTGTTATTGAACACATTTCTGAAAACCCAAAAATGTTTCCTGCCTCAAAAAAAATAAATATTCATTCCGCATTAATTACTAAGCATAATAGTTTGCTCTTTAAAATCAAAGGGAACAATCAAATTGATTTACTATTCTTTTGGGACAACCGCCAAAATCCTAAAAAGTTAAAATTGTAAGTGTCGTTTGTAAGTGTCAAAATGCTTCCAAATGTCGCATTTTGTGTACTTAGTAAAAACACATTTAATTGATTGTCAATATATTAAAAGTAAGACCCTACTACTGTTAATCAGAGGGTCGCTGGTTCAAGTCCAGCAGAAGGAGCATCTGAAACCCTTGCAGCGATTACGTTGTAAGGGTTTCTTTGTTTTTGTGACTCCGGCACTTTAGGTTAGAGTGTCAATTTAGAGTGTCAAGGAAACTTTCTAAAACCCGAAGGAAAAACCTTATAAACATTAGGTTTTATGGAGGGATTATTTTTAAAGACCCTCTGACTAAAGATCAGATGAACACCTTAAAAACCTTAATGACTAATCACTATTTTTTTATTCACTATTCCTTCACCAGTTTGTATGCTGATAAAATAAACTCCACTAGGTTGAGAACTTAAATCAATTTGAAGATTTGATGGAGTACTATTATTTTGATAGATGCTTTTACCTAAAAGATCGGTAATTTTTATCTGAGCGTTATCAAGTTGACCTTGTAAAGTGATTATTCCAGTTGTTGGATTTGGAAATATGTTTATATCTGTTTCTGAATTGTTGTTTGCTATTCCTGCTATGGCGCCACCACAATTAGTTGGTACAGTTAAATGTAAAGTCACTACACTATCGCACCCGTTCCATGCTGAGAGCGTATTTGTATAAGTGCCACTAATAGTATACGTGTGAATACCAATAATTGCACTGCACGAAGTAAGTGATTGGGTAGAGGTAATTGTAGCACAAGACGGAGGTTGAAACCTAAATGTTGTCCCAATATTATTTGTGCCTCCGGCAGATGTCATACCATAAAGATATATTCCATCGGAAATTAAAGAACCACGAGGATTACTTCCGTTTATACTATCAAAGTCAAACATTTTTAAAAAACCTGTCCCATCCCGTCTTGTTCTATATATGACCCCCTGATTATTATTGCCACCCCAAGCTGTCATTCCATATAGAAAATTACCATTAGCAATAAGAGAACCAAGTGGACCACTTCCGTTTACACTATCAAAATTCACTATATTTACATAGCCTGTTCCATCAGGTTTTATTTTAAAAACTACTCCTTCATTATTTGGTCCGCCAGGAGCCATTCCATATAGAAAACTACCATCTGAAATTAATGAGCCTTCAGGATTATTTGCAGTAACAAAAGGTGTACAATCCATTAGCATTTCATAACCTGTTCCGTCAGGTTTAATTTTATAAATAATCCCGTCTGTTCTATTAGATCCACCTAATTGTGTTGTTCCATACAGATAAGTGCCATCAGAATAAAGAGGACCATGACCATATTCATCATTCGCCGTACTAAAATCAAAAATATCAGTATAATTACTTCCATCTGGTTTTATTTTAAAAATATTTTCGTAGGTTACACCATATAGAAAATTCCCTTCGAATATGAAGGAACCATTTGGACCTTGTCCGCTGATGTAATTAAAACATAATAATGTGTCATAACCAGTCCCATCGGGTTTTATCTTAAAAATATTTCCGTAACCGTTTTTACCACCATTATTCGTCATTCCATATAAAAAACCCCCGTAAAAAAATAAGGAACCTTGCGGATTACTTCCAATTTTATTATTAAAATTAATTATTACCGTATCACCAGTCCCATCTGGTTTTATTTTAAAAATCGTTCCACCATTATTCTCTCCACCATAAGGTGTCATTCCAAATAAATTGGTGCCATCAGATACTAAGTTCCCAGTAGGACCACTAGCGGTGATGTAGTTAAAATCCTTAAGCTCTTTAAAGCCAGTCCCATCAGGTTTTATTTTAAAAATATTTCCGCCTCCATACGCTCCTCCAGAAGCAGTCATGCCATAAAGAAAAGTGCCATCATAAAAAAAAGAACTGTACAAAGGATTGCTTCCGTTTATCCCATTAAAGCTCATCAGTACGTCGAAAGAAGTTCCATTTGTATCTATTTTAAAAATATTTCCATACCCATTTGCGCCACCAGAAGAAGTCATTCCATAAAGAAACGAGCCAATTGAAATTAAATCTCCTTTTGGGGCTCTTCCATTCGAACCATTGAAGTTAAATAAGGCTTCAAAAGCACTTCCATCTGGTTTTATTCTAAATACTGTTCCACTATCATTTAATCCTCCGAAAGCTGTAGTCCCATATAGGTAATTTCCAACTGAAACAAGGGAACCATAAGGAAACTTCCCATTGGAAGAAAGTGGATCACTTGAAAAACTTAAAAGATTGGAAAACGTTGTACCATCAGGTTTTATTTTAAAAACGATTCCTCCACTGCTACCTCCTCCACTTGTCATCCCATATAGAAATGTTCCATCATATAAAAGAGAACCAAGTGGATTATTTCCAAAACCATAACTGAAAGTAATCAATGTATCGTAACCTGAACCATCCGGTTTTATTTTAAAAACATTTCCTTGACCATTAATGTTACCACCGACTTGCGTCATTCCATATAAATAAATACCATCAGAAATAAGATTGCCGTATGGGTATTCTCCCCTATTACTATTAAAATTAATCAGGGTGTCATAATCTGTTCCGTCCGGCTTAATTTTAAATATATTTCCAAAATTATTTGCAGATGTATATTCATTACCACTTGTCATGCCATAAAGAAATGTTCCGTCATAATATAAAGAACCGAATGGACTTTCTCCATTTTGTCCATTAAAATTTAGTAAAGTATCATAACCTGTGCCATCTGGTTTAATTTTAAAGATTGTACCTTTTCCGCTTGTACCACCTGCACTGGTCATCCCATAAAGATAAGTGCCATCAGAAATTAGAGTACCTGAAGGCGAAGATCCTGTAATCGGAATACTTTTAAAATCTAAAAGCTTGGTGTATTGTGCATTACCAGTTAATGTTGCAAAGAGAATAACTGCAATTAGGAGCTTTATTTTTTTCATGGTAATTATTTTAATGACTAATCACAATTTTTTTATTCAAAGTTCCTTCACTAGTTTGTATACTTATGAAATAAACCCCACTTGGTTGAGAGCTTAAATCAATTTGAAGATTGGATGGAGCAGTATTATTTTGATAAATGCTTTTAGCTAAAAGATCGGTAATTTTTATCTGAGCATTATCAAGTTGACCTTGAATATTTATAATTCCGGTTGTTGGATTAGGGAAAATGGAAATGTTTTGATTTGTTTTATGGGTTAAAATACCTGTTTGAACAGGTGAAACTGAAGTTGAAGGTACTGTAGTTAATGAACTTGAATTAACAACTCTCATTGAAAAACCTGCTGATCGGTATATATTGCCTTGCGCATCTTTACCAATAATGTGGCAATAAGAACAGATGTCAGCGTTTGATGTTTTTACTTTTAAACAAACCTTATAGGTCGTATCTTTTATATATGTATGTGATGGTGCTGCTTGAGTTGAAAAACTACCATCTCCAAAATCCCAATAATAGCTACTGGCAAGACCAATAGTTGACGAATCAACAGCTAAAATAAATGTATTTTGAACAATATCGTAGGAGGTTGAATAGTACGCATAACATTCCCCGTCAGCACGTACATCTATGCTATCGGTCAATCCACCATCATTCGGGTCACTAACATTTACACTGTAATTACCCGATGGTGTGTTAGCCGGAACTGTAACATTCAGTATAATTGTACTATCGTCCTGAATGTTCATTGAATTAATGCTGGTACCAGCCGAATCAAAACCAAAACTTACAAATGCTCCATTGCCGGATGTAAAATAGGTATTTGTCCCTTTTATGGTAATATTTTTTGTTTGTCCCTTAATAAGGCTGTGGGGGCTTATGGAAGCTAAAGATTGATTGTTGAAGGCGGGGATGTTGACAATAAAACTACCATTATAAGAATAGAGACCGTCAACAGCATCGTTAACACTAACATTATACGCATTCGTGCTAATGTCGGATGGAATGGTTACATTCACTATCATGTGAGTATTGTTTTTAATTTTTATGGAATTAATGGAACTATTGTTATCTGAATCAAAATCGAAATGTACAACCAAACCTGGAGCTAGGAAATGGGTGTTTTCACCTATTATGGTAATGTTCAATGTTTGTCCTGAGGTGGCATACCCTGGAATTACAGAGTCTATCCTATTATCGCAGGTGTTCGTGCAGTTGCTGGTAGTGAATTTCTTTTGAGTTCCATAAACTGTTCCTGCAGCATTTGTTGCATAAGCCCTCGCGTAATAAGTGGTGTAAGGATTTAACCCCAAATAGGTATAAAAAGGTCCCGAATTACTATAGTTTGTAGCAATGTTGCTGCTATCGGCGAGGCTGGGATTGGGAGATTGACTGTAACAGAACCCAACACTTGTTTGTGGATCGTTTCCATCGCTTATGATAGTTCCGAATCCTTCCACTGTAGGTTGTGTAGTATAGATGTCCGAGACCGAATCGGTACGCACCACGGGTAATGTTACATTGCTCGTAGTAAATTGAATTTGACTACCATAGGATGTTCCTGCCGCGTTGGTGGAATAAGCCTTTAAAAAATAGGTGGTATTGGGAGTTAAGCCAATTATAGCAACGTTAAAAGGGCCTGTACCACCAGTATAACCAACAATATTACTATTGGGTGGAGTTGCGCTACTATCATAGACATACACTACACTATCTGATGTAGTAGGATTTGGAGATGTACTGTAACAAAAACCACCAATTACATTTGGGTCATACCCTTCATTCGTTAAATTTCCATATCCAAGAGCTGAAGTACCCGTAATTTTGATAACAGAATCAGTTGTTACAATGGGTAATGTAAAATTAGCTGATGTAAATTGTAGTTGGCTGCCGTAAGCTGTTCCGGCAGCATTTATTACAAAAGCCCTTAAATAATAATTGGTATTAGGATTAACAGGCAGACCCAAGGAAAAAGGGCCAATGCCAGTATACATGCCGCTATTATAATTATATACCACCTGGCTCAAAGTAGTAGGGTTTGGTGAAGTGCTATAGCAAAACCCAGCAGTTGCATTAGGGTCGTTTCCATTGCTCGTCATGGTGGCATATGCTGTATCATCATAAGCTGTAATGTTGATAATAGAGTCCGTAATAATGGTGGGTATTGCCAGATTTTTTGTGGTAAATTTTATTGGGTTACCATAAGCCGTTCCTTTAACATTAGTTGAGTATGCTCTACAATAGTAGGATGTATTAGGTTTCAAACTATCAAGATTAAAAGAATAAGATCCTATGTTTCCATAAAATGCAACTACTGTGCTATCGGCAATAGTTGGATTTTGGGAAGTGCTGTAGCAGAACCCATCATTTGCAGTTGAATCGCCACCATTATTCACTAAATTTCCATACATCGTCACAGTAAAAGCCGTAATATTGTTAATAGAATCGGTTGTTATTGTAGATAATGATTGGGTATAGCCGTTTAACGTTACAAAGAAAATAACTGCAACAAGGAGTTTTATTTTTTTCATTCTTTCATTTTTAATTATTCGTAAAAGCTATCCCTCCTAAATGCACCTTATACGAAAGTAAATGAAAAAATTTAATATACAAACATGACAAGTGTCAATATTTATAGCAGGAATTTATTTCGAAGCATCCTTAAAATAACTAAACCCTCGGGAAAAGTGAATTTAAACCCGGTGAAATTATTTATACTCCACCAAGAGGAACTGGAATCTTTGAGAAAAAAATGGACAATTTATTTGAATTTTTATCCTTATCAAATTCATTTGATCCTTTATTAAAGATGGCTATTGCACATTACCAATTTGAAGCGATTCATCTTTTTACCGATGGTAATGGAAGGACAGGAAGAATCCTGAATTTATTATATTTAGTTAATCAGAAATTGTTGTCACACCCTGTTTTATATTTAAGTAAATACATCATTCATCATAAAGATGATTATTACCATCTTTTATCAGGAGTAACGCAGCGACAAGCTTGAAAACCTTGGCTGATTTATATAATGAGTGCATTAGAAAATACTGCAAACATAACCAATCAAAAAATAGATGAGATATTAAATCAAATGAGTGAAACCCATAAACACACTCATAAAAAATTAAAGTGGTATTCACTGGAGTTAAATCAGGCTCTGTTTTCTCAACCATACATCAAACAAAAATTAGTAGGGGAAATAACCGGAGCACGAAGCAGAACAACTCTTACTAAATATATGCAGCAATTGATTGAATTAGGAGTATTGTCTGCAAATGAAGAAGGCAGAGAGGTTTATTATATAAATGATTTGATTAGAATTCTGCAATCGAACTAAATACTAATTACGGAATTTCAACAATTTATTACAACTACATATAAACATCGGCAATCTGTTTTTCAGTAATCCCCATGTATCTTTTAGGCCTTATACTGAAAAAGCTATATCGCTTTTAAGCCTTTCGAACGTCAAGGAAACTTTTTAAACCCCAAAGGAAATTCCTTATAAACATTTGGGTTATTGAGCACATCTGGATTTGATTGTTAAAACCAAATAATTTATCCACCATCAACCTATTGATCTTACTCTTCTATTTCGACAAAATTTCGAACAGCTGCTTATTGATTCTTATTGCATAAATCATTTCATTGATTGCATGGTGTATTTATTTTCATGCAAATACTTTTGCGAAGATTATTTTTTAACAATCAATATCTGATTAAAATGAAAAAACATTTATTAATTATTGCGCTTTCGGTGTCTTCTTTAATTGTTGCACAAACCCCATTAATCATATCTGATTCTATTCATAGTGGCGGTGTTTACAGGAAATACCTTTTATATATACCAACCCTTTATAATTCTTCGCAAAGTGTTCCCCTTGTCTTTGATATACATGGATATAATTGTAAGAACGATCAACAAATGAAGTACGGAGATTTTAGACCAATTGCAATACAGCAAATTTTATTATTGCGCTTCCTCAGGCATTAGGCTCAACTCCGGCATGGAAAGTACTTAGTACTGTTGACTCTGGAGCTGCTGATCGTGCATTCATAATAAATTTGCTTGATACCATAAAATCACATTATAATATAAATACAAATAAAATATATTGTTCTGGATATAGTCAGGGCGGTTGTATGAGTTATGATATGGCAGCTTTAAACAATGTTAATTTCGCTGCTATCGCTTCTGTTTGTGGAAGTATGGTACCCAGTCATTTTGCCGCTTGTTCACCAACTCGACCAACTCCTGTAATGCAGATACATGGAACTACTGATATTGTTATTCCCTATGATGGCAGTGCAGGAGTTTTAAACTCAGCTATTACTACCACTAATATTGATAGCTTGGTTAAATTTTGGGTTTCATACAATCATTGTAATAAAACACCCGTTTCATCCAACATACTAAACTCAAATACAAGTGATGGATGTAGTGTTGAGCATTATGTTTATAATGGCGGTGATCAAGGCAGCTCAGTTGAATTATTCAAAGTGATTTCCGGTGGACATACCTGGCCTGGAGTTGCTCCCGAAGTAGGGCACACTGTAACCAATGATTCAATAGGTTTTGGCAACAGAGATATGGATTTTAATGCCAGTAAAGAAATTTGGCGGTTCTTTTGTCGTCAGCAAAGTACATTAAGCGTGGTAAGTTCCCCTACAAGTATTTTAGTGCCATCCCCAATCAACAATAATTCAGTTGATGTTTTTCCTAACCCAAACAATGGAGTTTTCACTGTACAATCAACCAACAAAATCAGTTCTTTTGAAATTATAAATACTTTAGGGAAAAGTATTTATCAAAATAATAATACTTCACCCAATCTTCAAATTGATTTAAGTGCTCAACCTAATGGGGTTTATTTTATTAGCATTCAAACTAGTGAAGGAAATATAAATAAGAAACTAGTGATCAATCATTAATCAAATTGTTCAAATTTCACTTACAAAGAATCGCATTTCGAAAAGTTCTGAAGTGGGATTTTTTTCCCGGATTAAACAATTTGTAGCTATTATATGTCGAATAGCTTTTTACAATATTATCAAAAAAAATCGCAGCAGGATAAAATTTATCCTGCTGCGATTTTTTTACTTTGTAAGTAATATCGTTACAAATCGGTAACGCACCCCAAACTTGCTGAACTCACTTGTTTAGCATATTTGTATAACACCCCTGATTTTACTTTATAAGGTTGAGGTTTCCAGTTTTTCTTTCTTTCAGCTAATTCAGTATCCGAAATTTTAATATCAATTTTATTATTAACAGCATCTATTTCAATAATGTCACCATCTTTAACCAATGCTATCGGACCACCGTCAAACGCTTCAGGAGAAACGTGACCAACTACAAAACCATGAGTACCTCCCGAAAAACGACCATCGGTAATCATCGCAACGCTGTTACCTAAACCCACACCCATTAATGCGGATGTTGGTTTTAGCATTTCCGGCATCCCGGGGCCGCCTTTTGGTCCTTCATTACGAATAACAATAACCTGACCTGCTTTCACTTGTCCGCCTTTAATACCTTTAAAGCACTCAAATTCATTTTCAAATACTTTTGCAGGTCCAGTAAATTTTTCACCTTCTTTACCTGTAATTTTTGCTACAGAACCTTCGGGTGCTAAGTTGCCGTAAAGTATTCGTAAATGTCCATCGGCTTTTATTGGGTTTTCAAGCGGCATTACTACTTTTTGATCTTTAGGTAAACTGCTTACGTTTGCCAAGTTTTCTTTTATCGTTTTTCCCGTTACAGTTAAACAGTCGCCATGCAACATCCCGTTTTCCAATAGGTATTTCATCACGGCTGGAGCACCTCCCAGAGCAAATAAGTCTTGCATCAGGTATTTACCGCTTGGTTTAAAATCGGCTAATACCGGTGTAATACTGTTAAGACGCGTTACATCTTCCAGAGTAAAATCAATGTTTGCAGTGCGTGCAATAGCTATCAAATGCAGCACAGCATTGGTTGACCCTCCAAGAACAATGATAAGCCTGAATGCATTTTCAAATGACTTTTTAGATAAAATATCTAATGGTTTAATGTCTTTTTCTAATAGGTTTTTAATGTGCTTACCAGCTTCCAAACACTCTTCATGCTTGTCCTTGCTCATTGCCGGATTTGAAGAACTGTAAGGTAATGACAAACCAAGTGCTTCAATAGCTAATGACATGGTATTTGCTGTGTACATACCCCCACAAGCACCGGCACCCGGACATGCGTTTTTGATGATGCCTTTAAAATCTTCCTCACTTAAGGTGCCCGCATATTTTTCGCCAAGTGCTTCAAATGCAGATATGATATTCAAGGTTTTTCCTTTATAATGTCCTCCTGCAATAGTACCTCCATACACCATTATCGAAGGGCGATTTAAACGTATCATTGCCATTACCGATCCGGGCATGTTTTTATCACAGCCGGCAATGGTTATCAATCCATCATAATAATGGGCAGCGGTAACAGCTTCTATTGAATCAGCAATAATTTCGCGGGAAACCAAAGAATAACGCATTCCTTCTGTTCCGTTTGAAATACCATCGCTTACACCTATTGTATTAAATTGCAAACCCACCAAGCCCGAATTTTTAACCCCTTCTTTCACCCATTTTGATAAGCCATTCAAGTGCATATTGCAGGTATTACCCTCATACCAGGTTGATACAATACCTACCTGAGGTTTTTTCATGTCATCCTCTGTAAGTCCTACACCATAAAGCATTGCTTGTGATGCCGGTTGCGATTCATCTTGTGTAACGGTTTTGCTGTATTTATTTAATTCCATGATAAAAATTATTTATTAATTATTCCTATGCCTTAAAAATTAAGATGCGCGAAGTTAAAACTTTATTTTAAGTTGAAAGCGTGTTTGCTTCTAATTGCAGTTCTTTGATAATGGTATTTTATAGCATTTAGACTAATTACTTTTGTTTGTTTTGTAATTATTTTTCATTCCCGTTACAACGGTTTGGAGGAAATTAACGTCAGGTAATGTAAATAATATTAAATGAAGGGTGTAAATCGCGTTATAAAAACAGCGCTATGTTTTCTCGTTTTATCCGCAACTAGCTCTTGTGGTAAAAAATGGAAACAGACAACCGATGTTGAAGTTGATTTCGGAATTACATCATCTTATTCTACATTGTTTAATATTACTTCTTGTAACATAGAAGTAGGGGAAATAGACTTTTCAGGTACCCGAAAACAAGGAGGAAATGTTTCATTTGCGGATGTCAAATCTACTCCTTCACCGTTTAGCTTAAATAACGGGAATACCACATCAGGAAATCATTATGATATACCACAAGGCGTATACACTTATATGAATTTTCATCTAACTGTTGTTGTACAAAATTCAACCCCTAGTATTTCAATTTCCGGAATAATTACTGAAGACCCGCATGTTGATACCCTTTCTGTTTCGCCTCCTGTTTATTTTTCAGAACCTCGTAAAACAATCCAAATGATTTTTGAATATAATTCAACCCTTCATTTTGATTTAACAACTAAAACAACAAGTGGAAGCTCTGAAATTACTTTAGTTGAAGGTACCCCAGCTACTTGTGAAATTAGTCTAGACCCATATTACTGGTTAGCAACAATTACTAAAAATCAATTTAAAAAAGCCACAAGAGATACAATAAATGGAATTGCAACTGTTTTGATAAATGAAAGCCACAATAAAAATATATATGACTCGGTGGTAATCAGAATAAATGAAAACGCAAAGGCTGTATTCAACCAATAATGTATGCAAAAACCTCTTGAAGAAATAGTAAAAGGTTGCATTGATAACGACAGGAAAAGTCAGGAAATGCTGTATCACACATTCTCTAATATTATGTACGGCGTTTGTTTAAATTATACCAAAAACAGAGATGAAGCTAAAGATGTGTTGCAGGAAGGTTTTATAAAAGTATTTAAAAACATACACAAATACAGTGGAGAAGGGAATTTAGAAGGGTGGATTCGAAAAATAATGGTAAATACTTCTATTGATTCCTATAGAATACGAGCCAGAAAAAAAACACATATTAATATTGATAATGTGCCGGATATTCAGATGGTGGACTATTCTATTCTGGAAGCAATATCGGCAAATGAAATATTAAATTTGATTCAAAAATTACCAGAAGGAGCTAAAATTATATTTAATCTTCATGTATTGGAAGGTTATACCCATGACGAAATTGCCAATATGCTTGACATAGCTGAAGGTACTTCAAAATCGCAGTTTTGGAGAGCAAAAAAATTATTGCAACGAATGCTTAATAGCGTTTATGATGAAAATTTATCTGTTGAAAAGACAAACAAATAAATGGAAAAAGATTTTTTAAGCTGGTATAAAACTAAGTTCCATCAATTGGATAATACCCCACCAAATGATGCGTGGGAGAATATTTCCAACGATTTAGACTTGGATGAAGTGTGGCAAGAAATAAATTCTAAACTTAACAAAAGAGATAGAAGAAAGGCGATTGCAAAAATAACAACATCTCTTATACTGCTGATTTCATTGGGAGCAGCAATGTTTACATTTAATAATAAGCAAACTATTAATGATAAAAAAACGCTCATCCCCGAACATGCAACTATTGCTAACTTAAACAAAAAGAAAGAAAGCATAACCAATGAACGTATTGAAAATAATGGCGTTCACAATGCAAACCTGAAACAGAAAAAAGAAAATTTATTTTCAACATCTGAAATAACAAAAACTTCTTCATCAACAAAAAAAGAACACTCATTGTTGACAATAATTAAAAACAATAAAGAGGGGAATAATACTTTTTTAATAGGAAAAAGAGACACACCCTCTTTGCATACTTCTGTTGATATGAATAAAAGTGCATCCAACACAATTGTTAATTATAATAACAAAATGTTTACCATTACTCCTATAATGGCATTAATAAAAGCCGACGATAATCAATTACTTGATTTTTTAATACATCAATCTTTAAACGACAGTATTCATAAAAAAAGCACAAACGATAATAAACATGCTACAGTCGCTCCTTTGTTTATAGTTGGTGCTTCATTTGCCAATGCCAATACCTGGCTGCTCAACAACGATACGTACACCGGATTAAGAGCCGGGACACTCAATCAGGCTTTGTTTTCATTTGGAAAATCCTATAATATATTTTTAGGTTATAACCTCTCTAATAAATATTGTTTGCAAACAGAATGGGTTGTTAATAATGTCCATAATCAACAATACATTGATTACACAAATGGACACCATGTTAACAGAAACCTTGAAGCAGATTATACACAATTAAATATGGTGATGAAGAAAAAAAATGAGGTGTATTATTTGGGTGGGAAATTACACACATCGTTCAATTACTTAGCCGGATTAAATTACAGCTACGTAAAATCATTCACTCAAAAGACAGATGAAACAATCAGTTCCGTTAAAAACGAATATCAAAATAATCAGTATGGCGTAATATTAGGATTGGAATATCAAATTTACATCTCTCCCTCCTGGATTATTTGTACAGGTATAAGAACCAATATAGGTTTGCAAAATATCTATAAAGGCAATGATAAAACATATGACTCTTCTGTTGGGTTAAATGTTGGGCTGGGTTATCAAATAAGTAGAAAAAAATAAACCCAGTATCAGGGTAGAATATTTAAATTTTTTACACTCTATAGAAGCTGAATAAAAACGAGCAAGCATTTTAAACGATATATCCTTTTTTATGAGTTTATAGATTTAGGATTTGAGTTTGGTTTAAAATTGGGGTAGTGTTAAACGTTTTTGTTTTAAACTTGCTATGATATTATTTCTTACAACTCAATTTTTTTAATTAAATCAAATGGATTTAACAAATTTAAATTCAGCATAAAACGTATTGTTTCGGCATATTTTAAGTTGTTAGCTGTTTTGTAATCCTGAAATCCTTTGCATATTAAAACAGGGAAATATATTTCAAAAATATTTTTTGCAATTATCAATGATGCCCCCCCATCATACAAAACGGTTTCGCTCGTTCTTCCATCGGTACCCGTCATACCAATATCTGCATATAGGTTAACAGGTAGTTTTATATTCCCTAATGAAGATTTAAGATTAACAGCAGTGATCCATTGCGACGTTTGCCCCAGTGGAGAATAGAATTTAAAAGCTCCATCCGTTTCCGTAAATTGATTTGCCAATGTACCGCTTGTTTCGGTACGTCCAAGATAAATATTATCATACAAATAATCCTGATACCCCCTTTGTCCGCTTAGGCGAAAACGATATGCTCCCGCATTGACAGCGCTTGTCCCCAAAAATGTTCCAGCAAAAAAGCGAATGTCAAATCCCTTATGTTTCTCTCTGAAGTTAATACTGTAATTTCCGGTTACAGATGTTTTACACATGTTTTCGCCTTGCTGTAAATTAACATTCACGCTATATGGCTTTATTGGATCTTTTTTAGCAAACGTATAGGTTACATCATTAAAGTTTTTAGTAGTGCTGGCAGGTGAATAGGTAACAATACTTCCGGCAGAATCGGTTTGCACATGAACATTATAATTATCTTGAAGAATAGTGATATTACGGTAACGCAATTTGTGCGTATATGGGCTGGTGGCATTTTTCTTTTTAAACTCAATGTTTAATTCAGGCGCAATTTTATTGAAATTAGTAGTAATCGGATTGGTTGAATATGCGTAGCGAGTGGTAGTGGTGCCAAGCGAAATTTGTTGGAACAATTTATTTTTAGGATAAATGTTATACGTTAATCTCCCGTAACCGGCAATATCATTAGTACCAATGCTATACATGGGCATTAACTCATATTCAAACTTTTTTTGAATAACGGTGGTATTATAAAATGCCATTCCAACCATCCATTTATTATAATTATTCCAACCTGCAACAGGGGAATAAAACAATTGTGTTTTGTTGGGATTGTCTAAACTAGTAAGCAACTGCAACTTTAGCGGTTCTACCTTTTTAAACAACCCTGATGTTCGTATCGTATTGTTTTTTCTGTTAATTTCAGGCATATCTTCCATATAATCAATTTTAAAATAATCAGCATCTACCCCGACGGGAAGCCGAACACCTGTTCGTCTTTAAAACCATCGTAAATAACCATTGCCGCCAACTTATCATTTTTAATAGCTTGCACAAAAATGGGAGCGTTAATTTCTCCTTTATTCTTAATACCTATACGCCAAGAGCCACTTTTCTTAACGATGTGAAAATATTATTTTGTAATCTAGTTTTTTGTGGAGTTAATGATCAGCGATTCGGTTGTCCTGACGGCGGGAAGCCGACTACAATTCCCGTGTTCTAGGAGTGAATATGGCCGCAGCCGCAGTTGTGCCCCCGCAGGAGCCAGCGCCTCTTTCCGAACCCCACCGTCTGGTCGACGTTTTCATCGCGCCGAGCAAGACTTTCACCGATCTCCGGCGGAACGCCAGTTGGTGGGCGCCTTTTCTGATCATCGCCGTTTTCTCCTGGCTTTTTATCTATGTCGTCGACCAGAAGGTCGGATTCCCAAAGGTCGTCGACACCGCGATCCAGATGCAACCGAAGTCGGCGGAACGGATTGACAGCTTACCCGCCGATCAACGGCAAAAGGTGATGCAGCAGCACAAGGG
>CAVSHK010000028.1:0-340435 GCA_963727705.1 uncultured Bacteroidota bacterium
GGACGTATCCACCCGAATTCAACGCAAACAGCATCAACTCCACACCAGCGATCAGTCCAAAACCAAGAGAGAGACCGAAGCTGACCTGTTTTCGCGACACTCCCAGAAAGCGCGAAAACAGGAGCAGGAAGAGGATGAGGCCAACCTGCACAATCCGGACCGAGCGCTGCAGAGTGGTGAGGGCATGGACCAGCGGACTCTTGTCCAACGAGTTCGAAAAGGCAACCACCACTGATACCAGCAACATCACCACGCCCGCCCACTTGAACAGCAGCGTGCCCATGTCTTTCAGATACTGATAGGGGCGAAAGACGTTGACGAAAATCTCATGAATCACTTTGAAGCCAAGAACCGCGTTGACCGCCTCGCCCAGCCAGAATAATCCGAAATACAGCTCGTAGCTGCCCGTGAACCAATTGTAGTTTCCTGCGAGCCAGAAGGGGAAAGATGACGGCAAAATTCGCAACCTGCGCCAGAAGGAACCAGAAAAAGAAGGGGAACTTCTTGTGCAGCTTACGACGCCACAAGATTACGGCCACTACCGATTGCAGGATCGGTTGCGGGCACCACAACCCCAGAAGGACGGAATGGCTGTGCCAAATCATAAGGGTATGGAGGAAGTGCGGCGCGAACCCCGACAATTCCGCGCTACTGCCCTCCCCCACATCCTCAGGCACATAGCCCTTCTGGGTCAACCCTCTTAGGTAACCTTAGTAACCATTACCCACCAGCCAGCTTTGGCACGCTGTTGAAAGGTCGATCCTGGCGCTGGAGACGGCTTGGCTGCCTAGAGGCATAGTGTCCGAAAACAAGACAAGCCCCAAGCCCGGAACCCGGCGCTATCCGGCATCCAGCGAGGAATGGAGGTAGGCACGCATCATGCGCACTTCATCGTCTTTCTCGTCGAGGTCGTGGAGAAGAACATCGCGCAAGGAAACGACGCCCTGCAGGTGCCTCCCCACGCAAATGGGCAAGTGGCGAAAACCGTGCCGCTTCATCAAGGTCCTGCAGGTCTCGATCTGATCGCTCGGGGCGACGGTCAAAGGATTCTCGGTCATGACCTCGCGGACCGGCGTACAGGCGGGATCCTTGCCGGCGACCACGACGCGGCTCATCAGGTCGCGTTCGGAGAAGATTCCGGCGAGTTGGCCATCTTGCAGAACTGGCACCGCTCCGATGTTGTGTTCCACCATCATGCGGGCGACTTCGAGGACTGTCTGGTGAGCTTCGGCGGATACTGTGACTTGATTCCTGAGCAGATCGCAGATCAACATTTGAACCTCCCACTAATGACCTTTCGCCGGAAAACGAACTGCCCGGCGAACGGCATTGAAACCGGATGAGACGAAGGAAGCGAAGGTTTTATGTCTGGACCCCGGCGGAGTATATGTCGAAAACGGGCAGGAAGGAAGGAAAAAATCAACTTTCGCAGTGGCGGAGCACAACTCCGTCTTCACGCATGTTAGCTGCTTCGGTTCGCACCCAATGAAATGACGTAGGATCTGGCAGCCAGGGCGGTGGGCATTGCGGCCCGGTCGCGGGCGGTGACGATCAGGTTGTAATCGTCGCTGGCGCGAAGACGGCTGAACACCGGCGTTGCCTCCTGCGGCTCGACCAGTGCCAGGTAGCGCAGGAAGGCAAAGACATCCTCGGTCGGTTCCAATCCCGGCGCGACGAAGGAGACTTCGACATCCTCGTGATGGAAATGCCATCCGAGCGAGGCTGCCAGCCGCACCGCCTTCTCGTAGATTTCGGGCGGCACCACCCCAGGTGCGGGATTATCGAACACGATACGGAGCTTGCGTTCATCTTCACGGCTAAATTCGCGGACTTTGAGCGCGCCGGTGCGCGCCGTAGCTTTCCAGTCCACGTGGCGGGCGGAATCGTCGGGCATGTACTCACGGATGCGATAAAGATCGTAGCCGCGTCCGCTGACAAAAGCTTCGAACTCGCCCGTCACCATGGGAAGCACTTCGAGAAACTGTTCGGTGGATTCGACCGCTGGATAAACGATCACTTCGCGCGCCAGGTTGATGCGGCGGGTTTTCATCAAGAAAGAAAACGGGAAACGCGTGGCGAGGCCAAAGTTCTTTTCGCAGTAGCGTCCGCGCGCCGGGAAATTGAGCTCCAGATCGGCGCGGAGTTCCTGTCCGGGCGCGAGAAACGGGAAATAAACGGATTCTTGCAGAATCGGCTTTTCGGTTTCCTCGCGGACGCGCCGCAGCCGGCGGTCGGGCAGACGGAGCCACTGGTCCTGGGGTGCGCGGTTGCGGGGCCAGCCGAAAGTGTAGGCTTCCCAGCGCCAACTGCCTTTAATTAGATTTGCGCTTGGCCGGAACCACGCGCACGGAAAACGAAGGCAGCCATGAACTGGTGTTGCGCAGCAACAGCCGCGCCACCATCGGACGCGCGGCAAAAACGTGTTCCGGCAGGTGGACATCGAGCGCGAGACCGCCCAGTACCAGCGCCGAGGCAATTCCAGAGACCAGGATAGCCGAGAGCAGCGCAGCAACGATCACGTAGAGCAGGTTGTTGCCGGTGTTGATGGCCGCAATGCCGATTACGACGCTGATCAGGATGTAGATCATGCCCGGCGCGCGTCACGTCGTAGTCCATGGCTTCGCGGACATGGCTCACGGCAACCCGCCGCGCCAGATAGGGCACGGTGGTCAGGCCGACGAAGGTGGCAAGTAACAGCGCCAGCGACGCCAGGATGACGGTTCCCCAAACGCTACCCGATTCGCCCGACACTGTAGAGAAGAGCGCCGCAGCGAAGGCCAGAGTCAGTCCCACGATCGCCAGCAGAAATCGCACCCACACCTCTGGCAGAGCGATCCGCAGGAAACGTGGTTCGACTGCGGGCTGGCTGGTCGTAGTTCGTTCGGGGATGGCGGCGTTAATCAGGATGCTCTCCGGTGCCTGGCGATGCTCCTGTCAGGATATGACGGCGGCGCGATGAGGGGAAGTGACGGAAGACACTTTGAGGAAGAGACAGAACCTACCCACTTACGAATTCCACGGCTTCTGACGCCTCGACTAATTACGGCTCGCTGACGAGGCGCAATCGTTCGCTCTCGCGCACAACTGCCTTACTTCGTCCTTTCAGCAGATCCTGCAGGGTGATCACTCCACTGATTCGCTGCGTGGCGCGATCCACGACGGGAAGGCTGGCCAGCCCCTCCGTCGCCATCAACTCGGCCGCACTGCGGCAGGTGCCATCTGAGTAGCAGAAAGACTCCGGCAACGGAGGCTTTTCGTCCGCAGCGCTAGGTTGAGGAACTGGAGACATTAGATCCCTGACAATGACGATCTCGAGCGGGTCGACGCCATACTCGCGCGTGAGGTGGTATCCGCGACGGCTCAGTTTTTCGGTGAGGATGGAACGAGGCATGAGAAGCGCGGTCACGAGATAGGCGCTGACGCAACCCAACGTAAGCGGCACCAGGGCAGGCAGACGGTGCGTGACCTCGACACTAAAGAGGATTGCGGTCATCGGGACGCCGAGTGAGCCTGCCAACATCGCCCCCATTCCAATCAGAGCCCAGAAGGCCTGCATTTCAGCCGGGGCATGACCGAAGCGCCCCGCCAGTGCACCAACAGCTCCGCCGATCATCAGCAGAGGCGCAAGAACGCCTCCCGAGGTTCCCGATCCGAGAGAGAACGCCCACATCAACGACTTCGCAATGAGGATGCCGGCGATGAGTGCGATCGGGGCGCTCCCATGAAGCAGTTCGGCGATGTTGTCGTATCCAACGCCCAAGCCGCGAGGGAAGAAGAAGCCGCCCATGCCGATGCCGATGCCTCCCAGCGCGGGCCACCACATCCAGTGGACGGGCAACCGTTCAAACAAATCTTCGAAGGCATACATCATGCGGCTCAGTCCGGCTGCCATAAGGCCGACAACGGCGCCCAGCAGCACGGAGCCGAGGGCAAAGGGAATCCGATCCACAAGGCCGATTCCGGGCATTTGAAAGAGCGGGCCGGGGCCGAGGAGATACCCACGGAGAATCGCCGCCGTCGCACTCGCGATCGCTACTGGGACCAGACTTCGCGGTCTCAACTCGAAAAGCAGAAGTTCAACCGCAAGCAGCACCGCGGCCACCGGAGTCGCGAAGGTCGCGGACATCCCTGCGGCGGCCCCAGCCACCAGAAGAGTGGTGCGCTCCGCATCGGTGAGATGGATCCACTGTGCGATCAACGAACCAAAGGCGCCGCCGGACATGATGATCGGACCTTCCGCGCCAAACGGACCACCGGAACCAATGGCTGCATGAAAAAATTCAGTTTAACCATTTCGCTACTTTTTTGACTGTTGATTCTTCCACCAAATTAATTCCCACATAATATCTGGATAACTGTGTAATGTCGATTATGGCATTTAACAGATTATTTTCATAGACGGAAGATGGAGTAACCAAAATTATTTTATTGCACATTAAACTTCCCTTAATTGTTCCTTTAACATCAACAAATCCGTTTGAATAAACCTGCCCGGCAACAACTGATTGTTGAGGCAATATAACTCCTGCCTGTTTTAAAACATAAGCATCATCTTTATAAGCAAAAATATTTCCAAGTAGTGTATCATTTTCAGCTAATACTATTGCTGATATATTGGAGGAGGAATTATCCATGACAAGACCCAATACACTTGGATAATACAGGCTCACATTTTTTTTTACAATAATTGAATCGGAAGCAAAGGCCTGAAAATTACCTTTAAAATTATCTTCAATAATAATTCTGGGAGCAGCTACTATAATATCTGTTATAATAGCAGAAGCGGAAATAGTAATTTGTTTATTGGAAATGATGGCTACATTGCCCTTATACAAGCCATTTGAAATGGTTATTGCATTTGTGCTGGAGAACACCAATGAATGGTTTTTAAAACTGTTATGGATACTATCCCCTGAAAGGTCTTTTTCAATTAGCACTAAACTATCATTATCCGAAACCTTTTTTTGAGAAAGTATCCATTTAATATGATCGATCAGCTCCTTGTTAAATTTAGGCAACGTTTTTTCACTTTGTTTTATTTGTCCGTCAATTAAGGTAGTACCAACAAAATTTTGCCCTTCAATGTACGCTCTTTTAACACCCGCTTTTGAAACATAAACGGTTCCTTTTATCTTTGTTTTACCGCATAATGAAAGAGGTTTATCCTGATCGGGAAGGTATAAACCATACAAATTTGCACTGTCGGGATAATAACCTATTTGTGCAACACGATTTACTTCCATGTTTTTAAATGTTGCTTTAGAGCAGACTATTTCATAAGCCCCCCATGATTTACGACTTAAAAAAACAGAATCATCACCGGTAGCATACAGGTCAAGTGTTTTTTGCTGATTGATTTCCACAAGTGTTTGTTGGGACATTAACAGATTAAGTCCTGAATCGGCATTTAAGTTAAGGCGGCGATTGATTTCAAAGTTGTCAAATTCAATAACGGAAAGGTAAGCGAATAAAATAATGGAACTACTGACAATTGCAATGATGAGTGAAATTACAATTGCATAAAACAACGAACTTGCTTTTATCATTTAGTTTCACTCTTGGTTTTTTCGGTCGGCGGGGTGTTTTTTTTCTTTTTAAATCGTTTCTTTATTTTTTCAATGAATGAAATTTTATCGTTTGCCTCACTATGTTTTTCTTTTGTGAATTTTTCAACGGGTTTTGGAGTTTTTCGTTTATTTTTTTTTACTTTCTTAATGTCCACTTCTTTATTTTTTTCCTTATTAGCTGTTATCCCTATATCTTTTACAGGCATTTTTGTTTCAGCCGACCGAACTTTTCGTTTATTTTTCTTTGTTGCCTTACTGTTAACTTCTTTTACCTTTTCCTTATTAGTGGCTATTGTTGTGTCTTTTACAGGCGCTTTTATTTCTACCCCATTCTTGTAATTACGCTTTTCAATTCCTTTACCATTTTCATACATCAATTGATAACCGTGTAACTTACCATGTTTGTATTTTTCTTCTTTAATAAGCTCTCCATTAGTATTGAACAGTTTGCGAATGCCTTTAATAACTCCTTTTGTCCAATGTGTTATTTCCTGAATTTTTCCATTTTCATACCACTTCATCCACTTGCCGTCTTTCAGTCCTTTATTAAAAGCGCCTTGTTCTTTTAAATTACCTGACAAATAAAAGCAAGTATAAGCACCATTTAAAATTTTGCCATCATAGCCTCCTTGTGTTTCCATAATTTTATTGGAGGTGTACCAATAATAGGTCAAATCGCCTTTGGCCTCAAAGGTTTTAGTAGAGTTTAAAACAGTGGCTTTTATGGAGCGATCGGGATAATTTAAATAAACACTATATGCATATTGTGGTTTAACTTGTGCATACAAACTGCTCGCAGAAAGCAATAAAACGGATAAAAAAATCTTCATGAAATCAAGTGTATTCTTGCCTCAAATCTACTAAAAGAATTTTAAAATTTTAAAACAAAAATCAAGTGTAGTAATTTAAAATTATCAACAAATACAAATGTTAGTATGCTTTTTTATACTTTTAGTCCCCTGAAAAGTATATTTAATGAAACATGATGAATGTAAAAAAGTGTTTATGAAGAAATATAAAAAATTGAAAGCATTTACTCTGATGGAGCTGCTTATCGTTTTAATAATCATAGGAATTTTGGTGTTATTGGCATTACCCAATTTAATGCCACTCATTTCAAAAGCAAAAAGTACTGAAGCACAATTACAGCTGGAACATGTGTACACATTGGAAAAGGCCTATTTTTACTTAAATTCGAAGTACAGTGATAATTTTACAGATATAGGTTTTGAGCCGAGCAAGCTTACCACAGAAGGAGGTAATGCCAACTATCAGATAGAGATCATTCAGGCGACGAACAATGCTTTTAAGGCAAGGGCAACAGCAATTACCGATTTTGACGGTGATGGAGTATTTAACGTATGGGAAGTGGATCAGGATAAAAAAATAAAAGAAACCACACCTGATTAATGTCAACAATCATTAACATATTTTTAATAGGGCTTTTAATTCTTATAAGTTTTCAGGATTTTAAGAAGCGGGAAATATCATGGGTACTTATCCCTCTTGCCTTTATCGCTTTTATCGCTAAAGGAGTAAGGAGCATTGACAATGAGGTGATGGTAAAAAACACCGTATTAAATTTCGCTTTTATTGCAATTCAAATTCTTTTCTTGACGTTATACATGAGTATTAAAAATAAAAGACCGGTAAATATTCTGAATGAATATATCGGCTTGGGAGATGTTCTTTTTTTTGTTGTACTCTGCACTGCATTTTCACCAATCAATTTTATTTTATTTTATTTGTTAAGTACCATCATCACGTTAATACTTGCTATCGGTTATCGTACATTATCAAAAAAAGAACTTTCCGAAATCCCTTTAGCCGGGGCAATGGCAAGTATTTTAATGGTTTTAATGGTTATACCACAATTGGATTTTTATGATGATACAAATTGGCTATGTATCCTTACACGATAAATGAAAGAAGCGGACTACATATCTTTATCCATTGATTTACAACATGCCATAACCCCACAACAGGCCTGGCATTATAATATCATTCCGAAGCACATAGAGGGAAACAAACAAATGATATTGTATGTTAGCGAAGAAAAATTTCATACACAGCTTGCCGATGAATTAGAAATGCTTTATGGAAAGCCGGTACTGCTGGAAAAAACAGCACCTGCAAAAATTCAAAAGACGTTAGGTAAATATTATCGTAATACCAATGCACACGCTGCTATAAAACAAGTAAGTGCCGGCAATATAAAAGCAGATGACTTTTTACCCATGCTTATTTCAGAAGCAAAAAATTTGGGAAGCAGTGATATTCACATTGAAGTATATGAAGAAAAATGTCGCGTACGTATTCGTATTGACGGGTTACTGATAGAACGTTACACGATCAGTAAAACGGAATACCCTTCGCTCATTAATAAAATAAAAATAAAAGCCAGTTTAGATATTTCTGAAAAACGTTTACCGCAAGATGGTCGTATTTTTTTTAATAGCGACGGACATAAATTTGACATTCGTGTTTCTGTTTTACCAACACTGCATGGAGAAAAAATAGTATTGCGTTTATTGAGCAATGATGCCGCAGATATTGACATTGAACGTTTGGGATTTAATGGAAAAGAATTGGAAGATTATCTGGAAGGAATTAAAAAACCACATGGAATCATTTTAATAAGCGGTCCTACGGGTTCAGGTAAAACAACTACGCTTTATGCTACTTTGAAAATTCTGAATAAGGAAAAATCGAATATTATCACCATTGAAGATCCTATTGAATATACCTTGGAAGGAGTAAATCAAGTGCAGTTAAAGGAAAACATCGGGTTAACATTTGCCGGCGCCTTGCGTTCATTTTTACGTCAGGATCCGGATGTGATCATGCTTGGTGAGATTCGTGACGGAGAAACAGCACAAATGGCGATACGTGCTGCATTAACGGGACATTTGGTGCTTTCTACCATTCACACCAATTCGGCTTGGGGAACCGTTTCCCGTTTGACGGATATGGGTGTTCCGCCGTTTTTATTGGCAAGCACATTGAATACTACTGTTGCACAGCGCCTATTGCGTTTGTTGTGTGCGGAATGTAAAGAAGAAAAAGAATTTGATGTGAAGTATTTTCCAAAAACATTTAAAGCGCCCCGCAGTATTGAAAACTATTATGTTCCTAAAGGCTGTGAACACTGTCATTATACCGGTTACAAAGGCAGAAAAGCCATTTATGAAGTTATTCCTATTGATTTTGAATTAGCCGATTCCATAAAAAACAACATTTTTACTATTGAGAATTTATTAAAAGAACGGAACATAAAAACGCTCCGGGAAAACGCATTTGAATTATTTGAAAAAGGAATGACCTCAGTAGATGAGATTTATCCAATATTGTTAAACAGTTATTAAATTATTTGTTGTGAATTTTAAAAACTTAAAATATCTATTGTTTGTTGTTGTAATTTCTATGACAACCCTTGCTAAAGCTCAGGATAGATTTACTGTTATTGAAAATAAATTAAAAGATTTAGCATTGGATAATTTAGGGCTCAATGATAAAGTAGAACTATCCGTTACCAATGTTTCCATTCAGGATTTTATCCGGGGACTGGCAACATCCAATAATTTAAACGTGAGTGTAGATGCCTCTTTGAATGCAAAAATCGTGAATAATTTTTCCAATGTAACGGTAATGGATGTGTTGCTTTTTCTTTGTAAAAAATATGATTTGGATATTAATTTCATAGGAAATATCATGTCCATTGTACAATATGTTCCACCTGCCAGCGCACCTGTTAAATATATCCCTAAAGACTTAAACATTACTTACGATACAACGGCAAACTTACTGAGTTTGGATCTTTCCAATGACAGCCTTTCGAAAGTTGCAAAAGAGTTGACAAAAGTAACAGGAAAAAATGTAGTATTCTCTCCAGACTTGTACGGTAAAATAGTAAGTGGTTATATTCAGGCAATGCCATTCAATTCGGCAATGGAAAAATTTGCCTTTGCGAATGATTTGAAAGTAACCCCTACAGAAGATAATTTTTATCTGATAGAAAAAGAAGATGCCATTGTACCAACTGATCCAAAAAATAAAGGAAAGGTGGGTGGTGCTAATGCATCAAATAAAAACACAGTTCCACAGGGTGTAAATATAAAAGTAGATGCCAATAAATTAATTACTGTAGATGCTTCGGATAGCCCAATTGCTGATGTATTGGCGGCTGTTTCAAAAGAAATAAAAAACAATTACTTTTTGTTTGCGGAGCCCAAAGGCAATACCAACTTAAATATTGTAAACGCCACTTATGATGATTTTCTAAACTTCCTCTTTAACGGAACAGAATTTACATTTAAAAAAAGCGGGGATATTTATTTGATTGGAGATAGAAGCATAGAGGGATTGCGCACCACTAAGGTTATTACATTAAAATACCGGACGGTAGAAAAAATGATAGATCATATTCCGGCCGATTTAAAAAAAGGGGTGGATATTAAATTATTCACAGACTTGAACAGTTTAATAGTTTGCGGCTCGCAGATTCGTATAGCTGAACTGGAAGCATTTTTGAGAGATGTTGACAGAGTTGTTCCAGTTATTTCTATTCAGGTAATGATTGTAGATGTTAATAATTCTCATACTGTAACAAGCGGAATACAGGCGGGCTTAGGAACTCAACCTACTACCACCGGAGGAACTCTCCTTCCTCTGAATATGAATTTGGGAGCAAACTCCATTAATTCTATTATTGATGGAATTAATGGAATGGGTGTTGCCAATTTAGGAAAAGTCACGCCCAACTTTTATTTAAATCTGCAATTACTTGAACAAAACGGCGATGTAAAAATTACTTCTACTCCTTTGTTATCAACTCTTAACGGCAACGAGGCAAAAATGAGTATAGGAGAAACCCGTTATTATTTAGAAAACAATACCAACACGATTGCCAGTAACAGTACAACAATTGCACAAACAAAAGTATACAAACCATTAACGGCTGATTTTACGATGGTAATCAATCCGATTGTATCCGGTGATGATCAAATCACACTAACAATAACCGTAAAACAACAATCATTTACGAACCAATCTGCCGGAGTTGGCAGTCCTTTCAACTCAACTACCAGAGATTTCCAGTCGTTGATTCGGGTTAAAAATCAAGAAACGATTATGCTTGGAGGCTTGGATAGCGATAATAAAAATTCAACCTCATCAGGTATCCCTATTCTTTCACGTATTCCTGTTCTCAAATGGTTTTTCAGCAGTACTACAAAAGCCAGAACCAAAAGTAAGCTTACCATTTTTATAATACCAACGGTTATTTATTAAAATGCTGAAAAAATTAAACCTTGAAAATATCATTGCCGGCAACACTGCTGCCGGGGTTGAAATCATATTACTCCCTGATGAAAAGTATGAAATAAACGTAGTTGTTTTAAAAAAGGATAAATCGATATTAACTACTGAAAAACAATATCAAGGACTAACTAATTTTGAAGAGCTTGCGAAAACTGTAGGAACTAAACTTCCGATTGTTCTTTTATTAAACGGTAAAGGAATCATTCATAAAAAAGTAAGTATTAATGGAAATGATACGGAAACTTCCTTGCTGAATAAAGTATTACCCAATGCCAAGATGAATGAGTTTACAATTCAGCAAACAGACATTAGTTCTGAGCAGGCATTTATTTCGATAATACGTTATGATGTGCTTAATGAGGTAATAGAAGAATTAAAAAAAAATAAGCTCGGCTCCATTTCCAATTGTTTTTTAGGTTCTTTTGTAATTAACGGTTTATTGCCTTTTATCAATGAACAATTAATAAATAGCGAATTATTAACCGTTTCAAATTATCAATTTCAAATCAGGGAGCAACAGATAACTGATATTACAATTGTTGAATCTGCTGACACGTCCTCATCCATGCAAATAGGTACGGATAGTGTACCTCAAACACTGATCTTCGCATTTGCGGCGGCTTTTTCTTATTTTACCGGAAATAACGGCGGAATTAGTAATGCTGAGCAGGTTACCCATTTAATTAAAGAGTTTAATCAAAGGAAAAGATTCGAATTTTTTGGAGTCGGATTATTAGTTACAACATTTGTAATATTGATTATCAATTTTTTTGTTTTTAATTATTATTGGAATAAAAACAAAGACTTAAACCCCCAATTGGTGCAGAATGATGCGGCTTTAAAACGGTATGATTTATTAAAAAAGGAATATGATCAGAAAAAGGAATTATTGGAAGAGAACGGACTGTTGGAAGATTCCCGTACTTCTTATTATGCGGATCAGATAGTTTCATGCATGCCCTTATCTATTCTGCTTTCGGATCTGAGCATTCATCCATTAAAGAAAAAAAAGGCAAATGAGGACGGCCCGGAACTTTTTTTTGAAACAAAAACCATTACTATTGCAGGGAGGTGTCAACAAAGTACGGAGTTAAACAATTGGATGAAAGAATTGAAGAAAAAAACATGGTTGTTAAATGTTAAATTGTCAAATTATAAAAAAGATAATGAAACAGACGATGGCTTGTTTTTAATTGAACTTAAACTAAAATAGGAAATTTTGTTACAAAACTTAACATATGCACGAAAGAATCAATTGCTAGTAATTGCATTTGTTATGATTGTGTTTTTAGTTTATTGGTTAGCAATAAAAAAAACCATTAACGAAGACAGACAAGTATCCGAGGCTGAAAAAAAGATACAGATGGCAACTAGTGCCCCGTTTATGGCAGGCCGATTAGAAAAAGAGTTGATGCTAATGAATAAAAAAATAGGGAATGAAAACATTAAAGGGGATAACAGTTTACAAACATTATTAGAGCTTGTTACCAATTATTGTAAAAACAATCATGCCGTATTAAGGGAATTTCCGGAAACAAATATAAATAAGCAGGAAGGTTTATTAATTGAAACTAACAGGTTTGCGGTGGAGGGGAATTTTTCAACATTGATTAACTTAGTATATTTGTTAGAACAAAAAAATAAGCTGGGGAAAGTTGCATCCGTAACATACCAGCTAAAAAAAGACATTAAAACGAGAGAAAACATATTGATTTGTACCCTATATCTTCAAAATGTAAAAAAGAAAAACGATGAAAAATAAATTATCACTGCTATTCCCTTTTATTGCTACAGTAGCTTTAATATCTATTTATTCTTGTAAAGATATAATAGAAACAGATTTAAGTAAAACTTCCATCACTATTGTTGCCCCTTCCAATAATGTTACTTCCACAAGTTTCACGCAATTATTTAAATGGAATGCTGTAACCGGTGCGAATACGTATGAACTTGAAATTGTCGCTCCAAATTTCGATACTATCACACAGTTTATTCTGGATAGTACCATGACGGCAACCCAATATTCCTATACGCTTAAATCGGGAGTATATCAATGGAGGGTGAGGGCAAAGAATGGATCAAGTACTACAAATTATGTTACTTATAACTTAAAAATAGATAGTTCATTAAATTTATCAAACCAGCAAGTACCATTGTCAAATCCTCAAAACAATGTTTATTCAAAAATTTTTATTCAGACATTCTCCTGGCAAACACTTCCCAGTGCCTCCTATTATATTTTTAATGTGTTAGTGAATGGGACTCCCGTTTTTACAAAAGATACCACTTCTTCCTCCATAACCTATAAATTTTCGCAAGTAGGAACTTATGATTGGAATGTACTTGCTTACAACAGTTCTTCAAATTCAACATCCAGTGGAAACAATATTCGAACAATAACCATAGATACTGCCAAGCCTGCTGCACCTGTTATTACGTATTTACCATTAAATGATACTACATCAAAAAATCCATTACCATTGGCATGGAACAGCGTTGAAACAAATGCAACGTATGAGGTTGTCATATCAACAGATTCAAGCTTTACAAATGCTGCAAAAACGGTGAAAGACACCATAACATCAACCCTTCTATATAATTTTCATAATGCGGTTATTGCCCAATCTTATTTTTGGAAAGTCCGAGCAATAGATGCTGCAACAAATATTGGGGTTTATAGCTCATACCAAAAAGTTATCAGAGAGTAAAAGTAATGAAGAATAAAAAATTGCTGTATTTATTAATTCCTTGCACCTTGTTATTGTGGGGAATGGTTGTGTACAAAATTTTTTCGGTTGTTTCAAGTGATGATGATCACGTTGCTTTTAGAGGTGCTGAATTTACAGAAAGTACAACAGACAAAACGTTAAGCGATACTTTTTCCATTAATCCCACTACCTATCGTGATCCTTTTTTAGGAACGATTAAAAAAAACAATAACATTATTACTAATAGAAATGCAGCTACTATAAAAATTGACAAACCTACAACCGGTTCAATTGTTACTCTATTTCCGAAAATAACATATGGAGGCGTTATAAAAAACAATAAATCAAAAAAACAATTGGCGTTGGTTCTGATAAACGGTCAAAGTTGTATTATGAAAATTGGCGACATCATGAGTGATGTTGAACTAATAAAAGTATTTCGCGATTCTATTGAGGTGAAATATTTTAAAGAGAGCAGATTCATACTTAAACAATAGTTTTTTTATCATAGTGAGCCTGAAAATTATTTTCTTTTATCTGCTTTATCATTATAAAAGCCTTTTCGAAATATGAGATCATAATAGATTAACATTCATATACAAGATATTGAAGATGTTTGCAATAATTTGTCTCCAAACACTAAAATGGAAAAGTTATCTCGAACTTTAACGCACAATAATTAGTCGTTTTTTTATTGTTAAGTTGCTATCCTTTAACGTAGCCGTAACTATATAGTTAGCGGGATTTAAGGTTTCTTTAAAGCTCATTGAAAAGGAATTATTAGCTCCTTTTACCGTTTCAAATTCGTCAGTTGCTATCAGTTTACCCAGCATATCGTGTATAGTTAATGCAACCGTTCCGTTTTGCGGACTGTTAATTAATACGGTCATTTGTTTTCCGTCGTTAGGGTTAGGTGCTAATTCAAACGAAAAATTAATATTAGCAACAATAGTTATAACAACGACATTTGAGTAAACATATTTAAAATCAAAGTCCGTTTGTTTTAGACGATAATAATAAGTACCGGGTTCGGTATTCGGGTCGTTTAAGGTATAGTTCAGTATACCGGTGCTATTACCATTTTTAGCCTTTGAGCTAACAATACCTACTATGGTAAAATTTATTCCATCTGTTGAACGCTCCACGGTAAAATAATTATTATTTATTTCCGAGGCTGTTGACCAGATCAAATCAGTTGTTTTTCCATTATAAACAGCATTAAAGCTCAACAGTTCTATTGGTAAAGGATTTACTCCTGAGCCACCGGTTCCAAATGTAAATGGAGAAAAAGTAGTCATTACATCTGAAGTTACTGTACCACTGCCGCTATAACCTGCGCAGGTACCTGTTACAGTCACGGCGCCACTGCTATTGGCGTTTTCCCACTTATTACTGCTACTGGTGTTATAGTGTGCTACTTTTAAATCTCCATTGGTGGAACAACTATTAATTCTACTGAATGAAGCATCTTCCCAATACAATGTTACGGCTGCATTTCCTGATCCCGAAGTCCGATCTACAGTCCAATACTCTTTTTTGCTTATTGTTGTTAAGGTAAGGCTTGGCGTTGTTGATATATCTGAAGTGCTTACATTACTATAACTCGAATTAAAATATTGGCAGGTAAAATCTGTTGAAGCAGTAATACCTGAGAGAGCAACTCTGGCCCATTTGGAATTTCCTTTACCGGTAGGGAATATAAATGGACCAGCTCCGTTTAATCCGTTCCAACGCATTGGTCCACTTACATAACTGGATGCCGACCCCGCGTTGGTAGCTGTTGTTGCAGAATTGGTTAAGGTTAACAAGTTAGTAGCATCGGTGGATAATATACCGCTGGTTAAAGTTAAATTGTGTGTAACAGTGGTCGGTTGTGACAAGGTGACTAAATTGCTTCCAGCCCCACCTGTATTATTAATAGTTAGGTCATAAAAGGACTGTGTTCCCGTACCACCAATTGTTTGATTGCCACTACCTATAAAATAAATCATGCTTGAGCCCGTGGTGAAAGTTCCGTTATTGACCCAATTACCGCAAACACCCAATGTGTTAGTAGTACTCATTGTAAGTGTAGCCCCTGCGTTTATAGTTAAATTTAAACAAGCAGCTCCTGTTGCACTTATTATCGGCGCGTTGTTAGTTCCGGAAGGAATTATAGCACTAATAGAACAAGAGGGTTGTGATCCACACCAATTGCTTGATGTAGCCCAAGCTGTAGAGGTGTTTCCGTTCCAATAGGAAGTGCTTCCGGTGTTTGGCAATGTATTAATCGTGCCAATTGCTGTAGTTTGTACACAACTTCCAGTGGTGGTAACGGTAAAAGTAGAAATCCCTCCGAGGCTTGATGAACCGCTAATAGTAAATATACCACCAGAAAATGCACCACTCACTCCTGTAGGTAATCCGGATGCACTGGCACCAGTTCCGCCGCCACCTACTGAATATGTAATATTTGTAATGGCACTGTTAATACAAACGATTTGTGCATCAGTACCTGCAGCCGATGTTAGACTGATGCTTGCGTTGGGATTTACAATAATGGTTCCAGTCGCATTCACACTACCACACCCACCAGTAAGAGGAATGCTGTAATTGAATGTACCTGATGCAGACGGAGTTCCGCTGATGGTAATGGTATTTCCAGCCCAATGTGCCGATACTCCCGCCGGCAAACTGTTTGCTCCCGTAGTTCCGTCATTGGATATTCCTGTAGCTCCTGTTGTTGCAATGGTAATAGCAGTTAGTGCAGTATTGATACATAAGGTAGGCGAGGAGGAAGGGGCTCCAGCGGTATTAGCAGCCGTCACAATAATAGTTCCTGTCGCATTCACACTACCACAACCACCAGTTAACGGAATGCTGTAATTGAATGTACCCGATGCAGACGGAGTTCCGCTGATGGTAATGGTATTTCCCGACCAGTGTGCCGATACTCCCGCCGGTAAACTGTTTGCTCCCGTAGTTCCGTCATTGGATATTCCTGTAGCTCCGGTAGTAGCAATGGTAATAGCCGTCAATGCGGTATTGATGCATAAGGTTGGAGAAGAGGAAGGGGCTCCAGCGGTATTAGCAGCCGTCACAATAATAGTTCCAGTCGCATTCACACTACCACAACCACCAGTTAACGGAATGCTGTAATTAAATGTACCTGATGCAGTAGGAGTTCCGCTGATGGTAATGGTGTTTCCCGACCAGTGTGCCGATACTCCTGCCGGTAAACTGTTTGCTCCTGTAGTTCCGTCATTGGATATTCCTGTAGCACCTGTAGTAGCAATGGTAATAGCAGTTAGTGCAGTATTGATGCATAAGGTAGGCGAGGAGGAAGGTGCCCCTGCTGTATTAGCAGCCGTCACAATAATAGTTCCAGTCGCATTCACACTACCACAACCACCAGTAAGAGGAATGCTGTAATTGAATGTACCCGATGCGGTAGGTGTACCACTGATGGTAATGGTATTTCCAGCCCAATGTGCCGATACTCCCGCCGGTAAACTGTTTGCTCCTGTAGTTCCGTCATTGGATATTCCTGTAGCTCCTGTTGTTGCAATGGTAATAGCCGTTAATGCGGTATTGATGCATAAGGTTGGAGAAGAGGAAGGGGCTCCATCTGTATTATTGGCATTTACTATAACTGAATATGCTGCTGTTGCAGTTTGAGAAGAACATCCATTGCCACTTAAACTGCTTGTTACAGTCATGGTTAAGGTACGGGTATTACCCGCATCGCCAGCGGCTGCAGTATATACGGGTATTAAGCCTGTGCTGCCGGATGTAATGCTGCCGGAGCCATTCTGTGTCCAAAGAATCGTTCCATTACTCGCACTTGCACCACTTACCGTTGCTGTGCCATTTGAACAGATGGTTGAACTACCACCAGCACTTGCTGTTGGTAACGGATTTACAACTACTGAATACGTTGCTGTTGCAGTTTGAGAAGAACATCCATTACCACTTAAACTACTAGTTATTGTCATGGTTAACTTGCGGGTATTACCCGCATCGCCAGCGGCTGCAGCATATACAGGTGTTAAGCCTGTACTACCGGAAGTGATGCTGCCGGAACCATTCTGTGTCCAAAGAATCGTTCCATTACTCGCACTTGCACCACTTACTGTGGCAGTTCCATTACTACAAATAGTAGTACTCCCACCAGCATTTGCTGTTGGTAGCGGATTCACAACCACTGAATATATTGCTGTTGCAGTTTGAGAAGAACAAGAACTTGTACCGGTTACTGTCATCGTTAATGTTACCGTATTTCCTGCATCACCTGTCGCAGCGGTATATACAGGAGTTAATCCAGTACTTCCTGAACTGATACTTCCCGACCCATTATGTGTCCATAGAATGGTGCCATTACTTGCACTTGCACCACTTACTGTAGCTGTGCCATTACTACAAATAGTAGTACTGCCACCAGCGCTTGCTGTTGGTAAGGGAATAACTACAATTGTTTTTGAAGCAGCAATATTATCACAACTCGTAGATGCCGTAAGAAAAATAACTACACTCCCTGCAGCTGCATCAGCAGCACTGGCAGTATAAGTTGCGGTAACTGTGTTCGACGGGCTGCCAAATGTGCCTGTACCTGCAACAGTTGACCACTGAGTAGAAGTTGCATTTGTAACACTTGCTCCAGTACCAATTTGAGTCGCAATCCCTTGACACACCGTAATGGCCGAACCTGCATTCGCTGTTGGATGAGCAAGTGAAGAGATTGTAACTGTTACTTGCCCATCAGCGCCAGCACCACCTGGGTTTCCTAAATTACCTGCTCCACCACCGCCACCACCGGGAGCGCTCCCATTGCTACCCGAAACTCCATTAGAACCACCTGTACCACCATTACCACCACCTGTTCCGGCTGTACCACCTGTAGCAGAATTAGAACTACTGCTTCCGCCGGCTCCAGAACTTCCACCAGCACCACCACCACCGCTACCATTATTATTTACATTTGCAACAGTTCCACCATTTCCTCCAGTAACAGTTGTTGTTCCTATACCAACTACTGCACCTGAACCTATAGCAGCACCACCGTTCCCGCAAATACCACCGCTACCTCCCTTAGCTAAAATGGTTGTGCTTGACGAAAACCAAGAATTTCCACCATTACCACCTTTATTTGAAGAACTTCCTACCGAACCACCACTACCTGCCGAACCACCAGCACCAACCAGTAACGTATAAGTTGTGCTTGAAGTCGCCGCCACCGTTCCACTGCTATAACCGCCACCGCCACCGCCACTACTTCCTCCATTCAGAGGATAACCACCACCACCACCACCAGCTCCCCAACATGCAATTGTAACTGATGAGGGGTCACAAGGAGCTGTCCAAGTATAAGTACCATTGGTCGAATAGGTTGTACTTCCGGATAATATATATATATATCTAGTGTCAGTAGCTATACAACCATTGGTTGTGAGAAGCAAAACTACAGTCCCGGTAAATGCTGTTTGTGGCGTGAAAGTAACCGATGCAGGATTTGCCGTTTGAGATGTAGAGCTTAGTGTAGGAGTAGATGCCGGAGAAGAAGAATAAACAGACCAAGCAGCTGAAGACGCCGATCCTCCATACGCAGCACCAGTTAAAGTAAGCGTTTCTGTATTTAAAATGGTATTTGCACCTGCTGCTTCTGCTTTTGCAGCAACAGCTGTAGAAGACAATGTATAGGTAGAGCTGGCATATGTTGAATAAATGTTACTACAAGCAGGCAAGTTTAAACCGGATGCATCAATCGCAGAAATGTTAATAGTATTATTATTTGTAGCAGAAGAAGATACATCGCCGGTTATCCAATAATAAAAGGTAGCATTAGTTGTAAGTGTTTGACCTAAACTGGAAAACGTTTGCGTTGTATTACCACCGGTACTAGGCACTGCCGTTGATATAACGGTTGCAGTTGCAATACTATTAGTGGTATTATATAATAATTTGAAATTGTTAAAATCCGTTGCAGCATAAGTTCCTGTGGTGCTAAAAGTAAATGAGGACAATATCTCCGAAAAACTGGAACTAAATGTCGGCGTAGTAATTGTAAATGCGTAAAGTTGATTGGAAACAGAAGATGCACATAAACCTGTCGGTATAGGCCCTGCCGGATTACTTGTAGAAACAGTTAAAGTAGGAGCAGGTGTGGGTTGAGTTATCGTAACTTGTCCGTTTCCACCAGTTCCTCCGTTTTTATTAACGCCGCCACCGCCGCCACCACCGCCCGGACTAGTACCATTCCCTCCTACAGCTCCGCTTCCTCCGTTTCCTCCTGCAGCCCCGCCACCTGTTCCTGCGGCACCACCCGTTGATGTTGTTGCCGTACCTCCGGTGCCTGTTCCGGCAGAACCACCACCACCACCACCAACCGTACCTGAACTATAACCAAAACCAGCCCCTCCGGAAACGGTTGTTGTTCCAACACAGCTGGTCTTTAAACCTGCAGGACCAGCTGTTCCCCATGTACTGGAGCTACTTGCTCTTACACCACCACCGCCGCCTGCAGCATAAATAGTCGTAGAGCTATTAAACCATGAACCTTGTCCGTTACCACCATTTGTTGATGAAGCTCCTCCGGTGCCTGCAGACCCGCCCGCGCCAATGTAAATTGTGTAAGTAGTTCCGGAAGTTACCGAAACAGATGTAGAACTGCTGTATGCACCACCACCACCGCCACCGCCGGTAGCGCCCGAGCTATAACCACCGCCACCGCCACCACCCGCACCTTGACAGGTAACCGTAACCGTGTTAATACCGCATATTGGTGTATAATAATACGTGCCAGGAGTCGAGTAAGCCGATGCCGGATTGCCACAAAAAGTAAAATAAGAAGTTCCGGAAGGAAAATCAACGGTAGTTATGTAATTACTTCCTGAAGTTGATAATGTATAATATTGTCCTGGACCCGCAACATTAGTATAAGTTACAAGATATATTGGCGAATTAGAACTGAAATTAGAAAACTCGGCATAATTTGTTGGTATGCTAATTTGCATGCTTCCAGGAGTTCCTGTTTCTTGAACACACCAGGTTCTGTTTAACCATATAGAGGCACTTGCAGTATATGTCATTGGCGAAACAGTTGTAGGAGGAGGAGAGCCGGAAGCTAATCCAGTTAGGTTATTGTCACCAAAAATATCATAGCTTTTATCTGAGGAAAAAGTATTGCTGTTGGAGGCGTTTGTGGAGGCAATAGAACCTAATCCTAATGTCACCAAAGCTCCATAAGTATTTGTTGAAGAATTATTTGTTGTTGGAGAGCTTTGGTTAACACTAAATGATTGTTTTTGGTTTAGTCCAGTACCGTCGTCTCTGCCTATACCTGTTATATTCCATTTATACGTATTATTTGTTGTAGCATTCCAAATAACTGTTCCGTCTGAAGCAAAATAATTGTGTTGTAAATCATTTGCAAAAACGTTGGGATTGGTTCCGCCCTGACCTAGGGTAACACCATATTTAATGGCTAAGTAGGAATCTACTTGTTGCACTTGAGATGTTGTTAACTGACTGGGGAAAGCAATAAATTCTACTATTCTACCAGGAAAATATTCTGAATTAACATATTCTGCTCCAATACTTAAACCAGCGAAAAAATTGCTCTGAGAAGCCTGATTATTTGAATTATTCAAATGACCAGGATAACCATCTATATATGTCACAGGTAGAGTACTAGTATGTGTTCCGGTAATAACTCCTATTTGAGGTTGTATTCGCTGTACTCTGCTGTCAGTTGACCAATTAGTGCCATTGTAATATCCATTACAACCACCAGTGGGTCCAAAACCAACTGCCGCACTATCCGTCATATAATCTCCGCCACCATTAAACCACATATTCCATCCATTGCAAGCAGTGGAACTATTTCTTTTATAAAATGAAAATCCATTATCAACTTGAGTACCAGAAAAAATACAATTCCAATTTCCATTATTTGTTCCTTCATCTGCCTCTACAACAAAAAGGCTGTAAGAAACACTATATGTCATAAACGCAGTGTTATTATAAAAATTAGCATTGTTAAAATAAATTGAAGGATTGTAATTAAGAAGTTTTGAAGCTGTTGTAGAATAATAGGTTGGACTACCTGACTTTACAGTTAGATTATAGCTATTACCAGATAAATCTGCCCAACCGGTAGCAGCAGTACCATCCCCTGTATTAGTAACACCGGCATCTCCTTTAAACCAACATGCCGCACCAGTCATTCCTCCTGGAGAGGGACGATATCCCCCAAATGTAAAATATTGCCCTGTGGTAAAATCAACTGTGGTAGTATAATAGTTAACCCCACCAATGGTTTCCGGGCTCATGGCATATTGAGTTGAGGAGCCATTAAATGTGCTATTGCTGCTTACCAACAATGTTATGTTTGCTAAACCATAACAATCGCTTTGCAATAAAGCAACCTTTACGGTTCCTACGGTACCGGTTTCCTGCAGTTTCCAAATACGCGCAAGCCTGTAATTCATATTGCCTACAGAAAAAGAAGTACTCCAAAGCGAAGAACCGTTATCAGAACCCCATACCTCAAAGCTTTTATCCGCACTGAAACTCCCCGTATTGGTAGCATTTGTTGCTGCTATTTGAGAAGCGTTTCCAATTACGGGCCGTACTCCATTATTATTTACAGATTGGGATTGACGTTGGTCTAATGCGCTATTGTCATCTCTTCCAATTCCTGCAATGTTATATTTATAAGTAGAATTGGTACTTGCACTCCAAATAACTGTTGCATCAGAAGCCTGATAATCATAATTAGCATCGTTGGCAAAAATATTTGGATTCGTACCCCCTTGTCCAAGAGTTATTCCATATTTAATAGCCAAGTAACTATTAACGCGCTGCATTTGTGCAGCGGTTAACTGGGTGTTATAGGCTATAAATTCAGGTATTCTTCCTTTCCATGGTTCTCCACCGGCATATTCGGCACCAATAGATAGTGTTTTAAAAAAATTTGTGCTGTTAGTATTTGTATAGGCAGAATAATTTCCTGAGTAACCATCTATATAAGAAATCGGATATACCGTATTTGTAACTAATCCTGTAATTGCAGCTATTTGAGGTTGAATATTGGTGGTATTAGAGTTACTTGTGTAATTTGTACCATTATAATACCCATTACTTCCTCCTGAGGGAGAAAAACCAATAGCTCCGACATTTGTTTTATTAGGACCTCCCCCTCCTGTCCACATATTCCAACCATTAGAGGTGGTAGCTCCCCCTTGTTTATAAAACGACCAATTATCTGCTACACCATCACATGAATATAATGCTGAATAACCGGTTGATGTCCCTTCATCAGTAGCCACAGGTATAAATGAATAGGGTGATGTTGTAGAAAAAATAGGGGTAGCATTCACCAATCTGTCTCCATTAAAATAAATGGTCGGATTAAAATTTATTAGCTGACTTGCCGTTGTAGAATAATATGTTGGTTGGTTTCCTGCTGTACCCTGAGTTAAATTATAAGAGTTTCCTGACTGGTCAGACCATTGTGAAACGTTAGTACCATCTCCAGTTTGTGTTACCCCTGAATTTGCCTTAAACCATGCAACTGTACCGGCTACTCCTCCAGGCGATTGAGCATACCCGGTTAAAGCAAAAAATAAAAATAAAAAAGTCGTAGTTACTTTTCGATAATTGTTTCTGTACGATAATTGCTCAATTATTGGAGAAAACAGGAATGGGGGAATGAAAAAGAAAAGGCCAGAACGATTTACAACAATTGATATGCTGGTAGTTTCACTAGAGATATGTGATTTATTTGAGAGCATCTCTTAACTGTTTTATAAACAATCGCATTATTTTGTAACATTTGTCCGGCAATTATAAGAATATTTTGTAACATTTGTCTAATAATTATTATAAAAAGTCTTAGAAACATAAAACTCAAAATAAGGTTTTATACTACTTCTTACTCGTTAGATAGACGCATTTTTTATCTTTTAAGTTGCATTGTCTTTGAAAAACAGTTCAATTGCAATTGTTTAAGAAGTATTTTCAAAGAATTATTTAATTAATATCTCGCATTTCACTGCGTGATTAGAAGGTTTCCACCTTTGCAAATACTACTCTATCTGCCTATGAATTATTTTCGTGATCTATAGAAAAATAATTGAGGTGTTATTCATTGCAAAAAAGTGCTTAAAAGAAAGGATGTCCAACGATTAAAATTTTTATTTTCGAATAATTCGTTGACAAACGGCGAGCGTTAAAAAAGTTATTCATAAGAGCCTGTTTAAATTTCATTGCAAAAAACAGATCGTCACTCAATAGTTCTCGATATGCTCACCGAAAAGGCTCGCTACTCGAACTGACATCCGTATTTTCGCACAGCCACTTCGAGTAGGCTTTTCAGCCGTATCGAGAAGTGAATATTGAAAATCATATACTTAACAAATTTTCGGATGAAATTTAAACAGACCCTAAACCATTTCACTTACTGATAACTTGGAAGCAGCAGATAGTTTTTCATGTGCCTTTCCAATCAGTTTATCATACATGCATTTGTTGGGGCTTTGATCAGCAGATTGCATTTAAAGCGATTTTTCAACAATTTTGCTGCTTTGAAAAAAACATCTGTAATACGGTATTTACTTATAAAAAAGTATTAATAAAAACTCAACTAAAAAACCTAACAGAAAACCCATGTAAATTTGGGGAGGAGTATGTGCTTTTAGTTTCAGGCGGGCATATCCAACAATGCCTGCAATAATAATTATAAGCATTAATATGAGGTACAATTCCATTTGTAAGCGATATGCGGTTCCGAGTATAGCACCTGCAATACCTCCTATACCAATGGTATGGGCACTGATTTTCCATTTAAAATTTATAATAAATGTTAGGAGCACTGATAAAGAAGCACCTAAAACAAGTACTTTAAAAAAATCAGAAATCTCCACATTGTAAAATAAATAATACAAGGCAAAATAATACAAAACGGTTGTTGCATAAGGTATATAGCGCTCCTTATGATCTTCCATGCTTAAACTTTTTATACGTCCCATTTTTAAAAGAATAAGGGAATTTATAAAAGGAAATAAAAAAGTGAAAACAAACGTAATGATAAGAATCACCAACCGCAGCCCCAAGGAAGTAAAAACAGAAATATAATTATCGGTAAAAAATATGATGATAAACCCGTAAGTAGGCATTAATAATGGATGAAACACTAATGAAATAAAACGGGCAAGTTTTTCTTCCCCCGTTTTTTTTACTGAAACTGTTTCAACACTTGTTTCCATTTTATAATTCTTTTCTTAATCGGGCAACGGGTATATCCAGTTGCTCCCGGTACTTTGCAATGGTTCTGCGTGCTATATTGTACCCCTTTTCTTTCAGTGTTTTTACCAATTTATCATCAGTAAGCGGCTTGCTTTTGCTTTCGGCAGCAATACATTCCTTCAATATTTTTTTCACTTCCCGTGTTGAAACATCCTCACCACTATCGGTAGAAAGCGATTCACTGAATAACGATTTCAGTAAAAACGTTCCGAAAGGAGTTTGTACATATTTGCTGTTAGCCACACGCGAAACGGTTGAAATATCCAAATGTACTTTTTCAGCAATGTCTTTTAAAATCATTGGTTTCAAGCGTGCTTCGTCTCCTTCCAAAAAATATTCATATTGATATTCCATGATGGCATTCATGGTATAAAGCAAGGTATGACTGCGCTGTTGAATGGCGTCAATAAACCATTTGGCGTTATCCAGCTTTTGTTTTACAAAAGAAGATGCTTCCTTATTTGCTTTATTTTTTTCTTTGGAATAATCTTCCATCATTTGAAGATATTCTTTACTTACACGTAAATCAGGCGCATTGCGCGAGTTTAGAGAGAGGTTCAACACACCGTCATCATTGGTAAGTATAAAATCGGGAATAATTTGTTGCTGGCTCTTTTGTCCATCGGCCATGGAATTACCGGGACGAGGATTTAATTTTAAAATTTCCTGCATCACATCCTTCAACACATCATCACCAATTTCCAGCTTTTTTTCAATTTTATCATAATGCTTTTTCGAGAACTCATCCATCTGCTTGTCCACCACTTTTATGGCAAGTTCTGTAATAGCGGTTTTAGGATGTTTACGATTCAACTGAATGAGTAAACATTCTCTTAAATCGCGAGCACCAACACCGGCGGGGTCAAACTCCTGAATTACCTTTAACAAACTTTCAAGCTCTTCTTTAGTAGTTGAGATGTTTTGAGTAAACGCAATATCATCTACAATTGACTCTAAATCTCTGCGCATGTAACCATCATCATCTATATTGCCAATTAAATAATCTGCAATTTGATATTCGCGATCGTCAAGGTCTTTAAGACCTAATTGACTCACCAGCGTTTCATTAAATGACACTCCAACTGAGAAAGGGATTTCTTTGCGTTCTTCGTCCGGACTGGAATTGTTTGCTTTTAATTTGTATGAATCAGCGTCGTCTTCGTCCATGTAATCCGTTAAACTATAATCGTCCTTTTGATTATCATCATCTCCATCCTCATTTGTATCGTCCTCAAAAATTTCTTCTTCTTCACTTGTAGGTTCATCGTCCGAACCTTCTTCCAATGCAGGATTCATTTCCATCTCCTCTTTTATTCGTTGTTCCAGTGCAACTGTGGGCAATTGCAGCATTTTCATCAATTGAATTTGCTGAGGAGAAAGTTTTTGTAATAATTTTTGTGTTTGTGTTAACCTTAACATAGTAAATATAAATTCATCTTAATCACTCGCAAATATAACAAAAAAGCATACTTTCAATGAGTATTATGATTGTTTAACATTCATAAAAGGCCTAAAAAATAATTGCTACTTTTGCGAAAGCATTAATCAATAAAAACAAGCAATGCCAAAGCTTTCGGTAGTAATTATTACATTTAACGAAGAAAAAAACATTGCTCGTTGTTTAGATTCGGTAAAGAATATTGCCGACGATATTGTAGTTGTTGATTCTTTTTCAACGGATACTACCGAAAAAATTTGCAGAGAAAAAGGAGCTCGGTTTATTCAGCATAAATTTGAAGGACATATTGAACAAAAAAACTGGGCAATCACGCAGGCACAATTTCCACACATATTATCGCTCGACGCGGATGAAGCATTAGACGCGACAGCGCAAAATTCAATTTTAAAAATTAAAACCAGTTGGACGCATGATGGATATTACATCAACCGCCTGACCAATTATTGTGGCACTTGGGTACATCATTGTGGTTGGTATCCTGATAAAAAACTACGCTTGTGGGATTCACGCAAAGGCAAGTGGGGGGGCACAAATCCTCATGATAAGTATGAATTGTTTGATGGTGATAAAAACGCCGGTAATGTAAAAGGGGATATTTTACATTATAGCTATTACACGCTGGATGATCATTACAAACAAGTAAATTATTTTACCGATATATTGGCGAAAGCTCAGTACAAAGAGGGAAAGAAGGCGTCATTGCTGGAATTGTTTTTTAGTCCTATTGTAAAATTTATTCGTGATTATTTTATAAAACTTGGCATATTAGATGGAACTACCGGTTTTACCATTTGCAGGATTTCAGCTTATGCAACGTATTTAAAATATAAAAAATTACGTGCGTTAAATTTATCATCCAACAAATAAATGTTAATTCAGCCTGGCATAAAACGAATTATTATCAGTCGCCCGGATGCCATTGGCGACGTGATATTGACGTTACCTATGTGTGGATTGATTAAAAAACACTTTCCGTTTTGTGAAGTTGTTTTTTTAGGAAAAACATATACCAAAGAAGTAATTGCTTGTTGCGAATACGTAGATGAATTTATAAATGCCGACAACCTTTTAAAACTAAATGATAACGAGGCTGCACAACAATTACAGGCAATAAATGCTGATTGCATTATTCATGTGTTTCCAAATAAGCGCATTGCAAAATTAGCACAACAAGCAGGTATAAAATTACGTATAGGAACCACTAACAGGTTATTTCACTGGACAACTGCAAACAAGTTAATTCCATTGAGCAGAAAAAATTCTGACTTGCACGAGTCGCAGTTAAATTGTAAATTGTTGGAAGGGATTGGTATTAAAGATGTTCCAAACCTTAAGGAATTATATAAATACATTGGGTTTACAAAAATAAAACCCTTATCACCTGTATTTAAAGAACTGATTGATAAAAACAAAATCAATGTTATCCTTCATCCAAAATCTAACGCAAGTGCTCGTGAATGGAGTCTGGAACGATATAAACAGTTGATTCTTTTATTGCCTCACAACAAGTATAAGATATTCATCAGCGGTTCTGATAAAGAAAAGCTATTGCTTGCCGATTGGATTAAAACATTACCACCGGAAGTAGTTGATATTACGGGAAAATTATCACTTGCCGAATTTATTTCGTTTATCAACAATGTAGATATTTTGGTGGCTGCAAGTACAGGTCCTTTGCATATTGCTTCTGCCTGCGGCATACACGCAATTGGCATATACCCTCCCATAAAGCCCATGCATCCGGGCAGATGGCAGCCTATCGGTAAAAATGCATTGGCTGTTTCTGAAAACAAAACGTGCAATGCCTGCAAAAATAATCCTCAACAATGTAGTTGCATGAATAGCATCAGCGCACAACAAATAGCAACTATTATCTTATCAAAGCCCGCACTAAAGCCTTCCGTGGCTTAATTTCATTACTAATTGAATAACACGCAAGCATTGCTTATCTTTGTTTGCTTTTGAAAAAAAAAGCATAAGAAAGATTAAAATTAATGGCAGATTTTGGGTATCAACTATTGCTTGATAAGTTAAACGAGTTTATTAAAAAGTACTATAAAAACCTTTTGTTGAAAGGGCTTATTTATAGTGCCGGATTGTTATTGTTATTTTTTTTAGCATTGACCTATGCGGAATATTTTTCTCATTTTAATTCATACATACGCACAAGTTTATTTTACACATTCATCATTGCGAGTGTTTACGTGCTGGTTACCTATATTGTTATTCCTCTTTCAAAATTATACAAAGTAGGTGAAGTATTGTCATACGACGAAGCGGCGAAGATGATCGGCAGGCATTTTACAAGTGTTCAGGACAAATTATTAAATGTATTGCAACTCCATTATCAAACACTTTCTTCTTCAAAAACATCTTCAGCAGATTATTCATTTGGTTTACTGGAAGCCGGTATTAATCAAAAAATAAAAGAACTAAAACCTATTCCATTTACTTCGGCTATCGATTTAAAAGAAAATGTAAAATATTTGAAAGTCGCATTAATACCTTTGTTGCTGGTAATATTAACAATGGTTATAGCACCCCGCATCATTACCGATGGAGCCAAACGTATTGTCAAACACAATGTGTATTTTGAAAAAGAAGCCCCCTTTCAATTCATTATTCTAAACAACAATTTAACAGCCATTGCGCAACAGGATTTTGAGCTTAAAATAAAACTTACCGGTAATGAAGTTCCTGAAAACGTGTTTATAAACATTAATGGAAATGAGTTCAAGGCAGAAAAAGTAAACAATGTAACGTTCAATTACCTTTTTAAAAATGTACAGGCAAATACACACTTTCAGCTGGTTGGAGATGGCTTTAAATCGAAAGACTACGAACTGAAAGCATTGCCCAATCCTATTCTTTTAAACTTTCAAGTAGCACTTGTTTACCCTGCATACACCAATAAAAAAAACGAAGTGTTAAAAAACACCGGCGATCTTTCTATCCCCTCCGGAACAAAGGTTACGTGGACATTTAATACGCAAAACACACAGTTGTTGAATTTGAATTTTAACGACACATCCCTTATCATTCCCGAATCAGCAGAAAACACATATAGTTATTCGTCACGATTTTTAAAGAACAAGACCTATTCGGTTGCTACCTCCAATAATTATTTTAAAAACAAGGATTCGGTCAGTTATGTCATTGATGTGATTCCTGATGCGTACCCTCAAATAAATGTGGATGAAAAAGTAGATTCCGTTTCAACAAAACAAATTTCTTTCAGAGGTGAAATAAAAGATGACTACGGCTTTAAAAAGCTGACCTTTAATTATCGCTTTATTTCAAAAAACGACTCTGCTGTTTCCGAAAAATTCAAATCAATGACTACCAATTGCTCTCCAATTGCGATCAACAAGGCTGCATTGAGTGATCAGTTTTTTTATTTCTGGGATGTAAATAAAACGGGTGTTGCACCCGGCGATAAAATTGAATATTATTTTGAAGTATGGGACAATGACGGAATTGCAGGAAGCAAATCTACCCGTTCTCAGAAAAATATTTTTAAAGCTCCTACTTTGCGCGAACTGGAAGAAAAAACAGAAAAAAACAATGATGAGATAAAAAAAGAACTGGAAAAAAGTATCAGCCAAACAAAAAATTTACAAAAAGAAATAAGCGATTTGCAACGCAAAGTTGCTGAAAAGAAAAGCCTTTCCTGGGAAGAGAAAAAGAAACTGGAGGATTTATTAAACAAACAAAAATCGTTGCAGGAAAACATTGAAAAGGTAAAAAACGTCAATCAACAAAACAATCAGCAGCAAAGTGAATACAAACAAACGGATGAAAATATTCTGGAAAAGCAAAAACAACTGGAAGAATTATTTGAAAAGGTAATGACTCCCGAGCTAAAAGAAAAAATAAATGAGTTACAGCAATTGCTTGAACAAATGGACAAAAATAAAGTGCAGGAAGCGTTGGAAAAAATGAAGTTTGACAATAAAGATTTAATGAAAGAGTTAGATAGAAATTTGGAAGTATTTAAACAATTAGAAGTAGAACAAAAGCTGCAAGAGAGCATTGATAAGCTTTCCAAACTATCAGAAAAACAAAATGAACTTGCTAAAAACACAGAGGAGAAAAAAGCTAACACGGAGCAATTAAAGGAACAACAGGATAAACTAAACAAAGAATTTGATAGTATTAAAAACGATTTAAAAGAATTGGATAAAAAAAATCAAGAGTTGGAACAACCTAAAAAGCTAGAGAACACGGAACAACAACAGCAGGACATAAAAAAAGACATGAATGAAGGGGCACAGCAACTGGACAAAAAGGATAAAAAAAATGCAGCAAAATCACAAAAAAATGCAGCTCAAAAAATGAAAGAGCTGAGCGACAGAGCTTGCCAGTCAGCAAGCAGCTGCCGAAAAAGAAGAACAGGCCGAAGACATAGATCAGTTGCGTGAAATTTTAGAAAACTTAATTCAGCTTTCATTTGGGCAAGAAGCCTTAATGAACGAACTATCAGAAACAAAACCGAACAGTCCTAAGCATTTTAAAATAAATCAACGACAAAATAAATTGCGTGACGATGCAACAATGATAGAGGATAGTTTATTTGCATTAAGTAAACGAGTTCCTCAAATACAATCTGTGGTTAATAAAGAAATAAGTGCAATAAACATGAATATGCAAAAGGCGATAGAAGAAATTACTGAAGCGCCCACAGTTTCTTTTGACGGAAGAAACCACAAACAGGAAGCGTTAAGTCGTCAGCAGTTTGCAATGACCTCCATCAATAATTTAGCGCTTATGCTGAATGAAGCATTAAAACAAATGCAGGAACAAGCAAAACAAAAAGGGAAACCCGGAAGCGGAAGTTGCAACAAACCCGGTGGGAAAGGTGAAAAACCTTCGGCATCCTCATTACGCAAAATGCAGGAACAACTGAATCAGCAAATAAAAAAGTTAAAAGAAGGAATGAAGAAGGAAGGCGGAGCAGGAGGGGAAGGTAAACAAGGTATTAGCAAAGAGTTGGCAAGATTGGCTGCCGAACAGGAAACTATCAGAAAAGAGCTCAAAAAATTATCTGATAATCTTAATAAAGAAGGCAATGGAGGTACAGGTATTAACAAACTGGCTGAAAAGATGGAAGAAACAGAAACAGACTTAGTGAATAAAATCATCAATCAGGAAACTATTCAACGTCAGGAGGAAATTTTAACACGTCTTTTAGAAAGTGAAAAAGCAGAAAAAGAAAGAGAACAAGATGAGAAAAGACAATCAAATGAAGCAAAAAGTGAAAATTATAGTAACCCAAATGAATTTTTAGAGTATAAGGGAGAGAAAAAGAAAGAGGCGGAGTTAATAAAAACGATACCTGCATCTTTGAATCCTTTCTTTAAAGCAAAAGTGAATAAGTACTTTGAAGACTTTAAAGAGTAATATATTAGAAAATGATACTTACAACCGAAAATGAAAGTTTGCATATCTCTTCGAAGGCTGAGAACATTGTTTTGGTAGAGAAGTTTGTTGATGAGGTTTGCGCCATTTTTAAAGTGAATGAAGACGTATACGGAAATATTTTGGTAGCTCTTACTGAAGCCGTAAACAATGCAATTCAGCATGGAAATCAAAACAACCCAAGCAAAAATGTAGACGTGTCTTTCAAATACTCCCCCGAACAAATTTCTTTTATTATAAAAGATGAGGGTGCCGGGTTTGACTACGACAATTTACCTGATCCTACCGACCCGAAAAACATCGAAAAATTAAATGGAAGAGGGGTTTTTTTAATGCGTAATCTTGCCGACAAGGTTTCGTTTGAAGAAAATGGCAGCAGGGTAATTTTAGATTTTAAGCTATTAAGTGCTTAATGTTTCATCACAAATCATTTAGTAGCCGAGTATTTTGAGAATTGTTTTAATTCCTCTCAACGAATTCATGCTATAAACAGCAAATAAAAAGGTTTGTTAGCATATTAAATCCTATTCCCCATAAATATTCCTTACTATGTTCTTGGTTGTTACATACTATTTTTGACACCGTTGCGTTAGCATTAATTTTTAAGCTCCTACCAATGCTTATCACAGTTAAGAATAGTGTAATATAAATCAGGTATATTTGCTTCTCATAGGAGCTATTGAATTAAAATGAATGAAGTCGCGTAATCTCTTTTATCTATCCGTAACCATTACTGTTGTTTGTTTTGTGTTTTGCCTTAATTCCTGTAAAACAACAAAAAACACTCCACTGTATCGTGGCTGGCACAATATGAATACGCGCTATAACGGCTATTTTCTTGCACGAGAGGATGAAAAGGAAACGATAAAAAAAATAGAAAAGGCGCATAAAGAGGATTTTATAAATCTGTTACCTGTTTTTATTTACCCGCCAGACGCCTCTGTAAAAAGTTATACTGCCGATTTTGATAAAGTGATTAAAAGGTGTACAGATGTTATACAACGCCACGCCATTGTTACAGAAAAAGGCAAAGTGGAAATTGCCAACGCGTGTAAATGGATTGATGAAAATTACACATTAATAGGAATTGCAGATTTATACAAACGAGATTGGTTTCCTGCCTTAGAGGTTTTTGAATACGTGTCAAAAAAATACCCCGAACCCGAAGCCAAGTACAGAGGCATTTTGTGGATGATGAGAGTTTATAATGAATTGGGAAGTCTTTCGAAAACAGAAATATTTATAGATGAAATAAAAAATGCAAAAGATTTTCCTCCAAAAAAGAGTTACAAAATAGAATTAGCACTTATTACAGCGGACTACCAGATAAAAAGAGGAAACTATCCTGCTGCCATTAAGGCTCTATCATCAGCCATAGCACTTACAAAAAAAAAGTCCGTTAAAGTACGCCATTGTTATTTGCTTGCACAACTATATACCGAGATGGGAGACAACGAAAACGCGTTGGCCAGCTATAATAAGGTGTTAAAGCTTCACCCTTCTTATGATATGGCTTTTAGTGCAAAAATAAAAAGGGCAGGGGTATATGCTACAGAACATGGCGATAGCAGAGAAATAAGGAGGGAATTGATGAGTATGGCAAGAGATAAAAAAAATGAAGAATTTCTTGATCAGATATATTATGCCTTAGCGCAAATATCTTACAAAGAAAAAGATACTGTTTCTACACTCAAATACCTGGATAAGTCGATATCGAACAGTGTTTCAAACAATCCACAAAAGGCATTATCATATTTGAAAAGAGGAGATATTTATTTTGACAAACAAAATTATATAGCCGCGGAAATGAATTACGACACCGCCATTACCGTATTACCAAAGGATTACCCAAACTATACAACTATTGAAAACAAGAAAAAAAGTCTTAACGCCTTGGTGTTAAATTTAAATGTAATAAAAACCCAAGATAGCCTGTTACGTTTGGCAAATATGAGTGAGAAGGACAGAAATAAGGCTATTGACAATATGATCAAACAGCTTAAAAAGGAACAAGAAAGAAAAGAAGAAGAAAAACGCGTACAATTGGAAAGACAAAAAGAGCTTGCACTTAGCAATGCCGCAAACGCTTCAGCAGCAGTAAGCGCAGCAGCGTGGTATTTTTATAACCCTAATACTGTTAGTTTAGGAATTGCCGATTTTAATAAAAAATGGGGCGATCGAAAATTGGAGGACAATTGGCGCAGAAGCCAAAAACAGCAGGAAACAGAGAATGATGAAGATAGTGTAGCTATTGTTAAAGACTCTGTTCCCAAAACAGCAATAGTCCAAACAACCACTAATGACAGCATTAAGGACAGAGATTTTTATTTGAAAAATATTCCTTTTTCTGCCGCTGAAAAAGAAAATTCAACCATAAAAGTAATAGATGCTTATTACAACGTTGGGGTGATTTACAAAGAAGATTTGAATAATAATAATAAGTCGGTTGAAGCATTTGAAGAACTTATAAAACGTTACCCGAACAATAAATACAAGCTCACAGTTTATTACCAGTTGTATCGCTCTTATTTAGCCATGAATAATTCGTCCAAGGCCGATTATTATAAAAACATTTTACTAAAAGATTATCCAGATACGGAATATGCAAAGATTATCAGAAGCCCTAACTATGCCAAGGACGTAATGGCAAGCAAAAATCAAATAGAAAATTTTTACGGTAAAACCTACCAAAATTATGTAGGCGGAAATTATGCTGTGGTTATTAAAAATTGCAATACTGCCGATTCCCTTTATTCAAAAAGCCCTTTGATGCCACAGTTTGATTTTTTAAAAGCCCTTGCAATTGGCAAAACTCAAAATGTTAAAGCATTTGAAGCTGCATTAACGCAGGTGGTGATTAAGCATCCCATTGGACCAATAAAAGACAAGGCGCAGGAAATGCTGGATTTAATTAATACCCGAAAAACTCCAGCTATTGATACACTATCAAAAAACACACCTAAGTTAACAGAAACAAACATTTATTATTGGTTGACAGTTGTTCCTAAAAGTAAAGGAGATTTAATTAAATTCAGAGAGAAAGTAACGATGATAACGGAAACAGCTTTTGTTAGCGATAGTTTAGAGGTTTCGTTAGAAAAGCTGGACAATACCCTTCAAATGTTGGTGGTTAAATCATTAAAAGGAAGAATAGCAGCATTGAAATATTATTATTTTTTAGAAAATAAGGAACAGGTATTTTCTGATATAGAAAAAGGCTCTTACCAAAGATTGATTATTTCCGATACCGATTATCTATTACTTCAAAAAGATAAAGATGTTAAAAAGTACCTCAAAACTTTTAACGAAAAACTCCGATAAAGAAATTGTTTTGCTATAATATTTTTATAACTTCGCACAAAACAATAGAAAACATGTTTAAAAAAATGGCAATAAAAGGAAAAGAATTTGAGAGTGGACCATCGGTAAACTTAATTGGTTCAGGAACAATTATTGAAGGCGATATTTCAACTACTGGCGATATACGCATAGATGGCACCCTAAAAGGTGGTATTAAGGTAAAAGGTAAATTGGTAGTTGGAGTTTCCGGTTCTATTGAAGGAGATGTGGATTGCCAAAATGGAGATATATCAGGTGCGATTAAAGGAAAAGTAGTAGTTTCAGAACTATTATCATTGAAAGCTTCTGCAAAAGTAAATGGAGATATTTATACAAATAAAATAGCCATTGAACCAGGAGCAACATTTACAGGGGCTTGCAACATGGGAGGCGTAATAAAAGACATTAAAGGTGACCGAACCGAAAAAGATAAGTACTCCGAAAAAACCGCTTAACAACTGGGTTAAATACTCCGGCATGGGAGTTCAAATGGCTGCCATCATTACAGGTGGCACATTAGGTGGCATAGAAATAGATAAAAGATTACAATTAAAGTTTCCGATTTTCACCCTTTCGTTAACACTACTTTCAGTATTTTTGGCCATCTATTATTTTATCAGAGATATACTCAAAAAATAAAATGGCACAGTTTTCTTACAAAACGTATTTTACTCGCTTGTTGTTATTTTCATTGCTCACATCGGCAGTTGTTTTGTGTTGGGGAGCATATTTACCAACCCGCTTTCAAACAAATTTAGGTTGGGCAACATTAATTTTCTTTACATCTGTTACCGCCTGTATTCATTTTTTTCTTACCAAATCAGCCGATCAGGAACCCAAAAAATTTGTGTTCCGGTACATGATGATTTCCGGTTTAAAACTGTTTGGATTTTTGATGATAATATTGGTGTATGCTCTCTTAAAACGGCAAGAAGCGCTTGGTTTTACCCTTTTATTTTTAACACTATATCTGTTTTTTAGTGCGTTTGAAGCACTCATTTTCCTTTTTTATTTTAAAAAATAAATTCCCCTTTCAGTTCCTACTTATAGCCTTGTAATAGACAAGCCCTGATAAAAATCAGTTAAAAAATAAACGTGATTTTTTTATCGATTGATATATATTGACTACATTTGCCCCCGAATTTCAAAAAATTAAATTAAATTTTCGGTCGGAATGGCTAATAAAATCAACATTTTCAGAGGATTATTACTTGCCCTTTTTATTTTTTCTTTATCTGCAAAATCATTCTCATTTAATCCTATTGAGAACGAGAAAGATGCTCAAGACACCCTTCATATTGCTAATTCACATGCTCACGAAGCACACGCAGCACATGGTGAAGAAAAGTTTGACGCCGGGAAAATGATTTTGGAACACGTTGCAGATAATCATTCCTGGCATTTGTTCGGACACATTTCCATTTCTTTACCTGTGATTTTAAAAACAGCAAAAGGGGTAGAAATTTTTTCTTCTGCTCATTTCGGTCATGCAGGAAGCGAAGAATATAAAGGTGAATTATACACGTATGCTCTTAAAGAGGGAAGCGTTGTTATTGTTGATAGTGAATTGGGAAGCGTTGATGAAATTGCAACAGCGGCAATGATCGACCTATCCATTACAAAAAATGTGGCAGCGATGTTTATTAGCATGTTCTTAATGTGCTTTATATTTATCTCTACAGCAAATGCATATAAAAACAACAAAGGCAAAGCGCCTAAAGGAATTCAATCGTTTATTGAACCAATTATTATGTTTGTTCGTGATGATATTGCCAGACCAAACATAGGCGAAAAAAAATATGCGCGTTTTATGCCGTTTTTATTAACAGTGTTTTTCTTTATTTTAATAAATAATTATATGGGGTTAATACCATTTTTCCCGGGTGGTGTTAATTTAACAGGCAGCATTTCCGTTGCTATGGTATTAGCCGGTTTTACATTGGTTATGACATTTATTGTTGCAAATAAAAATTACTGGCAACACATCTTTGCTATGCCGGGTGTGCCAATTCCGGTATTGATTATTTTAACTCCTATTGAGATCATCGGATTATTCCTTCGCCCGTTTGTATTGATGATACGTTTGTTTGCTAACATTACAGCAGGACACATCATTGCGCTCGCATTTTTCAGTTTAATATTCATTTTTGGTGAACTTAATGCAGGTGCAGGGTTAGGAGTATCAGTATTATCATTAGTATTTACCGTATTTATGGGAGCACTTGAATTATTGGTTGCCTTTTTACAAGCATACGTCTTCACATTGTTATCGTCTGTTTATTTTGGTGCTGCAGTAGAAGAAGCCCACGGACATGGTGAGGGACACGCAGAAGCTCATCACTAGGTATTAAGTGGTTTTGGTTGGTAAGCTACACCAACAACCAAAACTAAAATAATTTATGGTGTAGCAAATAAAAAAACAAACAACATGTTATCATCAGTATTATTAGAAGCAAGTCTTACTTACGGTCTTGCCGCAATTGGTGCAGCTATTGCTGCTTTAGCAGCAGGAATTGGTATCGGTCGCATCGGTGGAAGTGCATTGGAGTCAATCGCACGTCAACCTGAAGCGGTTAATGATATCCGTGCATCAATGATTTTAGCGGCTGCACTTGTTGAAGGTGCTGCTTTCTTTGCTATGGTTATCGGGCTATTAGTAGTTTTGATTATCAAGTAAAAAATTAAAAGCGTTTGCAGGGTTGCTGCAAACGCTTTTTATCACCTTTTGTTATTACAGTTTATTTAAAATATACAATACGTTAAACATGGAATTAGTAAAACCCTCAATAGGCTTGATTTTTTGGATGGTTGTTTCGTTTTCAATCATCTTGTTTTTATTGAAAAAATTTGCTTGGCAACCAATTTTGTCAATGATAAAAGAACGTGAAGAATCTATTGAAAATGCATTATCAGCTGCTGAAAAAGCAAAAGAAGAGATGAAAGCTTTACAATCCGATAATGAACGGATTTTAGCGGAAGCAAGAAACGAAAGAGATGCTATGCTAAAAGAAGCAAGAGAGTTGAAAGAAAAAATTGTTGCTGAAGCAAAAGGTCTTGCCGCAAAAGAAGGAGAGCGTATGTTGGAAGCATCGAGAATAAGTATTCAAAATGAAAAAGTTGCTGCAATTGCTGCAATTAAAAATCAGGTAGCAACATTGTCAATTGAAATTGCAGAGAAAATTTTAAAATCAGAATTATCAACCGATGAAAAACAAAAATCATTGGTAAATTCATTATTGAAAGAAGTTAACTTAAATTAAGTCTAAAGTTAAAAAGTCCAAAGTCAGAAAGTTAATTCTGGCTGACCTTGGACTTTGAACTTTCAAAACTTTGAACTGAAAACATGCAAGGAACAAGAGTAGCATCAAGATACGCAAAATCATTTATCGACCTAACGATAGAGCAAGGGGTTTTGGAACAAGCGTTTAACGATATGAAATACATATTGCAAGTTTGTAAAACCGAACATGAGTTGGTTGTTTTTTTGAAAAGTCCTGTTGTTAAAACTGATAAGAAATTAGCAGTTTTGAAAGAATTATTTAGTGGAAAATTAAATAAAATAACAGATGCATATATCCAGCTAATCACTCACAAAAAAAGAGAAAAATATTTGGTTGAAATAGCTGAAGAGTTTTTAAATCAATATAAAATCAAAAAGAACATAGTAACGGCACTAATTACTAGTGCTGCGGGTTTGGATGAAACAGCAAGAAAAACCGTTATCAGCTTAGTTAAAGGAAACGGAACAAGCGAAGTGGTATTGCAAGAAAAGATAGATAAAAATATTATCGGTGGTTTTATTATCCGTGTGGAAGACAGACAAGTGGATGAAAGTGTTTCAAGAAAGTTGAATCTATTGCAACGTGCTTTCACACAAAATTAATTTTATAAAAGGACATTAATAAATACATAAATTAATATACAATGGCAGAAATTAAACCAGCAGAAGTATCTGCAATATTAAGACAACAATTATCCGGATTTAAATCGGAGCAAGAAATAGAAGAAGTAGGAACTGTTTTGCAAGTTGGTGATGGTATTGCCCGTATTTACGGACTTTCAAAAGTTCAATCGGGTGAGATGATTGAATTCTCAAATGGATTAAAAGGCATTGTATTAAACCTTGAAGAAGATAATGTAGGTGCAGTATTACTTGGTACTTCCAACAACATTAAAGAAGGAGATATTGTAAAACGTACCGGAAAAATTGCTTCTATACATGTTGGAGAAGGCATGTTAGGTCGTGTTGTAGATACTATGGGAAATCCTATTGACGGCAAAGGTCCTATTACGGGAACAAAATATGAAATGCCATTGGAACGTAAAGCTCCGGGAGTAATTTACCGTCAGCCTGTTAACGAACCGTTGCAAACTGGTATTAAAGCTATTGATGCGATGATTCCTATCGGACGTGGTCAACGTGAGTTAATTATTGGCGACCGTCAAACAGGCAAAACAGCCGTTGCAATTGATACCATCATCAATCAAAAAGAATTTTACGAAGCTGGGCAACCGGTATTTTGTATTTATGTTGCTATAGGTCAAAAAGGTTCTACCGTAGCCAATATTCAGCGTGTGTTGGAAGAAAACGGTGCAATGCCGTATACTGTCATTGTTTGTGCAACTGCTTCTGACCCATGCACCAATGCAATTTTACGCTCCTTTTGCAGGTGCTGCTATCGGAGAATTTTTCCGCGATACAGGTCGTCCGGCATTGATTATTTATGATGATTTGTCAAAACAAGCAGTTGCTTACCGTGAGGTATCATTGTTACTTCGTCGTCCTCCGGGACGTGAGGCTTATCCTGGTGACGTGTTTTACTTACATAGCCGTTTATTGGAGCGTGCTGCAAAAATAAACGCTAATGATGATATTGCAAGAGAAATGAATGACTTGCCGGAGTCTATTAAAGGCATTGTAAAAGGTGGTGGTTCATTAACAGCATTGCCTATCATTGAAACACAAGCAGGTGACGTTTCTGCATACATCCCTACAAACGTTATTTCTATTACTGATGGTCAGATTTTCTTGGAAGGCAACTTGTTCAACGCAGGTATCCGTCCGGCCATCAACGTAGGTATTTCCGTATCTCGTGTGGGTGGTAATGCTCAAATTAAATCAATGAAAAAAGTGGCAGGTACATTGAAACTTGATCAGGCACAATACCGCGAGTTGGAGGCATTTGCTAAATTTGGTTCTGACTTGGATGCTGCAACAAAATCGGTACTTGACAAAGGTGCACGAAATGTGGAAATGTTGAAACAACCACAATTTTCACCTCAACGTGTGGAAGAACAAGTAGCAATTATTTATTGTGGTACAAAAGGATTATTACGTTCAATACCTGTAAATAAAGTAAAAGAATTTGAAAAAGACTTTTTATCATATTTAGATGTAAAACATAAAAATGTGATGAATGATTTAAAAGCCGGTAAATACACTGATGAGATAACTAAAGTGTTGGATGAAACGGCGAAAGAAATTTCAAAAAAATATAACTAAACCCCTCCCTACCTCCCCATAGGGGAGAAGAGTTGGGTGTATAAATAATAATATTTACAAAGTACTTTAATTCCTCCCCTGTGGGGAGGCTAGGAGGAGCAAAAATGGCAAATTTAAAAGAAGTACGTAATAGAATAGTATCGGTTAGCTCAACACAACAGATCACCAGCGCTATGAAAATGGTGAGTGCTGCCAAGTTGCGAAGAGCACAGGATGCTGTAACACAAATGCGTCCTTATGCTAATAAGCTAAAGGAGATATTAGAAAATTTAAGTGCCAGCCTTGATAGTTCAGAAGGGATTTATTCAAAACAGCGTGAGGTAAAAAATGTATTGCTAGTAGTTATAACTTCTAACCGCGGATTGTGTGGAGGTTTTAATGCAAACGTAATTAAAGCAACTAATTTGCTTATCAAACAACAATATAGTGGATGTAATGTAACCATCATGCCGATTGGAAAAAAAGCAAATGATTTTTTCAAAAAGAGCGGTAGTAAGTTGCAAGGTTCTGAAACAAATAAAAGTTTAAATGAGTTGTTTGATGATTTAACATTTTCAAATGTGGCTCCTGTAGCACAAAAGATAATGCAACTATTCTCCGATCAGCAATATGATAAAGTAGAACTGATTTACAACCAGTTTAAAAACGCTGCAGTTCAGATAACAATGGTGGAACAGTTTTTACCCGTATTACCTCCACAACAATCATCTGCTAAACTAAGCACAACAAAAGAATACATATTTGAACCGAGCAAACAATTTATTATTGAAGATTTAATTCCGCGCTCTTTAAAAACACAATTATTTAAAGCGTTGCTAGATTCTTACGCAGCAGAACATGGCGCACGTATGACATCCATGCATAAAGCGACCGATAATGCAGGTGCTCTTATTAAAGAGCTTAAATTGGCATACAATAAAGCTCGTCAGGCTGCTATTACTAACGAAATCTTAGAAATTGTTGGTGGTGCTGAAGCATTGAATAATTAAAAGTAAATAAAACATTCTTTTTAACCGCATCATTAAGTAACGCTTAGTGGTGCGGTTTTGTTTTGATAACACGCAACCATACTCATTTGTTTTGAAAAGCATTTATCCATACCTTTGTATGACACTGTTATCAATCAAGACGCTCAAATTAATAAATATTTTTCTTATGAAAACACCTGATACAATAATTGTTCACCCGGAAAGTGACGATAAATTCGAAGCTCTTAAAGCCTTTATGAAGGCTTTGAAAATAAAATTTGAAGTAACAAAGGAAAAACCTTATAACCCTGAGTTTGTTTCTAAGATTGCAAAAAGCAAACAAGAATTTAAAGACGGCAAATACACTCGTGTGAAAAAAGAAGATTTACAAAATTTCTTAGGATTATAATGAGTTATTATTTAGACTTTTCACAACAGGCAACAAACGATATTCAATTTCATAAAAAGTCAGGTAATAAAGCCATCTTGAAAAAATTGTTTGTGCTTTTAAATGAACTTTCCAAACATCCTTTTGAAGGCACCGGCAAACCTGAACCACTTAAACATAACCTCTCAGGCTTATGGTCAAGGAGAATAAATCAGGAACATCGAATTGTTTATGAAGTACTCAATCATAAAATTTTAATCCATTCCCTTAAAGGGCATTATTGATTCGTACTCGTTAGCTGAAACTTTAGCTTACTACAAAACCCGCCAGCTGCTATTACTAACGAAATCTTAGAAATTGTTGGTGGTGCTGAAGCATTGAACAGCTAGACTATTAAAATAAAAGGTTTTGTTTTAATAGTAAGATCGATGAATCTTCGTTTACTAGCCCTCTTTGGAAAATCATTTTACCTTATAGCCTGTTTAAATTTCATTGCAAAAAATAGATCGTCACTCAATAGTTCTCGATATGCTCACCGAAAAGGCTCGCTACTCGAACTGACATCAGTATTTTCGCACAGTCACTTCGAGTAGGCTTTTTCAGCCGTATCGAGAAGTGAATATTGAAAATCATATACTTAACAAATATTCGGATGAAATTTAAACAGGCTCTTAATATTTTGATTGTAAATAGCAGTAATCAGATTAATTTAAAGTACAGTTCGTACTTTTTTCTTCTGTTCCTGTGTTTTTCAGCGAGTTCCATGAATAATTTTCCTTGTTTTTTAGGACGTTCTAGTGGGTATCTATTAACACTACTTATTTTACCAACTCTTTTTTACCTGTCAAATAAAAAAGCTTATTTGTTATTGTCTCAGTTCATCAGTTAAACCTATGCACTGAAAGCGTATAGTAGTTGAGTTACGATTAATGCAAGCCTTTGTCAGCAAGGTAACGTTCTGCGTCTAAAGCTCCCATACATCCACTGCCTGCTGATGTTACTGCCTGTCTGTAAACTTTATCTTGAGCATCTCCTGTTGCAAAAACACCCGGAATGTTTGTTTTGCTTGTACCCGGAATAGTTTTAATATAGCCTGTTTCATCCATATCTATCCAGCCCTTAAAAATATCGGTATTAGGTGTGTGACCTATGGCAACAAAAAAACCGGTAATGGTTAACCTGCGTTCTTCACCTTTATTATTCACTATCAATGCGCCCTCTACAGCTTTTCCACCAAGTATTTCTTTGGTTTCAGAATTGTAAATTACTTCAATATTTGGAGTGTTTAACACACGATGCTGCATGGCTTTTGATGCACGCATTTCGCCCTTACGAACAATCATATACACTTTGTTGCAAAGTTTAGCTAGATAGGTAGCTTCTTCTGCTGCGGTATCCCCTGCTCCAACAATGGCAACATCTTGTCCTTTGTAAAAGAATCCATCACATACTGCACACGCAGATACGCCAAAGCCATTCAAACGTTGTTCTGATTCTAAGCCAATCCATTTGGCCGAAGCACCTGTTGCTATAATGACTGCATCAGCCGTTATGGTTGTTTTTTCATCAACTATTACTTTGTGTACCGGACCTGTAAAATCAACAGATGTAACCAATCCCCAACGTATATCAGTTCCAAAACGCTCTGCCTGAGCTTTAAAATCTTCCATCATTTCTGGTCCGTGAGCGCCCTTAGGATACCCTGGGAAATTATCCACTTCTGTAGTTATTGTTAATTGCCCACCCGGTTGTAATCCTTGATATATAACTGGTTTCATATCAGCCCGCGCTGCATATATCGCCGCTGTGTAGCCGGCCGGCCCACTACCTATTATTAAACATTTTATATGTTCTGTTTGCTCTGCCATTTGTATCATGTTTTTTTAGTGGGTCAAAAATAACAACTAAATACGTTATCTCACCAATTTGTTTTAAGTTATTAGGTTATTGGTATTATAGTAACATTAGTAGTACTAAACACCTAAAAATGTTTGCTAGCAAATAATTTGTTAGATGAAGATAGTTAAACGTATGCTAAATTCGCCGTTGTGAAGTGTTCTTTCAACTTCCGCTGATGGTGTTTTCTTTTTAAGAACAACGATTAGTTTATAGAATTCTAAAAAGGGGAAATAATGCAGATATACAGGCTTTTCATGAGGTAGTAAAAGGATCTTGTATACTTAAAAAGTCCATAAGAAAGCCCATAAAAACAGAAAGCCCATAAAATCAATGTGAATAAATTGTTAACGTTGTTACTCAAAAATATACGATATTTGCCTTTATTCATTAGTAGAAATAAAAATTATGATTGCTGCGGTAAAAACATTAGGACAATTTATAATAGAAAAGCAAGCTGATTTTGCTTTTGCAAAAGGGGAGCTTTCAAGACTATTGCGTGATATTGGTATTGCATCAAAAATTGTAAACAGGGAAGTAAGCAAAGCCGGTATAGCCGGTATATTGGGTGATGTAGGCGAAATAAATGTTCAAGGCGAGAACGTTAAAAAGCTGGACGTATTTGCCAATGAGCAGTTTATTGCTGCTTTGTCTGCCGGTGGCGAATGTTGCGCTATTGCTTCCGAAGAAAATAAAGACATTATTATCATTGATAACAATGTTTCTAAAAATGCGAAGTATGTAGTGGCGATTGACCCCTTAGATGGTTCTTCAAACATAGATGTGAATGTATCCATAGGAACAATTTTCTCTATTTATAGAAGAAAAACACCCGTTTCTGAGCCTGCATCAAATGAAGATTTTTATCAGTTGGGTACCGAGCAGGTAGCCGCAGGATATGTTATATATGGTTCTTCATGTATGCTTGTATATACTACAGGTAAAGGGGTTAATGGTTTTACACTGGATCCTTCGATCGGAGAATTTTGTTTGTCACACCCTAATATTAAAACTCCTGCCGCCGGTAAAATATATTCTATAAATGAAGGAAATTATATACACTTTCCGGATGGTGTAAAAAAATACATTAAGTATTGTCAGGAGAATGATAAAAATACCAATCGTCCATACTCATCTCGTTATATAGGTTCAGGTGTTGCTGATATTCATCGTAACTTAATTTTAGGAGGTGTATATATTTATCCCACTACTTCTAAATCTCCCAACGGAAAATTACGTTTATTATATGAATGCAATCCATTGGCCTTTATCTTAGAACAGGCTGGTGGAAAAGCCTCTGATGGATTTAACCGCATTATGGAATTAGAAATAACAGAGCTTCATCAGCGAACTCCTTTATTTCTTGGTTCTGCCGATATGGTTGACAAAGCCTGTGAGTTTATGAAAATATATTCTCCGGCTGACGTGAAAGAGAAAGCATAGTTTATTGAAGGCAAGTACGAAAAATCGCTTCGTGAAATAGGTGTTATAACGTTAAGAGAGCAAACTCAAGAGCTTTCCTTTTCGCATCATTTGTTTTTAAAATAATTAAAAATCGGATAATCCAGACTTATCTTTCCTGCTCCGTTGATAAGCAAAGTGAAAAGCATTACAAGATAATATAAGGGTATTTCATACCCATTATCTGCAGCGCTGAACCCATTTTGAAAATGCACAGTTTTTATTGCAACAAGCATTGTAATCATTAGTGGAATAGAAATAAAACGTGTGGCAAATCCAAATGTTAAAAATATGAACCCTAGTACTTCTGTATAAGTTGCCAAATAAGCACTTAATGTTGGGAATGGTATTTCAGAACTTGTAAACCATTCTGCAATAGCTCCTATATCTTTTATTTTCATCATTGCCGGTTCATAAAAACCATAAGCAAGCACTAATCGCATTACCAATAATGGGATGTCTTTAAGATGAGATAGTTTTTCTATACTATTAAAATATAAAGTTTTCATGGGTAAGATTTTTGTTTATTGCTATCACGAATACACGAATATTTTTAATTCGTGTATTGGGATTGTTTATTTTAATTCTTAATTGCGTACCCGAGTACAAATTTTTTGTCCCTTAAATCAGTTATAAAAGCAAGTGTAGTTTTGGTGAGTTCTTCTATATCAATATCACCAAATAATTGAGGTGCTTCATTCAGTAAAGTTTTAAGTGTTAAATTACCGGCATGTAACTGCTCAATGACCAATGCAAACCAAACGGAAATATCAATAAACTGAACTCTTCCTGTTTCATATTCTCTATATAACAAAATAAAATAATTACCCATTTTTTCTTTAGCTGTAACAGGATTATATAAATGAATGGGGTATTTCAATTGCAATAACTTATGCTCAGGATTTACAATTAATAAATCATTCAACGTGTCGCCTATTATTTGGTAGGGTTTTGGAGAGATGTCTTCCATGTTGTAAATTACCATCTCTTCCCATTCAAATTTTAAAAGGTCGTTTAAAAAAGGTAATTGAAATTTCTCTGCAAAATTTTCTGCAAGTGCATACTCATAAAATTCCCCTGCAATTTGCCACACCTGATAGCTTTGGCATTTATGATTCCTGAAAAAATCATTCAGCATCACTGTCCATTTTTCAGCATCAATATATTTAAAGGCAATAGGAAATGCAGCTTCTATATTTTCTTCAATAACACTAAACACCAATCGTCTGTAATTTTGGATACGATTGGGTGTAACGCCGGGCAATGTTATTTCATCACCCGTACGGCAATACATCGCCATTGCACTTTGAATGGTTTTTGTTTCAGGCAACAAGCTCATTTTTTTTATTCCATTTTAAATTTGTAATAGAGCGTAAACGATTTAATTCACCATTCAATTCATCCATTTCGGGTATATTAAAATCTCTTTCCAGTAAAACCGGAACGGGTTTTATTTTTTCAATAGTCCATGCAAATAAATCATACACCGGATCAATAATGGCTTCACCATGCGTATCAATAATCAGGTCGGGAGCAACCTGCGTATGCCCTGCCATGTGTATATACGCTACTTTATCAAGTGGTAATTGTTCTATAAATGATTGTGCATGGTAATTATGATTGAATGCGTTTACGTAAACATTGTTTACGTCCAGCAGCAAGCTACATCCGGTTTCTTTTACAATCATGCTTATGAATTCTGCTTCTCCCATTTGGGCAGCAACAGGAGTGTAATAGGAAACATTTTCCATTACAAAAGGTCGTTCCAAATAATCTTGTACTTGTTTTATTTTTTCTATAACGTGTTTTGCCGCGTCTTCTCTGAAAGGTATTGGCAGTAAATCGTATAAATGTGCATTGTCGCATTTGGCAAAACTTAAGTGTTCCGAATATAGCTTAACGTTATATTCATCCAAAAACGATTTTAATTTCTGCATGAAATCCATATCTAATGGGTCGGGACTTCCTATGGATAAAGACAAACCATGACAAAGTACAGGGTAACGTTCGGCTATTTTATGAATTTGTTTTTTTGAATTGCCACCCAAATTCATCCAGTTTTCGGGAGCAAATTCTACAAAGTCGGGGTTGATGCCGCCATTAATAAATTCGTCAGCAAAGTCTCGTCTATATCCTAATCCTATCATGTTGGTTAATTTTTTAAGAAAAAGGGAGGCTATTCACCCCCCTTCATTTAATTATTTCTTTTTATCACCACACGATGCGTCTTTCTTTTTGTCACCACATGATGCGTCTTTTTTCTTATCTCCGCATTTTCCTTCTCCGCATTTTCCTTCTTTTCCTTTTGCATGCTTTGTTTTAGCAGAGTCAGCACATTTTAATTCAATGGCTTTTAATGCAGAAGCAGCCTCGTTAAGCAAAGAACTTCTTACTTCAGCTCCTGATCCAAGAGAGGAATAGTTGCTCAATGTAGAAGCGTTAGCGCTGATGTTTGACAAGCCGATAAAGGCACTTGCGATTAATGAACCTGCAAGGATTGATTTTTTGTTTTCCATTTTTTTAAGGTTTTTAAAAAGATTAATATTTGTTTATACCGAGATAGTAGAAACTCTTTTTAAAACCTTACAGAAAATTTTAAATATTTTTAAAATTTTCTTCAATGGTTTTCTGGAAGCGTATTTTAGAGGTATCGGAAAGTTTAAATTTAGAAATATTATTTTTAAGTGCGTTTTCAATTAAGCGACTTTGTTGCTGATACCTCAAACAATTTATACAAATTTTCAGGTGTATTTGTAATTGTATTTTTTCGCGAAATGATAAGGGTTCTGTATAGCCCTTCTCCATAAGAAAAGTAGCCTTTTTGCAAAACAAAGTGGCATCTTTAAAAGTAAAAACAATACGATTGATAACCGTTTTCATTCCTTATGTATTTATCCAATTTTTTTCAATACAAACTCTTAACAAAAGTTTGGCTCTGTGAATAAGCACCCAGTAGTTAGTAGAAGTAATGTTCAATTCCTTGCAAACAGTTTCTGTTTTATCTTCCTGTATCAGTTTCAAGTAAATTAATTGTTTCTGGTTTTTTGGAAGTTTGTCCATACATTTTTCCAGAATGGCTGACAGCTCTTTGTTTTCAATGGAGTTGGAATAATCTATTTCCCATTTATGAGGAGCTGTACTTTTTTTCCATTCACCTTCTTCATCAAAATAATTATCTAAAAAGTCGTCGTCCTCTATACTATACTCCGAGTTATTTACTTCGTATTTGGTGGAGGCTTTTTTGTAATGATCGGCTATTTTATTTTTCAGAATGGAATACAACCAGGTTCTTTCTGAACTTTCGCCTTTAAAATTAGGAAGTGATTTTAATCCTGCCAAAAATGTTTCCTGAACTAAATCTTCTGCTAAAATAGTGTCACTTGTTTTGGCTTTAGCGTAACCAAATAATTCATCAGCATATCTGTTGACCCATTTATAAGGATTAATTTTATTTTCGTCTATTACCATTTTAATTAAATCAGGACAAATTTAATTAAAGAATAGAATGAACATTACCATTTACTAATAATTGTTGCATTTCCTTTTATCAAACCTCTGCAATTTTCGCTTTTGCAAATACACAGAAAAGGTTCATTCATGAGCGTTTCAGTAGTTTCATAATCAAATGTTAATTCTTCGTTTGGTAAAATTGTTCTTAAGGCAATCTGTTGTAATTTTTTTGTATCAATAAACGTGTTAGGGTTACAGCTATGGTTCAAATGAGGCCATACGAGTTGCTCCAACAATTGTTCATCCAAATCGAATGGATGCAAATGTTCGATTTTATTGAGTTGAATAGAGAATTTATCGGGATATAACAACACCTTTCCTTTAAAGTGCATAATAATCGTACCTGCTGCTATTTCAGCTGTTGATACTACTTTTTTAGAACGTTGTTCTTTATATACGCAAAACACTTTCGTTAAAGTTTACGTGCCGATAAAATTAAATATTGCATGTTTTTTATCAGCTTAATTTCTTCTATACGTTCTTATTTTAGCGTCCTTCCCTTTCAATTTTTCTTTTTGTGCAGGACCACCTAAATTCACTTTTTTATTTTTTTCTTTTTTCTCATGAAATGCAGCACCCGGAACATAATTATCTTTTGATTTTTTAGGCTTTATTTTGCTTCCTATTTTAGGTAATTCGTCGTCGGTAAGCATTTTAGAGACTACCACTTTTTCCGGCAACGGTTCATTAGGAATAGCTTTATTCATTACCATTTCAATAGCCTCTTGATATTCCTGCTCTGCTTCATTAATAAATGTAATGGCTACACCGGCTTTATTTGCCCTGCCTGTTCTTCCTATGCGATGTATATAATCTTCAGGGGTTTCGGGAGTATCAAAATTTACAACATGGGTAACATCCGAAATATCCAATCCTCTGGCAAGAATATCTGTGGCAATTAATACGCGTTTAGAACCATCGTGAAATTGCTTTAATGAATTGATGCGCGCCGTTTGCGATAAATTAGAATGTATTACAGCAACACCTTCAGGAAATTTAGGTTTTATATGATCGAACAAATCATCTGCTAATTTTTTTGTTCCAACAAACACCAACACTTTACTCATGCTATCATCATTTTTTAAAAGAAATTCCAGCAAATTTACCTTGGTGTAAAAATTAGGAACATGATAACAGAGTTGAATAATCTTTTCCAACGGAGTACCGTGTGGAGCTACTTCAATTTTTTCGGGTTGATAAAAATACTTGGCAATTACCTGTTCTATTTCCTCACTCATCGTTGCCGAAAACATCAGGTTTTGTCGCTTAACAGGCAATGTTTCCAAAAAACTTAATAACTGTTGACGAAATCCCAAACTCAACATTTGGTCAACTTCATCAATCACCAGCCTGTTTAATGTCTTTTAATCGTAACAAGCCTGTAAGTGCCAAATCAACAAGTCTTCCGGGAGTTGCAACAATTATGTCCACTCCGTTATACACCAGTTGTTTTTGTGTATTAATATTGGTTCCTCCATACACTGCCAAAAAACGAATGCTGGTATAAGTACTTAGTTTTTCAATCTCTTTTACAATTTGCAAAACAAGTTCACGGGTGGGCACAATCACCAATACACGCGGGTGCCGTTGATCCGAATATTTTAACTGCCGCAAAATAGGTAATAAATAAGCAAATGTTTTACCTGTCCCGGTCTGCGCAATTCCTACCATATCTTTGCCCGACATAATAATGGGAAATGCCATTTCCTGAATGGGTGTGGCTTGTACATACCCTAAATCGTCTAATGCGTTGCTTAATGGTTTGTTTAAATTTAGTTTTTCGAACGACACAACAATTAATTTTGATGAAGCACAAAGGTAGTCTATGAATTTGATAAAATCTTCTTATACTTTAAAGCATTTTGAATACATTTCTATACAAGTGCATCAACTATTAAAAAATAGGTTGTTGAATTTTATAAAAATTATTATATCTTTATTGCAAAGTTGGTTTAGTTGGCAGGTGTGATAGCAATTATCTACTACTCGTATGGTTTATGTCAAACAGCGAATTTGCTTTTAAGCATTTTAAAATTCTTCAGGACAAGTGCGCTATGAAAGTAGGTACGGATGCTGTACTGTTAGGAGCCTGGGTGAATACTTTGGAAGCAAAAAAAATTTTAGATATAGGCACAGGAACCGGTATTATTGCATTAATGCTTGCTCAAAAATCAAATGCACTGATTGATGCTATTGACATAGATAAAAATGCGTTCATTCAGGCTGTTGAAAACACAGAGCAATGCAAGTGGAAGGAACGAATAACAGTTCATCACGCCTCTTTACAGCAATATACCACATCATGTAACCACAAATATGACTTGATTGCAAGTAATCCGCCTTATTTTGTTGACTCATCCAAAGCATTTGAAGAATCACGCACCAATGCGCGACATACGGATCAATTGTCCTTTGATGATTTACTTACCGGAGTATTGAATTTATTGGCGAGTGAGGGGGAATTTTATGTGATACTTCCTGTTAAAGAGAGTTTGCTTTTTCGAGAAATGGCAGAAAAACAAAAACTTTTTTTGACCAAATGCACGCGCGTTATTACACGACCTGATAAACCTGAAAAGAGATTCTTAATGAAATTTGAATTTAAACAAAAAAACATAGAAGAGAATTTTATAATCATTGAACAAGAAGGAAGACATGGGTATTCCAATGAATATAAAGAATTAACGAAAGATTATTATTTAGCTTTTTAGCCTACCTAAGTTATATCTTACCTGCTAAACAAAATTACAATAAGCACAGTTAATTTGATCGAAAGAAACAGATGACGAACAGTTTTTTTAAAGATTTGAAAGTTATTGAATTAGCCAATGTTTTAGCAGGTCCTGCAGTGGGAACATTTTTTTCGGAATTGGGTGCCGAAGTTATAAAAATTGAAAATACACTTACTAATGGTGATGTTACTCGGAGTTGGAAATTACCCGCTGAAAACAAGGATGCTTCAACATCAGCTTATTATGCTTCGGTAAACTATAATAAAACATCGGTTTTTGTTGATTTGACAAAGGACATTGAAAAGCAACAGGTGTATAATTTAATAAAAAATGCGGACATTGTTATTTCAAATTATAAACCCGGAGACGATGTTAAACTGGGAATGGATTATGGTTCATTAAAAAAAATAAACCCTACCATTATTCTTGCACACCTTACCGGTTTTGGTCAAGACAATAACAGAACCGCTTACGATCTGATTTTGCAAGCAGAGACAGGCTTTATGTATATGAATGGTACACCACAAAGCGGAGCGCTTAAAATGCCTGTAGCGCTTATTGACATACTGGCAGCGCATCAATTGAAGGAAGCTGTTTTGATGGCTATCATAAAAAAGATGAAAACCGGCGAAGGCTCAAAAATTACAGTATCGTTATTTGATGCAGCTATTGCTTCGCTCGCCAATCAAGCCAGTAATTGGCTAATGACCGGCATAGACCCTCAACCTATCGGTTCACTGCACCCTACTATTGCTCCTTACGGTGAAATATTTATTTCAAAAGACAACAAGCAAATGGTGCTTGCAATAGGCAGCAATAAACAGTTTAAGCAGTTATGCGAGATTTTAAATGTTGCTTCTCTTATTCAACATCCGAAATTTGAAAATAATGTGGAACGAGTAAAAAATAGAGAAGAGTTATTTGAATTACTGCAATCGGCCATTAAACATTTTGAATCAGAACCATTGATGAGTGAATTTTTAAAAAAAGATGTCCCTGCCGGGATTATAAAAAGCGTTAAGGAAGTTTTTGAAAGCAATAATTTAGCTTCAACCATTTTAACAGATCTTAGTTCTGACAAAACCGAGAATAAAAGAGTTAGAACTATTGCCTTTCAGATATTTGATTAAAATGAAACCACTTACATGTAAATTATTTTTTCTTACATTTGCCATTCTTGTATTAAACGCTTAAAATGAAACTAAGTAAACAAATCACTTTTATAGTACTTCTATCATTACCTTTTGTTGTACAAGCACAAATTAAGGGAGGAAGAAAAGGTGGATTTACAACACAATCCAGACACAAAAGTTATTTGGAAGTTATTGGGGGCATTGGCGCATCTAATTTTGTGGGTGATGTAGGCGGGTCCCCCCAAATTGGGTCACATTACAGTCTTAGAGATTTGAACATGGTTGCCACCCGCACCTCGGCACAACTGGCAGTTCGTTTTAAATTTATGGAACGCTGGGCCGTGAAAGGAGGCTTCTATTATCAAGCTGTTTCAGGAGCAGACAGCGTTAGTAAAGAAATTTATCGTCATAACAGAAACCTTAGTTTTAAGTCAAATATTTTTGAACTTTCAGGTCAGGTTGAATTTTACTTCACAAAAGGCGAACAACCTGTTAAGCGATACAAAATTAAAGGCGCAAAGGGTTATAAGGCTTGGGCCAATATACAAGGTTATTTATTCATGGGAGTTGGAGGTTTTTTCTTTAATCCAAAAGCGAAATACGATGGCAAGTGGGTAGCCTTGCAACCATTAGGTACAGAAGGGCAAGGGTTGCCGGGCGAACCTGCTAAATATTCCCGCGTTAGTGTTTGTATCCCTATTGGTTTTGGATTTAAACAACCTATAAATAAAAAAATGTATGTTGGTGTAGAATTTGGTTTTAGAAAAACGTATACGGATTATATTGATGATGTAAGTGGAACATATTATGACAATAGTGCAATACTTGCAGCTAGAGGAACTACAGCTGCTTATTTGGCTGATCCTAAACTATACGCTATTCCCATTGAAGTAGGAGGTCCATACAAAGTATTGCCAAATTCCAATCAAGGAGGGCCCGGCCAGCAAAGAGGAGATATAAGAGATTATGATTCTTACCTTTTTGTAAATGTAACGTTCAGTTATAAAATACCAACAAAAAAGGTGCTTAAAAGAAAACACAGAAGTCACTTCTAATTGTTAACGTCTTCTCACTATTACTGCTACTCCGTTAAATTTAACCTATCCGTTAATTTGGTTTTCTTAGGTTTTCAAAAAAGCGGTCTATAAAAAAGCTTTCAAAAACTCTTTATTTTTTAACAATTACAAAAATATCTTCGTCATCTTTTTTCATAAGATATTTTTCTCTGGCAAATTTTTCCAGCGCACTAATGTTTGTGGTCAACTCGCCCAATTCATAGGTTATTTGTGCTATTTCATGAACGTAATATTTTTTTTCTTCCTCCAATTCCCGTACTTCCCTCTTCATTTTAATAAGCGTTCTTAAATCGTTTTTATCAAAAAAAAGAACCCACACAACCAACACGCCAGTGGTAATTACATACTTGTTCTTTAACAAATCTATTATTTTTTTCATCTAAAAGCTTTATAACACCCACAAATGTATTATCGGGAGATGATATTAGAACAAATGTGTGTTTGTTTTATCAACTTACTAATTAACATACAAAATTTTCAATCAATTCCAAGTCACTTAATTTATTGATATTTTGCACTACCTCCCCTTTTTGATTTTCGGAAAAAATACTTATAAATTTTGCGCCGCAAACCAACTCATCAATAGTATAGGAATACCTTCTGTGTACGGTTTGAGAAAAGGTATCGTCAAAGCCATTTAGTATTATCAGAAACTCTGCTTTGGCTTCTTTCAAGTCTTTAAAATTCATTCCGTAAATGGGACTGTTTTCATTAATAGGATGATTGACAGTCCATGAAAGCGGAAAAAAAGTGATTTTATTTAGTTCCAAATCCATTTGCCTGAAACGACGGACTTTTACTCCGTTTTCTATTTCAAATTTTGCAACTATTATTCGGGCTTCCATATCAGTAATTTGACTATTGCTCATTTTATTCACAATTCTAAACTGAAATGCGGTAGCATCTTTAAACGGAGCAATAATGGCGTTTTTACTAAAAATGATGTGTGCCTGTGGTCGGGAAAACCTACCGTAAAGTAAACCGGTAGCAATTGCAAAACCTAATAAACCTACCAATGATTCAACTGCTGCAACAGCACTCACCAAATGACTTACAGGACTTATTCTTCCAAAACCAACGGTGCTTAATGTTTGTGTACTGAAGAAAAACACATTTAGGAATTTATCTGTTTCACTCCTTACACCATCAATTCCATTTAAACCGTCTATACCAACACTATAATAACAAGCAGTAAAAAATAAATTTATAATGAAAAAATAAGCCAACACAATTAAATTAAATTTTCTCCACGACATTAATAATAAAGCGTGATAAACACTTATGGAGTGCCATTTGGATGGTTCTACCCTGTTTACATTAAACGATCCGTCAGGATTTATTAATCTGGTATTTTGGGTGGCGCCCTTAGTACCAAACCCCAATTCCTTATTTTCCTGTTGTTTTTTCATTAAAAACCGCTCAACTATTTATGCGAAGTAAAAGTATAAATTAATTGATAATTTTGTTTTTCAAAATTTAACACCATTATGGACTTTATAGGCGATCAAATAAGTATTACAAATTCTGATAAAGAGTGGACTATTGTTATTCTTTCTTTAAAAGATAAAATTAAAAGCATACTGTTGTTTGCGTGGCTGTTTGTATGGTCAGTATGCGGAGTAATTATGATAACTCAATATTTTACAACTAGCAATTTGGATATAAAAACGGTAATAATTGTGTGGTTAGGATTTTGGTGTTACTTTGAGTATAAAATTGCCAAGGCACATATGTGGAGAAAGTATGGTAAAGAAATTATCAGAATAAAAAGCGGGAAATTGATTTATAAAAAAGATGTTTCAGGTAAGGGTAAAATAGTGGAATATGATTGTGAAACAATTAAAAAATTCAGGTTTTTAGAACCGAACGAAAATTCTTTTATCGAAAGCTTCAATAACTCTTATTGGGTAATCGGAGGTGAAAAGCTCGCATTTGATTATTTTGGAAACGAAATAAAATTCGGCTTTCAGTTAAAAGATGAAGATGCAAAAGCATTACTTAAATTTATAAAAAGTAAAACGGGTATTTGATGCTGCATTACTGCCGAAGTCTTATGCCGATCCGGGTTGAAATACTAACCATTATCCGGTTGCAATAAATTCAAAATTAAATTTTGAATGACTAATCAAACAACATAGGCCATCAGCTTTCACTGCTGCAAAAACCGACCTTTTAAATCAATTTCTTTAAATGTTTTTTTACCTCTTATAAAATAGTCGGCTATTATGCTGTGCAAGTAAACTGCGGAAGTGGTGTACTGCTTAATTTGTAATTTTAATTTTTTTCGCTTTCGCAATGTTTTTGCAAATGAGCTATAAAAGCTGAAGTGTGCTTTGATAATTGCGATGAGGTGCCCTGTTTCTCCCGACAACAAAAATTTTATTCCGGCAATCCCATCCATTACAAAACGGATAAACAATTTTATAACAAAATATTGCGATGCATGATTTTTGCACAACAAAATTAAGTTGTTCCTAAAATTCAAAAATGTTTTTTGAGGACTAAGTTTATTAAGTGTTCCTCCTCCCACATGATATACAGTGGAGTCGGCACAATACATGATTTTATACCCTACATTTTTTAATCGCCAGCATAAATCTATTTCTTCCATGTGGGCAAAAAAATCTTCATCAAAACCTTCTTGCTGATGAAAGCAGCTTGCCCTTATAAATAAACAGGCTCCGGTAGCCCAAAAAACTTCTCTGTTATCATTGTATTGACCATTGTCTTCTTCTATATTGTCCAAAATACGTCCTCTGCAAAACGGATACCCGAATTTATCAATAAAACCACCCGCTGCACCGGCATACTCAAAACGGTTTTTGTGGGTATAACTTTTAATTTTGGGCTGACAGGCTGCAATCGTTTCATCTGTATCCATTAATTTAATAAGTGGTTCAAGCCAGTTTTCGGTAACTTCTACATCCGAATTAAGTAGCACATAATACTCGGCATCAACGTGTTTCAAGGCATCATTATAGCCCTTTGCAAAACCTCCGTTAGTGACATTTTGAATGATCTTAATTTGTGGATAATTGGTCTTTAAAAAAGTGATGGAATCATCGGTAGAAGCATTGTCGGCAACTATTAATTGTGAGTAGGAAGTGTTATATGAAACAACATAGGGTAAAAATTTTTCAAGAAATTTTTTACCATTCCAATTAAGTATAACTACGGCAACCTTCATTGGGCAAATGTAAAAGAAATGACAGGTGTACACACCACGTTTATAAAAAATTATTGGAATTAAAATAAAAATAAAAGAGAATTAAAAAGATATTTTTCATAAATTAATGATGGGATTATGAAAAAATACTACTTTTGCCCCCGGAGAAATGGCAGAGTGGTCGATTGCGGCAGTCTTGAAAACTGTTGAAGGTAACACTTCCGGGGGTTCGAATCCCTCTTTCTCCGCTTTCAGTCGCTGAAGCGACTTTCAGCGGACACAGTCCGCGCAAAGTTGCGAAAGCGAAATTATTTTAAAGCCTGAGAAATCAGGCTTTTTTAATTTAAATAAATGTGGACGGTTTATATTTTAAAATGTAACGACAATACTTATTATGTCGGGTGTACAGGTAATATGGAGGAACGCCTTTCAAGACATAACAAAGGGGATGTTCATTATACATCTACCCGGTTACCTTTTTTTATTGTTCATCAATCTATATTTTTTGATAAGTATAAAGCATACGAATTTGAGAAATATTTAAAATCTGGTTCGGGAAGAGCCTTTGCTAAAAAACGCCTTCACAGTTTTTGATAAACGCTGTTATTTTTTCCAAATCTTTGATAAATTGGTTCGAAACGTGAATCTTCCTACCCGCCAGTTATCTTAAAACCTCAGTAAACACTGGGGTTTTCTTTTTTTCTACCCCATAAGGTGTCTAATCAGTATTAAAAATACCCTTAAACGATAGCTATTCATCCAATTAACCATTAGGGTAATAAAATATGAAAATCCAAGGGGATGAAGGGGTGAAGTCAAAAAAGCATAGAATCTTTTAATTTCAACAAATAATACCAAGTATTGGTAAAATTTCTAATCCATAATTCACGTTAATTATTGAAGTTGTCAAAAGTTAACATTTAAGCTGTTTGTTCTCGACTACGCTCGAACTGACACAGCTTAAAAATGTCACATCGAGCGAAGTCGAGATGTAGGCGTTTTAATAGCAACTTTAAACAACTTCAATATTAACCTACTATCGGGAAGTTGATACCAAGTTATTTTATTATTAAGAAATGCTTTAATGGATAACGTCATTGCGAGGGCTTTTCGCCCGAAGCAATCTCAAATAACATAACGTATGAGATCGCTTCGCTCGCAATGACGAAGAACTATATAATCCTAAATGAATGGAAAAAAAGTATAATTGCTTATCTTAATAATTGCTTATTATACGAAACTAATTCACTCCCCTTTCTATTTAAAATTATTACTTAAAGCCCCTTTAGGAATACACTTTTATGTGACAATCTTGTTATTTTAGAATAACTATTTTATCACTTTTCATTTCATTTCCATTTATTATTACCTTATAAAAATAAGTTCCATTGAGCAATGGAACATCATTAATTTTTAATTCAGTTTCAGTATAATTTAAATGGTACACCGCTACTTCTTTACCATTCAAATCATAAATTATAAAAACACCATTATCCGAAGCAGAAATTGAAGAATATGTTAATGCCATAGTGCCGCTGTTAGGGTTGGGATATACCATAAAATCAGGTAAAGATGTTGTTGTTGCGGGCTCAATAATATTAGCTTCTTGCGATTCCGATCTATATTGACTTGGATTCGATTTACAGCCATTGGCATCGGTAACAACTACTCTATAAAAATTACCACTTAGTACTACTATCGGGTTTTGCGTAGAAGAAACTGTTGCCGGCGACTGTTGAGAATACCAACTATAAGTATAACCGGGAGTACCTCCGGAGGCTGTTGCAATTAAATATTTTAATACTTTAATATTAGGAAATATTATTGAGTTAGCAGTAACAGTTGGTGCAGGAAGAACTTTAACTTGTTGTGTCGCAGTAGAACTACATCCATTTAAAAAACCGGTAACCATATATGTTCTTGTTGATGCAGGATTATCTGACAAGGTAAATCCAGCTCCAAAACCCGTCCAATTATACTGAGTTGCTGCTCCTTGAGCAGTTAAAGTAACAAATTCTCCTGAACAAATCGCATTTTTGGACGCTGTAATAGTAATCGTAGGATTGGGTTGTAACGTTATTGTTACAGAGGCCTTAACAGCACAACCATTTTTCATACCTTTAACAGTAAATAGTTCTTTTTCAGGATTCGGATACTGACCTTCATATAATGGCGTGTAATTCGTTGTTTGTAAAGTCCCTCCTTCAAGAGGGTTTATTGGGTTTCCATTTATATACCACTGATAATTATCTAGGGTACTAGCAGCAAGAAATACCTGATCATTAGTACAATAAAAAGTGTTCCCTGTAATACTCACAGTTTGAGTTTTTACACTAACTGTAGAAGTAGCTTTGTTACTGCATCCATTTGAATTTAAACCTGTAACAGTGTAAATGGTATTTACAGTTGGTGTAGCAATTACGGTTGCCCCGCTGGCTTTATTCAAAGAGGCAGCAGGTGACCATGAGTAATTAATTGCTCCGGTAGCTGTTAATGTTGCTGTGGTACCTGTACATATAGTTGCAGAATTAACGTTTATAACAGGCGATGGATGAACTAGTACAGTTGTAGTTGTTTTGTCAATACAACCGTTAGCATTAGTACCGATTATGGAATAAGTAGTGCTAACAGTTGGTGAAGCAATTACAATTGCCCCGATGGCTTTATTCAAAGAGGCAGCAGGTAACCAAGTATAATTAACAGCTCCTGTTGCAGTTAATGTTGCTGTTGTGCCGGCACAAATAGTTGCAGCATTCACTTTTACAACAGGTACCGGATTAACTATTATTGATGTAGTTGTTTTGCTGATACAACCGTTAGCATTAGTACCGGTTATGGTATAAGTAGTGCTAACAGTTGGTGAAGCAATTACCGTTGCCCCGTTGGTTTTATTCAAAGCAGCAGCAGGTGACCACGAATAATTAAGGGCTCCCGTTGCTGTTAATGTTGCTGTTGTGCCCGCACAAATAGTTGCAGCATTCACTTTTACAACAGGTACTGGATTAACTATTACCGATGTTGTTGTTTTGCTGAAGCAACCGTTAGTGCCAGTACCGGTTACCGTATAAGTAGTGGTAATGGTTGGTGTAGCAATTACGGTTGCCCCTGTGGTTTTATTCAAAAAGGTAGCCGGTAACCATGTATAACCGCTGGAGTTACCCATTGCTGTTAATGTTGCTGTACTTCCTGCACATATTGACTGCACTACAGGATTTGCTATAACAATTGGTTTGGGAAGAACGGTAACTTCAGCCAAAGCAATAGTACTGGTGCCACAACTATTTTTACCTGTTACCGAATAAATGCTGTTTATTGTTGGTGTGGCAACCACTGTTGCACCTGTGACAGGTGCCGTTAAGCCCGTTGTGGGGAACCAGGTATAAGTCATCGTACCATTTGTAACGGGTCCGCTTGCTGTTAAGGTAGTGGATGTTCCTTCACATATAGTTTTAGGAGTAACCGTAAGCGTGGGTGTTTTTAACACCGTAACGGTTGTTACTGCGCTTGCAGCACAACCAGCGGACGACTTACCTGTTACAGTGTATGACTTACTGGCAGCAGGACTAACGCTAATTGAAGCCGTTGTTGCACCCGTTGACCAGATATAGGAGGAGGCACCGTTTGCTGTTAATGTAGCGTTTTGTCCGTTACAAATTGTTGCTGAACTTACCGTTAATGTTGGTGAAGCAATTACCTTTATAGTATCAACCGCAATTCCAGAACAACCATTAGTGTCTGTTCCTGTAACAGTATAAGCAGTAGTTGTTGCAGGTATAAAACTAACACCGTTACTTACCCCACCTGTCCATGTGTATGAACTTGCACCACCTCCGGTAAGTGTAATTTCAGAACCTGCACATACACTATTGCTTGAAGCATTGGCGGTAACAACGGGGAGCTTATTTACTGTAACAGTTGTTGTTGAAGTGTTATTACAAGTTTCGCGAAAGGAAAAATCAGTAAAAGCAGTATATGCAGTTTCTGAATTTGGGTCACTCAACAATTTAATGTCGGCTGTTGTTGCTGAGCCCGAGTTCCATACGGTTGAAAATTGAACCCATGTTCGGACACTTGCCGATGCAACAGAAAAAGTAGCTACCGGTGTTCCCCCATTTATTGTAAGTTGATATAGGTTTGGAACTCCATCATCGTCCTCATTTACAAAAAAAGAAAAGGTATAGTTGGTGTTTGGTGTTATTGCAATTAAAGGGTTATTTTCCCATATAAGTCCACCAGCCGGTTTGTTCACCCAAAAAGCATTAGCATTGTTCGGACTAGGGTTCAACCAAGTCAAATTACCATAAGGGTAAAATATCATCTCGCCATATTCACTAGAGAAAGACGGGTAGTAACCACTTGTGAACCCGATAAGCTGTGAAGGACTCGTAAGCGTCGAATCACTTCCTGTGGTATTACTGTATATATATGATGAAAAATCTCCATCAACAACCAATTCTGGACCGAGAGTACCACTGCCGGAATAAGTTACGGTATAGGTAGTTGTAACAGAAGGGCTGGCTACTACTGTTGCTCCTGTAGTTGTATTTAACCCCGTTGCAGGAAACCAGGTGTAGGAGGAATCTCCACTTGCCGTTAACGTAGCGGATGAACCGGTACAAATAGTTGCAGCATTTACTGTTACGGTGGTACACTGAGCCCTTAAACCTGCAATGTTAAAAATAAAGATCATTGACGAAAATAGAATGCTTTTCATTTTAATACTATTTAATAGTTTGCGACAAATGTATAAAAAGATCATTCTAAAATAATTTTTTGTTGATAAAATATACGTATGTCCATTTAAAGTGTTAATACAACAAATAATTTTATTCTACCTTTTAAAAAGTAATTGAAAAGGATAAATAAATCAGTCTCAATTAACATATGTTACATTCGCAATACCTATTGCAACCATTATAACTCAATATGTATCCTCATTTCAGAAAGACTTAAAAATGATTACCAATTTGAAAAACTCCATTTCATTTTACACATTCAAATTTAGAGTAAAAGCTGAAGTAATAATTTAAAAAGCCTGGCAAAGACAATTTAAAGAAATAGGACGTTATTACATATAAAAATGAGCAATATGCTACCTGCAACTAAAAACAAACAACTATTGAATGACCCATCTGATACTACAGCGTTTTTTGTGGTAAAAAATGCTATTCAAAATATCATTTTAAAAAAATTACAGGTAATTTTTTTAATGCTATTGTTGATGATGTCATCATTTATGACCGCTCAGGTTGTTACCTTTATTCCAACGGGGGGAACGGCGGCTGATTTACAAAAAAGCTATACTATTCCTGCATGTGTAACCACTATTACCGTTGAAGTATGGGGAGGCTCGGGTGCGCGGAAATGAATGAAGGTAATGCCACCCCGGTGGTGGTGGCGGTGGTGGTGCTTATAGCAGATCCGTATTACCGGTAACAGCTGGTACTACATATAGTATTCAGCTTGGAAATCCGGGAGCTACCGGAACTCCAGGCGGTGATACTTGGTTTGCACTAGGTGCTACAAAACTTGTTTTGGCTAAAGGAGGACTAACAAGTACCGGTACTGCCGGTGGTGTCGGTGGTGCCTCTGCAGGAGGAACAGGTCAAATAAGGTATTCAGGTGGTAATGGTGGGGCAGGAACAGGAAATGTTGGTGGCGGTGGTGGATCAACCGGAGGCTCTGGTGGAGCTGGAAAAAATGGTAGTGCAGGTAGTGGTAATGTTGGTGGAGCAGGGGGAGGTCCAGCTACCGGTAATAATGGTGGTGGTGGCGCTGCTGGTGGTAATAACAATGGTAATGGAAACGGTAACCAAACCTGTGTAGCGTGTGGTGGTGGTGGTGGTGGTGGTATAGGTTCTACTACCGGTGGAACAGGTTCAGTTGGTATGGCTCAAATTACCTTACCCGCACTGTTAAATGTAACAGTAGGTGTTTCTCAAACTATATGTCCCGGATTACCCCAACCATTTATGGCAACTGGTTCAGGGGGAAATACCTCTAGCTATAATTATAAATGGCAATATAACAATACCGATACAACGAATGCTGCTGCATGGACGGATTTAACAAGCTTTTTAGCTCCTAACACTTATACTCCAACTACTTCAATTTCAACCACAACCTGGTACAGGGCAATTATTACCGAAACAACAGGTTGTGTCTCATTACGATACTTCGGCAGCGGTGCAGGTATATGTACAGCAACTTACTGCCGATTTAGAATTTTCACAAACCATATGCAATGGCAGTACGCCCACCCCACTTAACATTACCACACAACCTGCATCGGCAGTGCCGAATTTTGTCTGGTACACATCCGCCAATTTATCATCCGGTTATACGCCCGTTACAGGAACTGTAACTGTAAATACATATGCTCCCGGTTCATTAACAGGAACAGCATATTATATGGCTGTGGTAAGTGCTCCCGGTTGTGTAACATTAAATACCAATACCATTACTTTAACAACCACAAATGCTTTGCCTGTTTGTAATGTAGGTCGAAATCCCGCCTCCATGTACAATACCAATGCCTTACCCATGTTTAAGGCATCGGTAGGTGGTTCGGTAACTACCGGAGCCTGGAGCATCGTTTCGGGTGGTGGTTCCTTAAGTACCACTGCACAAACTAATAATCCTGCTGGAGTTACTTACTCTGCAGCCCCCGGTTATACAGGCACTGTAGTTTTACAACTAACAACTAATCCTAACGGTTGTCCCACACAATGTATTTCCACCAAAACTATTACAGTATTAAATAATACTATACAAACTGTAGTTTTTTCATCAGCTACAACAACGGTTACACCATGGACTGTACCTGGATGTGTACATACAATCACGGTGGAAACATGGGGTGCCGGTGGTGGTGGTGGTACAGGTGGATTCGGTGCAATTCCGGATGGTTCGGGCGGCGGTGGCGGTGCTTATAGTGGTAATATTTTATCCTGTCACACAAAATACCATTTATAGTTTATTTGTAGGGGCAGGTGGCAAGGGTGCTGCGCACACGCCGAGATGGCGAATTAAAGTGTGGAAGGCGGAAGGAGGCAATTCATGGTTTGGTAGTCCAACTACTGTATTATGCTCAAGGTGGAACGGAGGACTTGCTTCTGGTTTGCCAAGGGATATGGAAGTTAAATTCCAGGGGGCAGTAAGTTCGGCAGGATAAGGAAATTTACCAATAATTTCGGGAGGAGTGGGTCAGGAGCCAAACAGGTTATTTATGGCCGGAGCGGTGGTGGTGGTGCATCTGCCTGTCCGAACAGGAAGTGGAGGGTCTGCTCCAAACCCAAATACTGCAGTTAGCGGAGGATGCGGGTAAAGTTCAAATACCACAACTCCTGGTGGGACGGCCTGTACGGGAGGAGGGAATGGTGGAGTAGGCGGACTCAATCACTGTTTTGGGTGTAATTAATTAGCTGCACCTGGTCGAGGTCCTGGAGGAGGAGGTGGTGGTGGAACTAATGCAGATGATCATCCTGGCGCTGATGGCGCTAATGGTCAAGTTATTATATCATACACCACGCAAAATCCTGTACTATTATATCTTTCAGTTGCACCATCTGCAACTATTTGTAAGGGAGGTAGTGTTACCTTAAGTGGAGATTCTGATTACCCGGTAATTTATTCATGGAATGACGGAGCAACGACCTATACAACCAGTGTTATTTCAGTGGCGCCTACTGCTACGACTACCTACACGCTTTCAGACCTTAGCGGATGTGCACCTCCAATAACACAAACCATTGTGGTTAATCCACCATTAAGTATTACCATAAACCCAACCACGGTATGTGCAGGGATTACAGGTACCATAAGTGCAGTAGTAACGGCATCCTTGTCTCCGAGCTATACCTGGACAGGAGTTGTGGGTGGAGCAACCACCACATTGAGTACTACTTCAGCAATGACAGCCAGTCCAACTGTAACAACAACCTATACGGTAAATATCAACACTTCATCCTGTGCAGCTACGGTTACCAATACGATAACGGTAAAGCCCAACGCCGGGCTAGCGTTAAGTTCCGGGGCAGGCACGAATGGTCAAACGGTGTGTGTAAATACAGCGATAAGTCCCATTACCTATACGATAAGTGGCGGTGCCACAACAGCCACGGTCACGGGCTTACCGGCAGGAGTAACGGGTAGTTTTTCCGGAGTAATGTTAAGCATTGGTGGTACTCCGAGCACGGTATCTACCCAAACCCTCACGAGTACTTATACGGTAACTACAGCAGGGACTTGTTCTCAGACAGCGGTAACCGGAACGATCACCGTACAACCCAAAGCATTCTTAGGTCTGTCATCGGCAATTGGAACTGATAATAAAACCTATTGTGTCAATAACGCACTAACAGCCATCACCTATACGATAAGTGGTGGAGCAGCAACAGCCACGGTTACAGGTTTACCTTCAGGGGTAACGGCTTCTGTTTCATCCAATACAGTAACAATTTCAGGCACACCTACGGCGGTATCGACTCAAACAGTGGCCAGTACCTATACAGTAACCACATCGGGTAGCTGCGTTCAAACCTCCACTACGGGTACGATCACCGTCACACCAAAGGCCTTTTTAGGTTTGTCCTCGGCAGTGGGCAGTGACAATCAAACCCTGTGTGTGAATACAGCCTTAGCCACACCGATTACCTATACGATAGCGGGCGGCGCCACCACGGCCACGGTAACGGGCTTGCCGGCCGGTATAACGGGTAGTTTTACCGGCACAACGTTAACCATCAGTGGCACTCCAAGCACGGTATCTACTCAAACAGTGGCCAGTACCTATACAGTAACAACGTCGGGTACCTGTTCTCAGACGGCAGTAACGGGAACAATCACCGTCACTCCAAAAGCCTTTTTAGGTTTATCCTCTGCCGTGGGCAGTGATAATCAAACCTTGTGTGTGAATACAGGAGTATTAACACCAATTACCTATACAATAACAGGCGGCGCCACCACGGCCACGGTAACGGGCTTACCGGCGGGTATAACGGGTAGTTTTACCGGAACAACGTTAAGCATCAGTGGCACTCCAACTGCGGTATCCACTCAAACAGTGGTCAGTACCTATACGGTAAGCACAGCGGGTACAATTTGCGCTCAGACATCTGTCACAGGAACAATCACGGTAACTCCTCAAGCCTTTCTGGGTTTAGCATCGGCAGTGGGCAGTGATAATCAAACGCTGTGTGTGAATACGGCCTTAGCAACACCGATCACCTATACGATAAGTGGAGGAGCAACCACGGCAACAGTCACGGGCTTACCGGCGGGTATAACGGGTAGTTTTGCCGGAACAACGTTAACGATCAATGGCACCCCGACAGCGGTGTCCACTCAAACGGTAGTGAGTACCTATACGGTAAGCACATCGGGTACCACCTGTTCTCAAACAGCGGTAACGGGAACAATCACGGTTTTCCCCAAAGCCTTTTTAGGTGTGGTAGGAGCAGCTAGTCAGACCTTGTGTATTAACACTCCGTTAACGAATATCACCTATACGGTAAGCGGCGGAGCAACAGGAGGGAGTGTAACAGGTTTACCGGCAGGACTAACAAGTATGTATTCCTCAGGCACAGTGACAATAAGCGGCAGCCCGACAGTGGTAGGAACATTTGGTTATACCGTAAACACAACAGGCACTTGTGCCCAAACAAGTGCAACAGGCACGATAGTGGGCAATCCGAACACGGTAGTAGATTTAACTTCCGGAGCAGGTAGCGACGCTCAAAAATTGTGTCAGACAGATGTATTAAGCACGATCACCTATAGTTTAAGTGACGGAGCAACAAGTGCGAATGTAACGGGCTTGCCAACGGGTGTAACCGGAGTTTATAGCAATAGTGTAGTGACGATAAGTGGCACCCCAACAGTATTGGGCACCTATAATTATACGTTAACCACAGTAGGAGGCTGTGCTCCGGTAACGGTTTTAGGAAGCATTACGATCAATTCAAATGCAGCGATCGCCTTATCCTCCGGCAATGGCAGTGATAATCAAACCTTGTGTGTGAATACCGCTTTAGTCACCCCCATAACTTATACAATAAGCGGTGGTGCGACCACGGCCACGGTCACGGGCTTACCGGCGGGTATAAGCGGTAGTTTTTCCGGCGTAACATTAACCATCAGTGGCACTCCAAGCACGGTATCGACTCAAACCTTAACCAGTACCTATACGGTAACAACAGCAGGTAACTGTACCCAAACAGCAGTAACGGGTACAATCACCGTAACACCCAATGCTTTTTTAGGTTTATCCTCAGCAAACGGCAGTGATAATCAAACGCTCTGTGTGAATACAGCTCTGGCAACACCCATCACCTATACGATAACAGGCGGAGCGACTACCGCCACAGTAACGGGTTTGCCAGCAGGTATAACGGGTAGTTTTACCGGAACAATGCTAACCATTAGTGGCACTCCAACTGCTATATCTACTCAAACAGTGGCAAGTACCTATACGGTAACAACAGCAGGTACCTGTTCACAGACATCAGTAACGGGTACAATCACGGTAACACCAAAAGCCTTTATAGCTTTATCCTCGGCAAACGGCAGTGATAACCAAACCTTGTGTGTGAATACAGGGACATTAAGCCTCATCACCTATACGATCACCGGTGGCGCGACTACAGCAACGGTAACGGGCTTACCGGCAGGTATCACGGGTAGCTTCTCCGGAACAACGTTAACCATTGGTGGCACTCCGACAGCGGTATCGACTCAAACCTTAACCAGTACCTATACGGTAACAACAGCGGGTACCTGTTCACAGACATCAGTAACGGGTACCATTACTGTAACCCCAAAAGCCTTTATAGCTTTATCATCGGCAGTGGGCAGTGATAATCAAACGTTATGTGTGAATACAGGAACATTAAGCCTCATCACCTATACGATCACCGGTGGCGCGACTACAGCAACGGTAACAGGCTTACCGGCGGGTATAAGCGGTAGTTTTACCGGAACAACGTTAACCCTTAGTGGCACTCCAACTGCTATATCCACTCAAACAGTGGCAAGTACCTATACGGTAACCACAGCAGGTACCTGCGCTCAAACATCAGTAACAGGAACGATTACCGTAATTCCTCAAGCATTTTTAGGTTTATCCTCCGCAAACGGCAGTGATAGTCAAACGCTGTGCGTGAATACGGGGACATTAAGCCCCATCACCTATACGATCACCGGTGGCGCGACTACGGCCACGGTAACGGGCTTACCGGCAGGTATAACCGGCAGTTTTTCCGGAACAACGTTAACCATTGGTGGCACTCCAACCACGGTATCCACTCAAACAGTGGCGAGTACCTATACGGTAACCACAGCGGGTACCTGTTCACAGACAGCAGTAACGGGTACCATTACTGTAACCCCAAAAGCCTTTATAGCTTTATCATCGGCAAACGGTAGTGATAATCAAACGCTGTGCGTGAATACAGGTACATTAAGCCCCATCACCTATACGATCACCGGTGGCGCGACTACAGCAACGGTAACAGGCTTACCGGCGGGTATAAGCGGTAGTTTTACCGGAACAACGTTAACCCTTAGTGGCACTCCAACTGCTATATCCACTCAAACAGTGGCAAGTACCTATACGGTAACCACAGCAGGTACCTGCGCTCAAACATCAGTAACAGGAACGATTACCGTAATTCCTCAAGCCTTTTTAGGTTTAGCATCGGCCATGGGCAGTGATAATCAAACACTGTGTGTGAATACAGGTACATTAAGCCCCATCACCTATACGATCACCGGTGGCGCGACTACAGCCACGGTAACGGGCTTACCGGCGGGTATCACGGGTACATTCTCAGGAACAACGTTAACCATCAGCGGCACTCCAACCACGGTATCCACTCAAACAGTGGCAAGTACCTATACGGTAACAACAGCGGGTACCTGTTCACAGACATCAGTAACGGGAACGATCACGGTAACCCCAAAAGCCTTTATAGCTTTATCATCGGCAAACGGTAGTGATAATCAAACGTTATGTGTGAATACAGGAACATTAAGCCCCATCACCTATACGATAACAGGAGGCGCGACTACAGCAACGGTAACAGGCTTACCGGCGGGTATAAGCGGTAGTTTTACCGGAACAACGTTAACCCTTAGTGGCACTCCAACTGCTATATCCACTCAAACAGTGGCAAGTACCTATACGGTAACCACAGCGGGTACAACTTGCGCTCAAACCTCTGTTACAGGAACGATCACCGTAATTCCTCAGGCCTTTTTAGGTTTATTCTCGGCAGTGGGCAGTGATCATCAAACCCTGTGCGTGAATACAGCGTCATTAACCCCCATCACCTATACGATCACCGGTGGAGCAACCACGGCAACAGTAACGGGCTTACCAGCGGGTATAACAGGCAATTTTTCAGGAACAGCGTTAACCATTAGCGGTATTCCAACCACAGTATCGACTCAAACGCTTACAAGTACCTATACGGTAACAACAGCAGGTACCTGTACTCAAACATCTCTTATCGGTACCATTACGGTTTATCCGGATGCTACCATCGCTTTAATGTCGGTCGGAGCCACAGCAACTCAAACCGTATGTGTACGAGGCACTCCTATAACACCAATAACGTATACCTTAAACGGCGGAGCTTATAATGCATCTGTAACAGGGCTACCGAACGGTGTAAATGGTTCATATAATAATGCCGGAGTATTCACTATTTCGGGTACGCCTAGCGGTGTAACCAGCCAAACGGTTGCTGTTGTGAGTACCTATACGGTACGTACAACAGGTTCTGCTTGTGTTCAAAAACAACTGACAGGAACCATTCAGCTGGATCCATTACCAACTGCATATGCAGGCTCAACAAGCCCAATCTGTCAGACAGACTCGGTTAGCGTAACAGGTGCAAGTTCAGGTAACGGAGCAATCAACTGGACAGACAATGGCCAAGGTGTGTTAAGCAACCAGACGACATTAAGTCCTCAATACAAAGCAAGCACACTTGATCAGGGTAAAACCATCACCTTGACCATGACGGTAACCAGTACCAACAGTTGCAATGTCTTGCCTGAAACAATACCATCAAGCGTTAATGTGGTAGTACGCCCAACCTTAACGGCGGTGCCAACAGTTACTGCCAGTGTATGTCAGAATCAGCCCGCAACAGCAACCTTTAATGTAACCAGTCAGGGTACTTCACCTTATGTATTTACCTATACTGAAACGGTAAACGGAACTCAAAGTACTAAAACAGTTACGACTCCTACTGTTAATGGCAGCACTACGGCAACCATAAGTGCTCCTACCGGCATCACCGGAACGGTTGTTTACAATCTGACACAGGTAAAAGATGCAAACTGTACGCAACCATTACCTGTAAATACACAAACGATGATTGTAAACAAATTACCAACGGCCACCATCAGTCAAAACGAAGAGATATGTCGTGATAGTACAGCTAAAGCTATTTTATTCAAAGGAATGAACAGTACCAAACCATATACCTTTACTTTTACCGTTAACAATAGTTCTGCGATACAAAAAGGAGATAGTGTTTATTCACTAAAACCGGCTACGGATAAAGTAGGCACATTTGTTTATATACTGACCAATGTGGTAGACTCGAATCAATGTAGTACGGCAATACAAAATCAAAAAGCGACCGTGGTGGTTCATGAAAATCCACATGCAATTTTTAGTGTAACTCCTGAAAGCACCAGTATCTTGAGACCAACGATCAGTATTAGCGATGCTTCTATATCAACAACATCCTGGTTGTGGGACTTTGGCGATAAGAACCTATCCCCATCGCCCAACCCTGAGGAACATACCTATGCCGATACAGGAACGTATAGAATAAAATTGCATGTAAGCAATGGATCGTGTAAAGATTCAACCTCTGAAATCGTTCGGATAACCTTACCGACAACGTTATATGTTCCGAATACTTTTAGCCCCAATGGCGATGGTGTGAACGATGTATTTAAAGCCGAAGGTGATGGTGTTACAAAGTTTGAGATGATGGTGTATGACCGTTGGGGACAAATGGTGTTTTACAGTACGGATATCAACAAAGGCTGGGACGGTAAAATAAACGGAGGCAGTGAGGTGTCCATGATAGATACATATGTTTATGTGATTAACGTAACTGCATTCACCAACAAACATGATTATACCTACAGGGGTACTGTTAATTTAATGAAGTAGAGAAAGATTTCAGAGTAAGTTTCTGGTTTGAACCTCAAATGAAATCTTGCAGATGTTCGATCATTTACTAATTACTCCTACCAATAGAAAAAAGGGGTTTAGACTGTAATAGTTTAAGCCCTTTTTATTTGTACACACACTACCTTCCAACCATGTTAAGCATAATTTCGTTTGGATGAAAAAAGTTTTTTTGTATTTAACAAAATAATATATTAAATTCGCAAGCTATGGTAGTTGTTATGAACGAAAGATGCCCTACCAAAGGGCTTTCAAATAATTAAAATTAAATTTAAATGAAAACATCAGCATTGAGAACTTCTACGATTATTTGCACTTTCTTTTTAGTAATTGCGGCTTTTTCTTCCTCTTCCTGCAAAAAGGATGAAACTTGTTATGGTCAGGTAAATGTATATGATTCAACAGGTGCTGTATTGCCTAATACTTTGGTGCATTTATTTCATCCGGGAGATACATCAAAAACATATACCTCCAATCCCGGAAATGTGGTTTATCAAGGTACAACGGATGGAAATGGGAATGTAAAATTCACTATTAAGTTACCTGCTGTTTATACAGTAAGAGCCGACCATCCAAAGATAGTTGGTAAATACAAATTAGGCGTATTAATCTTAAATAATCCGGGATCTAAGGATACGTGTAATATTCATTTCTAATCTTCTTATTATAAAATCAGGCTTAACTTATTTTTCGCCTCATCAATAGATTTTATATTCTCGAACGATAAGGACAATTTTCCGTTGCTTTCTTTCATTTTACATATTTTGCTATTGTTTTGTACAAACGTTAGCACCTTTGTAAATACTTCACTTTGGTAGTAAGGCGATTGTTGGTTTTGTATAAAATAGCCTACTATTCGGTTGTTTTTCAAAACCAGTTTTTCAAAACCAATTTCCATAGATAACCAGCGTAAACGTACAGTATGAATGAGTTGTTTTACTTGTGTGGGAACCTCACCGAAACGATCGTGCAAGTTGTTTTCAAAGGTCAGCAATTCATTTTCATCTTTTGCATCGTCCAGCTCTCTGTACAAATTCAACCGCTCAGCAATGTTGTTTACATAAGTGTCGGGAATTAAAATTTCCATATCCGTATCAATCACACAGTCGTTAACATATGTTGTATGTATTTTACCAGTATATTTATGAGAACCACCGACGTCTGTTGTTCTAAGCTCTTCATGTTCCATGCGCAATTCTAAAATGGCTTCGTCAAGAATTTTTTGGTACATGTCAAAACCAATTTCGTTGATAAAACCACTTTGTTCACCACCCAATAAATTTCCGGCACCGCGTATGTCGAGGTCGCGCATGGCAATGTTAAAGCCACTTCCAAGATCAGAGAATTCTTCAATGGCTTTTAACCGTTTGCGTGCTTCATTTGTAAGTACCGATAGGGGAGGAGTGAGCAAATAACAAAATGCTTTTTTGTTGGAACGACCAACACGTCCGCGCATCTGATGCAAATCGCTCAACCCAAACATTTGTGCCTGATTGATGATGATTGTATTTGCATTTGAAATATCTAACCCCGATTCAATAATGGTAGTTGCCACCAACACATCATATTCTCCTTCAACAAAGCCGAGCATCATTTCTTCCAGTTTGTCTCCGTCAAGCTGTCCATGACCTATAGCAACTTTTACATCCGGACAAAGCCGTTGTATCATTCCTGCAACTTCAGTAATGTTTTGCACCCTGTTGTGTACAAAAAACACTTGTCCGCCCCGCGAAATTTCAAACATAATGGCATCACGAATAATTTCTTCATTAAACGTGTGTAGCTCTGTTTGCACAGGATAGCGGTTAGGCGGCGGTGTGCTGATAACCGATAAATCGCGGGCGCCCATCATTGAAAACTGAAGTGTGCGTGGTATGGGTGTTGCGGTAAGTGTAAGTGTGTCAATGCTTGTTTTGAATGGTTTTTAACTTGTCTTTAATACCAACTCCAAACTTTTGTTCTTCGTCAATAATCATCAAGCCTAAGTCTTTAAATTTTACATTTTTGCTCACAATACCGATGTGTGCCAATTAAAATATCCACTTCGCCTTTGGCTACTTTTTCAAGTGTTATTTTTTGATCTTTGACCGATTTAAAACGATTGATATAATCCACATTACAAGGCAGTTCTTTTAAACGCTCTTTAAACGTTTTGTAATGCTGCAATGCAAGAATTGTTGTGGGAACGAGTACTGCAACTTGTTTGCTGTCACACACTGCTTTAAATGCAGCGCGTATGGCTATTTCTGTTTTCCCAAAACCTACATCCCCGCAAATGAGCCTGTCCATAGGGTATTCCTTCTCCATATCCCGTTTTACATCGGCAGTAGCCTTTACCTGATCGGGAGTATCTTCATAAATAAATGAAGCTTCCAATTCGTTTTGTAAATAGTTGTCGGGACTGAATCGGAAGCCTTTTAGCGCTTTTCGCTTGGCATAAAGCTGAATTAAATCAAAGGCAATTTCTTTAACTTTTTTCTTCGTTTTTTGTTTAAGGACACTCCAATTGGTACTACCGAGTTTGTTTACTTTAGGTGCTTCGCCTTCTTTTCCGGAGTATTTGGCAATACGGTGTAATGAATGAATACTGATATTCACTACATCCATATCTTTATAAACAAGACGAATAGTCTCCTGAATTTTCCCATTTATTTCAATGGTTTCCAGCCCACCGTAGCGACCAATGCCGTAATCAATATGTGTAATATAATCGCCGGGATTAAGACCCTTTAACTCTTTTAAAGTAATGGCTTCGTTCTTTTTGTTGAAGCTGCTTTTTAAACGGAAACGGTGATAGCGATCAAAAATCTGATGGTCGGTGTAACAGGCTAATTTTAAGTCGTTATCAACAAAACCTTCGTGAATAGATAATGATATAGAATTAAATTGTACTGCTTCAGTATTGAAGTTGATGTCCTCAAATATTTTATTCAATCGCTCTACCTGTTTGGATGTATCCGAAAAAATAATGTTGGTTAAATGTGCACGAACATTGCTTTTTAAGTTGTCGTTGAGATAACTGAAGTTTTTATTAAAACTTGGTTGAGGCGAAAAATTATAATGGATAACTTTTGTATGCGTGAGCGAAGCATTGTTGCTAAATTCAATTAAAGGAAAAGTCAATACTTGTTTTGTAAAACTCTCCTTATCTATATACAGCTCCTGTGGAGGCAAATGCGTTATTGTTGTATCTAATTTGTTGAAAGAACTTTGAGCAAGTGCAAATGCTTTTTCAATTTTATCAATGGTAAACTGAAAATGTTTGAACCACACCACCGTGTTTTCAGGAATAAATTCAAAAAATGTTTGCCGGCTTTCTTGCAACAGCTTTGTTTGCACATTAGGAATGATGATACATTCCGGCAGCTTTTTAATAGAAAGTTGCGTAACACTATCAAAACTGCGTATAGAATCAACATCATTACCTAAAAATTCAATACGATAGGGATTGTCGTTTGAAAAAGAAAACACATCAATAATGCCACCTCTTACCGAAAACTGTCCGGGTTCGGTAACATAATCAACACGGTCAAAACCGTATTCAAACAACACATCGGTAATAAAATCAATGGAAATTTTTTCCGCTTGTTTTAATTTTAAGGTGTTTTTGCTGAGATGACTTTTTGTAACAACCTTTTCAGTGAGCGCTTCGGGATAAGAAATCACTAACACATGCTTGTTGCCGGCATTAATTTTATTCAACACTTCGGCACGTAATAAAATATTGGAGTTGTCTATATCCTCGTGTTGATAAGGCATACGGTAGGAAGCGGGGAAAAATAATACCTTATCTTCGCCCAATAAATTTTCAAGATCATTAAAAAAATAAGCAGCTTCTTCTTTATCGGCAAGAATTAATAACTGTGTTTTGTAAATGTGCTGATATGCTGCTGCTGCAATGAATGAAGCTCCGGAACCCACAATGCCACGCAAATGCATGCGCACACGATCTCCTTTCAATTCTTGTGTTAGGGCAGAATTGTTAGGCGACTCGCCATATTTGCGTAAAATATCTTCTTTAGTCACTTATCTTGGTGCGCAAAAGTACAAAAGACTATTTGAAAATGAGGAAATTTTTTCTCTGTGTTCACTCCGTGAATCTATGTCTAATTTTTTGTTTCACTGAGGCTCACAGAGATTTTTAAACAGAGGTTCACAGAGAAAGAAAAAACGGTTTTGAGATTAATAATTAAAACCGAATTGTATTCTCCTCTTTTTAGGAAAAACAATACCTTCGTTCATTCATTTTAACAAACAAAATATAGTAAAGTTCAATATGAACTCAACATACTTTTACAATAAAAAATTAGGAATATTAGGGGGTGGACAACTTGGCAAAATGCTTTGTACAGCAGCAGCTCCATGGCATTTGCAAACTCACACGCTTGAACCAAGCGATGATTGCCCAGCTTCGATAGTTTGCAAAAATATTACAAAAGGAGATTTTACTGATTTTGATACGGTGTATCAGTTCGGCAAACAAATGGATGTTATTACCATTGAAATTGAAAAGGTAAATGTAGATGCATTAATAAAGTTGCAAGAAGAAGGAAAAAAGATTTATCCATCGCCGCAAGCTCTGCAAATAATACAAGATAAAGGTTTGCAGAAACAATTCTATAAAAAAAACAATTTAAAAACATCCGCTTTTGAATTGTATGATGATAAACAACACGTTATAGACGCTTTAAACAAAGGCATTATCAGCTACCCTTTTGTTCAGAAGTCGCGTAAAGACGGGTATGATGGAAAAGGTGTTGCGGTGATTAATACAGCTAACGATTTACATTTATTACTTGAAGGAGCTTGTGTTATTGAAGAAAAAATAATTTTTACAAAAGAACTTTCGGTAATAGCAGCGCGTGATGCAAAGGGTAATGTAAAATGTTTTGATGTGGTTGAAATGGTGTTTGATGAACAAGCCAATTTGGTTACGTTGCTGTTATGTCCTGCCAATGTTTCAACTGAAGTGGCTCAAAAAGCCGAAGCACTTGCTGTTAAAACCATTACCGCATTTGGTATTGTGGGGATATTAGCTGTAGAATTATTCTTGGATAAAAACAACGAAATTTATATTAACGAAGTAGCACCACGACCGCACAACAGCGGGCATCATACCATTGAAGCTTGTGTGACTTCTCAATACGAACAACATTTGCGAGCTATACTGGAATTGCCATTAGGAAGTACTGAAATCATCATGCCTTCGGTAATGATTAATTTACTTGGGGAAAAAGGATATAACGGTGATGTTATTTATCAAGGACTTGAAAAGTGCATGGAGGTGGAAGGGGCTAAATTTCACATTTATGGCAAAGCGAAAACAAAGCCTTTCCGAAAAATGGGACATGTAACGATAATTGACAAAAACCCTGAAAGCGCTGTTAAGAAAGCGGAATACATACAAAAAGAGTTGAAGGTTGTAGCATAATTATTTTTGTAGATAATTAAAAAATGAAGATCTTTTCATTTCCGCCAATTGACAATGAACAGAGCAAAGTGCTTATTTTAGGAACAATGCCCGGAGTTGATTCGTTACGATTTAATGAATACTACGCCCATCAACGAAATGCTTTTTGGAAAATACTTTTTACATTATTTAAAGAACCCTTCACTAACGATTATAAAACAAAACAACAGTCGCTATTGAATAATAATATTGCGTTGTGGGATGTGCTTAAAGTCTGCTCTCGCGAAGGCAGTTTAGACGCTAATATTCAGGCAGAAGAACCTAATGAATTGGTCCAATTTATTGCACAACACAGCAACTTAAATCATATCTTTTTTAACGGAAATAAAGCCTGCGATTACTTTTTAAAATACAATAAACAAATAAACATTCCCTATAAGGTATTGCCATCTACCAGTCCTGCACATACGATGCCGTTTGATAAAAAACTAGAAGAATGGTCAGTTATTAAGTTGTTCATATAGTTTTATCAGAAGTAAAACAGAGATATAGATGATTTAAAATATCAATAGTGTCAATGAAAAACACTTATTTTGCAATAAAATCTACTTGAATGACACCACTAGTAAGCATCATCATGGGCAGCAATTCCGATTTACCAATAATGAAGGAAGCTGCGGACGTATTGAACGAACATAAAATACCATTTGAAATAAACATTGTTTCAGCACATCGCACACCCGACAGAATGGTGGAGTTTGCAAAAAAAGCACACTTGCAAGGCATTAAAGTAATTATTGCCGGAGCAGGTGGCGCGGCGCATTTGCCGGGTATGGTGGCTTCTATTACTCCGTTGCCTGTTATTGGGGTACCCATAAAATCGTCTAATTCTATTGATGGATGGGATTCGTTGTTGTCGATCATTCAAATGCCCAATGGTGTGCCCGTAGCTTCGGTATCTGTAAATGGTGCAAAAAGTGCCGGTTTATTGGCAGTAAAAATGTTAGCAGCAGGAAACGAAGAATTGCATGAACGGTTAAGTAAATAAATTAATATTTATTAATGGTCAATTATCCTTTCTTTTATGGAAATTAGCTTGTAAAAATCTTCATGGTAACTTATCTATCAATATTAAGAGGTATTAATGTAAGTGGGCAAAAAATGATTAAGATGGATGCCCTTAAAAAAATGTATGAAAGTGCAGGTTTTACTAATGTGCGTACTTACATACAAAGCGGTAATGTTGTCTTCGAAAACAATACACAAAATTTTTTAGCACCATTTATTGAACAAAAAATAAAAGAAACCTTCGGTTTTGATGTTCCTGTTATTGTCCGCACCCAACAAGAAATGCAGGAAATCGTTGAACACAATCCATTTTTGAAAGATAAAAATATAGAACAAGACAGATTGTATGTAACTTTTTTGGAAGAGATTCCTTTAGCGGAAAATTTAAAGAAGATATCTACTTATGATTATAGCCCTGACGTATTTATAATCAAGGGAAAAGAAGTGTATTTATATTGTCCCAAACCCAAGGGCTATGGCGATACGAAACTCAGTAATAATTTTTTCGAGAGTAAATTAAAAGTCAAAGCAACTACCCGCAACTGGAAAACAACAAATGAGTTGCTCCGGATTCTAAAAAGTTAACTTCGGTTATGATTTTCCAAATATGTTTAAAAATATTATGCCTGCATAATAAGTTTTATACATTTGTAATTATCAAATAAAAAAGAATTCGTTCACACATTTATAAATCATTAAAAAAATAAAACTATGGAAGCATATATTTATGACGCTTTACGTACCGTAAGAGGCAAAGGAAGCGCGGAAAAAGGAGCTTTATCGGTACTCACTCCCGAGTATTTAGGCTCTTACCTCCTAAAGGAATTCAGAAAGAAAAACAATCTTGATACATCATTAGTAGAAGATGTAATTATGGGTTGTGTTACACAATCGTTTGACCAAGGTGCGGATATTGCAAAAACAATTGCAACAACATCCGGTTACGGCGAACACGTTGCAGGATATACTGTTAACCGTTTTTGTGCTTCTGGTTTAGAAGCGATAAACCAAGCTGCTGCTTACGTAAAATCGGGCTTCCGCACAGGAGCAATTATCGCCGGAGGAGTTGAATCGATGAGCCGTGTAAAAATGGGTTCGGATGTGGGAGCTTATTTTTTCGATCCCGCTGTAGCCATACCAAACAGTGTAGTACCACAAGGGATATCGGCCGATTTGATTGCTTCAAAATACGGATACTCTCGTACGCAAATGGATGAATTAGCAGTAGAATCAAATAAAAGAGCGGCTGTTGCTGAGCGTGAAAGTCGTTTTAAATCACGTATAGGAGTTAGAGATATCAATGGTGTTATGGTATTGGATCGCGATGAAAACATTCGTGAAGAAACAACCTTGGAAGGTTTGGCAAAATTAAATCCTGCATTTGAAATGATGGGTAAAATGGCGGGCTTTGATGACATTGCCCTGGACAGATATCCGGATGTTGAATTTTTAAATCACGTACATACTCCGGCTAATTCTTCGGCTATTGTTGACGGAGCAGCAATGATGTTAATCGGTAATAAAGAAATTGGCGAAAAATTAGGATTAAAACCTCGCGCACGTATCGTTACTTCTGCAATCATCAGCACTGAGCAAACCATTATGTTAACAGGTCCTGCACCTGCAACACTAAAAGCGTTGAAACAAGCTAAGATGAATGTTTCTGACATCGACCTTTTTGAAATCAATGAAGCATTTGCATCGGTAATGATGTTGTTCATGAATGAGTTGAAATTACCTTACGATAAAGTAAACGTTAACGGAGGAGCAATGGCAATGGGACATCCGTTAGGAGCAACAGGCGCTATGATATTAGGAACTGTGTTAGATGAATTAGAGCGTACAAACAAACAAACGGGTGTTGCTACTCTTTGCGTAGCTGGCGGAATGGGCATTGCAACAATAATCGAAAGAATTTAACCTATTAAAAAATAGATACATGTCAACAGTTAAAGAACCTCAAAAACTTAGTTCAACAGAGTTGGAAAAGTTTGCAACATATCAAATAAATGCCGATGGTATTTGTGTGATTACAATGGATATGAAAGATTATCCTACGAATTTATACACTCCTAATTTAATTGCAGCCTATCACCATATTGTAATGGAACATGCAACTAATAAAGATGTAAAGGGCTATATATTGCAATCAGCTAAAAGAGAATTTTTGGCGGGAGCCGATCTTAACAGTGTAAATGCCGACCAAAAAGAAAGTCCGGAAGTACTGATGGAAAAAGCGTTTGCTTCTATTCATGGTATTCAGCGCCAAATGCGCGATATTGAAAAAGTAGAGAAACCTAAAGTATCAATCATCAATGGCGCTTGTTTAGGTGGTGGTTATGAAGTTACACTTTCTACAAATTATCGCATCGCTGTTAACAATAATAAAATTAAAATAGGTTTACCCGAAATACAATTAGGTATTTTTCCGGGTGGAGGAGGAGCTTCCAAGCTACCGTATTTATTAGGTATTCAATCGGCAATTATGTTTTGTTTACAGGCAAAACAATTAAATCCGACAAAAGCTGTTGAAGAAGGTATTATTCATGCAACAGCCGAAAGTGTTGAAGAAGCTACTGCTGCTGCAACAAAATGGATATTGGCAAACCCTAGAGCCATTGCTCCTTGGGATGATAAAAAACACAAAATACCCGGTGGAGGTCTTATCCCAGGAGGATTGCAAGTAATTGCAGGAGCAAATGGTAATGTAAGTAAAATGACTCATGGGAACATTCCGGGAAGCATTTATTACTTGTCAACTGTGTATCAAGGTTTGCAATTGCCTATCGACAGAGCATTGGAGTTGGAGAGCCGTTACATTGTAAAAGCATTTGCATCGGTTGAAGCTCGTCACATGATACGTACACTTTTTGTGAACATGCAAAAAGCAAAAAAAGGCAAGAACAAACCTAAAGGACACGATTATTTTGATGTTAAAAAAGTAGGTATCCTTGGTGCAGGTATGATGGGCGCAGGTATTGCCTATTCTTCGGCCATGAGCGGAATTGATGTAGTATTGAAAGATGTATCTAAAGAAGCTGCTGAAAAAGGGAAAGGATATTCTGTTAAACTTATTGAAAAAGCAGTAAAAAAAGGAGGTAGCATGACGCGTGAAAAAGCAGATGCTATCTTAAACAGAGTTTTACCTACTGATAGTTATGATGATTTAAAAGGTTGTGATTTGATTATTGAAGCCGTATTTGAAAACGTTGAGCTAAAAGCAAATGTTACCAAAGATGCCGAAGCAATGATTGCAGCGGATAAAGTATTCGCATCAAACACCTCAACACTTCCAATAAGCATGTTGGCAAAGGCTTCGGCTCGTCCTGATAAATTTATAGGATTACACTTTTTTTCGCCGGTTGATAAAATGCAACTGGTAGAAATTATTGTTGGTAAACAAACCAGTGAAGCAACCATTGCTGCAGCTGTTGATTATGTTACCAAAATAAACAAAATACCTATTGTAGTAAATGACAGCAGAGGTTTCTACACATCACGTGTATTTGGTGTATATCCAAACGAAGCTTCATTGTTGTTAGAAGAAGGTGTATCACCGGTTGCCATTGAACGTATTGCTAAAAAACGTGGAATGATGGTAGGCCCATTAGCAGTAATGGATGAGGTATCGCAAGAATTAGGATTAAAAATAGCTTCAACTACCAAAGAAGAGGATTGGACAGATTATCACAGACGTAATATCGAAGTACTGAAAAAACTAGCTGCAGTAGGCCGTTTGGGTAAAAAATACGGTAAAGGTTATTATGAATATACCGAAGATGGTAAACATATTTGGAAAGGTTTGGATGAAATGTTTCCTCGTAAAGCTCACGGCATGACTGAAAAAAATATTGGTGACAGATTACTTCATCGTATGGCATTAGAAACTTACCGTTGTTTGGAAGAAGGTGTTTTAACAACTGTTGAAGATGGTGATATTGGTTCCATCTTCGGTTTCGGTTTTGCTCCCCATACAGGGGGAACATTATCCTACATTGATTACATAGGCTTGAAACAGTTTGTTGCTGATTGCGATGAGTTTGCTGCTAAATATGGCGACCGTTTCAAGGTACCTGATAGCTTAAGAAATAGAAAAAGTATGTATTAATATTATGGATTGCTAAAGCAAAGCGCGAAGTTTTTTAAAACTTCGCGCTTTGCTTTTAGCGACAATATTTTAATTTACGTTTGAGGTACATGTCTTTTAAGGAGTGTGATACTTTTCAAACACGATTGTTGCTTTTGCTTTTCCTATTACTTCGGTCAATTGTTCAAGAGTTGCTTCTTTCACATTTTTCACCGATTTAAAAGTTGATAATAATTTTTGAGCCGTTGCATCACTTATTCCTTTTATTTCTGTAAGCTCTGTTTTTAAAGTTCCTTTATCTCTACGGCTGCGGTGGTGGGTTATTCCAAAGCGGTGCGCTTCATCTCGCAGTTGCTGAATAATTTTTAATGTTTCGCTTCTTTTGTCTAAATACAAAGGAATCGAATCTCCTGGAAAATAAATTTCTTCCAGTTTTTTTGCAATACCAATGATTGCAATTTTCCCTCTAAGCCCTAATTTTTCAAGGCTTTCAAGTGCGGAGCTTAATTGTCCTTTTCCACCATCAATCACTATCAATTGTGGCAGCGGTTGGTTTTCATCCAATGCACGTTTGTAACGACGATAAATGACTTCTTCCATAGAAGCAAAGTCGTTAGGCCCTTCCACCGTTTTTATATTAAAATGACGATACTCTTTTTTGCTGGGTTTGGTATCTTTAAAAACCGTCATTGCAGCTACAGGATAAGCTCCCTGAAAATTGGAATTATCAAAACATTCAATGTGGCGGGGTTCTTCCATCAGATGTAAATCCTTTTTCATTTGCTCTAATATTCGGTTGGTGTGGCGTTCAGGATCAACCAAACTTTCCTGCTTCATTTTATCTTTCCTGTAAAACTCTGCATTGCGCTGTGAAAGCTCTAACAAATGTTTTTTATCTCCTCGCTGAGGAATAAAGAATTCAACTCCCGGAAAAGGGGTTTCTATTTCAAAAGGTACTATCACTTCTTGGGCATCGCTATTAAATCGTTGGCGCAATTCCGCAATTGCCAAAGTGAGTAACTCTTCGTCGCTTTCGTCAAGTTTCTTTATTAATTCTACAGTATGACCTTGAATGGTAGCTCCGTTAATTACTTTTAAGAAATTTACATATCCCGCTTTAGCGTCTGAAACTATAGAGTAAACATCTACATTATTGATTGAAGGACTCACAACAGTTGACTTGCTTTGAAACTTTTCTAATAAATCTATTTTTTCTTTTACAAGTTGCGCCTTTTCAAATTCTAAATTATCAATGTGTTGTTGCAAGCTGCTTTTTAAATATTTACTGATGCTGCTTATGTTTCCTTTAATTATCTCTTTTGTTTCGGCAATGGTTTGATTGTATTCTTGTTCGCTTTCATTGCCCACGCAAGGCCCTTTGCAATTGCCAATGTGATATTCCAAACACACTTTAAATTTTTTAGCGTCTATGTTTTCCTTTGTCAATTTCAGGTTGCAGTTTCGCAACTTGTATAGCTTTTTTATAAGGTCTAACACCGCATTCATAACCTTTACAGAGGCAAATGGTCCAAAATAATAGGAACCATCTTTAACAACATACCTTGTACTAAAGACCCGAGGAAAAGCTTCATTCTTGATACAAATCCAAGGATACGTTTTATCATCCTTGAGCAAAATATTATAGCGAGGTTGAAATTCTTTTATCAGATTATTTTCCAATAGTAAGGCTTCTAACTCAGTTTCCACCACCATGTATTTGATGTCGTTAATTTTGCTCACCAATACTTGTGTTTTGCCATTGACAGATTTTTCTTTATTGAAATAGGACGATACCCGTTTCTTCAAATCCTTAGCTTTTCCTACATAAATAATTTTTCCTGTAATATCAAAGTACTGATATACGCCCGGACTATTAGGTAGCGAACGAAGAATATTTTGTAGAACTTCCGGAGTTTCCAATTAAAAAAACATTGATTTGTTGAGATACGGCAAAACTACAAAAAACCTTGTAGGATTGTTGTGGCAGTGAATAAGGTATTCACATTAATTGTGATTTAGGTGTAACATTAAATTGTAAATTAGCTGCCCGATAATTTTTAGATTTTTAGAGACACGATGGATAAACCTAGTTTTGACGACATTTACATGGAGCTGGCAGAGAACCTTGCTTTGCGTTCACACTGCGTAAAAGCCAAGGTTGGTGCTGTGCTTTCAAAAGATACACGTATCATTTCTTTAGGCTACAATGGTCCTCCTGCTGGCACGCATAACTGCGATGAAACATGGCCCGAAGAAGGGTGCCCGCGTGATAGTAAAGGGAGTTGTTCATTGGCATTACATGCTGAGCAAAATGCTATTTTATATGCAACAAAAAACAATGTTTCCATTGATGGTTCTACGCTTTATGTAACGCTGTCTCCATGTATTGCATGTGCCAGAGTGATCTTTACCATAGGAATTAAAAAGGTTTTTTATTTGAACTCCTATGCAGAGTTTAAAGGATTGAAAAATGATGAAGGAGTTGATTTCCTTAAAAAATTTGGTGTGGAAGTTGTTCGTTATATAAAGAAATAGTTGTACTTAAATTATTGGACAACATACAAAAGCATGAATAGTAACAGACCTAAATTTTATATTTACCTTCCTATCATATTTGCGCTTGTGTTGGTGCTGGGGATTTTTGTAGGTGCTACTTTCAATTGGAATAAACATGATGGAATAATACCTATTGACGGCAATTATAGATACAACAAATTGGGAGCTTTGTTGCGTTATGTTCAACAGGAATATGTTGATACAGTCAATGAAAAAAAATGGGTTGACGAAACCATCGTGCAACTTTTACAAAACCTCGATCCTCATTCTACATATATTACTGCTGATGAGTTACAGGTTAGCAATGAACCTCTTACAGGGCATTTCGGCGGTGTGGGTATAGAGTTTAATATTGTAAATGATACGGTTTGCGTAGTTGCCGTTATAGCAGGTGGCCCTTCAGAAAAAATTGGTATCAAAGCCGGAGATAAAATTATAAGTGCCGATGGTAAAAAAATATCGGGTGTTAAAATCACTAACCGTGGAGTAATGGAACAACTCAAAGGGAAAATTGACACAAAAGTAGCAGTGAAAATAAAACGAAAAAACAATCCTAAGTTACTTGACTTTTCAATAACCAGAGGTACAATTCCCATCTATAGTGTTGATGTATCAAATATGTTGAGTGATGATATAGGATATATTAAAATTAGCCGCTTTGCTGCTACCACTTACGATGAATATATGAATGCCTTCAGGAAACTAAAAAAACAAGGCATGAAAAAACTAGTGTTGGATTTAAGAGGAAATGGTGGAGGATTTTTAAATACTGCAGTTGATTTGGCCGATGAGTTTTTAAGTTCAGGAAAGGAAATTGTTTACACGCAAGGCAAAGCACGTCCAAGAAAAGATTATATAGCTACACACAAAGGCGATTTTGAATCGGGAGAATTGGTGATACTGATTGACGAAGAATCAGCATCGGCAAGCGAAATATTAGCAGGTGCCATCCAAGATAATGACAGAGGAACAATTATTGGCCGACGTTCGTTCGGAAAAGGGCTTGTTCAAGAACAAAGCGAATTCAGTGATGGTTCAGCCATACGTCTCACCATCGCTCGTTATTATACACCCACTGGACGTTGCATTCAAAAGCCTTACGCAAATGGTATTGAAGAATATTATGCCGAAGAAAGTAATCGTTACAAAAAAGGAGAATTTGAGAATAAAGACAGTATAAAAGTTGCAGATTCTCTAAAATTTAAAACTCCCGGCGGTAAAATTGTATATGGTGGAGGCGGAATTATTCCTGACATATTTGTGCCTTTGGAAGTATCGGGAATAACACGTTATATTAATCAGGCAGCCAGCGAAGGATTGATAACGGATTTCGCTTTTAATTATGCGGATAAGGAACGAACACGGTTCAAAAAATTTAAAACGGTAGAACAGTATAACAAATCCTTTGAGATTAAACCCGCATTATTTCAAGATTTTATTACCTATTGCACAAACAATCATGTCCAAAGGAATGAACGGGAAATAAAGAAGTCAGAACACCTCATTAAGCTCCAACTGAAAGCCTTGATAGCAAGGAACATTTGGAACAATGAAGGATATTATGCAGTGTTGCAGGCGCAAGACAATGTATTGGCGACAACAATAAATTACCTTGATAAACAAGTTGTTCAGTACAGTAATAATAAGAAACCTTGACGTTTCTAAAATAAGAAAACCCCTAAGAACCTTTAAGATCCTTAGGGGTAAGATTTACATGTAATATTAATTAATGGTGTGCTTCAGCAGCAGTGGTATCCGCAGAAACCGAGGCAGAATCTGACATTACAGGGGTTGCCTTGCTTTCAGCATCACGAATAGAATCTAATTTAGCTTGTTTAGCAGCTTCATCTTTTGCTTTTTCTTCAGCAGATGGTCCGCAAGCAGTAACACAAAATGCACCTGCTAAAAGTAATAATGATACTGTTTTTTTCATGTTGTTGTTTTTAATGTTTAGGCAAATATATTACCTGTATTAAATTGTTTTTCAAATTTTTTAATTCTTTTTTAACAACATCATGTTCAAAAACACAACTGAAACATTTTAAAAATTGTTGGGATGCGTTGCATCAAAATTATGTAGCTTTGTGAGCAATAAAACATATTTTAATAACTCTTAAACTTTAAATAACATGGCTTTTGAATTACCTAAATTAGCTTATAGCTACACTGCTTTAGAGCCTCACATAGACGCTCGTACAATGGAAATACATTATAGCAAACACCATCAGGCATATGTTACAAATTTAAACAATGCTATTGCAGGAACAGATGCTGAAAAATTGAGCATTGAAGAAATTTGCAAGAACATTTCAAAATACCCGGTAGCAGTTCGCAATAATGGCGGCGGTCATTATAATCACTCTTTATTTTGGACATTGATGGCTCCAAATGCCGGAGGAGAGCCAACGGGGGAAGTTGCAAGTGCTATTAATGCGGCATTTGGTTCGTTCGAAGAATTTAAAAAACTATTTGCTACAGCAGGAACTGGTCGTTTCGGTTCTGGTTGGGCTTGGTTGATTGTAAAAGATGGTAAACTTGTTATTTCCTCAACACCTAACCAGGATAATCCTTTGATGGATATTGCCGAAGTAAAAGGCGCACCTATTTTGGCACTGGATGTATGGGAACATGCATATTACTTGCATTATCAAAACAGACGCCCGGATTATATTACAGCATTTTGGAATGTGGTTAATTGGAGCGAAGTTGCAAAACTTTTTGCTGCTGCAAAATAAGAGCATCATAAATTAATTATAGTAAAAAGGAGAGAAAATAGTTCTCTCCTTTTTTGTTAAAATAATAATGCGTTTACGAATATTCATACTGACTTTACTAATAACCATAAGCCAATTGATAACGGCCAACAATTGCATTGACTCTTGTCTGTTTGGCATAAGTGATTCTATACCTTTTACAGACTCCTGTTCATCCATAACTTCAGCAGTTCAAGGAATTGCAACAGATTCGTTAGATCATAAAAGGCTATCAAAAAAAGAAAGAAGGGAAAAATTAATTACTGCTATTGCTGCTTTCCCTTTTCCTTTTGGATTTGTAGGTGCCCACCGTGTTATATTAGGCACTAAACCCTGGGTTCCTGTTGTTTACGTTGCAACATTCGGCGGGTGTTTTGGCATATTGCCAATGATTGATTTCTTTGTAATTGTCTTTGATAAGGATATTGAAAAATTTGAAAATAACCCCAACGTTTTTATGTGGACAAAATAAAACTCCTTCTCATTTTATTTTAGCAATAGGATTTGCTAGCCCTGTGTAATCAGTCAATTCAACTTTTACAGAGCCAAACAAAATGTCTGCCTGACCTTTTACGGGAATGTGATTAGCATCGTCAGAAATCCAAATGTTCAAATCTTCTTCATGTTTAAATATTCTTCCTGCTTGAACAATCGGACGAAACTTTAAGCATTTAAAAGTCCCTAAGCTATTTTTAACATTCTCTCGCCCAACAAACTTAATTTTAATAGGGAAGATTTTTTCATCCAAAAAACAATCCACCGAATATGTATCGCCAACTTTAGCTTGCGAAAGATCTAAATTGCGTGCATTGTAAAATGCCGAAATCATGTCTTGAATATTTGGAGTTACATCAAAAGTTTTGTCGGGAGTCTGTTTTCACTTTATTATTATAATGATTAAATACATAATCCTGACTAAATTTATATCCTCCTTCGTCCACCCTTCTGATAAACATCCAAGGAACTAGTGCCTTTTCATCAATATAAGATTCATACCTGTCACGCACTTTAAAAAACCAGTCTGATATTCCACAAGAAGATCCTAAGCCGACTACATGGAAGGTGCTCCTTTTTGCAAACTCTAGATTTTCATCGGTTACAGCGAGTGTGGCAACTCCAGCATCTATAAATCCATAACTCAAATGAAATGATAATTTTTCTCCTCTTTTAAAGGCAGAATTACTAACTATTGGTAATTCTTTCACCTCTGCATTGTTATCTTCAAAATCAGAAAAGTTGTTTTTATTTTGAAACGACAATCCGGCAATACCCACTATGGCTATTATTCCTGCAACAGCAATATTTTTCATGGCTTTTGTTTTTAAAGTTACAATTAATAATAACCAAATGTCGTACCAATGTTATGCATTATAAATTTTATGACGGACTTAGCCTGTTTAAATTTCATTGTTAAAAATATATCGTTACTCAATAGTTCTCGATATGCTCACCGAAAAGGCTCGCTACTCGAACTGACATCAGTATTTTCGCACAGTCACTTCGAGTAGGCTTTTTCAGCCGTATCGAGAAGTGAATATTGAAAATCATATATTTAACAAATATTCGGATGAAATTTAAACATGCTCTTAATCAAACGGGTTAAAAATCACTTCTTGTCAAGAAACCAATCGAACCCGTTTACACTGCTTTTTTTCTCGTTCACTCTAATTCATAAATATTTAAGCAAATATTTTACGTCTCTTTACCCATTAATTCAAGTGTGCAGTTATCAACAATGTTAATAACTTTTTTGAGTAATAACTAATTGTTTGTTAGTATATTAAATAAAATAAAATATTATGCACGCATATTATTCGACGAATTTTTTTCGTATTAAAGAATTTAAAAATTAGATTTGCGATTCTGTTGTTTTTGAAAGATTTGCCATTGAACAAAAAAGCAGAAAGCTTGTTATAGGTATAAATTGATCTTAATTAAATTAAAACTAATAAAAACTATTAAAAAATGGGAATAGAAATTTCTTCACTCATTGGTGGTGAGCAAAACAAAAAAGCAGCACAAAAGCTTACAAAGTTTAACAACTTTTTAGACTCCAATTTTGCTAAAACATTAAAATTACGTAAAGCCGCAGAGAACGTTGTTTATTTTAGTGCTTATGCAGGGGTAAAAGCAGCAGCAGCTTCAAGCCGAGTTTTCAGTAGTAGTTCTGCCGGCAAGCAGGATCCGGCTCGTTTGGATTCTAAGAAAACCATCTGATTTGTTCGACTTAAATTACACAGAAGAACAAACAATGGTAAAAGAAGCGGTGCAACAATTTGCTTTAAAAGTAAGAGAAACTGCTGAAAAGCAAGATGAAAAATTTGCAGTAAGCGAAACTATTGAAAAAGAGTTCAATGAATTAGGATTGGTATATTATCAAGTTCCTGAATCAATGGGTGGAATGATGAAAGAAAAATCTACCGTTACTCAAATGATGATGATAGAAACACTTGCGCATGGCGACTTAGGTCAAGCTTTAGCATTGTTTACCCCGCTTAGCGTTCTTAACGCTATCGTTCAATGGGGATCGGATGCGCAACAAAAAGAATTGGTTCCTCCGTTTTTAACACCTACACCTCCAAAGGCTTCAATGGCGTTGAACGAACCAACTCCATTGTTTTCACCTTATGAGCTTTCTACAACAGCAGAAAAATCAGGTAACGGATATGTACTGAACGGAATTAAAAATATGGTGCCATTAGCTGCTACTGCTGAATATTTTTTGGTTGTTGCAAACACCAAAGATAAAGGACCTCAAGTATTTATAGTTGACAGAAACAGTAATGGTCTAACAATAACAGCAGACAGAGCAATGGGATTAAATGCTGCTCAGCTTGGTCAATTGAAACTAAGCGGTGTAAGTGTTGATGCGTCAGCTGTATTAGGTGGCGGAGATGGATTTAATTATGACGACTACCTGAATTATTGCAAATTAGGTTGGTGTTCATTAGCTGTTGGCTGCTGCCAAGCAGTATTGGATTATGTTATTCCTTATGCTAACGACAGAGTTGCATTTGGAGAGCCTATCAGCCACAGACAAGCGGTTGCATTTTTGATAGCAGATATTAAAATTGAGCTAGACAGTATGCGCGTATTGACTCAACGTGCTGTTTCAAAAGCAGAACAAGGGTTAACTTTTGCCAAAGAAACCTATTTAGCTCACATTATGTGTAGCGATAAGAGTATGTTCATAGGCAGTACCGGAGTGCAGTTATTAGGAGGTCATGGATATATCAGAGACTTTCCGGTTCAACGTTGGTACAGAGATTTAAGAGCAGTTTCAATAGCTGTAAATGGTGTACACATATAGTTAGGTGTAATTATTAACCTTAAAAGACATTAAATAATATGAATTTAGAAGTTCCTAAAAAATATAAAGGTCTGCTTAAATCTGCATATACTGCCTCAGAAGCAATTTTGAGACCTATATCCAGAAAGTACGATGTAGGCGAGCATACATATCCCAAAGAGTTGGATTTACTTGCTGCAGGATTAAATGGTATGAATGATGCTTCAGGAGGAGCAGTAGGTGGAGCAACGTCTAAAAAAGAAGAAGTAAAAAAAGGAGAAGTAAAAAATGGTGGTAATATGGCGAACTGCCTTAATATACAAGCCATTTGCTACGGTGACGTTGGTTTATTACTGTCATTCCCTAGACAAGGGCTGGGAAATTCAGCGATAGGCGCCGTTGCAAATCCTGAACAGTTTGGTAGATTTGGTAAGTTATGGGCAGCTATGGCAATTACAGAGCCTAACGTAGGTTCTGATTCAGCTGCTATTACAACATCAGCTCGTAAAGAAGGTGATTATTACATCTTAAATGGGGAAAAAATATTTGTAACAGCCGGAGAGCGTTGTGATGTGGTTGTTGTATGGGCTACATTGGATAAGGGCTTGGGAAGAGCTGCTATAAAATCTTTTGTGGTGGAGAGAAGCAATCCCGGAATGAAGTTAGAGCGTGTAGAGAAAAAACTTGGTATTCGTGCTTCCGACACAGCAGCATTTGTTTTAAGCGACTGCAAAGTTCATAAATCAAACTTGTTGGGAAATCCTGAAATAGATGTTAAAAAAGGATTTGCCGGTGTAATGGAAACATTTGACAATACTCGTCCTTTTGTTGCTTCAATGGCATTGGGTTGTACACAAGCTGCTTTAGAGAGAACAAGAGAATTACTAAAAGATAAATTGTCATTAGCAAATTATAAAACCCCTATAAACAAAGTAAAGGCCGCTGAAGCAGAGTTTTATCGTATGGAAGCGGAATACGAAGCAGCTCGTCTACTTGTTTTAAGAGCGGCATGGTTAGCTGATAACAGAATCCCTAACTCAATGGAAGCCTCTATTTGTAAAGCGAAAGCAGGAAGAATAGGGACTGCTATCACACTTAAATGCGTTGAATTATGTGCTTCTTTAGGCTATTCTTATCAAGAGCTTTTAGAAAAATGGGGAAGAGACTCTAAGATTCTCGACATTTTTGAAGGAACACAACAAATTCAGCAATTGATTATTGGTCGCAGATTATTGGGCAAATCGTCAAGTGAGTTGAAATAGCACTACTAAATGAATTTACGAACTTTTTAAGAATTATAAAGATGAATTTAGAAATTCCAAGTAAATATAACAGTACGCTTGAAATGGCTAAGACGGTTTCTACAAACGTTTTAAGACCTATATCAAGAAAGTACGATGTGGGTGAACATGAGTATCCAAAAGAATTGGATGAGCTTGCTCAGGCGCTGGAAATGTTCAGAGGCGCAAGTACCGGCAAAGCAAAAACGGCTCCTAATCCCGGTGAAGTAAGAAACGGATTGAGTATGCAATTTGTACTATTTACTCAAACGCTTTGTTATGGTGATACAGGGTTAGTGTTAACTTTTCCTGGAAGAGGATTGGGAAATGCAGCAATTGATGCTGTTGCTTCGCCTGAACAATTAGAGAAATTCGGCAAATTATGGGCTTCTATGGCTATTACAGAGCCTAACTCCGGATCTGATTCTGCATCTATCAGTACTACTGCAAAAAAAGATGGAAGATCATTACATCTTGAACGGAGAAAAAATATTTGTTACTAGCGGTGAACGTTGCAACGCTGTGGTTGTATGGGCCACCTTAGATAAAGGAGCGGGAAGAGCAGCTATTAAATCTTTTGTGGTAGAGAAAGGCACTCCCGGAATGGAAGTAATACGAGTAGAAAAAAAATTAGGCATCAGAGCATCAGATACTGCTGCTATTGTTTTTACAAATTGCAGAGTACCGGCGGCTAACTTGTTAGGTGATCCTGAAATCAATGTAAAGAAAGGTTTTGGAGGAGTAATGGAAACATTTGACAATACTCGTCCTATTGTAGGAGCAATGGCATTAGGTTGTGCACAGGCCGCTTTAGAAAAAACAAAGGAGTTATTGAAAAATCATACAAAAGCGAATGATTTTGAAACCCCATTCTATAATTTGCAGTCAGCAGAAGCAGAAATGATTAAAATGGAGGCGGAATACGAAGCTGCTCGCTTGCTTGTTTTAAAAGCAGCTTGGATGGCGGATAATAAGATTCCAAACTCAATGGAAGCTTCTATATGTAAGGCTAAAGCAGGAAGGATAGGGACTTTAATTACATTAAAATGCGTGGATTTATGCAGATTCTTTAGGATATTCTCACCAAGAGTTATTAGAAAAATGGAGCAGAGATTCTAAAATCCTTGATATTTTTGAAGGTACACAACAAATTCAGCAATTAATTGTTGCCCGTAGATTATTAAATAAGACCTCTCAAGAATTAAAATAACAAGGGAAACAATAACTTTTAGAATGTCAGGTAAAAAGAACAATTATACAGGAAGAGAAATGATTTCTCTTCCTAATTTGATTACATCCGCTTTAGTAGATTCCATTAAAAAGGTTTCCGAGGCCACATATAAATTTACCTAAAGCAATTTGGTACAATCGAACTATTACCAAAAAATCAAAAACGTCAATCGGAAAATTTTTTCTTAAAACGGTTAATAAATATCCTGACAATGTTGTTCTTTACTATTTAGATGATAAGTGGACCTACAAGGAGTTTAATGAATGGATAAACCGACTCGCTAATTATTTTATCAGTTTAGGGTTCAAAAAAGGTGATGTAGCGGTAGTTTTGCTGGATAACAGACCTGAGGTGCTTGCAATAAGCATGGCTTTGGCAAAAATAGGATGTGTAGCATCACTCCTTAATTATTCTCAGAGAAAGACATCCTTAGTACACAGTATTAATTTATCACATCCTAAATTGATAATTGTGGGTAGTGAGCTCATGGAACATTTTAGTGAAATAACCGGTGATATTCCTAATCTGTTAGATAAAGTCAGAGTTGCCCAACATCCAACAGCACCAGCTAAAACCTCTTTTGCCGATTTCGATTCAAATGCAAAATCATTTTCAACAGATGAACCTAAAATAAATTATGACATATATGCCGGAGATCCATGTATGTATGTATTCACCTCAGGAACAACGGGACTTCCTAAAGCAGCCATAGTTAACCACTTAAGATGGATTAAGGGTTATTCTGGTTTTGGTTTGGCATTACTACAGATGGAACCGGAAGATATTTTGTATGTTCCTCTTCCATTTTACCATTCTACTGCTATGATTGTTTGCTGGACATCAGTTGTAGCAGGCGGTTCGGGAATGGTACTTAAAAGAAAGTTCAGTGTAAGCGAATTTTGGCCGGATATTCATAATATAAAGCCACAGGTTTTGGCTATGTTGGAGAATTATGTAAATACCTTCTTAATGCTCCGGTACATCCCCTCGAAAAAAACAATACACTCAAAAGAATGGTTGGTAACGGGCTTAGACCTTCCATATGGATGGAGTTTAAGGAACGTTTCGGAATAGAACGTATTGCAGAGTTCTATGCTTCTTCAGAAGGGAATTTAGCTTTTTTCAATATTTTTAATATGGACAAAACTATGGGTTACACTATAAACAGTTTCGCCATAGTTGAATATGATAAGGAAAATGAAAAACCTGTACTGGATAAAAAGGGTAGGATGAAAGAGGTGAAAAAAGGAGGTATAGGCCTTTTATTAGGAGAAATAAGCGACTTATATCCTTTTGAAGGATATACAGAAAAAGAAAAATCCGAAAAATCAATTCTTCGTAATGTATTAAAAAAAGGAGATGCATATTTTAATACCGGCGATTTAGTATTTAACATGGGCTACAAACACACTCAGTTTGTAGACCGTTTGGGAGATACGTTCAGATGGAAAAGCGAGAATGTTTCAACTACTGAAGTTGAGGCGGTAATTAATAAGTTTGAAGGAGTTTCAGAAAGTATTGTTTATGGAGTGGAAATCCCGAATAATTCGGGGAGGGCAGGCATGGCAAATCTTATATTGCGCGATCATTCAAAACAGGTTGATTTAAAAGCTTTTCACGCGTTCATAAAAAATGAATTGCCACCATATGCTATTCCTGTTTTTTTGAGAATATCAACAAGTATGCTTACAACAGAAACAATGAAGCATCAAAAAAACCATCTTAAAGAGGAAGGTTATGATTGCGAAAAAATAAGCGACCCGTTATATTTCTTAGTTCCTCATGGTGAGTATATTCCGCTTACCGTAGAAGTAAGAGATAAAATTGATAACGGGGAATATAAATTGTAAATAATAAAAGGAGAGAAGAGTTAAACGCTCAAACAACTTGTTAAACTATACGTGTAACAGTTGTTTGAGCGTTAATTTTTAAGCCCTGCATTTGCTGAAGTAGATTTATTCCGGGAGCTTTACCCTTTTCAAGAGTTCCTAAACTTTTTAGTCCTAGAAAGTCTGCTCCATTTTTTGTAGCCCATAAAAGCAAGGTTTGCAGAGGTAATTGGGGATAATGTTTAGTTATTGTTTTTAACTCGTCTAAAACCGACAAGCTCCAGTTGGATGCTAAACTGTCGGTGCCAATTGTTACTAATGCATTAGAATTGCTAAAAAGACTGTAATTGGGCAATTTGCTTTCGATGTACATGTTGGCATTAGGGCAAGTACACCAATAAACAGTTTCTGATTTAGAGTTTATAGTTACAAATTCTATATCTTCCTTTGAAGTAAAAGTATTATGTACCAATAATTTTTTTTGAGGTACAGGTAGTTTAAGAAAGGTGCTTTGTAAAGAACTAAGAGTAGTTTTTTTTATAAAATCCATGTTGATTCCCATCTGAGAAAAGGATTGAAATATGGCTCCGGTTTTAGAGATAAACAATTCATTTTCGCTTTCACTTTCCTGATTGTGAATGCTTAAAATGGAATTGTTTTTTAATGCTTCATCATAAACCAGTTTAAATAAATTATCCGATACAGAATAAGGAGCATGGGGCGTAATGGAGTTTAAAAGTTGAACGTCCAACGTCCAAAGTTCTTTGCTTAGTGAGAGTGCATTTTCAAACACTTCTGCAGCCCGTTCAGGATTTAAATCAAACACTTCAATAAAAGTGTGATAGTAGATATTACGTTTTGCTTTTTGCCTGAAAGTGCTGTTATTATTGGAAATATCACCAACGGCCACAATTCCGTTTTTAATCATTTCGCGTTCTGCATCAATAATTGCTCGTCGAATTTCATGATCAGAAAATAAATTTCTTTTAGAAATAATTTCCTTTACAAATCCAGTCATTCCAGTGTTCTCCGGTATCTGAGAACGCATGTGCGATAACTCTAAATGACAATGGGTATTAACAAATCCCGGACAAATGATACCTTTATAGAACTCTATGTTTTCCTTATCAGCCATTGTACCACCACTATTCACATCAAGAATTACTCCATCATCATCAACCGTAATTACACCATTGGCAATTGGTTCAGAAGAAACAGGGAAAATATAATCGGCGGAAAGTTTGCGCATACGTTTTTTAAGAAAACGAAATTACGCATTAATCTCATTAAACAGAGCGCCTATGTTTTCAAATCCTGTTATCCTATATATTACTAACTTTACACGATAATTATGCATTTACCTTGCAAACTAAAAAAGACATACGTTCTCTTTCTTTAGAAGAATTGAAAGCTATTTTCACTGAAATGGGTGAACAAGCCTTTCGTGCCAAGCAAGTGTACGAATGGCTCTGGAAAAAATCTGCGCGTACGTTTGACGAGATGACCAATCTATCAAAAACCACACGTGAACTGTTAAATAACAACTTTGTGATAAATGTAGTGGATGTTGATAAAATGCAAGTAAGCAGAGACCGTACTATAAAAAATGCGTTTAAGTTATATGATGGAAATATTGTTGAAGGCGTACTAATTCCAACCGCATCGCGGATGACGGCTTGTATTTCATCGCAAGTAGGTTGCAGTTTAACCTGTAAATTTTGCGCAACAGGTCGTTTGGAACGGTTACGTAACTTAAATGCAGATGAAATTTACGATCAGGTAGTTTTGATAAAAAATCAAGCAGAAGAAAAATACAAAACACCACTTACAAACATTGTGTATATGGGCATGGGCGAGCCTCTGCTCAATTACAAAAATGTGATGGAATCGATTTTAAAAATCACTTCTCCTGAAGGATTAAACATTTCACCTCAACGCATTACCCTCAGTACCGCGGGTGTTGCAAAAATGATAAAAAAATTAGGCGACGATAATGTAAAATTTAATTTGGCATTATCATTACACGCTGCCAACGACGAGAAACGAAATAAAATAATGCCTATTAATGAAAGCAATACACTTGAGGCATTAGCTGAAGCATTGGCATATTTTTACGAAAAAACAGAAACACGCATTACTTATGAATATATCGTGTTTAAAGATTTTAATGATACTTTACAAGATGCCATAGAGCTTACAGCATTTTGTAAAAAAGTTCCCTGCAAATTAAATATTATTGAGTACAACCCAATTGAAGATGGAGAATTTCAACAAACTACTCCCGAACGTTTACAAGCATTTGTTGCATATTTAGAAAGTAAAAATATTATTGTAAACATCCGCAGAAGCCGCGGCAAAGACATAGATGCAGCTTGTGGGCAATTAGCAAATAAAACAATAAAAGGCTGAGAGAATCGTTATACATCTTCCAAATTAAGCCATTTGATGTTCACAACTGATAGCTATCAGTTTTTATTTTCTGATTCACAAATACCTTTGTTTCTGAGCTAGTGTTAGTTGTAATTATTTAACTGGTTTTCAAATGAAATTTAGAATTTTGATATTAATGTTTTTTACGTTTGTAACGCTGTCCACTTGTACTTATAATGTATATAATCCGGATGTTTGTTTTCAACAAAATGTATTACCTATTTTTGTATCGAAATGCTCAATGAGTGGTTGCCATAGTGCCGGCGGCGGTAAGAGAGCTAAATACGATCTTTCAAATTATGAAGGAATAATGAAAGGGGTAACACCAAATCATCCCTTGAGGAGTAGTGTTTATACATCTGTTGCGGGTATTAATCCGAGTATGCCTCGTGGTGGCAAACTAAGTGAAGAAGAAAAATCATACATTAAAATATGGATTAGAATGGGAGCAAAAAACACAAGCAATTGCAGTGGTTGCGACACAACAAATTATACATATAATGCAGTTATAAAACCAATAATAACCAACTGGTGTGTTGGATGTCACTCTACTGCTAATGCCGGTGGCGGTTTTGATTATTCAACTTATTCGGGACTCGTTGCTTCTATTGCAAATAACAAACTAATGGGATCGATAGAACAGTTGTCAGGACATTCTCCTATGCCACAAGGAACTAAATTATCCGACTGCGATATTAAATTAATTGGAAAATGGGTGAGTGCGGGGTATCCAAATAATTAATACTTTTAGGAGATTTTTTCAGAACAAAATTTTATGAGCGTTAAAGAAATACAAGCTCCCATAGCAAAAGAAATGGCAGAGTTTGAAACAAAGTTTGTTGCTTCAATGAAAAGCTCTGTTCCTTTGTTAGATAAAATAACGCACTACATTGTAAAACGCAAGGGCAAGCAAATGCGCCCTATGTTTGTGTTTTTATCGGCTAAAATTTGCGGAGAGATGAATGAGTCATCCTATCGTGCAGCTTCGTTGATAGAATTATTGCACACTGCTACATTGGTACATGATGATGTGGTGGATGATTCAAATGAGCGCAGAGGTTTTTTTTCTGTAAATGCATTGTGGAAAAATAAAATTGCAGTATTGGTTGGCGATTTTTTATTGTCGAGAGGACTATTATTAGCCACTGAAAATAAAGATTTTAAACAGCTGGAACTTGTGTCGAATGCGGTAAGAGAAATGAGTGAAGGAGAATTGCTTCAGATTGAAAAAGCACGTAAGTTGGACATTGATGAGTCTGTTTATTACGACATCATTCAAAAGAAAACAGCATCACTCATTGCATCGTGTTGTGCTTGTGGTGCTGCTTCTGTAACAACAGATGAGAATGTAATTGAACGAATGCGAGCGTTTGGTGAAGCGGTAGGTACTGCATTTCAAATAAAAGACGATTTGTTTGATTATGGTTTTGGCAGCAATATAGGGAAGCCTACAGGTATTGATATAAAAGAAAAAAAGATGACCTTACCTTTAATTTACGCACTAAATAAAGCATCGTATTTTGAAAAAAGAAGAATCATCAACATTGTAAAAAACAATAATAACAATCCAAAAAAAGTAGCTGAAGTAATTGATTTTGTTATAAAAAGCAAAGGCATCGAATATGCCGAACAAAAAATGAATGAGTTTAAAACCACAGCATTAAACATACTTCATGAATTCCCTGAAAGTCCTTCCAAAAACTCATTAGCGGCGCTTGTACGTTATACTACGGACAGAAAAAATTAGAATATTGTTTTCTTTAATTGTGCCGAAACAAAGAACGGTAATTTTAATCAGCTTCTTATAAATACCTCACGGAGCCGTTACTTTTAGGTAATTGTGAACCTATTAACACAGCTACACAATGACGTTCTTTTCCTTTTTCAGTTGATGTTATTATTACTTTTAACTCCTGGGTTGAGTTGGAATGAAAAGTAAAGGCATCTGATTTTTTACCATTTGCATCGCTGTTAAAAATTTCATTATTGCTCTCGTCAACTATTTTAAAGCTTACCTTTTCAGCAAATAATTGTTCGGTATTAATTTGTACTTTGTAGTTGTACCCCTTGTAAAATACTAAACGTATGTCAGCCGGTTTACCTTCTTTCACTTTCACAATGTTTGTTTGCCCGTTAAAAGAATAAGGATCTAATTTGTTTATGCCTTCTTTTACAGCTTCCTTACATTGAGCTTGCGCAACGGAATTGAACCCAAGGGCAAAAAAGATTGTTAACAGGGCGGAATATTTTTTTAATAATTTCATGGTTAGCAATAATTTTTAAGAGGTTATTTTATTTCTCAATGCTGTTATTTTTTCAAGAATTAACTTTAACTGTTCTGTTGATAATTCGTATGATGTATTATTTCCAATACTTACTATTCCTTCTTCTGCAGGTTTAGGAACAGCTTGTGCCGTAACTTGTTTTAAAGAATTATAAATAACGGAAATGTCTTGTATATCCGCTAGCAAGGCTGCTATTTCCTTATCCGATTTATAATTTTCAAGTTGACTCACCAAATTTTTAATCACAAACTTTTGATCTGCAATTAAACTGATGATTGGTTTGTTTTGAGTTTTATCGGCAATTTTTGAAATAACATACATTGCCTCTATCCATCCACCAACAGCCATTATAGCCGTTGTGTTATTCATTTTATTTTCACCCAAAAATAAGTTAGTACTCACATTTACTTCCGATACTATTTTTTTTAATGAATCAATATTAGCGGAATTGTTAGTTACGCGTTTAGCTACCGATTGCATAAACTCCCCTTCAATATTAAGTGATGCGGTAAGGTCGCTTGTGTTTTTTAAATAGGTATTCATTAATTGTTTTTGCTCATATAACAGACAAAGTGATAAGTCTGCTGAATACACGCCAAGGTTGATGGCTTTAGAAAAATTAGTTACATATTTTGAAATGTTAGTTGATGGATTTAGCAATGATTTATCAAACGTGGCTCCCGAATTTTTAAGCAATATAAACGTTTCTATAGCAGAAGGAATATTGTATGTAGTTTCATTTGGAAGCGTGTCCTCATCAGCAACTGTTGCAATCGAATCTGCACTGGCTTCAGTCGATGGTTTGTTCGCCCCCCCGCAACTTGCAAAAACAATTAGTGCTATAAACAATGATCCGTTTAAAAGATATTTTTTCATTTTCAGTTTTATTTTGGGGTTATTGCTTCTCACAAACTTAATCATATTATTACAAAACCTAATCGTTTTGTTCACTAAAAAAACACGATTCTTCCTATTAATTTATTATTTCAAATCCTGTATAAGGAACTAACGCTGGCGGTATCCTAATGCCGGTTGGTGTTTGGTTATTCTCCAATAAGGAAGCTACGATACGAGGTAATGCCAATGCACTTCCATTAAGTGTATGTGCCAATTGAGGTTTCGCATCGCCGTCTTTAAATCGTAATTTTAAACGGTTGCTTTGAAAAGCCTCAAAATTTGAGACAGAACTTACCTCCAGCCATTTTTCCTGTGCTGCAGAAAACGTTTCAAAATCGTAGGTTAAAGCTGAAGCAAAGCTCATATCACCTCCACACAATTTAAGGATGCGAAAAGGCAATTCTAAATCGCGCAACAAACCGACTACATAATTACGCATGTCTTCTAACGTTTGATACGACACTGAAGGATGTGCGATTTGTACGATCTCCACTTTATCAAATTGATGTAAACGGTTTAATCCGCGCACATCTTTACCATAACTTCCAGCCTCTCTTCTAAAACAAGGAGTATAGCCACACATTTTTATAGGTAATTCGCTTGATTTCACAATCACATCGCGGTAAATATTGGTAATAGGCACTTCTGCCGTTGGTATCAAATACAAATTGTCAACGGTTGCATGATACATTTGTCCTTCCTTATCGGGTAATTGTCCGGTTCCAAAGCCAGAAGCTTCGTTTACCAAAATAGGCGGTTGTATTTCCAAATAGCCTGCAGCCGTTGCTTTATCTAAAAAGAAATTAATTAACGCACGTTGTAAACGAGCTGCTTTTCCTTTATACACGGGAAATCCGGCTCCTGTTAATTTTACTCCCAATTCAAAATCTATTAGATTATATTGTTCGGCAAGCTCCCAATGAGGTTTTGCGCCTGAATGTAAATTAGGAATTACACCTTCTTCATGAACGTTTTCATTATCAGCAGGAATCGTACCTTTAGGTACTTCATAACTGGGAGTATTGGGAATTAGCACTAATAGTTTATATTGTTCTTCTTCTATAGTTTTAAGCTGCTCCGAAAGTTTATTAGAACTTTCTTTAAGCGCAACGCTTTTGTTCTTCACCTCATCGCCTTCCGCTTTTTTTCCTTGTTTGTAAAAATCACCAACTTGCTTCGCAATGATGTTTGCTTCATTTAACAAGGCATCCAACTCATTTTGAGTGCGACGACGTTCGTTGTCCAATTCTAATACTTGCTCAATGATTGATTTTGCATCGAAGTTCTTAATTAATAAACGTTCAATAGCTTCTTCTTTGTTGTCACGGATGTACTGTAGTTGTAACATATATTTTTATTATAATTTCAAGAATGCCGGATTTTGCCTTGTATCCTGAATAGTGATTATTTCTATTTCCTTTTTATTAACTCTATAAAACAATGTTGTGTGTTTTGTAATCACACATTTTCTTACATTTTTCTTGATTTTCGATTCAGGATACATTGATGGAGTATCGGCAATTTGGTTTATGGTTTTAAAAAGTTTTGAAATGAACTTTTGTTTTACCTTTTCCGACCATTCATCCTGCAGATAAGTTATTATTTTATCGAGATTTTTTTCGGCTCGTTCCGAAATAACAATACGAAATGACATTATTTGTATTTGGAAATTACTTTATTGAAATCCTTTTTTTTCCCTTTTTCAATATCGTTTAATCCAACTTCAATATCTTCAATCTGCGCATCGTTAAGGGTTATCCAAAAGTCTTTCTTCTTCCCCCCTTTGTTTATTAGGAATTTATACAACTCTACTAATTTATTCTCTTCAAGTGTATCAATCTTTCTAAATAATTCAATCTTTAGTTGTGCAATGTTCATTTGTTGAGAGTTTTTTTAATTATTGCATTCACAAATTAACAGTCAAAAATAAAAAATCTCTCAAACTTATGCTTAAGCTTGAGAGATTTTAACTAAAAAATAATCTTACTATGCTTCTGCAAATGGAACAACAGAAACGTACGATTTATTATCGCGTTTCTTTTTAAATTCCACAGTACCATTAGTTAAAGCAAATAATGTATGGTCTTTACCAATACCTACATTTAAGCCTGGTCTGTGTTTAGTACCACGTTGACGAACGATGATGTTTCCTGAAATGGCCAATTGACCACCATAGATTTTAACACCTAAACGTTTGCTGTGCGATTCGCGACCGTTATCACTACTACCGGCTCCTTTCTTATGTGCCATGTTATTAAGTTTAAAAGTTTAAATTAAAAATTAAAGAGTGCTTAACTCTGTATTATTCGCTAACCTTTTTTTTAGTAGCTGCTTTTTTTGCAGGTGCTTTTTTAGGTTTTGCTTCTTTTACTTCTTCTTTAGCTTCAGCTTCTTCTACAACTTTTTTAGCTTTAGGAGCTTTTTTCTCTGCCTTAATCTCATCTTTTAATGTTTCACCTTTAGCTAAAACACCTTGGATAAGGATCTGAGACAATTGCTGACGGTGACCGTTTGATTTTTGGTAACCTTTTCTGCGTTTTTTCTTAAACACGATGACCTTGTCACCTTGTAAGTGCGAAAGTACTGTTGCAGCTACTTTTGCACCATCTACTGAAGGAGTTCCTATTTCGATTTTGCCATCGTTGTCAATTAACAACACTTTGTCAAACTCTACTTTAGCACCTTCGCTAGCATCTAGGCGGTTCACATAAACTTTCGTTCCGCGTGAAACCTTAAATTGTTGCCCGGCTATTTCTACGATTGCGTACATTTTTTTGGGTTTTATTGTTAGTACTGATCCAAGCAATTGTTTACTTGGGGGCACGAAAGTATAAAATATTTTCTTATTAACAATGTTTTCAACAGAAAAAATTTGTCACATTATGGAATAATTATCTCGTCGATGGTCGAAGCCCCTTTTAAAGAAGGTTTTTTGTTTACCAAATATACGCCTAATAAAATAACAAATGCGCATACAATGTGCATAGGAAGGACGCTTTCCCCATCCAGCATGCCCCACATAATAGCTACCAAAGGTATTAAATAAGTTACCGAAGTTCCAAAAATGGAAGAGGTGTTTTTAATTAAAATATTAAAAAGAATAATTGATAATGAAGTGCCAAGTATTCCCAACAGACAAACGTATCCTAAACTTTCCCATGCTAATGGAGCAGTGTTTAATTTATGCACAAAATCGGTGTTTAAAAACAGGTAGATACCTGAAATAGGTCCCACAAACAGCATTGCCCAAACAGTGCAGGCTACAGAGTTTACTGCCCCTAAATAATTTTTAATAATATTAGCGGTTATGCCATTACATATGGTGGCAAGTATGGCAAACAAAACAAACGATAAATCCTTATTTGCGTTATTGCCGTTATTTACCATTAATAGACCTATTGTTCCTGCTAAGCCAATTAATAGCCCAATTGCATTCGTCATTCGTATTTTTTCTTTAAAAAAAATAAGGGTAATTAATAAGGTAAATAGCGGTGTTAATGCATTTATCATTGAAGTAAGCGAGCTGCTGATGCCTTTTTGAGCGAATGCAAATAAAAATCCCGGAATAAGACTACCAAACATGCCCATACCCAAAAATGCTTTCCAATGCTTTAACAGATCTTTGTTTACGTGTTTGAACATTAAAGGCGACAGTGCCAAAAATGCAATGAATACGCGCATTGCGCCCACCTCATCGCCGGAAAACACACGTACTCCTTTCTTCATCAAAATGAATGAACTGCCCCAGATAAACGTTAGAACAAACAGAATGAGCCAATTAGTAAATTTTTTATTCACGTTTAAATATTCTTCAAAATGTTAGCAGCCTTTTCTATTGTTTCTTCTTTTTTGGCAAAACAAAAACGTAATACATGGTTATCTTCTTTGCTGCTATAGAATACAGATATGGGAATGGAGGCTACGCCAAACTCCTTTGTTAATCGTATGGCAAAATCCATGTCTTTTTCAGTGCTTATTTTTTTGTAGCGAAGCAACTGAAAATAGGTTCCGGCAGAAGGTTCCAATTCAAAGTTGGAGCCTTTGATGGATTCAATAAACAGGTCACGTTTTTTTTGATAAAAGTTCCCCAGTCCTAAATAATTTTCTTTGTTTTTTAAAAAATCGGCGAGTGCATATTGTATGGGCGCATTAACACAAAACACAATGAATTGGTGTGCTTTTCTGAATTCTGTCATTAAGTTTTCCGGAGCAATGCAATAACCCATTTTCCAACCCGTAACATGAAAAGTTTTGCCAAATGATGACACAATAAAGCTTCTTTCGGCAAGCTTAGGAAACCTTGCTATACTTTGGTGTTCGTACCCATCAAAAATAATATGTTCATATACCTCATCACTCACAATAATAATGTCGCTACCTCTGGTAAGTTTTTCCAGCTTTAGCATGTCCGCAGCTGTCATGATGCTTCCCGTAGGGTTATGTGGCGTATTGATGATAATCATCTTTGTTTTGCGGTTGATTACCTTTTTAACATCGTCCCAATTGATGGAATACGACGGGGCTTTCAGCTTTATGTGTATTGTTTTACCCCCGCTTAATTCTATTGCAGGCTGATAGCTATCGTAAGCCGGATCAAACACAATTACTTCATCGTTTTCGCGCACTATGGCAGTAATAGCTGTGTAAATGGCTTGTGTAGCGCCTGCCGTTATCGTAATTTCTGTTTCGGGGTTGTATTTTGCAGAGTATAGCAGCTCAGTTTTTTGAGCAATGCTCTCTCTAAGCTCCATCAATCCTGCCATTGGGGCATATTGATTTTTGCCCGCCTTCATGTATTTATTTACCAATGAAGTTAACTCTTCATTACAATCAAAATCGGGAAAGCCTTGCGAAAGATTAATAGCATTGCACTCCGCTACCATTTTACTCATTACGGTAAAAATGGTTGTTCCCACATTGGGTAATTTGCTATTGATAGCATTGGGATAATTCATAACAAAACGTGTAAGCCTCACCCCTTAATCCCCTCTCCAAAGGAGAAGGGAGAGATTGTAGCACTAAATTAATTTAATTTTTCACAAAATATATTCTATCCTGATTCTGAATAATTATAAAACTTGTTTCAAGTTAAATAGATCTATTTAATCGCAACATAAACTCGTTTTCTCAGGGCGATAAAATTAAGATTTTAATAAGGGCGGTGATGCATTTATCAAAAATAAAAAACGGTGTTCACTTCCCGATTAATTAATTTATCTACCTTCACCAAAATTTTTTAAACTATTAATATTAAAGCTAAAACAATGACAATTGACAAAAACACCGTAGTTTCTGTGAATTATCTTTTAACAAGAAAAGATACCGGAGAAACAATAGAACAAACCAGTAAAGAACATCCTTTTGTATTTTTATTTGGTACAGGCGGGTTATTAGAAGAATTTGAAAAAAACCTTTTACATAAAAAAGCCGGAGATACTTTTGATTTTTTTATTGACAGTGAAAAAGCCTATGGAGCACGTGACGAGCAATTTTTAGCCAATGTGCCTATGGATGCTTTTTTAGATGAAGATGGAAATTTTGATGAAGAAGCCATTAAAGTGGGAGTTACGCTTCCGATGGTTGATAATGAAGGAAACCCTATGCATGGAACGGTATTGGAAATTACCGAAGTACACGTAAAAATGGATTTTAATCATCCTTTGGCCGGACACGATTTGCATTTTAAGGGTGAAGTACTTGAAGTACGTGCAGCCACTGCCGAAGAACTTGCTCACGGGCATGTTCATGGTCCGGATGGACACCATCATCACTAAGATTTTGACATCTGAAAACCGGCAAATTTGTTTTTCGAATTTGCCGGTTTTTATTTTATAACATGACTTTCAAAACACCTTCCGATAAAGAATTTACAGAAATTTGTACGCTCATTAACGAGTATGAGCTCGACAACCGTAATTTGCAACAGCACGAATTTACCATTGCTTTACAAAACAATCAACTAATAGCTTTTGGCAGATTACGTAAACATCCTGATTGCATGGAGCTTTGTTCCATAGGTGTTTTAAAAACCGGCAGAAATAAAGGAGCAGGTAGTGCTTTAGTAACAAACATCATTAACAATGCAACATTGCCGATTTATGTGGTATGCATTATTCCTCAATTTTTTGCTCGTTTTGGGTTTAAAGTAATAATGGATTATCCTCAATCCATTAAAGAAAAAATAAATTATTGCACCTGTGAATTGATAGTGCCCGAAACGTATGTAGCAATGAAGCTCGAATAAGTTAAAACCAGCTACGGTTTCACATCTTTTAACTTCTCCCCTTACTAAATTGCATTTACGTTTCTTTTTCTAAATTTGCAGACTCACAAATTAAAAAAGTAAAACAGTATGGGACGTGTATTTGAAAAGCGTAAGTATAAAATGTTTGCCCGATATGATAAAATGGCGAAAGGCTTTACTCGTATGGGGAAAGAAATTGCCATTGCCATAAAACTTGGCGGAGCTGACCCGGGCGGCAATGCACGCTTACGTATTGCTATTCAAAATGCCAAAGGCTTAAACATGCCCAAAGACAGAATTGATGCGGCTATTAAACGCGCTTCGTCAAAAAACGAAGCTAATTTAGAAGAGGTGGTGTATGAAGGCAAAGGCCCCTATGGAGTTGCTATTTTAATTGAATGTGCTACCGATAATCCTACACGTACCGTTGCCAATGTTCGTATGAATTTTAACCGCAATGGCGGAGAGTTGGGTAAAACAGGCTCTTTAGATTATTTGTTTGAACGAAAAGCGGTGTTTACCATTAAAAACGAAAACATAAATCTGGAAGAACTGGAGATGGATTTGATTGATTTTGGTGCGGATGATATTGAACATGATGCCGAGGAAATTGTGGTATATACGCCTTTTACCAATTTCGGGCACATGCAAAAGGAACTGGAGGCCAAAAAATTAAATATCATCAGTTCTGAATTAGAACGTATACCGAATACCACCATTGAACTTAACGACGAGCAACTGGAAGAAGTAATGAATTTAGTGAGCAAGTTTGAAGAGGATGATGATGTGCAAAAAGTGTATCATAATTTAAAATAGCAACTTTTTCTGTTTGCTATTTTATTGCAATGGATTCAATTTTTAATCTCCCACATATTTAAAACGTGGAGTTTCGTTACCATTAAAGAGAATAATTTCTTCAAACATTTTCAAAGGTCGAATCCATAAATTTTCTCCTTCGGGTTGGTATAAAGCCTTGTAAACAACATACTCTTCCAAGGTTTCGCTGTGCTTTGCACTACCTATTACCTGATAATAGTTGCCTTTATAATGTTTGTATTTACCGGGAATGATGGGCATATTAAAAGTTGGCAGGCTTACGATGTGACAATTTAGTGTACATAAAAATATAAATAATTTCGAACTTCATAGTTAATGCAATTTTAGTTGAGTCGCAGAGTAACGGTTGGCGGCTTAAAGAAAGTGCGGAATAAATACTTCCTAACTGTCTTACCGCACTAAAGATATAAAATGTTCCGAAGTGAATGGCAAGCGCCAAAACTTTCTGCCGCTGAAAAAATGCGCTTGCACGCACGAACTCCGCATTTTTTTAAGCTGTTAGGCGTAGTTATTCGTCAATTCCGTTGTCTATAGTGATAGTCAGCTTATTTGCTTCTACTTGAATTTTAACTTTCTGTCCTTGTTTAAACCCCAAAGCGTCTAGCCACTTTCCTTCAAGTCTGATTTCAGGAACAGTCGTATTGTCCCACCTTCTAGTGCGAAACTTACTATGTATTTTCAGCTTCCTAAATCGGCTCATTGTACTGTGTTCGTAATAACGAACACAAGGTAGAAATAAATTTTGGATATTCGCTATAGTGAACACGAAAGAAGAGAAATATTTTAAAAAATTAGGTGTCAAAATAAAGTCATTGAGAGAGGAAAAGGGGCTTGACCAGAAAGCCTTTGCATTTGATTGTGAGATTGGTAGGACTCAATTGCACATGATTGAAAATGGTAAAACGAATCCCCGTCTACTTACTTTAATGAAAATTGCGAATACTTTGGAGATTTCTTTGTCAAAATTGGTCGATTTGTATTGATAATAAACTCTTTTACCTTTTGATTATTCTTCGATCCTTTGAAATTCTTTCACTACTTCATTTTGAAAAAAATATAAAAGTTCTCCCAAAATTTTATTCATTAAGGAATCTTCCATCTCTAGAAACACTTCGCTCATTTCCGTGAGAGAATAAGATGTAAATTGAATAGGATCTAAAAAACCACAATCGTTTGGCCCAGTTAAAAATTTGTGCTGTTCATTTTCTCTAAGGCTAAGTTTTGTCTTTATTCCAGATACACCTGCATGAACATTTTCACTTGACCATGCATAGATTGTTCTCAAATAGTCCTTATCAACAAGCTGCTCTAGTTCTCTAATATTTCTTTTGCCTTTTGGTAGACCTTTCATTGTCCAGCCGTAACTTTCTGAATATTCTTTTCCATATTTCTCAATAAGCCGTTTTCTTTCTGTTTCCAAAGACTCCCATTCTGTTTCCTCCAAAGGTTCCCAATTGAGTCTCTGGTAGCCTTCTCTATATTCTTTGGCTTTTTTCCAGCTTTCAATTGTTTCATAATCATTATACATTTCAATTGTCTCGTAATCTGCGTCATATAAATATAAAAAAGTTATGCAGATTTCGTGAAGTGTTCTCCACCTTGCATGAGCTCCGTCGGCGAAGCCATTAATGACTAGAACTTTTATTTCATTTGCTACCTGACAAGCACGAACATGATTTGCAATTAAAGTATCGAGTTTAATTTGGTCTTCTGGTGTCGTGAAAATTTTATAATATTTGTTGTACGTAATAGAACTTATTTTAGTGTTTAGTTCTATAAACCCCTCAAAAAGTTTTATACCAAGTTTGTAATTCTTATTAATTTTTTTGACTACTTTTTTTTCATGCTTTTTTAAATCATTGTTGTCATCGATGCAATAATTATAAATTTCCTCCATAATTCCGCTTGAAATAGTCTTTATGGTTTCTGGGATTTTGTCATTTATAAATTTTTCAAATTCATCTTTTGAGCCTTTAAAGTCAGATTTTGTCTTACGAATAGCCTTTTTAATAAGATTCTCAATGTAATATTCTTGTTCCATTTTTAATACTTGAAGTTATTGTCGGGGATTATGTATGCGGTTTAGTAATTACGCCTAACGGCAGTCTGTCTAAAAACTCAGAACTATCGCTCTGAGAATTGAATATATAATTTTTTCAAAGACAAGGACTCCGAATAATTTATTTAAAAACCACTTCATTTTTTAGTTTTTAGACAGTCTGACGGTTGGACGTGCTGTTAGTGCCTAGTGCAACTTTCACGTTTTAAAACAGCTTTAAAGTAGTTTTCCGCTGAACGAATCAATTACTATTAATTAATTTTTTGAAATCTTTTTCGTCCACTTCTTTAAGTGCTAGCAAAATTGTTTCGTTGGCATTAATGATAATGTCTTTAGAATACGCATATGTCTTTTTACCTCTTAAAGTATAACTTATTAATGTAGCCTTTGTACCAATTGGGACATTACTAAATGCAAATCCACTAGAATTAATATTAGTCCTAGATTTAAAGTATATATTTTCTATTAAACTGTTAATGTTTTTAAATACCAAATAACTGTTTAAATAGATAGCATCATCCTTTGGATTAAATTTTACAATTAAGTTTGTTGTTGGCATATTGTTAAATCTATCGCAATTAATCCAACCAAATGATGTTAAATTCATTGCCTTATAAAGTTTCCTTCTACTTTCTGCTTCATCTTTTAAAATCTGTTTCTCTTCGTTTGTAAGCTTTTCTTTTATTGCCATATTTACATCTATATCTTTTGTTTCAGCAATATAAGGATCATTCCAAGTGCCTTTACCTGTTTGTTCTGATATTTCCGAATTTGATTTTAAAGTGTTTTGTTCAAATTTTTCTTTTGTAGTCGATTGTTGCCAATCTATTTGATTTAAACTGTCTCTCTTGCCATAAAATAAACTCATATCAGTATTATTATTAATTACCGGAAATTCAACTTTTAGAGTTTTCCCTTTTTTTAGTTTAATGGTTTGCTTATTGGAAGTCATATTAATATAATAGGCTCCACCTGACACAAGCAGTTTACCGTTTGATAATGTTTGAGCATTGGCAGTTAAAAGTTGGTTCGTATTTATAAGTTCTTTTAATTCAACATTTATTTCTTCTCCAAATGCTTTTCCGTTTTGAGTTTCGAGGTCTAATGGGTTTATATGGATTCTCGTACCCATTTTTCCTGTCACAATTGTTGTGACAGAAGAACTTATTTTAAATATTTGAGATGGGTCTTCAAACTTTTTCAAAAAATCTGTCAGTTTACAAAATTCTTTTTTGTAGTCAACAGTCGGCTGGCTATTAGTATTTAGTTTATTGGCAACCGTATCAATGGAAGTCGATAATTTTTGATCAGTTTTAACAACTGTGTCCTTTGTTATAGTGTCAGTTGCTAATTTGCTGGAGGTCGACTGTTGATTGCAGCTCGTTAATGCGAATATTGTAATTGTTGAAAGTCTAATTATTGATTTCATTTGTTATGTTTTTAAAATTAGTAGTAGTTTTTTTGCATTGGCACTAACTTCTTGCTTCAATAATAATACTCGGTTAATTTTTATCTAAAAAAACAAAATAGTTTTAACGGTTTCATTTTAGAACCACCGCCAACAGGCAATCTTGCCGACTACAAACGGTTATAAATTTTTATATTCGGATGTAATTATTTATGAACCGAATGCGCTGAATGAACCGTCACATCTTTGCACCGTCAAATAATAAAAGTACTACTAATTTTAAAAACAAAAAAACATGAATGCACTACGTAACAAAGTACAGTTAATCGGAAATTTGGGTAATGATCCGGAAGTAAAAACTTTTGACAAAGGCAAAAAGCTGGCAAAGATGAGCATTGCTACTAATGAGTCCTACAGAAATGCCAAAGGTGAGCTTGTAAAAGAAACACAATGGCATAACCTGATTGCATGGGGCAAAACGGCCGATATTATTGAAAAGCATCTTAAAAAAGGCAGTGAAGTGGCTGTAGAGGGGAAACTCATTAACCGCAATTATACTGACAAAGACGGTAATAAACGTTACGTTACAGAGATTGAAGTAAATGAGTTGCTGATGTTGGGTACTAAAAATAAAGAAGAGTAAGCCGTTGAACTTTAAATGAATTTTACAAAAAAGCCCCTACATAGCAGGGGCTTTTTTGTTTGTGCATTTGTGAGATTGTGGTCATTCTGAACGCCTGTACTGAGCTTGTCGAAGTATGATTCAGAATGACCCGGCGCACAGTATTAAATTATTATCTGTTTCTTCCCAATGCTTCGTGACTGCTCACCCATTCATCGGCAACAATAGCAGAACCTAAAGAAAGCTCACCGGCCAATACCACTCCGGCCATAATTTCGGCAAGCTTGTAAACTTTGCCCTTACCTTCACAGCCTAATATTTTTAAACATTCGTTTTGTGTAGGCAGGTTGGTTCCTCCACCATACGTTGCAATAATTAACGATGGTATGGTGATAGACATGTACAAGTCATCATTTTCTTTCAATTCAGAATGTACAATTGCTGCGGATGATTCTGCAATATTAGCCGCATCCTGACCGGTTGCAATAAACATTGCTGCTAAACCATTTGCCGAATGAGAACCATTATTTGATGACTGTCCCAATAACGCTCCAACATTTGAATACTGACGTTGATTAAATAATGCTCTGCTGGAAGTGTGCATTATTTTTTTCAATAACTCATTAGGAATAACAACTTCTGCAACCACTCTTTTCCCTCTGGTTTTTAAGGTATTTATCTGTGAATGTTTTTTATCGGTGTCCATTTGAGCTGCAAGTGTAAAATGCTCCAGGCCTTCCGGTTTCTGTTCTAAAATCCATTTGCAAGCGTGGTGTGTTGCACGCGATACCATGTTTTGTCCGGCAGCATCACCGGTAGTATAATCAAAACGCAAAAAGCGTAATTTACCTACTCCATATTGCTCTATTTCCACAAGCTTACCGGACTTTGTTGTTTCTTCGGCTTTCGCTTTAATTTCTTTAAAATTATTTTCTATCCACTTGCCAAACTCACGGGCATAACGCGCATTTTTAAAAGCAAACATAGGGGCACGTTGCATTTTTTCGTCAATTACAGTACAAGTAACTCCTCCTGCTTCATTTAACAATTTCATACCGCGACTGTAGCTTGCAACCAATGTTCCTTCGGAAGTAGCCAAGGGAATATAAAATTCTCCTTTTGCGTGTTCACCATCCACAAGCAATGGACCAGCCAACCCTATTGGCACTTGTGCCACACCTATAAAACTCTCAATATTTCCTGGTAAAACAGAAGGGTCAAACGAAAAACTTCCTACGTGCTTTAAATCAGCACCCGTAACTTCTTTCACAAACTTGCGGCGTTCCGCAGCCATCTCTAATGTATGGTCGTTGCCCTTAACGTATGGTATTTTTTTCATAGTATTTGAATGAATTTGTTTACACAAATATACAACTATTTATTATGCAAGCATAACTTTTATTTTTTCAAAAAATAGGGTTCAAAAAATAAACGGGTAAAATTGTTAGCATCGATTACTGATGCCTATCATGTTTTAGATATACATAAATGCACAACTTTGCAACCCCTTAAATTTATTAATGCATACTGCACATGCAAACAAATAAGATAGAACTAATGGCTCCTGCGGGCTCGTTTGAGTCGTTAATGGCAGCCATTAAAGCGGGCGCTGATTCCGTTTATTTTGGCATTGAGCAGCTCAACATGCGCGCCCGTTCAAGTAACAACTTTACCATTGACGATTTAGCAACAATTGCTCAAACCTGTAAAGAGCATGGTATAAAGAGTTACCTTACTCTTAACACGGTTATTTACGACCATGACATCAGCCTGATGAAAACTATTGTTGATGCTGCCAAAATAAACGGTATCGACGCCATTATTGCTGCTGACCATGCGGTACTAAACTATGCAAAAAAAACAGGTGTTAAGGTTCATATTTCAACACAGGCAAATATTTCCAACATTGATAGTATTGAATTTTTTGCTGATTATGCCGATGTGATGGTAATGGCGCGGGAGTTAAGTTTAATGCAGGTTGGAGCTATTACGCGGGAAATAAAAAGAAGAACCATTATCGGTTCTTCGGGCGAATTGGTTCGTGTTGAAATATTTGCGCATGGTGCTTTGTGTATGGCTGTTTCGGGGAAATGTTACATGAGTTTACATTCCAACTTTGCATCAGCCAACAGAGGCGCATGTGTGCAAAACTGCCGCCGAAACTATGTGGTGATTGATAAAGAAGAAGGGATAGAATTTGAAGTGGACAATGAATACATTATGTCCGCAAAAGATTTGTGTACCATTGATTTTTTAGATAAGGTAATGGATGCGGGGGTATCTGTATTAAAAATAGAAGGCAGAGGGCGCAGCGCCGATTATGTATATACTGTTGTAAACTGTTACCGCGAAGCCATAGATGCTTATAACAATGGGACTTACACATCTGATAAAATCACAGCGTGGAAAGCCCGATTAGCAACCGTATTTAATCGTGGTTTTTGGGAAGGGTATTATTTGGGCAAAACCATGGGCGAATGGAGTAATGAATATGGTTCAAAGGCGACCAAGAAAAAAATATTTATTGGTCAGGGATTAAAATATTTTGAAAAATCAGGAGTAGGTGAATTTAAACTGGAATCGCACTCACTTTCGGTAGGCGATGAAATTTTAATTACCGGACCTACCACGGGTGTTGTGCAAACCTTTGTTGATGAGATAAGAGTGGATAATCAGGCAACTGATAACATATCGAAAGGAACAACCTTCACCGTTAAGGTAAATGAAAAAGTACGACCTTCCGACAAACTCTATAAACTGCTGGATGCCTGATGGTACGGATTATTCAACAGCGGGCGAAGTGCATCGGTTGTAACGCCTGTGTAGAAGCCGCGCAGCACCGTTGGAGGGTATCACGAAAAGACGGCAAATGCACGTTAATCGGTGGCGTTGATAAGAAAGGATTTTATACCGTTTTGGTGGGTGATGATGAATACGAAGCAACAGTAGCCGCTGCCAAACATTGCCCTGTAAATATTATTAAAGTGGAAAGGGTCTGAATTAATAGTTTTACCTATTCTAAACAACAGAATGCTTTCATTCTGTATTTGATTTTAACCAATTGAATATACCTTTTAGCCTGTTAAGAAATCAATCTTCCAGTAAAAACAAAGCTTGATTTAATTCAGAAATCGCCTTTTTGTTGTTTTGTTGCCGGGCAATGAGAATACCTCTTTTATAAGCGCCAATCGCATGATCTGTTTGTAATGTTTCTTCATAAAGCTTACCTAATTGATAATAAGCGCCAAGATAGTTTTCATCTTTGTTAAGCAACTTTTCAATAATTTCAATGGCTTTGTAAAGCTCATTTGCCTTTGCATATTCCAAAGCTAATGCATACGTTAAAAACGAATCGTTGGGTTCGTCTTTAAGCATGTTTTCAATTTGTTGAAGGCGGTTGGTTGTCAAACTTTCAATGTTAAAATTTTATTTTAAATCGGATAATTCATAAAGTCCGGTAACGATGAAAAAATTTAAGAACAATAGTTGTGTTTAATACAACGATTTGCTTTCGCTTTCTTCAATCTTACGCAGCTTATCCATATACTCATTCGACTTGTTTGCATCGCCTGTCATGTTATACATGATTGCTAAATTTTTCAAAGCCAATTTACTTTTAGGATTTTTAGCAAGTATTTGCAGAGAAATATTAATACCCTTATCGTACTGTTTAAGCATACCATAACAGTTCCCCAAATTGATATACACGTTTTCGTTATTAGGATTCATTTCTATTGATTTTAAATAGCTTGAAACAGCGCTGTTGTAGTCGTTTTGTGAAGCATAATAATTTCCCAAATTAAAATAGTAATTGTGATCTTTGTTTTTAGTGTTGGTATCAATAGTTACAGAAAGTGGATTTATATATACATCAAAGCCGGCTTTTCTTAAATTGTCGGCTGCGGCTTTGGCTTCTATATATTCCGGATTATATTTCACCGCTTCGTTATAATAAAAGGATGCAACATTGTTTTTACCCATACCTTGATAGATGATGCCTAAATTGTAATAAGGAATGGCATATCCCGGTGCATGAGCAATTGCCTGATTATAATAATAAATTGCAGAATCAGTATTAGGCATTATCAATTGGTAAACAAGCGCTGTAAGATAATCGGCCTCGCCAAATTTTGGATGTATGCGTGAAGCTTGCTTTGCAGCCTTCAAAGCATTGGTAGCGTATTCAATTTTTTTGATACTGTCCTTTTCGTTTGATGCCAAATAAACATATTGATTTGCCAGATGTCGCTGGTTTTGCGCACTATTTTCACCTGTTTTAATATCAGTACTAAAAAGAGTGAGATTATCTTTCCATACCGTATTACGGTTCACCGTTTTAAACGAATACAGGATAAAGATAACAGCCAAAGGTGCAACAAATTTCATGTTTTGCTTCAACCAATCTCCTGCGTTTTCAAAAGTATTAACATTTGTTTTTAAGGCTAATGATGTGGCATATACCAATGCAATGCAAAATGCCAGCGATGGAAAAAATAAAAAACGTTCGGCAAAAATACCACCTCGTAAAATGGTAAATGCCAGTGACGGCATAAGTGTGATATAAAACAAACTTATTGCAAACCCCCAAACCGATTTTTTTACAAATTCTTTATATGCTATATACACACCTGCAAAAAACAACAGCAAACCCAGTAATGCCCATATATTGTTCATGTGCACTGCTGGTATTTGGTTGTACGAATAATCGTAACGCAGCGGGTGTGGCAATAGCAACAATTTTAAGCAAAATGCAAATAAAAGAAGTGTGGTTGGAATTTTTATACTGCCTTGTGTATAAGGGTAGTTGACAATATCAGTAGGAACAACGGCGCTCAGTGTGCCTAACAAATATTTTTTTTGAATGAAAAAAAGAACAACAACTAAAAAAGGAAGAATGCTTTTTTTAACACATTCCATAAAGTTTAAATCGGTGTAATAGTAAACAAATAAAGGCAACAAGGCTACGCCTGTGAGTGCGGTTTCTTTTGACAACATTCCTAAGTAACAAAAAATTAAACTGGCTACGAGGTGTATCGTTTTTTTTGTATCAATGTATTTAAGCGAAAACCAGAGCATTGCCATAAGATTTAAAAAGCTTAGCAGCTCATCGCGCCCTTTTACATTGGCAACAATTTCGGTGTGTATGGGGTGTGCAACATATAGTAATGCAATAGCAAATGAAAAAACCGGATTGAAGGAATAAAATAATTTGCTGAGCACAATGAATAATAAAAAACCGGAAAGCGCAAAAATGAACACATTTATAAAATGACTAAGCTGAGGATTGTTTTTCGTAAATTCATTTTCGATAGCAAAGGTGATAAGTGACAGCGGGCGATAATATCCTAAATGAATATTTGAAAAGTGCCAAAAGTCAACTTTCATTAAGTTAGGAATGCCGGATATTCCTTCTTGTACATAACGATTTTCGGTAATTGCTCCGGAATCATCCAATGTGTATTCATGCCCGATCGTATTGGCATACAAAGCAAACGCAATAATGGCAATGATTATTCCCCAGGCAAATTGTATGGGTTGAACTGTTTTTTTTGCAGTTGCTTTTTTTACAGTGGAATGTTCTGCTCTTTTGTTTTTTTCTTTTGCTTTACTCATGTTATTTCAAAAAATCAAAAAATAATTTTACGTTTAAGAGCCTGTTTAAATTTCATCCGAATAGTTGTTAAGTATATGATTTTCAATATTCACTTCTCGATACGGCTGAAAAAGCCTACTCGAAGTGACTGTGCGAAAATACTGATGTCAGTTCGAGTAGCGAGCCTTTTCGGTGAGCAATCGAGAACTATTGAGTGACGATCTATTTTTAGCAATGAAATTTAAACAGGCTCTAAAAATAGTAAAATATTATTCTACATGAACAACTAATCCTTTCAGGTATTCACCTTCCGGATGAAAAATATTCACACAATGGTCTGGAGGCTGCGAAAGGTGGTGTAATACCCGAACGTTTCGTCCGGCTTCAATAGCAGCAGCCATTACAGTGCTATTAAAAGTGTTTTTGTCCACTACTTGCGAGCACGAAAAAGTAAATAAAAACCCACCCGGTTTTATTTGTTTCATCGCCTCGTAATTCAATCGTTTATAGCCCATAATGGCATTGTGTTTTACATTTTGGTGTTTGGCAAAAGCTGGCGGGTCAAGTACAATAATGTCATAAGTATTTTCCTTATGTTTTAAAAACTCAAAAGTATCCACTGCAAAACTCTGATGATTTTTTATGGCATTTAACTCAATGTTTCTATCTGTTAACTCAATGGCTTTTTTTGAAATATCAGTCGAATGAACCTCCTTTGCGCCCGCATTTGCAGCATATACCGAGAACCCTCCGGTATAACAAAAAGTATTTAATACCACTTTGTTGTTCGAATAACTTGCAAGCAGTTTTCTGTTTTCACGCTGGTCAATAAAAAAACCTGTTTTTTGACCACCTTCCCAATCCATATAAAATTTATTGCCATTTTCTGAAGCAATAAAGTTTACGGGTGTTGTTTCATCCCGTTTATAGATGTACTCATTTTTGGCTTGAATAGCAGCTTTTTGAGGAAGTGTTTCCTCACTTTTATCAAAAACTGCCGTTAACTTTTCACCCATAATTTCTTTAAGTACGTTCACAAATACATCGCGTATTAAATACATGCCTATGGAATGAAACTGAAATACTGCTGTGCCATTGTAGTAATCAATAATAAAACCGGGTAATCCATCACCTTCTGCAAAAAGTAAGCGGTAACAATTGGTTAAAGAATTATTTGTTAAATTCAATTGAGTACGAAAAACATAAGCTGACAGGATTTTATTTTTCCAGAAATCATAATCGGGTATAACTTTTTCAAAGGAGAATAAACGCACGGCAATAGAACCTATCTGATAGTGCCCCATTCCTAAAAATTCGTTTTGTGAAGAATAAACCTCTACAATATCTCCTTCTTTTACCTCACCGTTTATTCGTTTTATAGCGCCGGAAAACACCCATGGATGATAGCGTTTTAAACTGTGTTCTTTTCCGCCGGCTAATGTTATTTTGATATAGGTATTGTTCATAGTTAAAATTTAGCTTCAGCCCTTAGTCCCTTCTCCTCCCTTCGACAAGCTCAGGGAACGGAGATGGAGTGAACCCCGGGTTTTTGTTAATTATAATAATTAAAAATCAATAATAGTTCTCATCCGCGTTCTACAATAAATAACTTGTTCTCATCATCGTATTTCAATTCCTCATTGTCCAGCAGCCATCTGATTGTTTTAATTCTCTTTTCTTCATTGCCTTCTGTTAATGAATTAACAAGGTTTTCGAGCGATAATGAGTGAATGGACAATAGTTCTTTTATCTGGTTACTTATCGTTTCAAACTCATCTGCATGTAATGTTTTTTTATTTTCTTCCAAACACACGTCGCATTGATTACAACGTTCGGTATCTGTTTCTCCAAAATAAGCCAGTAATAATTGGCTTCTGCATTTATGCGTGCTGCCTGCATAATGAATAACAGCCTGCATCCTTTCGGTGGCGAGCTTTTTAAGCAATGAAAAGTTTTCCTTTGCAAGTGTTAACTGTTTTGCATCTATGCGTTCCTGTTCAAATCGTATTTGAGGCAATTCCGTTTGCGGAATATAGGTTATCACTTTTTGTTGATGTAGATAATTTAATTTTTTAATAATGTTATCGCGTGAAGTGTTTGATTTCTTCGCCAGTTCAAACTCGTTAATTTTTACAAAGTTATCAAAAAGCCCAATGTGTGAGCGAAGCAACAGTTTTATAAAAACATCATAAATAGGCGATGCCAATTGAAATTTATACAACTCGTCACGATCAAGTTCTATTTTTATTCTTGATGGTTGATAAAAAGCATCTGACATTGAAATGTACCCTTCTCGCTCAATTATTTTTAAACTGTTGAAAACCGTTATTGCTTGCAGGTTATAGGTATCACAAAAATTGGCAATATCAAAATTAAAGACTAGTCCCAAGCCTGCCCCAACCGCTATTTGATAATGATTGGCTAGGGCCTGATATGTTTTTTTTATTTCGCTGATTTCAGGAAAAGTAGTGTTTATGTGATGTTCCAGTTCCGCTGCGTCAGCATTATGGTATAGCAAAATAGCGTAAGCTTTTTTTTCATTTCGTCCGGCTCGTCCGGCCTCCTGAAAATAAGCTTCTAATGAATCCGGCACGTCCACATGAATTACAAACTCCACATCCGGCTTGTCTATGCCCATTCCAAAGGCATTGGTACAAACAATGATGCGGGTTTTGTTTTGCATCCAATCGTTTTGTTTTTGGGAGCGTTGTTTGGCATCAATGCCCGCATGATAAAAATCGGAAGAGATTTTATGGCTCTTTAAATAACCTGCAATCTCTTGTGTTTTTTTGCGGTTGCGCACATACACAATACCCGAGCCTTTCAGATTTTTTGCTATTTTTAACAGTCTTCCTATTTTGTCTTCTTCATTTAAAACAATGTATGAAAGATTTTTTCGCTCAAAACTTTTTTGAAAAACGTTTTGTTTTTTAAATAGCAATTGTTCCTGAATGTCCTTTACCACTTTTGGTGTGGCGGTTGCTGTTAATGCCAGCACCGGTACCTTAGGAAGCAACGTTCGTAATTCTTTTATTTTTAAATAGCTCGGTCTGAAATCATAGCCCCATTGCGAAATGCAATGCGCTTCATCAATGGCAATGAGGTTTATTTTCATTTTTTGCAAACGGACTTTAACAATTTCCGTTTCCAGTCGTTCAGGAGAAAGATATAGCAACTTCACATTTCCATATACACAGTTATCGAGTGCAATATCGATTTCTCGCTTTTGCATTTCGGAAGTAATGGCGATAGCTTTTACCCCTTTATTGGTAAGGTTTTCAACCTGATCCTTCATCAACGCAATAAGAGGTGATATGACAATACAAATACCTTCTTGTGCCAATGCCGGAATTTGAAAACAAAGCGATTTTCCACCACCGGTGGGGAGCAGAGCTAATGTATCTTTTCCTTGCAAAGCAGAGCTGATGATATCTTCCTGTAATGGACGAAAGGTTTTATAACCCCAATACTGCTGTAATAATTGATGAATGGACTCCATGATATGTTAACGCCCACGAAGATATTAAAATTTAAGAGGAGGGAAACGAATAATAGCTGATGCTGTCCGTAAAAGAAATACCCTACTGAAAATTAATTTTTCAGTAGGGTATTTAGTAAAGCCAATTTTTTTATTGTATAACAATTTTTCTAGTAGCAATGATTGTATTGTTTTCAATCACCTGAATAAAATAAAATCCTCCATTCAAATTACCCCTTTCAATTGTTAACTGTATTCCTGAAAAATGTTCTGTTCTAATTTCTTTTCCTGTAACATCTGTTATTCTCACAATCACATCTTTCACTTCCTTATTTAAGGTAAGTGTTGTTTGCGATGAGAAAGGGTTAGGATAGACATTAACAAACGTGTTAGGTATGATTTCTGTTATACCTGTTCGCACTACCTGAGTTGTTCCAATTTGGTTATATTGAAGGTCAAGAGATTGTGAAATAATTGTAGTTTTTAACATTCTTGTAAAAGTTCCGGAGCAATTCAAATCTAAAACAAGTAGATTTTCTCCTGATTTACTTACCTTAAAACTATTTGTAAATGTTATTTTTTTACCATTTTGAAAAATAGCATAATTTACCAGCACATGACTTGAATCTGTCATGTTAAATGTAGTAATATATGCACTGTCTATCGGGTAGTTATAGTTAATAATACACGTATCAACATTCGCAGTCAATGTATCAATAGGAGTACTGGTTGGAGTATTTATAATAGTAAATGTAGGCTCTGAGATATATGCTGTTGCGGAATCTTTCAATCCATTAACATCTGTAACTATTACATTGTATTTATTTGAACATTTGCTGGAAATAGAACCGGTAGTTTCTCCTGAACTCCATTTATAAGTATAAGGAGATGTACCATTTGAAACTACAACCTTGGCAGTTCCATCACATAAACCAAAAGAGCTGACATTTGTTGATTGTATTGATAATTCCATTGGTTTTGGAGCAATTATATGAAAACCGTTTGTTAAAGAAAGACTGCCATCAACAGAATTATATACAGTGACATTATAATTACCTATGGCCGTATTTGTTGGTATTGTAATGTTTGCTTGTATAGAAGTTTCACTTATAATGTTCTTAGAATTAATAACAGTAGTTCCACTTGCTTGATTAAAATTAAAACTTATGGATGTTCCACTACCTGATTGAAAATGAGTACTTGCGCCTGTTATGGTTACATTTAAAGTTTGTCCGGCATTGGCGGTATCGGGACTTATTGCTGAGATTGCAGGAGGTGTAACTCCATTTACATGAAAACCATTTGATAATGTTTGATTACCATCTATCGAATTGTAAACACTCACATTATAATTGCCGGTATATGTATTAGAGGGAACTGTAACATTAACAGTAATAGACGTTTCGCTTGAAGCATTTATGGAATTGATAGTACTACTCCCTTGATTAAAACTAAAACCAACAGATGTTCCACTCCCTGATTGAAAATGTGTATTCGCACCTGTTATTGTAACATTCAATGTTTGTCCGGCATTGGCGGTAGCTGGACTTATTGCTGAGATTGAAGGGGGAGTTAGTCCATTCACTTGAAAAGCATTGTTCAGTGAATGGTTACCATCAATAGAATTATATGTATCAACATTATAATTACCAGTATATGTATTTGACGGAACAGTAATATTGGCTTGGAGAGAAGTATCATTAACAATATTTAAAGAATTAACCACAGTAGTACCACTTGCTTGATTAAAATTAAAACTTACAGATGTCCCACTCCCTGATTGAAAATGCGTATTTGCACCAGTAATTGTAACATTTAATGTTTGTCCGGCATTAGCATTAGCAGGATTTATCGAAATCAATTGTATTCCATTTACATGAAAATCGTTACTCAATGTTTGAGAGCCGTCAATGGTGTTGTTTACATTAATGCTATAATCACCAGTAGGAGTATTTGCAGGTACTGTAACATTTGCCTGAATGGAAGTTTCACTTATAATATTTATTGAATTAGCTCTGGTAGTCCCACTTACCTGATTAAAACTAAAACTAACAGAAGTTCCGCTGCCTGATTGAAAATGCGTATTTGTCCCTGTTATTGTAACATTCAATGTTTGTCCGGCATTAGCAGTAGCTGGACTCACAGAAGAAATTGTTTGCGAGGATATAAAAAAAGGTAATAATGCTAAAGAAATAGAAGTAACAATTTTTTTCATGTTTATTTAATTTTTGCGTTTTAACATAATTTTAACCGTGCAAAAGTATTTATTTTTTCGACATATTTACAATTCCAATAGATTATTTTTTTAAAAGATATTTTTCAAATGCAATATTTTTATTTTTCGAATCAATATATAATTGTACTATTTGAGTCTTAGAGTTCTTAATATCTGTTAGCGATTTTATCATATTGTTGTTCATTTGCTTACTTATTAAAACATCTAACCAGGAATTTAAAATTACAGGCAAATATGTTTGATAATATTTGGGATTGTTTGTGTTATAATTGCACTTATCAATGATTTCAAAAGCTTTTTCATATTCTTTCATATTAAAATATACAGCACTTAAATTTAAACGGGCTTCTTCAAATTCCGGAGAAATGGAAAGAGCTTTCAAATAAAACTCTTCCGCTTTTTTGTGGTTGCCTTGACTTTCATAACAACTGGCCAAATTGTTTATTACATGTATGTTATATGGATTTAAAATATAGGCTTGATTAAAATTGTTTTCTGCTTCAGCAACATTTCCTAAAGTAAAAAATGCCACTCCTTTGTACCATTTAATAGGTGCAGACATTGGATCTAATGAATAGAAAATGTTTGAGCCTTTATCTGCTTCCCGTATCATTTGGTTCCAGTTTGCCTGATGGTGGTAATTATACATTTTATGCAGATGCTCTTCGCCAACATAGCGTTTAAAAGAAACAATTGCGGAAAATAAAATGGGGATAACAAACAGAATGAAAGCAGAAAAACTTCCAATAGCAATTTTTGATGTATTGGCAATGTATATGCTGCTGTAATAGCGAGCAACAACAATTGAAAATATTAAAAATAATAATACCTGATGTTCAATTCTTTCGAGCGGAAAATCAACAAAAGCAATTAACATATATCCTATAATTGTTGCAAAAAACAAGGCATAGAAACTTTTATCTTCTTTCTTGTCAGCATTTTTCAAAAGCTTTAATAGATAATACAATGCAATAATAAAAATTAATATGTATGCTGTGATGCCTATAATACCTGTTTCGCAGAAAACCCATAAAAAATCGTTATGTGGTCGTTGAAATGTGGTAAGTCCATTCTTAATTTCAACTTCCTCAAATTTATTTAATCCATACTTTGGAAATTGAATTTGCCAGTTTCCAGCCCCTACTCCTAACATAAAATTTTCTTTCGCCATTTGCAGGGAATTATCCCAAAGGTTCAATCGTGTATATGCTGAACGGCTATTTGTTAAATGAGGCAAGTATTTTTTGTTTTGAAAAACAAAAAAACTTACTATCAAAATAACCGATGTGAAAAGGACAATAAATTTAAACGTTGGTTGTACAATTCTTTTCCCAATTATAAAACCAAAAAATATAAGAACAGATACAACCAAAGCAATTAGTACGGCTTTGGTCTGAATTGCCACTAGTAGTAGTATAATAATTGATAATAATGTAATAGATACTATTTTCCATTGTTTGGATAAAAAAATGCCGCATACAACAAATGGAAGTGTAAGAAATAAAATGGAGGACAATAAATTTTTATTGGCAAAAGAGGAGGTAATCAATTGAATATTTTCAAGAAAATTACCACCTGAAAATCCAATGGAAAACATTTGGTATATAGCCAATCCAACCGAAATAAAACAAAATAAAATGATCGATTTAATTAAGATATTTATGTTTAGTTTATCCTGAATAATTAAATTGGTGGTAACCACAAAAAACAAAATCTCAATAATTAATTTGGATAAAGCATAAATACTTTCTGTAATTGCAATTGATTGATAAAAAGAAACAATGGTTATTAATAAAAAAAGAAACAATAACAGAGGTAGCAGGAGTTTTAAAAAAGACAAATCGGAGCTCAGTTTCTTTGTATAAAGCCAATTGCAAATTATGATAATAACAATAAGTAAAAATAAGGTAAGAAAAATTTGGCGCGGAATTAAAACAGGATCAATAATTTTATCCGAATAAACAAAAGGGAAAAGTAGAAAGAAACAAAAGTAGATTGAGTTAAATACATTAATTGGTGTAGTATTCTCTTTACTCGTTTTTGTTGCCATTTTGGTGTTTCAAATGATGTTGTCAAACACCTTTTGTTTTATGTATTTAATGAGTATTTTATTATAATTACGCCCACGAAGATATTAAAATTTAAGAGGAAAGAAACGAATAATAGCTGAGGTGTGTTTATAGAAGAAGCTAGCTTTTCTAAATCCCTGTTTTTTAATTGATGCGATTATTTATTTCTGCAAACAACAATTACTGTGTGTTTTGGCTTATCAGACAAATTGCTTCAACCATTTTATAGCAGCTGTTTTGTTGGAGAAAACTTTATTAGGTACTATAGACTGATGCACCATCAAATAGCTATTGATAAATAATCTTGAAGCTATATCGCATGTGTAAAATGCAGCGGCAGATATATATTCTTCGCCGTTGTTTGTAAAATATTTTCTGGCTTCTAAACTGGCGTATCTTGAATTTTCACCATAATCGAAAAGTGTTGGAAATGGTTTACCATTGCATACTTCCACTCTCTTTTTTGTGATAGCTTTTGCGGCATTCACATCAAATACAAACTTGCTGTTGGCTCTAACAAATAAGATTCCGTCTTCAATGTATATATCAATACTATTGTTTCCCATACTTAGGATGATTGTTGAATACTTAAACGTAACAAAACGTATTAAGGGGGGCAAGCTTTTCGAGTAAAAAACAGATTAGTTATTTTAATGGTCATATGTCACTTTTAATGCCAAAGCGAAGTGCAAAAGGGGCTTTTTTTTATAAAATTATTTTCAGCTTTTTTTAAAAGGAATATAATTTTGTTGATTGATTTTTATGTTCGGCTAATTTCAGACTTTGAGATATAAAGTTGCATTTCTATTGCCAATGCAGAAAAGTATGATTAGTCGATATTTCACGTTTATTAACATTACTAAAGATTTTTATTAAATACATTTGAATTGTGTTTAAGAGCCAATTTATTAAACCTACTAAGCCTGGTTCTTTTTAATTATATTACTTTTGAATCATTATTTAATACGTACTCAAAAACCACTGCCATGAAAAAAAAAGCCGTATTATTTAAACCCTTTCTATTTGTTCTTCTCGTTTCTGTTTTACTTCAGCAATGTGCTATTATCCGACCAGGACAAATTGGGATACGCCAACAACTTGGTGTTATTAAAGGTGCTCCAATAAAAGGTGGAGTTAGAATCTATAATCCTTTCATCACAAAAATTGTAAAGATAAATGTGCGTACGGTAGAAGTTTTTAATAACCTACCATTGCCAACTAAGGAAGGCTTGAGTATTAATGCCGAAATAAGTTTGCTTTATCATGTCAGATCAGATTCAGCAAATGATGTGTATACAAAATTTGGCACCAATTATCAGGAAGTAATTGTGCTCAGTAATTTTAGAGCGACTGCACGTGAAATAAGCGCTCGTTATGTTGCTAAGGAATTGTATGCTACTGAAAGAAATAAAGTAGAAACCGAAATAGCGAATGAACTAAGTGCAGATATTGCCAAATATGGTTTTGTAGTGGATGCGGTTTTGTTAAAAGATATTATTCTTCCTCCGCAAATGGTACAGGCTATACAGGATAAAGTAAATGCAGAGCAAACGGTTTTAAAAATGGATTTTGTTATTCAGCAACAAAAAAAGGAAGCAGAACGCCGAATTATAGAAGCCGAAGGTATCAGAAAAGCACAAAACATTATTGATTCATCTCTTACAGCTAAGCTGCTTCAGTACAATAATATTGACATGCTTAAAAGTCTTATGAATTCTCAGAATGCAAAAATTATAATTACTGACGGAAAAGCACCTCAAATTTTTACAAATACTGAAGGGAATTAAAATGCAAGTAGGTTTCCTTGTTTAAATTCAGGAAAACCTACTTTAAGTTGAATTTGGTTAGCGATTCATTCTGTTTATGCTTCTTTTAGCTTACGCAAGTAAAGGTTGGAAACAGCTAATATTACTAAAAACACAATTGGACTTATTACCATTGACACGGCATCTCCACTGTTAAAATGAGCAATTGAAGCCGAAATGAATACAATACCAAAACCGGCATAGGCCCACTCTTTAACTCTGGTAGGAATTTGAGGAACAAGTAAAACTATTGCACCGAATATTTTTGCGAGTCCTAGTTCTATTCTGAAATAATTTGGAAAGCCAAGATGTGCAAAACCTTCCTCAACTTTTGGATTTGAAAAATATTGGTATGCACTTAATAGCATCATTGTACCAACAATGCCTGTTGTTGTCCAGTAGATAATTTTGTTCTTTTTCATTTTTATTTTTTAGTAGGATTTAAATTTGTTTGATGATACAAACATACTTAAATTTGCTTTCTAAAAGATAGTACTTTCCTTTTGGAAAGAGCTATCCTTTGGGGAAGTAATATAAATAGGATGGATACAGTGGAAAATAAGGGTGAAATAACTCATGGAAATTGTCAGGGAATGTTATTGCCGGTTCGTGATGCATTGGATGTATTGAATGGGAAATGGAAACTTCCTATTCTCATTGCTTTGTCGTTTGGAGCGAAAAGGTTTACACAAATTTCAAAAGAAGTTAATGGTATAACCGACAAAGTGCTTTCAAAGGAATTGAAGGATTTAGAAACAAACCAGTTATTGAAAAGAGTCGTGTATGATACCTTTCCGCCTAGGGTTGAATATTCAATTACCGCACATGGAAAATCACTGGATAATGTTATTGGCGAACTTCGTAAATGGGGTGTGCAGCATCGTAATAAAATTACCGGAAAGTGATAAGGGCTTGCTAGTTATAAAAGAATCAAATTTGAAAACCCTATCTAAAATTGAGAGTAACCTTACATCTGGAAAGGAAGAGGAGCAACGTCCTACGCATGCAGGCCGATTTTTTTGCTGCTAATAATTCTTTTATCAAGATTTATATAGTAAACATCTTCTAAAAATAGATTAACAATCCAAGTCTAATGTTAAAAAAAGAAAAAAATATTGCTTATCCGTCAATATTGAATTACCTTTGTACTCGATTTACACCCCTATTAATATAAAGTTCAGGTCAATGAGACAGTTAAAAATTACCAAGTCAATCACCAACCGCGAAAGTGCTTCTTTAGATAAATATCTTCAGGAAATAGGGCGCGAGGATTTAATAACGGCTGAAGAGGAAGTTATTTTAGCCAAAAAGATAAGAGATGGAGATCAGGTTGCACTGGAAAAATTAACAAAAGCCAATTTGCGATTTGTCGTTTCTGTTGCCAAACAATATCAAAATCAAGGATTAAGTTTGCCCGATTTAATTAACGAAGGAAATCTTGGCTTAATTAAAGCCGCCAAGCGTTTTGATGAAACCCGTGGATTTAAATTTATTTCCTATGCTGTATGGTGGATTCGTCAATCAATATTACAAGCATTGGCAGAACAATCACGTATTGTGCGTTTACCATTAAATCAGGTAGGGTCGCTTAATAAAATTAACAAAGCGTTTTCTAAGCTTGAACAAGAATTTGAGCGCGAGCCGAGTCCTGAAGAATTAGCAGGTATATTGGATTTGCCGGAAGACAAAATTGCTGATACCATGCGTGTTTCCGGTCGTCATGTATCAATGGATGCTCCATTTGCGAACGGAGAAGAAAATAGTTTGTTGGATGTATTGGTAAATCACGATTCACCGCGTGCAGACAATGAGTTGATGAATGAGTCGTTGCAACGCGAAATAGAACGTTCCCTTTCTACACTTACAGAAAGAGAACGCGATGTTGTAAAGCTATTTTTTGGAATAGGTCTTAATCATGGATTAACATTGGAAGAGATAGGAGCTAAGTTTGATCTCACAAGAGAACGGGTGAGACAAATAAAGGAAAAGGCCATCAGAAGGCTGCGCCATAATTCCCGAAGCAAATTGTTAAAAACATATTTGGGCTAATTAGGTCAAAATGATATAACAGCCGCAAAAACATTGTAAAAGTTTACATTTACTTTTAACGTGTTTTTGCGGCTGTTCTTTTTAGAACTTTTTTACAAAACAAAATAAATTAAAATCATTTAATATAAACTTTTATGACACTTAATACACTAGAACCTACAAAAGGAAAAGTAAAAGCTTCGTATGAGGACGAGCTGAAAGAATGGATTAAACATGAAAAAGCAGCTCTTGAGTTGATTGGCATTGTCGGCAAACTTTGGTTTGACCGTTCCCTTGAATTAATAATTTTCAGAAATCAACTAGTGGATAGAAGTGTAAGTGAAATAATGAACTTGCATTTGTATTCGAAAGACATGGTAAAAAAACCAATAGCTATTGAAGACACATTGTTATTAGCCAATGCGGTTGCTAACGCTGATGTATCACAGGCACGTATAGATATAGGAAAGTTGGCGTTTGAATGGTGTCAGGAAAAAGAAAATTATAAAACAGCAACAGATTTTATTGGGGATAAATTAAAAGACTTAATTGGTAAGAAACCACAACTAACACCCAAAGATGTTATTTTATTTGGCTTTGGGCGTATAGGACGTATTGCTGCGCGCGAATTGATTGCACAGGCCGGTAAAGGTGAACAATTACGTTTAAAAGCCATTGTTACACGTGGTAACAGCGATGGTGAAATTATTAAACGTGCCGATTTATTGCGTACAGATTCAGTTCATGGTGTTTTTCCGGGAACAATCATTGAAGATTTGGCAAACAAAGCGCTTATCATCAACGGACATACGGTTCACATGATTGATTCTAAAAACCCTGAAGATATTGATTATACTGCGTATGGAATAAACAATGCATTGGTAATTGATAACACAGGGGTTTACAGAGATCGTGCAGAATTGAGCCGCCATTTAAAAGCAAAAGGTGTGGCTAAAGTATTATTAACAGCGCCTGCTTCGGGAGATGTGCCTAACGTGGTGTATGGAGTAAATCAAAATACAGTGGATATTCAAAAAGAAACTATTTTTTCGGCAGCTTCTTGTACTACCAATGCTATCATGCCCGTTTTACAAGTAATTCATACAAAACTCGGCATTGCAAGAGGTCACATAGAAACTGTTCACTCTTATACCAACGACCAGAATTTACTCGATAATTACCATAAAAAATACAGAAGAGGTCGTTCGGCTCCTTTAAACATGGTAATTACAGAAACAGGAGCGGAAAGTGCATTAAAAAAGGTGTTACCTCAATTATCAGGTAAGTTTACGGCTAACTCTGTGCGTGTACCAACTCCAAATGTTTCTCTGGCCATTATCAGCGTAACTATTGATAAAGAAGTAACGGTTGAAAGCCTGAACGAAATAATGAAAGATGCCTCGTTAAACGGAGAGTTGGTAGAACAAATTCAATACATCAATTCAAACGAGTTTGTTTCAACGGATGCTATCGGAAACCCATGTCCTTCGGTGTTCGACAGTCAGGCTACCATCGTAGGTCCTGATAAGAAAAACATTGTGTTGTACGTTTGGTATGACAACGAATATGGATATACAAGACAAGTGATTCGTTTTTCTAAACACATTGCCGAAGTTAAGAGAATGATTTATTATTAGGTTTTGCAAAAGCTTTTTAAGAAGACCAAACAAGTGACCCTCAGAGCGATTGATTGCAGCGTTTCTGAGAAATGGTTTTTGCGCCAATTTTAACAGCCTCAATAATATAAATGTGAAAAAAAATCTATTCATTATAACTGTTATATTATCAGTTAATGTTTTTGCACAAAATAAAAACCTGAATGTGCAGTTACCATTTATTGCAAAACCCGGCACCGCGCAAGATAACGTACGCCTAAAAACTGCGTTGCGTTCTTCAAGCCAAGAAGTTCTTGATAGCAGTATTTATTATATATGGGATAGCACTAACCAGTTATGGCAGCTTAATTCGGCATATAAATATGTTTCTTATGATGCTAATGGAAATGTTACAAATGAAATTGATAAAACATGGAATAGTACGATTAACGGAATAGTGAATAGTAGTAAATCCAGCCGTAACTATAATTCAAATAACGATTTAATAAGCGATTTAACTCAAACCTGGGACAGCAATACCAATAATTGGGTAAATAGCAGTAAATTCAACTGTTACTATGATGCAAACCAGAAACAAACAAGTACTTTTTTTCAAACATGGGATAGTAAGACTAACGTTTGGGAAAATAGCAGTCAATCTATCACTACCTATGATTCAAAGAATAATGCAACAAGTATTTTAATTCAAACTTGGGATAGTAATACCAATAATTGGATAAATAGTGATCAAAACAGCTATACCTTTGATTCAAACCATAATATAACAAATCATCTATTTCAAACCTGGAATAGCAATACTAACAATTGGATAAATAGGTATCAATTCAGCGATACTTATGATTCAAACCATAATTTAACAAGTGAAATTGATCAAACCTGGGATGGCAATACTAACAATTGGATAAGTGGTAGCAAATCCAGTACCACTTATAATGCAAATAATAGTATTACAAGTAATTTAGAACAAACCTGGGATAGCAATATTAATAATTGGAAAAATAGTACTCAATCCATTACTACCTATGATTCAAAGAATAATCGAACAAGCAGTTTAAGTCAAACCTGGGATAGCAATACGAACAATTGGATAAATAATAGTAAAATCATTTATAACGATTCATGCCGAAGAACCCAAACGTGGAATAGTAATAACAATAGTTGGGTAAATAATACACAAAATATTAATACGTCCGAGGATTCAATTAATAATATACATGTTTCAATTAATTTAACTCAAACCTGGAATAATAATACTAATAGTTGGGTAAATAATATACAAAGTATTTATACGTATGAGGATTCGATTAATAACATAAATGTTTCAATTGCTTTAACTCAAACTTGGGATACTACAAGTAATACTTGGATAAGCAAACGTGGTAATAAAACTATTAATTTTTATACAAATCTTTCAGTACTTGGTATAAACAATATAATTTCACAAAATAGTGATTTAGTTATTGCACCCAATCCATTGATAAATTATGCTACCATTGCATTTTCGCAAGAGCAAACTAACACCACAATAAATATATTAAATGTGTTAGGTAAAGTAATAAAAACCATAAACTTTACCGGTACACAATGTATTATAGAAAGGGAAGAAATGAATACGGGCGTTTATTTTGTACAAATAATTGATGTGAATAATAAAGTGGTGATTAAAAAAATAATAGTGCAGTAGTGCAGTTAAGGGGTATATAGTTTTGTCTTATATAGTTCGTCAGTACATTAAATTACGAAGTAATTAAAGAGCTTACGCAATTTATAACTATCACATCACTTATAAAATAAAATCAACATAATACTCACTCTTTGCTCTCAAAAAAATGGATGAATAGTGAGGCGAATCACTTAATATATGAAAATACTCAGTGCTATCCTTTATTATTTAATAATTATACCGGTTTCGTTACTGCCTTTTCCGGTATTGTACCTGATTTCCGATTTTTCGTTTTTTGTTATTTATCGTGTAATAGGATACCGAAAAGCCGTTGTATTTAATAATATTAAAAATTCTTTTCCTGAAAAAACAGAGCAAGAACAATTAGAAATTCAACGTAAGTTTTATCATCATTTGTGCGATTTGATAGTTGAAAGTTTAAAAACATTTACCATTTCTCAAAAACAAGTATTAAAACGGGTAACCTGCAAAAATCCTGAGTTAATTGATGCGTATTTTGATGAAAATAAAAGCGTAATTATTGCCGGAGGACATTACAACAATTGGGAAATTTTTGCGGTTGCCGTTGACAAAATCATTAAACACAAAACCATAGGAATTTATAAGCCGCTTACCAGTAAATTTTTTGATGAAAAAATGCGTGAAACTCGCAGTAAATACGGGTTATTAATGATACCAACCTATGAAGTAAAACAGTATTTGGAAAAATATAAAAACGTTCCTACGGCTACTATTTTTGGGTTTGATCAATCACCTTCTAATCCTCATAAGGCTTACTGGACAAAGTTTTTAAATCAGGACACTGCCGTACTTTACGGTACCGAAAAACTCGCCAGAGAATATAATTACCCTGTATTATATGGAAGAATAAACAAGGAAAGCAGAGGTCATTATAGTTTTGAATTTTTTAAAGTAACAGATAATCCTAAAGACACAGCTCCGGGAGAAATTACAGAACACATTACACGTGCATTGGAAAAAGACATCAGAGCCATACCGCAGTATTGGTTATGGAGTCATAAACGATGGAAACATAAACGACCGGAAGGAATGTAATTATTAACTAAAAATTAAAATACCATGAAAAAATTAGTTTTCGCATCCATCATTACCATCAGTTTATTGGGGGCATGTAAATCAACCAAACAGCCTGTTGCAACAACACCGACGGTGCCATTGGATTGTTCTAACAAAAGCTTATCGTATGCTGCCGATATAAAATCAATTCTCGAAACAAGCTGCGCCAAATGTCATAATTCGAACAACAAGGCCGGGTATAATTTTTTAACATTTGCGTCGGTTAAAAAAGCAGCAACTAACGGGTATCTTCTTGGAAGTATTAAACATCAAAAAGGCTTTGATGCAATGCCAAGGATGGCTCCTAAATTACCACAAGAAACGATAGATAAAATAGAGTGCTGGATTAACAACGGCATGAAGGAATAATTAAAACTCTGGTTTTGCTTCCACCCCTCTCCTTTGGAGAGGGGATTAAGGGGTGAGGCTTTTCCCATGAATAACTCCGCTCCATTAGCAGAAAGAATGCGTCCAACAAGTCTGGATACCTACATTGGTCAAAAACACATTGTAGGCGAAGGGGCTATTTTGCGTAATGCGATAGAATCAAATTTACTTCCTTCCATTATTTTGTGGGGACCTCCGGGTGTTGGTAAAACAACACTCGCCAATATCATTGCACATCAGTTAAAGCGTCCGTTTTATGCCTTAAGTGCTATTAATTCGGGAGTGAAAGACATACGGGAAGTAATTGACAAAGCGCAAAACAGCAATTTATTTACGCAAAGCAATCCCATATTGTTTATTGATGAGATTCACCGTTTCAGCAAATCACAGCAGGATTCATTACTAGGTGCTGTTGAAAAAGGAACCATTACACTGATTGGTGCAACTACCGAAAACCCTTCGTTTGAAGTTATTTCAGCACTTTTATCACGTTGTCAGGTATATATTTTAAAATCGTTGGACAAAGACGATTTACAAGCAATGCTTGAATTGGCAATAAAAACGGATGAGTATCTGAAAACAAAAAAAATCAATTTGCTTGAAACAGAAGCGTTAATGAGGCTTTCGGGAGGAGATGGAAGAAAATTATTAAATGTATTTGAATTGGTAATAAATGCTATTGGTGGCGAAACCATTGATATCACTAATGAAATTGTAAATAAAATTGTTCAACAAAACATCGCCAAGTATGATAAAGCGGGCGAAAATCATTATGATATTATTTCGGCATTTATCAAATCTATTCGGGGCAGCGACCCTAATGCGGCAGTATATTGGTTAGCGCGAATGATAGAAGGAGGAGAAGATCCATTGTTTATTGCGCGCAGATTATTGATACTGGCATCGGAAGACATTGGTAATGCTAACCCTACAGCATTGGTAATTGCTAATAATTGTTTTCAGGCGGTGAACGTAATTGGTTATCCCGAATCGAGAATTATTTTATCGCAAGCGGTAATTTATTTAGCAACGTCCGTAAAAAGCAATGCTTCTTATATGGCAATTAGCCAGGCTCTTGAAACAGTTAAAAATACAGGTGATTTACCTGTTCCATTGCATTTACGAAATGCGCCTACTAAATTGATGAAAGAAATTGGTTATGGCAAAGAATATGAATATTCTCATAATTATACATCCAACTTTTCAAAACAAGAATATTTACCGGATGTTATTAAAGAGAGTAAATTTTTTGAACCGGGTAACAACTCCAGAGAAAAAGAAATACGAGAAAACTTAAAAAAACTGTGGGGAAATAAATATGGCTATTAGCAGTTAAAAAAATCAAGAGCAGCGAAGTAATCACTGCCCTTGAAACAACAAAAACAAAACAAATCACTACTAAAATTTTCCGAATTTTAAAATTAAGGTGCCATATACTCCCGACAGCTTAGAGCTATAATCACCGCTTACGTAGCGATAACCGATATTAATTGCAGGCACAAAAAATTTGTAAAAATTAAATTCAATATTAACTCCCGGTTCCAGCACAAAAATAGCAGACGATTTTATGTTACTATGGTCGCCGCCGGCTAAAACGCCACCAACCTCAATATTAAGAGGAATGGATACATGAATGGGAGATGTATAATTAAAGGTATATTCAACAAAAAGACCTCCATAACCCATTGCTAAGGTTTTTTTTATGTAAAGAGAATCGGCGTTGGTGTTTTTGGTTTTAATGGTGTCCAAAACAGCTTTCGCATTGCTCCCAATAATGGCTGTACCCACACCTCCAAAAACAAAATGATGATTTTTTATTATTCCACCTTTACCACCCACAATGGTCGCCATATTGTTGTCCATTTGAGTTATACCAACAAATGGAGATCCCATAGCCTCCATACGAATTTTCTTTTTTAGACACGGTATCTTTTTTAAATAGCGTTTTCATTTCGTTTTGTGAATAAATGAGGTTAACCATTAAAGTTAACGTCATCGCCAAAATTGTTTTTTTCATAATAGATTGTTTATTAAAATTAGTATTCCGACTTCAAAGTTACATCATCTTTAGTAGCACGAAACATAAAAAAGAGTGGTTGAGTTATATTAAGTGGTGAATGAGAATGAATACACAAAAAAACAAATTAATAATTGAAATATAAAAGCAGATATATCTGATTAAAACGAAAAAAGGAGGGGGTATGGGTAAAAACATGTTTTATTTTCAGGTTTATTTTGAAAAAAAAATACCTTTGCACTCCAAAATTTTATAAAAACCAACAATTTTATTACGCAAACTGTTTTATGAAAAAAATCCCCTTCATTTTGCTGATATCTATAAGTATTTTAGCATTGTTTCATCCGTCACTGCCCACAAAAATAATTACAGAAGGAATTAATACTGCCGATGTGGCTTGGATATTAACTTCTACAGCCCTTGTAATGTTTATGACTCCCGGACTAGCTTTTTTCTATGGAGGAATGGTAAACTATAAGAACATTATTTCTACCATGCTTCAAAGTTTTATATGTATGGGAGTTATTAGTATTGTATGGGTAGTAGTGGGATTTAGCTTAGCGTTTGGAACGTCCTTTAACGGCATTATAGGCGACCCAAGAGATTATTTTATGTTTTCGGGGGTATTGGATTCAAAACCTTGGCCGTTGGCTCCCACTATTCCTCTAGCTTTGTTTGCTCTTTTTCAGTTAAAGTTTGCCATCATCACTCCGGCATTAATAACAGGTTCGTTTTCTGAGCGAATAAAATTTACATCTTATGTATTGTTTATTTGTTTGTTCAGCATATTTATATATACCCCATTGGCTCATTGGGCTTGGCATCCGGAAGGGTGGTTATTTAAATTGGGAGTGCTGGATTTTGCAGGTGGAACAGTCGTTCATATTTCGGCAGGTTGTGCAGCATTGGCGGCAGCAATGTATTTGGGTAAAAAGAAAGCAGGGACTGAACACCATGCTCCTGCAAACATTCCTTTTGTATTAATTGGTACAGGAATGTTGTGGTTTGGTTGGTTTGGTTTCAATGCCGGTTCGGCATTGGGTTCAGGCACACTTGCTGCTACCGCATTTGCAACCACCAATACAGCAGCGGCAGCAGCAGGTTTGGCTTGGGTTTTCTTTGATTCGGCAGTTCGAAGAAAAAAACCTTCGGCAATGGGATTTTGTATTGGTGCTGTAATTGGCTTAGTGGCTATTACCCCTGCCGCGGGTTTTGTGGGCATTCCTCATAGTATTTTTATAGGAACATGTGCCAGTATAATTAGTAACTTAATTGTTGGATGGATGTCCAAATCAAGTTTGGACGATACATTGGATGTATTTCCTTGTCATGGAGTAGGAGGGATGACAGGCATGTTGTTAACCGGTGTTTTTGCAAGTAAACTCATCAATCCTGCTGTAGTAGAAGAGGGTTTTGCTAACGGCGGTGGATACCATTTATTTTTAAAGCACTTGTTTGCTTTGGTGGTGGTTTCTGCTTTTGCCTTCTTCGGATCCTTACTATTGTTAAAAATTACTGATTTAATTTCTCCTTTACGCGTAAGCGAAGAAGATAGAATTATTGGCCTGGATATTACTCAACATGGTGAAGAATGTTAACGTTAAGGATTACAAAACATTTTTGATACTCACGGGTATTCGTATAAGGGAGTGAGCTTACTTTAATTGTTTCTCCACTTCTTCTTTATCGATATATCCTACATTTTTCCAAATAAGATTTTTGTTTTTGTAAATCAAAATTGTAGGCAAGGCATCGACCTTTAGTTCTTTTGACAATTGTTGGTTTTCATCCACATCTATACGAACTAAGGTAACAGTAGCTGCCATATCTTTTGAAATCTCTTCAAGGTAAGGTTTCATTTGTTTGCAGGGAGCGCACCATTGCGCATAAAAATCAATCAAAATTATTTTATCAGTGTGTAACAAATCATTAAACTGTTGCATACTCATTCCGTTTTTAGCAACTGTTTTTTCTGTTGTTTCAGGAAGATTTGCAGCCCGCCATTTCATAATGCCTCCGTCCAGTTCATACACTTCTTTAAAACCATCATCACGCATTTTAGTTGCAGCAGCAGAACTTCTGCCTCCACTTAAACAATATACAAATAAGGGTTTGTTTTTATCAAATGAACTTATTTGTTTTTCAAAATTGTTGCCTTTCCAATCAATGTTTAGGGCATTTTGTAAGTGTCCTGCTTCAAATTCTTCAGGAGTTCTCACGTCAACAATGGTTACATCGGGTAGTTGTTTTATTTTTTCTGAAAACTCCTTAGCTGATAATAGCGTTTTTTGTGCTTGCCCATTTGTATTCACACAACTGTTTAATGCAGTCGTAGCTATGAATGCTAATGATAATAGATACTTCATGTTTATAAAGTTTATAATTTTTGTATGCTTTTAGCTTTTTCTTTATCAAAGTGAATAAAAAAGTTAAGCCAAATTAAACGCGATGTTCGAAATGTAACAGGCATCAGCAATATAATGGAAGTGATAATAAACGTAAGATACTGCCATGTTTCTGATTGAACAATAAATGTATCTATGGCCCAGGTAACCATAAACCATCCTGCCATTAGTGCATAACTCACATACATAGCGCCGTAAAAAAAGCCGGGCTCTCTTTCATATACTTCTCCACAACAGGTGCAAGCGTCATGCATTTTATCAAATTGTGTAAGTTTATAAGGATTGTTTGTTATAAACACATCTCCTTTGTTGCATTTAGGGCATTTATTAGCTGCTACGGAATATAGGATATTGTTTAACATGGCTTTTAGTGTTGAAGGATTATTTTTTCCAACTCATGAGCAGGCACTACACCTGATTGTCTCCATTTTACTTGTCCGTTTTTAAAAAGCATTAATGTGGGAACTCCTTGTATTTTGTAGGCACTTGCCGCACCCGGATTTTTGTCCACATCAATTTTTATGATGGTTGCTTTATCGCCCATTTTAGATTTTAATTCTTCCAAAATGGGTTTCATCATTTTGCAAGGACCACACCATTCGGCATAAAAATCAACCAATACAGGGGTATCTCCTTTTATTAATTCTGAAAATTTTGTTGACATGATGATGAGTATTATTTGTTTTTGGTTACTGCAATGTCTTTGGCAAGCTCAGACTGACAATGCGAGATGTCATATTGAGCATGTCGAAATATGTGAGATGGCTTTATAATAATTAAAATTTTATTGTTGGGTTCATGATAACTTTTGCTTTTACCGAATTGGATATTAAACAAGCCGCTTCAGATTTCTGCAATATGCGTTCTGCTTTTTCTTTATCAGCTTCTTTAGTAATAACCAAAATAGGTTCAAGTATTACTTCTGTCATTAAAAACTTACCGTCTACTTGTTCCAGTTTTCCTTTAGCCGGACATTCAAAACTAACAAATTCCAATTTGGAATTTTCGGCTATTGATAAAAAAGTAGTCATCAAGCAACTGCACACAGCAGCAGTGAATAAATGTTCCGGCGACCATATATCGGGCATTCCCTTAGGAAATTGAGGCGGAGTAGCTACTTCAAAAGTGGTTGATAATTCAGATGAACTCAGTTCTCCTTTTCTATCACTTTTCCAATTTACGTTTATGTTATAAAAATGTGGTTCCATTGTTTTAATTATTTTAGTTCTTTGTATTCCGGTTCTTGTAGTTGGTTGTTATTCTTTGTTGACGGAACCGTACAATTATTTACTCCGCACCATCCGGCATTGGCAATTGCCTGATAGATTAAAAGTACGGCAATTATTCCAACAAACATATCTTTAGTTTCAATGGCTTGGAAGGCAATAGCAATGCCCATTATCAAACGAAGCCAGCGAATAAAATTCCAGCCGGTAAAAAGCGATTGTACGTTCATCGTATTTTACTTTGTAAGCTCTGCCAGCTGCCACCGTTATGCACTTGAGTGTAGCCATTTGACTTTAAAATATTTTTTGCAGCTGCACTGCGCATGCCCGATGCACAACAGGTGATGATCGGTTTATTTTTATCTTTCAATTTACTAAGATTGGCGTTTAAAGCATCTACAGAAATGTTGATAGAGCCTTTAATGTTTCCACCCATGTATTCGCCTTTACTGCGCACATCTATGATAATTGCACCTTGTTTTACCAATGTGGCATAATCCACTTTAGGGCCTATGCCTAATAAATTTTTTATTGATTGTATCATGTTTTTATTTTGTTTGAGATTGATAATAATTTACATCTAACCAAGAGCCGGCATTGTAGCATTCAATACCATTTTGTGCTAAGTAACTATGTACTTGTCCACTTCTGTTACCCGAAGCACAGCACAATATAAGTGGTGTTTTTAATGCTTTTACTTCGTCTATTCGCGCTACAACTTCTTGTAACGGAATATTAATAGAGCCTGCAACGTGCCCTCCTCGAAATTCATCCCGTGTGCGCACATCCACAATAGTGCCCGAATTTTCTTTGATTATTTTTTCTAAGTTGTTCATGATAGTGTAGTTTAATTATGATTATTTTTTAAATAAATCCATTGATAAACCTCCCATTAAGGCTCCGTACAATGTGCTGTTTAACGGCCTTGAAGTAATAAGGCAAGTGCCATTTGCACATCCTACAAAATAGTAGTAGAGGTATCCTCCTATTGAGCCTAAAACAGCCCCGATGAAAATCAGTTTATGCCTTTTTATAAAATTCATTTTCGGAATTTTGCCTCACCCCTTAATCCCCTCTCCTGTGGGAGAGGGGGCTATAAGTGAATATTGTGTTAATTTATTTTTGAAATTTTTTAATGTCTTCGCTTAAATCATACACTTTAATATCGTCATTAAGTTTTCCTTTGATAATGCTGCTGCCGGCCGCACTCCTGTATCCTCCTGCACAATGTACCACTATGGGTTTGTGTAAAGGTATTTCGTTGGTTCGCGCTCTCAATTCATTTAAAGGAATGTGAATGACATTTGAGAAAAAATTTTGTGTGCCTACCTCTGAATGATTGCGTATGTCAACAATTGTATAGTCTTGTTGATTGTTAATTAATTGTTCGCTATCAAAAGGTTCTGCTTGAGCATTTCCATATTCGGAAGTAAAAGCCAACACAATTTGATTTTCGTACCCTATTTTTGCCACACGTTCAATTAGTTTGGTAAGCACTTCTTCTGTTTCAGCAACCAAATAAAATTTTTCACCGGGACTGATAATACTGCCCAACCATGTTTCAAATTTGCCACCATCCATCAGGTTAATGGCATTTTTTAAATGTCCCTTTTTAAACTTTTCCTGTGGTCTGGTATCAATAATTGTAATTGCCGGATTTAATGAGTTAGCGCATCCTTTACACGTTACAGGTTCTCTTCTTTCAACTTTTGAAATGCTGTTAATATAAGCTTCCGCTCCTTTTTTATTAATACCAACGTCATACGGAAAATAGCCCGGAATAAAAGGTTGATCGGTTAATAATTCTTTTACAAAATCCGTTTCACTCATCTCTTGTAAGCTCCAGTTCTCCATCTTTTCAGCTCCTATCGTACTTGTTTTTTCAGCGCTTAATCCTTTTCCGCACAAGCTACCTGCCCCATGAGCCGGATATACCAATACGTCATTTGGTAACGCCATTAACTTATCACGAAGTGAATGATACATTTGTTTTGCTAGATCTTCTCTTGCAGCAGTAATTGCGCCCGCTTGTTCTCGTAAATCGGGTCTTCCGCAATCGCCAATAAACAGTGTGTCTCCTGTAAATACCGTTTTTGCTTTTTCTTCTTCGTCAAAAGCAACAATGCTAATACTGTCGGGCGAATGACCCGGAGTATTCAATGCTTTTAAGGTAATATCGCCCAATACAATTGCATCTCCTTCATCAAATGTTTGGTGAGTATATTCTGCTCCAAGTAATTTGCTCACATATATTGTTGCTCCTGTAGTCGAACATATTTCCAAATGACTGCTTACAAAATCAGCATGCGGATGGGTTTCTATCACAGCAACAATTTTTGCATTGTTTTCTTTTGCGAAGTCATAATATTGTTGAGGATTTCTTTCGGGGTCTATCAATGCAATCTCTCCTCTGCTAAGTATAGCGTAAGAAAAATGCGCAAGATTCGTATCTTCAAATTGTTTTATTTTCATAACCATTGTTTTTATGGAATAATTACACTACAAAGGTAAATTGTTGTTTGTTGTTGCACCGCTACTTTTGTTACACAACCGTATTTATTTGGCAGGTAACAACATTTTTATTGCAACAACAATTAATAATACTGCAAATAATTTTTTTAAGATTTCCTGAGGAATTTGTGTAGCGAATTTTGCCCCCAAATAACCTCCAACAAAAAAGAATACAGCCATAATTAATGCAGCTTTCATGTTTACCATCCCTTGTTGGTAATATTGATAAGCAGCCATTGCTCCTACCGGAAACACCATCATCATAAGTGTTGTGCCTTGAGCCAGTTGTTGAGAATAACCTAACATCATTACCATTGCAGGAATAATAATGATGGCCCCTCCCAGACCTAACAATCCGCTTAGTATTCCGGCAACAGCTCCCAGTAGGGCAATGATTGCAACATTTTGAAATTCCATGTTAATTTTCTTTTTTTCTGGTTGAAAGTCCGAAAGGTAAATACAACGGGCAAAAACTCATGAAGCTGGTAAGGATAAAAACTCCTGCCACTACCAAAAGTACAATGGCTGTTGTTCCCGAAATTTTATCGGTGTAATATAATGCTGCGATAATGAATGCTGCGAAGTATTCTCACAACTTTGTCTGCTGTTCCTACGTTCTTTTTCATAGCGATTTGTTTCATAGTGAATATTAATTTACACTACAAAGGTGAATCAACTGAAAAGGATGTACAGCTACTTTTGTTACACAAGGGTTATTTTGTTTCTGCCAAGCACAACGAGTTTTTCATCTTCCATTTGTTTGAGCAGTCGAGAAACCACTACACGAGCCGTTCCCAGCTCGTTTGCCAATTGTTCGTGGGTAATGTATAAAGTATGGCTATTGGTAAGTTCACATTTTTTGTTGATAAAATTTAACAGTCGTTCATCCATTTTTTTGAATGCAACAGCGTTGACGATATCCAGTAATTCTTCAAAGCGTTTGTGATACAATCTGAAAATATAATCCAACCATTCGGGATATTCTTTAATTAATAAACTTACTTTATCAATGGGTATAAAAAGTATTTCTGTTTCTTCTTCGGCAATGGCTTTTACTTTGCTGGTGTCGTGGTGAATGCCGCCTAAAAACGACATGATGCAGCTTTCTCCAGCCTTGATGTAATACAATAATAGTTCCCGTCCGTCTTCTTCGGTGCGCATCACACGTATGCTGCCTTTGGTTACAATAGGTATAGCTTTGATGTAAGCATTTTCATTTAAAATAACATCACCCTCGGCAAAAGTTTTAACTGTGCCATAAGCGGATAGTTTTTCTTTTATTTCGGGAGATGATTTGAATTCTACAATATTGTCTAATGATTCCATACTAACGTTTAAAATAATGGGAACGGACACAAAGGTACTTACTTCTTCTTTTCCGTAACTGATGATGATTCCCAAGGTAATACTAATTCTTCGCCATTCATAATGCTTAAATAACTGTTGTAACGTGAAGCTGCTATTTCACCTTTTTCAACTGCTTCAATAATGGCACACTTAGGTTCATTTAAATGCAAGCAATTGTTGAATTTGCAATTATTCCTAATTGCTCTCATCTCCACAAAATAATCAGAAATTTCTTCTTTGTTCATATCTACCAAGCCCAATTCCTTTATTCCGGGAGTGTCTATAATAAATCCTCCGTATGACAGCGGATGCATTTCGGCAAAAGTGGTAGTGTGTTTTCCTTTAAGATGTGCTTCAGAAAGTTCTCCAATACGCAATCGTAAACCTGTATCCATTGCATTAACAATGCTGGATTTGCCAACACCCGAATGCCCTGCTATTAAAGTGGTTTTATCTTTCGTTAATTGTTTAAGAACTTCTATATCCTTATTTTGTGTTGCCGAAACTTTATAACATTCATATCCTATTTTTTGATAAATGCCCATGAATTCATCCAGCTCTTCCATCAGCTCTTGCCGTTCAAATAAATCTATTTTGTTAAAAACAATTTTTACAGGTATATGATAGGCCTCTGCAGTGAGTATAAATCTATCAATGAAGCCGGCCGATGTGCGTGGCAAGGCAAGTGTTACAATTAACAATGCCTGATCGATATTGGCAGCAAGTATATGTGATTGTTTGGAAAGATTAATAGATTTACGAATGATATAATTTTTGCGATCTGCTATTTTATTAATTACTCCTCTGCCATCAGCTTCCATTTCAAAATCAACATAATCGCCAACAGCAATAGGGTTAGTAGATTTTATGCCTGAAAGTCTGAACTTGCCTTTTATCCTGCATTCCCATATCTCCTTATGTTCATCTAAAACACTGTACCAACTGCCAGTTGATTTTATTACTACGCCTTTCATCGATTGACTAAAAATTACAACATCAAATTTATCAAAAAGAATTAGCTTTGTAAGAATTAATGAGGAATGATTGAAGGATTATAAATGCCCGCATAAACTATTATATCATTCACGCATTCTATCATTGAGCAATTTTATCATTAAATCATTGACCGATGTCAATCAGTGTAAATAACGTTACTAAAATTTACGGTACTCAGCAAGCATTGAACAATGTTTCGTTTGAAGTGAATACCGGAGAGGTAGTTGGTTTTCTTGGTCCTAACGGAGCCGGTAAATCAACTATGATGAAAATATTAACCTGCTTTATTCCTAAAACATCAGGCAGCGTTAATGTTTGCGGTTATGATGTGGAAGAAGAAAGCATACAAGTAAAAGAAAACGTTGGTTATTTGCCTGAGCACAACCCCTTGTATTTGGACATGTATGTGAAGGAGTATTTAGAGTTTATTGCAGGGCTGCATCATCTGAAAAATGTAAAGCAACGAATTGCAGAAATGATTGAAATGACAGGCTTGCAAGTGGAGCAGAAAAAAAAGATAGGAGCACTTTCAAAAGGATACCGTCAACGCGTGGGACTTGCACAGGCATTAATACACGATCCTAAAGTATTGATACTGGACGAGCCTACAACAGGATTAGATCCCAATCAATTGGCTGAAATACGTAATTTGATTATTGAAGTTGGTAAACAAAAAACAGTACTTCTCTCCACACATATTATGCAGGAAGTAGAAGCCATTTGCAATAGAGTGATTATTATTAACAAAGGAGAAATTGTTGCCAATGACTCTGTATCGGTATTGCAATCAACTCAAAACAAAAAATACATCACTGTTGAATTTGATAAAGAAACTTCTTTACAATCTCTTAAATCCATCGCCGGAATTATAAATGCTATTTATATCAAGTCTAACATCTGGAAGATAGAAACCGCAGCAGATAAAGATATTCGTGCTGATTTATTTAATTTTGCTGTAAAAAATAACCTAGCAATTCTTGCGCAACAAGTAGAAGAACAAAAACTGGAAGATGTATTTAAAATCTTGACGCAAAATAAACTGGAGTGAGTTTATTTGTTATAATCAAAAACTCCGTCCCATATTTCATCCACTCTAACAAGCGCTTTTTCTAGCGGTAATACAGTCCATTTGCCATTTGTTTCTGTTCCAAGACCTATGTTTTTTAATTTCCTGAGCGCATCTTCCACATCAAAATCAAGTGTAATTTGAAATTTTTCTTTAAACCAATGTTCAATCTTTAAATCAAGCCTCTTCGGTTGTTAAAGACTCCTGGCTATTTCTTAAAAAGGCATATGCTAAAATGGTTTCTTTCAATTCTTCTTCTTCCGCTACATCTATTAACAAAGGAAATATACCGCTGTTGTTTCCTAAGTTTTTAAAATACAAACTATCAGAAAGCAATTTAGAGAATTTTATTTTTTTGTTCAGATAATCATTGTATTGACGGAATAAATAGGCGCCCAATAAGCCTAATGCTATTAAGCCTTGTGTTAACGAAGTTTTGCTTTTACTTAAATCTAAAATCTCTCCCGATTTATAAGCGGCATACATAATTAATAATGGAGGAATAACCTTTGTACTTAATAATGAGATGCCTCCTACAACTCCCGGAACCCACAGTAGCAGCTTGTCTTTTAACGACATCTTAGGAACAGCATTTGGGAAGATAGTCTCCAAATCATTTTTAGGTACGCGTTTAAATACTTTCAATATCACGCAACCAGGAGAAAATGCAAGGTGATCAATATTTACTTTTCTGTTTTTAAAATAGCGTTCATCATTGTATTGAATGTAAATAATTACACGATCATAGTATTCAATCTCTACTTCTTTTTTCCAAAAAATATTTCGTGGAACGGTTTCCGTTGCTTTATGATAACCTCTTACGTAAACTTCGTATTCTTTAAAATCATCAAAGTTGATGTTCAATTGTAAACCCACTAAATCGGAATTGTCAAGTGCGGTTTCTATCGTGTGTTGCTCAATGCGGTTGTAATTACCGCGTTCAAGAACTTGGTTCAGGGAATTTTTAAAAACAGAAAGGTCGCTTTTTTCAATATATTTTAAACGTTCTTCTTTTGTTTTATCAGGGTCAAATGCAGCAAAATTTCGCTTTAGTTGTTGAGTAAGATTAAAGCCATCATAATGAAAATAATGTTCAAGTATTTCGAATAATTTTTTAAAATTATCCGCCTCTTTTTTATCAAATATATTTTCTGCAATTTGTTGTTCCAGCAAAAAATCTTTGTCAAATGGAATGTATTGTTCTTGTTTTATCATACATGTAACAAAATAAAATTATTTTCATTGACAAAAACTAAAGGCTATAAGTATTATTAATAAAAGGTTATGAAGGAATTTACAATTGTAAAAAATGAATATTAGCAACAAATTTATACATTAGAGTTAAAACAAGTCGCTGTGTGTTCCAGTTCTAATTAAATGGATTTCTTTTTTATCCTCATCACAAAGCCATATCAATAACCAATCAGGTTGTATATGGCACTCCAAATGATTAACATAATTACCCCTTAACTTGTGAGGTTTGTATTTAGGAGGTAAAGTGCCTGTCTTTTCAAGGAGTTCAAAAGTGGTATTGATTAACTCCAAATTCAAACCTCTTTTTTTACACAATTTGTAATCCTTTTCAAATTGTTTGGTAGTATGGAGTGTAAACAAGGTACTTACTTATTTAGGAATGAAATAAGGTCTTTAGAGCTTTTGTGTTTTTTAGTCTTACCTTTTTTTACCTCATCCATTGCTTTTATTGTAGTTGGGTTCGGCTCTTGGTGTATGGTTACAAAAGACAAAGTTTTTATATACTCTAAAAAAAGTAATGCTTGCTTTTTATTGGTGTCTATTGTTATGTAAGTCATATCAATTAGTGTTAAATACTATCACAAAGGTAAGAAAAATAGAAAATAAAAGTAAAATCATTTCTTTGGCGGTGGCAATTCAAAATCAAACAAGTCTTTGCAGTGGATATTGAGAGCAGTAGCTATTTTGTAAACATTGCCAATACTGATATTTAATAAACCTCTTTCTATTCTGCTAATTGTCATAACATCCAAATCAGCCTCAAAAGACAAAGTTTCTTGAGAATAACCCTTTTCTTTCCTTATAATTACAAGGTGTTTTCCAAATGCTTTTAAGAAGTCTTTTGTATGCTTGTTTTCCACATAACAATAATGTAGATTTTACAAGCACATAGTATAGGCATATATTTCTATATTTGTAAGTATTTAAAAATAAAAAGATGAAAAAATTAACCTATTTATGTATAATAATATCGCTTACAAGCTGCTGTAAGGATGTTTGTCAATGCGGATTTATGAAAGATAAAAATTCAAAGGCTCAATCTTCTTCATTTGCATCTGTTTCAATTATTCAAACGAAATGGTAGGTGTTAGAAAGTGAATTAAATCGGGAACTATATTGTAAGTTTAAGAAAAATGATGGGGAAAGAATATTTGTCATTAGTCAACTTACTAAAAAAAGTGCGATAAAACGTCCTTTTGTTTTCGGCAACCAAATAAAAATCAGCTTTGTTTTTGAGGATAAAACAAATTACATTCTTAGTTTCATTGGAAGTGAAAACTTGCCAAATAATGATGTATATAACAAGTCATTTAATGAAATAAGGATAGACGATACTTTTAATGAATTATTGAAAAGCAAAAAAATAATTTCCGTTGAGATTATGAATCTGTTCGGGGAGGGTAACGAAACCAAAGTAAAACAATGGGATGTTTTGAGAGGAGAAAAAATTCTGCAACTATATAATTGCTTTTTAACAAAATGAAAAAACTACTTATTGTTACATTGGCATTGGTCATTACTTCATGTGCCGGAATACTATCTAAAAAAGATGCTTTTGTTGGTGATTGGGTAATTTCAGAAAGTTCGCCTTACTATAATGATGATGATAAAAACCGCGTTAAAATTAGAATTGTCAAAGAAGATATTTTTTACAAAGTATCTTTTACTCAAGATGGGAGAGACTTTTACGATATTTTTTACGATAGTAAAAATAAAACAAATAAGGAGGCCTTAAATTATTATGAACAGCTTCATAAATACCAGTTGAGTCCCGACAAAAGATTTCTGTTTAATATTGTTGACCCGACTGGCTCGTTTGGGACTTTGATTTTTAACGAAGACAATAATACCATTCAATGTGGTTTGGGTTGGTTTAAGAAAGAATAAATTTTATACTTCAACACTCTCCTCTCACTCAAGTTTTGCTTTTATTTAATTTATATTCATTCTGGTAATTTCTTCACGCTGTTGCGTTTGAACATCAATGTTTTGTTTAGGTTTGCCATACCGATACTCCATAAACGCAACAAATAAAAGCAGAATAACAACAAAGAATAGAAACAAAAAACAAATAGCCACCTTTAAAAGTGGCTATAAGTAAGGAAAAGGAAACTAAGAGAAAACTACTTTACTTCCCGTGACAATTCTTATACTTCTTGCCGCTTCCGCAAGGGCAAGGGTCGTTGCGCCCGATTTTTTGCTCGACTCTTACAGGTTGTTGTTTTGGAGCTGGTCTTTCTTCATCATCAGCCGAAATTTCTTCGCGACTGGTTTGTGTTTGTTCTTTTACGGGAGCCTGTACTCTTGCTTGTTGTATGGTGTTTTGCTGATTTTGTGGCAAATCGGCACGCATTAAAAACGAAATGATTTGTTTATTCACATCGGCCACCATACGCTTAAACAATTCAAACGACTCGAATTTGTAAACCAATAATGGGTCTTTTTGCTCATATACTGCGTTTTGTACCGATTGTTTTAAATCATCCATTTCACGCAAATGTTCTTTCCAGGAATCATCAATCATTGAAAGTATTGTTCCTTTTTCTAAGCCTAACAATAATTCTCTGCCTTGTGTTTCGTACGAACGCTTTAAATTAACAACTATTTGTAATGTATTTATTCCATCAGAAAGGGGAGTCATTACATTTTCAAATTTGTTATTTGGGTTCTCATAAATTCCTTTAATAATCGGAAACGATTCTTTAGCAATGTGTTCTTTTTTATGAGCGTAGCTTTCTTCTACTTTTACGTACAATTGCTCTGCAAGCGTTTTTACATTGGTATTTAAAAATTCTTTTTCACCAAAAGGCGGCTCTGTTGCAAGTACCCGGAAGGCCTCAATAGTAAAGCCGTCAAAATCTTTAAGTTCGTGAAATTCGTTAATGATTGATTCGCAGGTATCATAAATAGATGTTGCTACGTCCAAGGCCAACCGTTCGCCAAATAAGGCATGACGACGTTTCTTTTATATAATTTCACGTTGTGAGTTCATCACATCATCATATTCAATCAAACGTTTACGAATACCAAAATTATTTTCTTCTACTTTTTTCTGTGCACGCTCAATGGATTTGGTAATCATGAATGCTGAATTACTTCACCTTCTTCAATCCCCATTCTGTCCATCAGTTTGCAATACGTTCAGAACCAAACAAACGCATCAAATCATCTTCCAGTGAAACAAAAAACTGTGATGAACCCGGATCGCCCTGACGACCTGCACGACCACGCAACTGACTGTCAACACGACGTGACTCATGACGTTCCGTTCCAACAATTGCCAATCCTCCTGCTTCTTTTACACCTTCGCCAAATTTAATATCCGTACCACGACCAGCCATGTTGGTAGCAATAGTAACGGTTCCTGCTTGTCCTGCTTCGGCAACAATTTCCGCTTCGCGTTGGTGCATTTTAGCATTTAACACATTGTGCTTAATACCACGCAGTTTAAGCATTCGGCTTAATAACTCCGAAATTTCAACCGATGTTGTACCTACCAACACAGGCCTTCCGGCTTCCACACATTTTACTATTTCGTCAATAACAGCATTGTATTTTTCGCGTTTGGTTTTATAAACCAAATCTTCTTCGTCTTTCGTTGAACAGGTCTATTGGTTGGAATAGCAACCACATCGAATTTATAAATATCCCAAAACTCGCCTGCTTCTGTTTCGGCAGTACCGGTCATACCCGCAAGTTTGTTATACATGCGGAAATAATTTTGTAGAGTAATGGTAGCATAAGTTTGAGTGGCAGCTTCAATTTTTACATTTTCTTTTGCTTCAATTGCCTGATGCAACCATCGTGAATAACGTCTTCCTTCCATGATACGTCCTGTTTGTTCATCAACAATTTTTACTTTGCCATCCATAATCACATATTCAATATCTTTTTCAAAAAGGTATATGCTTTCAACAATTGGTTGACGGTATGAACGCGTTCTGATTTTATGGCGTAATCGCGCAGAAGTTCTTCTTTGGCATTTATTTTTTCTTCCGCTGAAGGAGCTGATTTTTCAAGTTCTGCAATTTCGCTTCCAACATCGGGAATTATAAAGAATTTAGCATCTTCCGAAGAGGTAGAAATTAATTCCGATGCCTTTTTCGGTAAGTTCAATGGTGTTGTTTTTTTCATCAATTACAAAATACAATTCGGCATCTACTTTATGCATTTCGCGTGATTGATCTTGCATATAATAGTTTTCTGTTTTTTGCAAAATCATTCTTGTACCTGGTTCACTCAGGAATTTAATTAACGCTTTATTTTTTGGAAAACCTCTGTGCGCACGCAATAACGCCATTCCTCCATCTTTTTCATTGCCTTGTTCAATAAATTTTTTGGCATCGTTTAATGTTGTATTTATAATGCTTTTTGGGCATTCACAATTCTTTCAATACGTGGGTTTAAGTGGTGCAAACTCCTGATTATCGCCTCTTGGGTGGGCCCGGAAATAATTAACGGCGTACGTGCATCATCAATCAACACAGCTGTCCACCTCATCCACAATGGCATAATTGTGCTTGCGTTGTACCAATTCTTCAGGGTTACGCGCCATGTTATCGCGCAGATAATCGAAACCAAATTCATTATTGGTACCAAAAGTAATGTCAGCCAAATATGCCTGACGACGTTCTTCGGAATTGGGTTCATGTTTGTCAATACAATCAACAGTTAAACCATGAAACTCAAATAATGGTCCATTCCATTCGCAGTCGCGTTTGGCAAGATAATCATTCACAGTAACAACGTGAACACCTCTTCCCGAAAGCGCATTCAAATAAACAGGCAATGTAGCAACTAAGGTTTTTCCTTCACCAGTAGCCATTTCAGCAATTTTACCCTGATGCAACACAATACCGCCAATAAACTGACATCATAATGCACCATGTCCCAGGTTACAGTATTTCCTGCTGCAGCCCATGTATTGCTCCACAATGCTTTATCACCTTTTATTTCAATGGATTTACGCTTGCCCGCCAATTTTCTGTCGGTTTCGGTTGCTGTTACTTCTAGCACCGAATTTTCTTTAAATCGACGTGCTGTTTCTTTAACAACAGCAAATGCCTCCGGCAATAGTTCATTTAAAACAGCAGCGTTTTTTTTAACGATTTCTTTTTCAAGTTCATCAATCTCTTTGTAGGTTTCTTCCTTCTTGTCAATGTCAGTAGAATTGTCTGCCTCTGCTTGTTTCAGCAACTCAGCAATTTTGTTTTGTTCTGTTTTTGAATTATCGGAAATGCGCTTTTTAAACTCTGCAGTTTTTGCACGCAACTCATCATTGCTTATGCTTGCCAACTTGGAGTATTCGGCTAAAGTTTTTTCAAGAATAGGTTGTATTTCTTTTAAATCTCTATCTGATTTTGTTCCGAAAATTTTAGAAATTTTTTTGGTGATGAAATCTAACATTGTTATTCGTTTATTTGGTATATAATAGTGTGCCTTTTATAAAGGAAACAAATGTACTAAAATTTGGCTTTAGGAAATTATGGTTATTGTTTAAACAAAAAATGCGGTAAAATGAAAAGGTTGATATTCAGCGTTGGTTGTAAAGAATGAAAAAAGTTTAATTTGGAAGAGTGGTTACCTGTCGAATAGTTGCATGAAGCACTCTTAATGGCAATGTTCCTTTATCACATCATATGCTTTGGAATATCCTAGCTCCCCAGCTTTACTTAAATCTAAACAACCATCATTGGTTTGACCCAAATTAAGTTTAGTTACACCTCTGCTAAAATATACATTGGACCAATCCGGCTTTAATTCAATTGTTCGGTTGAAATAATAAATCGCTCCTTCATAATCTTTAATTTCTGTTTTCATTATTCCTGCATTGTAGTATGCCTTTAAATAAAGAGGATCGAGATTTATAGTTTTGTCATAATCAAGTATCGCCCCTCTTATATCTTTTAAATTGGTTTTTGAAATCGCCCTTTTGTAATATGCATCTGCATTATTGGGGTTTAATTTTATAGCTTGACCAAAATCTTCAATTGCTCCAATATCATTGTTGACAAAATTTTCAGCAATACCTCTGTTATAAAATGCCACGGGATTATTCGGCTTTTTTGAAATGGACTTACTATAATCAGCAATTGCCCCTTTGTAATTTTTTATAGTGCTTTTATAGGTTCCTCTATACAAATAATATTCGGCAGAGTCGGGAGCTAATTCAATTGCTTTATCAAAATCTGATAGTACTCCGCTTATATCTGTCAGATGTGCTTTAGCAACTCCTCGTTGTGCGAAAATTTCCGCAATAAGCGGATTGATTTTAATGGCTTTGTCGAAGTCGGTAATTGCCTTACCGTAATTTTTTAATTGCATTTCTGCAAACCCTTTTGCTTTGTAAAAATCAGCATGAACAGAATCCAACTCAATCGCCTTACTAAAATCGGATATGGCACCTCTATAATCTTGCAACTCATTTTTAATACTACCCCTTATATAATAAGCATTTGCACTATCAGGATGATCTTCTATAGTTTCATTTTGAAGTAATAGTTTGTTTTTTATTTCAGCCCAGTTTTTCTTAACTGCCAACGGCTTGGTATTTTCTGTTAATGAGTCCTTTTTAACATCACTGCTGGCTTTTGCTGCAATAGTTGTTGGCAGTTCACTCGGAGGAGGCATGACGTTTTTATGAAGTGAATCTCTTTTAGAAGTTATCACTATAACGTTTTTAGCGCTGTCAATTTTAGTAATTCCCGTAGGATTTGTTTCTGTTTTTATAAAATAGGTTTCACTTTTCCAATGAACGGAATCTATATTTCCTTTTACAGGAATACCTTGTCCGAGATTTAATTTAACCACTCCATCCTGATCGGTGTTAACAACGTGAGTTTCTTCAAACACTATTTTTCCTTTCGTTGAATCTTTTATAACTCGAACTTTTACTACAACCGGCGCATCAGCAAAAACAACTCCGTTTATATTTTTTATAACCGATTTAAATTCAACTATATTTGAAATTACAGGTGCATTATTCGGTGCATTTGTTTCAATTGGCACTATTGCCTTTTTATTTTTCTTAAAAAAAGATTTTTTAGTAACAGCAGCTATTGGTGTTTTTGTTTTTTCTTCGTTCGAGGGTAGTTCATTTTTGGTTACATCTGTTTTCTTTTGCAACGTATCCGTAATTGGTGTTATTGTTTGACTTTCCGTTTTCAGGAAAACACCGGCAGATTTTTTTATGCTATCTATTCGTTGTGCTGCTATGGCTTTTTCTATACTATCTGCTTTAAAAGCTGCTATGGCTCTTCTTTTAATGGCTGTTTTCTGATTTTCCAAATAAGCAGCCTTTGCATTATTGATACTGTCCGTTTTATTCTTATTAATACTGTCGGCTTTGTTTACCTCCAAAGATTTTGCTTGTAGATTTATTTTTTGACTTTCGATGTATGCTGTTTTGGCTTTCTTGATACTATCTGCTCTGAATACAGCTCTTGACTTTTTAATACTATCTGCTTTGAAAGCGGCAATAGCTTTTTGTTTTGCTGCCATCTTCTGACTTTCGATATATGCGGTCTTTACTTTTTTAATGCTATCTGCTTTAAATGCAGCCATTGCTTTTTTTCTGGCAGCCATATTTGTGCTGTCAATTTTAAATGCAATCCGGGCTTTCTTAATACTATCTGCTCTGAATACAACTCTTGACTTTTTGATACTGTCTGCTTTGAAAGCGGCAATAGCTTTTTGTTTTGCTGCCATCTTCTGACTTTCGATATATGCGGTCTTTACTTTTTTAATGCTATCTGCTTTAAATGCAGCAATCGCTTTCTTTTTGGCAGCCATATTTGTGCTGTCAATTTTAAATGCAATCCGGGCTTTCTTAATACTATCTGCTCTGAATATAGCTCTTGACTTTTTAATACTGTCTGCTTTGAAAGCGGCAATAGCTTTTTGTTTTGCTGCCATCTTCTGACTTTCGATATATGCGGTCTTTACTTTTTTAATGCTATCTGCTTTAAATGCAGCAATCGCTTTCTTTTTATCAGCTGTATTTGCGCTGTCAACTTTAAATGCAATCCGGGCTTTCTTAATACTATCTGCTCTGAATATAGCTCTTGACTTTTTAATACTGTCTGCTTTGAAAGCGGCAATAGCTTTTTGTTTTGCTGCCATCTTCTGACTTTCGATATATGCTGCTTTTACTTTTTTAATGCTATCTGACTTTTGAAGAGCAATAGCTTTTTTGATACTATCTGTTTTTAATGCTGTTGTTGCGTTAACCGGCACTTTCTGACTTCCGATATGCGCAGCTTTTGCTTTCTTAATGCTGTCTTTTTTAAATGCAGCGATCGCTTTCTTTTTGGCAGCCATATTTGTGCTGTCAATTTTAAAAGCAATCTTAGCTTTCTTAATACTATCTGCTCTGAATATGGCTCTTGCCTTTTTAATGCTATCAGATTTGAAAGTGGCAATCGCTTTTTGTTTTGCTGCCATCTTCTGATTTTCGACATATGCCGTCTTTACTTTTTTAATGCTATCGGACTTTTGAAGAGCAACAGCTTTTTTGATACTATCTATTTTTAATGCTGTTGTTGCGTTAACCGGCACTTTCTGACTTCCGATATGCGCAGTTTTTGCTTTTTTAATGCTGTCTTTTTTAAATGCAGCAATCGCTTTCTTTTTGGCAGCCATATTTGTGCTGTCAATTTTAAATGCAATCCGGGCTTTCTTAATACTATCTGCTCTGAATATGGCTCTTGCCTTTTTAATGCTATCAGATTTGAAAGTGGCAATCGCTTTTTGTTTTGCTGCCATCTTCTGACTTTCGATATATGCCGTCTTTACTTTTTTAATGCTATCAGTTTTGTGAACTGCTCTTGACTTTTTAATACTGTCTGCTTTGAAAGCGGCAATCGCTTTTTGTTTTGCTGCCATCTTCTGACTTTCGATATATGCCGCTTTAACTTTTTGAATGCTGTCGGCTTTTTGGATCGCGATCACTTTTTTAATACTATCCGCTTTAAATGCGGCCATTGCTTTTTTTCTGGCAATTATTTTAGCGCTATCAGTTTTAGAGAGAGGGACGACTTTTTTTACACTATCATTTTTAATGACCAAACTTTTTTTCTGGGTTTCTAAAATTTTCTGAATTGCAATAGTATTTGCAGCGGAGCTGGGCGATTTACGCACTTTGCTCATTTTTACTATTCCTAATGATGGTATTTCTGTTTTAATAAAATAGGTGTTCGCATCCCAATTAACATCGTTCAAAGATCCGCTTATTAAATCCCCACTTCCTATTTCAACAACCGCAGTTCCTTGATTATCTGTAATAACGTTGTGCGTTTCTATAATTACAGTATTTCCTATAGTAGAACCCTCAATAAGGCTTGTTTTTATTTCAAGAGGTTTATTAGGTACTATAATTCCGTTACGGTCTTTAACAGTGGTTTTAAAAGCTAGTTTTTGTGAAGACTGGGCAAAAATATTAATGCCAATAAACGTAATAATTAATACCGCTACACTTCTTTTCATCTTTTAACACAGCGTTAATTTGCTCTTTAAAGTTAAACTATTTGCCTTTAAATTAAGCTGATATCCTTTTATTTCAGGGGGACAAACCTACAATTTGATTCGTTAAAAAACAAATTAAGTTGTTTTGATGCGGAAGGATTTTTGGGAAATAAACAGGGGGCAACTTAATTTGAATTCAAATTAAGTTGCCCCCTGTTTGATGTTTTTTTACTTAATTAAATTTACAACGCCTCTGTAAGTATGGTCGTGTTTCTTCAGATCTGTAGCGGTAATCACATACACATAAGCGTCAATTACCGACACTTCTGAACCTCCATTTGCTTTGCCATCCCAACCTTTATTGATGTCATCACTATAAAAAATCATATTCCCCCAACGGTCGTAAATCATCATTTTAAAATTAGAGATGCCATCACCACGGGCAAAAAACACATCATTTACACCATCATTATTGGGACTAAATGTATTGGGAATATATAGTAAATATGGTTGTTCTACTATTACCGTTTCATAAGTAGAATCTTTACATCCAAAATTATTGATAACCAACAATTTTATTTTGTAATGTCCTGTATCAGCATACGTATGGCTTTGAGGATCTTTTGAGGGCGACATTTTACCATCACCAAATTGCCATTGATAGCTATCCGCTCCTAAAGAAGCATTTGTAATAGTAGTTGTTGGATCTAAAATGGTAGTTACTTCCGGGCTTATGTTAAAACTTGGGGACGGATTGTCATGAACTACAATTGGGATAATCGGATTGTTTGTTATATTTTGAGAACAACCTAATGAATCAAGCACTTGCACAAGTGCGTAGTTATATGTGCCAGCCTTGTCAGTAGGTACAGGTAATGTTATAGAATTGTTTTTGTTTTTACTGAAAATGCTGGCATTATTGCCATTTACAGTAAACGTAAATTTGTAAGGAGTTTTTCCAATAGCTCCTTTAAAGGTAATTATTGGAGAGAGGCTGTCTTGACAGACGTCATGCCCCCCTGTCATAACAGCTGTTGGTAGCGGATTAATACGCACAGCAACCGATGGGCTTTGAGTATTTGTACACACCTTGCCTTTGTTATATGATACACTTTTCAGTTGATATATAAATGTTCCAGAATCGGCGGTTGGTGCTGTTACAAAACCCTGACTTCCATTGGTAGACATTGTTGTTTGGTCGCCATTACTGCCAGTTAGGGTATATATAAATGTGTACTGCGATGTTCCACCTCCCAAGCCTGTAAAAGTAATTGTTGGAAGACTTGGATCCTTTTGACATTTAACAGTTGCTCCATCTATCGTTGCTGTTGGTAACTTGTTCACGGTTACTTTTGCCGAGCCACTTTGTGTATTAAAACAAGCAGGGGAGTTACTGTCTTGTATGCTTACTAATGAATAATTGTATGGTCCGTCATTAACAGTTGATACAGGTACTGCTACACTGTTTCCGGATGCAGTTTGCGTTTGGTTATTACCTCCGTTTATCTGATATGTAAAGGTGTAAGGAGGCACAGTTCCTGCACTTGTTACACTGAAGGTAATTGCGGGCCCGGGATTTTCGCCCTGACATACCGTTACAGAACCAAATATAGATGCCGTTGGAACAGGGTTAATGGTAATAGGATAAGTTGCTGTTATGTTGTATGGAGCACATTTATTATTACTGGATACTGTCATAGTCAATGTTACCACCATGCCGCCGTCAGCAAGGGCTGCAGTATAAGTAGGAGTATCAGTGGTTGGCCCTGCTGTGATAGCACCTGCTCCGTTGCTACTCCATACTACATTTCCATTTTGATGATTTGCTCCGTTTACGGTTACTGTTGAGTTAGCACAAATGGTATTACTGCTGATGGAATTAGCTATTGGCAGCGGATCGACATTTATAGTATAAATAGCTGTAGCAGTTTTAGGGGCACAGGAATTAGTGCTGGTTACGGTCATCATTAATGTTACCGGATGATTTACATCACCCGTTGCGGCAATGTACTTAGGCCTAAGTGTTGTTTCAGTTCCGGATACTATACTGCCTGCAGCACCGCCGGTTGTCCACAAAATGCTGCCGTTAGCCGAACTTGCTCCGTTAATCGTTGTTGATCCGTTTTCACAAATAGTTACATTGCCACCTGCTGCGGCTTGAGGCAAAGGATCAACCGTAATAATTCCTGTAAGAGCAGTTTGGGTACAAGTGCCAATGGTTGTTACTGTGTAGCTGGTGGACACTGTTTGAGTTGAAATGGCTGTAGGTGTACCCGAAATAGTAAATACATTATTGGCAAACGACCCTGTTATCCCTGCCGGTAAGGTCGTTACTGTTGCGCTTGTGGCGCCTCCGCTAACTGAATAGGTTATTGACGTTAACGGACTATTCAAACAAATTGTTTGTGCATCGCTACCTACGCCTGAAGTTAAGACAATGGTGGCATTCGGTGTAACAGTTATTGTTCCTGTAAGAGCAGTTTGGGTACAAGTACCAATGGTTGTTACTGTGTAACTGGTGGACACTGTTTGAGTTGAAATGGCCGTAGGTGTACCTGAAATAGTAAATACATCATTGGCAAACGACGCTGTTATCCCGGTCGGTAAAGGTGTTACCGTTGCGCTTGTAGCACCTCCGCTAACCGAATAGGTTATTGGAGTAATGGCAACATTTACGCAGGTTGATTGAGCATCGGTGCCCATACCCGAAGTTAAGGCAATGGTGGCATCTGGTGTAACGGTTATTGTTCCTGTAAGAGCAGTTTGGGTACAAGTACCAATGGTTGTTACTGTGTAACTGGTGGACACTGTTTGAGTTGAAATGGCTGTAGGTGTACCCGAAATGGTAAATACATTATTGGCAAACGACGTTGTTATCCCGGTCGGTAAAGGTGTTACCGTTGCGCTTGTAGCAGCTCCGCTAACCGAATAGGTTATTGGAGTAATGGCAACATTTACGCAGGTTGATTGAGCATCGGAACCCCCACCCGAAGTTAAGGCAATGGTAGCATTCGGTGTAACGGTTATTGTTCCTGTAAGTGCAGTTTGGGTACACGTACCAATGGTTGTTACTGTGTAACTGGTGGACACTGTTTGAGTTGAAATGGTCGTAGGTGTACCCGAAATGGTAAATACATCATTGGCAAACGACGCTGTTATCCCGGCCGGTAAAGGTGTTACCGTTGCACTTGTAGCACCTCCGCTAACCGAATAGGTTATTGGAGTAATGGCAACATTTACGCAAGTTGTTTGAGCATCGGTGCCCATACCCGAAGTTAAGGCAATGGTGGCATCCGGTGTAACGGTAATTGTTCCTGTAAGAGCAGTTTGGGTACAAGTACCAATGGTTGTTACTGTGTAACTGGTGGACACAGTTTGAGTTGAAATGGCTGTAGGTGTACCCGAAATGGTAAATACATTATTGGCAAACGATGCTGTTATCCCGGTCGGTAAAGGTGTTACCGTTGCGCTTGTAGCACCTCCGCTAACCGAATAGGTTATTGGAGTAATGGCAACATTTATGCAAGTTGATTGAGCATCGGTGCCGGCACCCGAAGTTAAGGCTATTACCGCATTGGGATTCACTGTAACAACAATACCACCAGTTTGGGATTGAGAACATGTTTGAGCCGAAGATTCCTTCACAGTTAATAAACTGTAAGTAAACGGACCGGTTACATTGGTTGGTGCCGGAATATCAATACTATTGCCTGATATTGTTGTAACGGTTTGAGTGGTTCCCCCATTAATGTTATAAGTAAAGGTATAAGATGCTGTTCCTAAAGCTCCCGTAAAAGTAACCATTGGTGATGTTCCGTTTTCACAGACAGAAGTAGTTCCGACAATGGTGGCAGTGGGCAATTCCTGCACCGTTACAGTGGCGTCCGAAGGACTTACACAACTCAGAGAGGTTCCATCCTGTATGCTTGTAACACTATAGGTATATACTCCGGTTGTAGTGGTAGGAACCGCAATTGTTGTGGTTGTTCCTGCTGCTGTAACTGTTTGAGCTGAACCTCCATTAATATTATATGTAAATGTATATGGAGATGTTCCGCCCGATCCTGTAAATGTTAAGTTTGGTGATGTTGCGTTTCTGCAAAGTGCTGTTGTGCCAACTATAGCTGCCGCTAAAGGATTAACAGTTACCACTGCACTTGATGTTTGGCTTTGTAAACATGTTTGGGTAGTAGCATCTTGTACACTTACCAAATTGTAGGTAAATGTTCCTGCTCCTGTGGTTGGTGCGGGAACATTTACGCTATCTCCTGCCAAGGATGTTACCGTTTGGTTACTTCCACCACTAATGTTATAAGTAAAAATGTAAGGGCCCGTTGTAGTTGCTCCTTTAAAGGTAATATTCGGAGATGGCCCATTAATACACCTCATTGCTGTACCGCTGACCGATGCTGTAGGCAATTTACTTACCGTAACCGTAACCGATGCAACACTTACACAACTCAATCCACCATTATCTTGTATGGTAGTAAGGTTGTACTCATAATCTCCCGTGTTTGTGGTGGGTGCCGCAACTGTTGCTGTGCCAACTCCGTCACTGGTAACAGTTGTAGTTGCTATACCATTTATATTATAAGTAAATATATAGGGAGCCGTTCCGCCACCACCTGTAAAGGTAACTGAAGGAGCCGTTGAATTTTGACACACAGTAGTAGTACCTACCAACGATGCACCCATGGGATTGACTGTTACAACTGCACTGCCTGTTTGGGTCTGAGAACAACCAGTAGATGATCCATCCTGAACGCTCATTAATGAATAGGTAAATGTTCCTCCCACATTTGTTGGAGCAGATACGGTTACACTGTTACTCAAAACACTCGTTGTGGCTGTGTTCACGGTTTGAGTAGTACCATCACTCAAACTATAAGTAAATGTATAAGGCGGGGTTGTTCCTAAGCCGGTAAAACTAATATCAGGATTAGGGTCGTTTAAACATCTGTTGGACGTACCTGTTATAGAAGCTGTTGGCAAGGCATTTATAACAACAGTGGCAGTGGCAGTTAATGTTTGAGTACAGGCGGTACTGCTGCCATCTTTTACACTTACAAGGTTATACGCATAACTACCCACAGTGGCTGTTGAAACAGCAATTGTTGTGCTGCTGCTTGCCGCACTTGTACTGATAGTTTGATTGACCCCGCCGTTAATGTTATAGGTAAAAGTATAAGGTGGGGTTGCGTTAGCCCCCGTAAAGGTAATTGTAGCAGTAGAAGCTCCTTTACACAAAGTTGTTGTTCCTGTTACTGTTGCTGTAGGTAATGGGTTAACAATAAACATTGCCGTGCTGTTTGCAGTGCCGCAGGCTGATAAATTAACATCCTGTATGCCTGTGAGCGAATACGTGAAAGCTCCTACTGTATTTGTTGGTACCGCAATTGTTGTTGTTGTACCTGCTGATGATATGGTTTGAGCACTTCCATTATTAATATTATACGTAAATATATAAGGCGCTATGCCATTGGCAGCTGTAAATACTATATTAGGAGATGTAGCTCCGTTACATACGGAGGTTGTGCCCGTTACGGTAGCGGTTGGTGCAGGAAGTACAGTAACAAGCACGGTACTCGTTTGTGCCTGCGTACAAGCTGCGCTGCTGCCATCTTTTGCGCTTATTAAATTATAAGTATAGGTGGTTGCAGTAGCTGTGGATACCGCAATAGTTGTATTGCTGCTTGCCGCTGCTGTGCTGACGGTTTTGTTGGTTCCATTAATGCTGTAAGTGAAGGTATAAGGTGGTGTGCCATTAGCCCCTGTAAAAGTAATAATAGGAGCAGCCGTGTTCAAACAAACTGTACTTGCACCGGTTATTGTGGCAGTGGGTAATGGATTTACCGTAATAAGGGCACTGCCTACAGCTGCCCCGCAGGCTGATAAATTAGCGTCTTGTATGCCGGTAAGCGAATAAGTAAAAACACCCACGGTATTGGTTGGTACCGCAACAGTTGTAGTTGTACCCGATGCTGTTATAGTTTGTGCGCTTCCATTATTAATATTATACGTGAACTTATAGGGCGGTGTGCCACTACTACCCGTAAACGTTATACTTGGCAAGGCTGCTCCATTACATACAGTTGCGGTGCCCGTTATTGTTGCTCCCGGTGCAGGAAGCACGGTAACCACTACAGTACCTGTTTGTGCCTGCGAGCAGGCTGTGGAACTGGATTCTTGTACACTTACCAAATTATAAGTATAGGAAGTAGCTGTAGCTGTGGATATTGGTATAACGGTACTACTACCGGCTGCTGATGTGCTAACGGTTTGATTAGTGCCTCCATTTACTTTATAAGTAAAAGTGTAAGGCGGTGTGCCATTCGCTCCTGTAAAAGTAATGTTGGGAGAAGCTGTGTTAAGACAAACTGTGGTAGCGCCGGTTATGGTTGCTGTAGGTATTGGATTAACAGTAATTATAGCGGTATCATATGCATGTACAAAACAGGCGGGATTCTGCACATCGACAATATATTGTATACTACCTGGTGCACTGAGTGATGCGGTAGGATTTGCTATAGCAGCATTGCTAAGTCCTGTTGTTGGTGTCCAACTATACACCCAGCCCGCAGTGGCTGTTGTGCCCATTTGTTTTACTGCTGCAGTACTACATACCGTAGTATCCGTACCGGCTTTGGCACTGGGACCTACAAAAGTACCAACAGCAACTACATTGGATGTTAATGGACAACCACCAGCTGAGATATATACTGTTTGTGTTGGAACAGCTATGATTTGATAAGGGACAAGTATTGTGTCAGTACCATCTGGTTTTTTGGCTTTAACTTGTTGTATGGTGTCATTATGAGCAGCAACAACTTGCGTTGTAGCAGAAGACAAATAAATCGCTTGATAATATACAGTACCAAGTACATTTAAAACTCCAAGGTTTAAAACCTGATTCGTTCCTCCGCCAATATTGCTCCAGGGTCCGGTTGGAGACGTTGCCTGTTGCCACTGGATGGTATGAGTTGTATCTGATAATACAGGATTTGTTATATTTTTCCCACCCACTTGAGTAACTTTTGTCGTACCGTTGGATTGGTAAATGGTATTTTTGAATTGAGTTGTATGAGCCGATAATTTTGTAGTTTGGTTAACACAAAAGTTACCTCCTCCAACAACAATGGGATTAATAGGAATATAAAACTCTGCGATATTACTCATCTCGTTTAAGCCGGGCCCACAGGGGTTTAATTGATTATCATTACCGTTAGCCGGATTAGTAACTTGAATACGAATAGGTACTCCTCGTGGCATAGCAGGGAAATAACGAATGCCCCAATCTTGGTCATTTTGACAACTACCAAAAAGCACCCTGCTTCCTTGACAGTCGGGCAAGTTGGCAAAACTGGTATTTTCAATCCACCCATTCGCATCAGCACCGGTATGACCATTAGCTACCGTGCCATTTTCTGACATCGCAGCGTAAGTAGTAAGCACTCCATTTACCCATATTTTAATATCGTATTGATAATTGCGTTGATTTACATTAGGTTCTAATGCACCTGTAGTAGCAATGTACAAAGTAACGTTACCATTACAATCGTAGCAATATGCTATTTGGGTTGTGTGACCATACGCAGGCTTAACAAGTATTATGGCATAAAAACAGCAATATGTAATTAAGTACTTAAAAAAAGATTTCATTTTGTATTAATAAAATTATGATCTTATAAAAAGGTATAGAAAAAGAAGCAGACAGTTGTCAGACTTAAAAAGTTAGAAAAAGGTTGCAGTGTGTGTAAGTTTTTTTTAAAATAGTATTAATAACAGTTGTAAAAGTAGTTTTTGAATACCTGTTGTATCCGGGCTATTCTCTTTAATCAAAATTAATCCAGCTGTTTTATATTGCAAAAAATTATTGTTTCATAACTTTTATCATTTTTTTTTCATGGGCAGATGTAATGGTTAAAAAATATATGCCAGCCGGTTGATCAGCAATATTAATTTTAATGGTAGGGACTTGCTTAATAACCTGATGATAAACGCATTGTTGCAAAGGATTATAAATTTCTACTATTATACTTTCCAATATTGTTTTATCAGTTGTTATCAAAGAAAAATCTCCATTGTTTGGATTTGGAAAAAGACAATAGTTGGAGGGTGTATTATTATTTGTTATGACATTAACTGTAGAATTATTTGGAGGAGGCATTGTTTGAGAAGGTAACAAAGAATCAGGAGGAGATGGAAAGTTATTGTTTATAAAAAAATCAGCGCCCCAGTTGTAATAGATATTTCCGAAATCGCTGTATGAACAACCAATAGAATCAACCAAATAAGATATGGTCCCTTTTAAAACCAATGTAAGGGGTATTTTATAATTCACCGAAAAGCTATCTGTAAAAACAAAATTACCTGCAGGAGAGGCTGTGTCACCCGGATTAAATGTATTGTAAGAATAATTATTATAAACAATACCGCTCCCGTCAGGTTGGGCTATATTGTTCCATATATGTATTTGTGTGAAAGGGGAATATAAATAGCCACTAATGTTGTATAGGTAATCTCCAGATAGATTTTTAAGAACTGGTGAAATTTGGGCTGTTTCGGACGGTTCAACAATTCCATTTCCATTACCTAAAGTGTTTGCTGTTGCTGTATCAATGATAGTATTATTAACAACAAAAAGAGGAGAAACTACGAAAGGAATTCTGAAGGACGAATAATCTGTATTGCCTGCAGGAACCTTATTTTCATAAACAAACTCGAAGTGCGCAATATAATCGTGAGGTATATTAGTACTTAACTCTATTTCATATTCGTCAGCACTCCATGTGCTGTTAGTAGTTCCAGTGTTTGGTAATATATTATTGTAAGTAGCTATACTATCCGTAATTGTTATATAAGGACTGTTACACCGAAGCTTACCATCTGCTTTTATCAATGTATCCAAGGAATTATTGGTTAAAAGAGCTTTAAATCTGACCTTTTTACCTGTAACAATAATATTGTATGGATTCTCAGTATTAGGTACTACACCTGTAGCAAAATTAATTTGTTTGCATAATGTTTCACTTAATGTATATTGGTAAAGACCATATTTTGAGACTATGTAAAGAGTTTCAATACCGTTTACTGTGGTAGAATAAATGCTAATTCTAATATCAGTAGCGGCTGTCACTATTCCATAAAGAGGATCTAAAAAATATGGACAGCCATGCAAAAACATTCCATTCGATTCAATCGAAATAAAGGTAGGTTGACTATTGAACCAAACAACATCAGAGCCTAATGTCCATGTGGTATTTGAATAAGAGGTAGCCCAGCTGTTTCCTGTAGTATTTGTTTCTAGTAGCAATGCGTTTGGAGAGGATGCGTTTGCAGAAGTTTTTCCATAGATATAACCTTTGTTGTTGTTAATGTAATCCAGTTTAGTAAAGGCGCATGTATCGGAAAACAGTTGTACCCACGAATCTCCTCCATCTGTTGTTTTATATAAAAATCCGGCTACAGAAGGTGTTGTTTGATAACCACATATTTGCCCTTGTTGGGAATCAAAAAAATGGAAATCCTTAAATGTAATGGAAGTCGGTAAAACAAGCAAAGACCAAGATATTCCTCCGTTAATACTTTTATAGACTGTGGTATCTAACATCATAAACCCATTATTTTCATCAATAAACTGTACTTTGGAAATATCATTGGTGATGTTTGTTGTTATAGCTGTCCAGTTAAGCCCCGCATTTATAGTTTTAAAAAGTGTTCCATTTTGTCCCCATGTGTATCCTATAGCATTCGTTATGAATTTAATACCAGTTAAAGTGTCTGAAGTTTCGGCTTTTACTGTTTTTGTCCCGCCTGTGTGATAATAAATAGTACAATATCCATTCTCCCCTACGAGATAAAGTGCGCTATCAGTAGTTGTTATGGCAAACCAATTAAAACTACAATCCGGCAGTGCAATTTTATCACATCGTTCTAAAAAACCACCCCCGTGTGCCCAACTATTTGACAGTAAAATAAAAATAAAAGCAATGACAAATACTATCTTTTTCATTTTTAATTATTTCTGTTCTAGAGTGGACGACTAATATGAAATAAAGGTTGCATTATTTTTGAAATATTTAAAAATAGTGACTCTTGACAGTCAGGATTGATTATTTTATAACACTTAGTTGTCAGGACTAAATTATTTGCTTAGCCCCACAACTTTTTAACCTGATCCCTGATCCTTTGAAACGGTTCTTAAAATCCCGTAAACGAAAAAAGCCTTGACTAGCCTCTAACTAATTTAATTTTTTGAACTAAGTTCTTTTTTTATTTCTTCAATCATATTGATAATCTTATCTAACTTTTCAATTTCCATTTTGTTTAGACTTTTTTGTAAAGCTTCGATTTCTAATTTTGCTTCCAAATTAGTTTGATAATCTTCATGGGCATGGTGTCTGTCTCTTTCATTCTGCCTGTTTTGGGACATCATAATGATTGGGGCAGCATATGCTGCTTGGGTCGAAAAAAGTAGATTCAGTAATATAAAAGGATAAACATCCCAATGATAACAAAAACCTACCAGATTCAATGTCATCCATGCAACTACCAAAATGGATTGTATAATGATAAATCTCCAAGAGCCCATACCATTTGCAACAGAATCAGCCAATCGGTCTCCGAATGACAGGCTTTCATCATGCTTTACGTGCCAGTTTTTGTTGTGTTTCATGTTTTTTATTTATTGGTTAGTTCTAAGACCAAAGATATGGAAAAGGAATACTACTGATGATAATCTCGCTTTTAGAGCTTTTTTGATGTGTTTTCTTTTTCCCCTGTTGAATCTATCTATCACAGAACACGTGAACTTTTGTTCTCTTTAGCATAATCCATCGATTGAGTTGTTGTCATTTTTTTCAACATTCCGCACACCAAAACCGCGCACCTTGAATATTTTAATTGCGATTTGAATCGGTTCTTAAAATCCCGCAAACGAAAAAATCCTTGACTAGCAAGGCTAAAGCATAGAATTTCTGTATGTCAAAATAACACCTTGATTCACTGAGTATATATACAGATTGTTCTCAATGATTTTTGCTATTACTAATGTCATACCTCAATAAATAATTCGACGTTGATTCAGTTTGTTAATCAGTCTTAGTTCCTTGAAAAAATAACATCAGAGTTTCTGCAAAATGACTTATACTATATTTGTCTAATATTGCCCCACTATTATAAAGTAAATTTAAAAAGCTTTGAATTTCTTGTTCTGAAGGTTTTTTATGCATTAATTTAATGTAAGCGTCTTGAAAGGTCTTTCTATAGAGTTTAACAGAAAATTTTGCAGCATCCTTTGCAGTATTTTCAAGTATCTGTTTCCAATTAGCATCATCAATTAAAAGAACATGCCCATTGCTTATACCTCTTTTTATATGTTTGAAATCGAATAATTTCTCAAAACCGTAATAAGGTTTAGGAGATTTATTTACTGATTTTGGTTTCCCATAATAACAACAAATAAACTCATTAATTGTGAAATAATATGGTGCTTTTGAATATGGATAAAAGTTAAGTAAATTAGAGTTAATATTCCCGTTATCACTAGTATTATGAAAGGAAATAAGTAGAGGAATTTCGTCAATGTTAGTACTTTTAAGCCCTTCAACTAACCCCACATTGTTCGTGATGAAGTCATTAAGAATTTTCTTAATTCTGTATTCATGAACACCTTCTAAAAAAAAACTTGCAAAATTTCGGGTTATAGAAGCACGCCATATTATACTAAGGAATAGAAGCTTTAATGCACAATAGTATTCTACTGATAAAGTTTTGTAATTCTTATTGTCAATAATTTCTTCACTAAAACTATTTAATTTTGCATAAACATTTTGAGCTGCATATGACTCTAACGTTCCCAGTTTTTTCTCACAATCAATACACAGGAAATATTCGACTATATAAGGATTTTTGTTGTTAAATATTTCATGTTCGGTCAATTCCCTTTCAAGGATTTCCATCGCTTTTTCAGGTGATGTTAGTTCTTTTCCTAAATAAAAGTTGGATAACTTGGTATTTGATATAAAACTGGATACTTCTCTGTCTCTTACTTTTCCTTCTGTTGTCAACATTGAGGCAGTAATGAATGAGGGAACAACATGAGAGTTTTTGTGTAGTTCTTTATTTTTATCACAAAGTTTACAAATACCAGTCAAGAGGAGATTTTTTAAATTCGTCTGGAATAATCTATTACAGTTATTTTATTTTCTTTAATCCTAGATAAAGTTATAAAAGAAGTAATTATCGCACACCAAAACCGCACACCTCCAATATTTTAATTGCGATTTGAAACGGTTCTTAAAATCCCGTAAACGAAAAAAGCCTTGACTAGCAAGGCTTTTACTTCGTACCCGGGATCGGACTTGAACCGATACGTCCGCAATGGACACAGGATTTTAAGTCCTGCGTGTCTACCAATTCCACCACCTGGGCATTTCCGGCATTTAAAAAACTCTTCTCAAAAAAAGTGAGTGGTAAGTTTTAGAGCGAAAGACGGGGTTCGAACCCGCGACCTCGACCTTGGCAAGGTCGCGCTCTACCAACTGAGCTACTTTCGCATAATTTAGGGTCGTAAAAGTAGTTATTTTTTTGATTTTTCAAACTTTATTTTTCAAAAATAAATGATTTTATCCTCCAATCATCTTTTTTATCTCGTTTAACTTCATCAGCGCTTCAACCGGAGTAAGTGTATTGATGTCGGTTCTTTGAAGTTCGTCCTTAATATTTTCAAGAACCGGATCGTTCAGTTGAAAAAAACTTAATTGCATATTATCATCATTAACCGTGGGCCTGGGTACTTCTGTTTTACCTGTTTCCCGCTGTTTTTCCAGTTGAGCAAGTAATTTAGAAGCTCTGTCCAGTACTTTTTTGGGCATCCCCGCCATTTTAGCTACATGAATACCAAAACTGTGCTCACTGCCTCCCGCTTGTAATTTACGCATAAACAACACTTTGTTATCTACCTCTTTCACCGAAACATTAAAATTTTTAATACGTGAAAACGTATTGGTCATTTCGTTCAATTCATGGTAATGTGTGGCAAACAAAGTTTTCGCTTTTGCCGTGGGATGTTCATGTATATATTCGGCAATGGCCCATGCAATGGAAATACCATCGTAAGTACTTGTGCCACGTCCTATTTCATCCAGTAGCACTAAACTTCTGTTTGATAAATTATTTAAAATGCTGGCAGTTTCGTTCATCTCCACCATAAAGGTCGATTCGCCCGAAGAAATATTATCGGATGCTCCTACACGAGTGAACACTTTGTCCACCAAACCAATATTGGCATGTTTTGCGGGTACATAGCTTCCCATTTGAGCCATCAATACAATTAGCGCTGTTTGCCTCAGCAAGGCTGATTTACCGGACATATTAGGACCTGTAATGATAATGATTTGCTGATTTTCATTATCCAGATAAATATCATTGGCGATATACTCGTCGCCAACGGGTAATTGTTTTTCAATAACAGGATGGCGCCCTTCTTTAATGTCCAACACATCGTTTTCAAACAAATGCGGACGAACATAATTATTCTTTGCCGCCGTCAGTGAAAACGACAAAAGGCAATCCAAACGTGCAATTAATGAAGCATTGAGCTGTATGATAGCAATGTAATCCATCAAACCAATCACCAGCTCATTAAACAGCTTTGTTTCTATTGCAATAATTTTTTCTTCAGCACCTAATATTTTTTCTTCGTATTCTTTTAATTCGGGAGTAATGTATCTTTCGGCATTGGTAAGGGTTTGCTTACGCATCCAATCATTGGGTACTTTATCTTTGTGTGTATTGGTAACTTCCAGATAATAGCCAAACACATTGTTAAAAGCCACTTTTAAGGATGATATGCCTGTGCGTTCGCTTTCACGTTGTTGTATTTGTAATAAATAATCTTTGCCGGAATAAGCAATTTTTCGTAACTCATCCAACTCTGCGTTAACGCCCGATGCAATTACATTGCCTTTTGCAACAAGGTAAGGAGGGTCGCTCATCACTTCACGTTCAATTCGCTCCACTACCAATAAGCAAGGATTTAACTGCTCTTCTATTTTTTGAAGTGCATTGTTTTTAGAGCTATTGCAACTTTTTTTTATTTCTGCAATGGAATTTAGGGAGCGTTTTAGTTGCACTATTTCTTTCGGTGAAATGCGTGCCGTTGCTACTTTTGATATAATTCGTTCCAGGTCGCCGATTTGTTCAACTTGATGAATAATTTGTTCTGCCGTTTCTTTATTATTTAAAAAATAGTCAACAACCCCCAGACGTTCTTCAATAGGCGCCTTATCCTTTAAGGGTAAAGCCAGCCATCGTTTCATCATACGGGAACCCATTGGCGAAACTGTTTGATCGATGATGTTGATCAACGTTTTTGCATTGTCGTTTTGCGAACCGAATAACTCCAAGTTACGAATGGTAAAACGATCGAGCCAAACATAGTTGTCCTCTTCAATACGTGAAATGGAAGTGATGTGTTTTACTTTATCGTGCGCTGTTTCTGCCAAATAGTACAATGCCGCTCCGGCGGATATTACGCCTTGTTGGAGGTTTTCAACACCAAAACCCTTTAATGATTTTGTACCAAAATGTTTTAATAATGATTCGTTGCCGAACTCTTGCGTAAATGCCCAATCATCAAGTCCGTAAGTATAAAACTTATCACCAAAGGTTTCTGAAAATTGTTTTTTTTTCCCTTTTTGAAAGAGCACTTCATTGGGTTTAAAACTCTGTAATAATTTATCAATGTAATCAGTAGCGCCTTGTGCAACAAAAAATTCACCTGTTGAAACATCCAAAAATGAAACTCCTGATAATTCCGTTTTTTTGCCTGAAGAAGGCTCATCAGCCAGGTAAACGCTTGCTAAAAAATTATTCGCCTTATTGTCCAGTACTTTATCATTGTAAGATACACCCGGCGTTACTAATTCTGTAACACCACGTTTTACAATGGTTTTAGTAAGTTTAGGGTCTTCCAGCTGATCGCAAATGGCAACACGTTGTCCGGCGCGTACCAGCTTAGGAAGATAACTGTCTAAAGAATGATGCGGAAAGCCTGCCAATTCAATAAATGATGCATATCCGTTAGCGCGTTTGGTAAGCACAATACCAAGTATGTTGGCTGTTTTAACAGCATCGCTGCCAAAGGTTTCGTAAAAATCGCCCACCCGAAACAGCAACAATGCATCGGGATACTTTGCCTTGATAGTATTGTATTGTTTCATAAGCGGAGTTTCATTTTCCGCTTTGTTTGTTTTTTCTGTTCCTTTTACCTTCTCCATTTTCCGTAAAAATACAAAACGGATTTTATACAGCTCCCGGCAAAGTTTTTAACAGTTTTTCTTATATTCTTTATAGTTTTGCCGGTATATAAAAAGTGCAGAATGCGAAAATTATTAAACGAAGAACTCAACCGGAAAACCGTTGATGAATTTAAAAGTGCAACCAAAACGCCCATCATTATTGTGCTTGATAATGTGAGGAGTTTAAACAATGTTGGTTCTGTTTTTAGAACAGCAGATGCATTTTTGATGGAAGCCATTTATTTATGTGGCATCACAGGAACACCACCTAATAAAGATATTCAAAAAACGGCACTGGGTTCTACCGAAACAGTTGTATGGAAACACTTTGCCAACACGCTTGATGCTGTGCATGAACTAAAACAAAATGGATATAAAGTATTAGCCATTGAACAAGCTGAATCAGCTGTTATGCTCAATGATTTCAAGCCTTCGGCAAATGAAAAGCTAGCTATAATTTTTGGTAATGAGGTAAAAGGTGTTCAGCAAGAAGTAATTGATGTAAGCGATGGTGTAATTGAAATACCTCAAGCCGGAACCAAACATTCATTAAACATTGCAGTAAGCGTAGGAGTAGTAGTTTGGGATTTGTTTTTGAAAGTGAAAAAATAAACGGACAGATGCTTCTGAAACTTAATGTTGCAATGTAGGGGTGGTTTCGAGCACCTCAACCACCAAGAGTACCTCAACCACCAATTGAGGGCAACAATCAACAATACTTACCGGTAATTAGTTTGAGCGAAGTTTGGAACCGGACGTTACAATTCCTTCATATATTCCAAAAACAAACTCAGAGCTTTTTTTCTTTCTTCGTTAAAGTCATACTTGATTTGCTCATTCAAGTAATAAGCAATATTCGTTGTGTAATTATTTTCCTTTGTCAGTTCGGCAATTAAAGTCTGACGATTATCAACACCAAATTTTAAAGCAGTATTAAATTCATTGATAAAGCCATCGGGTAGCTTTTTGTTGGATACCCAACATGCAAACACAAAAGGCAAGCCGGTTAGCTTTTCCCATTCTTCGGCTAAATCATATGAATATGCAAATTTATTTTCGAGCCCGAATGTTCGGTCTCCAATGATAACAGCAGCGGTAGCGCCTGCAACTTTCGTTTCAAAATGTTCTGTTGCATTTTCCCAAACGGGGGTGATTTTCCATAAATGTTTGGCGAGCACTTTCACAAGTGTAACAGATGTTCTTGATTGATAATCCAGCAAAACGGTTTTAATATCATTTAAAGGAACCTGACTGTAAAGCATTACCGAACCCACTTTTCCTTTTGCACCTATGCAGTAGTTCCCGATAATATGATATTCGTTAAGCAGTGGAATAACGGCAACAGGTATTAATCCGATATCAACTTTGCCGTTAAGCAGTTTTTGAGCGCACATTGCAGGAGTATCTAATGATACAGAAATAGCGCTTTGTAATTTATACTGTTGTAAACCGTACAAAAACGGTTTTGAATTTAAATATGATACTATTGAAATAGAGATGGGTTTTGTCATTGCTATCAGTTGCTCCAATTATAATGTTATTTTGAAAGCCCACAAAAGTAACAAAGATTTTGAGTGGTTATTAATATTGCTTTCAGCAAAGGGCAGATGAAATATCCTATCCTTTTAACAAAGTGAAGAAGCATAACATTCGTAAATTCTTTAAACGTTTAATGCAAGAATTTTTTCGGCAAGAATGGCCGCAATTTTCTCATTGCTTTCAAACGTCCAACCTGCAATATGAGAAGAGAGCATCACTTTTTCACTTTGTGCCAGATATAGGAATGGTTCAGGGAGGTTTTTCGAATCAATGTTTTCAAAAGAAACAAGTTCGTATTCCAACACATCTATACAAGCTCCAAGCACTTTACCCAATTGTATGTTCTTGACAAGGTCGGCTGTATTCAGGCTTTTGCCACGGGCGGTATTGATGATGTAAATATTTTTTTTAAACTTATTGATGTATGCATTATTAATCAAATAATGTGTTTCAGCGGTAAGTGGAGTGTGTAAACTCAGCACATCAGCTTCTTCAAAAATTTGTTCTTGTGTAGTTTCAATAATTTCGGTAGTGCCAAAATTGTTTTTGTATTTATCGTACACCAGTATTTTTACTCCAAAACTCTTCAGCCTTTCAGCAAAGGCACTACCCATATTGCCATAACCGATAATACCCACCGTTTTTCCTTTTAACTCTACACCACGGTTGCCTTCACGTATCCATTTGCCTTCACGTACTTCCTTATTTGCTCTGCACAAATTATTAAACAGCGAAAGAATCATTCCTATAGCATGTTCAGCAACAGCATCACGATTACCTTCCGGAGCATGTAAACATTTTATGCCTTTGCTTTCGGCGTAGTTCACATCAATGTTTTCCATGCCTGCTCCTGCACGGGCAATAAATTTTAAACGTGTGCCTTTATCAATAATTTCCTTCGTGATTTTTATTCTGCTTCTTATTACAATCCCGTCGTAGTTATGCACGTTGGCAAGTATTTCATCCTTTGACCAATGATAGTTCAAATCGCAATTGTGTCCTGCCTTTTGAAGTGTTTCGTGCAATAAAGGATGATTGGAATCTATAAATAGAATGTTCATTTTAAGGATGATATTTTTTGGTGGTTAGCTTGATATAGCCACATAGCATTTTTATGATTTAAAATTAGTTTTAATAATGTAAATCTTCGCTTCTGATATAGAACATACTGGAATTTTTCTATTAATGCTTTCTTTTCTATGTCTCTATGCAGTTTGATTTTTCAGAGAACGATATTGCCAAGAAGCATGGATGCCGCACTAAAGTATATGATTAAGCCCGTTACATCCACAAGTGTTGCCACAAAAGGAGCAGAAGATACGGCGGGGTCAAAACCCAAACGTTTTAATAATATAGGGAATAAGGAACCTATGATGTTACCCCAAAGCACCACTCCCAGTAGAGAAATCCCTACAACTAACCCTATATCAAAAAAGTGAGGACCGTAAACGGGTGTAAACTGTGCCCATACAACAACCCTTAAAAAGCCTATCACGCCTAATATTAATCCGAGTATCAATCCTACTTTTACTTCCCGTTTTATTATTTGCCACCAACTACGAATAGTAATTTCTCCTAAGGCCAATCCCCGTATTACCAAGGTGGCAGCCTGAGATCCGGTGTTACCTCCGCTTGAAATAATTAAGGGTACAAACAATGCAAGCACCACCACTTTGGCAATTTCGGTTTCAAAAAAACTCATTGCCGAAGCGGTAAGCGTTTCTCCTAAAAATAAAATGACCAACCAACCTGCTCGTTTTTTCAAAATTTTAAGAGTAGACATGCTCATGTACGGCTCATCAAAAGCTTCTACTCCGGCCATTTTCTGAACGTCTTCCGTTTCCTCATCACGTCTTACATCCACAATGTCATCAATGGTAATACGCCCTACCAATCTTCCCAAAGCGTCAACAACCGGAACTACAATAAGGTTGTATTTTTCCATGATGTTGGCCACTTCCTCCGCATCGGTATTTGTAGTTACGGAGATAACTTTCGAATCATAAATGTCGGCCACCTTTGAGTGAGCGGGAGAAATAACCAGCTTTTTTAAGGACAGCAAACCGGCCAGTTTTTCATTATCGTCAACTACGTAAATGGTATAAATATTTTCTACTGCATCTGCTTGTTTTCTGATTTCTCTGACACATTCTACCGAATTACTATGAATATGCACCCGTACCAACTCTGTTGCCATCAAGCCTCCGGCAGTGTTCTCGTCGTAATTTAAAAGATCAACAATGTCGCTTGCCTGCTCGCTGTCTTCCATTTGCGAAAGCACTTCATTCTGCACATTATCGGGTAATTCTGCAATCACATCGGCAGCATCATCCGAATCCATGTTGTCAACAAATTCTGCAATTTCCTTGGAACTGAGCAGCGCCAGAAAGTCATCGCGTCTTTCATCATCCAGCTCCACCAATACATCAGCAGCTATTTGTTCATTTAATTGTGCATAAACATATTTTGCATCTTCTAACTTTAATTCATCCAGAATTTCGGCAATATCAGGCGGGTACAACTCTTTGAGTTGTTCGGCAATTTTCTCTCCTTGTTTTGCCTGTATGGCTTCACGGAGCTGTGTTAAAAATTCGCTTGTAAGTTTAAATTGCGCCACGTGCTATTTTTAAAATAAACGGAGGCAAAGGTAAGGTTTAAAATTATTTGAAAGGAATGTTTAAAGCGGTTTTAAAAAATTAACTATCCAACCACTTTTTAAATTCCGGCGAACACTCTACACTTACTATCGCTTCTTGCTTTGAGGGAGGGTTTAGCTCTATTTTAATTCTGCTTTTTGTCCAGGCGTGCATTTTCTCGATAGCACTTATTCCAACAATAAATTGTCTGTTTATCCTGAAAAACTTCATTGGATTGAGTTCATTCACCAGTTTTTCAAGCGTAGTTTCAATCAAATGTTCTTCGCCCTTTTTATCCACCAGAAAAGCATACTTGCCCTCGGCAAAAAAATAAGCCACGCTATCGGTTTCAATCACTTTTATTTTACCACCACCACTCTTTACCATAAAGCGTTCTTTATAAATTGTTTTTTTCTCGGCCACAGCTTCCATTAGTGCTGAAAAATCTATTGGAGGTAGCTCTTTGGGATTTTCGGACAATGAATGAAATTTTTCTAAAGCAGCAGATAGGTCAGTTTTACTGATAGGTTTTAATAAATAATCGAGTGCATTCACCTTAAAGGCCTGTATGGCATATTGGTCATAGGCAGTAGTAAATACAACCGGAGTTTTCAATTTTATTTTTTCGAAAATTTTAAAACTTATACCATCGGATAAATGGATATCGAGGAAAATAAGGTCACATTTATTTTCCGAAAACCAATTGATGGCTTCAGTAATACTTTCCAGTTTTGCTATAACACGAATACTCTCATCAATCTTTATTCAATTGACGTTCCAGCTTATCAGCCGCTAATTTTTCGTCTTCTATGATAACTACATTCATAATTGTTCTTTTATTAAAGGTATTTTGGCAATAAATTCAGTATTCGTTTTTTCAAATATAGGTTCACTTTTGTTGTATAAAAAATATCTTTCACGAATATTTTTTAATCCTATACCTGTTGAAACAATATTTTCATTTCTTATTTGAAGATTGTTTTTAACAATCAAATAATTATGGTCCATTTCTATGGTTACCGTAAGTGGATGCTCTTTTGAAATTTTGTTGTGCTTTACGGCATTTTCCACCAAAAGTTGTAATGATAAGGGCAAGATAAGAAATGAATCGGAATGCTCGTTCAGGTGTTTTTCTATTTTTAAATTATCGCCAAAGCGAATTTTTTGAAGAAAAAAAATAAATCGATAAAATCGAGCTCCTTTTTTAATGGTACAATTTGCTTGTTACTCATGTCCAGAACATATCTATATACACTGGCAAACTCTTCAATAAATTCTTCTGCCTTATTGGTGTCTTCATGAATTAACGACGAAAGCACATTTAAACTATTGAATAAAAAATGAGGATTGATCTGACTTTTTAGTGATTCATTTTGCGATATCACCTGTTCTTTTTCCAATTGTTCTTTTTGCAATATCAGTTTTTCTTTTTCCATAAACGATCGTTTCCACTCATCAAAAAAATAAAAGCCTTCGGTAACAGGCACTAAAATTAAATTCATCAAAATGGCCGCTTCAAGTATGTGATAAACTTGTATTGAGTAAGCGAATCCCCTATCGGGAATTATTAATGTTAAAATTTCAGTGAAAATAAATGTTAACGAAAGTGTGAGCATTGAAGTAAGCACCAGTTCTATTACCAAACGCTTAGCTATATTTTCGGACCAGGGAAATTTTTTTTGCAACCATACCAGCAGTACCCATACTAAAAATGCAATGGTAGAGGTGAGTACTGCTGCAATAATGATGTAATAAAACAAACCTGTCAGTAACTCCGATACAGACATCACTTCTCCTTCTACCCATTGCCGAACCTTAAAATAAACAGCGGGAACGAGACTCGCTGCCAGCACAATAAACACTAAATTCTTAGTGATTTTCATGCTGCTGTTTGTTTCAGTAATGTATGATTTACCTTGTGATAATATTTTTTGCACTGTTATTTTGTAATTAACTATCCATTATAACTTAAAATCCGGTAAATCTCACTTTACACAATGGTTAAAGAACCAGTGTTATGTTAAGCATACATCGTTGTATCTAAAGTCATTCCGAGTGCTTGTACTGTGACTTGTCGAAGTATGTTTCGGGATACTTTTAGATGCTGAATCAAGTTCAGCACGACTGCTGTGTATATTTCTTAACATACCACTAGTATGGTTCTATTTGTGTTTATTTAAACATAACTGGCTCCTGATTTTCTGGTTGCCAATAATTGTTTGTGTTTTTCTATATGACGGTGCATAAGCGGAAACCAAATTGGAGGAAATGCTGCAAGTACAAGCATTGCAGGATATCCAAAAGGCATTTGCGGAGATTCGTCAAAGTGACGCAATATTTGGTATTTGCGGCTTGCAATATAATGATGATCGCTATGACGTGTTAACTCAAATAAAAATATTCTGCCAATTTTATGGTTTGAATTCCAGGAGTGCGTTGGAAATACTTTTTCGTAAACACCTGTAGCCGTGTTTTTCACTCTTTGTAATCCGTAATGCTCAATGTAATTAACCGTTTCAAGTAAAAGTCCGCCAATGAGTGCTGCCAACAAAAAGGCAATCATTCCTTTTAAACCGAACACTAGGTATATGAACCCTACAAAACCTGTTTGAATGAATACAAATTGTATCATTTCATTTTTTAATGATAAGAATGGTATTTCCATTTTTTTTAATCGTTCAGTTTCCAGTTTCCATGCGGATATATAACCGAATATAATGGAGCGAATCCAGAAGAAATACAGGATTTCGCCACGACGCGCTGTCGCCGGATCTTCGTCTGTTGCAACGCGGTTATGATGACCTCGGTTATGCTCAATGATAAAGTGCATATACATACTTGAAAGTAATAGTGATTTAGCCATAAAGCGATCAAACTTTCCAAATCGGTGACCTAATTCATGACCCAGATTAATACCAATTACACCGCAGCAAATACCCATTGCAAATATTTTACCTGCCAGTTCAAATTTAGTCCACATAGCCCAATTAACCAAACTCATACTTCCAAAAAAGTGAGTTGAACCATGGCTAAAAGGTAATGTTACATTTAACATCATATTGCTGATTGCGTTCGAATCGTTAACAAAAGGAACGGAATTAATGGCACCAATGTGTAAGTTTAAAACAATCGATTCGGGATGATTTATTAAATAAAGTCCCAGAAAAATAATGATAAACTGTAGTGGAACCATCATGTATAACAATCTGTCATAAAACGGATCTTCCAAGGCTTTTCTTTCTTCTTCTTCCGAAAAATTACCCCCGCTTTGTTCGGTAAATAATTCGGCTAAAGGTACCCATACAAAGGTGAGAATAGGTAAAGCGAAAGCCCACCAGCCGTGTCCTAAAAATGAAATCAGGGCAAACATCGGAATTCCAAAAACCGATGTGTATTTTTTAACTCGTTGATACATGACTTTAATTTTTGAAATGATTATTAATCTATTAGATGAAGTTTATTATTAAATTTTAATTCGTTTTACATAATCTAATTTGCGCTGAATTTATGTTACAAACAAAAGTAAGGATAAAAGCGACAACCATTTTTTGCAATGGAGCGAGTAGGAATAATGAAGGATTAAACAAGAATTTAGGGCATATTTCCCATTCTTACTATGTTCCGAAAACATTCTCTGATAGTTTAGTAAGGTTGTTATACGTTTGGAGTATGTTCCTCCGAGTTCCAGACAGATTTCGGAATGTTACGAAAATATTTTCCGATGGTTCAGCAAGTATGTTTCGAGTCGTAATAATATATACCATTAGAAGTTATAAATATACCATAAACAGAGGCAACCTTTATATAAATTATTACATCTGGTTCAGTGCTTAATTAATTTATTCAAATAAATATCAGACATATGTTAATTGTTATATAAATACTATAAAATGTAACATGTGTCGATGTTTTTCCCTTTCATTAAATGTAATATCAAAAATCAAACTAAAATGAATAAAAGAATACTGTATTTATGGATGTTTGCATTAACTATAAGCTTATCTTATGCTCAAGTGGGTCCGGGAGGGATTCCATGCGAAATATGGACAAGAGGCGAAGCTGGCGTTTATAATAACAATCCGGGTACAACACTCGCTGCGAACGGTGCAGGCGGTTGCTCAATGGACTGATCAGGCAACTGCCGTTGTTCAAAATATGACTCAATATAATAGTGTTGCTCTTCCAACATATAATAATGTTCCAGGACAATTTATCAACTTTAATCCCAATTTACAATTTGTGCCTCAAACATCTATGATTGGCTATAATGGAACAGATGCTTATAATGAGGCAGCGCAAACAATTTTTTTAGTAGCGAGTGCTACAAGCATAGGTTCTATAACTACTATTGGTGGATGGGCTCCAACTATGGAATGGCCGGGATGGTATTTTAATGGAACAATAAATTATTGGGATTATGGAAGCTGGCCAGGTACTCCGGCAAATGGATTAGCTGTAAACAGACCTTTTATATTAGGTTGTTCATACTCCATAAGTGGGGGACAAACAACAAGTATGGATATGCGAAACAATGGACAATCAAACTATTGCACCAATTGTACAGCCAACACAATGCTTGGCGCAAGTGGTTTTTATTTAGGAGATGACCAAAACTGGGGGACAACCTTTGGAGGAAAAATGTCAGAATGTATTATTTTTAAATCGGTATTAACTCAGGCTCAAATGCAGCTGGTTGATAGCTATCTGGCAATTAAGTATGGAATAACACTTTATGGAAACGCCACATCCAGTAATCCTTTGGTAACAGATGGTAATTATTATTTGTCAAGCGGAGCAACGGTTTGGACATATCCCGGTTATGCAGCTTACCATAATGAGGTGGCCGGTATTGCCAGAGATGATGCTTCAGCATTGTACCAAAAAGTTTCAAGTACCGTTTTTAACACTACTAATAATGCATTGATAATTTCTACCGATAATAATTTTACAGCGGGTAATTATGACCCGGCAAGAACAACAGGTCTTGTTAATGGACAAGCCCTGTTGTTTGGAAATGATCAGAATTCTACAACTGCAACCCAAACAACAAGTTTAGATCTTACCACCTATTTGCGGCGTGTGCAACGTACCTGGAAAACAGAAAATACAGGTTCGGTAGGTCCGGTTAATTTATATTTTCCAACATTGCCTGCATTAGCAGCAGGAGAGTTTTATGTGGCACTTACCGATGCTACCAGTAACTTTACAACAGGCTCAACAGCTATAGGCACCAGCAAAACAACAACATTTACCAATGTTACTGTTCCCAATGGTATTAACTATTTTACCATTGCTATTGCTTCTTTAAAAGTGGAGTACGATTCGGCAGCAACTTCCTGTTTGGAACATCTTGGCTGCGATATTCCCAGATTACTAATAAAAGGATTAGCTGTTGGAAACAATAGCATTACAATAAGTGACCTTGGTACCGGAAGCGCAACAAGCGGAACAGATTATACACTTTCTCCTATTGTTGTGAATATTCCTGCCGGTCATTATGATGGCACGATGGCAACATCTTTACCAGTTCCTTTAACTATTATAGATGATTGTTACCAGGAGCCGAATGAAACTATTAATTTGGCTCTTGGAGCAACAACGGGTGTTGTAGGAGTTGGTGATGCTAATGGTGATGCCACTACACAAAGCACCACTACTTATACGATATTAAACGACGATTTCACTCCGCTTGCTACCATAGCAGGCACAACCACAGTATGTCAAAACACGGCACCTCCTACCATTACGTTTACCGGGTCAGGTGGTACAGCACCTTATTATTTTACATATTCTATTGATGGAGGTACTACTTATTCGCTTTCAACAGCTACCACCATTGCTACTACAACTGTAGCCACTACTACAGCCGGAACTCACACGGTTTCTTTGCTTACCGTGGCAGATTCAAAAACATATACCACAACTTGTATTACAACTCTTACTGTTACTGCAACAGTATTTGTGAATCCTGCACCTGCAATTAATTCAATGACGGTTGCTTCCTGTGCCGGATCGTCATTTACTTCTACCCCTGTTAATGTAACCAATGGAATAGTGCCTGCGGGAACAACATATACCTGGGGTTTACCGACAGTAACGGGTGGTGCTACAGGAGCAACGACAGGAACCAATCAAACCAATATAACGCAAACACTTAATAATCCAACAACATCCGTACAAACAGCTACTTATTCCATTACTCCGACATCAGGCATAGGTTGTGTTGGAGCTCCCTATATTTTAACAGCTACAATGTCGGCACCGGTACATATTTTTGACACTACATTAGCAACAATATGCAGTGGTAATTCTTTTTCATTAACCCCCGTTACTGGTATCCCGGATGCAGCAACGGTAGTTGCTGCGGGTACAACTTACAATTGGACTGCACCAACCGTAACAGGAGGTATGACAGGTGCCAGTGCACAAACTAATCAAACGCTTATTAATCAAACATTATTTAACCCAACCACCACCCAGCAAACTGCCACATATACAGTAACACCTTATAGTGGAGGGTGTCCCAGCCCTGTGTTTAAAATCATTATCCCTGTTAACCCATCACCTACAGCAACTATCATAGGGACAACAACGGTTTGTTTCGGTGCTACAGCACCAAATGTTACCTTTACAGGTATAACGGGTAATGCACCTTATAAGTTCGTTTACAGTTTAAATGGCACAACACAAACTGTAAATGCTCCTTCCACAACAACAACCGTTGCAGTATCAACAGGCATTTCAAACGTATTTACCTATTCACTGATTAGCGTAGCTGATAATCTTTGTTCTCAGCCGCAATCGGGGAGTGCGGTTATTACCGTAAATCCATTACCTACGGCAACAGTAGTTGGCACAACAACGGTTTGTCAAAACAGTACATCTCCTAACATTGTGTTTACAGGAGCAAGTGCCACAGCTCCCTATCTATTTACCTACAGTATTAATGGAGTTGGCAGTCAAACGGTAAGTAGTATAGCAGGTACAACAGCATCCGTATCTGTTCCAACAGGTACCGTAACAACTTACACTTATAATTTGATACGTGTGCAGGAAGGCAGTTCCGCAGCGTGTATTCAAAATCAGACTGGTAGTGCATCAGTGGAGGTACGAGCTCCATCACAAGGAACAGTAACGGCATCCGTTCACCGAATCTGTCAAAACAGTGCTTCACCAAGTATGGTGTTTAATGGCTCTTCAGGAACACCCCCTTATACGTTTTATTACACCATTAAATCGGATGTGAATGGCACTACCACCAATAGTGTGATATCCACGGGCAGTACGGCAACAGTTCAGGTGTCAACCGCCAATGCCGACACGCTTGTTTACACAATTACCAATATACAAGATGCTTCAGGAATTATCTGCGGGATAGGAGGAAGTTTTGATACCACGGTTATTGACCCCCTACCAAAATCAACGATAACGGCAGCCTTAAACGATGTGTGTTTAGGTGACCCGGTACAGACAATTACCTTTACTAGTATTGGTGTTCCGGCTCCGGTTACATTTAATTATTTTACATCTGTAAACGGAGGAGCAAATGTGGCACAACCTGCTATCAACAGTCCAACAACTACAGCTACCATTTCGGCACCGGCAACAACATTGGGAACAACGATTTACACCAACGGCATATCCAAATCCAACGTATGTACAGGAAGTGGTAACGGTTCAGCTCGCTTAACAGTAAATCCCATACCCACAGCCAGTTTGAGTTTAACAGGATCAAGTACCATCTGTCAGTCGGGTGGAGCTTCGCAGGTAACCTTTACGGGAAGTATAGGTCATCCTCCATTTGTATTCAATTATAATATAGATGGTGCGGCAACGACAACCATCACCACATTATCAGGACAAAACAGTGTAGTGTTGCCATTGGCAGCATTAGCAGCCGGTACGCACACGGTAAACTTATTATCGGTAAAAGACACGTTTAATTGCTCTCAACCACAAACCGGTTCAGTAACAGTCACTGTTGACCCACTGCCAACAGCAAGTGCAGGGGGATTGGGAAGTATTTGTATGAACGGCACCGCAACAGTAAGCGGAGCAAGTGCTGCCAATGGCAGTATAAACTGGAGTAGTAACGGAACGGGGGCGGGTACTATTACCAATGCTACCGGCTTAACACCAAGCTATGCCGCTGCGGCAAGTGATGCGGGAAAAACCGTAACGCTAACCATGACGGTAACCAGCACCAATACCTGTAATCCGAATACGGCAACAGCACAATACACGGTAAATGTGGACAGCTTACCATTGGCAACAGCCGGTGGTATAAAAACTATTTGTGAGAACGCAAGTGTAACAATAAGCGGAGCCATCGCAAAATATGGCAGTATTTTATGGACGGGCAATGGTTTGGGCACAATAAGCAACGCAACAACATTAACACCAAGCTATGCTGCCGTGGCAGGCGATGCCGGCAATACAGTCCTTTTAACAATGACTGTAAGCAGCACCAATAGCTGTGCTCCACAAACGGCCACTGCAACTTATACGATAACGGTAGACCATTTACCAACGGCTACCATCACGGGTAGCAGCACCATTTGTGAAAACTCAACGGCTACTGTCAGTACCGCATCACAAAGCTACGGAACCCCAAGTTGGACATGGAACGGAGCGGGCAGCATCACCGCCGGAGTAAATACACTCACCCCCACTTATACCGCAGCAGCAGGGGATGCAGGTAAGGCAGTAACTTTAACGATGACCGTAACCAGTACCAATACCTGTGCATCACAAACCGCCAGCGCCAACTATATTGTAAATGTGGACCATTTGCCAATAGCAACAATAACCGGCAGCACTACCATTTGTGAAAACTCAACGACAACAATAAGTACTGCATCACAAAGTTATGGAACCCCAAGTTGGACAGAAAACGGAGCAGGAAGTATTACAAGTGGTGTAAATACCCTCACACCCACTTATACAGCAGCAACAGGTGATGCAGGGAATGCTGTCATCTTAACAATGACCGTGACCAGCACCAATACCTGTGCATCGCAAACGGCTACGGCAAGCTACACAATAAATGTAGATCATTTACCAACAGCAACTACTACAAATAGTGCTACTATATGTGAAAACGCCTCTTACACCTTAAAAAATGGAGAAGCGATACAAAGCTATGGCAGCCCAAAATGGACAGCGAACGGAGCGGGAAGCATTACAAGCGGCGCAAACACGTTAACTCCAACTTATAGTGCCAACACGTTAGATGCAGGCAACGCAGTAACCTTAACAATGACAGTAACCAGTACCAACACCTGTTCAAATGCAACAGCAACAGCCAACTATATCATCAATGTAGATCACTTACCAACAGCCACAGCCGGAACACCACAAACCATCTGTCAGGGAAACACTGCAACCATAGCCGGTGCAAAGTCGGGCAACGGAACAATCAACTGGACAGCTAACGGACAGGGCACATTGACTAATTCCGGTACACTGAACCCACAATACACTTCAACCCCTGCCGATGCAGGAAATACGGTAAGCTTAACCATGACAGTAACCAGTACCAATTCCTGCGCTTTATCAATATCTACTTCAACAACATCTGTAATAACGTCAATAAACGTTCGCCCTGCATTAACAGCAACGGTAACAGCTCCCCAACGTGTGTGTCAAAATAGTACGGCGCAAGTGGTCTTTACCATTACTATTCAGGGTACTGCACCTTATACCTTTAATTATACGGAAAACGGAGCAACTAAGACAGTATCCACTATCAATGGAAATAATGTGGCAGTAGTGGGTGTATCTACAAGTAATGCAGTACCTGTAATTTATAACTTATCCCATGTACAGGATGCCAATTGTCAACAAACAGTGGCTGCCTCAGCTACTATGACGGTTTTACCATTACCCGATGCTACCATCAGTCAGAATGAAGATGTGTGCAGAGATAGTATGCCAAAAGCAATTTTATTTAAAGGATTAAATGGTGCCAAACCTTATACCTTCACCTTTACAATTAATAACGATTCTGTTACACAATCTGCCGATAGTGTTTATTCCACAAACCCTGCCACCGATAAAACCGGAACGTCTGTTTATACACTGACCAATGTAACAGATGGGAACAATTGCAGTAAAACGCTCAATCAAACCGCTACGGTAGTGGTGCATGAAAATCCACATGCTATCTTTACCATCAGTCCTGAACATACCAGTATATTAGAACCAACAATAACAATTACCGATGCTTCCATCGCAACTACATCCTGGTATTGGGATTTTGGAGATAAAAACCTATCCCCATCGCCCAACCCTAAGGAACACACCTATGCTGATACAGGAACATATAAAATGAAGTTGATTGTAAGCAATGGATCGTGTAAAGATTCAACCTATGAAATTGTGCGAATAACTTTGCCAACATCCTTGTATGTTCCAAATACTTTTAGCCCAAATGGCGACGGGGTGAACGATGTATTTAAAGCAGAAGGAGATGGTATTACCACATTTGAGATGATGATTTACGACCGTTGGGGACAATTAGTTTTTCAAAGTACTGACATCAACAAAGGCTGGGACGGCAAAGTAAACGGAGGTAGTGAGGTGGCTGCAATGGATACTTATGTTTACGTGATTAACATCACCGCATTTGCTAACAAACACAATTATACTTACAGAGGCGTGGTGAATTTGATGAAGTAAAGAATAAACAAAAAAATAAACCCTTATCCAACCCCTACAAATTTTAAAAATTTGTAGGGGTTCTTTATTAATTTTAAAAACGAAATCAATTCTGTTAACTCAATAAAAATATCTTTGTAAGGAATTAATACTTTAAATAATAAAATGAAATTTAACCGCTATCCCCTGATATTCCTTTTAGCGATTTGCAGCGCAAATCATTTGTTTTCGCAAGCACAATTTATTGAAAAGGTTGAACGCAAAGGAAAAGAAATAATCATTCCTTACGAAAAGTATAAACTGGCAAATGGCTTAACCATTGTTGTTCATGAAGATCACTCCGATCCTATCGTATATGTAGATGTAACCTATCATGTAGGTTCTGCCAATGAGCAGGAAGGGCGTTCAGGCTTTGCACATTTTTTTGAGCACATGATGTTTCAAGGTTCCGAACACGTTGGTGACGAACAACATTTTAAAATTATTACCGAGGCAGGCGGTACGTTAAACGGTTCTACAAGTACCGACAGAACCAACTATTGGGAAGTGCTGCCATCCAATCAGTTGGAAACCGCCTTTTGGCTGGAATCAGATCGTATGGGCTTTTTCCTTGATTCTGTTACGCAACGTAAATTTGAGGTGCAACGGGCTACCGTTAAAAACGAACGCGGACAAAGCTATGATAATCGTCCGTACGGGTTAGTTTTCGAAAAAATGGATGCCGCACTTTTTCCGCCAACGCATCCTTATTCATGGCAAACAATAGGCTACATCGAAGATTTAGACCGTGTGAATGTAAATGATTTGAAAAAATTTTTCCTGCGCTGGTACGGACCAAACAACGCAACACTTACTGTTTCTGGGGATGTTAGTCCTGCGGAAGTTGTTAAACTGGCACAAAAATATTTCGGAAGTATACCAAAAGGGCCGGAAGTAACGCCTCAACACCTTAATCCGGTGGTGTTGGACAAAGACCGTTACATTTCGTACGAAGATAATATTCGTGCACCACAAATAAATTTTGCTTTCCCTACAGTTCCTGCTCATCATCCTGATGAACCGTCTTTGGATGTGTTGGCGAATATTTTAGCAGGCGATAAATCTTCTATCTTTTACCAAAACTTTGTTAAAACACAATTGGCACAGTTTGCTTATGTGGCAAATCCTTGTGAAGAACTTGCCGGAAATTTTATTATCATGGTGCGTACATTTCCCGATAAAAATTTAAAACAAATGGATTCGCTGGTGCGTGCATCCCTTGTTGAGTTTGAAAAGCGCGGTGTTACCGACGAAGATTTGATAAAATACAAAGCTACTTTTGAAGCAAACATGATACATTCGTTATCAAGCGTTAAAGGGAAAGGAACCATGCTTGCAGCCTATCAAACATTTACCGGAAACCCTAATTACATTGTTAAAGAACAAGAGCGTTATAACAGTGTTACCAAACAGGATGTAATGCGTGTGTATCAAAAATACATTAAAAATAAATATGCTGTAGTGCTGAGTGTTTGCCCGAAAGGCAAACCGGAAAAGGCTTCCCGTCCTGATGATTATACTTTGCCTGTTCGTAATGTAAATACAGCTGAGGCCGATGAATATAAAAATTTGGTGTATAAAAAAGCAAATGATACATTGAACAGAAACCATAAACCCGTTGTAAGTGCTGCAAAACCTGTAAAGGTGCCTAAGTACTGGAAAAAAGATTTTGAAAACGGAATAAAAATGATAGGCGCTGAAAGCAATGAAGTGCCAAGTGTTGCGATTCAAATTTATATAAAAGCCGGACACCGTTATGAAAACAAGGTACAGGCAGGTATTGCAGAACTGATGGTAGGTTTACTTAATGAATCAACCACCAAACACAGCACAGAAGACATAGATGAACTACTGGAAAAGTTAGGCAGTGAAATAAATGTGGATAATGATGGAAATGATATTGTGGTTAACATTTCATCATTGACCAAAAACATTGATAGCACTTTGGCACTTGCTGAGGAGATTTTGTTTCATCCAAAATTTGATACCGAAGAGTTTGAACTTGTTAAAAATCAACAGCTCGAATCTATTGCCAATCAGGCAACCCAACCCAACGTAATTGCCGGCAATGTGTTTGCAAAATTGTTGTATGGCAATGAACATATAATGGGGATTTCAGTGTTGGGAACCGAAGAAACACTTACTCCTATTACATTAGAAGATGTAAAAAAATATTATACCGAACAGCTTTCATCAGGTATTACAACAGCAGTGGTTGTGGGCGACATCAGAAAAAAAGTGGTAATTCCTAAATTGACTTTTTTGAAAAACTGGAAAGATCATACCATTGTTGCTAAGGCAGAACCTGCTTTTCCGCCTATTGATAAAACCAAAATTTATTTTGTGAATAAGGACAATGCTCCTCAATCGGAAATACGAATTGGCTATATGGCTATGCCTTATGATGCTTTCGGAGAATTTTACAAATCAGGAATTATGAATTATGTATTGGGAGGAGCGTTTAACAGTCGTATTAATTTAAACCTTCGTGAGCTGCACAGCTATACTTATGGTGCCAAATCGGGATTTTCAGGCAACAAATACGTTGGTCCTTTTACGGCTTATGCGGGTGTGAGAGCCAATGTTACCGACAGTTCGGTAATAGAGTTTATGAAAGAAATTAAAAATTATGCCGACAAAGGAATTACTGATGAAGAACTCTCCTTCACTAAAAATTCAATTGGTCAGAGTGAAGCATTAAAATATGAAACAAATGCTCAAAAGGCTGTATTCATAAAGCGCATAGTGGATTATAACTTAGATAAAAACTTTGTTGACAAACAAAATGATATTTTAAAAAACATCACAAAAACAGAAATTGACCAACTTGCTAAAAAGCATTTGCCTTACAATAACTTTGTTATTGTTGTTGTTGGCGATAAAGCACAGGTAGTTGAGAGGCTTAAAAAATTAGGTTATGATGTTGTAGAATGTAATGCGGATGGGACTGTGGTGAAGTGATAAAGGTTGGGGGTTGGTGACGGGTGGTATAGAAATCGTCTCGTTGTCCCCATTGCATAAACTTAATAACCTGAGTTTGGGATAAGTTTTTTTAGATTTCGCCCCTATTGGGGCTTTGAATAGTGTTTTTACTAATAATACTATTAGTATTAAAGCTCCTACGGAGCTAAAAGTCCCGATAGGGACGTAATATTAATAGACCATAATTACTCGACATATCTGAGAAGCCCCGTTAGGGGCGAAATAATTTGAATTTTATTATCCCAAATTCAGGTTAATAAATAACGACTATCGTTAGTGGTGGCTTGCAACAAAACGAAAAACCGCACGTGGTTCTGTGCAACATTGATTTTATTGTTCGTCCTCCAGATGCAAGAAATCTTAGCTGTTACTAACTGCCTTACTTTTTCTTTCTATTGTCTTGATTAACATTAAATGCAAATTCCTTGTCTACAATTTCGTGTCTGTCATTAATGTGATAAAGCGAACCGTTGCTAAATATTAGTTTGTTGGTCAGAATACTGTTGTCTACATTTGGCTTGTCCAGTGTTATTAAGCTGTCTTTAAGAATATAAGTTCCTCTGATGTACGTCGCTCCAATACCACTATGATTAGCAAATTTATAAGTCCCGTCTTTTCTAAAGTCATACCAAGCACCGTTAAATCCTCCGTCATAACCTGCTTGAATAATTACTGGTGAACTGTCGCGCAAATTCAAAAGATAATCTGTCCCGATTAATGTAATAATAACAAAGAGTCCTGTAGAGGTCGGGATAAAACTTTGTTTAGATTTTGTTTGTCTATATTCTTTAGTGTCTTTATTAATTGTCCACAACAACGTAATTAAGAAAACGATTAATAAGATACCTCCAACAATAAAATCAAAAACAAATTCATCATCTGCGTTGTTGATTAATTTATAATTCAAAAATAGTCCGAGTAGGAGAGATGGAATTAATCGCCAAATTTTGTCTGTTTTTTTCACAGTTCTATTGTCTACTTAAGGTTGCTGGTAACTTGCTTATTGTGCTACTCTATCGCAATTATCTATCTAACGGTGTTATAAATAATCACTCTATAAAATTATTTTACTACCTATTTATCACCTTATCCTTAGGGTATTGAATGGTGTATGAGAACTTCACTTTTTCGTCAGCTCCCGGGTTTATTTTAAGGTTCCATGTTAAAAAGCCTTTTTCTGCATTGTACTCCGCTTTCGATTTGTCTTGCAGTTCCACTATAATTTCTTTGTTAGTAGTTAAAGGAATTTGGTCTTGTAATAAAATTTCAATTTCTTTTTTCTTCTTGTTTTTCACTACAATTTCATAGGCATGCGTTTCCTTTTTATTGGAAGCCATCATTTTTTTCCCGGTATACTCTTTCAGTTTGTTGCGTTCCACAGAAACGTTTTTATCTCGTCCTAATGATAGCTGTATGGTGTCGTTTATGCTTGCCGTGTTGATATACGTTTTACCCACATACATGCCTTCAAAGTATATATTGGCATCGGCAGCAAGTAAATTATATGTTTCCCAATTGCTGATGTAAGCTAACAGAAATGCATCCTTATCAAGCTTAGGTGCTGCGTAATATTTGTAAGTTGCACCAACGGTAAATTCCTGAACAGATACTGCGTATTGTTTACCATCCGAAGGAATAGAGTAAGGTAAGTTTATTTCAAATAATATGTTGGTTGAAGCTTCTGTTACTTGTGTATAGGCAGCCGCACTTACTGCGGGAGCTTGTGCAATTGCACCATCGCTTTGCGATTCATACTGTACAGCAGTTTCTTTACTTCTCATCATCATCAGTGATTTTGCTTTTACCGGATAAACAGGAACCGCGTATGATACCCACCAAGGTTGCATTTCAGGTTTTGTCGCATTTATAAATGGATTGCCTGTTGAAAGAGTTAGTTTTACCTTGCTCCAGTCATAACCTGTATTTTGCCATACATTGGCTTTGTATTCCAATTGCAACGGAGCACTTGCATCCACACCTCTAATGTTATAATAAGGCGCCCATCCTGCATCATTCACAAAATACGATAAATTGATTTTTGCTTTTTGTGCAACATTTGTCATTACACGTATTATTACTTCACTAAAGCGATATTTATTTTTGTTATTAAGCTCGTTTAATTGATTATTTATTCTTGCTGTTTTTTCCTGAATCTGTAAGCGCTTTTTCTGACATTCCGCTTTTTTGGTGTACAGTTCGGTCAATCGTTTTCGTATAAAATTTACCATTTCCTCCAAGCTCAAAGCATCCACACCGTTATTAGCGCCTCCTATACTTTTATTTGCCATCAGTACCTCTTCTTCCTGAGTGTAAATTTTTTCGAGCGCTTGTTGTTTGTTTAACTCATCATTCAATGCCTCCAATGAATCTTTTAATGTTTTCACTTCTTTGGGCAATTGATTTTCGTTTAAATAATTTATTTTACGCACCACCGATTGTATGATGAAATCGCCCTCACCTTTGGCTTGCAATTGATCATCCGAAATATTTTCCGGCAAATTTTCAATGATGATATCACAGCTACCTGCAGGAATAAACACTTCGCTCAGTGTATTAATTTGCGCACCGTTCAAATAAACGGTTACTTCTTTGGTGATGGCGGTTGTTCTTTTTTCGGGGCTTGAAGCAACGCTTGTATTTACAACAGCAATAGCCAAAACGAATAAAAATTTTAATGAATGTGACATGTATAAGTGGTTAAATATTAGTTCTGAACAAAGCTAATAAGCATTTTTTGATTAATGTTTCTTTCGTCAACGGAGATTTTATTTTTTTAGTACTTTGGTCATTAAATTAGGGAGTGAAAGCTAATCATCGTTAAAATTCAGCCTGTCCATTTTTTAAAATCTATAAAACAGTATGAGAGTTATAGACTTATCAAAAACCATTGAGTATCGCGCTGACGATCCTTTTTTTATGAAAATAAAAGTGAAACACAAATCGCATAAAAGTGCGAAATTGCTGATTCGCTTTTTGGGTTTTCCGTTCAAAATGCCATTCGGCTTGCCGTTTAAACTTTTTCCGAAAAATTTTGTAGGCTGGGCAGATGACACCATTCAAAAAATGGGAGTTCATGCTACCACACATATGGATGCGCCCTGGCATTACAGCCCTGTATGCGATGGAAAGCCGGCCAAAACAATAGACGAAATACCTTTGGAATGGTGCTTTGCTGAAGGTATTGTGATTGATATGAAACACAAAAAAGATTTTGAATCCATCACCACTTCGGATATAAAAACATTTCTCGAAAAAGAAAAATTAAGTATCAAACCCGGAATGATTGTATTGGTAAAAACCGGAAGAGATAAGCTATACGGCAACGGCACATTGGATTTTTATACCAAAGGCACAGGAATGAGCGGGGAAGCTACAGCATGGCTTATTGACAACGGAATAAAAGTAATGGGCATTGACCAATGGGGTTGGGATTTACCTTTAACCTATCAAACAAAAAAGGCAATAGAAACAAACCGTTCCGATGTTTTTTGGGAAGCGCATTTAATTGGTCAGCATAAAGAATATTGCCACATGGAGCAGCTGACAAATTTAGACGCCTTGCCGTATTCAGGATTTAAAGTGGCAGTATTTCCATTAAAACTGAAAGGAGCTTCGGCTTCTCCGGCAAGGGTGGTGGCGATGATAGAGGAATGATTTTTATTGCGTCCTCAAATCTTTAATGTTTAGCTGCAATGATATGTTGCCGTTAAATTCATTTTCTTCGATGGCATAACAGGCATCAACTATTTTTTTTGCTGATACATCTTCAAAATGATTTGCCTGACCAAAAGCAATAGCAGGAAAACTAAGCTTGTTATTATTTACACTTTGTACATCTAATTTTAAATGACTGCTGCCTACTATGCGGCTGTATCCTTTATCAATCAATCCTTTTGTTAAAAATACCGGTGACATATTGCCGGGACCAAAGGGCTCAAACTGTTTTAAAATTCTATAAAATTTTGGGGTAATGGTTTCCAGATTTATTTCCGAATCAATCTCAATTTCGGGAGTAAGCATGTATTCTTGAATGGTTGCGCTTACCACTTCTTCAAAACGTTGTTGAAAGGCTGCAACGTTTTCAAGTTTTAAAGTAAGTCCCGCTGCATATTTATGTCCGCCAAATTGTTCCAGTAAATCAGCACAAATTTCAATAGCGGCATACACATCAAAATCTTTTACTGATCGTGCAGAACCTGTTGCTTTGCCATTCGATTCTGTTAATACAATAGTAGGTTTGTAATGTTTCTCAATGAGGCGGGAAGCCACAATTCCGACCACACCTTTGTGCCAATCGGTATGAAATAAAACGGTTGATTTACGATGTATCCATGCTTCATTTTCTTCCACCATGCTAAGTGCATGTTGGGTAATGCTTGTATCCAGCGCTCGTCTGTCGGTATTGTTGGTGTTAATGGTTTGTCCCGAAAGCGTTGCTCCTGCATGGTTATCCGACAGCAACAGATCAACGGCATTTCTGCCCGTTTCAATACGCCCTGCAGCATTGATGCGCGGAGCAAGTGTAAATACTAACTCATTTACCGTTACCTTTTTTTTAATGTTTGCCAATTCCAAAATGGTTTTAACACCTCTGCGCGGATTGCTGTTGATTTGTTCCAATCCGTAATAACACAATATTCTGTTTTCATCAACAATGGGAACAATGTCGGCGGCAATTGAAATGGCTGTTAAATCAAGGTATTCGAGCAATTCATCAAAAGCAATAGTGTTTGTTTGTGCATAGGCTTGCACTATTTTAAAACCAATACCACATCCGCAAAGTTCTTTAAAGGGATACGTACAATCGCTTCGTTTAGGATCTAAAACAGCAACGGCAGCAGGTAATTCATCGCCTGGAAGGTGATGGTCGCCAATAATAAAGTCAATGTTTTTTTGGTTGGCATAATTTATTTTATCAATTGCTTTTATGCCACAGTCGAGCGCTATTATGAGTGCAAAGTTGTTTTCTTTGGCATAATCAATGCCTTGAAAGGATATTCCATATCCTTCGCTATATCTATCGGGAATGTAATATTCAATTTTATGCGGAATTATTTTTTGCAGAAATGAATACACAAGCGCAACTGCTGTTGTTCCATCCACATCATAATCTCCGTAAATCAAAATCTTTTCATGGTCATTAATGGCTTTGGTTAACCGGGCAACGGCTTTATCCATATCCTTCATCAAAAAAGGATTGTGCAAATCAGTTAAACTTGGACGGAAAAATTTTTTGGCTGTATCAAAATTAGTGATACCTCGCTGAACCAATATGTTTGCAATAGTGTCATCAATGTTTAAATCGGAAGCAAGTTGCATAACAACAGACGCATCGGCCTTTGGTTTTATGCTCCAACGTTTTTGCATGTTTTAATTTGAAAGAGATATGACAATGAATTTGAAATGAAATAGTGATAACAAATGTAAGGCAAATAAATTTATAGCGTTTAGAGCCTGTTTAAATTTCATTGCTAAAAATAGATCGTCACTCAATAGTTCTCGATATGCTCACCGAAAAGGCTCGCTACTCGAACTGACATCAGTATTTTTGCACAGTCACTTCGAGTAGGCTTTTTCAGCCGTATCGAGAAGTGAATATTGAAAATCATATACTTAACAACTATTCGGATGAAATTTTAACAGGCTCTTAATGAAATTACAAAGCTTGAGAGTATCAAATTAATTATGAATAATCATTTTTATCGTTCAAATATTATTTACATTTATCCAATTATTAACCTTAAAAACATAAATTAAATGAAAAAACAATTTTTATTTGTTGCAGTTATTTCTGCACTTACTTTTGCTTCCTGCAAAAAGGATCGCACGTACATGTACTGCGAGTGAAGGTGGGGCTATCATTAAAGAAACGATAACCTATCATAAAGTTTCTGATAAAACGGCTAAGTTAGACTGCACCAACCAACCGGTAACAATATCTGATAGTACTGGCGTTCTTGGAACTATTTCTCAAACCTGTGTTTTGAACTAATGCTTATTTCCAACGGTCTAACAACCTTCGTTTCCTGAAGAATTGTTAGATCGTTAAATCAATTATTAAATGAACTTCGGTACAGAATTACAAAAAATAAAAACTTAATTTGTAAAGATTTATAAAACCGAATAATCCATTTGTCAACTGTGTCCGAAATGAATAGTTAGGCGAGGTCAAAAACCAATCAAGGCTCTTTTCTTTCAATTAACTATAACACTTAGTTATTTTATCACAGCGTTTCGATATCAAAATGCTTCAACCCATTCCTCTTTACCGCATACATGACAGCATTACTGAGAAATACAAGGTGAACCTGTATATGTTGCGTGCTGACTTGAATCATCCGTACATCAGCGGTAACAAGTTGTTTAAACTCAACTACAATTTGCAGGAAGCAAAAAAATTAAATAAGCACACACTACTCACTTTTGGCGGAGCATTTTCCAATCATATTTCAGCTACCGCTGCTGCCGGAAAAGAATATGGATTTAAAACAATAGGTATTATAAGAGGCGAAGAATACGCTGAACTAAATCCTACTTTAAAATTCGGTTCCGAGTGCGGGATGCAGCTGCATTATGTTGCGCGTAGCTTATATCAAAACAAAAAAGAATTGTATGATTATGTAAATACATTATTTAACACTGAAAATTTTTACATGATACCTGAAGGTGGAGCAAATGAGTTAGGTGTAAAAGGGTGTAAAGAAATAACCAATTTTATTGATATCGATTTTGATTACATTACCAGCCCTTGCGGAACAGGTACTACATTAGCGGGTATTGTTCAACGTTTAAATAAAAAACAACACGCAATAGGTTTTCAGGTATTAAAAAGTGAAGGATATATTAAACGTGAAGTTGAAAAATGGTTGAATGAAACAACTAATAATAACTGGAGCATTAATGAAGACTATCATTTTGGAGGATACGCAAAAATTAAAAACGACTTAACAGCGTTCATCAATTGGTTTGAAAAAACAAATACAATTCCTCTTGATTACGTTTATACCGGTAAAATGATGTTTGGTATTTATGATTTAATTCAGAAAGGATTTTTTAAAGAAAAACAAACAATTATTGCACTGCATACCGGAGGATTACAAGGCAATAAAGGATTTGAATAAAATTTTCCTAAATCGGAGTTTAGCATTTCTGCAAACTCCCCCTTTAATAATTCATCCTCTTAAACAGAATTTTTTTGGTGACTTCTGCTACTAATACATATAAAATAGCAATGGCGCACATGCTTATAATGGTTATAAACGACAATGTTGTAAACCCTATTGAAGCGGATATGCTTAAGTAAGGAATAATGAGTACAGCGAGTATTACTAAAGCACTCGAAATAGTTAAGGCTTTTCCCGGTTGGCTGGTGATAAACGTTTTATGCGTGCGGATAACGAGTAAAATCAATACAGCAGAAACTACCGATTCTACAAACCATCCTGTTCTGAAGGTATTGATGGAGGAATGAAAAATATAAAGTAGTGTTCCGAAAGTAACAAAATCGAAGATGGAACTTTCCAAACCAAACACAATCATAAAATTACGGATGAGCTTAATGTTCCATTTACGGGGCTTTTGAAGTTGTTCTTCATCCACATTATCGGAGGCAATGGAAAGTGCCGGCAAGTCTGTTAAAAAATTAATAAGCAAAATTTGAGCAGGAAGTAATGGTAAAAAAGGAAGTAATATAGATGCTGCAGCCATACTGAACATATTACCAAAGTTAGAACAAACGGAAATAAAAATATATTTCATTGTATTCATGTATGTCCTTCTGCCTTCCGATATTCCGTCACTTATCACACTCAGATTTTTTCCAAATAAAATAATATCAGCCGACTCTTTTGCCACGTCCACAGCATTATTTACCGAAATGCCAACATCCGCCACTTTTAATGCGGATGCGTCGTTGATGCCATCTCCCAAATAACCCACTACATGTCCTTTACGTTGCAGAATACGAATTATTTTTTCTTTTTGTGAAGGTTCTGTTTCCGAAAAAATATCTATATCATCTATTTTGGCAAGCAACGCATCATCACTCAACAAGTGAAACTCCCTGTTCCCGAAATGATACGATGTGATGCTATTCCAATTTGCGACGCAATATTTTCGGCAATTAAAGTATTGTCTCCTGTGATAATTTTTAGCGCTACACTTTTAATTTTTAATTCATTGATAATATTCATGATGCCTTCTTTAGGAGGATCTTGTAAAAGAATGAATCCTAAAAAGGTCATGTTGCATTCATCATTTTTATCTATAACAGGATCGTTGGTTACATCTTTGTAACAAATACCGATTGTTCGAAAACCCTTTAAACTGAATTGTTCAAACTGTTGAATTATATCCGTTTTATGTTCTGCCAGTGTAACGATTGTGCCATCACCCAATTGGATTTTATCACATACCGCTTCTATATTTTTAAAGCACCCTTGGTAATCATAATGTGTTTACTGCCGGCTGCAACAACAATGCTTAATCGCTTGCGTATAAAGTCATAGGGCACTTCATCAAATTTGGCAAATCCGGTGATATCTGTTTTCAATTGCTTGCGAATGGAGTCATCCATAGGATTTGAATAGCCCGATTCGAAAAAAGCATTGAGGTAAGCATATTTACTGATGGTTTCATTTTGTTTGCCATCTAAACTCACACAGGAGTGAATTTTCACTTCACCTTCAGTAAGCGTTCCTGTTTTATCAGAACATAAAATATCAATGGATCCCAGATTTTGAATGGCGGATAATTTTTTTACAATCACTTTTTTTGCTGCCAGCTGTTTTGCTCCTGCCGAAAGTGTTATGGTTACTATGGCTGGCAGTAATTCAGGGGCAAGTCCTAATGATAAAGCTAAGGCAAACAGAATGGAATCCAGTGCCGGACGTCCCATTGCAATATTAACGATGAGAATAACGGCGGCCATAATAAGTCCAACCATCATGAGCATGTAGCCAAAACTTTTTATACCTTTTTCAAAAGCTGTTTCTTCAGTTATGGTGGTAATTTCGGTTTCTATTTTGCCGAGTTCTGTGTTTTTTCCTGTTTCAACGGCAATAATAACTGCTGTTCCGCTAATGGTGCTTGTTCCTTTAAATACGGAGTTTATTCTCCCTATAAGTGGGGTTTCTTGGGGTAGCGTGCAAACTTTTTTCTCGGCAGGAAAGGATTCTCCGGTCAGCACCGATTCATTCACATACAAATCCTTAGACAGAATAATTAGCCCATCGGCAGGTACAATGTCTCCGGCTTCCAAAAGCACAATATCCCCCGGAACAACATCTCCTATAGGTATTTCAAAAATTGTTCCTTCACGCTTCACACGTGCTTTTGTTTGTATCAATGCACGAAGTTTTTCTGCCGCTTTGCTTGCATTGCGTTCCTGAATAAATCCCAAAAAGCCCGAAAGAAATAAAATGCTGAAAATAATAACGCAGTCGATGTAAGTACCTGCCGAAAAAGAAAGTAATAATGCAAATATCAGCAACAATACTAACGGGCTTTTGAATTGTCTGCCGAAAAGAAAGAGATCTGTTAGGAGCGGACTGCGTAACTTTTTTTCTGAATTCAGTTTTTTTCTTCCTTCTGCTTCAGCTTTCTTTAAGCCATTTTCATTAGATTGTAATTGAACAAATAATTCATTGGCAGAAAGGTTCCAAAAGGAAATAGTTGGTTTCATACTATATCTTTTTGAGGATAATTAATGGAGAATAATAAACTGAATCAGATAACATTTTAAACGTATCAATAATTTACTAAAGCTACTCATAAATTGTTTTATGTTCTTGAATCTTTATAAATCACTTTTTTAGAATGCGCCGTTCCATATATTTTCTAATGTTGTCGCTTTCCATCATTTTGTCGCAGGTTTTATCACATACTACATGGTCGGCTTCCATCTTTTTTGTCAAATGATTGAGCATTTTATCCATTACCTGATTGTCATTTCCGAAAAGGCTATCCATCTTATCCGACATATACATTCTCTTCATCATCGAAGGATTTCCGGTTACCATCATTTTATTCAGGAGGCTATCCGTGTAGTTAGGGTTTTTCAAAATAGCATTAAAAACTTCCGCCCTCATTTTTGGATTTTCAAGTAGTTCTTCCGCATTTTTTTCTCTGGTATTTTTGCAGCCACCCAACGTAAATATTATAATAAACGTTGTAAAACACATTGTTGTTTTCATTTGTCGTTCGATTAAAATTCCAACAAATGTAATAAGGGAAGTGCCGGATTTTAAATGATATTTATCAGTTTAAACAGCATCATGATAAGGTTCATTTGTAATACCTTAACTATTTATTAATGATGCAATACCGTTATCGCGAGGGATTAAATAAAAGTTGTTGCTTTTTTATTATGAAGTGTATTTATTAATGGTAATTTCGTTACCCCAATAATTATTAAGTCTTAAATATCAATGTCAATTACTAAAAGAGTTTTGCTTTTTATTCTCGCTGTTAATTCACTGGCACTTTCTGCACAACAAAAATACACAGTGAGCGGAATTCTTAAAGACAAAAAAACGGGCGAAGTTTTAATAGGCGCAATAATAAAGGTACAAGAATTGCCTAAAGAGGGCGTTGCATCCAATGCGTATGGATTTTTTTCGATTACACTTCCCGAAGGAAAATATACTTTTACCTCTAGTTATTTAGGCTACTCTTCTCTTGATACAAGTATTGTTTTAAATAAAAATATAAAACTGAATGTTGAGTTAGGTGATGCTACTACCACTTTGAAAGAAGTAGTTATCTCTGCAGAAAAATCTAACAACAATGTTGTTTCAGCCCAAATGAGCGCACAAAAGTTGGATGTAGCGGAAATAAAAGCAATACCTGTATTTTTTGGCGAAAAGGATATATTAAAAACTATTCAGCTGTTGCCTGGAATAACCAATGTTACAGATGGAACTTCAGGTTTTTATGTGCGCGGTGGAGGTACTGATCAGAATTTAATTTTATTGGATGAAGCCATTGTGTATAATCCCACACATTTACTTGGATTTTTTTCTGTTTTTAATTCCGATGCAATTAAGGATGTGACTATTTACAAAGGTGGAATACCTGCCGAATATGGTGGTCGTATATCCTCTGTGCTTGATATAAAAATGAATGATGGGAATTCTAAAAAACTCACCGTTACCGGCGGAGTGGGACTTATTGCATCGCGTTTAACAATCGAAGCTCCTATTAACAAAGGGAAAGGGTCATTTATTATTTCCGGGAGGAGAACCTATGCCGACTTGTTTTTAAAAGCATTTGGCCCAAAAAATTTACGTAATACCTCTTTGTACTTTTATGATTTAAATTTAAAAGCCAATTATCAGTTAGGTGCCAAAGACCACATTTATTTATCGGGCTATTTTGGAAAAGATGTTTTTAACTTTAGTAATGGAGCGGCCGCTAATCAAGGTTTTGGAATTAACTGGGGTAACACCACAGGTACACTTCGCTGGAATCATTTAATGAATGATAAATTGTTTTTGAACTCTTCTCTTATTTTTACAAATTACCTTTCAAATATTGTTTTAGGTGCAGGTGATGCACAGTTTAAAGTAACCACAGGTATTCAGGATTTTTCATTGAAAGAAGATTTCAGTTATTTTGTGAATAAGCATAAAATAAAGTTTGGCTTTCAAAGTATATATCATACGTTTATTCCTGGTGAAGTAACTGTTAATACTGCTTCTTCAACTCTTTCCCCAACACGTCTCGGACTGACTATTCAAAAGAGATATGCGCTTGAAAATGCCATTTATATTTCCGACAATTATACAGTAAACAGATTTCAGTTTACATATGGTTTGCGCATTTCTGAATTTACTGCTCTTGGTCCGGGTACCGTATATTCGTATAATGCTTCGGGTGCTATTTCTGATTCTACAAACTATAAAAATAATCAACCTATTAAAACTTATTTTGGCTTTGAACCTCGCGCTACAGCATCGTTTTTAATTAATGATAAAAGTTCTATAAAAGTTTCATATAACCATATCAATCAATATTTGCATTTATTATCCAATAGTACTGTTTCAACTCCTTTTAATCTTTGGGTTCCTTGCAGTTCAATTGTTAAACCACAAATTGGTGACCAAGGAGCAATTGGTTATTTCAGAAATTTTTTCAATAACAGTATAGAAACTTCAGTAGAGGCATACTATAAAAACATGCAAAACCAAATAGATTATGTGAATGGAGCCAATTTGATATTTAATAAAGCCATCGAGTCGCAATTGGTTTTCGGAAGAGGATGGTCGTATGGTACTGAATTTTTTATCAAGAAAAAAACCGGAAAGCTCACAGGATGGATTTCTTATACTTTGTCTCGTACCTGGAGGCAGTTTGATAGTATAAACGATGGAACTAAATTTCCGGCAAAGCAAGATATTACTAATAATTTGTCGGTAGTTGGTATTTATAAGTTAAATGAAAAGGTAAGCTTTTCGGCTACCTTTGTTTATCATACCGGTTTTGCAGCGTCATTTCCAAGTGGAAAATACACCATTGGCAATGAAGTTGTGAATTTATATACTCAACGAAATGGTTATCGTATGCCGGAATATAACCGGATGGATGTTGGAGTAACAATTCAAGGGCGAAAAACCGAAAAATTTGAATCGGATTGGAATTTCTCTGTATATAATGTTTACGGGAGAGAAAACCCATATTCTATAAGCTTTCAGCCGGTACCCGGTAACCCATCTCAAACAGAAGCGGTACAATTGTCGCTGTTCAGATGGGTTCCATCTGTAACCTATAATTTTAAATTTTAAGCTATGAGAAAGACTGGTTTATATGGCAAACTTTTTCTTGCATTAATGGTAATCGCAGGTATTTTTTCTTCCTGCGAAAAAGTAGTTGTTCTTGATTTAAAAAACTCCCCCTCTGAAGTGGTTGTACAAGCCAATATTACTAATCAACCGGGGCCATATTTAGTTGTATTGAATTATTCTGCTCCATATTATAGCAGCAATACGTTTCCTCCTGTAACCGATGCTCAGGTAAAAATATTTGATGATGCAGGCAATAGCGAAATGCTTACAGAAACAGCTGTACAAGGTATTTATAAAACAAGTTCTTTAAAAGGAATACCAGGCAGAACATATACCATACAAATTAATGCGAATAACACAAGCTACCAAGGCGTGTCTACAATGCCATTGCCTATTCAAATAGATTCATTTAACGTTACCCATAGTATTAATATTAGTCATTTTAATAATACTTCCACTACCGGCGCAACAACAGATACCACTTTTCGACTTGTATGTAAGTTTACCGATCCTTCAGGAGTTGGTAATTTTTACAGACTCGTTCTTAGCTCAAAAGATACAACAGGGATATCTGATAGCACTAAACTGGTATCGGACAAATTAGTTGATGGAAAACAGATATCCACAACATTTAGAACAAAATATGTTTTTGGAGATACAGTGCGTATTAAGTTAGAATGTATAGATCGACTTACGTATGATTTTTACAGCACTATTGGCGGAGCAATAGGTAATAGCACTGCTTCTCAATTACTTGCCGCACCTCCGGCAAATCCTACAACTAATATCAGTAATAAAGGGTTAGGTTATTTCGCAGCATATTCAATTACTACTGCTACGGTAATTGTTCGATAACTAACAACAGCAATGCTGTAAGGAGTAGGATGGTTAATAATAAACCAGCTATCTACACTATTAAATGGGTCGTCATGCTGAACCTGATTCAGCATCTGTTTAAATAGATTCCGAATCATGCTTCGGCAAGCTCAGTACAAGCATTCCGAATGAACTTTACGTTACTTTTGTTAGTGGCTTATTATAATTTATTGTTTTAACCATTTATAAATAAAAAGCCCCGAAGGTAAGCACCTTCGGGACTCTTTTTTATTAGAATGAAATACTTATTATTTTTCAGGGAAAGCAACAACATTAACTTCTAATGTGAAATCATCACTGATGGCTTTGTCGCCTAAACCTTCCACAAAACTTGCAGAACCATATTTGATGTCAAACTTGGTACGGTTTACTGTTATTTTTGCTACAGTAACAATAGTAACTGCACTTGCCTTTATTACGGCAGGAAATGTTATTTCCTGTGTAATTCCTTTAATGGTAAGGTTTCCGGTAACATCATAGTTTTCGCCTGTTTTTGGAACTACTTTGCTGATTTCAAATTTTGCTGTAGGAAATTTAGCTACGCCAAAAAAATCATCTGCCTTTAAATGACCAATCAGCTTATCATTGTATGCTTTGTCAGTTAAATCAGTACAAGTGATCGAATTCATATCAAATTCAATAGTACCTCCGGTTATTGCTTTGCCATCATACTTTAAAGTGCCGCTGGAAAGAGTAATGTTTCCGGTATGTGTACCTGTTACTTTTGTTCCTATCCAAACAGATTTTGATTTAGCAACATCTACCTTATACGCTTTTTGTAAACCTGAACCAGCTTTAAATGCATAACTTGTTACTGCAACAATTGCAATAGTGCTTAAATAAATTAATTTTTTCATGATTTTAAATTTTAGTGATTTTAAGATTTGTGAAAGCAAAGATATGGCAAATTATACTCGACATGCATTAATATAGATTAAGAAATGTACTTAATGTAAATTAAGAATTTTTTAGAGCTGTTGATTTCATCTTACTTAAAAATTCCGGCGTAACGCCTATGTATGCAGCAATATATTTTTGCGGTAATTGGTTCATTAAGTTAGGATAATATTTGCAGAAGGATTCGTAACGTTGTTGAGCAGTTAATGCTAGTATATCCATTAGCCTGCGATTGGCGCTTACCAGCGCACGCTCCATTAAAATTCTAAAAAAACGTTCAAATTTTGGAAATTCATCAAACAGTTTTAATTGATCTTGTCTGGAAAGTATTAACACTTCACTGTCTTCAATCGCATCAATATTTAATGAATTGTTGTTTTGCGGAATAATATTGCTCATATTGCCTATCCACCAATCAACCGGAGCAAATTGCAAGATGTGTTCGAAACCGTTGGTATCAATAGAGTATGATCTTAAGCACCCTTTAGTAACAAAAGCAACATCATTTTCAACAGCTAAAAATTGTTTTCTTTTTAGTTTATGTTCTTTTAAAAGAGTCAAAAAATAATCGGCTTCTTTTTTATTCAGTTGTATGTGTTTGGCAATATTTTGTAGGATTAAATTTTTGTTCACGATCTAAAAATGTAAAAGTTGAATTATTAATTTAAAGTATAGCAAGAATGCATGGTTATAAAAATAACAATGTTTTTTAAAATGTCTGAAAGATGTTTGCGAAATGTTATCGTTCAACAACCTGCTGTTATTCTTTGTTTTTACTATCGATAATGATGGTTACAGGGCCGTTATTTAATAATTCCACTTTCATATCTGCACCAAAAGTGCCTGTTTGTATGGGCTTTCCTAAATCGTTTTGCAATTGTTCAATCATTTTTTCATACATCGGAACGGCAAATTCCGGTTTAGAAGCTTTGTTGTATGAAGGTCGGTTTCCCTTTTTGGTAGATGCATACAACGTGAATTGTGAAACAAGAATAATATTGCCTCCGGCATCTTTTACCGAAACGTTCATTACTCCGTTTTCATCATTAAAAACACGAAGATTCACCATTTTTGAACTCAGCCATTCAATATCCTCATCGGTATCGCCATCTTCTATACCCAATAAAATAAGTAATCCCGAATCAATGGAACTTTTAATTGTTCCGTCAATGCTTACAGATGCTTTACTTACGCGTTGAATGACTGCTTTCATTTAACCGATTATAAATTATTTAGTCAGATAAAAACACTAAAATCTCACAGTAAACCACACGAAGATATATTAAATAGTTGCTATTTGAAACCTCTAATCTCAGACCAATATTACTTCTTTAGTTGTTGTTGTCTGTTTTTACCAGATTAAAAGCGAACACGGCCAGCAGTGCTCCAATAACAGGAGCAATGAGATAAATCCAAAGGGAATGAATATTTCCGGAAACAATTGCAGGTGCCAATGAACGAGCCGGATTCATGGAGGCTCCGCTGATTTTTCCTGCAAACATGGCTTCTAAACCAACAGTAGCTCCAATGGCTATTCCTGCGCTTATTCCTTTTTCTTTTGCTCCGGTAGAAACACTTATAATAACAAAAAACAAAAAGAACGTTAGTATTATTTCTAATAGGAAAGATTGCATGTCGCTACCTGAAGGAAAAGTTGCACCTAAGGTTTGATTTTGAGGAAATAGTATTTTCAATGTAATGCTTGCAATCAAGGCACCAATCAATTGTGCAACGATGTAAAATGTTGTATCTTTTGTATTCATTCTTTTTGCGACCATAAAACCTATAGTTACTGCGGGGTTGAAGTGCGCTCCCGAAATGTCACCTAATGCATATATCATGGCAAGTACTATTAAACCAAATGTCATTGCTATACCTATGTGAGTGATTTCTCCATTTGAAATTTCATTAATTATTATGGCTCCTGTACCACAAAACACAAGTGCAAATGTTCCGATTGTTTCAGCTATATATTTTTTCATTTTTTCTATTGTATATAATCAAAGGAGGATGGGTTAAATTATTCTCATTATTTATGAGTGTATTGCTGTATAAATTCATTAATCTTTTTCTTTATATCATCTCTTATAGTCCTTGTTCGGGCTAGTTTGTTTTCCTGTGAACCTTCTAATGCAGACGGGTCTGTAAATGACCAGTGTAAACGAGTGGACATTCCTGGAAATATGGGGCAACTCTCGGCACTACTTTCATCGCATACAGTTATAACGTAGCTAAACATCCTTCCTTGTTTAAAAAAATCAAATACATCTTTCGTCTTATTCTTTGAAATATCAATTCCTATTTCTTGCATTGCCTCAACAACAATTGGGTTTAGAGTTCCAGGCTCAAAGCCAGCACTTTGCGCTTCAAATTTATCGCCGCCAAAATTATTTAAGAATGCCTCTGCCATTTGACTGCGTGCAGAGTTATGTATGCACACAAATAATACTTTTTCTTTTTCCATTATTTTATTTTTGGTGATATAAATTCTGTTTTTTATTCTTTCCTTTTTCTAAAATCTAAATGATTAATCCATGTAACCTGAAAATAGTATTGGTTGAACCAATTGTTCACGCCGGTATTCCAGGTAATGTATAAAATTCCAGCTTCTACCTTATTTCTATCATTTATTTTTTTTCCGATAGCGGCATACGACCAGTTTTCACCATAAAAAACACCCGCGTTTTTAAACGTATTAAAAAAGGCTTCTTCATATGCTGTGAAATAAAGATTTTCATTTATCGGAAAATCACACCCAATTAAATATCTTACACGATTAGTAAACGGTGTTTCATTCGTTATTCGGTTTTGAATAAACCGGCCATCGAAACGCAGACGATGTGTGAGATTTATTTTTTTTATGGAATGCTTGTATTTTCCTTGAACATAAAATCTATTTTCATTTACATAATTATCGTAAACAACATTGGATCGCTGGTAAACATAACTGCCGGTTAACGAAAATTTACTTGTCAATTTATAAGTCAAGGCTTGTTCAAAATAAAGTAAGTTAAAATAAGCATCCTTTGATACATTGGGCTTTTTAAAATTTACAAGTGGAAAAGCAGCAAAATAATATAAGCTGTAATCCAGTTTATTTGTCAGGCTTCCCGAATGGTCAATAGATGGAAATAAACCACCAACACTTACACTTTGTGACTTTACTAACATAGAAAAGAAAAAAGGAAATAGTATGGCTAATCTAATTTTTCTAAAAGGCATATGTTACAATTTAGAAAAAACATAAAATGTTTCTAATGCTATTTGCTTGCAGCGTTCGTCATATTTAGCATCTTGCAAAGGTGTGTCGTCAAATACTTTTGGATCATCATACGTTGTTCCTATTCGTAATTCAACACCTGGAACAAAAGGGCAATTTTCTTCAGCATCGCTACAGGTCATTATTGCTGCAAATTCCTTTTGGGGATTTTGAGGGTCATCATAGGTTTTAGAAAAACAAATACTAGGGCTTTCATTTTCATCGTGAAAAACATAATAAGTGGCATTTTTTTCACTATTGATGGCTTTAATGTTAAAGCCAACTCTTTTAAGGGCATTAATAGCATTAATATTAAATGCTGTTTTTTCAGTGCCACCTGAAAAAGTATTTACGTTTTTGATATTGTAATAACTTGCAGCAACGTGAGCCCATATTTGCCCAAAATGACTTCTTCGGGAATTGTGTGTACAGATATAAACCAAATTAATTGGTTTATTTTCTTTCTGCTTATTCCTGATATACGCTGTTATTTTATTAAGTATTTCTTTCCTGCTATCAGAAATATTTTGAAATGCTATTGTTAAATTATCGCAATAGGATTTTATGGTAGGAATCATGGTGTAAAAATTAAAATTAACAACAGCTGCCTCCAGGAGTACAACAACTATTGTTTGAAGTTTGTAATTCTTTTAAATTAACTTTTAATTTTTCAGCAGGTATGCCACAATTATCGCTTGCCAAACAATTAGTTTGTTTTGTGGTAAGAATAAAGTTCTTCCCATTAAACTGTAAACCATATTTGCCAATAGTATCACTTTGGTATTCAACTTCTATTTCTGCATCTTCAACACCTAATATTCTTTCAGAAAGAGTAATGATATTTATTAGTTTTTGAGGTGCTAAACGATGGTCTGTGTCATTTGCTTCCCACAATTGAAAATTAATTGTTTTCTCGTTACGAACCGTTCCGCCACAATCAATAAAATGTTTGGTTACCTGACCAACTTCTGTTACGTGAAAATGCTTAGGAACAAATGTTCCGTCAGGTAGCATAAAGTTCAATTCTTGAGTTATCTCTAATTGTTTTTTAAAATCTGATAGTTTCATGGTTTCTAATTTTTAGTTATTTATTAATCGTAATATCTCGATGGTTTCGAATAAATTTTTTAACAGCAGCCTTTACTTGTTGATTTATATGATTCAAAAAGAGTATTCAAATATGATTTGGCTTTTTCCCACTCCTTTTCATCAATACAATAGCATACTTTAGCACCTTCAATGTCTCCTTTTATTAATCCTGCTGCTTTTAATTCTTTTAAATGTTGCGACACTGTTGATTGGGATAGAGGTAACTCGTCCACTATATCACCACATATGCAAGATTGCTTTTTTATCAGTAATTGTAAAATAGCAATACGCGCAGGATGTGCTAATGCTTTGGCATATTTAGCAAGTTTATTATCTTTTACCGTAAATTCTTCCGTTTTAGCAAGTCCCATTGGCAACAAATTACATCGCAATATTACGATAAAAAAACATGAATCAAAAATATTTCGGAAACAAATTAAAATTGCATCGAATCTTTTTTTCTTATGGGTTGCGCATTAGTTGGGGTTTTTTCCTTCGCTTGATTGACTTTTTTGAAAAATCAGAAGAAACTACACTTACGTTACCATCAATTTCCAGAACTATTAAGTCTGTATTTTTAACATCCTCAATACCATGCTCACGTATTGTCATTTCTAACTCTTTATTATTCATGCCTGCTCGTTTAAGTCCATCTTGCAATAATTTACCATTAAGTGCCAGTACTATTGCTTCGCCTTGCATTGCTGTATTGAATTTTTCTGATTTCAGAAGAAAAAATCTGAAAATATAGTTACATAAAAACAAGCCTAAGGCCGCAGCCATGCCACCTTGAACGGATGTATCGTTGCCTACCATAGCATTTTGAACGCTGTTGCTGATAAGTAAAATAAATACCAAATCTATAATAGATAGCTGGGACAATTCCTTTTTACCGAATAAACGAATTGCCACAACAATAAAAACATAGATACTAATTGATTTTAAAGCAATGATTAAGTATGGATATAATTCTATCATGAAAATGGGTATTAAAATTAATTAGTTGAAAGAAAATGTACAGTTATTTTATTAGGCTTATTCTTTGCTTTATCAACGTAGTCTTCAATAAAAGCTTTACAGTTCGAAATTACATAGTAAGTTCTTTTATTTTATTTTCAATTGCAAGTCCATAATTGTAACCGTAATCAAAAATTTCATTTGTTTTTTTTAAATCCAAAATGCCGAATTGACTCATATTGGGCGGCTCAATGAACAAATTGCATTTATCTATTTTGTCACGAACAGAATTAGATAGGGTTAAGTGAAAACTTCGGTCGAGTATATCATTCATATGAATTTCAGTAACATTTTTTTTAATTGAATTCACATGAATTCCGATAATTATTTCGCACTGATTTAATAAAGGTTCAACCGGAAAATTATTAAGAATACCTCCATCCACAAACATGGTCCCGTTATAATTTACCGGTTGAAATAATAAAGGAATACAACTTGAAGCCATTAATGATTGAGCTAGGTTGCCCGATGAGAAGTAAACCGTCTCGCAATTTAAAATATCTGTTGCTGCCACATAAAGTGGTACTTTTAAATCAGAAAAAGAATTGGTTGGGAAATATTGGGAGTAGATTTTTTCAAAGCCTTGCATAGAAAATAAACCTTGCTTTTCTATTAAAAGATTTGAAAAATTAAAAAAGTGTCCTTTCTTAATAATATTCATTATTTCTTGAGTAGAAAAGCCCATTGCATAAAAAGCTCCGGCAATTGCGCCTGCACTCGTCCCTGAAATAACGGAAGGATTAATACCGAATTGTTCAAAGGCTTTTAAAATGCCCAAGTGTGCAATGCCTCTTGCACCACCTCCGGATAACACAATACCTATTTTGTACTTCATTTCTTTAACATTTAAAAATATCGCTAATTATTTGCAAGTAGAAGTACTTGATAATGGATACGTAAATGCTGTCAAGTCGCTACTTACCAGCATGAACAAATATAGTAATTATGACAGTTTGCAACAAAATGAAAAAATATCTAAGCGGTGAGTAGGAATTGATCAGTGCTCACTATTAATTCATTCAATAAACGGCGATGTGATCAACAAGAATAATAATGCCAAACAAAAGCAACATAGCAATTGATTTTTGAATGTTATTTTTGTGTGTATTTATAAAAAGAATGACTATTCATGTTTAAAAGCAACATCAACTATTTTTTAAGGGAAGTATCTAGTTATTAACAAGAGTTAATTTAGTCCTCATAAAATTAAGAAAAATCCCGTAGAAAACCATAAAAAGACCGAAAAATTTCGGTCTTTTTTCTTTTCAAATAAGCAACTTTTAGTTAACTAGTTTACTACGAATTTCTCCAGAAAACTAGATAGTTGACCGATTTCCTATTACGTTTGTTTATCACACTGAAATCCTCTAAAAACCCCTAAAATAAAGGGAAATAAAGGTAGGAACAGTAGGTGACTTGACAGAGTTCTCGTAAATTAAGGTAAACAAATTAGTTATTAGAATTATGAATATTATACAAATATTTAGTAGGTTTAAAAATCAAGAAGATTGCATTAATTACTTGGAAAAAGTTAGATGGAACGGAGTTCCTGTTTGTCCTTATTGTAAAAACAATAAAAGTAGTAAAGGTTTAGGTAGATATTATACATGTTTAAAATGTAACAATGGCTTTAGCGTTACAGTTGGAACTCTATTTCATGATACAAAAATACCTTTACATAAATGGTTTCTCGCTATTTCACTTATTCTTAATGCTAAAAAAGGTATTTCAGGTTTACAGTTACAAAGAGATTTAGGTATTGGTAGTTACCAAACAGCTTGGAGAATGCTTAATCTAATAAGAAAGGCAATGGTTGATGAAAATATTAAAAAGTATTTTCAGGAAATTGTTGAAATGGATGAAACGTATGTTGGTGGTAAACCTCCTAAGTTTAAAAAAGATAAAGAATATAAAAGGGGTAGAGGCACGAGTAAGCAACCTATTATCGGTGTTATGGATAGATTAGAAAAGAAAGTTTATTGTAGAGTTGCTAATAAAAACGAAGAAGGAAAGCAATTAAGTGGTAAACAGTTATTAGATGTATTAGAAGAAGTAAGCAAAAAGAAAAAAGATTTGTGGGTAATGACAGATGAATTTAGAAGTTATAATTTGTTAAAGAAAAGTGGTTGGAACCATGGTGTAGTAGATCATAGTGTGGAATTTGTAAGTGGAGATATTCATACAAATACAATAGAGAGTTTTTGGGCAATCTTAAAAAGGGGTATTTATGGAATTTATCATAATATTTCTGCAAAATATATGCAACAATATATTAATGAATTTTGTTTTAGATATAACAATAGAGATGAGAATGCAGCCTTTGATTTAGTAATGAAAAAAGCACTCTTAATTAAAAGTTGTTAATTGGTTTTTTAGTAACCAGTTTTAACTTAATGAAAAAAACAATAAGAAATTTTTGGTATATTGTTAAAGACATTTATTTAAAACACATTTATTGTCCATATTTTGCGGAGCGACCAATTGACGTACCTGATGAAAAGATTGAATAGTACTACTTACTTTATTGTTTAAGTAATAATTCTTTAAACGATTTTTCTAATTCTTTGTCATATTCTATTCTATCCACATAAGCAGTTTTTGTGTGCGCAATTAAAGCTAGGTAATAATTTATATCTGTTTTTGAAGAACCTTTCTTAAATTCTGTTGTCAACAAATTATTCCAAAACGAAATTCTATTTTCATCTGTATTATCCTCAAACAATAAAGTACTTCCAACAGGGTTTCTTAAATTCACTGCCTTACCTTTTTTTATTAATAGGTCAATAATTTTTATTTTCAACTCGCCAGCTTTCCAAGCATTTGAGTCCTGTGCATCATAGGATAGACAATATTTCATCATTTTAGTTTTGTTTAGATGTTAGTTTTTCATTTAAAAATTAGTCTTAACTTTATTTCAAATTTAATAAACTAATCTATGAAATAAAGAAAAAGGAAAACATAAATCATATTAGCGTTTGCTAAAACCTGTGCCTGAAAAGTCGAAAATTCAAAGTACAACAGGGAGAATAAGCAGCGCTCACGTCAAGGCGTGGGCGTTACTTTACTTTGTTGTACAGGGCTTCGACTCCCTCAGGCACGAGTTTAGTAATTGTCCCACGCCGATTTTTTATATACTAACTCATTGTGAGGGACACATAGTGAAATAAAAAAACTAAAAACTATGAAAACCCTAAAACTAAAAGCAATGAAAAAACTAATAACATTATTAACACTAGTTGTATGTTTTACAACAACTATGTTTGGAACAGCTTATAATTCAGGAATCTCAACTACTGCACCTTTACAAGATTCAATAATTCTTTTTCCTGACACTAATTTTAAAAGTTATTTGATTAGTAATTACTCTATTAACACTAATCATGATAATAATATTACATTAAGAGAGGCATGGAATTATAAAGGAAAAATAGATATAAGTAGAACGACAGTAACTAATATTTTAGGAATAGAATATTTCCAAAACATACGAGTATTAAATTGCTCTAACAACCCTAATATTGATTCTATAAACTTTAGGCTTGTAAACAATATATATTTAGATAGTTTAATTTTGAATGGATGTAACATTAACAAAGAGGTTCAGCAAAGTTATGATTTGTTTTTACAAAATTATCGTAACTTAAAATATCTTGATATAAGAAGTAATATTTCTCAGATAAAATTAACTATTTCACGATCACTTACATTAAAAGTATTAGTAGATTCTGTTGTGAATGGTACAAATAAATTACCTGGGTATGTTATTAGTACTTATCCAGAAAATTATATAGCTGGCTCCGCTGGAGCATGGTTTGAACCTTATTTTAAACCTATACAATCTAGTTCCCCTTTTAGTTGTAATAATACTATAGGTTTAACTAGTATAAATCTTGTTTATAGTAAAATTACTTGGAGTACAGGTGATACTACCGCAATGTTATTTAATAAATGTTCAGGTGTTTACACTGTTACTGTTACTGGTGTTTTAGTTAACGATGTTAATACTTATAGCTCTTTAATTACTACTTTTAATGTTGTTGATACTGTTATTACTACTACTGATACTACTATCTATAATTATCCTAATTCTAATACAAATGCTAAAGTTTCTATTAATTCCCTTAAAGTTATTGATTCTATTGGTCAATTAGGTAATAATATACTAAAGATTACTTGCCCTACAATCCCTCCTACTTTATATGGTTATCATGTAAGAACTGATACTAATTCTACTACAGGTATTGTTGATACAGTTGTTAGTTTTGTTTATAAATACCAAAACACTTATGATACAACAAAAGCAACTTTTGGTATATCATATGGAGGTTTATATTCAGTAACAAGTACATACTATTGTTTTTCATTTACAAGAAATACAAATGCAGCTGCACAGTATAATCAAAAGAACTATGTTTATATAGATTTAGCTAATTTAGATCAAGGATTAATACTTGTAAAAGCAACTTCATCATCAGCGACATTAGTAGAAGATGTAACTAATTCTAAAATAGATATAACAATTGCACCTAATCCTTTTACAACATCAACAAAGGTTTTTGTTAATCCAACTCATACAAATATCACAGTTAAATTAACAAATACAATAGGTATCGAGGTTTACAATCAAATTACAACAAACAATGTTGTAGAAATAAGTAGAGAAGGATTATCATCAGGGATGTACTTTTTACAAATAATTTCTAATGATGAATTAATTATAACAGAAAAAGTGATTATTCAATAAATTAGAGTAATAACCTCTCATATAAAAACTCAAAAACAATGAAAACATATATAACCACTATATTATTCTGTATTGTAACAATAACAGTATCTTCACAAGGTTTTAATAATATTCACAAATTAGTAGAAGCTAAAAAATACAAAGAAGCAATTCCTCAATTACGTGAGTTTCTCACAAAAGAACATAAGCATATTTCTGCAAATTATGATTTAGCTGTTTCTTATCGTTATTTACTTAGTGAATTAGCGACGATTCAAAATGCTAATGTAAATAATCAAAATATTGCTTTGTGGAGTGATAAAGAATATCAAAGTAATCTTACCTTTTGGAAAAATGGTATTACTTATACTGATTCATCAATCTATTACTATAAAATGACATCAGAATTAATGAATATAGGCTTCTTAGAATTAGAGTTAGTAAGGTATCCTGAATTTTTTGAAGTAACTAATAATTGTAATGTTATTATAAAAGTAAAATGTGCAAGAAATTATATTGCTTTACAAATAGAAGAATTAAACAAAGTAAATGCTAATAATAAAAGTAATCTTTTTAATGTAGAGAAAGAGTATGAAACATTTAGGCAGAATAATTCTCAAACGCAACAATCATATTCCGGAAGTTATTCTCAAGAAAGAGAGGAGGGTACAGAAAGTGTTATTTACCTAACAAAAGATAACAACAACTGGGTGGGATACGAAGAGTATACTAATATGAAAGGAATAAAAACAAAAACCAACTTTAACAATATACAAATTAATGGAGATAAAATTTCCCTTATTTATGCTGCAACTAATTTCATTTGGGAAGGTTATTTTAAGGATAATCAATTAGTATTTACAACAACTAAAAAGGGCGACCCAATGTACACAGGGAACTCGTTTACCTATATAAAAAGGTAAAATATTAAAAGTAACCAAAGGAAAGGAGAACCTTATTGGTTCTCCTTTTTTATTTCCCAGTTTTAAATGTATAAATTAATTAAAAAACCTAATTAAATGGATAAAATTTATATTATTCCAATTATCTTTGGGGGTGTAGATGGGAAAATAGCCACTGATTTAGTTGGTGTAACTGATGAAGAATTTATTGAATGGTACGAAAATAAAACTATGCCAAAGGCTCAAATTCCAGTTGTTTTTATGAAAGAATATTTCAAAAAACATAAGCATATTTACGATTTTGATACAATGACAGTTCGTGGAAAAGTAATACCATGCGCTGAACATTTAAGTGATTTGCAACAAAGCAAATATTGCGTGAATTAGGCGTAAATGTTGAAGAATTCACCAAAGAATATAGCGAATATCTGTATAAAGTATTAAGGTATTGATAATCAATTAGTTATATCTATTGTTTTTTGTTGATAAGTAGATACTTCCCTTTTTTAATATTCATCAGTATTTGTTTACTATTAACGAAAACAGAGGAAGCCAATTCCTGGGGTTTTTTTGCACACAAAAAAATTAACCAGATGGCAGTATTTACATTACCTCCTGAAATAATTGGGTTTTACAAAAAACATATTGATTATATTTCGGAACATGCTGTGGATGCGGATAAGAGAAGATATGCCGTAGCTGATGAGGCGGCATTGCATTATATAGATATTGAACATTACGGAATCTCTCCTTTTGATTCAATTCCTAAAAACTGGAATGATGCGGTAAAAAAATACTCTGAAGATTCATTAAAAGCTTATGGTATTGTTCCATGGCACATTGATAAAATGCTCTATCGTTTGCAAAAAGCTTTTGAAAAAGAAGATTTGGATTTAATTTTAAAAGTGTCGGCCGACATGGGTCATTACATTGCAGATGCACACGTACCGCTTCATACAACTGAAAATTATAATGGACAATTGACCAATCAAAAGGGCATTCATAGTTTTTGGGAATCTCGTATACCGGAGTTAAAAAGCGATAATTATAATTACTGGACAGGAAGAGCAAAGTATATTAAAAATCCTACAGATAAAATTTGGAACGTAGTCAAAACAAGTCATAATGCTGTTGATTCTGTGTTAACTTTTGAAGCCCGGTTGAATGCAATGTATTCTTCTGATAAAAAATATAGCTTTGAAAATCGCAACAATACATTGGTGAAAGTTTATTCCATAGAATATACAACGGAGTATGATAAAATGCTAAATGGTATGGTAGAGCGGAGAATGAGAGAAGCGATTTTAACTATTGGCAGTTTATGGTACACTGCTTGGGTAAATGCCGGCAAGCCTGATTTAAGTGGTTTAACAAACAACGTTCTTTCGGATTCCTTAAAACAAACGTATGCAAAAGAAGAACAGATGGTGTTGGACACGTCTAAAATTAAGGAGTTGAAAGGACATTGATAATATAAAAAATAACCCCAAAGGTTTTTGAGGACTCTTTGGGGTTAATCTAAAAGATATATAAAAAGCTATTCTACAGTAACTGATTTTGCCAGATTTCTTGGCTGGTCAACATTACAACCTCTCATTACAGCAATGTGATAGGACAATAGTTGCAAAGGCACCACTGAAACCAAAGGCACCAAAATTTCATCTGTTTCAGGAATTTCAATCGTATGATCTGCCATGCCTTTTACTTGTGTATCGCCTTCGGTAACAATTGCAATAATATTTCCTTTACGTGCTTTTACTTCTTGTATGTTACTCACTACTTTTTCGTAAGATGCACCTTTGGTAGCAATAACAACCACAGGCATTTCTTCGTCAATTAATGCAATCGGACCATGCTTCATTTCTGCTGCCGGATAACCTTCGGCATGTATGTATGAAATTTCTTTTAGCTTTAAAGCACCTTCTAATGCTACCGGGAAATGTATATCCTCTTCCTAAATAGAGTGCGTTGGGGGAATTTTTATAAATGTCCGCAATGTATTTTATTTGATCGTTTGTTTTAAGGACTTTGGTTATATTTGTCAGGAATAGCTTCGAGTTCACTTAATCAATTGATAAAAACGGAAGAGGAGATGGTACCTTTTAAAAAGGCTACACGCAGCGCCATTAATGTAAGCACCGTTATTTGAGCAGTGAATGCTTTTGTTGATGCAACGCCAATTTCAGGCCCTGCATGGGTGTATGATCCGGCATGTGTTACGCGGGCAATGGATGACCCGACAACATTACAAATTCCAATAATGGTAGCACCTTTCGATTTCGCCAATTCAATTGCAGCAAGGGTATCGGCAGTTTCTCCCGATTGTGAAATAGCAATGATTACATCGTCTTCGTAAACAATTGGATTGCGGTATCTGAAATTCTGATGCATATTCAACTTCAACCGGAATTCTTGCCAAATCTTCAAACAAATATTCTGCCAACCAATGCCAGCATGCCATGATGTACCACAAGCTATAAAAATGATACGTTTCGCCTGAATAAATTTTTGTTCGTATTCCGTAATTCCTCCTAAGTTAACAATATTATTTTCTGCACTCAAACGTCCTCTCATGCTGTCTTTTATTGAACGGGGCTGTTCAAAAATTTCTTTAAGCATAAAATGGTCGTACCCTCCTTTTTCCAATGCTTCCAGCTTCAATTCCAGCTCTTGTATATAAGGAGTTTTAATTTTATTTTTAATTGTTTTTATTTTTAATTCTTTTCCTCTTTCAAGAAAAGCAATTTCTTCATCCCCAAGATACACTACGTTTTTGGTGTGCTCCACAATAGGTGTTGCATCCGAAGCAACAAAAAATTCGTTATCGCCAATACCAATAACCATAGGACTTCCCTTTTTGGCAGCAATTAGTTCATCGCAGTTGTCTTTTGCTAACACTACAATGGCGTAGGCTCCAACCACTTGCTTAAGGGCAGCACGTACCGCTTCTCCTAGACGCAGGTTTTCTTTTTGTTGAATATCCTCGATGAGATGGATAAGTACTTCGGTATCGGTATCACTTAAAAAATGATGCCCTCTTTTTATTAATTCTTCTTTAAGAGATCCATAATTTTCAATAATACCATTATGTATCATCACCAGATTTTTCGATTCTGAATAATGAGGGTGTGCATTCACATCATTGGGAACACCATGTGTAGCCCAGCGTGTATGACCTATACCAATTCTTCCGCTTATATCCTTATCCCTTACAAAATTTTGAAGGTCGGCAACCTTCCCTTTACATTTATAAACATTCAAATTTTTTGTTTCATCATTAAACAGAGCAACTCCTGCACTGTCGTAACCTCTGTACTCAAGACGTTGCAATCCTTTTAAAAGTATAGGATATGCTTGCTTTTCTCCAATATATGCAACTATTCCACACATAATTTTTATGAATTTTGTTAAATGTACGTTGAATTTTTAAATTTATTATAAGCTTTAAGCTTTTATTTAATGAACAAACTAAGGCAATTTTGTGCGAGTGATATTCAATTTCATTTGATATGGATTATTCGAACTTCCGCCCCCGATGACCACTCTTGCAGGATTTATAAATTCTTGTACAGCGGTTAAATATAGTCCGTTATTATGTAGTGTTCCATCCAACACCTGCTGAATATATCGGGCAATATTAAAGGTATATTGATATGTGGAAGAATTATACGTTCCTCCGAAATAATTTGCCCCTTCATTGGCGTCAGCTACTGTATAAATACTTCCATCATCATTGATTCCGTACACCACTAAAGCAGGTGCGGGAAAAAATGTGGTTAATGGATAGGAAGAAGATGTATTTGCTGTGATAACAAGTTGTGCCTGATTTATTCCTATTTTACCTTGGCTCAGCCAGTTCATCAGATAAGGTATTTGTATTTTTACTCTGGTGCCCGCCATGGGTTGAAGAAACACTTTATCATTTTGCAGAGGAGGCGTATTTCCCAGTTGAGAAGCCAGAGTGGGATCAATGCCAGAGTAATTGTGTTTAAAATTAGAAAAGTGGGATACAGAATTAAAGGTAAAGCCAAAACTTAAAGAAAGCGCAGTATCATTATGATAATAAATGGTGAGATTCGTTGCTGCATTGCCCATTTGAAAACGGAGGATATTGCCTTGGCCAACATTAAGCCCGGTTGTATTTTGAGTGCTAATATATAATCCCTGCCAATTGTTTTGAAATGTGGTACTATCCGTTAGATTAGCAGGATGGTTTAATATGTCCTGCCCAAAACTATGGGCCAATGGAATCCTCAATTGAGGAGGTGATACCGTACCATTTACTTTAACACTATCTAAAGGTTTTGGAGTAAAACTTAAATTGTTTGCCAAATCAGTTTCAACAGATAAACTATCATTGGAATAATAGGGAGTAGCGTTGGCAAAATTTCCTGTAATCTTAGATACAGTTATATTTTGTGGAACAAAAGGTGTTTGACCATAATAGGCGGAGTCGTAAACTAAAGACAAAATTATTGAATCTACACGTGGATTTGTTCCAAAAGATGGATTGTAAGTATTTAATCTTAACTGAGTATAAAAAGATGCGCTGGTTTTACCAAAAACAGGATCCCAATAGGTTCCTATAAGTGCGTCTGCAGTTATGCTTTGCGTAACAAGCTGATCCGTTTCTATTGGTCCGGTAAGTACTGTTTTTGTGATTAATGTAGTAGTATCAATAAAATTGACATTTAACTTAACATTGTTTGGTTGAACATTCAGTCCAATAACACTAGTTTTATTACATGATGATATTAATACAACAAGCCCCCCTGCTAGTATTAAAAAAAAATTTGCCCCAACCTTTTGCAGGGGCAAATTTTTAAAAATGCTTTTATAATAAATAATCATAATTTTTTGTTAGTCCACCAGCTCTGCTACTTCCTCTAATACGGCATCATAAAATTCAGAAAACGCATCAATATATCCATCCCCTTCAATATACTCAAGTGAAGGTTTACCTGATTTTTTAATGTATTTTTCTACTTCAGGATTTATTTTTTTGCTTGCTCTGATTACTCCGTCGGAGTGGTCAATAGCAAGTTTGCTTAAATTTGCATATGTAGGGTTTTTAAGTACATCTACGTCTGTTTTCCCAATTCCATCAAATAGCGCTTTTTGAGCAAAGTCTTTGCTCAACGGTGCTTCAAACTCATCGTCATACACAGAATAAACTATTTTTGTATTTGAAAATAATGGGTTGTCTTTAAATGATTTTTTAAGATATAAAGCAGCTAAACCTGTCATCCAGCCTTGCAAGTGAACAACATCCGGAGACCAGCCCAATTTATTAACAGTTTCTATTACACCTCTGCAATAAAAAATGGAACGCTCATCATTGTCGGAAAAAAATGTTCCTTTTTTGTCTTTTAAAATATGTTTTCGCTCAAAATACTCTTGATTGTCAATAAAATAAACCTGCATACGCGCTGAAGGAATGGATGCAACTTTAATTATTAATTGATGGTCTGAATTATTAATGATTAAATTCATTCCCGATAGTCGTATAACTTCGTGAAGTTGGTTGCGTCTTTCATTAATACAACCAAATTTTGGCATAAATGTTCTTATTTCTTTTCCTCTTTCTTGAATGCCTTGAGGTAGTTTGCGACTAATTACACCCATAGGTGTTTCATCCAAATAAGGAGTAATTTCTTGTGAAATAAACAATACCCTCACTTTTTCTTTCTTCTTCATTTTGGCGAATTAAGTTTAGAGATTTTTTTAAGTATGCAAAATTAAGCAAATTTTCCCGAACTTTCAAAGTAAAATATTAGTTTTGTTTCCTTTTTACAGTTGAGAATCTGTAATTTACAACGTTCAGCCCCAATTTTAATGGAGACCTTTAAATTAAAAGATGATATAAAAAAGTATTTGTCCGAGGAGCGTAATAAGGGTAAAACAATAGGATTTGTTCCTACAATGGGAGCTTTGCATAAGGGGCACATGTCGCTTATAAATAAAGCAAAGGAAGAGTGTGATGTTGTTGTTTCAAGCATATTTGTAAATCCTACTCAATTTAATGATCTTAACGATTTAATCAATTACCCGCGTACTCCTGAACAAGATTTTAAAATGCTTGAAGAAGCTGGATGTAATGCTGTTTTTGCTCCGGAAATACAGGAAATGTATAATCCGCAAGAATTGGAGCTAAAAAGGCGAGGTATAGAAGATAAGAGCTGGGCCAACGGTAAAAGCATACATTTTGGTGTGCTTGAAAAAGTAATGGAAGGCGCACATCGTCCGGGGCATTTTAACGGAGTTGCTCAGGTAGTGAGTAAGTTGTTTACTATAATACAGCCCCATAAAGCGTATTTCGGACAAAAAGATTTTCAGCAGCTAGCAATTATCAGAAGTTTGGTTAAACAAATGGCTTTACCTATAGAAATTATTGGTTGCCCTATAATGAGAGAGAGAAATGGATTGGCGATGAGCTCCCGTAACGAACGACTTACAGAGACAGAACGCATGCATGCTTCGTTAATTTCACAAACATTATTTAAAGTTCAAGAACTAAAAGACGAAAAATCAGTTGCCGAATTAAAAACAATTGCCGAATTAGAAATTAAAAGAGAACCTTCTATGCAACTTGAATATTTTGAAATTGCAGATGCTGAAACTTTGCAACCATTGCCTGATGCAGTGCAAGCGAAAAATGCGGTAGCCTGCATTGCCCTAAAATTAGGAGCAGTACGATTAATCGACAATGTGATGCTTAGTTAAAATTATTCCGACGAAAGGAATTTCCCTTTCAAATGATAATCCCCGGTTTAATTTTTCTTCTCTAAATTTTTAAATGGTTTTTCGGCTTTAGCAATTGTTGTAAGCAGCTTTTGATAGCGTGGAGCATCACCCAGCACATTAATAGCTTCCTTTAAGTCAGGGTCGCTTCTGAAAGAATTTTCCAAACGCCCCTTTTGGAAGTAATAACGTGATACTATTTCCTCTTCTAAGAATTGTTTTATTTCTGTTTTATTCTTTGTCAAATCCTCTTTTTTATGATGCATTACTTTATTTTTCAATGCTTCTATATCAGCTTGCAACGGCAACAAAATTTGATCTTCTTTTGCATCATTATATAAATCTTCCAGGTTTTTTTCTACACGGGTTTTATAGTCATAATCTTTATCTGACAGGTAAGTAACAAAATCGCTGTATTGCCCGTCGGTAAGCTGAAATTCCTTCGCAGAAGCAATGGTAGGGTTGGAATTACGAAAGCGGGTAGCATATTTAAATATCCAGTTTTTATTTGCTAAGCTTGTAAGTATACTGCTGTATTTGATCGGTTCTAAAGCAACATCGGGTGATACACCTCCTCCATCGTAAACAACACGCCCGTTATTTGTTTTAAATGCAAATATTAGTGAATCGGCAACTTTATTTACGCTGCCGTCTTCATTATGATGAGAATAATCCAGCGCCTGAATACAGCGCCCGCTTGGTATATAATATTTTGCTACAGTTACTTTCAATTGTGCATTATAACTCAATGGTCGTGTTTGTTGCACTAAGCCTTTTCCATATGAACGTTGCCCAACCACAATACCTCGGTCTAAATCCTGAATGGCTCCTGAAACAATTTCTGATGCCGATGCGGAAGAACGATCGATTAAAACAGCAATGGGAACAGATGTATCAACCGGATTATTTAGCGCTTTATATACTTTATCCCAATCTTTTATTTTACCTCTGGTACTTACTATTTCGGTTCCCTTATCTACAAACAAATTAACAATATCAACGGCTTCATTTAACAAACCTCCCGGATTATCTCTTAAGTCAAATACCAACATTTTAAATTCCGGATTTTTTTTTAAGTTCAGTAACGCTTCCTTCACTTCACCGGCGGCACCTTCGGTAAATGCAACCAGTCGTATATATCCTATAGACGGTGCAACCATACCTGAATAAGCAACACTTTTTATTTTTATTTCTTCGCGATTAATAGATTTTTCTATGGGGGCTTTTTCTCCTTCCCTTTCTATTAATAATTTAATGGTGGTGCTTGCCTGACCCTTTAAAAATTTGCTGACATCGTCTGTTTTTTTGCCTTTTAATTCAATATCATTGATTTTTAAAATTTTATCTCCTGCTCTCAAATCAGCTTTTTGTGCAGGATAACCTTCGTAAGGTTCCGAAACGATTACATAGTTACTATCCTGACGAATCAGTGCTCCGATACCTCCATACTGTCCCGTTTGCATGTATTTATAATCTTCTATTTCCGACTCGGGAATGTAGCTGGTGTATGGGTCTAATGAAGATAACATATCGTCCATTGCCTTTTTCATTAACTCACCGGGATTGGTCTCATCAACATAGTAAATATTTAGTTCGCGAAACATGGTTGCAAAAATGTCTAGGTTTTTAGATACTTCGAAATATTTATCAACAAAACTGTACGAAACAAAAGCATACCCGGCAATGAGCAACGTGAAAATGAATAATTTGGTTTTTTTAGAAAATGATTTCATATGTATATAATTTGTTTTTTAATTGTCATATGGTATAGCCATGTTATATTCATTCGTGTTTGTGGTTAGGAAACATGGCTATTTCCTATGTTAGGAAATTATGTCAATAGCAAAGTTTCTTCGAATGTAGCTATTTTCATATGTTTGAAAACACTGGATTATAATTTTTATTAAACAAAAGTTGTTAAATTCTTTTTAAGGAACGGGATCGTGCCCATGTCCACCCCAAGGATGACAGGACAATACACGTTTTATGGTTAAGTAACTGCCTTTAAAAAATCCATATTTTTTTAATGCTTCTATTCCGTATTGCGAACAGGTCGGCTGATATCTGCAGGAAGCACCAAGCAGAGGAGAAATGGTGTATTGGTATATTTTTATTAAACCAATAAACAGGTAACTTAAAGGGTTGACAAATCCTTTCACGTTGATGGCTGGTTGTTTTTTGATATTTTTTGCAGAGCTACGATCATCTTTTTTTCAACCTCGGAAGCCGTTTCTATTATTTTGGAGGTATAAATAAACATTACAAAAACATTTTTGGTGTTTGCCCCTTCGTACAAAATGCTTTTATTTTTTCTATATGCTTCGCGAATAAAGCGTTTTATTTTATTTCTGTCAACCGCTCTTTTAAATGAGCGTTTGGGTACGCTTATTAATATTTTTACGGGAACATTGCTTGGAGGTGCCTCTAAACAGCTTATCTTGAAAGGGTATGACAGTATAGTTTTTCCCTTCTTATATACCTCATCTATGGAAGTTTTTCCGGACAGGCGTTCCGCTTTTGTAAAGGTTTGCATTAATTATTCTAAGATAATAACATTAGCTGCTGCCTGACTAAACTAATTAGAAAAAAGCGTAGTTTCAATTTACTTTTTAGAAGGCTTATTCGCCTCTATTACATATTTTTCTATAGCCATGGTCATTGAAGGGGCTTCTGGTGTTGGTGCATGAACATCCAGTTTTAATTTGGCATCTTTTACTGCTTGCGCTGTTGCAGAACCAAAGCAGGCGATACGAGTATTGTTTTGTTTGAATTTTGGGAAATTTTCAAATAAAGATTTTATCCCGGTAGGACTAAAAAACACCAACATATCGTAGTTAACATCTGCCAAATCGCTCAAATCGCTGCACACGGTGCGGTACATAATTGCTTTTGTATATTTGATATGTTGCTCATCCAGCTTGTCTGCAATTTCTTCTTTATGCATATCGGAGCAAGGCAGTAAAAAATTTTCTGTTTTATGCTTTTTAATCAATGTCATTAAATCAGCCATTGTTTTACCATGAAATATTTTGCGTTTACGGTAGAGCACATATTTCTGTAAGTAAAAAGCTGTTGACTCTGATACGCAAAAGTATTTCATCGTTTCAGGAACAGTAAAACGCAACTCCTGACAAAGTCTGAAATAATGATCTACAGAACTTCTGCTAGTCATAATTACCGCAGTATGTTCAGCAATATTCACTTTTTCTTTTCTGAAATCGGCAGCAGAAAGACCCTCTACGTGTATAAAAGGTCGGAAATCAACCTTTAAGTTGTATTTTTTTGCTAAATCGAAAAATGGGGATTTGTCTCCTTCTGGCTTGGGCTGAGAAACCAATATCGTTTTTACTTTCAATCTTGTTGATTTATTGTTAAACAAAACTTTAAATCTTTCTTCTCCAAATCCAAATCAATGAATTCTTAAAATAATCAACTTAGCAATTATAATAAGAGGTAGAATTTCTAGGGCGCAAAGATAAATAAATAAATAGAACTTTGAAATTTTTGAACTATTAAGCCCCAAAACAACACCATTGAACATCCGAATGAATAAAAAACCGGCCACAAGTATCCCTCCTGCAGATATAAAAATTAAAGGGGAGGCTTGCTTGAAAAAAGAGAGTAAAATTATTACAGGCAATAAAAACAACCCTAGTGAATTGCAGTACGAAACTACCTGATGAAAGTATCTGCTCGCTTCTGTCTGAAGTTTAAATATAAATCCTGTAAGTTTAATAACCATCAACTTGATGGTATACATTAATATAATGAGTATCCCGAAAATTATTTCATCCGGTATGTTAGTGGAAAACAATTTTATATCATAATAATCAAGTGTTCTTCCGATAAGTATTGAAAGCGTGATAATAAAAAACGATGACATAAAAATATATGCTCTATTACCTATTGCCGTGCTTTCGCGAGGTTGTTTAGCTCCGTACCTGAATTGAAAGAAATCTTTTACAACCTGATTGATGGTTTTAAAATTAGAGGTGTAAAGCCATACAAAAAATACAAATAGCACAAGCAATACTGAAGCAATACCATAATCGTATTTGGTGATGTGTACTTGAGGATAATGTTGTGTTGGGACTAATAAATTATTTTTAAACAAAGATGGGGTACCTTCAACAGCATTTTTTGCTGGAGTAATTTTTACCGAATCGGATTTAGCGAAAGCGCTATCTGCGGTTATATGTTCGGTTGTTTTATCATTCATTGTTTGGCAAAGGTAAAATTTATTTTTTTAGTTGTTGTGTGCTTTCATAACCGTCCTAAAGACGAAATTTAAAGTTCTTTGAAAATATTGATAGTAAAGCGTTTTTTGTAAAATTTGGATTCAAACGATTTCAATTTACTTAAGAGTAAATTGGTTGAATGAATACAGGCAAATATGTTTTTTCTCAAATAACCTCTTTTTTAGATTCGAATGAATTCAAAAAGTGCGTTGATACTTATGAAGGGAATTATAAAGTAAAACAATTTACTTGCTGGCATCAGCTACTATGTATGATGTTTGGTCAGTTGAGCAATCGAGATAGCCTCAGTGATTTATTGCTATGTCTAAAAACACAGCATAAGAAATGGTATCATTTGGGCTTGGGCAATAGCATATCAAAATCAAATTTAGCGTACGCTAATGAGCATAGAGATTGGCGTATTTTTGCTGATTTTGCGACAATCCTTATTGCATATGCAAGAAATGGTGGAACAAACAATGAAGAATTAAAATATGTCGGCAATAATTCTGTATATGCAATTGACACTACTACAATTGATTTATGTTTGAGTGTGTTTTGGTGGGCAAAATTTCGCCAACAAAAAGGAGCTGTTCGTCTTCATACGATGCTTGATGTCAAAACAGAAATCCCTTGTTACATGCATATTGCTGATGGTAAAGTACATGAAATAAATGTACTTGATAGAATAGCCTTTGAAGCTGGCGGGTTTTACATCATGGATAGAGGATTTGTAGATTTCGAACGATTGTACAACATTCATAAAAACAAAGCCTATTTCATAACTCGAGGAAAAACCAACATGAACTTTAAAAGAGTAAAATCTTTAAAAGTTATTAAATCAAGTGGGGTGCAATGCGATCAAACCATTAGATTAGTAACCCATTATGCAAGAAAAGAATACCCTGAGAATTTTAGGCGTATCAAGTATATTGACATCGAAACTAAAAAAGAATTTGTGTTTATCACAAACAATTTTGACCTCACAGATCTACAGATAGCTCATTTATACAAGCATAGATGGAAAATCGAATTGTTTTTTAAATGGATAAAACAACATCTTAAAGTCAAATCATTTTGGGGTTATTCCGAAAATGCAGTTAAAATACAAGTGTATTGTGCACTCATTACATTTTTAACTGTCGTTATTGTAAAACAAAAATTGAAACTAAAACAATCGCATTATGAGATTTTACAAATATTAAGCATAACACTTTTAAACAAAACACAGATAAATCAACTGTTTGAAGACGCTTTACTACAAGATTTCAAAGAACAAAACTATAATCAATTGAAAATGTTCTAATTATATTAGGACGCTAATGGTGTGCTTTAACTGCTAATAACCCTGAATGCGCGAATAAAAACGATGATGTTTTGATGTCATAAAATAAAGTAAGCTCTATTTTTTGAACTAAATTTTGATTTATTCAACTAATTTTGATTTTTATAATTTCTGGATTTGTTAAAATAGTTAATATCCACTAATAGTAACTAAATGAATATTGATTTAACAGGGAAGAGAGCTATTGTTTGCGGCAGCACCCAAGGTATCGGAAAAGGATCGGCAATTGAATTGGCTTTGTCAGGAGCAACAGTTATTCTGATAGCACGCAACGAAAATACACTGCAAAAAACATTAACAGAGCTTGATACATCAAAGGGGCAGCAGCATCAATACATTACTGTTGATTTTCAGGCTCCAATTGAATTAAGAGAAAAAGTAAATAGTTTTTTATTGAAGGGTGGAGTTGTTCATATTCTTGTAAACAATACGGGTGGTCCTCCGGGTGGGCTAATTGTGAATGCCAAAACAGAAGAGTTTTTGCAGGCATTGAATAATCATTTAATATGCAATCACATTCTTACACAAGCAGTAATAGAAGGTATGAAAATGCTAGGTTATGGCAGAATAATTAACATTATTAGCACTTCTGTTAAAATTCCTTTGAAAAATTTAGGAGTGTCTAACACTACACGTGGTGCAGTGGCAAGTTGGGCTAAAACGTTATCCAATGAATTAGCTCCCTTTGAAATAACCGTAAATAATGTCCTTCCTGGTTTAACGTTAACAGGTAGGCTACAGAGTATTATCGAAAACACTTCCAAGGCAACCGGAAAATCAATAGAGGATGTTAAAAATGATATGAAAAGCGAAATACCTTTCGGTCGATTTGCCGCTGCGAATGAAATTGCAAACGCAGTTGTGTTTTTGGCAAGTCCTGCGGCTTCATACATTACCGGCATTAGTATTCCTGTAGATGGAGGGAGAACGGGATGCTTGTAACAATATAAAAAAAACAGAATGAAGTAAAAATCAGTTTTATATGTAAGAGAAATTTCATTCATAAACATTCAACAAACATGAAAAAAAGATTTATTGTATTTGCAGGCCTTTCGGGAGCCATAGCTGTTGCTTTAGGCGCAATGGGTGCACATTTTCTAAAATCATTACTAACAACCGGTTTAATTACTGAAACCAACTTGCAAACATTTGAAACAGGCGTAAAATATCAAATGTACCATGCATTAGCGTTAATAGCAGTTGCCGCCTTAATGGATATATTGGATAACAATTTATTGATTAAGGCAGGGCGGTGTTTTATGGTGGGTATTGTATTATTTTCTGGCTCTTTATACTTAATCTCCACTTCTTCTTTATGGAATTTCACCAATATAAAGTTATTAGGACCCATAACTCCCATTGGCGGTTTATTTTTTATTGCAGGATGGGTATTGTTAAGTGTTGCTGGGTTTAAAAAAAAGAAAGATGATTAGGTTGGAATTTTAAGTGAACTATTTTCTGCAAAAGGATACATTCATTTAATTTCTATTTTCTGTAATGTTTTTTTGATTGTTAAGTGCAGGAATTATAAATGGGGCTATTTTACCAATCGGTTTGTATAATACTGATTTTTTTTGTGCTTCAAATGAAATTAGCGGATAACTCTTTTCCAAGGCATCGATAACAAATATGATGACACTTAATATCAATGCAAATTTTAATGAGCCAAAAACTGCACCTAAAATTTTATCTAATCCTCCTAATGACAGTTTTTTTGATAAAGTTGAGAGCAGCCTTGCAAGTAAAAAAACACTTATTATAATGCTTAAAAAAACGATAGCAAAAGAAGCTATGGGTAAATAAGGAGATTGCCAATTGAACACCTCTTTTATTTTATTAGCACAAAATCCGGAAAAATAAAATCCTCCCCAAATTCCTAAACTGAGTGCGATGAGACTGGCCGCTTCAATAATCAATCCTTTCACAAATCCTCTGTAAAACCCCCACACCAAAGGGATACAAAGTGCAATGTCGATATTATTCATAATTTAATTCGTTCCGTTTGTTTGTTCAAATGTAAGCACTTTCAATTTTTAGTGCCTTCATGAGTTTTCTTTATCCATTCCAATCCCTCATTATATAAGGAAACAGCAAGTTTTATACGTAAATCAAAATCTTCATTTTCTGTTATTCCTTCATTTAAATAATGTTGAATGTATTCAATATTAGTTGTTAATTCTAGAGGTTCAACCATATCGTCAGCTGCGGATTTGAAAGCAGAATAGCGTTCACTATTTGCGTCAAAATTTTGTGTAATAATACTGCCATCTTTTAACTTAACGCCACATAATATACCTGTAGCTTTTGAAAGTGATGGAGCCAAAGAGCCTTCGAGTCCACGTTTCAGAACAATTACGGCATTAAATCCTGCCATAAAGCCCAGTTCAATCATTTTTTCCAGATATGGAATATGAAATACGGAAGTAATTAAAATATCTGCTTTAGCGGGATTCAAAACCTTTTCAAGCGTTGCTAAAAAAGGACGCTTCATAATAACTCTTCTTTTATCCACCCATTTGTCCAGTTCAGGAAAGAAAACTTTTTGATCTAATGCCCAGCCGTAGTTAGGTTTTTGTGAGGCTGTGTTTTTATCAGGAGTTAAAAAATCAGCATTCAATGCTTTGTAAATATCCCATGTGTTAAGTGTTATTTTTGGTCCTGAAGAGCGCCCGCAGGAAACAATGACATTATAATCTTGCTTCTGTAATTCATTTGCCAGTATATGAGTTATCATATATGAATGCTCTACACCATCAAATGGTTCAGCCAATTGAATGATGGGTTTGTTATCAAATGAAATGTTTGTACTTAAAGATTTCTCTATAATAGCATTGTATAATCCTTTGTACTCATCATCTGTTTCATAACGTATGCGCAGCACACTTACCGCCATTCCTCTAAAACTGTCTCCTATTTCATCTGAAAATAAGAATAATCCCAGTGCCTTCGCTTCTTCTTCTGTGAGTGTTTCTTTATTCAGAAGCTTTATACCAATTGATTTCATTTGCAGAGGGGTATCAGCAAATAAATTATCCCACATAATGGAAGCATTTGCTAAACTGCCTTTTCCTGAATATTTTTCTAATAGTAAATAACTTGGTTCTATGTCCTTCATCATTAATGCACCGAAAAATGCGCCTACTAATAGGGCAGGAGAGGAGCCTTTTTTTAGCTCACCGCTTATTTCAACAATAAGTTCATCGGGTAGTTTTTTGCTCCCGTGTTTGCCAATGCCAATTAATTTAACACCCTGCGCTAATGCCGATAATTTATTTGCCTTTACAGATTCCATGTTTTTCACCTCACCCCCAACCCCTCTCTTACGGAGAGGGGAGCTTTGGAGAATTTTATAATTCATAATGATTTAACCACTCTTCCACTCCACCTTGTAAATTATACAAATTTGCAAATCCTTTTTCTTTTTTTAAAAGTTCCAGTGCCATATGGCTCCGCGCTCCGGTTTTGCAATACAACACTACTTTTTTAGTAAGGTTTATTTTATCAGCATGTTCTAAAATAGTATTTAAAGGAATTTGCAGTTCTTTCAATTGTTCTAAAAATGGGTATTCATTTATTTCACGGACATCAATTAACTGAACGCTTTCTCTGTTGTTTTTAAGCAGTTGATTTAATTCTTCTGCTGTTATTTCGTTTTGATATTCCGATGCACTGTTGCAAAAATAATCATAGTCTGTAGTTTTAAATTTATCAATGGTAATATCAGCTATGGGTGCATCGTTTCTGATAAATGAAACGATGTATTGCTGTATATTTAAGAGGTTCATCATCAATAGTTGACCTGATAAAACAGTACCGGTTCCTGTAATTATTTTTAAAGCTTCGTTTGCCTGCATTGCACCTATTACACCCGGTAAAACTCCTAAAACGCCCACTTCGGAGCAATTGGGTGAACTTTCTGGTGAAGGAGGTTCAGGAAACAAACAACGATAGGTAGGCCCTCTTTGCCCAGTTGTTTCAGGAAAATTAAAAACAGATACATGTCCTTCAAACTTATTGATAGAGCCATATACCAAGGTTTTATTTAATAATACGCATGCATCATTTACCATGTAACGGGTTGCAAAGTTATCGGTACCATCAATAACCACATCATAGTTGACAATAATGTCAAGTGCATTGTTATTGCTTAAATGAACAGGATGAGCAATAAAATTTACAAACGGATTTTGAGCAGACAATCTTTTAATAGCACATTCTATTTTGGGTTTGCCAATATCATCAACCGTATATAATATTTGACGTTGCAAATTGCTTATATCAACCTTGTCAAATTCAACAATGCCAATAGTACCAACTCCAGCTGCTGTTAAATACTGCAATACGGGGCAACCTAAGCCACCGGCCCCAATAACCAATACACGAGCCTGTTTTAGCTTTTGCTGCCCTACAATGCCAATTTCAGAAAGCTGGATATGGCGGGCATAACGTTTTATTTCTTCCTTGGTAAGCAATTCTTAAAAAGATATTTATAAGTTAAAGTAAGCCAAATTGTTTGGCATGATGTGTTGCATGTTTATGAAAAAGATGTATCCATTCAGCAAAATTTAAGTTTCCGAAAAAAGGATTGGGAAGCGTTGCCCCTTTGTTTATTTCGAAGTAGTGAATAAAATCATGCAACTCATTTTCATATTCTTTGATTGCCTCTTGCATGGTATTATTTCTAACAGGCAATGGTGTTTCCGGCATCTTTGTGTTCTTTGTATTGGGCTTAAATTCTTTATCACTCATCGCAAATTCTTTTACTTTTTCCAATCTGTCTGTGGGTGTAAGTATTTCCAGTTTTTGTTTTCCTGTAGCCTCTCTTATAGAATCACTCATGTGTTCTACCATTTGTTGCCCGTTTAAAACGCCCCAACTTCCTTTTGCATTAGGGTCTAAGCCTTTTAATAAATTCGGAAAATCAGTTTTTAAAAATTCCAGTTTGTTCATTTGTTTATATTTTATGTGGTTAATTCTTTCGGAAAATTTTTATTGATGATGTAAACGCCGGGCATTGGGTTTTTAAAAGGAATTTCATCTTTTAAATAAAAGTAGAAGTGCGTTTCATTCTTTTTTTCATCCACTATTTTTTCTGTTTTTTTAACGAGTTTTTTTGAAACTGCAAATTGGGTGAGCGTTCCGCTTTGTGTTTTGCAATCAACAATAGAAACATCGGGTATTTCGAACTCAAAAGGTTTGTCATCAGGATATAAGCCCTTTAATAAGAACGTTTCGTTATGCTTTATCTTAAAATCTTTTACGGGTTCGTTTACTAATAATTCATCTTCCCACAAGTGTTTGATATTATCTTCACTCTCTTGTCCATCATAAAAATCATCGGCAATGGATTGATTAAAGTCGGCATTGATTAGGATAAAGTGCAGGTGTAGATTCATAATAGAACGGATAATTATGCGTTAACATTTGTTAGCAAATATAGAGTTTTAATGCCTATGGTTTTCATCGTTATGAAGTCAGAATTATTTCTTACCTTTGACCCAGTTCTTTAAATTAATTCTTCTGCAAAGAAGAAGACGATGAGACTAATGAAAATTTAGTTTCGTCAAACTTATCAAGAAAGGTGGAGGGACTTGCCCTGTGAAGCCTTAGCAACCCCTTTATTGGAAAGGTGCTAAATCCTGTTTCGTGTTAAAAGCGAAAACAGATAAGTCAGAGTTTTTTTGAAAAATAATAAAATCAAAATATAGAACTCCTCTGACTTTTTACAGTCAGAGGAGTTTTTTTTATACCTCACCCCAACCCTCTTTGCAGAAGAGGGAGTAGATTTATGGTGGGAATTAAAATTTTAACGACAAGTGCAACTATGGCAACAAATGTAAATAAGGATAACGCTATCTCCTCTGTGGGGAGAGCCGGAGAGGGGTTTGATATTCGTAAAGAATTAGAAAAACGTGTATTGGTAATTGATGGGGCTATGGGTACCATGATTCAGCAATACAAGCTGGAGGAAAAAGATTATCGTGGTAAACGTTTTGCCGATTTTCACAGAGATGTGAAAGGCAATAACGATTTGCTTTCTATTACACAGCCTCAGGTTATTAAATCCATTCATAAAGAATATTTAAAAGCCGGAGCTGATATTATCGAAACCAATACCTTCAGCAGTACCAGCATTGGTATGGCTGATTATGACATGCAAGATTTAGCCTATGAATTAAATTATGAATCAGCTAAAATTGCAAAGGAATCGATACAGGAATTTTATAAAGAATTTCCGGAACAGGCCAATGTGCCTAAATTTATTGCAGGCGCCATTGGTCCCACTAATCGTACGTTATCATTATCCCCTAATGTAAATGATCCTGGCTACCGTGCTATTACTTTTGATGAATTAGTGGAAGCATATACCGAACAGGTGCGTGGTTTGATTGATGGTGGTGTTGATTTACTTTTGATAGAAACAATTTTTGATACGCTTAACGCAAAAGCGGCACTGTTCGCCATTCAAAATTATTGCGAAAAATTAAATAAAAAATATCCGGTAATGGTTTCCGGAACCATCACCGATTCCAGCGGTAGAACACTTTCGGGACAAACAACGGAGGCGTTTTTAAATTCCATTTCTCATGTTGATTTGTTAAGTGTTGGCTTGAATTGCGCATTGGGAGCCAAAGAGATGAGGCCATACTTGGAAGAGCTTTCCGAGAAATCTCCGTTTTATGTAAGTGCATATCCTAATGCCGGTTTGCCTAATCAGTTTGGGGAGTATGATCAAGATGCGCATGAAATGGGACATCAGATAGAGGACTTTTTAAAAGCAGGCTTTGTAAATATTGTTGGTGGTTGCTGTGGGACAACGCCTGAGCACATCAAACGTATTGCTGAACTTGCCAAACAAACTTCGCCTCGTAAAAAGCATCTACCTGATACATTAATGCATTTGAGCGGATTGGAGCCATTAACGCTTCGTCCGGAAAGTAATTTTTTAAATGTTGGAGAACGTACAAACGTAACGGGTTCAAAAAAATTCTTACGATTAATAAAGGACGGACAGTTTGAAGAAGCACTCTCTATTGCTCGTGATCAAGTGGATGGAGGTGCGCAAGCAATTGATATTAATGTGGACGAAGGCATGTTGGATTCGGAAGCCATTATGGTAAAGTTTCTGAATTTGGTTGCTTCAGAACCGGATATATCAAAAGTTCCCATTATGATTGATTCCTCGAAATGGAACGTGATCGAAGCAGGATTAAAGTGCGTGCAAGGAAAGGCAATTGTAAATTCAATTTCATTAAAAGAGGGAGAAGAAAAATTTATTGAGTACGCTCATAAAGTAAAACAATACGGAGCAGCTGTTATTGTAATGGCGTTTGATGAAGTGGGTCAGGCAGACAGCTATCAGCGCAGGATCGATATTTGTAAACGCGCCTATGATATTTTGGTAGATAAAGTAAAATTTCCACCGCAGGACATCATCTTTGATCCGAACATATTCCCGGTTGCAACAGGTATGGATGAACATCGCAAAAATGCCATTGACTTTTTTGATGCCACCAAATGGATTAAACAAAACCTGCCTTACGCGCATATTAGTGGTGGCGTGAGTAATGTGTCGTTTTCATTCAGAGGAAACGATGTGGTGCGTGAGGCTATTCATTCTGCATTTTTATATCATGCCGTAAAATGTGGAATGGATATGGGAATTGTAAATCCGGCGCAGCTGCAGGTGTATGATGAAGTTCCGAAAGATTTGTTGGAACTGGTGGAAGATGTATTGTTTGATAAAAGAGAAGATGCTACCGAACGTTTAATAGCTCATGCGGAAAAGTTAAAAGGAACAAGTAATACAAAAGCTGAAAAGGACGAAACATGGAGAAAGGAAACTGTTGAAGAACGTTTGAAACATGCTTTAGTTAAAGGTATTGTAGAATATATTGATGCAGATACAGAGGAAGCCAGACTGAAATTAGGTAAACCATTGAATGTAATCGAAGGCCCGTTGATGGATGGGATGAACGTTGTTGGAGATTTGTTTGGAGCAGGTAAAATGTTTTTACCGCAAGTGGTAAAAAGTGCCCGCGTAATGAAAAAAGCTGTAGCTTATTTAGAGCCTTACTTACAGGCAGAAAAAGAAGCAAACGCATTAGCGGGTATCGTTGGTAACGGAAGAACAAATGCCGGTAAAGTACTGATGGCAACGGTTAAAGGCGATGTGCACGATATTGGAAAAAATATAGTAGGTGTTGTATTGGCATGTAACAATTATGAAATTGTTGATTTGGGTGTAATGGTTTCCTGCGATAAAATTTTAGCAGAAGCAAAAGCGCATAACGTTGACATTATTGGTCTAAGCGGATTAATAACTCCTTCGTTGGATGAAATGGTACACGTTGCAAAAGAAATGGAACGTAATGGATTCACTATTCCGTTGATGATAGGTGGCGCAACAACATCTAAAGTACATACGGCCGTTAAAATAGCACCGCACTATTCACATCCTGTGGTGCATGTGAATGATGCAAGTCGTTCTGTGCCCGTTGCCGGGAGCCTGATTTCCGACGAGTTGCGCGAAGCGTTTATGGATGGTGTTAAAAAAGATTATGAGCGTGTACGCGATCAAAATAAAAATGCACAATCGCAAAACAAATTTGTTACTATTGAAGAAGCACGTGCTAATAAATTCCCGATAGATTGGAATACAACGGTAATTACCAAACCAAACTTTATTGGTAATAAAACGTTTTTGGATTATCCGCTTCAGGAATTGGTTGAATACATCGACTGGACACCATTCTTTATTAGTTGGGAAATGAAAGGGGCATATCCTAAAATATTAAATGACCCTGAACGTGGCGCTGAAGCAAGAAAATTATTTGATGATGCACAAGCCATGCTCAAAAAAATAATTGATGAAAAATGGCTGAAGGCAAATGCTGTAATAGGAATATATCCTGCAAATGCAGTTGGTGATGATATACACCTCTCCCCAACCCTCTCCACAGGAGAGGGAGTGGTCGTGTTTCATACATTAAGACAACAAACCAAAAAGCCGGCAGGTCAATACAATGTTGCCTTAGCAGATTTTGTGAAACCTAAAGACCTCATCCCTAAATCCTCTCCGAAAGAGAGGGGAACAGATTCTCGCGTGGATGAGAATTTTAAGAGTTCTGATTTACATACTACAAATAAAATAGATTGGCATTTAAACATTGATAATGCAAAAGAGCATCGTTATAATCCAACAGAAACTGAAAAAATAATTTGGGAACAATTACGTGCAAAACAAATTGATTTTAAATTCAGACGCCAACATTTAATAGATAAATACATTGTCGATTTTGTTTGCCTAGAGGCAAAATTAGTTGTTGAAATTGATGGAAAATATCATGAACAAACAAAAGAACAAGATGATTTAAGAACGTCCGTTTTAAAATCCTTAGGATTTAAAGTAATTCGTTTTACGAATGAAGAAGTTATCGCTCAACCTGAATTAGTAGTTAAAAAGATCAAAGCTGAATGTGAAGCATTAACAGCTCTCTCCCCTGTGGGGAGAGGTGGAGAGGGGTGTGATTACATCGGTGCCTTTGCTGTAAGTACCGGTTTTGGAATTGACGAACATGTTGCGCGTTTTGAAAAAGACCATGATGATTATTCTTCAATTATGTTAAAAGCTCTTGCAGACAGACTAGCGGAAGCCTTTGCAGAGTTGATGCATAAAAAAGTGCGTAAAGAGTTTTGGGGATATGCAGCAGATGAAAATCTAAAAAATGAAGAGCTGATAAAAGAAGAATATCATGGTATTCGTCCTGCACCGGGCTATCCTGCTCAACCTGATCATACCGAAAAACCAACGATATTTAAATTGTTGGAGGTAGAAAAAGCTACGGGGATAACATTAACCGAAAGTTTGGCAATGTTACCAACAGCTGCTGTTAGCGGCTTGTATTTTGCACATCCTCAATCACATTATTTTGGTATCGGTAAAATTCAAAAAGATCAGGTGGAAGATTATGCAAAACGCAAAGGAATGACTGTAGAAGAAGCAGAACGCTGGTTAGGTCCTAATTTGGCCTATTAATCAAGCACTTCATTTGGCGCTTGCATAAAACGCATCCTCAATGTGATTGATAATGGGCGGATTACCTTTCATTACAATTGAAACAATGTCAAATCGTACATCATAATAAATGTTGTGCTTTTGAACATATTCATTAGCAGTCTTAATAAGATTCCGTTGTTTTTGTTTGTTTACAAATACTTCCGGCTCTCCGAAATAGTTATTGCTTCTGGTTTTCACTTCAACAATTACTAACGTGTTTTTAAAAGCTGCAATAATATCAGCTTCTAAACTTTTAAATTTCCAGTTGGTTTCCAGAATGTCGTATCCTTTTTCTTTCAGAAAGTTAGCAGCAAATACTTCTCCTTTTGCACCTGTTTCGTTGTGTTCAGCCATTTTATTTTATGTAATTTTAGTAAAGATTTATTAGGGTCGTTAAAAATACGATTATGCTAAAAGATGCATTGTAAAAGCTTTTTAACAGAGTTGTATTATTCTTTCAAACAACCAAAATATGATAAAAATCATAATAACAAAATGGGAAATTAACATAGATTAAGTAAATATCCTTTCGAAGTTATATAAATTTGTCGAGTGTGTTTTAATTAAAAGTCAACACAATAAAAAATGGTTTAGGATGTTACTCAGTTTTAACATCAAAACAAAAGTTGGTCGATTATGGATAGAAGAAATTTTTTAAAAGCTTCATGTGCTTTATCTTTATCTGGAATTGTAGGAGTTGTGGCAATTTTAGAAAGTTGTAGTAAAAAAAATACAACACAAACAACCCCTCAAGGTCCAAGTGTAAATTTTACGGTTGATCTTTCTCAGCCGGCAAATTCTGCTTTAAATACAAGTGGGAATTCGGGTGTAACGCAAGGTGTTATTGTTGTTAATACAGGCGGAACATTTATTGCTCTTGCAGATGCGTGTACTCATGCAGGTTGTAGTGTTGCTTACTCTGCAAGCAGTAACAATTTTGTGTGCCCTTGCCATGGTGGCTCTTTTGATATAAGTGGAAATGTTACCGGTGGACCACCTCCTGCTCCATTAAAAAAATATACGGTAACAAGAAGTGGAAATGTCCTAACCATTTCAGGATAGGAGTTCGCGTAACTATTAATTATTATAAATTTTAATCTTAAAAATACTTCAGTATGAAAAAATCAGCATTATTGGTAATACTAGTTGTGATGACGCTCACTTCAGGAATAAATGCACAAATTTTTATGGCGAAAACGTGTGAAATTAGTTTTTTATCGCCAACACCGGTTGAGGATATTGCCGCTATTACCAAGATAGCGAAACCTTTTTTAAATACTGCAACTCAAGATGTGCAAATTAAAATACCGATGACAAGTTTTATATTTGAAAAGCCGCTGATGCAAGAGCATTTCAATGAAAATTATGTTGAAAGTGAAAAGTATCCGTTCGCCATTTTTAAAGGTAAAATCAATGAAAAAACGGATTTTACTAAGGATGGCGAATATAATGTAACTGTAACGGGAATAATGTCCTTACATGGCCTTGATAAGGAATACACATTATCAGGAAAGCTTATTATAAAGGGAGATCAAATTACAATGTCATCAACTTTTAAAATTAAATTTGCAGATCATAAAATTGTTATTCCAAGTTTATATAAAAGTGTAATTCCTGATGACACAGAAGTAAAAATGAATGCAATGCTTGAACCTTTTAAAAAATAGAAACAAAGTCCAATATCACACACAGTAATGAATTACAAAATATTAATCAGCAGCATATTACTCTCAACAATTAATGGCGTTATATTTTCGCAGGATGACATGCTAAGCATGCTTGATTCAGCTCAAAGCGGAAATAAAACACATGAAAAAGTTTTAACGACTTTTAAAGAATCAAGAATAATAAACTTGCAAACAACGGAAACCGTAAAAGCAAAAACGATGGTTTTTAATATTTCTCATCTTTTCGGGAATATTGGAGTACAAAGCAATGGTGGAGTACATACACTTTATGGACTGGATAACATTTCAGACATTCGTTTGGGGTTTGATTATGGAATAACGAATAACTTAACAGTAGGTATTGGGCGAAGCAGGCAGTCGGAAATGATTGATGGATTGGTAAAATATCGTATATGTACCCAAACTACGGATAATCACTTTCCTGTATCATTGGCGCTTTATGGTGATGCAGGTTTTAGTCCTCAAACAGATAATGTTTTTTATAGTGGTCTATTACCAACAGCAGATTTTACAAAAAGTAATTTACAACGATTCTCGTATGTTTCGGAATTGATTATTGCGAGAAAATTCGGTTCGAGATTTTCAATGGAATTAGTACCCACTTATCAACATCGCAATTATGTATTTGCAAGTATTAACCCCAATAATGGGGCAGCTGAAACAAATGATTTATTTGCGGTGGCAACAGGTTTTCGTTTAAAAATCACCAATCGATTTTTGATTGTTGGTGATTATTTTTATACGTTTTCTAAGTACCGCACTAACAATAGTGCTAATCCATTTTATAATCCATTGTCCATAGGTGTGGAAATTGAAACCGGAGGGCATGTATTTCATTTAAGCTTTACAAACTGTTCCGGTTTAATAGAAAATAACTTTCTTCCAAAAACTACTGATAGCTGGTTGAAAGGAGGATTTAAATTGGGATTCAATATATCGAGAGTGTTTAATGTTGGTAAAAGACCAAAATAAATATATTCTTTCAGTTTAATTTAAATTATATCATGATTTTTAAAAGATTAATAGTCCTTTCTTGTATATCCATTCTTATGTCTACCTGTACATATAATGAATAAAATCCGGATGTTTGTTTTCAACAAAATGTATTGCCCATTTTTGTTTCTAAATGTGGAATGACTGAGTGTCATGGGTCAACAAATAAAAGACCTAAGCTGGTTTTATTAAACTACGAAGGAATAATGCAAGGCGTGTCGGCTAATTATCCGGATTTTAGTAGTGTTTATACATCCATTACTGGCATCAACCCAAGTATGCCTCCGAAAGATATGACCAACAGCTTACCGATGAAGAGATAAGTTATATTAAAATATGGATTAGAATGGGTGCAAAAAACACTTCAAACTGTAGCAGTTGTGACACCTCTTTTTTTCTTATAGTGCTATTATAAAACCAATAATCACTAATTGATGCGTTAGCTGTCCATTCTGCTACAAATGCAGGCGGAGGCTATGATTTTCCACATATTCAGGAGTATCTGTTGCAATAGTAAAAAACAGGCTTATGGGGTCGATCGAACAACTATCAGGATATTCACCAATGCCACAAGGGGGTAAATTATCTGATTGCGATATTAAATTGATTGTAAAATGGGTCAATTCGGGATATCCAAATAATTAATATTGTTGCAGAATCAATTGACCAATAGTCCTACTTGCGGTGTTCAAAGAATAGGTGAACATTGTTTACACACCAAAATTAAATTCATTTTTTTCCACGTACTCAATAATTTTTCCGGCAACGTCAATACCTGTAGTTGTTTCAATACCTTCTAATCCCGGCGACGCATTTACTTCCATTACCAATGGCCCTCTGGCAGATTGTAACATATCAACACCTGCTATTCCCAAGCCCATTCTGCGAACGGCTTTGATAGCGGTTTCTTCTTCTTCTCACTAAGTTTAATTACTTGTGCTTTACCACCTCTGTGCAAATTACTTCTGAATTCACCTTTACCACCTTGACGTTTTATAGCGCCAACCACTTTTCCGTCCACCACAAAGGCGCGTATATCAGCTCCTTCCGCCTCTTTAATAAATTCCTGAACCAATATGTTGGCTTTTAGCACCATAAAGGATTCAATAACGGATTTTGCAGATTTTGCAGTTTCTGCCAATATAACGCCAAGACCTTGTGTACCTTCCAGAAGTTTTATTACAACAGGGGTTCCGCCAACCTGCTCCAATACTAAATCAATATTTTTGGGGTAGATGCGATGGCTGTTTTTGGAATGCCTACACCTGCCCTTGCCAGTAATTGTAATGAACGGAGCTTATCGCGCGAACGCACTAAGGCTTGAGATTCAACAGACGAAAATATTTGCATCTGTTCAAAATGTCTCACCACGGCTGCTCCGTAAAAGGTAACGGACGATCCTATGCGTGGAATAATGGCATCAACACCTTCTATTGTTTTTCCGAAATAAAAGATACGTGGCTCGTTTCTTTCAATGAGTAATACGCATTTTAAAGGATCTAAAACAAGTTACTTCATGTCCTCTTTTTTGTGCGGCTTCTACTAATCTTTTGGTAGAATATAAATTTGCATTTCGTGATAAAATGGCTATTTTCATAGTGATTCTTCAATTGTTTTTATTCGTCTCTCGCTGTTGCTGTTTTTGTGCTTGAAACCTTTTATGTTTTATAACTAAGATGATTTGTTAAACTAACATCTACAATAAAATGATTTTTTAATAATGTACGTCCTATTAAAACAGGATATTTCATCGAGCCTCTGTCGCTCAATGTAATTTTAGTTCGTATGCGTTTATTGCCAATTCTTACCAAGTGTTTTAATGGTATAACGCACTTCCATTTTGCCAAAGGAGTTTTTAATTTTTTTTTGAAAATATTCGGTAAACTGATGGTCTTTATAATTATATTCTTTATTTGAAGGGTCAGCCAGCTTAAAATGAAGGATCTTGTTGTCTTCGTGTATATCATGGCAATGAAGCGATGAGGTATAAGCTCCTGTATCAACTTTTGCGGGAATATTAAATAAATCCAGTTCCGGGAAGTCAATTTTTTCAGTACGACCGATTACTGTTTTTATTTTTATTTTTTGCATTTTTTAATTGATAAATCTTCAATATACAAAGCCATTAAAGCTACTGCAAGGTAAAACTTTTTAATCAATTTATTAATTCTATTTTTACAGGACTTAAAACATAGTACATGACAACTATTCGTTACATAATAGTAGGGCAGGGAATAGCGGGAACAGCGCTTGCACATACTTTTTTAAAACACAATATATCCATTTGTTATTATTGATGAACAAGGGCTTTCGCAAGCATCACGAATAGCTGCGGGATTATACAATCCTGTTGTGTTTAAGCGCTTGGTAAAAAGCTGGATGGTGGATGATCTGCTTCCCTTTATGGATGGTTTTATACAGGAGGCTGAACAATTACTTAACGAAAAATTTTATTTCAAAAAAACAATTGTAAAACTATTTACCGAAGAACAGGAAAAAGCATTGTGGTTAAAAAAAAGTAACGAAGATTGCTGAATATTTAGAGAAGGAAATTAGTGAAACAGCCTTTGAAGATGTTGTGTATAATTCAAACGGAGCAGCAGCAGTAAAGCAAGGAGGCAATTTGAATATTGCTTTATTTTTAGAAGCTTCCAGAGCATATTTTAAAAAAAATAATTTGTTGAGAGGAAGAAATTTTCGATTATCAGCAATTAATTGTTAGGGATAAAAATGTAGCATATAAAAATAGTACTGCCGATAAAATAATTTTTTGTGAAGGATATAAAGCGCTTAAAAATCCTTATTTTTCCGACTTCCGTTTAAGCTGACAAAAGGAGAAGTAATCACAATTCATGCTCCTCTACTCCAGCAAACCGAAAAAGTAATTAATAAAGGTGTATTTATTTTACCGGTTGGCAACGATTTATACAAAGTTGGTGCTACTTATGAATGGGCTGATTTAACGGAACTGCCTACCGAAAAAGGAAGGGATGAATTAATAAACAAATTGAAAAAAGTACTGAAGATAGATTTTGAAATTGTGAACCATCAGGCAGGAATACGGCCAACAGTGAATGACCGCCGACCTTTAATGGGTTTGCATCCTCAGCATCCTACCCTTGCTGTTTTTAACGGACTGGGGACAAAAGGAGTGATGCTGGCTCCTTATTTTGCATATCAATTATATAGTTTTTTAGAGCTAAATAAACCACTGGATGTGGAGGTGGATATTAAAAGGTGTGCTTTATGAATTGTTCGTGTTTAACAGATATCACTAATAGCATAAATATACATATAGCAACATCAAGAAATGTTGTGATCAATTTCCTTTGACTTTATTCGTTTTCGTCCACCAATAAGTTTAATACGCTCTCACGTTTTTACCTTCCATATAGTTGATGAACGATTTATTAACTACTTTATTTCCGCCGGGGGTTGGGTAATTTCCGCTGAAGTACCAGTCGCCGGTATTGTTTGGGCAAGCTTTGTGTAAGCCTTCTATGGTTTGGTAAATAATTTCAACTTCGGCATTCAGGTTTTTAGGACGAACCAACTCTGCTATTTTTTTTGAAATTTGTTCAGGGGTGAACAGGTCGTAAATTTCAGCAACTACATTGGTTATTTTTTCTTTGGCAAGCTCTCCTGTGCTTTTGCTTTTTCGTAAAGTTCGTCCAGCAGGTTTTCTTTAAAATTATCTTTTAATAATTGTATGGCCGCCTGAAAAGCAATAAAATCGCCCAACTTAGCCATATCTATTCCGTAACAATCAGGATAACGTATTTGTGGAGCAGAAGAAACAACCACTATTTTTTTAGGACCTAAGCGGTCTAATATTTTTAAGATGCTATTTTTTAAGGTCGTGCCTCTTACAATGGAATCGTCGATAACCACCAAATTATCTATGCCTTTGTTTATTACTCCGTAAGTGGTATCATACACGTGAGTAACCATATCTCCACGCTGAGAGTCATTGGTAATAAAAGTTCTTAGCTTAGCGTCTTTAATGGCAATTTTATGAATGCGTGGATGTAATGAAAGAATTTCCGTTAATTTGTTTTCATCAAGCGCAGCGCCTAATTTTACTATTTTTTCCTTTTTAACAACGTTTAAATAGTCATTAACGCCTTCTACAAAGCCGCTGTAGGCAACTTCGGCGGTGCTTGGTATGTATGAAAAAACAGTGTTTTTAATATCGTAATCAACGGCTTTTAATACAGTATTGCAAAGCTGCTGACCTAATTGGCGGCGTTCATTATAAATTGCTGCATCACGTCCTCTGGAAAAATAAATGCGTTCAAATGAACATGCTGTTCGCTTGCGCGAAGGCGTAACTTCATATTCACCAAAATGTCCGTCTTTTTTAATTATTAAGGCATGACCCGGAGTAAGTTCTTTTATTTCTTCAACAGGAACATTGAATGCCGTTTGTATAGGCGGACGTTCAGATGTTACTACTACTACTTCATCGTTAGAAAAATAATAGACAGGGCGAATACCGTTAGGGTCGCGCAATACAAATGCATCTCCATGTCCGAACAAGCCCGCCATGGCATATCCGCCATCCCAGTGTTTACTGGCATCGTGTAATATTTTTTGCACATCCATATGCTTACCAATAAGACCTGTAATTTCTTCGTTAGTGGCGCCTTCACTTTTAAATTTACGAAACAATCGTTCATTTTCTTTATCCAAAAAGTGCCCTATTTTTTCCATCACTGTTACGGTGTCGGCCTTTTCTTTGGGATGTTGTCCTAGTTTTACAAGTTCGTTGAAAAGCTCGTCAACATTAGTAAGATTAAAATTTCCGGCAACTACAATGTTACGTGTCATCCAGTTGTTTTGTCTTAAAAAGGGATGACAATATTCAAGGCTGTTACTTCCGAAAGTTCCATAGCGTAAATGTCCTAAAAGGAGTTCTCCGGTATAAGCTACGTTTTCTTTAAGCCAAGCAGCATCATTCAGTTTTTCGGGCTTTTTTAAATAAACATCTTCAAATTTGGAGTTTATTTTTTCAAATATTTCTTTAATGGCAGTGCTGCCTATAGCTCTCGATCTGCTAATGTAGCGGGTTCCGGGTTTTACATCAAATTTAATGGTGGCAACACCGGCTCCGTCTTGTCCACGGTTGCTTTGTTTTTCCATCAACAGGTATAAGTTGTTGATGCCGTATAAGGGAGTGCCGTATTTTTTAATGTAAAAATCTAAGGGTTTACGTAAGCGAATCAGGGCGATTCCACATTCGTGTTTTATTGCATCGCTCATAGAAAACTGTAGATTGATTTTGGAAGCCCAAAGGTACAACTTTGCAATTAAATCAACCTAATATTCTTAACAGATTAGTAACATTTTAATTGGTCGTTTTTACAGTATATTGAGCTACTGCGAAATAAATTCGGAAACAACTTTTTTTGCTTCGGCAAAAGCCTTTTCTAAATCGTCATTTAAAATAATTTTGTCGAAATGTACAGATGTTTGTAATTCTGTTCCGGCTTTGCCAATTCTGCGGGCAATGCTTTCGGGAGTTTCTGTTTCCCTCAATTTTAAACGTGCTTTAAGATGTTCAATACTGGGCGGCATCACAAAAACGGCCAGCGCTTTATCGCCAAACAGTTTTTTTAAATTTAAACCGCCAACCACATCCATATCAAAAATAATGTGCTTGCCCTTATTCCATATCCGTTCAATTTCGCTTTTGAGTGTGCCGTAAAAATGGTCGGTGTAAACTTCTTCCCATTCGGCAAATTCATTATTTTTTATTTTTTCTTTAAACTCGGCTGATGGAAAGAAAATAATAATCAACACCATGGGTTTCGCCTTTGCGTTTTTCGCGACTGCAAGCCGATACGGAAAATTCAAGTTGCGGAAAACTTCCAACAAATGCTGTACAATTGTTGTTTTGCCGGCACCCGAAGGCGCCGAAAATATGATTAGTTTTCCATTGTCCTTTCCATAGGTCAATTACAAAACGTTTAATAATTGTTCTTTTATTTTTTCAAGTTCGTCTTTCATTTGCACCACAAATTGTTGAATGTTGGCATCATTTGCTTTTGAACCTATGGTGTTTATTTCTCTGCCTATTTCTTGTGCAATAAAACCTAACTTCCTTCCGCCTGATGGTTCTTTCATGGTTTTTAAAAAATAGTCGAGATGCGTTTTTAAGCGTAATTTCTCTTCGGTAATATCTAATTTCTCTATGTAATAAATCAATTCCTGCTCTAAGCGGTTTTTATCTATTTTTTCATTTTCAAATAGTTCATCCAAATTTCGTTCTATACGCGAACGAATGTTTTTAATTCGTTTAGAATCATTGCTCACCACTTCCTTCAGCAGGTCTTCTATGGTTTCAATTCGCTTTTCAAATTCTTTTTGTAATATCTTTCCTTCGTCTTCACGAAATTCTTGAAATGCCTCAATTGCTTTATTGATAGTATCTTTAACTACTCCCCATTCGTTTTTATCAAGTTCTGCAATTTCTTTTTCGGGCTTTAGCACTTCGGGCATTTTCAATACCAGACTCAAAAAATCACGGGTATCAGTATCCAGTTCGTTTGCCAAAGCTTTAATTTCCTGATAATATTTTTTTGCCAGATTTTTATTGATTACAACAGGCGATGTTTCTTGCGTTGATTCTGTAAAAACAGTTACATCCAGTTTCCCACGTTCTATTTGCTTTGAAAGTTCGCTGCGTAGCTCCAGTTCCTTTTCTTTGTAAAGGTAGGGAATTCGCAGGTTTAGGTCTAATGATTTGCTGTTGAGTGAACGTATTTCTACGGTAATTTTTTTACCTGAGATTTCCGTAACGGACTTCCCGAAACCGGTCATTGATTTGATCATAAGTATGGGTTATTTGACGGCAAATGTAAGGTTTTCATTTGATAGTTATACACTCAAACCAATTGCAATTTTGATTGTGCGGAAGCAATTGTGCTTTTGGAATTTCCCACGTAAATACTGTTATTAATGATAATTACAGGTCGTTTTAAAAACGTGTATTCTTCCAAAATATAGTTTTTATAATCGTTTTCGTTCAGTGTTTTTTGAGCCAATCCTAATGCTTTATATTTTAATGCAACGCGACTGAATAAGGCCTCGTAACTCCCCGCCATTTCTGCCATCTGTGCCAATTGCGGAGCTGTTATTTTTTCGGTTTTGATATCCTGAAATTCAAATCCTTTGTTTTTTAAATCCAACTCATTTATTATTCTGCTACAAGTGGAGCATGTACTTAAATAGTATATTTTCTTCATGGTTATGGTATATTAAATATCCATTGTTTGAACAGCATCTTCATATCCTTTGTCAATCTTTAAATGCTTTCCTTGTGCGGCAGCTACAGCAAGCTCGTCACATCGGTTGTTTTCCTGATTAGAAGCATGCCCTTTTACCCAAACAAATTTTACTTTATGTTTACGGTATATTTTTAAAAAACGCATCCATAAATCGGGGTTTTTAGTTTTGGCGAATTGCTTTTTTTCCCATCCCAACAACCATTTCAGTTCAACCGAATCAACCACATATTTCGAATCGGAATAAATAGTAACCTCAGAGCCTTCTTTTTTTAAAGTTTCTAAGGCAACAATAACACTGAGAAGTTCCATGCGGTTGTTAGTAGTAAGTCTGAACCCTTCGGATAATTCCTTTCGCAAATGGCCATATTTCATAACAACTCCGTAGCCTCCCGGTCCGGGATTACCTCTTGATGCACCATCGGTATATATTGAAATCATATAACTTGTTCTATTGCTTTTGGGAAAAACTCTTGTTCCAATTCATGAATTTTAGTGGACAGCGTTTGAGCAGTATCGGAGGAATTCACGGTACATCTGTGTTGAGCAATAATTTCACCTTTGTCGTATTCCTTATTTACATAATGTATAGTAATCCCACTTTCTTTTTCCTTTGCTTCAATAACGGCCTCATGTACTTTCATTCCATACATCCCTTTACCTCCAAACCTAGGCAGCAGTGCAGGGTGGATGTTGATGATTTTTCCGGAGAAACCGGCAAGTAAATTTTCAGGAATCAACCATAAAAAACCGGCAAGTATAATCCAGTCTGTTTTTAACTCTTGTAATTGTTCAATTACTTTATTGCTTTTGTAAAAAGCATCGCGATTGATGAGCAACGTTGGTATTCCCTCTTTTTTGGCTCTGTTAAGCACATTTGCCTGAGGGTTATTTGAAACAACAACTTTTATTTTAATTGTTGTTGAGTTTTTAAAATAATCAATTATATTTTGTGCGTTGGTGCCTTCTCCCGAAGCGAATATAGCTATGTTTTTCATCCGTCAAAGATAAACAAAATTGTATTTTATGAAGCTTATTATTCACTTTTGTGAGTAATTTAAAATGCAAATAAATTATTGATTACCAGTTTTATATGTAATATTTATAATAGATTGTAAATTATTTTTTTTGATATTGAAGGCATAAATATATCTTTGCAGCAGAATTAACCATAAAAACGTATTAAAATGTCAGACATTGCAACAAAAGTAAAAGCTATTATCGTTGATAAACTAGGTGTTGACGAAAAAGAAGTAACCCCTACAGCAAGTTTTACAAATGATTTAGGAGCAGATTCATTAGACACTGTTGAACTAATCATGGAATTTGAAAAAGAATTTAACATTGCCATTCCTGATGATCAAGCTGAAAAAATAGCTACTGTTGGTGATGCTGTTGCTTATATTGAGGCAAACGCAAAATAATTTTTAACAAATTTTTTTCTTGTATGGAGCTTAAACGCGTAGTAGTTACAGGTCTTGGTGCTATTACACCACTTGGCAATAATGTTTCTGATTATTGGAATAATTTGTTGAATGGTGTTAGCGGCGCTGCACCTATTACACGTTTTGATGCTTCAAAATTTAAGACGCAATTTGCCTGTGAAGTAAAAGGCTTTAATCCGGAAGATTACCTTGATCGTAAAGAAGCTCGTAAAATTGATCCATATTCCCAGTATGGTTTAGCTGCAGCTATTCAGGCTGTGAGAGACGCAGGATTAGATAAAGAAGATTCATTTGACAGTGACAGAGCCGGCGTTATATGGGGTTCAGGTATAGGTGGGTTACAAACCTTTCAGGACGAATGTTTTGCTTTTGCAAAAGGGGATGGAACTCCTCGTTTTAACCCGTTTTTTATTCCTAAAATGATTGCTGATATTTGTGGTGGACATATTTCAATTATGTTTGGCATGCGCGGTCCTAATTTTACTACTTGTTCCGCTTGCGCATCATCCACTAATGCTATTATAGAAGCATCAATGTATATCCGCTTAGGTAAAGCAGATATAATAGTATCGGGAGGTTCGGAAGCATCCGTTGCTCAGGCAGGCATAGGAGGATTTAATGCCATGCACGCACTTTCAACCCGCAATGATTCTCCACAAACAGCATCTCGTCCATTTGATTTGAACAGAGATGGTTTTGTATTAGGAGAAGGTGCCGGATGTTTAGTTTTAGAAGAATTGGAACATGCACTTAAACGTGGTGCAAAAATATATGCAGAAGTTGCGGGGGGCGGTTCTACGGCAGATGCAAATCACATAACAGCACCACATCCGGAAGGTTTGGGAGCATTGAATGTGATGAGAAACGCATTGTCTGATGCTGAAATGACCCCGGATCAAATCGATTATGTTAACGTTCATGGAACGTCAACACCACTTGGTGATGTTGCAGAAACAAAAGCTATTTTGCAAGTGTTTGGAGAAAATGCGTACAAACTTAACATCAGTTCTACGAAATCAATGACAGGTCACTTACTTGGTGCTGCAGGTGCTATAGAGGCTATCGCTTCTATATTAGCGGTACAAAATGATATTGTGCCCCCTACTATCAACCACTTTGAAGATGACCCGGCACTTGACAATAAGCTTAATTTTACATTCCATAAAGCGCAAAAAAGAGAAGTTCGTGCTGCTTTGAGCAATACCTTTGGATTTGGCGGGCATAATGCTTCGGTTATCGTTAAAAAATACAAAGCTTAGCCATTCTTTTTTACCATTTAATATCCCTTTAAAGTATTCGTTGCGATTACAGGACATTTCCGCGTGCGAATTATTTTCAGATCATTTGATATTGTTTTGTAATTTTGTAAGCTAAATAATAATAAACTATTTATAATTTAAAATAAAGTACTATGTATCCTCCAAGTCTTGTATTGCCAATGAAATCAGAGCTAACAGCTGTTGGCTTTGAGGATTTAACAACCCCGGATGCTGTAAAAGAAGCCATCAATAGTAAGGGAACTGTTTTAGTAATGGTTAACTCGGTATGTGGTTGTGCAGCCGGTTCAGCTCGTCCTGGTGTAAAACTGGCCGTATCAGGAGCAAAGCACCCCAATCGTATAACTACTGTTTTTGCCGGATTTGATACTGAAGCGGTTGCCGAAGCTCGTAAGTATTTTGCTCCTTATCCTCCGTCATCGCCGGCAATAGCTTTATTTAAAGACGGTAAGCTCGTTCATTTTGTGGAGCGTCACCATATTGAAGGACGCAATGCTCAAATGATAGCGGATAATTTAAAGATGGCTTTTGAGGAGTTTTGTTAATTGTTTCTCTAACTTGAATAACGTCCCGAAATTTCGGGACGTTATTTTTTTATATACCTGACACACTTTTTTTATTATGAAGTTAAGAATTATAGTTGCGGCATTAGTTATTTCAAACATTACACTAGCGCAAAAGCATACACCTAAAAACTGGCAATTGTTGGATCCGTCAATAGATAAAGTTTACGGAATGGGAGTGGAGGAGGCCTACAAACGATTAATAGGAAAAACACCTAAGCCTATTATTGTTGCTGTAATAGATAGTGGTGTGGAAATAGATCACGAAGATTTAAAAGATGTTATTTGGACGAACCCGGGAGAAGTACCTAATAATGGAATTGATGATGATAATAATGGTTATATTGATGATATTCATGGTTGGAGTTTTTTGGGAGGGAAAACGGAAGATATTAATTATGAAGCCTATGAAGTAGCCAGGATGTATAGATTGATGTTGCAAAAATTTAAAGATGTGGATGTTGCAAAACTATCCCCTGACGAAGCAAAACAATACGCTGCATATAAAAAATTAAAAATTGATTATAGAAAAGAGCAAAGTCAATACGAAGGACAATTGGAAACAATCTCCATGCTGGACGATTTTGTAAAATCGGTTAAAATGCAAAATCACGGAGAGTTTTCAAAACAAGCTATAAAAAATTATATCCCTGAGAACAAGTTGGAGAAAAAAATGAAGAAACGATTCAAGCTATTATTCGCTATGGGAATGAATGAGAAGGAGCTGGAAAGTGAACTTGCCGATACCCGTAAAACTTACGAAAACATGGTTCGCTTGAATACAATTAATGCAGACTCTATTCGTCAAGCCATTGTGGGAGATGATCCTTACGACACTATCAATCGTTATTATGGATGTAATCGTGTAAAAGGACCAGATGCTTTACATGGAACCCATGTTTCTGGTATTATTGGGGCTGTTAGAGGCAATAATATTGGAATGGATGGTATTGCGAACAACGTACATATAATGCCTGTAAGAGCGGTGCCTAATGGTGATGAGCGCGATAAAGATATTGCAAATGCCATACGTTACGCGGTGGATAACGGAGCGACTGTTATTAATATGAGTTTTGGAAAATACTATTCTCCCAATAAATCGATGGTTGACGAAGCTGTAAAGTATGCAGCTTCAAAGGATGTATTACTGGTACATGCAGCCGGTAATGAATCTAAAGATAGCGACACATCTCTTTCCTTTCCAAACAGGGAACTCAGAGGCGGCATGATAGCAAATAATTGGATTCAGGTGGGGGCATGTGCTTATAAACCGGGAAAAAAGCTATTGGCAGAATTCTCTAATTATGGTTACAAACAAGTTGATTTATTTGCCCCGGGTGTTGATATCTATTCAACCGTTCCCGATGGTAAGTATCAAACGCTGTCAGGTACAAGCATGGCATCTCCCGCAGTTGCTGGTGCAGCGGCACTTATACGAGGTTATTTTCCTGAGTTAACAGCTCCGCAGGTAAGGGATGTATTAATGAAAACAGTCGTACATTATAACAAAAAAGTGAAAGTCCCCGGAAATAGAAAAGCTAAAAAGAAAGTAGAAGAGCTATGTATTTCAGGCGGATTTATTAATGTAAATGCTGCAGTAATTGATTTGTTAAGCAAAAAGTAGTTAGATTAATATTACCTAAATTATAAATTAATAATACGAATTAAACTAAAAGCGAACCTTTTAGATTGATGTTACGTAATAGGCAACGCAATAAAAAGAAATCTTAAAAGGTTGGCTTTAATTATTAATTTATAAAAAAATGAAAAGGACACTTGCTTTTATAGCCATTATTGTAATTTTTCAATCGGCTAAATGTTATGCTTTATCTGATTCGCTTAACCCCTTTACAGAGAAGGAAATTCTAAAATTATCCAATGTAATTTATGAACTGGAGAAGCGCGATTCTATTGCTTCCGCTAACGAACCGAATGGTTTTGGTTTAAAGGATAAAAATTCAATAAGCGATCCTGCATTGTTAATAGATCTTAACGACGATTCTGTTCATCAATACACAGGGTTGGAAGTAATAAAGTTATCCAATTATATCTTTGAATTAGAAAGAAGAGATTCGATCAGAACAGCGGCATTAGCAGCAAAGGAACTTGCAGCAAAAGAAACCAAAAGTTCATCTATTGAAACTACTTATTCGGTTCAAATAGGAGCATATCGTAGAAATCCTAAAAGAAACGGAGTAAAAGAATTTCATAAATATGCGAAAGCAGATGGCGTAAAAAAATACCTGAGCGGAGATTTTAAAACCCTTACTGAGGCGGAGAAAAGAAAAATAGAATTAATTCAGATGGGTATTACAGAAGCCTATGTGGTTATTTTTATAGATGGGAAACCAGTTAATTAATTAAAACCTTTTATTAAAATGAGGTTTTTACAGTGCCTTCCTTCGGTTAACTGGCTTATACCATCTTTACCAAATACTTGCCATCTAAAATAGGTATTATAGTTGTTTTGTCAAAGGACAAACAATATCTGATGTCCTCCTTTAATCCCATTGCCGATAAGCGCTCAGCGTGGGACGAATGACGTAGATATTGATAAGGATTTTTTTTCGCCATTTGATACAAAAGGCTTGCAGCAAGGGCTCCATCTCCCGATTTAAATTTTTTTATGTCTTGCAATAATATTTCAGCAACAGCACCGGAAAACAGCGTGTCTTCTAAATTAAATTTGTTTTTCCATCCCGAACACAAAAGCAATACATTTCTATTTTGTTTTTTTAACCAATCACACAGCGCGGTGATATTTGTAAAAGCACCTATTACTACTTTGTGCGCTTTGCGCGATACTTCAATGGCTTGTGTGCCATTAGTTGTAGAAATAACGACTGTTTGTCCTTTTATTTTTTGAGTCATATATGAACTCGGAGAATTGCCAAAATCAAAACCTTCCAAAGCTATACCGTTGCGTTCGGCACCTACCAAAAAACCTTGTTTTTTATATTGAGTAGCTTCCTCAACAGTCGCTACAGGAATTATTTTATTTACACCATGGTGAAAAGCTGTACACATGGCTGATGTGGCTCGTAAAATGTCTACTACCACCACAATAGTATCATCTCGGTGGTATATAGGGTAGAGGTGAGGCGAAAGACAAACGTCAACAAAATATTTCTTTTCCATGCTAAAATCTGGCTTTATAAAATGGGGTCTTTACAACTTTTGCTTTTATGCTTTTATCGCGAATAGTGATATAAATTTCTGAATCTGTTTTAGCAAAAAGAGTTGACACATATCCCATACCTATAGCTTTGTTAAGTGAAGGAGATTGAGTTCCGGAAGTTACTTTTCCAATGAGGCTGCCGTCTTTGTCTGTAATTGGGTAATCGTGACGGGGAATACCGCGGTCAACCATTTCAAATCCAACTAGTTTTTTTGAGACACCTTTTTCTTTTTGAGTTAATAATGAAGCTTTATTTGTAAAATCCTTGTTAAACTTCGTAATCCATCCCAATCCGGCTTCAATCGGTGAAGTAGTATCATCAATATCATTGCCATATAAACAGAACCCCATTTCTAATCGTAAGGTGTCACGAGCTCCTAAACCGATAGGTTTTATATTATATTCAGCTCCTGCTTCAAAAATTGCATCCCACATTTTTTCTGCAACGCCGTTTTCAAAATAAATTTCAAATCCTCCGGCACCTGTGTAACCAGTATTTGATACAATAACATTGTCAATTCCATTGAATACGCCTTTTTTAAAAGCATAATAGGGTATCTCGGAAAGATTTATATCTGTTAACTTTTGTAATGCTAAAATTGCTTTAGGACCTTGCACTGCGAGCAAAGATGTTTTTTCGGAAATGTTGTGCATTTCCACATTTTTGATGTTAAATTTTTGAATCCATTTCCAATCTTTGTCAATGTTTGAAGCATTAACAACTAACATGTACGTTTTCTCATCAATACGATAAACCAGCAAGTCGTCAACAATTCCACCATTTTCGTTTGGCAAACAAGAGTATTGTATTTTTCCATCTATCAACACTGATGCATCATTTGAAGTAACACGTTGAATTAAATCTAACGCGTTTTCTCCTTTCAAAATAAACTCTCCCATGTGGCTAACATCAAATACGCCCATTGCATTGCGAACTGTCAGGTGTTCATCATTTAATCCGCTGTAAGATACAGGCATTAAATACCCTGCAAAGGGAACCATTTTAGCGCTTAACGATTGGTGTTTGGCCGTAAGGGCGGTGTTTTTTAATTCGGTAATAGTTTCCATTATGTATTAATTGAAAGTTGTAAAGTTGAAAGTTTTAGCTGTTTGTCACTTATTGTAATGTGTGCAAATATACTGTTTTATCGCTTCAACAATTCGTTGAAACTATTTAGCAGATTGTATTTTTGTGATTCTGTTGAATATCTTTCAATAACTGTTTTTCGGGCATTTTCACCTAATTTTTTTCTTAATTCAAAAGATTCTATTAATAATGAAATTTTGTTGAACCACTCTTCTTTTGAGTCTGCCAAAAAACCATTTACACCATCTTCAATAATTTCAGGATTAACGCCTATATTAGACATAACAGTGGGCACTTCAAGTGACATATATGACAGTCCTTTTAAGCCACATTTCCCCTTTACCCACTGGTCGTTGGGCAGCGGCATTATGCCGATATCAAATGATGACAATACTTCTACTTCTGTTTCGTGGCTCCATGAAATGCCTTTTAAATTAAGCTCATTATTTTTGTAGGTTGGATCGCCCATCACTTTAAAAAAAACGGTATCGCCATATTTTTTTTTAATTTTTTTTAAAACAGGAATAATATTTTCAAAGTGTTTAATGGTTGTGATGCTTCCGCTCCAACCAATACATATTTTGGTATTGTTTGCGTAAGGTTGTGGTCGTTTATGAAAAGCAGTATCAATGGTTGTAGGAAGGATTTTTACATTTCTGTTGAATGGTCTCGCATAATTTGCCAGATAGTTGTTGCCAGCAAAAACAAGATGTGAATAAGATATTATTTTACTCGTTTTTTCGGTGCTTTTCAGCCACTCCCATTTTTTATTTGCATTGGAAGTATCCATCAGCCAAATAGAATCATCGAAATCAAAAACCAATTTCGCTTTTGTTTTACTAAATAATTTCTCAAAAAATGTTGTACCCATCATGAATGCTTCGCGTTGTATGAAAACAATATCGAAGTTGTTCGCTCGTTTTACGTCATATAATCGTTTTGCAATACTTTTAAGAACAATTAATAATTTGTTGAATAAGCTACCTTTACTATAAAAAATGGCATCATCATATTTGTCAATGATATAAGAAAGTTCATATTCATAACCGTTCATATTCAAAAAATGGAAATATTGCTCGAAGCGGTATCGCTGACTGGGAGAGCGATTCGGACGATGGGCGGCTATGAATAAAATTCTAGGCATTTAAGATAAGCATCATTTTAGTGGCACAAACATAAGTAAAACGGGTAATTAAACATAGTTGCTTTTAAATGACGCTCCTATTTTCTTATATTTGACCCTCTTTAAAATAGCATGAAACGACTCGAATTTTTATTTCAACGCAACATGCCACGGTGGATTATCTTTTTCATCGACATTGGCATTTGTTTGTTCTCTTTGATTTTAGCGTACTTGGTACGTTTTAATTTTAATATACCACAAGTAGAAATTGAAGCTACTCCTGTTGTTTTTACCTTTGTTTTAGGAATTAGAGCAATTAGCTTTTATATTTCAAAGATATATCAAGGCATAGTAAAATATACCGGTTCGCAAGATGTACAGCGTATTTTTGTGGTGATAAGTGTTGGAAGTGTTGTATTTATGATTGCAAATATTGTGAGTTATCGTTTTTTTAATGAACGCTTTATTGTTCCCTTTTCTATTGTGATCATCGAATACATGTCATCTACTTTTTTGATGATAAGTTTACGCATCATGTTTAAAGCATTGTATTCCGAAATTGTTAATTCTAATAAAGAAAAAAGCAGCATCATTATTTTTGGGGCGGGTGAGTCGGGACTTATTACTAAACGTACGCTTGACCGTGATGCGGGAACAAAATATAAAGTGCTTGCTTTCATCGATGATAATCCTAAAAAGTACGGAAAGAAAATGGAAGGAATTAGTATTTATGGTGTTAATAAGTTGAAAGAGTTGCTGAAAGATAATGATGTGGAGCATTTGATTATTTCAGTACAATCTCTTTCGCCTGCCCGTAAACAAGAGATTGTGGATATTTGTTTGGATTATGACACCAGAGTGCTGAATGTTCCTCCAATTAGTAATTGGATAAACGGGGTGTTAAGTTTTAAACAAATAAAAAAAATTAAAATTGAGGATTTGCTTGAGCGAGAACCTATTCAACTTGATAAGGAAGCCATTAAAAAAAGAATTTCCGGTAAAATAGTATTGGTAACCGGTGCTGCCGGAAGCATTGGTAGCGAAATTGTTCGTCAGGCAATTCGTTTTCAACCTAAAAAAATCATATTAGTTGATCAGGCGGAATCCCCTTTGTATGATATAGAATTAGAATTGTTTGAAAAATATAAAGGGCAGTCGTATGAAGTGGTGATAGGCGATGTGCGCAATAAAGACCGCATGGACAATGTGTTTCGCACGTTTAATCCTCAAATAGTTTTTCATGCAGCAGCATACAAACACGTGCCAATGATGGAAAATAATCCCTCGGAATCTATATTAACAAATGTATTGGGAACTAAAACGCTGGCAGATTTAGCCGTTGATTATAAGGTGGAGGAGTTTGTAATGATTTCAACGGATAAAGCTGTAAATCCTACTAACGTTATGGGAGCGAGTAAACGAATTGCCGAAATTTATACACAGGCATTGGGAAAAAAAACGAATACAAAATTTATTACCACCCGTTTTGGAAATGTGTTGGGTTCTAATGGTTCTGTAATTCCACGTTTTCGTCAACAAATTGAAAGTGGAGGTCCTGTAACTATTACTCATCCGGACATTACCCGATATTTCATGACAATTCCTGAGGCCTGTCAATTAGTGCTTGAAGCGGCAGCTTTAGGTAACGGAGGTGAGGTGTTTGTTTTTGATATGGGTAAGTCGGTTAAAATTGTTGATCTAGCAAAAAAAATGATTTTGTTATCAGGTCTGATTTTGGATAAAGATATACGCATTACTTATACAGGGTTGCGTCCCGGCGAAAAGTTGTACGAAGAACTATTAACAAATGAAGAGAATACTTTACCAACGCATCACAAACAAATATTAATTGCGAAAGTTAAAGAATATGATTTTGAAATAGTATCTAAAACCATTCAGGAATTGATAGATTTATTTGATACTCAAAACAACCTTTCAATAGTAAAAAAAATGAAAAGCCTTGTTCCTGAATATAAAAGCAATAACTCAATATACGAAACACTTGATTAAATAAATCGATATTAAAATGATGGCTCCTTTTAAGCATAAAACAACAATTCAGCTTCGTTTCAGAGATATAGACCATTTAGGTCATGTAAATAGTGCTGTTTATTTTTCTTATTTTGAGTTGGCAAGGGTTGATTATTTCAACGCCCTTATGGGAAAGGATTCCAGAAGTTATTGGTCAGAAGTATCAATCGTTGTTGCAAAAGTAGAAATGGAATATAAACAACAAATAGTATTGAACGATACTATATATAGCTATGTATGGGTTTCTCGTATAGGTACTAAAAGTTTTGATATGACTTTTTCATTGCTTAAGGTGGAGGATGGGGTGGAGGTTGAACTTGCGAGAGGAGCAGCGGTGCTCGTTTGCATTAATTTAAAAACTAATCAAACTGTTCCTATTCCTGAATTGTGGAAAGAAAAAATGATTCAGAATATGGACAAATAAAAAACAGAAGGATGACAAAAATAGTTTCTTATAATGTAAATGGAATTCGTTCTGCAATGAGTAAAGGGCTTGTTGATTGGTTAACAGCAACCAATCCGGACATTTTATGCTTACAGGAAATAAAAGCAGACCCTAGTCAGATAGACCTTTCGTTGTTTGAAAATAAAGGGTATTATCACTATTGGTATCCCGCCCAAAAAAAGGGTTATAGCGGTGTGGCGATATTTACAAAACAAAAACCTACACATGTGGAATATGGTTGTGGCATTTCTGAATATGATAGTGAAGGTCGTATTTTAAGAGTTGATTTCGGTGATATATCTGTAATGAGCGTTTATCATCCGAGTGGCAGCAGCGGGGAGGAGCGTCAGGCGTTTAAGTTTAAATGGATGGACGATTTTCAAAAGTACATTGATGGTCTAAAAAAAAATCACCCCAATTTAATTCTTTGTGGAGATGTTAATATTTGTCACCAACCTATAGACATACATAATCCAAAGAGTAATGCTAATAGCAGTGGTTTTCTTCCGGAAGAGCGCGAGTGGCTGGATAAATTTATTAAATCAGGATTTATAGATAGTTTCAGGCATTTTAATAAAGAACCGCATAACTATTCTTGGTGGAGTTTTAGGGCAAATGCACGGACGAAAAATTTGGGTTGGCGAATTGATTATAATCTTGTAAGCAAACCGCTTGAATCAAAAATGAAACGAAGTTTTTTACTCCCAGAAGCAAAACATTCAGATCATTGTCCTGTAGTGTTAGAAATTGATTTTTAGATTTCATCTTCAGCAACTACATTTTTTAACTTTTGTATATATCATTTCAATAATTAACTTTGCGTTTGTGGTATATTTATCTGAAAAATGAAATGTATGAAAAAGTGCATGTTTTTATTGTTGGGCTTATTTTTGTTTTCAGCATGTGGTGGAGGTGATAATGTATCCGGTGGATTGAGAAAAGGAGAAGGTGGTATTTATTATGGTGGGGTATTTAGAATGAACGAAGTGGAAGATATTCGAAGTTTATTTCCGTTAGATATCACAGAAGTTGCTTCTGACCATATTACAAGACAAATATATGAAGGGTTGGTGAAACTTTCTCAGTCAAACCTTTCTATTTTGCCCTGCCTTGCTGAGAGTTGGGATAAAAATGAAGACGCTACAAAGTGGACTTTTCACATCCGAAAAGGAGTGAAATTTCAGGACGACTCATGCTTTACAAATGGCAAGGGGCGCGAATTAACAGCAAAAGATTTCAAATATTGTTTTGATAAATTATGTAGCGTAAGCCCTATAAATCAGCAATTTGGTAACACATTTGAAAACAGAGTTGCAGGAGCAAACGAGTATTATGCTTCTACATTTGTTAAAAGACCCATTGAGGGAGGTGTTTCTGGTGTTAAGGTTATTGACGATTATACCTTAGAAATTGATTTGCTTTACCCTTTTGCCGGATTTTTAAATATACTCACCACTCCTGGTTGCTTCGTTTATCCGCAAGAAGCTTTTGAAAAATACGATTTTGATATGCGTACAAGATGCGTGGGTACAGGGCCTTTTAAATTAAAGAATATTAACCAAAATGAGGCTGTTGTGTTAGATCGTAATCCTAATTACTGGGATGTTGACAAATATGGTAATCATTTACCTTATATGGATGGGTTAAAATTTACGTTTATAAAAGAAAAAAAATCGGAGTTGCTTGAATTTAAGAGGGGTAAATTAGATATGGTATACAGAATTCCTAATGACATGGTATCATCTATTTTGGGAGAACTTGATGATGCAAGAGAAGCGAATCCTCCTTTTAGTATGCAAGTAGTACCGGCAATGACTATTTTTTATTATGGATTTCAACATAAAAGCGATCTTTTTAGCAAAAAAGAGGTTCGCTTAGCATTTAACTATGCAATTGATAGAGAGAAAATAGTTACCTATATTTTGCAAGGAGATGGTGTTCCGGGAATCTACGGAATTGTCCCACCTTCAGTAGGCAGTTATAATAACAAGCTCGTAAAAGGGTTTGATTTGGATGTTGAAAAGGCTCGAAAGCTTTTAGCAAAAGCCGGCTATCCCAATGGCAAGGGTTTTCCTAAGTTGAAGTTGCAAACTAATAGTGGTGGTGGAGACAGGAATATTCAAATAGCAGAAGCAATTCAAAAAATGCTTAAAGAAAATTTGAATATAAATATCGAGATAGATGTTGTTCCATTAGCAGAACATCTTGAAAGTCTTGAAACAGGAAAAACATTATTTTGGCGTAGTGGCTGGGTTGCTGACTATCCTGATCCTGAATCATTTTTGACGTTATTATACGGTAAACATATCCCTCCCTCGATGTCTGAAAAATCATATCTAAACTCGGTTAGATACGAGAATCCTGCTTTTGATTCACTGTTTTTGGCTGCAATGAAAGAAGTGGATGAGAAAAAAAGAATGATCCTGTATAATGAGGCAGATCAGCTTGCGATGAATGATGGTGCCATAATGCCGATATTTTATGAAGAAAATTATCGTTTATTGCAGGTTTATGTGAGAAATTTCCCTGCAAATGCTATGGAGTATCGTGATATGGGAAGGGTTTATATGACACCAAAAGATACGGAGTAGTATTCTACATAAATTGTATAGCAAAAAACTTGAATTGTGATTCCTTCAGTATTTTACAATTTGTAAATAATGTACGGTAAAAAAATTCTGCAATTAAATAGTACTTTTTAAAGTTATTACATATATTTGCGCCTGACGAACTTTAATATCTATTTTGTAATGTATATCAAAAAAGTTATCTATTTATCATTGGTGGCGCTTCTTATGTCATCATGTGGTGGCGAAAATAATAACCATGAAGAATTTAGGGAGGGGAAAGGTGGAGTGTTTTATGGTGGAGTATTTAGGTCAAACGAGGTGGAAGATTTTCGTAGTTTATTTCCTTTAAGCGTAACAGAAGTTGCGGCCGATCACATCACAAAACAAATTTACGAAGGGTTAATTAAACAATCTCAAGAAGATTTAACCATTCTTCCTTCTTTAGCGGAACAATTGGATTTTTCTAATGATGCCAGTGTTTGGACCTTTTATCTTCATAAAGGAGTTAAGTTTCATGACGATGAGTGTTTCCCTGATGGGAAAGGACGCGAATTAACAGCGAATGACTTCAAGTATTGTTTTGATAGACTGTGTACCGCTAGTCCTGAAAACCAATATTTTGGCAATACATTCAAAGGTAGGGTAAAGGGAGCTGATGAATATTTCCAATCTACTATTGATAAAAAACCTTTACCTGGTGGAGTTTCAGGAATTCAGGTAATTGATAATTATACGTTAAGAATTACTTTAGTACAACCATTTGCCGGATTCTTAAATATATTAAGTACTCAGGGATGTTGTGTTTACCCTAGAGAGGCATATGAAAAGTACGGTACAGAAATGAGAATCAAATGTGTTGGTACAGGACCTTTTAAATTAAAAAGTATTAAAGAAGGAGAATCAGTTGTTTTAGAACGTAACCCCGACTATTGGAGTTCTGATGAGATGGGAAATAAATTACCTTATTTAGATGGACTTAAGTATTCTTTCATTAAGGAAAAGAAGTCGGAATTTCTCGAATTTAAAAGAGGTAATTTGGATATGATTTTCCAACTTCCGGTTGAGATGATTTCAGAAATTTTGGGGGAATTTGACGAAGCGAAAGAAGTAAACGCTCCATTCGAAATGCAAGTTGTTCCTGCTATGAGTACGTTCTTCTTTGGGTTTCAACATAATAGCGATATCTTTGGTAAAAAGGATGTTCGTTTAGCCTTCAATTTTGCAATCGACCGCGAAAAGATAGTAGAAAACATATTACAGGGAGAAGGAATTCCGGGTATTTATGGAATAGTACCTCCGGCTTTCAAAGGGTATCATAACAAAGAATTAAATGGTTTTACTTTTGATGTTGAGAAAGCAAGAAAATATCTTGCAAAAGCAGGTTATCCTAATGGCAAAGGATTTCCAAAAATCACTCTTCAAACTAACAGCGGTGGTGGAGACAGAAATGTTCAGGTATGCGAAGCTGTTCAAAAAATGTTGAAAGAAAATTTAAATATTGATATTGAAGTTAGTGTTGTTCCTCTTGGCGAACATTTAGAGAGAATTGAGTCAGGTAAAACATTGTTTTGGAAAAGTCATTGGATAGCAGATTATCCTGACCCTGAAACATTCTTAACGCTGTTAAGTGGTAGACATATACCTAAGAATATGATGGATAAACCATATTTAAACTCAATGCGCTATAAGAGTGATAAATTTGACACATTGTTTGCACATGCAATGAAAGAGTTGAATGATAGAAAACGAATGAAATTGTATCTTGAAGCGGATCAAGTGGGAATTGATGATGGTGCAGTAATACCTGTTTTTTATGATGAAAATTATCGTTTATTAAAACCATACGTTAAAAATTTTCCTGCCAATGCAATGGAATATCGTGATATGGCTAGAGTTTATATGGATAAGAAAAAGAAAACCGTTGCAAAAAAATAGATAAAAAATTCAAACGAAAAGAGCCGCTAATAAAGCGGCTTTTTTTGTTTGAAGAAGTATATACCTTTTATAAATTCGGAAATATTATAACAGTAGTATTGTGTAAAAGTTTATCAAAAAGTGTATGTTATTTGTAGCTTTATTCTATAATATTGTGTCCCTGATAGATCTAACTTTAATACGTATTTACAAATGAAAAAAACAGCAAGCTATATAATTATAACACTAATATTTATTTCATTATTTTCGTGTGTTCCACAGCGTAAATATGAAGAAGAACAAGCAAGACGGGCAAATTGTGAGAATGAATTAACAACGTTAAAAAATTCATATCAAGATTGTGACACAAAGCTTACCGAGGCAAATAAAAAGCTTACCGATTATTTAAGAGATATTACGGGATTGCAAAGAGACACTTCTATTATAGGAACAAATTTGCGTAATCTAACTTCTAAATATGACAAATTAAACACTGTCAACGACCAGTTATTGGATAAATACAATAGACTGTTAGAAGGAAATATCGCTGACACTAAAAAGCTTTCAGGAGAATTACAACTTACTCAGGAACAATTATTAAAAAAGCAAGATGAGTTGAAGCAATTGGAAACAGCGCTTAATAATCAAAAAAGCGACTTGGATAATTTAACAGCAGAGTTAAAAAAGCGTGAACACCGCGTTTCGGAATTAGAGGGGATATTAAAAAAGAAGGATGAAGCGGTTAACGAATTAAAAAGAAAAGTATCTGATGCATTACTTGGATTTGAAGGAAAGGGTTTAACCATTACTCAAAAAAACGGAAAGGTTTATGTGTCTATGGATGAAAGCTTGTTATTTGCTTCCGGTAGCACAAGTGTTGAAGCAAAAGGGGTTGAAGCCCTTAAAAAAGTTGCAAAAGTGCTTGAACAAAATGCGGATATAAATGTTTTGATAGAAGGACACACAGATGATGTGCCAATGAATGGAAAAGGTGATATTAAAGACAATTGGGATTTAAGTGTTATGCGTGCTACATCTATTGTGAAAATTATGACTAAATATAGTTCAATAGACCCAAAACGTTTAACAGCAGCCGGACGTGGAGAATACAGTCCAATAGATCCTTCTAAAAATGCGGATGCTCGCAAAAAAAATCGTAGAACAGAAATAATCCTTACTCCTAAGTTAGACGAGCTTTTCAAAGTACTTGAATCAAACTAAAATTTTAAGATCGAGTCTTTAAACGGAGGTAAAAATATATGAGTAAAATTATCAGTAGTTGCATTTTCATTTTTGTTCTTAACATAGGAGTTGCCCAAACAATTACCGAATATTGGGACAATGCCCAAACTAAAAAGAAAAGCGAGCAGGAGATGAAGGATGGTATGCAGCATGGTAAATATACTATCTGGTATGAAAATGGTGATATAGCTAAAGAAGGGAAGTTTTTTGAAGGAAGAGAACAAGGAAAATTTATAATCTATTACCAAGGGAAAAGAAATAAGGCCGAAGAAAATTATATAAAAGGAAAAAAAAATGGAGTTTGGAAATATTGGTATAAAAATGGAGTACTAGCACAAGAAACATTTTTTAAAGATGATAAAGCTGATAGTATTTGGACAGGTTGGTATGAAAATGCTAATATTAAAAGTATTGAGAGGTATAATGCAGATAAAAAAGAAGGAATTTGGATCTACTATTATGAAAATAAACAAAAAGAAAGCGAATGCCCTTTTAAGAATAATTTAGCGGAAGGTAAATACACCGGTTGGTTTACAAACGGAATTGTTCAAAAAGAAGGAACATATAAAAATGGCAAGGAAGATGGACGTTGGAAAGAATGGTATAGTGATGGAAAACCAAAAGAGGAATTAATCTATTCTTCAGGTGAAATTTTGTTAATGAGCTTATGGTTAGAAACCGGAGAGCAAATTGTAAAAAGTGGCAATGGTCATATTAGGACCATTTATGATAATGGAAAAAAGAAAAGCGAAGGAAGTTATAAGGATGGTCGTTTAGATGGTGAGTGGACATTTTACACAATAACAGGCGAAAAGGATTTTGTAGTTAATTACAGTAATGGTAAAATGAATGGTATCTATACCGCTTGGTATAAAAACGGAAATAAAAAGAGCGAAGGCACTTTTATAAATGATAAAAAAAATAATTATTGGAAATGGTATAGAGAAGAAGGAACTCTTGAAATGGAAGGGAAATTAATAGATGGACTGAGAATTGGAAAATGGGCATATTGGTTCTCAACGGATAAAAAAGAATCGGAAGGATATTACAAAAATGATTTGCAAGATAGCATATGGCAATATTGGTACCGTGATGGTTCAAAGTGGAAACAAGGATATTTTATCGAAGGTAAAAAAGACGGACATTGGATTGTGTGGTTTGAAAATGGTCAAAAAGTTCAGGAAGGCAATTATATAAAGGGTAAAGAAGCAGGGCTTTGGTTAGCCTGGTATGACAATGGTGTTTTGAAAGATGAAGGAAATTTTAAAGACGGTAAGTTGGATGGTGCTTGGAAAGGATGGTTACCAAACAAAATTCTTTTTTGTGAAGGAGTTTATAAAGACAATTTGAAAGATGGTGAATGGAAATATTATTATGAGTCTGGGAAAATAGAAGAACAAGGTTTTTATAAGCAAGGTAAAAAAACCGGACACTGGATTACATGGACTTCCCATGGATTTAAATCCAGTGAAGGAAATTACAAATATGAAAAACCTGATGGAGTTTGGGAATATTACTATCAAACAGGTGTAAAAGCATATGAAAAAACATTTAAGGAAGGCAAATTGTCGGGCAAGTGTAAGTCTTGGGACGAAAACGCAAATCTTGAAAATATAACTTCTTATGCCTTGGTAAAAAATAAAAAAAGCGGGTTAATAGAAAGTAAGCCTGATGGTAAATGGGTTTATTTCGACAAAAAAGGTGCAAAAATATCGGAAGTTACTTATAAGAAAGGAGTTAAGGTGAAGTGAGAAGTGTGATTTATGGGAGGTATAGCGATTTAATAAAAATTTTAAGTTGTTTTATTTTGAAATTAGAAAATAAAATTGGAAATTCGCAGGCGAAAATAATTAGTCAGTTTTTTCGTTGTGACATATGATTATTTAAAAAAAATGAAATGAAAAAAATATTTTTTTCTTTACTGCTCTTAGTTTTTTCGTTACTAACTCATGCTAACGGCATTATCGTTTTAGATGGGGTTTATCAAGGGAAAAATATATATATACAGAATCCCTTTAGTGCAAGTGGTGTTGGTTTCTGTGTTCAAGAAGTAAGAGTAAATGGAAACGTTACAACGGATGAGATTGCTTCCAGTGCTTTTGAAATAGATTTACATAACTTTCAGTTTAAACTAGGTGATAAAGTAGAAATAAAGATTATTCATAAAGATGACTGTAAACCAAAGGTTCTTAACCCTGAAGTCTTAAATCCTAAGAGTACTTATGAAATTGTAAATATGTCCATTGATCCTAATTTTACTTTCAAATGGACAACCAAAGGAGAAACTGGAAAATTAACTTACCAGATTGAGCAATTCCGTTGGAATAAATGGGTAAAGGTTGGTGAAATGGAAGGAGTAGGTTCTGTGGGTCAAAATGAATATTCATTTAAAGTAACACCGCATTCAGGTAATAACAAATTTCGTGTTAAACAAATTGATTATACCGGACAGCCAAGGATTTCTAGAACAGTAGAAGCCGCATCTTCTATTGGCGAAATAACTTTTAGTCCAGCTAAAGTAACGAAGGAAATAGGCTTTTACAGCAAAGACGTTCCGGTTGAAACATTGTATGAGGTATATGACCAGTATGGAAATATTGTAAAAAAAGGCTTTGCCTCAAAAATAGATGCTTCGGACTTGCAAAAAGGAGCCTATTATTTGAACTACGATAACATAATGGCTGAGTTTCTGAAAAAGTAAAAATTTTTGCATCAATAATGTTAAAGAAATCCCGAACCAATAAATTCGGGATTTCTTTTTGCATAAAAAATTTATAATTATGCTTAAAATTGAACATCTGGGAATAGCAGTAAAAAATTTAAATTCATCAAATGCGATTTTTACCAAACTATTTGGAAAGCCTCCATACAAGTTAGAAACTGTTGAAAGTGAACAGGTATCTACTTCGTTTTTTATGATGGGAGAAAACAAAATAGAATTACTTGAAGCGATTGACCCCACAAGTGCTATTGCTAAGTTTATTGAAAAAAAGGGTGAGGGGATTCACCATGTTGCATTTGAAGTAAATGATATTTATACGGAGATGCAACGATTAAAAGAAGAGGGGTTTAAATTGCTTTCAGAACAACCTAAAAAGGGGGCTGATAATAAACTAATATGTTTTATACACCCTAAAGATACGAATGGTGTTTTGATAGAACTTTGTCAGGAAATAAAATAAGCAATACTTTTCCAAAAAAGATAGAACAAAAATGTTGTTTGAAGAGATAATAGGGCAGTATGATGTAAAAAAACGTTTGATTCAATCTGTAAAAGATGGACGGATAAGTCACGCCCAATTATTTTTAGGACCTCAGGGAAGTGGAAATTTGGCACTTGCAGTTGCTTATGCACAGTACATCTCGTGTATTAACAAAGGCGAAGAGGATTCGTGCGGGCAATGTTCGTCTTGTATAAAATACAATAAACTTGCACACCCTGATTTGCATTTTGTTTATCCCATCGCTCTTTCAAAAGATGTGCGTGTGAGCACCGATAAAGCTAAAGAATGGAGAGAAGCGCTGTTAAATAATCCATACATCAATTTGTTCAGTTGGTTTGAAACACTTGATGCCGAGAATAAACAAGCGGTAATTGGTACCGACGAAAGCATTGAAATTCTGCATAAGCTCAATTTGACCACCTATGAAGCGGAATATAAAATAATGATTATTTGGTATGCTGAAAAAATGAACCCTGCAGCTGCAAACAAGTTGTTGAAAATTTTAGAAGAACCACCGGAAAAAACCTTATTCCTCTTAGTATGTGAAAATGAAGACCAGATGTTGCGCACCATTGTGTCAAGAACACAACTTGTTAAAATAAACAAAATAAACGAAGAAGAATTGATACAAGCATTAACAGAAAAGCATGAATTAACCAATGAGTCGGCAAAGAGCATAGCGCATTTGGCCAATGGAGACTATGCTGAAGCGCTTTTGCTTATTAATGAAAATGAAAACGCTGAACAAAATTTAGTGAGTTTTCAAAAGATTATGAGAGCAAGTTTAAAGTTTGATGCAAAGTCGGTAATGTCTTGGATAGATGAAATAGCAACAGCCGGACGCGAACGCCAAAAGAATTTTTTGAATTATACTTTGCACATTATGCGCGAAAGTATAGTAATGAATACATCAACAAAAGAAATGGTTAAATTAAATGCAAAAGAGATGGAGTTTGTGACCAAATTCGCCCCTTTTATACATTTAAACAATATAGATGCATTGGTGGATGAGCTGAATAGGGCGTATTACCATATGGAGCGAAATGCAAACGCCAAAATTTTATTTATGGATTTGGCTTTTAAGTTTAATGAATTGCTAAATTTACCGAAGCCTATTTAGTAATAATAAAATAACAAGTGTAATTAAATTTTATATAGAGGAGTAGTTAAGACATGGGATGTACAACTTGTTCAACAGAAAACGGCAGTAAAACTAGTGGTATACCCTCCGGATGTGGCAGTAACGGAGCCTGTGGTACAGATAGAGGATGCAATAAACTTGAAGTGTTTGACTGGTTGGCAAACCTAGAATTACCAAGTGGTCAGCCGGTTTTTGATGTGATGGAAATTCGTTTTAAGAACAGCAGAAAAGAATTTTTCAAAAATGTAAATAGTCTTTCTATTAATGTTGGAGATATAGTGGCAGTGGAAGCTTCTCCGGGGCATGATATAGGTGTAGTATCTCTTACAGGCGAACTAGTTCGCCTGCAAATGAAGAAACGGGGCGTTGATTATGCGTCAGAAGAAATTAAAAAACTGTACCGAAAAGCAAAACAAGCCGACATTGAAAAATGGCAGGAAGCTCAAAAGCTGGAGCAGGAAACCATGTATAGGGCAAGAACAATAGCTACTAAGCTTAAACTTCAAATGAAGATTAGCGATGTGGAATATCAAGGAGATAAAACGAAAGCGGTTTTTTATTATACAGCAGAAGAGCGTGTTGATTTCAGAGAATTGATAAAAGTGCTGGCAGAAGAGTTTAGAGTGCGTGTAGAGATGCGCCAGATCGGTTCCCGTCAGGAAGCCAGTCGTCTGGGTGGGATTGGTTCTTGTGGACGAGAATTATGTTGTTCAACATGGTTAACCGATTTTCGTTCTGTATCAACAGGTGCAGCCCGTTACCAGCAATTGTCGCTTAATCCGATGAAGCTTGCCGGACAATGCGGTAAACTTAAATGTTGTTTAAATTATGAACTAGACAGTTATATGGATGCTATAAAAGACTTTCCGGATGTAGCTAATGTGAAGCTTGAAACGGAAAAGGGAAGGGCATTTCACCAGAAAACAGATATTTTTAAAAGAACAATGTTTTTTTCTTATACTAACGAGCCAGACAATTTCATAGCACTTACCGTAGATAGAGTAAAAGACATTATTGAAATGAATAAAACGGGCTCTAAACCGGCAGATTTATTAGAGAAGGCGATGTTCGAAAAACCCAAAGAGAAAGTTCTTGATTATGAAAATGTGGTTGGACAAGACAGCCTTACTCGTTTTGATAAAGATAAAAAGCGTAAAAAGAAAAAACCTAAAAAACATTTTTCCGATAAAAAACCGAATACTGTTAATATTCCTCAAAAACAAAACTAGTACAACTCTTATTTCTGCAAAAATTAAAAGTGATTACACAGAGTAGAAATAAGAAACAGGAAAAAATTATATCAATGAAAAAAGAAAGACAAGCATCGTTTCCTAAAGCAGTAAAAACAATAGTTGTTTTATGTATTTGTTTGATGTTATACTCTTGTGATAAAGCCCGCGTTTTTGAAGAAAATAAAACTATTCCCGATAATGTTTGGAACAAAGATTCTATTATGAAGTTTGAAGTTGTTGTTACAAATACCTCAGCTCCAAACAATTTTTTTATAAACGTTCGTAATGCCGATGGATTCCCCTATAGTAACCTGTATTTATTTATAAAAACCATATTTCCTAATGGGAAAATAGCTAAAGATACATTGAATTGTATCCTGGCAGATGAAAAAGGAAATTGGCTGGGTAGCGGCATGGGTGATATTTATGATAATCAAATTCCCTTTAAACGCAATGTTCATTTTCCGTCAATAGGAAAATACGTTTTTGAAATCCAGCATGGAATGCCCCTTGACAATGTGCCGTTAATAATGGATGTGGGGTTAAGAATTGAAAAGGCAGAATAATTTTATTTTAAACTAATGAGTGAAGAAAAAAAGGGCGCGAAAAAAATCGATAAAAAATTTGTTCGAATACTTTGGGTGCTATTCTTGTTGCCTCCTTTAATGATATTTTTATTAGTGCTGGGAGTCCTCAAGTTCTCTGAGTTGCCTGATACCACGGCTTTACGAAACCCCAAAACAAATCTTGCTTCGGAGGTTTATTCCTGCGATATGAAAGTAATAGGTAAATATTATGCTGAAAACCGGGTAAATATTGAGTTTAGTCAAATATCACCTAATGTAATTAATGCGTTGATTGCAACTGAAGATGCCCGTTTTTATGACCATTCCGGAGTAGACGTGCGTGCGCTTATGCGTGTGGTGATAGGTGTGGTTACAAGAAGTGAAAGTAGTGGTGGCGGTAGTACCATTACACAACAATTGGCTAAAATGTTATTTCCCAGAGAAAATCTGCATGGCTTTGGAATGGTGTTGCGAAAAATTAAAGAATGGATAATTGCTGTAAAATTGGAGAAGGAATATACCAAACAGGAAATTATTACCATGTATCTTAATAAATTCGACTTTGTAAACAATGCTGTAGGAATTAAATCGGCGGCACAAATTTATTTTGGAACAAGTCCTTCATTATTAAATATGCAGCAAGCTGCAATGTTGATAGGCATGGCAAAAAATCCGTCATTATTTAATCCGAACCGTTTTCCTGAAAGATCATTAGGTCGCAGAAACACCGTAATTCAGCAAATGGAAAAGTACGATTATTTAACCGAGCAACAAAGTGATTCACTTCAAAAATTACCATTAGCACTGCATTTTCAACCCGAAGGACACAATGAAGGACTGGCACCATATTTTAGAGAATACCTCAGAGATGTGTTTTTGAAGAACTGGTGCGAAGAACATCCTAAACCTGATGGTACCAAGTATAATATTTATCGAGACGGATTGAAAATTTATACGACAATTGATTCGCGTTTACAACATTATGCCGAAGAAGCAATGGAAGAACATTTAAAAGAGTTGCAGGCGGTATTTACAAAAGAATGTAAACGTAAAAAAAATGCACCATTTGCATTTAATATCACTAAAGAAGAAATTGAAAGCATTATGCATCAAGGTATGAAACGTTCGGATCGTTATCGTATTATGAAAAAAGATGGAATATCAGAAGCGGAAATAGAAAAGGATTTTAATACACCTATAAGGATGAAAGTGTTTTCATGGAATGGAGAGATAGATACCGTCATGTCTCCAAAAGATTCTGTGAGGTATTATAAAGGATTTTTGCAATCGGGATTAATGTCTGTTGAACCAAAAACAGGACATATCAAAGCATGGGTAGGAGGTATAAATCATCAGTATTTCCAATACGATCACGTTCAAATTGGTCATACGCGTCAGGTGGGTTCAACATTCAAACCTTTTGTATACGCTTTGGCAATTCAGGAAGGTTTTTCTCCATGTTATCGCATCCCAAATGTTCAGGTATGTATTGATATGCCTAATGGCCAACCACCATATTGTCCTGAAAATTCCGACAAAAAATTAAATGGCAGAATGTTAACGTTACAACAAGCACTTGCAAACTCCGTTAATTATATTTCAGCATACCTTATCAAAACATTTGGCGCTCCCGCGGTAGTTAATTTGGCACACAGAATGGGAGTTGTAAGTCATATTGAAGCGGTACCCTCCATTTGTTTGGGAACACCGGAAATTTCTGTGTTTGAAATGGTTGGGGCAAATGCTACTTTTGCAAATAAAGGAACTTGGATTCAACCTACATTTATTACCCGAATTGAAGATAAAAACGGGAAAATATTAGCAGAGTTTTCACCCAAAACGGAAGAGGTGCTGAATGAAGAAAAAGCCTATGTTATGTTACAATTGATGAAAGGTGTTGTGCAAATAGGTACAGGTGTGAGACTTCGATATAAATACAAACTTAATACACCTATTGCAGGTAAAACAGGAACCACTCAAAATCATTCCGATGGTTGGTTTATGGGTATTACTCCTGATTTAGTTTCAGGATGTTGGACAGGAGCCGAAGACAGAGCTGTACATTTTGATAATATCGAAATGGGTCAAGGTGCTAACATGGCTTTACCAATATGGGCAAAATACATGCAGAAAGTGTATGCCGATAAAACACTTAATATTTCAAAAGGAGATTTTGAAAAACCGAATAAACCAATAAATGTTGAAATGAATTGTGATAGATATAATAGAGAATTAGAGTCGGAGATGATGAATTATAATACAACTACCAATCAGTTTGATTAAAAATTAAATATTTTGTTACCAATAAAACAAATAACGCTATGAATAAAATAGTTGTAAACGCCACCGAAGCCATAAAGGACATAACTGATAATACAACACTTATGCTTGGAGGTTTTGGTTTATGTGGCATTCCCGAAAATTGTATTTCGGCTCTGGTAAAAAAAGGAGTTAAAAATTTAACTTGTATTTCTAACAATGCGGGTGTAGAAGACTTTGGGATAGGTTTACTCCTTAAAACCCGCCAAGTAAAAAAAATGATTGCTTCATATGTTGGTGAAAACGAAGAGTTTGAGCGTCAATTATTAAGTGGAGAGTTGGAAGTAGAACTCATACCGCAAGGCACACTCGCTACGCGTTGTATGGCTGCCGGATATGGTATGCCTGCAATATTTACACCTGCAGGTGTGGGTACGGAGGTAGCAATAGGAAAGGAAACCAGAAAATTTTTGGTTGATGGGGTGGAGAAAGAATTTTTGATGGAAATGGCGTTTGATGCTGATTACGCCATTGTAAAAGCCTGGAAGGGTGATGCAGAAGGCAATTTGATGTTTAATGCAACGGCCCGCAATTTTAATCCCATAATGGCAATGGCTGGAAAAATAACAATTGCAGAAGTAGAGGAACTGGTTCCTGTCGGAGCATTAGACCCTAATCAAATCCATGTTCCTGGAATTTACGTTCATCGAATTTTTCAGGGTAGCAATTATGAAAAACGCATTGAACAGCGAACGGTAAGGAAGAAGGGCTAGGATTTAGCAGCCTCTTCAAAAGAAGAAGGGTATTTAAACAACTTTAAAATTCTCAACTCTAAAATCATGTTAGACAAAATAGGAATCGCTAAACGCATCGCTCAGGAAATAAAAAATGGTTATTACGTTAATTTAGGAATAGGTATTCCCACTTTAGTGGCCAATTATATACCTAAAGAACTAAAAGTTGTTTTGCAATCCGAAAACGGCCTTTTAGGAATGGGGCCTTTCCCTTTTGAAGGAGAGGAAAACCCAGACTTAATTAATGCAGGTAAACAAACTATAACAACAATATCCGGCTCTTCTTTTTTTGATTCAGCGACGAGCTTTGGAATGATACGTGCTCGCAAAGTTGATTTGACAATACTTGGAGCCATGGAAGTAGCTGAAAACGGTGATATCGCCAATTGGAAAATTCCCGGGAAAATGGTGAAAGGAATGGGAGGTGCAATGGATCTGGTAGCTTCTGCAAAACATATTATCGTTGCTATGCAACATGTTAACAAAGCAGGAGAGTCAAAGCTATTGAAGAAATGTGATTTACCTCTTACAGGTGTTCGCTGCGTAAAAAGAATTGTAACGGAACTTGCAGTTATAGACATTACCCCACAAGGTTTCAAACTTATTGAACATGCCCCTGGTGTTAGCGTAGAGCAAATAAAAAACGCAACTCTAGGTACATTAATAATTGAAGGGGATATTCCTGAAATGAAGATTGACTAATTCTTACTTATTCTTTTTTTAGTTCAGAGGTAATAAAGAAAATTCAAGAACTGAAATCAGGTTCGAGTTTTTGCTAACATACTCAGGGTTCTATTTTCCTGAAATTTACAATCAACTTCATTTACTTACCTATTTGAACTGAACTCCGACAATGCCCAATATTGCACAGTGCCAACCAGATTAATTTTTGAATAACATCCGAACAATTTACTAAAGCGATTGTTATTTAGTAATAAAATATTTTTTTCGGGAAACTTTGGAAATGTAAAATGTTTCCGTAGTTTTGTGGCGTAAATTTTTGAAAAGATAAGTTGGAACCGAAAGAACGAATTTTAGAAGGAGCGCGAGAATTGTTTTTTAAACATGGAACAAAAACAATTACAATGGATGATATTGCTAAACATTTAGGGATGTCGAAAAAAACACTTTATCAATATTTTTCAAATAAAAATGAAGTGGTAGAATCAATGATGTTAAGACAATTGCATGAGCATGAATGTGAATGTCAGCGAATGGCAAATGAATCGTCAAATGTTATTGAAGAAGTGTTTTCTATCATGAAAAACATGGGCGAATTTTTTTCGCAAATGAATCCTAATTTGTTTTATGATTTGCAAAAATATCATTCATCTTCATGGAGCATCTTTAAAAAGTTTAAGGATGAATATATGGTGAAGATGGTTGAAGAATCGATAAACAAAGGTATTAAGCAAGGAGTGGTGCGTACGGATGTTAATCCTAAAATAATTGCCAAGCTGCGTATGAAACAGGTGGAAATGGGATTTGATGCTGACGTTTTCCCACCTGATAAATTTACAATTATTGATGTGCAGTTATCATTAATCGATCATTTTTTACATGGTATTTGTACATTAAAAGGACATAAAATGATAAATAAATACAAAGCAATAATAGAAGAAGAATAATATATTATAAACAACATGAAAAAACTATTTTTAATTATTGGGATAGGAGTTATTTCTAACTCATTGTTTTCCCAAACAAAGGACAGTACTGCTTTTTCTTTTTCGGTACAACAGGCTATTGATTACGCTTTGAAAAATCAATACAATGTGCAAAATGCAATCATTGACCAAGATTTAGCAGCACAAAAAGTAAAAGAAGTTACAGGGTTGGTATTGCCTCAAATTAATTCAAGTGCCGATTTTAAAGATTGGTTTTATCTTCCGACTAATTTAGTTCCGGGATCGTTTTTTGGTGGCTCGCCTGGCTCGTATGCTGCGGCTAGATTTGGAACACAATATCAAACTATTATGGGATTAGACGGCAGCCTATTATTTAATGGGGACGTTTTTACAGCGATACAATCTTCTAAAGTGCTTGCTGAGTTATCTTTAAAAACATTGCAACGCACTAAAATAGAAACTGCGGTTGCTGTTAGTAAAGCATATTATACTGCGCTTATTAATGATGCCAGATTAAAAATAACAGATGCAAATATTGCACAAATAAAAACGGCGATGGATGGTGCTAATGGGATGTATCAATATGGTGTTGCAGAAAAATTAGACTATGACAGATTAACCGTAACGTATAACAACTTGTTGATTGAAAAAGAAAAAATTCAGCGATTAGTTTCACTAAGCAGATACCTATTGAAATACCAGATGGGAATGGATGTGAATACCAATCTTGAATTGACAGATAATTTGGATAATGTGAAGTTTGACGTTGCAACCAATACAACCGCGGAAAAATTTGATTATACTAAACGAATAGAATATGTGATGTTTGAAACACAAAAAAAAATAAACCAAATAGATCTAAAAAAATCAAAATATGCATTTCTGCCGACAGCCACTCTTTACGGAAATGCTTCAGGATACGGATATAGTAAAGGTTTAGGAGCAATAAGTTATGGCTCTAATAACAATGGAGATTATTTTGTTAATCACACCCTTTATCCAGCCGTATTTATAGGCGGTAAAGTTACAATGCCTATTTTTACCGGATTTCAGCGCAATGCACGAAATCAACAAGCAAAGCTATCATTGCAAAAAGCCCAAAACAATATAGATAACATAAAAAAATCCATTGATTATGAAATAGCATCATCCATGGCCATGCTGCAGAATGCGGCTGTTTCGCTGGATAATCAAAAGAAAAACATTGCTTTAGCAGAAGAAGTATATCGCATCACAAAATTCAAATACGATCAAGGTGTAGGAACAAACTTGGAAGTAGTTACCGCACAATCGGCTTTAACTCAAGCGCAGGTGAATTATTACAATGCGCTGTTTGATGCTATTGTAGCAAAAATAGATTACGATAAAGCAAATGGGAATTTAAAATATTAAGGATTAAAAACATTAAAAATTGGAAGATTGTAAAATTTAAAACGCAAAAAACAATTTTCCAATCTTCTAAATTTTTTCAATTAACAATTATATAAACTACATAACATGAAAAAAATAATTATCTCCGGAATAGCACTAACAATAATGGCTTGTGGTGCACCTGATAAAAAAACAGAGCTTGAAAAATTAAAAAAACAAAAATCTGAAATAGAGAGCAAAATAGTAGCTATTGAAGAAGAACTTCATAAATCGGGAGCTGATAGTAGTAAACAAAAATCAATAGAAGTAATTGCTACGGCTTTGGATTTGCAAACCTTTAAAAGTTATATAGAAATACAAGGTCGTATAGATGCAGATGAGAATGTTTCGTTATCAACAGAAATACCGGGGACAATTACAAGTATAAACGTAAAAGTAGGAGATCAGGTAAAAAAAGGACAAGTACTTGCTGAAACTGATATACGTGCTACACAGCAACAACTAGCCGATTTGCAGACCAATTTGGACTTAGCAACATTGGTTTATGAAAAACAAAAGGGATTATGGGATTTGAAAATTGGTACCGAAGTACAATATCTTCAAGCTAAAACAAATAAACAAAGTTTGGAAAACAAAATTAATGCACTTCAGCAACAAATCTCCATGAGCAAAATTATTTCACCTATTAATGGTACGGTTGATATGGTAAATATTAAGGTTGGACAAGCTGTTGCGCCTGGAATAAGTGCTATCAGTGTAATAAATTTCAGTCATCTTAAAGTAAAAGCAGATGTGTCAGAAAGTTACGCTTCACGTGTTAAAATTGGGAATGAAGTAAAAATTCTTTTTCCGGATATGAACGATTCTATTACTGCAAAAATAACTCATGCATCGCGTTCTATTAACACATTGAACAGAACATTTGCTGTGGAAGTATTGTTAAACAATGCTAAAGAATACCATCCGAATATGGTGGCCAAATTACTTATTAATGACTATAAATCTGAAAAGCCTGAAATAGTTGTACCTGTTAAATACATTCAACGTGGAACAGATGAAACCTATGTTTTACTTGCAAAAAATAACAAAGCCGTTAAAACACCTATCAAAACAAGTCGTGAGTATAATGGGTTGATTGAAGTTTCAAGCGGATTAAAAGAAGGTGATTTATTAATTACCGGAGGTTATGATATGCTGAATGATGGAGATGCTATTACAGTTAAAAAATAATTAATCGTTTAAACAATTATTATGAAATAGCCACATATCTCCATTATCGGAATATAATCCGAAGAAAGATAAGGCGTATTCCATGTGACAACTAAAAAATATCCATAACATGAATGAAAAATTTAAAGAGTTTAAACCCTCCAGTTGGGCTATAAACAATAAAATGACTGTTTACCTCATAACCATATTTATATGTGTTGCAGGTATCATGGCCTATAACTCTTTACCCAAAGAGAACTTTCCGGATATAACCGTACCTACCATTTATATTAATACTGTAAATGGAGGAAACTCCCCAACCAATATTGAAAATACGATTACTAAGCCGATAGAAAAAAGGCTGAAAGCTGTATCAGGTATTAAAAAGTTTACCAGTACATCTTTACAAGACGTATCGGTAATAGTGGTGGAGTTTCATACCAATGTAAAAGTAGATATAGCTAAACAGAAGGTAAAAGATGCCGTGGACGAAGCGCGTACCGACTTACCACAAGTACTTACCCGTGAGCCAATGATTAAAGAGATTGCCTTTTCTGAGATCCCAATAATGTACATAAACATAGCTGGCAATTTTGATTTAAAAGAATTAAAAAAACACGCCGAAGATCTGCAAGATCGTATTGAGGGACTAAAAGAGATCAATGAAGTAAAATTGGTAGGTGCGCTCGATAGAGAGATTCAAGTAAATCTTGACATGTATAAAATGCAGGCGGCACAACTTACAATATCTGATGTTCAACGTGCCATATCATCTGAAAATCTTTCTCTTACAGGCGGTAATGTTCCTATCAACGGAATGAAACCAACATTAAGTATTAAAAGCGAATTTAAAAATCCAAAAGAAATTGAGAACATAGTGGTGAGCTCTGCATCAGGAGCTAAGTTATTTATTAAAGATTTTGCGGAAGTAAAAGATGGCTTTTTGGAAAAAGAAAGTTATTCAAGCACTCGCGGAAAGAATGTAATAACACTCAATGTTATTAAACGTTCAGGGGAAAACTTAATTGAAGCATCTGATAAAATTTACAAAGTAATTGATGATATGAAACTGCATTCTTTTCCAAAGGGACTAGAAGTAACAGTAAGTGGTGATCAGAGCGAAAAAACGAAAGTTACACTACATGACTTAATAAATACAATCATCATCGGATTTATATTGGTAACCATTATCCTGATGTTTTTCATGGGCGTTACAAATGCAATTTTTGTGGCACTTTCTGTTCCATTATCTATGTTCATTGCATTTATGATAATGCCGAGCATAGGCTTTACATTTAACATGATTGTACTTTTTGCATTTTTACTTGCACTTGGTATTGTGGTGGATGATGCCATTGTGGTAATAGAAAACACACATCGTTTATTTGATAATGGTAAGCGAGATATTAAAACAGCCGCTAAAATGGCCGCTGGTGAAGTGTTTATGCCAGTCTTATCAGGAACAGTGACCACACTTGCACCTTTTATTCCTTTGGCATTTTGGCCCGGAATTATAGGTAAGTTCATGTATTATTTACCTGTAACTTTAATCATTGCATTATTGGCTTCTTTGGTTGTAGCTTACATTATTAATCCAGTGTTTGCGGTTGATTTTATGAAATCGCACGAAGAGGAAGAAAAAGAACATGGACACATCAGTAAAAAAGCAAGATTACAACTTATCGTTTATGGTGTTGTTATTTTGTTTTGCTATGCAACTAGCCATATAATGGCTGCAAATATTGTAGTTTTCCTTGCTTTCTTTTTAGTATTGAACCGTTTGTGGTTATACAAAGTGATTAATTACTGGCAATTAAAAGCATGGCCGGCGTTTCAAAATAAATATGTTAAAGTACTTAAATGGTGTTTGGTAAAACCATGGAGACCTTTGTTTTATGTACTGCTCTTGTTTATTGGATCTATTTTCTTTTTTGCAGCACGTAGTCCAAAAGTGGTGTTTTTCCCGCAAGGCGACCCTAACAGTATGTATGTATATGTAAAGTTGCCTGTAGGAACCGACCCAGCGGTGACAAATGCATTGATGCGTAAAGTAGAAAAGAAATTATACACAGTTATCGGTGATTCCAACAAAATCGTAGAATCCGTTATTACCAACGTAACCATTGGTACTACGGATCCACGTGATGGAGATCAAAATTCTTATCCTAACCGTGGAAAAATTGCCATTAATTTTGTGGAGTTTGAAAAACGGGATGGAATATCAACCTCCGAATACCTGACAAAATTGCAAGCTTTAAAATGGGATTTACCCGGTGCAGAAATAACTGTAAATAAAGAACAAAGTGGGCCTCCACAAGCTAAACCGGTTAATATTGAGGTATCCGGTGATGACTTTACAGATTTGGTTCATACTGCGGCTAGCCTGAAGATATATTTAGATTCATCAAAAGTAGAAGGTGTTGATAATATAAAATCAGATTTTGAAAACAATAAACCGGAGATTATTTTTGATATAGATCGTGAACGTGCTAACCGTGAAGGAATTTCAACATACGCATTGGCAATGGAAATACGTGGAGCAGTGTATGGTGTCGAAGCATCTAAATTCAGAGATGTGGATGATGAATACCCAATCCAACTTCGTTATAAACTTGATCAGCGTATAAATGTAGAAGCCTTGCGCAATTTAAAAATTACGTATCGTGATATGAACATGGGCGGACAAGTACGTTCTGTGCCTCTTTCATCTGTTTGTAATATCAGATATGCACACACGTATGCGGGTATTAAACGTAAAAACAACAAACGTGTTATTACACTTTCATCAGATGTAAAAGAAGGATTTAATGCCAATGAGGTAGTTGCTAAATTGCAACGTATAGCAGCGGGTTTTAAACCACATGGCGATGTTACTGTTAAATTTACCGGTCAGCAGGAAGATCAGGCAGAAACAGCCTCTTTCCTTAGCGGAGCAATGATGACTTCCATTGGATTAATTTTATTAGTGTTAGTGGCTTTATTCAATTCACTTGGTAAACCAATTATTATTTTATCGGAAATTGTGTTAAGCGTTATTGGTGTATTGATTGGTACTGCCTTATTTAAAATGGATATGAGTATTGTAATGACAGGGATAGGTGTTGTTGCGCTTGCCGGTATCGTTGTACGAAATGGTATTTTATTAGTTGAGTTTGCCGAGTTTGCTCGGGAAGGAGGCATGAGTTTATATGATGCAACTGTTGAAGCAGGTCGTACCCGAATGACACCGGTATTGCTCACCGCTACTGCTGCTATTTTGGGTTTAATTCCTTTAGCCGTTGGTTTAAATATTGATTTTGAAGGTTTATTTACACACTTAAGTCCGCATATTTTCTTTGGTGGAGATAGCGTAGTGTTCTGGGGACCTTTAAGCTGGACGATGATATTTGGATTAGGTTTTGCAACTATACTTACTTTATTGTTGGTGCCTGCTATGTATTTAATTACAGAACGATTGAAACGTAAATCGATAATTATAGTGAACCACTTTGAATTGCCGAGTGCAGTAATGTATATACCATTTTTAATTTTGATACTTCGTTTGGTACTCCATCTTCAAGGTAAAAAATTAGATTATGGAAATTTAGATCACTAGTTTATAAAAGCAAAAGAACAGCCCTTTAATCTTAATAAAAGGGCTGTTCTTTTTTATAATGTAGTTAAAATAAAAATGGGAGTGTACTTTTTTTTAGTTTGGGAATACTAATGTTGTTAAGTATTCCGCTAATTACCTCCAAACTCGCCAAACGTATGGGAAGAAACGGTACTATATGGTTTTTTATAGGATTATTACTCCCCTTAATTGCAACATTAATCTTGTTTTTTCTGCCCGATAAATCGGAAGAAAAATAACAATTTATTGAATTAGTTCTGCTAAGGTCTTCGATGCATTTTCGGTAAGAATATTGTGACTGGAATTAATCAAATATAATTTTTTATTCGTTTTTATATTTTTAAGAAAACGTTCTCCGAGTTTAACAGGTATTATAAAATCATATTTCCCAAAAATCATGACCAGCTCAATACCGCTGTTATTGATATTGTTAGTTACTTTTCTTAAATTCGGATTTATATGTTTAAAGCTTGAAAGGGCATTACGCATTAGCACACGCCTGTCATGAGTTTCAAAATGTATATTTATTACTTTTTTAACTTTATTTGAAATTAATTTATACCGATGTAATGTATTAACTGTATCAAAAAATGCTTCCGGGTATCTAACCATCCATTTCACAAAGTTTTTACCAACAGACGTATTGGTAGTCATGTCATTGTAAAAGCTTCTTTTTAGCCCGTCCGGCGCTATTAAAATTACACGATCTATTCGTTTGTGCAAAAATTGCACAAGGCTTAAAACAAAACGACCACCCAGGCTGTAACCCATTAATGAAAATCTGTTAATAGTTAGTTCTGTTAACAGTTTTTCAATGAGTTCTACAAACTCTTTTTTCCTTATCTGATTATCAAAAATCCGATTCGCAGGGTACTTGCTGTTTCCATGAAAAAATAAATTTATTGCAACAATGGTATAACGCTTCCCTAAAGTATCTTCAAACATTTTAAAATCATCTGCAGTTCTCCCCATACCATGAAATGCCAGCAGATGCTCATTTCCGGATCCGAAAAGCCTATATTCCAAAGAAAAATTGTTGTATGAAAAAATGCGTGTATTCATAGTTTTTCTTTATAAAAATACCGAAGCAATATTACTTATTTTTGTATTAGGAGTGAGCTAAATCTATTATGGATGCTAATGTAAGAACAATTAAATACGTTATGATGATTATTCATAAAAACTAACAAGAGTTAAGAGTGTCTGTATTTTCTGTGAAAAAAAGAAACAAATTGCCCTAAATAATTTTTTTTTCATTAAGTTTGCCTTTCCGAAAAATGGGAGGATTGAAGAGTTAATAGGGGGATACCCATCGTTAAAAAAATTCAAATTATGGAAATGAGGCATTTTGTTAAAGCAGATCGCATATTTGATGCTATTCCCGCGTTATTACAAAAAGAAAATGTAGAAGATGCTTTTGTGGCTAAAGAGAATGGCGTTTGGGTTAAATATTCAACTCAACAATTTTCCGATTACGTAACTAATGTTAGTTCTGGTTTGTTAAACCTAGGCGTAGCTGTTCACGATAAAATTGCGATTATTGCCAACAATCGTCCTGAGTGGAATTTTATTGATTTTGGTATTCAGCAAACGGGCGCTGTCAGTGTACCTATTTATCCAACAATTAGCGATACCGATCTAGAATTTATTTTAAACGATGCTCAGGTAAAATTCATTTTTGTTTCAAGCAAAGAGCTTTACTTTAAGGTAAAAGTAATTGCTGCTAAAGCGCAAAGTGTAAAAGAAATTTATACGTTTGACAAAGTAGAAGGAGCTAAAAACTGGATAGAAGTGGTTGAATCAGGAAAGAAAAATCCTAGAATTTCCGAAGTAGAAGCTATTAAAGCAACTATAAAACCAAATGACTTATTGACCATTCTTTATACTTCTGGAACAACGGGAAACCCCAAAGGCGTAATGCTTTCGCACAATAATTTATTGAGCAATGCTTATGCTTGCGAGAAAGCACTTCCCGATGGAGTTAAAATGAAACCGACATGGAAAGTGTTGAGTTTTTTGCCATTGAATCACGTTTATGAGCGTATGCTTGTAACTACTTATATTTTGGGAGGAGCGTCTATCTATTATGCTGAAAGTATTGATACAATTGGTGAAAATTTAAAGGAAGTAAAACCAGATGGATTTGCTTCTGTACCTCGCATTTTTGAAAAAGTGTACGAAAAAATTATGGCTACCGGACATGCGTTGGAAGGAGTTAAAAGGAAAATTTTTATGTGGTCAATTGATCTTGGCTTTGCCTATGAATTAGACGGTAAAGGCTGGTGGTACAATCTCCAACTTTATATCGCTCGCAAGTTAGTATTTTCTAAATGGAAAGAAGCTGTTGGTGGTAATCTTATTTCTTCAATGTCGGGTGGTGCGGCTTTACAACCACGATTGGCAAGAATATTTGCCGCTGCAGGAATTCCTATTTGTGAAGGATATGGATTAACCGAAACATCTCCGGTTATTGCAACCAATACCTTAGAGCCGGGAGGAATGCGTTTTGGTACAGTAGGAAGAGTGATTGACGGCGTAACCGTTAAAATTGCTGAAGATGGTGAAATATTGGTGAAGGGTCCCAATGTAATGTTAGGTTATTACAATAATCCTGAAGCTACAAAAGAGGTCATAGATATTGAAGGATGGTTTCATACAGGCGATATAGGAGAGGTTAGTAAAGATGGTTTTTTAAGAATCACGGATCGCAAGAAACAAATTTTTAAAACTTCGGGCGGTAAATACATTGCTCCTGCTCCAATTGAAAATAAGCTACATGAATCTCCATACATTGAACAAGCTATGGTTGTTGGTGAATATCAAAAATTTGCTTCAGCTTTAATCGTACCTTCGTTTATGAAATTAAAAGAATGGTGTGGTACAAATGGGATTACGTATACTACCGATGCGGAGATGATTAAAAATGAAAAGATAAAACAACTAATTACTCAGGAAGTTGAAAAAGTAAACCTAGAGTTGGCTCAGTATGAAAAAATAAAACAACCTGTATTGCTTGCTCAGGAATGGACTGTTACAGGCGGACAACTCACGCCTAAGCTCAGTTACAGAAGAAAAGTGATTACATCTGAAAACAAAGAGGTAATTGAAAAAATTTACGATAGCGTCAAATAAAATTAAGAACTGTTAATTACAAATAAAACACATGTCACAAAGAGTTTATATTTTCGATACCACATTAAGAGACGGAGAACAAGTCCCGGGATGCCAACTTAACACTGTTGAAAAGGTAGAGCTAGCAATTAAATTAGAGGAATTGGGTGTAGATATTATAGAGGCCGGATTTCCGGTTTCAAGTCCAGGCGATTTCAATTCAGTTGTAGAAATTTCTAAAGCAGTAAGAGAGCCGGTTATCTGCGCTTTAACAAGAGCTAAAGAATTTGATATTGATACAGCGGTTGCTGCTTTACAATTTGCAAAACACAAACGTATCCATACAGGAATAGGAAGTTCAGATATACATATTTTACACAAGCTAAGATCTACCAGAGAACAAATTTTAGAACAGGGTGTTGCGGCTGTTAAATACGCAAAAAAATATGTAGAAGACATTGAGTTTTATTGTGAAGATGCCGGACGTGCTGATATTAAATATTTGGCACAAATGGTGGAAGCTGTTATCGCTGCTGGTGCTACAGTTGTTAATATTCCCGACACAACCGGTTACACATTACCTTGGCAGTTTGGAGAAAGAATAAAATACCTGATGGAGAATGTTAAAAATATTCATAAAGCAGTAATATCAGCTCATTGCCATAACGATTTAGGTTTAGCTACTGCTAATTCTATCTCCGCACTGGTAAATGGTGCTCGTCAGGTAGAGTGTACTATTAACGGAATTGGTGAGCGTGCCGGAAATACTTCATTAGAAGAAGTGGTAATGATTTTAAAGAGTCATGATTTAGGACTCCATACAAACATAAATGCAAAAAAAATTACAGAACTTAGCCACATGGTTTCTGACATGATGCGCATGCCGGTTCAAGCTAACAAGGCTATTGTAGGTAAAAATGCATTTGCTCACTCTTCGGGAATTCACCAAGACGGATTTTTAAAGAACAGAGAAAACTATGAAATTATTGACCCTTCTACTGTTGGTGCAGATGCATCTTCTATCATTCTTACTGCCAGAAGCGGAAGAGCGGCATTATCTCACAGAATCTCAAAATTGGGATACAATATTTCTAAAACACATCTTGACGAAGTTTATAAGCATTTCCTTGAATTAGCTGATTCTAAAAAACAAATCGAGGATCAGGATTTGCTTAACCTTTTAAAGCAAGTTGATTTGATTAAAGGATAATTCTTTTTATTTAACGATTAAAAATGGCAAAAACATTATTTGAAAAAGTATGGGAAGCTCACATTGTAGCTACCATTCCTGAGGGACCGGAAGTAGTATATGTCGACAAACATTTAATACACGAAGTAACCAGCCCGCAAGCATTTGCAGGCATTGAAAAACGAAAAATACCTCTTTTCAGAAAAAAAGGTATTGTTGCTACTGCCGACCATAATGTACCAACTAAAAATCAAAACTTACCTATCAAGGAAGCGCTTTCTCGTTTTCAAGTTGAAAAATTAACTGAGAATTGCGAAAGACACGGTGTGCCTCTTTACGGCTTAGGGCATCCGTTTCAAGGAATTGTACACGTTATAGGGCCTGAGTTAGGAATTACATTGCCGGGTATGACCATCGTTTGTGGCGACAGTCATACTTCTACTCATGGTGCTTTTGGCTCAATTGCTTTTGGTATTGGTACAAGTGAGGTAGAGCAGGTAATGGCTACACAGTGCTTGATGCAAACAAAACCAAAAACCATGAAAATTGAAATCAATGGTACATTGGGTAAAGGTGTGTTATCAAAAGATATTATTCTTTATATCATTTCAAAAATATCGGCAAGTGGCGGAACCGGTTATTTTGTGGAATATTGCGGTTCTGCTATTCGTAGTTTGTCAATGGATGCGCGTATGACCATTTGTAACATGAGTATTGAAATGGGTGCTCGTGGTGGAATGATTGCTCCTGATGAAATGACTTTCGAATATATCAAAGGGCGTCAGTTTGCACCTAAAGGCGAAAAGTGGGAACAAGCATTGGCATATTGGAAAACACTTACAACCGATGCAGATGCGAAGTTTGACATGGTTTACACTTATGATGCCGCTGACATTACTCCGATGATTACTTATGGTACAAATCCTGGAATGGGTATCAAAATTAATGAAAACGTTCCTGCAGTAAATGATATGAAAGACGAAAGCAGCAAAGCCGGACTTTCAAAAGCATTGGAATACATGAACGTTGAAGGTGGGAAAAAATTAATCGGTAAAAAAGTGAATTACGTTTTTATCGGAAGTTGCACCAATTCACGTATTGAAGATTTAAGACTTGTTGCCGATTTTGTAAAAGGTAAAAAGAAAGCAGATAACATTACTGCTTGGATTGTCCCGGGTTCTAAACAAGTGGAACAACAAGCAATAAAAGAGGGCTTAGACAAAATACTATTGGAGGCAGGTTTTGAATTAAGAGAACCGGGATGTTCAGCATGTTTAGGGATGAACGAAGATAAAATTCCTAAAGGAGAATATTGCGTTTCTACCTCTAACAGAAACTTCGAAGGCCGTCAAGGTCCCGGTGCACGTACGTTTTTGGCAAGTCCACTAACGGCTGCTGCTGCTGCAATTAATGGTTTCGTAACAGATGTAAGAGAATTATTATAACAAAGTTTATTAAAATAGTCATGGATAAATTTACTACAGTAAAATCACAAGTAGTTCCAATACAAATTGAGGACATTGATACCGATCAAATAATACCTGCACGTTTCTTAAAAGCTACAACCCGTGAAGGTTTTGGAGATAATCTTTTCAGAGATTGGCGTTATGATGAAAACAACAATCCTAAAAAAGATTTTATTTTAAATAAACCTGAATACAAAGGGCAGATTTTGGTTGCCGGAAGAAATTTTGGTTGTGGGTCGAGCCGTGAGCACGCTGCATGGGCAATTCACGATGCCGGATTTAAAGTGGTCATCTCTAGTTTTTTTGCTGATATTTTTAAAGGAAATGCCCTGAACAATGGATTGCTTCCGGTACAGGTTTCCGACAAATTTTTAAAAACAATTTTTGATAAGGTAGCTGCCAATAAAAACATAGAAGTAATAGTTGACTTAGAAAATCAAACTGTAACTATTGATGGAGAATCTGAAAAATTTGCAATCAATCATTACAAAAAAACTTGTATGATTAATGGTTATGATGATATCGATTACCTGCTGAGCATCAAAAGCAAAATTGAAGAATACGAGAAAGGTAGTAAGTATTTAAAGTTAGTATGATTGATAAATTACAATTGCAGATTACAAATTGAAAGATTAAAACATGGAAAAGAAAATAGCAATTTTAAAAGGAGACGGAATAGGTCCGGAAGTAACCAACCAAGCAGTTAAAGTGCTTGATGCAATAGCTGAGGTGTACGGACATAAATTTAATTATACCGAAGGATTAATAGGTGCTGTGGCAATTGATGCAACAGGCGATCCATTTCCCGAAGCAACATTTGATATTTGTCAAAATGCGGATGCCATTCTTTTTGGTGCTATTGGCGATCCTAAATATGATAACGACCCAAAGGCAAAAGTTCGTCCGGAACAAGGACTTTTGAAGATGCGCAAAGATCTTGGTCTTTTCTGCAACATCCGTCCAATCAATACTTATAAAGTACTTGCAAATTCATCACCTTTAAGAGCGGACTTGGTTGAAGGTGTTGATTTTACTGTATTCAGAGAACTTACCGGAGGTATTTATTTTGGTGAAAAAGGCAGAAAAGACAATGGCAATACAGCCTTTGATAACTGTCAATATTCAAGAGAAGAAATATCAAGAGTTGCAATTCTAGCATTTGAATCGGCTAGAATCAGAAGAAAAAAATTGACCTTAGTTGATAAAGCAAACGTTCTGGAAACATCACGTTTGTGGAGAGAAGTAGTAAAAGAATTAGCTGTAAAATATAATGACATAGCAGTTGATTATATGTTTGTAGATAACGCCGCTATGAAGATTATCCAAAACCCAAAATACTTTGATGTAATTGTTACCGAAAACATGTTTGGCGATATCATTACCGATGAAGCATCTGTAATTACGGGTTCTTTGGGTATGTTGCCTTCAGCATCCATCGGAAGCAAAATAGGATTGTATGAACCGATTCATGGTTCTTACCCTGAAGCTGCCGGTAAAAACATCGCTAATCCAAATGGTTCAATCCTTTCAGCAGCTATGCTTTTAGAGATGTCATTCGGATTGCTTGAAGAGGCTGCCGTTATAAGAAAAGCTGTTGAAGAGTGCTTAAACACAGGTATTGCAACTTCTGATATTATTAAAGATTCAAAATATACTACCACTCAAATTAGTGATAAAGTTGCAGAATTGATTAAAGCAAAAAAAGGAGCATTACTTGCCTAATTAAGGAATAATCATTTTCCAATTAGTTTTAAAGATCTGTTAAATCTGTGGTTAAAAATCACTTCAGATTTAATGGATTTTTTTGCTTAAAAACAGTACTATTATATAAGGATACAAACTCAAATTAAAAATCATATTTGGAAATATGGAATATGTTTGCTTTTCTTTGTGCCGATTTTTAATATTCTCCTTATAACACTTTTAATAATTTATGAGTAAAAATTTAGTGATTGTCGAGTCCCCTGCAAAAGCAAAAACCATAGAAGGTTTTTTAGGTGAAGGATATGTTGTAAGGTCAAGCTTTGGTCACGTGCGTGACCTTGCAAAAAAGGATTTGGGCGTTGACATTGAAAATAATTTTACTCCTAATTATGAAGTATCTGCTGATAAACAAAAAGTAATTACCGAACTTAAAAAATTAACAAAAGAAGCAAGTATTGTTTGGTTAGCGACTGATGAGGACCGCGAGGGGGAAGCTATTTCATGGCATTTAGCAGAGGCATTAAACCTCGATCCTAAAAAAACAAAGCGTATTGTATTTCACGAAATCACTAAAAGCGCAATTAAAAACGCAATTGATAATCCGCGGAACATTGACAAAAATTTAGTGGATGCACAACAAGCGCGAAGAATATTAGATAGATTAGTTGGTTTTGAACTTTCACCTGTATTATGGAAAAAAGTTCGACCATCATTGTCTGCCGGGCGTGTTCAGTCAGTTGCTGTACGTTTGATAGTTGAACGAGAGCGCGAAATAATGAATTTCAAAAGCACCTCTGCATATAGAGTTACTGCGAATTTTATTTCGGGCAATTCGCTTGTTAAAGCGGAACTTGGCACACGATTTAAAACATTGGATGAAGCACGCAAATTTTTAAATGAATGCATCAATGCTGATTTTGTTATTGAAAGTATTGAAACAAAACCAACAAAAAAATCTCCTGCACCTCCGTTTACTACATCTACACTTCAACAGGAAGCCAGCAGAAAGCTTGGCTTTTCAGTTGCTCAAACAATGGTTGTAGCGCAACGTTTATATGAAAGTGGAAAGATAACTTATATGAGAACCGACTCTGTTAATTTATCTGAAACGGCTATTAATCAAGCGAAGGAAGCAATTACAAATAATTACGGAGCAAAATATTTGCACGTACGACAATATAAGACTAAATCCAAAGGCGCACAGGAAGCGCATGAGGCCATCCGCCCATCTTACATTGATCAATCAACCATTACAGGTGATTCGGCTGATAAGCGTTTGTATGAATTGATTTGGAAAAGAACCATAGCTTCGCAGATGAGCGATGCTGAATTAGAAAAAACAAATGTTGTTATTCGCAGTTCAAACTCTTCTGAAAAATTTACGGCTCAGGGTGAAGTGTTAAAGTTTGACGGTTTCTTGAAAATATATATGGAGGGAACGGATGATGAGAGTGAAGAAAATCAAGAAGGAATGTTGCCTCCAATGAAAGTGGGAGAAAAGCTAAAAGCGGATGAAATAGTGGCGATGGAAAGATATACGCATCATCCTGCTCGTTATACTGAAGCTAGCCTGGTAAAAAAATTGGAAGAATTAGGAATCGGCCGCCCTTCTACCTATGCGCCAACAATCTCTACCGTTCAAAAAAGGAATTATGTTATAAAAGAAGAAAGAGAAGGAATAGAACGTAAATACAATGTTGCAGCTTTAAAATCTGGAAAAATTACAGAAACTGTAAAAACAGAAACTACCGGAGCAGAGAAAGGGAAATTATTTCCTACAGATATTGGGATGGTTGTTACCGACTTTTTGTTGGCACAGTTTCCTAAAATTATGGATTACCACTTTACCGCAAAGGTAGAGGAGGAGTTTGATGAAATTGCAGAAGGCAATATTAACTGGACAAAAATGCTGAAGGATTTTTATAAACCTTTTCATGAAAATGTGGTGAATACTTCCGAAAATTCAGAGCGTGCTTCGGGCGAACGCTTGTTGGGAGTTGATCCGGTAAGCAAACAAAATATTTATGTGCGTATAGGTCGCTTTGGACCAATGGCACAAATAGGAGAAAGCACTGACGAAAACGCTAAACCCAAATATGCCAGCTTAAGAAAAGAACAACGTATTGATACTATTACATTTGAGGAGGCATTAGATTTATTTAAGCTACCACGCGTAGTCGGAGAGTTTGAAGGGAAAGAAATGGTAGTGGCTGTTGGTCGTTTTGGGCCATATGTGCGTCATAATGGACTTTTTGTTTCTTTGAAAAAAGAAGATGACCCAATGACTGTTACTGCTGATAGAACAATAGAGTTAATATTAGCTAAACGTAAAACCGATTCAGAAAAACTGATAAAATCATTTCCCGAAAATACTGAAGTTCAATTACTGAATGGTCGTTGGGGACCTTATTTAGCAATTGGCAAAGACAACTTTAAATTACCGAAGGGAACAGATGCTGCTACATTAACATTAACAGATTGTTTGGCAATTGCTACCAACCCAGATAATGCAAGTAAAGGAAACAGATTTAAGAAAAAAGCCGCGCCAAGCACTTTTGTTAAGGCTGCACCTAAAAAAGCCGCACCTAAGAAAAGGGCTGTAAAAAAAGTAGCGGGGAAAAAAGTTGCAGTTAAGAAAACAGCAGCAAAAAAGTAATGCTTCGTTTTTTTAATTAATGCTCAACCATTGTTTTATCCTATGCAAGAATATTTCGCACCTATAGATAGTTCGGAGTTTGTCGGAGCAAAAAACTACACCGATACGTCCTATGGAAAATTGATAAAAGGATATTTTGTAAATGAAGACTTTCCGAGCCTTGAAAACGCTCAGCTCGCTATCATTGGTGTTGAAGAAGATCGCAGGGCTCTGAATAACGAGGGTTGCGGGCTTTCTGCAGATTATGTTCGTGAAAATCTTTTCAAACTGTTTCAAGGGAATTACACAACTAAAATTGTTGATTTAGGCAATATCAAAAAAGGTAATACAGTTGAAGATAGCTATTTCGCACTAAATGACGTCCTTTCGAAATTGATAAAAAAGAACATCCTTCCCATAATAATAGGCGGTGGACAAGACTTAACTTATTGTAATTATACGGCCTATATAAGTCTTGAGCAAACCATAAACATTGTAACCGTTGACTCCTGCTTCGATTTCGGCGATGGGGAAAAAGAACTAAACTCTCAGAATTATTTAAGTAAAATAATATTACACAATCCTAATATCCTCTTCAACTATAGTAATGTGGGTTATCAAACCTATTTTGTGGAGCAAAATGCAATTAATCTAATGGATAAGTTGTTTTTTGATGCACATCGTTTGGGACATGTGAGAGCCAATATGGAAGATGTTGAACCTATTGTCCGAAATGCAGATGTAGTTAGTTTTGACATTTCTTCTATACGACAAAGTGATGCGCCGGGCTGCGCCAATGCTTCCCCAAATGGATTCTATGGAGAAGAGGCTTGCCAAATTGCACGTTACGCCGGACTCAGTGATAAACTTACTTCGATTGGCTTTTACGAAATAAATCCAGCGTTTGATACGAATAAACAAACTGCGCATCTTGCAGCACAAATGATTTGGTACTTTATTGACGGTTATTATAACCGAAAGAAAGATGACCCCTCAACTAATAATAAATCAGACTATACAAAGTATAGAGTGTCCATAAAAAATCACGAACACGAAATTGTTTTTTACAAAAGCAATAAAAGCGACCGCTGGTGGATGGATGTTCCCTATCCTCCCAATCATAAAATAAAACATGAACGCCATCACATGGTTCCGTGTTCATACAAAGATTATGAAACTGCCTGTAGCGATGAAATGCCCGACAGATGGTGGCAAACTTACCAAAAGCTAGGTTGATATCAAGATAATACGGCTGGTGTGGAATTTCAAATAAATTTCAAATAAATTTGTTTTTATAAACATTATATCTAATTTAGCCCTTCAAAATTTAAGGGAAGCCATTACTTTTTTTAAAGTATTTTTAGAAAATATGAAGAAAACACTTGCTACGCTTGCTTTTTGCTATCTTTTGTTGCTTGCTTCTGCACAACAGGATGCGCAATTCAGTATGTATATGTTTAATCGGTTGGCGATAAACCCGGCTTACGCCGGAATGAACAAGATGTTATGCGTTACTTCACTTGGTCGTCAGCAATGGGTAGGCTTCCCCGGGGCTCCTAAAACAGGTTTAGTAAGTATTGATTATGGTCGAGTTTGGGGTGGAGGTGTTGGATTGACGGTAGATCAAGACGTAGCAGGACTTCAAACAATGACGGATGTTAAATTAGCTTATTCTTATCATATAAGGTTCAATACTGGGGTTTTAGGTATAGGTTTAAATGCAGGGATGTTCCAATCCTCCTTAAAAGGTGGCGCGTTTAAAGCTCCTGACGGACAAACAACAGATCCTAATATTCCATGGAATGGAACAACTTCAACATCTTATGATGTTGGTGTCGGACTATATTATCAAACCAGACGACTATATGCAGGTGTATCTTCATCGCATTTGCCGGAACAACAGATTTCTACCAATGGAACTGTTACATCTAATGCTGGCGTGACCAATTGGGATTATAAATATCAAGCAGCTCGTCATTATTATGTAATGGCTGGTTATACATTCATTCCTAATCGCGACTGGGAAATTACACCATCAATTCTGACCAAATCGGTTATCGCTTCTACACAGGTAGAGGCGGATTTATTAGCGAAATGGAATAGGACCTTGTTTGTTGGAGCGGGCTACCGCTTGAATGATGCAGTAATTGCTATGGCTGGGGTAGAAAAGAGATTCAGTAGGCAGCTTACTGCGAAATTGGGAGTATCTTATGATATTGCGGCTTCGGGTTTGAGGACTTATAATGGTGGTTCATGGGAAGGGATGCTTGGTTTCTGTTACAAAATAGTTCCGGAAGCAGGTTCAACTAGTCATATGAACGTTAGATTTTTATAAATACTTTTTTTGTAACCTTTGATAATAAGTACCGTTAAAAGTACCCCGTTTTCATTATTGAATTATTAAAATGAAAGTTCGGTTAAACATAAAAAAAATGAAGAAAGTTGTTTTGTTAAGTTCAATAGTCGCTTTAGTAACGACAAGTTGCAACACTAGAACAGGAGAGTTGGTTGGTGCTCAACCTAGACCGACTTGGTATGACATAGATCCATTTGGAATGCTGTGGATTCCTTCAGGCTCATATAATATGGGACCTAGTGATGAAGATGCTCCGTATTCCCACACTACAAAATCTAAAACGGTTTCTGTTCAGTCTTTCTACATTGATCAAACGGAAATTTCAAACAATGAGTATCGTCAGTTTGTATATCATGTTAGAGATTCTATTGCTCATCAGGCTTTGTTTGAAAGCGGCATCGCTGAACACGCTATCGAAACAGATGCAAATGATCAACCTATCGAACCTCCTTTTGTAAATTGGGATGAGGAAATTCTTTATGATGAACAAGATGTTAAAGAAGTATTAGAGTTTATGTATTATCCGGCCGAAGAACGATTTTACAGAAGAAGACAGCTGGATACCCGTAAATTAAATTTTGAATATTATTGGTTAAACTTGCGTTTGGCGGCGATTAAAAGTAATCGTTTTAAGCCATCAAAAACTACTGATGAAAAAACAGGTTTGGATTTTATTAATGGGGGGCAATCAACAAGTGTAGGGGATGATAAAACACTGGGACATTACGATGTTACAGATGAAATATCTGATGGTAAAGGAAACTACTCATCACGAGAGAGAAAAGATAAAGATAGAAGCGTTTTTATTGTCAAGGATGTTATAAACGTTTACCCAGACACTTTGGCTTGGATTCATGATTTTACATATTCATTTAATGAACCGATGACAAATATGTACTTTTGGCATCCAGCTTATGATGATTATCCGGTAGTTGGAGTAACTTGGAAGCAAGCTCGTGCATTTTGTATTTGGAGAACTCAATTGTTTAATAATTGGCTTAGTGGAAATGGCGAGACGTTTGTTAATGATTTTAGATTACCGACAGAATCTGAGTGGGAATATGCAGCCCGTGGTGGTCTTAGCTTAAGTCCATATCCTTGGGGGGGACCTTATATTTTGAATTCAAATGGTTGTTATTTAGCGAACTTTAAACCTAGAAGAGGCAATTATTTACCTGATGGCGGATTCCATACGGTAAGAGTGGGGTCATATAATCCTAATGATTTTGGCTTGTATTGTATGGCTGGGAATGCTGCAGAATGGACAAGCAATGCGTTTGACGAATCTTCGTATGATTTTTCACATGATTTGAATCCTGATTACATTTACGAGGCGCAAGACAATGAGGCAAATGCTCTAAAGCGTAAGGTTATCAGAGGTGGTTCATGGAAAGATGCGGGATTTTATCTGCAGAATGGAACACGAACTTATGAATATCAGGATACTGCTAAATGTTATATAGGTTTCCGTTGTGTGCAAACGTATTTAGGACGTGCTAAAGGAGATGCTTTTGATAGCGGGGGATTATAATTAAATCAATAACGTAAATAAAATAAACAATTAATAATTAACCAAAAACAACAAAATTATGGCAGGAATTATCGGAAGCCCAGGGTGGAAAAAATTTATGGCAAAACTTTATGGTTTAGGTGCCGCTGTGGTAATTGTAGGGGCTATGTTTAAAATTATGCATTGGCCAGGGGCTGGACCTATGCTTGTTATAGGATTATCTACAGAAACTTTTATTTTCTTTTTTTCCGCTTTTGAACCTTTACATGAGGAAATAGATTGGTCATTGGTTTACCCCGAGCTTGCTGGAATACATGGTGAAGAGGGTGAGCATGTTCATGAAGAAGAACCTGAGCCGGAACCAGTTGTTGTTGGTAGTGGTATAACCCAACAGTTGGATGCAATGTTAGAGGAAGCCAAGATTGGACCTGAACTTATTGCTAGCCTAGGTGATGGAATGCGTAGTTTAAGTGAACAAGCAACTAAACTCAGTGTAATTGGAGACGCAAGCGTTGCTACGAATGAATATGCTTCTACTATGCAATCTGCTTCAAGGAATATTGATTCGATGTCGGCTTCATTTACAAAGGTCGCGAATTCTTTAGACGGATTGAGTATTTCTGCTCAAGATAGTGCGTCTGTGGGAGACCAATTAAATAAGGTTTCTAAAAATTTAGCTGCTTTAAACGCTTCTTATGAACTGCAATTGCAAAGCTCAAATGAACATTTGAAGAGTGCTTCTAATTTTTATGGTGGAGTTAATGAATTATTAAAAAACTTAAATGATTCAGTAAGCGATACTAAAAAATATAAAGAGCAAATCGCACAGTTATCTACTAATTTAGAATCGCTCAACGTTGTTTATGGCAACATGCTTAACGCGATGAAGAGATAGATATTAGAATAAGCGTTTGCACTAAAGTCATAATAAATAAATCTACTTTTTTGAGGTGTGATATTCTAGTAAATTATTTTTATTTATTATTCTTTATATAAATTATTAACCCTAAAAATTCAGTAACTTATGAGTGGAGGTGGTAAAGAAACCCCAAGGCAGAAGATGATAGGTATGATGTACCTCGTATTAACTGCCTTATTAGCAATGAATATTTCGAAAGATGTGCTTTTGGCCTTTGTTACTATTGAAGAAAACTTAAACGAAACAAATCATATTTTTGATGAAAAAAATGAGTTGTTGTATAAGACCTTCGAGGCTGAAATGGCAAACGATGCTGTAAAAACAAAGCCATTAAAGGAAAAAGCTGATAAAATTAAAAAAGAAGCGGCTGCATTATGTAAGTTTATTGATAAATGCGAAGCGGATATTTTTGTTGTGACTGAAGGTGGGGCTTTAACAGAACAGCAGGCAGATACTTTTAAACTTCAAAATTGTTCACAAAAAGATAATTACGATATCCCTACGCACTATTTGATTGGTGAAGTTGAAAGTCCTACTGGAAAAGGCGTAGAACTCAAAAAGAAAATTGAAGATTTCAGAAAGTTGTGTTTAGCTTCTGTTCCTGATAAAGAAAAGAAGACTTTTAAATTAGGTTTAGTGACCGAGGATGTTTATGATCACCATGCAGAAAAAAAGGTACCTTGGGAAGTATTTAACTTTAATCATACTACTATTGCAGCTTCAATGGCTCTTTTAGCAAGTATCAAGAATGAGATAAAAGTTGCTGAGAGCGATGTCGTTAATGCATTGTTAAAGCAAATTACTGCAGAAATACTGAGATTTGATGCGGTTGAGGCTAAGGTGGTTGCACCTACAAGTTATATAATGGCAGGTGAAAAATATGAAGCAGATATATTTGTTTCTGCTCATAGTTCAACGCAAAATCCTATTATTACAGTGGGCGGGAGTAACGTTAATGTTGAAGGTGGTGTGGGTAAATATGTTGTTAGTACAAGTGCAGAAGGTCTAAAAGAATATAAAGGTGTTATTAAAGTGAAAGGCCCAGATGGATCTGTAAAAGACTACCCATTTGAGGGTGCGTATATGGTTGCTAAACCTGCGATGGCTGTTTCTCCAACTAAAATGAACGTTTTTTACATTGGTGTTGATAACCCTGTTGATATTACTGTTGCAGGTGCAGCGCCTACTGATGTAGTTGCAACTCTAACTGGTGCTACCGGAAGTATAAATCCATTAGGACAGGGGCATTATATAGTAAAGGTTTCTCCTGGAAGTCCTAAATGTATGATTAATGTTGCAATAAAAACAAAAGGAGGAAGTTCAAAATCCATGGGGTCTATGGAGTTCCGCGTTAAGAAAGTTCCTAGCCCTTTAGCTTCTTTTGCTGGTATTACTGGTGATGGTTCAGCTTCCAAAGGAGAATTGGAAGCCGCTTTGGGCGTTGTTCCAAAATTGGACGATTTTGTATTTGACTTAAAATTTCCAGTTATTTCATGGGTAATGTCAATGAACATCAATGGAGTATTTGTTGACGAAAAGGCTACAGGTTATCAGGTAACAGGTAACATGAAGAGCATGTTGGCGCGAGCAAAGGTGAATAGTAAAATACTTATTGAACAAGTACAAGTGCAAGCTCCTGATGGTATTAGAAAAGTGCCAGGTTGCGTTATAAAAGTGAAATAGAAATTAAAAAAATAAATCATGAAAAAGATACATTTTTTTATTGCGGTTGTTTTTGCTGCTATAACAAACGTTATACAAGCTCAGGAAAATAATGGTGTATTAAAACCTCAGTCTCCAAAATTCCGTGATGGAGTTTATGATAAGGAACATGTTAAGGCGCGGAGAGCAATTCCCTACACAAGTTTGCGTGAAGCTGATGTAATGTGGTCAAAGCGTATATGGAGAGTGATAGATCTTCGTGAGAAAATAAATCACCCGCTTTATTATCCTACATCTCCGATACTCGATAGAAAAAGTTTGTTTGATGCAATTAAAGATGCTATTTTGGTTAACGGAACCGTTATCGCATTCAATAATCCCGCATTAGATGATGAGTTTAAATTGGAAATGACAAAAAGCGAAGTAGAAGCCCTTTTAATTCAGTGGGATTCCACAAATGAGGTAGAAGACCCTAATAATCCCGGAGTAATGATTAAAGCTCCTATTAAAACGGAAACTACTACAGATAAAGTATGGAAGTACTGGATAAAAGAAGATTGGTTTTTTGACAGACAACGTTCTGTTTTAGACGTTAGAATTATCGGTCTTTGTCCGTTGGTAGAAAAAAAGACAGAGACTGGAGAATCTACAGGAGCTGATAAAGCGTTGTTTTGGATTTACTTCCCTCAGGCTCGTCCAGTGTTTGCTAAAGAAGAGGTGTATATGAGACATAATGATGCAGAAAGAAGAACAATGGATGATATTTTTTGGAAGAGAATGTTCTCCAGTTACATTCGTAAAGAAACAAACGTATATGATCGTACTATAGGCGAATATGCTACAGGGTTGGATGCTTTACTTGAATCTGAGAGAATTAAAGGAGAGATTTTTAATTACGAACACGATTTGTGGCATTATTAATTTAGTTATAAATTTCATACAAAAATCGCCACCATTATAAAATGGTGGCGATTTTCTTTTAAAGTAATTCCATCTAAATACCTTCTTTTTAAAAATTGGTTTAATAAGCAATTTTAGTTAGTTATCTTTGCGAACTTAAAAGCAAAATTAATTGCGATTACGAAGTTGAAATAATGAGCGAAAATAAAGTTATTAACGAAGCCAAACAGGGCGAAGCATTGGTTATGGACTCGCCATTGAATTCTAATGGCAAGAAGCTTTTTTTGGAAAGTTATGGTTGCGCTATGAATTTTTCAGACAGCGAAATAGTAGCGTCCATTTTAAAAGAACAAGGATTTTCAACCACACAAGATTTTACCGTAGCGGATGTGATATTTGTGAATACATGTGCTATTCGTGAAGGAGCAGAACAGCGGGTGCGAAAGCGCTTGACAGACTTCAAAAAAATAAAGAAAACAAATCCGGATTTAATTATTGGAGTGTTGGGTTGCATGGCAGAAAGATTAAAATCTCAATTTTTAGAAGAAGAAAAATTGGTGGATATTGTTGTTGGCCCCGACGCTTATCGGAGTTTACCGCAATTGATTGAAATTGCGGAAGGAGGACAAAAAGCTGTAAATGTTCTTCTTTCTAAAGAAGAAACATATGCCGATATTGCCCCTGTCCGATTAGGGACAAATGGAGTCTCTGCATTTGTGAGTATTACAAGAGGCTGTGACAATATGTGTTCATTTTGTGTTGTTCCCTTTACAAGAGGAAGAGAAAGAAGCAGAGATCCGGAAACGATTGTAAATGAGGCAAAAGAATTATTTCAGCAAGGATATAGGGAAGTAACATTGTTGGGACAGAATGTTGATTCTTATTTATGGACAGGGGGTGGACTGAAAAAAGAAAACCTATCTACTGAAGAATTAACAACTGCTATTACATTTTCGCAATTGCTTGAAAAGGTGGCCCTAATACATCCTGATTTACGAGTGCGTTTCAGTACATCTCATCCAAAAGACATGACCGATGAAGTGTTGCATATGATTAACAAATATGAAAATATTTGCAAATATGTTCATTTGCCGGTTCAATCGGGGAGTACACGTATGTTAGAAATGATGAACAGAGGATATACTCGCGAGTGGTATATAGAAAGGATAGATGCTATTCGTAACATAGTGCCTGATTGCGCAATCTCTACGGATGTAATCACCGGATTTTGTTCTGAAACTGAAGAAGAACATCAGGAAACAGTTTCGTTAATGAAATGGGTAAAGTATGATTTTGCGTATATGTTTGCATATAGCGAACGTCCAAAAACACTTGCAGAAAGAAAATATAAAGATGATGTATCTGAAGAAGTAAAGAAACGCAGATTACAAGAAATCGTGGACCTTCAGCAAAAAAATTCGGGTGAAAGGACAAATGCGGGTGTTGGCAAAGTTCATAAAGTATTAGTTGAAGGGGTTTCCAAAAAATCAAAAGAAGAGATGTCAGGACGTAATTCACAGAATATAGTAGTAGTTTTTCCGAAAGAAAATTTCAAGCCTGGTGATTATGTGAACGTGTTAGTTACAGATTCAACAGGAGCAACATTGATTGGTAAGGTTATTAAATAAGTTTTATAATGACTATTCAAGAAATAAAAAACAGATTCGCAATCATAGGAAGCTCGCCTTCACTTGACAGGGCTATTGACATAGCAAAGCAAGTAGCACCTACCGATTTAACCGTATTAATCACCGGCGAAAGTGGAACGGGTAAAGAAGTGTTTCCTAAAATCATTCATAGTTTAAGTTCGCGCAAGCATGGATCATATATAGCTGTAAACTGCGGTGCAATACCTGAAGGAACAATAGATTCAGAACTTTTTGGACATGAAAAAGGCTCGTTTACAGGTGCTCATGAAGCCCGAAAAGGATATTTTGAAGTAGCTAACGGAGGGACTATTTTTTTGGATGAAGTGGCTGAAATGCCTTTGGCTACTCAAGCCAGATTGTTGCGTGTGTTAGAAAGTGGTGAGTTCATTAAAGTAGGAGCATCAAAAGTTTTAAAAACAGATGTACGTGTGGTTGCTGCTACCAACGTTAATTTAACACAAGCTATTGAAAAGGGCAAGTTCAGAGAGGATTTGTATTATAGGTTAAATACGGTTCCGATTGTTATGCCTCCTTTGCGTGAAAGAAAGCAAGATATATTTTTAATATTTAGAAAATTTGCTGCCGACTTTTCTGCCAAGTATAGAATGCCACCAATAAAACTAGATGAAGCAGCAGAAGTGATGTTAACTAATTATTATTGGCATGGGAACGTTCGTCAATTAAAAAATATTACTGAACAGATGTCAGTAATAGAAAAGCAGCGAGATATTACGGCTGCGATTTTACAAAATTATTTACCTCAGCAAACAACATCTCAATTGCCTGTATTAGTTGGAAATTCGGCTACTCAAGGTGGAGATTTTAGTGAGAGGGACATTTTGTATAAAGTGTTATTTGATATGAAAAAAGATTTACAGGACTTAAAAAAAATAGTAGTAGACTTGATAGAAAATGATGCTCAGATTAATCAGGATTTTCATCCTGAAAATGGTTCTATTATTAAAAAATTATTTCAGGATGTGGGTGTACCTGAAACCACATTGCAGTTGGGTTATAATACCTCAAAACCCACATTTGTGAACCCCAAAGAAGATATTGCACCTCAAACAATAGCAGCAGAAGAAAGCCTTTCGTTACAAGAGATAGAAGAAGATATGATAAAAAAAGCGTTAATAAAATATAAAGGTAAACGCAAAAGTGCAGCAAAAGAGCTTGGGATTTCAGAACGTACACTTTATAGAAAAATTAACGAGTATAACATTCATTAAAATTGGAGAATACTTTTATTCATAGGTCTTTAGGTAAAGCGACTAAAATTCAGCTAGCACTTTTCTCATTAGCTTTTATATGTTTGTTTACAACATGTAAAATGAATTACACCTTCAGTGGCGCTTCTATTCCTCTTGAAGCCAAGACTGTTTCTGTAAAATATTTTGATAATAATGCATCACTTGCTCCTCCTACATTAAGTCAAACATTTTCAGAGGCATTAAGGGATAAAATAATTTCTCAAACACGTTTGACATTGGTTAAAACAAATGGAGACCTTTCTTTTGAAGGAGCCATCACAAATTATATAACATCTCCAATCGCCATTCAAAGTTCCGATCAGGCTGCGCAAAACAGATTAACTATTACGGTAAATGTTAAATACATTTGCTCATTTGATGAGAAAAAAAATTACGAGCAATCATTCTCTCGATTTGCGGATTATTCCAGTACGCAAGCACTTGCAGATGTTCAGGCCCAGCTAATCACACAAGTTAATGATCAATTGGTTCAGGATATTTTTAATAAAACTTTCAACGACTGGTAATGGTTTTGTAGAATTTTTTTTACATCTGTTATAAATCCAATATAGATTATTTCTTTTTTCAATGGCGAGCATTCAAAACTATTTAGTAAGAGGTTTACTTAGGGCTACCAATAAAAATAAAAGTGTGGAAAATCACACTGTTGAAAATGTTCGCAAAAGTTTGAATAGGCTTACTCTTATTGCAAAAATGCCTAAAGGGCTTACTTATGAAAAAATAAGTTGTGAAGGAATAAATTGTGAATGGATCATTCCGGCTAATTTAAAGCATAAAGGAGTGGTGTTGTATTTTCATGGAGGAGCGTATGTTTCGGGCTCACTTGACACTCATCGTGCGTTGGTAGGGCGTATTGCAAGAGCATCTAAAACGAAATGTTTATCTGTTGAATACCGCTTGGCTCCGGAACATCCTTTTCCTGCAGGGCTAGAAGACGCTATAAAAACTTATCAATGGCTTTTGAAACATGGATATGACCATAAAAAAATTGTAATAGCTGGCGACTCTGCCGGCGGTGGATTAACGATTGCTGCATTACTCAAATTGAGAGACGAAAAATTACCACTTCCTGCTGCGGGTATATGTATGTCGCCATGGCTGGATTTGAAATGCACAGGCGATTCAGGTTGGAAAATGAAAAAACATGACCCTATGCTTAAGTTTGAATTTGGTAAAATTTACGCAGGTTATTATATGCCTAATGGCGATTTAAAAAATCCTTATGTATCACCTTACTATGCGGACCCTTCCGGCTTACCACCTATATATATTCAGGTAAGCGGTTCGGAATTGATATTGGATGATAGTATCCGTTTTGAAAAAAAAGCAAAAGCTGCCGGTGTTGATATTGAAGTTGAAGTATGGCATAAGATGGTACATGTTTGGCAAGCTTTTGGTCCTATATTACCAGAAGCAATGAAAGCAATTAAAAAATTAGGGGAATATATAGAACAAAAAACTGAGTAAGATTTGTATTAGGTTTATAAGACTCCATATAAGTTAAAAATAACAAGCTAAAAACTAATCAATGGCAAGCATTCAAAACTTTTTTATTAGAACCTTTATTAGAGTGGTAACAAAAAAGAAAGACGTGGCTAAACAGCCTGTTGAAGTAACTCGTAAACGGCTTGCAAAACTAATGGAAATGAATAAACCTCCTGGAAATGTATCCTTTGAAAAAGTGGATTGCGATGGCGTTTCGGCAGAATGGGCGATTCCAAAAGAGATAAATAACAATGGCGTTATACTTTATATTCATGGCGGTGCTTATGTATCTTGTTCTATAAGTACGCATCGCCCTTTGGTGGCAAGGATTGCACGAGCTTCAAAAATGAAAGCATTGTCAATAGAATATCGTTTGGCACCCGAACATCCTTTTCCTGCTGGACAGAATGACGCCATTAAGGTTTATTATTGGTTGTTAAAACAAGGAGTTGATAGTAAAAAAATAGTGCTAATGGGCGACTCCGCAGGAGGAGGCTTAACGCTATCAACAGCACTTCGACTGAGAGATGAACAAGCTCCTCAACCTGTCGCGTTAGTGTGCATGTCACCTTGGATAGATCTAGTATGTGAGCAAGATTCTAATATAAGGTTAGCTGACAAGGATCATATGCTTAGTGCTGATGCAGGAAAAATATTTGCGAAGTATTATGCCGGTAATGAAAGTTTACGAACCCCATATATATCTCCGTATTATGCAGATTTAAAAGGACTTCCGCCTTTATTCATTCAGGTGAGCGATTCTGAAATTGTATTTGATGAAAATGTGAACTTTGAAAAAAAGGCGAAAGCTGCGGGAGTAGATATTTCATTTGAAATATGGAAAAATATGTTACACGTGTGGCAAGGTTATGCGCCCATGTTGCCTGAAGGAACACGAGCTATCAATAAAATAGGTAAGTATATTCAACAAAAAATAGGTTAACGAGTTTAAATTATTTAACCAAAGAAAAGCAGATTTACCGCTGGCGTAATTATAGCTAAAGTCATTTTTAACTTAAAAAGATTAGACGTTTCATTGTAAACATGGTTTTAAATTATATTTGGGAATCGAATTTCTCCGTTATATTTTCAATTTTTTTAGTTTGCAACCCTCTCTTTAGATCAATGTTCTACTTTTTGTAAACTCTCTGCTCAAGAACGTTATAAATACCGCTTAAAAATTTGGCGACAAACAATTAATTTGTACTTTTGGCTCGTTATTTAAAATCAGTCTAAATAATTTTATTGTGAAAAACATTAACATCATCATTGCCGATAGCCACTATTTGAGCCGAAAAGGTTTGGCTGTGATTTTAAATGAAAACTCAGACTTTAACCTTGTTGCAGAAGCATTAAGTGGAGTTGACTTAATGAATCTTGCTAAAGTCCACTCCCCTGATTTGATTATAGTTGATTACACGTCAGCCAACTTTAGTATAGATATTATTGGTCAGATTGTAAAAAAATTCCCTAAAATAAAATTACTAGCCATTACCGAATTACAAACCAATGGAATTATCGCTAAAGGTTTGAAAATGGGCATTAACAGTTATTTACTAAACGATTGTGATCAAGACGAAATAGTAGAGGCTATATACAAAACCGCATTGGGTGAAAGGTTTTTATGTGGAAAAATTACAAACGTTGTCATGGACGAAAAACCGGAGAACGTTTCTTTGTATTCCTGCCAAGGAATGAATATTAGTGATAGAGAAATGGAGATCATCGCATTAATTGCTGAAGGAAATTCAAATAAAGAAATTGCCGATAAATTATTTTTAAGCACCCATACGGTTACTACTCATCGTAAAAACATCATGAATAAGCTAGGCGTTAATAATACTGCAGGTCTTGTACTATTTGCCGTTCGCGAAAATTTAGTGAGTCCTAACCACTTTTTGTTTTCTACAGATAACAAAATTGTTGTTGAATAAATCTGATAGTAAATTATCAACGCAATTCTGAAAAGGAACGAAAGATTTTATTGTTACAAAGCCATTAGCCCTTCAATCCCTTCCATTTCTTTGTATTTTTCAATAATAGTTTCAGCGTTTAGCATTACTTCTTTTACAGTGATACTAATGTATTTTCCGTTAGAAGATTCTTTCTGAGTGATGGTTGCTTCGTCAGAAAATTTCGATTGTACCAATGCTATACTATGATTATTGGCGGGTATAATAAATTTGAACATGTAAATTATAGGCCAGTTGTTTTCTTCGTTTAACAAGTTACGAAGGTTATCGTATTTTTCATTTTTATTCATAAAAACAAAGATAAATTTTATCCGCGTAGTTTATTAATTTTGTTGGCAAGTAAAAGAAATATGGAAAGATTTAAAATAAAGGGTGAATACATTCAGCTTAATCAATTAATAAAAATAATGGGCTGGTGCGAAAATGGAGCCCAAGCCAACTCTTTTATTGATGAGGGATTGGTGAAAGTAAACGACGTTGTGGAATATCGTAAAAGAAACAAAGTAGTACCGGGAAGTAGAGTGCAATTCAATACACAAATAGTTGTAGTTGAATAAATAAATTTTACTGTCCCTTTTGCTATTACTTGTACATTTGTTACATGGAGGATCCAATTTTATCCGATGAATATTTTATGCGCGAAGCATTAAAGGAAGCTCAAAAAGCCTTTGATAGCGAAGAAATACCTGTGGGTGCAATTGTAATTTGTGATAATAGGATAATAGCACGGGCACATAATTTAACAGAACGTTTAACCGATGTTACGGCACATGCCGAAATGCAGGCGATTACATCGGCAGCTAATTTTTTAAGTGGAAAATATTTAAACGATTGTACGCTTTATGTTACGCTTGAACCTTGCGTGATGTGTGCGGGAGCAATTGCCTGGGCGCAACTTGGGAAACTGGTGTTTGGTGCTGCAGACACAAAACGAGGCTATAAACTGCTTAATGAAAAAAAAGTGTTGCATCCAAAAACAACGGTAATATCAGGCGTTATGGAAGATGAGTGTTCTGCATTAATCAAACTGTTTTTCCAAAATAAAAGATAGGCACATTGGAAATTTTTCTTACTCTTTTTTATTCATTACTCTGTATCTTTTTAATCTATAAGATGAAGTTCTTTAAGCTGCAAGGAATTTCCATAAAAACAATATCTTACATATTTCTTTTAAAAATAGCATGCGGCGTTTTTCTTTGGGTGGTTTATACATACTATTACACTGACAGAAACACAAGTGATATTTTTAAATTTTATGACGACGCAAGACATATTTATAGTGCCTTACCTAAACACCCTTTTCATTATCTTCAGATGGTTTTAGGAATTAATACGGACATTGATTATTTAAAACCGTATTATTCCGAAATGCACAATTGGTATAGACCATGGAAAGGAGCAAAGTTCCACGATAACAAATTGATCATACAATTTAATGCTTTGGTGTACCTCTTTTCTTTTGGGTATTATAATGTACACACGGTGTTTATGTGTTTTTTATCGTTGATTGGTTTAACCGGTATTTATAAAACATTTTCACCTTTGGTTGCTGATAAGAAGAAAGAACTTGCTTTTACTGTATTTCTGATTCCTTCCGTTTTATTTTGGGGATCAGGAGTATTAAAAGAAGGAATAATTCTTTTTGCTCTTGGAATGTTTGTTTATTACTTATACAAATGGCTTTACGGCAATAAAAACAGACTTCTTAACTTTTTCTTTTTTCTGTTATTCGCGGTACTCTTATTTCTTTCTAAAATGTATGTCTTTGTTGCTATTGCGCCGGCAATACTTTCATTAATAGTTGTAAAAATCACCGGCGACAAACATGTTTTTCTAAAATTTTTTAGCATTCATTTGTTGTTTTTTATAATCTCAGTAAACCTTTACAGAGTTAATATGAATTGGAATGTGCAGTTTTATTTGCATCAGCGACAAATGGGATTTATACAAACTGCAATTGTTGACAGAGCAGGTAGTTATATTAATATTAACTATCTTGGTCCTAACGCTATGAGCCTCATCAAAAATATGCCTCAGGCAATACTAAACACCTTGTTTCGTCCTCATTTGCTGGAATCTAAATCTCCACTTATACTCATTTCGGCTTTTGAAAATTTGTTTATGCTTCTTATGCTAATTATTGCCATTGCGTTTTTTAAAAAACCAGAAAAGCAGTTGTTGCCATCATTGTTTGTGTGCCTGTTTTTCGTGCTTATGCTATCTTTATTGATTGGGCTGGTTACTCCAGTTTTGGGTTCCATAGTTAGGTACAGAGTACCTATTTTGCCTTTTTATTTAATAGGTTTATTGTTATTGATAGACAAAGACAAATTGATAAAAAAATCCCTTTTCATAATTAACAGAAGCGACTATAAAGATAGTGATGTTGAAAAGCAATAATGTTGATGAATACACGTTTTGTAACGTTTGCTTTTTATTTTTTATTGAAGTAGTTTTATTGCCTTAATTATTGAATGTGAAAAAAAAATTCCTTTTTGTCTCTATAATTCTGCTTTCTCATACTTTTGTTTTTTCTCAGGCTCCAAAATACAGCAATGAGTTTTTGAACATTGGGGTTGGTGCAAGGGCTTTGGCAATGTCAAATTCATACATAACTTCCGTAAACGACGTAACGAGTGGTTATTGGAATCCGGCGGGTTTGCTTGGTATAGATACTACTCATCAGGTTGCGCTAATGCACAGCGAATATTTTGCCGGTATTGCCAAATATGATTATGGAGCTTTTGCAACACGACTTGATAGTACCAGCGTTTTGGCTGTAACATGTATTCGTTTTGGTGTAGACGATATTCCTAATACTACAGAACTAATAGATGCTAATGGGAATATCAATTATAGCAATATAACCACTTTTTCGGCAACAGATTTTGCTTTCCTTCTATCATATGCTAAAAAAATAAAGATCCCTAATTTAAGATTGGGTGGTAGTATGAAAATTATTCGCAGAAGGGTGGGAGACTTTGCAGGAGCCTGGGGTTTTGGATTAGATGCCGGTGCGCAGTACGATTATAAGAAATGGAAGTTTGCTGCTATGGCCAGAGATATTACATCTACGTTTAATGCCTGGTCGTTTAACCTTTCGGATGATATGAAAGCTGTATTTGCTGCTACAGGTAATGCAATTCCTACAAGTTCAGTTGAAATTACACTGCCTAAGCTATTGTTGGGCGGAGCACGCAAATTTGACTTCACGAAAAAAATCTCTCTTTTAGCTGAGGTTAATTTTGATGCAACCTTTGACGGGGCTCGTAACGTCTTAATAAAAAGTAAAATTGTGAGTGTAGATCCTCATATGGGTATTGAAGGATCATTTATGAATTTTATATTTTTAAGAGCCGGTGTAGGAAATTATCAAACTTATACCGATGCTTATGGCAAAACAATTAAAACATTTCAACCAAATATAGGCATAGGGGTTAGAATAAAAGCAGTTACAATTGATTATGCATTAACTGATATTGGCGATCAATCGGTTGCTTTGTATTCGAATGTGTTTTCACTTAAAGTGGATATAAATAGAAAACGAAAATGAAATCTTTTTTAATTTATATTGTATTATTCATAGTATTATTTCCTATTAGTATTAGTGCTCAAACTTTCGGAAATGAGTGGATTAATTATTCTCAGAATTATTATAAAATTAAAATTGCTCAAAATGGCGTGTATCGTATAAGTCCTGGTACACTTGCATCAGCAGGCATACCCATAGGAAGTATTGATCCGCATAACTATCAAATTTTTAATAATGGTGTTGAACAAAAAATATATGTGGAGGGAGAAAGTAATGGGACATTTAATACAAATGGTTTCATAGAGTTTTATGCACAAAAAAATGATGGTTCATTGGAACTCCCTTTATATACAAATACCTCCTTTGTCCCCAATCCTTATTACAGCTTGGTAAATGATACTGCTGTTTATTATTTAACATGGAATACTTCCACTAATAATAAACGTATGGTACTGGAAACCGATCAGAGTTTTTCGTCCTACACACCCGACAGTTATTTTTTTAAAGATCAGGTACAATTTTATGCAGGAAGCTATTACAATGGAACTACTGATAACACGGGTGGTACAAGCCCTTTATATGTTAGCTCCGAAGGTTATTTCGATTCTCAGGTTATTAACTTAGGAGGAAATTTAACGTACAACATAGCTACAACAAACTTATACTCCTCAGGCCCATATGCAAAAATAGAAACAGTTGTAGTTGGTGCCTCTCAAGATTTTAACGCTCTGGCACATGGACTTTCCGATCATCATCTGACCATAGGATTTAAGCCCAGTACATCCTCAAATTTCATCTCATGGAAAGACACATTATTTCAAGGTTATACATCCAATAAGTTCACTTCCATTATTTCACCTTCATTATTGGGAAGTACCACTACCAATATTCAATATACAAGCGTAGCTGATGCGGCATATCTATCTAACAGAACGGTTGTTTCCTATATTGACATTAAATACCCGCATACTTATAATTTGGAAGGAAGCACAAATTTTATAATGCATATTCCTGACAATACAATTCAGGTAAAATCATATTTAAACATTTCCAATTTTAGTGCATCCGGCACAGTAAGGTTGTATAATTTAAGTAATGGTACCCGTGTTACTGTGATTCAAAATGGTAATAATTACAATGCCTTAATGGCTAATAGTGGAATAGAAAAAAAGTGCTTTATTACTTCAGACGGTAATATTATAAACATTGCCACTTTGCAAGCAGTAACCTCATCAGCACAGTTTACAAATTACGCCTCATTAGCAGTTGATTCGGCATTTGTTATGGTGTATAACAAAAAACTTTTGTCATCAGCAACTGATTATAAAACATACAGAAGTACTGGCACTTATGGAGGTCAGCACAATGTTGTAATGGCCGATATTAATGAACTGTACGATCAGTTTGCTTATGGTATAGTTAAAAGTCCTTTATCTATTAAAAACTTTGCTAATTATTTAATACATACCTATCACACCCCTCCTCATAATTTATTATTGCTTGGTAAATCTTTACACCTTTATTTGTGTCGTGCACCTTCCCCAAATGATAATGCAACTAACTATGCTGCAAATTATGCCGCTTGTTTAGTACCTTCCTTTGGAAGCCCTTCCAGTGATGGTTTATTTACGGTAGGATTAAATGGCAGTTCATTTGAGCCTGGCATACCAACGGGAAGAATTGCAGCGCAGAGTGATGCAGATCTAACTCTATATTTAAATAAGATACAATTATATGAAAACACCCTGAACAACCCACCTGCGGAATGGAAAAAAGAAATATTGCATTTTGGAGGAGGAAACAACAATGTATTGCAAAATTCAATTAAAAGTTATTTGAATAGCTATAAAGACACCATTCAAGGCATATATTATGGAGGGCGTGTAACAAGTTTTTTTAAAACAAGTTCTGCTCCGATAGAACTAACTACATCTAATGTGTTGACCAATTTTATAGACAATGGAATTTCTCTCATGACTTTTTTCGGACATGCTTCCGGTCTTGGTTTTGATCAAAGTATAGACGATATTAATTCTTATAACCCTATTGAAGGACATTATCCCTTTATGCTAGCGAATGGTTGTTATACAGGTGATATTCACGAAACCACTTTAAGTTCCAGTGAATCGTATGTATTAACATCAAAAGGAGTGATTGGTTATCTGGGTTCTATTTCTGAGGGCATACCCTATGCATTGAATGTTTATACGCAGGAATGGTATAATCAGTTAGCACGAAAATCTTATGGAAAAAGCATTGGTACCGTCATTCAGCAAACCATCAAATCAATATCGAATGTTGCTACATCAGATCCGGTAATAGGGGCTACCTGTTACGAAACAACATTACATGGTGATCCTTCTATTACGATTAACACGGAGTCTAAACCGGATTATGTAATGACTTCCAGTGATGTTTATTTCAATACTCAAAAATATACCGATTCGGTCATTGTATATGTTATAAGAACCAATATTGGTAAAGCAACGAATGACTTTATTTTTACGGAGCTTACACTCACTCTTCCGAACGGACAAAAACAAACTTATTTATCTCGTAATCCTGCTCCTATGTTTAAGGATACGATTTCGTTTACCATTTTTATAAATTCAGCTACAAATGGTGGAGAAAGTGAAGTAAATGTTATGCTTGACTCTTACAATGAAGTAAGCGAGCTAAATGAAAATAATAATTCATCCGGCAATGTACCCCTATTAATTAATGGAACCGGTATAAATCCTATTTATCCGTATCAATTTGCGATTATTCCAACCGATACAATTACGCTGAAAGCTTCCACTGTTAATCCGTTTGCGAAAACAACAAATTATGTTTTTCAAATGGATACAATAGATACTTATAACAGCCCTTTCGTTTTAAAAACAACCATCAGCGCTCCAGGTGGTGTTGTAACATGGAAACCTTCTGTTACTTTTACCGATAGCACTGTTTATTATTGGCGCGTAAGTCCGGATTCGACTACTGCTAAAGGGTATATATGGCAAGAAAGTTCATTTCAATACATTACCGGCAAATCAGGTTGGGCACAAGCTCATTTTTTCCAATTTAAAAACGATGACTATCAATATGTACAATTTAATCGCCCCAAACGTAATTTTATTTTTCAGAATACTGCCCAAAATGTACAAATGCATAATGCCATTTATCCCACAATAGATTGGAAGCTTATCAACTGGAAGCTGAATGGATATGTGGCAAATGCTTGGAGTTGTAATCAGTATAATCCGGATATTAGTGTTGTAGTATTTAATCCTAAAGATGCTTCAAATGCATTAAGTCCGTTAGTTGCTAATCCTACCTCATCTGTAAATAATGGGGTGTATGGCAACTGTCAATGCCGCACTTATGAAATGAATACTTTTGATTTTCTGGTTTCAACATCTCAGCAAAGAGCCTATTTGACATCATTTTTAAACAATAGCAGCGTAATTCCCAATGGTTATTATGTAATGGTGTATTCAATGAACAGTGTTAATTTTCAATCATTTGAACCTGCGTTACAACAAGCATTTCAATCATTAGGTAGTTCGCAAATAACAAATGTTCCACCATCTGTTCCTTATATCTTATGGGGAAGAAAAGGTGACCCTGTTGGTTCTGCTACTGAAATTATTGGTACTTCATCATCTTCCGTTATTGATTTAAACACTACGTTTTATACCAATTGGACTGTGGGAACAATTACTTCTCCCGTAATTGGTCCTGCTACTCACTGGGGCTCGTTTCACTGGAGGCAGCAACCTGTAAGTACTAATAAATTAGACGATACTATTTCTGTACAAATAATAGGAATAAAGGCAGATGGAACACAATCGACTCTTGCAACATTTCAACGCGATTCAATCGATATTTTAGATTTAAGTTCTTATGTGAATGCCTCCGTTTATCCTAACATACAATTAGTAGCTTCAATGAATGATGATTCCTTGCACATGCCTCCTCAAATGAAACGTTGGCAGGTTATTTTTGATCCTGTTCCGGAAGGCGCACTCAATCCTTCGCATGGATTTTACCTGTCAAGTGATACATTGCAGGTTGGACAAACGTTAACAGTGCATCTCCCTTTTCAAAATGTTAGTAATATTCCCTTTAGTGATAGTTTACTTTTTACGTATTGGTGTGAAGATGGAAATAATGTTGTAACAAATTTGCCTTCTAAGCTTAAGAAAAAGAATCTGATGCCTAATGAAATACTAAAAGACACATTAACCGTAAACACCTTAAATTACCCTGGAATCAACGCTGTGTGGGCAGAAGTAAATCCAATCAATCAACCTAGGTCTCAATTAGAGCAATATCATTTCAACAACGTTACCCGGATACCTTTGGTAATAAATTCCGATAAAATAAATCCATTGTTAGATGTAACTTTTGACGGGGTACATATTTTAAATAACGATTTAGTTTCTGCCAAACCAAACATTTTAGTTTCATTAAAAGATGAAAATCAATTTTTGGCATTAAATGATACTGGCGACTTTAAGGTGTTTTTACAATATCCGGGAGCTTCAAGTGCACAACAAGTACATTTTGGTAATGAAATGATTTTTACGCCCGCAGTACTTCCAAACAATAGCTGCAAAATTAATGTAACACCTGCCCTCACTCAGGATGGTACTTACCAATTAATAGTTCAGGCAAAAGATCGATCAAACAATTTATCGGGTGAGGTTGATTATAAAATAAATTTTAATGTAATTAATAAATCAACGATCACTCAGGTGATGAACTACCCTAATCCTTTTTCTACTGCAACACATTTTGTTTTTACCCTAACAGGATCGGAAATACCAACCTACTTTAAAATTCAGGTTGTAACAATTACCGGCAAGGTAGTGCGCGAAATAACAGAAGAGGAGTTGGGATCCATACACATAGGTAGAAACATTACTGAATATGCATGGAATGGAAAAGATGAATTTGGTGATCAACTCGCAAATGGAGTTTATTTATATCACGTGGTTACTTCTATAAATGGACAAGCAATAGAGCAACAAACTTCGGGAGCTGACCAATACTTTAAAAAGGAATTTGGTAAAATGTACTTGATGCGCTAATACTTAAGATAAATAAAGCATTTCAGCCGTATCCCAATTCACTGTTTTCCACCAATCATTGGTATAATCTACTCTCAGATTTTGGTGTTTTAAATAATAGGCATGTTCCCATACATCCAACGCAAGCACTGGCTTACCTTTATGTTCTATCGTATCTAAACTCATCAAAGGATTATCTTGGTTAGGTGTAGAGGTGATTATTAATTTTCCATTACTTTCAATTAACCAAGCCCAACCTGAACCAAACCGTTTCATGGCACTATCTGAAAATTGTTTTTTAAATTCTTCAAATGACCCGAATGAAGTTTTAATGGCTTCAGCTAATTTACCTTTAGGTTCACCGCCGCCATTGGGTTTCATCAATGTCCAAAACAAGGAATGGTTATAATGGCCACCCGCATTGTTGCGTATGGCAGCAGGCAGCATACTTACATTTTTAAAAATATCATTAAATGTTGGAGATGCTCCTAATGAGCTGTTTTCAAGTGTTGCCAATGCTTTATTCAAATTATCAACATACGCTTTGTGATGTTTTGAATAGTGAATTTCCATTGTTAATTTGTCAATGAAAGGCTCCAATGCATCGTAAGCATATGGTAAAGCAGGAAGTGTAAATTTTTCGTCAACCAATTTTTTTTCTTCTGTCGAAAAAGAGTTACTTGCAAAAGCACTATTGTCAAATGCTGATGCAGCAATGGTTCCCAATGCTAATGTCGCTGATTTTTTTAAAAAAGCTCTTCGTGAATTAAAGTTTTTCATAGCGTGTGAGAATTTAAGGGTTAAGCAAAATTGATAAGTACCTGATTTTTTTCAACAGCAACACCTTTCTTTACATTGATTTTACTAACTATTCCATCTGTTGGCGATTTGATAATGTTCTCCATTTTCATCGCTTCCAATACCAAAATAGGGTCGCCTTTTTTAACGGTATTACCCACTTCTACTCTCACATCCAGCACTAATCCCGGCATGGGTGCTTTTATTTCATTTACTTTTTTTGTATTCAAATTATCAAGCCCCAAGTTCTTCAATAGCTCGTCGTACTTGTCTTTTACCTGTATCTGATAGTTGTTGCCGTTCACATTAATTGTAAAAAATTTCTCTTCCACATTGGCTTTTATAACTTCTGCATTATAGGATTTGTTGTTTTTTATGATGTTAAAACTACCTGCCTTCACTTCTAACACGTCCCAGACAAAAGGTTTTCCATCTATCAGCCCCGACACCGCATCGTTCAGTTCAATGCTATGTTCAGTTTTATTATTTATTTTCGCTTTTAACATAATTCAAATGTAATAAAAAAAGACCTCTAAAATTTAGAGGTCTTTCGTTTTTTTGTTTAAGAATATTTATTCATCAAATATTTAATTAAAGCTATCACAGCTAATATTAAGAGATTATAACTAATCTTATTTAATGGATTCCTTTTCTCTTTACTTTCTAAGTTGATAATTATTACATTAATATTCAATATATCTTATTTATTAAATTGGTCGGGGTCTGTTTATTGTTTTAACTAATTAAAGAAGAAGACCCCATAATTCCCCTATAATTATTTTTCTTTACTAATCAAACACTAACTACCACAAGCTTCACAAGCATCCGGATTATCCAGAGAGCAACTTAAATCAGCAGCATTTTGTTCTGCTTTTTTAAGTTCTTCTTCTAATAATAAAGCCTGACGTTCTGCGCTTATTTGTTGTTGACGCTCCAACACTAATATATCTTCATTGCCTAATACTTCAGGAACTTCTTTTGCAGCAGCAGCATCTACTGTAAATTTAATGGCATCAGCAGCAGCTTTAGTTCTTAAATAATACATACCTGTTTTTAAACCTGTTTTCCAGCCATAGAAGTGCATAGAAGAAAGTTTTGCAAAGTTGGCATCCTGTACAAACAAGTTCAACGATTGCGATTGGCAAATGTATGCCCCACGATCGGCAGCCATATCGATAATTACCTTTTGTGAAATTTCCCAAACCGTTTTGTAAATGCTTTGATATTATCAGGAATTTCTTTGATGTTTTGTATAGAGCCGTTAGCTGCTATTATTTTATTTTTTAAAGCATCATTCCAAATACCCAATTTTACAAGGTCTTTCAATAAGTGTTTGTTTACAATCACAAACTCTCCTGACAAAACTCTTCGTGAATAAATGTTGGACGTATATGGTTCAAAACATTCATTATTTCCTAAAATTTGTGATGTACTTGCTGTTGGCATTGGTGCTAATAACAAGGAGTTGCGCACACCGTGTTGTTTCACTTCTTCTTTTAAAATATCCCATTCCCAACGGGTAGAAGGTGTAACATTCCACATATCATATTGGAAAATACCCTGAGACACAGGAGAACCCGGATATGATTCGTACGGACCATCTGCTTTTGCAAGGTCTTTGCAAGCCGTCATCGCAGCGTAATAAATAGTTTCATAAATTTCTTTATTCAGTTGTGCTGCTTCAGGAGAATCGAACGGATAACGCATTAAAATAAATGCATCTGCCAATCCTTGAACACCAATACCAATTGGGCGGTGACGCAAGTTTGAATTACGCGCCTCTGCAACAGGGTAATAGTTACGGTCAATAATTTTGTTTAAGTTTTTAGTAGTTACATATGTAATTTCAAACAATTTTTGATGATCGAATTTTCCGCCTTCCACAAATCTGTTCAGTGCTATAGATGCAAGGTTACATACAGCTACCTCATCTGCCGACGTGTATTCAATAATTTCGCAGCACAAGTTGGAAGATTTGATGGTTCCCAAATTTTGTTGGTTTGATTTGCTGTTAGCTGCATCTTTATATAACATGTACGGGTTACCGGTTTCAATTTGCGATTGAATGATGGCCGCCCATAGATTCACGTGCTTTTATTGGTTTGCGGGCACTTCCTTCCTGTTCATATTTGGTATATAATTTTTCAAACTCTTCGCCGTGGCATTCTGCTAAGCCTGGTGCTTCGTTAGGACAGAATAAACTCCAGTTTTCATTTTCTTCAACACGCTTCATAAACAAATCCGGAGTCCACATGGCGGTGAACAAATCACGAGCACGCATTTCTTCTTTACCGTTGTTTTTTCGTAAATCTAAGAATTCAAATATATCTGAATGCCAAGGCTCTAAATAAATTGCAAATGAACCTTTACGTTTTCCTCCACCTTGATCAACATAACGTGCCGTATCGTTAAATACACTTAACATAGGCATAATACCATTTGAAGTACCGTTTGTTCCGCGAATGTATGAACCTGTAGCACGTACATTGTGAATGCTTAAGCCAATACCACCTGCACTTTGCGATATTTTGGCGCAGTTTTTTAATGTATCATAAATTCCATCAATGCTGTCATCTTTCATAGTTAATAGGAAACAAGACGACATTTGTGGTTTAGGTGTTCCTGCATTGAACAATGTTGGTGTAGCATGTGTAAACCAACGCTCGCTCATCAAATTATAGGTTTCAATTACCGAAGCGATATCATCTTTGTGAATACCAACAGCCACACGCATAATCATGTGCTGAGGGCGTTCTGCTACCTTGACCGTTTATTTTCAATAAATAAGAACGTTCTAAGGTTTTAAAACCAAAATAATCGTACCCAAAATCGCGATCGTAAATGATTGTACGAATCTAACTCCTGAGCATTTTTACGGATAATTTCAAATACATCGTCCGCAATTAACGGCGCATTATTTTTTGTTTTTGGATCTACATATCGTGTAAAGCGCTTCCATTGTTTTTGAAAACGATTTATTAGTGTTCTTATGTAAATTGGAAACGGCTATACGGCTTGCCAGTAAAGCATAATCAGGATGACGGGTAGTAAGCGAAGCCGCTGTTTCGGCAGCAAGATTATCCAATTCGGCTGGTGCTAACTCCTTCATAAATTCCTTCAATCACTTTCATAGCAACGTTGATTGGCGTTAACGTGAGTAGGATCTAATCCGTAGCAAAGTTTTTGGATACGAGCTGTTATTTTATCAAATTTAACTGATTCGCGGTTTCCATCTCTTTTGATTACGTACATATTATTGAGGTATTAAAGTATTTATATAATTTTTTCTACTATTTTAATCGTTCTGCTATTCTTTAAAAGTCTTCATCCAAACTGAATATATTGTCTTCTTTTTTGCCCATAACACCTGATTTTTGGTACTCTGCAACGCGTTTTTCAAAGAAGTTAGTTTTGCCTTGTAATGAAATCAATTCCATGAAATCGAACGGGTTTGTTGCGTTATAATGCTTTTGAACAACCAAGTGCCAATAACAGTCTGTCAGCAACAAATTCAATGTATTGACACATCATTTCGGCATTCATCCCAATTAATCTTACCGGAAGTGCATCCGAAACAAAATCCTTTTCTATTTCCACAGCGTTGGTAATAATTGCTTTTACTTTTTCTTCCGGTAATTTATTTTCAAGTTGCGAGTACAATAAACATGCAAAATCGCAATGTAAGCCTTCATCGCGCGAAATTAATTCATTGGAAAAAGTTAATCCCGGCATCAAACCACGCTTTTTCAACCAAAAAATGGAGCAAAAACTTCCTGAGAAAAATATACCTTCAACGGCAGCAAATGCTATCAAACGTTCTGCAAAACTTTCACTTTCTATCCATCTCAACGCCCAGTCGGCTTTTTTGCCAACGCATGGAAGCGTATCTATAGAGTTAAAAAGTCTGTCCTTTTCATTTGGGTCTTTAATGTATGTATCTATTAGCAATGAATAAGTTTCGGAATGGATATTTTCAATCATAATCTGAAAACCATAAAAACAACGGGCTTCCGGATATTGAACTTCATTCATAAAGTTTACTGCCAAATTTTCATTCACAATCCCATCGCTGGCAGCAAAAAAAGCAAGAACGTGTTTAATAAAATGCTTCTCGTCTTCGCTCAGCTTGTTTTCCCAATCTTGCCCATCGGAACTTAAATCGATTTCCTCTGCAGTCCAAAAACTGGCCTCTGCTTTTTTATACATTTCCCAAATATCATGGTGTTTAATAGGAAAAAGCACAAATCTGTCTTTGTTCTCTTTTAATATTGGTTCATTTTCCATGTATACGATCTTTTTTCAGTATTTTATCTTGTTAAATCAAAAAAACAACCTTTCCACCCCCGTCATTTTAGCTGAACATTCCTTCAAAAGTTACTTTCGATAAAGAACAAATGATTTGTTTTAAGACCCTACAAAAATTGAGATAAAAATTTGTAGTGTCAAGTAGATTGAATTAACATTTAAACGAAGTTATAAACATTAACTTTTTTAAACTTGTGTTAAATTTTGATTAACTTTTTAGAAAACACCACTTTAGGTTTTTTGGAAAAAAATTAAAAAAAACAGCCGTAAAAAACTTGTAAAAATTAAAAATAAACGCTAATAGTAACACAAGTCGTTTAAGAGGATTGTCGTTTAAAATGCTTTATTATCAAGCAGTTTAAGCCATTGTGTTTTTTATTTTATCGGCAGGCTCCAATTGTTTGTACCAATTGTCGCCATATTTTCTTATCAGTGGTTCTTTTAAAAATTTATAAACAGGCACGTTTAATTTACTTCCGCAGGTGCATGCCGGTTTGCATATATCCCATTGGTTGTAATTAACGGCATCATAATCCTTGTATTTGGTAATTCGTACCGGATACAAGTGACATGAAATAGGTTTTTTCCAAGTAATCACTCCTTCCATGTATGCCTTTTCGATGGCACATTTCGCAATGCTATTGTCAAAATAAACAAAGGCGCAATGTTTGCCTTTTACTAAAGTTGTTGTGTAATCGCCATCCTCGTCAATCACATAAACTCCTTGTTTGGCAATAGCCTTAAGGCCATCTTTTGGTATATAAGGCTTTACCTTAGTCAAAACATCTTCTAGTATTTTTATTTCCTCAACATCAAGCGGTGCTCCGGAGTCTCCGGCAACGCAACATTCTCCTTTGCAAGCATTCAAATCGCAAACAAATTTTTTTTCAAGTAGATGTTCCGAAACAATGGTATTATCTATGGCGATCATATAATTGATTTTCGCCGTAAAGGTACTGATTTTATTGATAAATAAGTTGTTTATATGGGTTAAATTTAATATTTATTAGTAGTAAATTATTATGCTTCAAATTTTGTAATTAACTTAGTCGCCATGAATCATTTACGTAGGCGTTTTTTTGTATTATCAGTTGGTGTCATGCTTTGTGCGGTTGTTCCCATTTCTTATGGGCAGGTATCTCCCGACTCCAATAGTGTAGATGTTTCAGAAATTCTTATTCCTCAATGCGAAAAAATAAAACATCAAAAAAATCTGTATTACGAGGTTTATACTTCGCAAAATCATTTTCCATCACCTTCTTATTGGTACAAAATTTTATTTAATAAAGACTGTTCTTTTCATTTCTCACTATTTCCACTTTATGAAGAAGATACCTATGACTTTTTCTGCTTTAAGCTTGAATCAGACAGGGATATTTGCAATGCTGTAAGCGAAAATAAAATTGTTTCGTGTAATGCAGAAAGAGTATATAAAGATTATAATGATGAAGTGGTGAAAATAAAATCCGAATCTAAATTTGTGGATTTGTCGGATGTAAAAGTGAAAGCAGGCGATGCCATTTATATTGAAATATTCAGTACGCGAGGAAAAGATTGTGGTCATATTTTAGACTTCAAAACGAGTTCCTCTTTGTTTGTTTCCAAACTGATAAATCGTAAATGTCCTGCGAAAGAGAATTATAATTCGGATATTACAATACCGATAAAAAAATACCAAACTATACAAACTGAAGCGGAAGCTATAGAACTGCTCAGTAAAACGTTTTGCAAAATAAAAAAGGATGAGCTGATGGTAACATCTATTAAAGTAGATAAACAAAATGCAACATTTAATCCGGGTTTAGACTTTGTCACTTATGCTAGGAAACGAGAGGGCGTATCTGCTAATGCTAAATCTTCCTCCAATATTATACCTAAGTCCACTTCACTTGTTTCTAATACGAATGTTTTTGTTTTAACAAGTATCAAAAAAGATTCTGTGATTATGCCAAAAAAAACAATGCCAACGTCTCCTCCAACAATAATACCTTCACTCCCGATTACCCCCAATGACACTATTAATAAAAAAATGAGTAGTATTAAATCTACCGCAGATTTAGCAGAAATACTACCACCCAGTAAAGAACAGTTGCAGTCGAATATTAATGATGTCAAACATGCCCGACTGATGGTTGATAACTCTCAGTTTTCTATTTTATTAGAAGAGATAGAAGGTAAAATAGATGGCAACAGCAAACTAATAAATACTTATGTCAAGGAACTGAAGAAAGCTGATACTAAGGAACAAAAGGCAGAAATCGCTGCATCCATCAAACAACTAAAGCAACAGAATATGGAGCTTAAAGTAAAGATGAGGGAGGCGAAATTTAAATTAAAGACCATTCAAAAGCTTTTAGATCAAAGCGAAAAGAAGAAAAAGTAGGTTTACTTTTTCAGGTAATAATAGTTGCCTTGGAATTTATATGACAAAAACCTTCATAATTACAGCCGTTTGAAAGTTTATTCCAAATATGCCTCATGAAGAAGACAATGAAAATTAAAAACGAAAATCTATTGCAAAACAGAGTTACGCAATTGGAAGAAATATTAAAATCTCTTCCGGAAAATCGTATTATTGTTGGAGAGGATTTAAAGATAGAATATATTAATATTCCTGGCATTGAAGACTCGAGCAGTTTCATTGGAACAAATACATTGGAGCTTATACATCCCGACTATCACCAAATATATTTTAAAGGTATCGATGACGCACTAAACGGCATCACATCATCAAGAGAGTTATTAGCCATTAATATAAAAGGGGTACCTGTTTGGTATAAAGCTGATTTTATTCCAATTTTAAGTGATACAAAAAAAAAGAAAGTACACATAATTGCCAACAATATTTCGGAGGAAAAAAAGGCATTGCAAAAATTGGAGATTGCGCGGCATTTACTAAAAAAAACCAGTTCAATTGCCCGTACGGGCACGTGGGAATTCGACTTTAGAAAAATGGCATTTATACCATCGGATGCGCTTAATGAACTTATTGAAGAGCCTAATAGCGACAATAAAAAAGTGTCTGAAGTAATGAGTTATTTTGATGACAAATCAAAAAACATTATTAATATATTGGTTAAGAGATCGTTCTTAAAAAAAGAAGGTTTTGATATCACTTTACCAATTACTACAAAAACGGGAAAAAAGATTTGGTTACGGAATATTGCTGAAATAGAGCAACACAATAATACCCCGGTTAAACTTAAGATAGTTTCAATAGATGTTACGGAACAACAAAATTTACTTTTGTCTCAAGAGAGCTCACCAAGCGCCAACTTCAAAAGCAATTACAAATAATAGAAACGGTATCTAAAATTCAGAAAAACTTTATCGCTTCTATTAATAATAAAAAACTTTATAATGAGGCATTGCAAGGATTGCTTGCTATTTCCGAAAGTAAATTCGGTTTTATAGGAGAAGTGTTTTATGACAAGGATTCAAATCCATACTTAAAAAACAAAGCAGTATCTGCATTTTTATGGAACATTGAAACGAGTAATGTGGATAATGGAAAAAGTTATTCTAGTGTCGAATTCCAAATTTTAGATAAATTATTTAATCGATTGTTGGAACATCAAACACCTATTATAAATAATAATCTGGAAAAAGAGGAACGAAAACAAGCCTATTTAACGGCAAATAATTTATTATTTAAGAGGTTTTTGGGTATTCCTATTCATAATACTAGTGGCGAATTGATAGGCTTAATGTGTGTGATAAATAAAGAAAGTGATTATACAAATGTTGATATAGAACAGTTGAAACCATTCGTTTCGTCTTACACTTACATTATTCAGGCGATCAAAGTGAATAGAGAAAAAAAGCAAACGGAACAGATTCTTAAAACAGAAAGAGAGCGATTTGCAGGAATTATAGAAGGTACAGGTGTAGGTACGGCTGAATGGAATTTACAAACCGGATCAGTTATCATTAATAAGCAGTGGGCAGAAGCAGTTGGTTACGAGTTTTCTGAATTGCAATCAATGACTATTGATAGGTGGTTGGCAATGGTTCATCCCGAAGATAAGAAAATAAATATACAAAAAGCGGAAGCCGTTATAACAGATAAAACCACCGAGATAGAATCGGATTATAGAATTAAACACAAGGATGGGCATTGGGTGTGGATACATGGCAAGGGTAAAGTACTTAAGCGTTCGCCAGATAAGAGACCATTGATTTTATACAGTACTCATACAGATATTACTCATGAGCGCGAGGCAAAACAATATTTGTTGCAAACACTCGACGATTTGAGCGACGCGCAAAGAATTGCACAGATCGGGAGGTGGGAGATGGATTTGGTGAAAAACCACTTAGCTTGGCATGCCGGCACTTATGATGTTTACGAATTAGAAAATGAAAAATTTGAGTCAGGATACGATATTTTTTTAAGATATGTTCATCCTGATGAAATTGATGAAGTGGGTAAAGTCTATGCTCGGTCACTGAGGACTAAAGAACCGCAGGAATTGGTACACAGGCTTAAAATGAAAGACGGTAGAATAAAATGGGTGCTCGAAAAATGGTACACTATCCACAATGAAAAAGGCAGGGCTATCAAGTCAATTGGTACTACACAAGATATTACAAAACTAAAAACAGCCGAAGAAGCTTTAAAAAGACAGGCTGAAGATTATAAATTAATAAGTGATATTACTACCGATTTAATAAAAATATCCTCGCATAACGCAGCAGCAATTATGAGCGGGGTTTTGTATAAAATAGTGCGCCATTTTGATATGGACAGAGGTTTTATCTCCATGTTTTCAATTGATAAAAATGAAATAATACGAGAATATTTTTATGCAAATGACGGTTACAAAATCCCAAGTGACCCTGTCCCGTTAAATTGGATGATGCCAATATTAGAGAGTATGCAAAAGGAGGGTTACGTAATTTTTCCTAATAAAGATGTTGTGCCTGAATTTACCGAAATGCATAAGTTTCTTATTGGAAGAGGTGTCAAATCACTTATATCGGTTCCTTTATATAATGAAAGAGGAAGCATTTCGGGAATGAATGTATTTTCATCTTTGCAAAAGGAAAAAAATTGGACGCATGAAGACATTGTTCTATTTAAAGTATTGTCCAATGCCATTTCCGATGCAAGAATAAAAATAGAACTCGAAAAAAACCTTATAACGGCAAAGCAAATAGCTGAAGAGGCAAATACTGCCAAATCGGAATTTTTAGCTAACATGAGCCATGAAATACGTACACCGTTAAATGCGGTAATTGGTTATTCGGAATTGCTAAAAGAACATGTAAGCACCCCTAAATTAAAATCGTATATCAAAGGAATTACAGCGGGTGGCGAAAGTCTATTGTCATTGATTAATGGCATTTTGGATTTATCAAAAATGGAAGCAGGAGCGATGAAGCTAGACAATAAACCTACTTCCATTAAAAAGATAATGGGCGATTTGAAGCAAGTGTTTTCGGCTACATCTAAAGTTAAAGGGGTAATGTTTACTATAGTAATTTCCCCCGATTCAATAGATGAGATAATAATAGATGAATTAAAGCTAAGACAAATATTATATAACTTAATTGGTAATGCGTTTAAATTTACCGAAAAGGGGGTTGTATCTATTACAGTTAGTTGCAAAGAATCAATAAAAGGGAGTAAAATTTACAATTTACAAATTGAGGTAAAAGATACAGGAATAGGAATATCGGCTAAAGAACATCAAAAAATATTTGAGGCTTTTGTGCAGCAGGATGGGCAAAGTAATAGAAAATATGGAGGTACCGGTTTAGGGCTGGCAATTACAAAAAAATTGGTGCTGCTCATGGGAGGTGAAATATTACTTGCAAGCGAAGAAGGGAAGGGAGCAACATTTACAGTTAAAATACCGGGAATAAAAACTCCTAAAACCTCAAAAGCTATTCTTGTAGATGCGAAAAACAATAAGCGGATTGTTTTTAAGAATCAGACAATTTTATTAGTCGAGGATAATTTCTCTAATAGAGAGATTATTAGAGGATATTGTAAGTCGGCCAATTTAAAAATTGATGAAGTTACCAATGGCTTTGAAGCATTAGCATATCTTAAAAAGCATAAACCCGATTTGATTTTAATGGATATCATGATGCCGCAAATGGACGGCAAAACTGCGGCTGAAAAGATAAAAGAAAATAAAGATTATGCGCAAATACCCATAATTGCATTAACAGCAAAGGCATTAGAATTTCCTGAAGAAAAAGAGTTGTTTGATAAATATCTCCGAAAACCAATTGCTAAAAGGGAGTTGATGGAAGCCTTTTCTCTTTTTATGAAACAGGATAATAAATATGAAAGTGGAAGTTCTTCCGCAAAAAATGTTCATTATGATAAGTCAATTATTGATGAACTAATGAAAATGCATAAAAAAACGGAACGTTTAATGAGTATTGACGATGTTAAACGTTTTGCGATTGTTTTGAATAAGAAGGCGAAACATCTGAAAAATAATAAGCTGATTGAAGCATCAATTTTGCTAAGTAACTGTTGCGATGAATTTGAAATAAGAAAAATGAATGACTTAATGAAACGGCTTCCATTAGTACTCAAAAGTCAAAAAAGTGAATAATTATTTTTTTTTACGAAATAAACTTCGTAATTTTATAGACCAAAATATAACAAACATGGATAAATTAAAAATACTCTTAGTAGAGGACGAGCCAATAGTTGCTAAAGACATTGAAAATTGTCTTAAAAAATTAGGTCACATTATTGTGGGTGTGATTGATGAAGGAGAGAAAACATTAAGTGCAATTAAAAAATTGAGTCCAGATTTAATTTTAATGGACATCACCTTAAAAGGTGAAATGGATGGAATAGACGTGGCCAATCAAATAAAGGATACAAACAAAATTCCTGTAATTTTTCTTACTGCCAATACTGACAGAAAGACCTTCGAAAAGGCTAAGTCTTCAGAACCTTATGGTTATATTATTAAGCCATTTAAAGAAATGGATTTGTTTACAGCAATTGAAATTGCTACGCAAAAACACAAACAAGAAGGAGAAGATAAAAAGTTACTTTATACAATTCCTGAAAACAAAACGATTGATGACATTCTCTTTGTTAAATCAAACTATACATTAGTTAAAGTTAATCTTAATGAACTGATGTATGTAGAAGCATTAAAAGATTATGTGATATTTAATACTAAAACCAATCGCTATGTTATTCATTCAACAATGAAAAACATGGAAGAAAAATTATTGCAAAAGGGATTTATTCGTGTTCACCGCTCTTATATTGTTCGCTTAAGCGACGTGCAATCGGTTACACCGCATAGCTTAACACTTGAATCAGTAACTAAAGAAATTCCGATTGGTGGTTTGTATAAAGAAAATTTGTTAAATAAATTACAAAGAATGTAATAAATAGCTTGTTATAATAACGCTAAAGATTTAAAAAGTCTTTAGCGTTTTTTTTTGCTCTGTTGTGTAATAAAACATTTGTAAACACAATCTATTAAATTATTCCATGTAATGATTTTCCTATAGTACCAAGGGCGTCCACGCGCTTTTCAATTTCTGGATTTTTAATGAGTGGAGGAGCATGATGTGGTTTAATACGCGCATCAATTATTAAAGAGCCGTTACATCCCCAATGTTTATTTTCAATAAAGCTATTTATTCCATGTATATCGTGCGATGGGTTGCTGCGGGTAAAAGTTACCCACACAAAATTATTTAGAGAAGCCGCAACAAAATCGCTATCATCGCAAATAATCAACAGAGGAAAGCCTTCAAAATGATAAGCAGATAAATTATTAAATGTATTTAACTGAGTTTTTGAAATTTCCTGATTAATGTATTTTGGTGCTTGTATGGCAATAACGCCGGGCATTACCACACGAGGATTGGTAAATGATTCGGGTAAATGAAAGTCGCCACTTAGCTCTGTTTTTAATTCGCGTTTTTTGTTGCCGGCAACGGCAAAAGCTACTTTACTTCCGCTGTTTAAATCGTTACCCGAATAATCTAATGTATCAATAGTGGTACGCGTGTAAAAGTGTAAATCTCTTGTAAAATCAATACGTTCAAGAACATGTACAAAAAAGTCCTTTATTTGATGTGTACACAGTTGAGGATTGTCTTCGCCTGCAATGATGAATAAAAACTTTGCTAAACTCAATTGCCCCGTACCGAGTATGTGATTGGCAATGGTTAATATTTCCTGTGGTTTACGTTCGTTGTAATATGGCGTGTAACGCTCACTGCCAATGGCTAATAACAATGGATGTACACCAGCCGCATCAACGGCATGAATATCTTTTAATCCCGGAATTTCGTTGGGTAATGCATTGCCTGTCAGTTCATGTATCAATGCTCCAAAACTGGTGTCTTCCTGCGGAGGTCTTCCAACAACGGTAAATGGCCATATTGCATTATCGCGGTGATAAACCTTGTGAACACGCATCACCGGAAAATCATGTTTTAAACTATAGTATCCCAAATGGTCTCCAAACGGACCTTCCGGCTTATTTTCATTTGGATATACTTCACCTGTTATTACAAAATCGGCATCTGAAGCAATGCAAAAACCATCTTCGTATGTATATCGTATTCTTCTGTTACCAAGTGAACCTGCAAATGTTAGTTCGCTCATTCCTTCAGGCAAAGGCATTACAGCGCCTAATGTTAATGAAGGTGGACCACCAACGAAAATGCTCACCCTGAGTGGTTGCCCTTTTGCGTTTGATTTTGTTTGATGCACACCAATACCACGATGCAACTGATAATGTAAGCCTACTTCTTTATCGGGAATGTAATTATTGCCGCTTAATTGTATGCGGTACATTCCTAAGTTTGAATGCATCACGCCCGGATTGTCGATGTCTTCGCTATAAACCAGAGGTAATGTAACAAAAGCACCACCATCGTTCGGCCAACATTTTATTTGTGGCAAAGATGAAATGGTTGTTTTATTTTTTAATACCGGATTAAAAAAATTGGATTTTTGAGGTAATGCAGAATAAGCTGTAAAAGCAACTTTAGAATATTTAAAAGGATGTTTAATTGCTTCAAGCGGATTGTTTTTTAAGTCAATCAGCGTTTTGATGTTTTCTAATGTATCTCTAAAAATAAATTTACTGCGTTCGAGCGAACCGTAAAGATTAGAAACCGCTTTGAATTTGCAGCCTTTTATATTTTCAAAAAAAATAGCCGGACCATTATTTTCAAACACGCGCAGATGGATGGCAGCCATTTCAAGTTCGGAACTTATCTCTTCTTTAATGCGAACGAGGTGCCCGTTTTTTTCTAAATCATCAACGCAGTCTTGTGTGTTTTTGTAGCCCATGTTGATTTAAAACACCTGCTTTGTGTTTTGCTTGAAACCGCTTGTATGAATTTTAGTGCCTTTCAGTAACATCTCTTCAATGGCTCCAAAATAATACGTATCCCAGCCATCAGCTATGCTGTTCACAGATTTTTCTGGAACGTTTTCGTGTAAGAGTGTAACTATAGAAATTTTACCTTTTGGTTTGATGGTGATGGTAACTTGCGAAGGTTCACTCCATTGTTCGTAACACCATTCCTGTATTAGTTTTTTATTTTTTTCAACTACCAGATTTTTTCCAAACATTTGTCCGCCCCACAACGAAAATTCAGCACCCACAACTGCTTCCATTTTCGCTTCGTCACCCGACCAGTTTTGTATTAAATCAGGATTTACTAGTGCTTCAAACACTGCTTCAGGAGCAGCATTGATGGTATATGATTTTTCAATAGTTGGCATAAACACTGTGCGAATTTTGGTTCGATAGTAAAAATAACAAATACAAATGATTAATACTTTGTTATTTTTTAAATACTATTAACATTAAATTCACAATCAAGCGTTATTCAGCATTCGTTGGCTTACACCTTCAAACAAAATAATACCTGCGGCAACAGATACATTTAATGAAGAAATTTTACCCATCATCGGTATTTTTACTTTAGCATCCGACTTTTGAATAAGCTCATTTGAAATTCCATTTTCCTCTGAACCCATAATGATTGCTGTAGATTCGGTAAAGTCAATCTGATAATAATAATCGTTTGCTTTTTCAGTACAAGCAATTATTTGAATGCCGTTTTCTTTTAAGTAATCGATTGTTTGTTTCAAATTATTTTCTCTGCAAACTGGTATTTTATGGAGCGCTCCCGCTGATGTCTTGAGCGCATCGGCATTGATACGAGCCGAACCTGCATCAGGTATAATAATGGCGTTAACACCTGCGCACTCTGCTGTACGCACAATGGCTCCAAAATTTCTAACGTCAGTTATTCTGTCTAAAATCAATAACAATGGATTTTTATTTGCCAATAACATAGGAGGTAAAATGTCAGCAATTTTTTGATAGGTAATCACCGAAATATAGCCCACTACTCCCTGATGGTTTTTTTTTGTGATTTGATTTAGTTTTTCAAGTGGTACAAACTGAAATGCCACATCTCGTTCTCTCAAAAGTGTCATCAGTTCGCCGTTCAGGTCACCTTTTAAGCCCGTTTGTACATATAATTTATCAATCTCTTTTCCTGCACGTATTGCTTCAATTACAGGACGTAAACCAAAAATTAAACTTTCTTCTTCTCGCTGTTGTTGTTTTGTTTGCATGGGGTAATTATAGGCTTATTAAGTATTTATTCATTTAAAGTGTATGCTTTTCCTTGTCTCCAGGCATCAACAGCTAAAAACCAGTCTTGTCGGTAAGATGCAGAGCGATCTAGTTTGTAATCATTATCCGTAAAAGGATTCATCACTTTTACAAATGAAAAAGTATAAGTATTCATATTTATAGATTCGGTATAGGTCCATGTTTCATAATATTCGGCTTTGTAAACAGAGTTTGGTGTTCCGTAAATCATGTAAATCATACCTCTGTCACTCTTCCATCCTTCAAGATAGGAAGTAAATAGTTCATTCGCTTTTTGCGCGCGTGCGTAGTAACTCCGAATGATTGAACGGGTCTTTTCTTTATCATAATTAGCAGTAGTCAGCCAAAATTTTTCAATTCCATTTTTTAGGTTATTGCTTAACTCAATGCTGTCGTATTCATCTTTAGAGGTGATGAATCTTAAGGGATAGAGCATGTCTTCTGCTTTTTTTATTTCGGGAAAATTATCTGAAAATAAAAATAATGTTAACCCATCATGACTGGAGGTATCTAATTGAAAATGATAAAAACCTTTTTTAGTTGGAGTGAAATCTATTTTGCCTTCTTTGGATAAATGGAGAACATAGCGGTTATCCGGCTTGTAATTAAATCGTGGTTGCTCGGTAATTGAAAAAGGAGGTAAGGCTAAAGGAAAATCTCGATTGTAATATGATACATATATTTTTTGTGCTTTCGCTTTTTTATAATGAATGGTTACGGTGTCATTTAGTTTCAAATAATTTTTAAATATAGGAACCATTGACTTTTTGGGCGTTACTAAAAAATTCTGACGTGTTAATTCATTTGTTTTTTCTATTGTTATAATGTTAGTAACGTTGGTGTTTCTATTTAAATCTACAACTGTAACTTTTAGATAGTATGTTTTTTTTCCGGTAATATTCACACTGATTTTTCCAATCAAAAAATTACTTGAATTGTCATTGTTGCTGTCGGAAAACTTGATAGAATCACTATCTAATACCTCATATGAATTGTAATTAGCGAACAAGTTATAATAAATTAAGCAATTGGATGTAAAATCCAGCCCATCTCTTTTGGTATATAATAATTCTTTGTTACTAATTTTAAAATGTAATTCGGAAACAGAATCACTTACATGAAATACTGTGAACTGTGGATGTAGGATAATTTTTTTGGAGAGGCCGGAATCAAAGATCGCTATTGAATTATTGCTTGCTATTTTAGCCCCGCAACAAATACACACAGTAGCAGCTAATAAATAAAACATATATTTTTTCATCATATCTCTTCTCCTTCCTTTACTAATGAAGATGTTTCGTCGGGCTCAATAAATTTCGTCGGGATTTGTTTAGTGGTTTTTGCTCCGAGTTTTTCAATTTCTTGTACTCGTTTTACTAAATTGCCGGAACCTTTATGAAGCTTATTAATAGCCCCTTCGTATGCTATTTTGGAGGTATCTATTGATTTTCCTATTTTATCCAAATCTTCAACAAAGCCTACAAATTTATCATATAAAGCCCCGCTTTGTTTGGCTATTTCAATGGCATTTTTTGTTTGACGTTCCTGTTTCCAAATAGATGCGATGGTGCGCAACGTGGCTAATAGTGTTGATGGACTGACGATAACAATTTTATTATCCCATGCAAAACTGAATAATTCTTGCTCATATTGCACATCTGCACTAAATGAAGATTCAATGGGCATAAACAACAGTACAAAATCAGGACTATTAAAATCGGATGATGTAGAATAATTTTTTTCACTTAGTGATTTAATATGATTACGGATAGACAACACATGTTCTTTTATAAAACGTTCTTTATCGGTTTCTTTATCGGCGCTCACAAAGGCTTCGTAGGCTATTAGTGAAACTTTTGAATCAACAACAATGTGTTTGTTATCGGGTAACATAATCACCACATCGGGTTGTATGCGTTTGCCTTCGTCGTTGCTGGTGCTGTATTGTGTTTTATATTCCTGATCTTTCACCAAACCGGAGCGCTCCAACACTTTTTCTAAAATTACTTCGCCCCAATTTCCTTGTTTTTTATTGTCGCCTTTTAAGGCTTTTGCAAGATTATTAGCTTCTTCGCTTACTTGTTTGTTCAGTTCAATCAGGTTTTTTATTTCGGCTTTTAACGTTACTCTTTCGTCTGATTCTGTTTTGTAAGCCTTTTCTACCTTGTTTTCGAAGTCTTTTATTTTTTCTTTAAGCGGATTTAAAATAATATCAAGATTGGTTTTGTTTTGATCAGTAAATTTTTTTGATTTTTCATCCAGTATTTTGTTGGCAATGTTTTCAAATTCGGTAGTGTATTTTTTATGAATGTTTTCCAGTTCCGATTTAAGCGTGTTGTATTTTTCTTCCTGCGATTTAAAAATTTCTTCGGCTCTGGCAATGCGCGATTCTGCTTTACTCAATTTTTCTTTTTCAGTATTTATTTCATTTAAATACTTTTCCCGTTCACGGTTCAACTCCTGAGTAAAATGTTCTTTACCATTTTTTAATTCGGTTGCCAAACGGTTGTTTTCTTTTTCGACATTTGATAAATTAGTAGTTAGTACCAGCTTTTCTTTATCCAGTTCAATGATTTTTAAATCCAATACTGAAGTGTCGGCACCTTCAGTATTTTTTGATTTTAAAAACAAAAAAGCTAAAGCAACGCCCAGAAGTAATCCTATAATTAAAAATAAAAATTGCATGAACAAATTGCTGTTTTAAGGAATGGCTAATTTAAGAATAAAAAGGATGCTAAAAATGGCTAACTACACCAAAGTGAATCTTCCCGCTTCCTAATTCGATGGGATTATTAAACTGTTTACCTAAAGCATATGTCATTGAAAATATTCCTGCTTTGGTTTCAAAACTTATGCCCGGACCGAATCCGAAAGGAGTGTCGGCAATGTGCTGTGAAGTACTATAGTCCTGATAATATGCCCCATCAGCAAATAAAAATAAATAGGAATTTTGCTCTAATATTAAACGGTACTCCAAAGTAAAAATGGAATATGCCGATGCGTAAATAGATTGTTCGTTAAAACCTCGTAGGGTATTTAGTCCACCTATACGAAATAAGTCATTCTGAAAAATACTTTTGCCTTGTAAAATGGCCGATTTCATTGCAACTTTAATGGTACTTCTGTTTTTTACCGGAATAAAAAGACTTCCGTCAAAGTCGGCATTGTATTGCGTAGAAGTTAAAGTAAGTCCATTATACACAACAGGATTTATATTTGAATTTTTATGTATGATTTTGCTTCCAACACTAACATTTGTCAAAACAGAAAATCCTTTTCTGGGATTAAAACGATAATCTAATTTTTCATACTTTAAACCCAATCCATACATATTGGTTGTTATATCAGCATACGGAGGCAGTGTGGTAATGTATTCCAATCCGCTTGTTGAGAGTATGGATGAAACTTTATTATTGTAGAAGATTTTAAAATAATTACCACCCGTTAATAAATATTGAAGCCCGATGTTATTATTAACGTAATCGAACGAAGTATCTTTTTTATAAATTTCAAAATTGTAATCAACACCAAAAGGTGTATTGAGTAAAAACGGATAAACCAAGTGAAGTTTTAAATCCTGCGTTTGTGCCTGCAGGCGTTGCCAGTTCACGTCTATCAATTCTCCTCTGCCCAACAGTCCGTTTTGTAACATTAAATGAACGGTTCCGGTAATTACTGTTTTGCCTGTTTGGCTATTCGGTAAAAATCCAACTATTCCATCAAACTGACTGGACTTTTTGTTTTCGAGATTCAAAATCAATTTACTATACTTATCTGTAAATTTTATTGTTGACGGGGCTTTTGAATGCACAAATTGTAATTCGGAGATGCGGGAATTTATTTTTTTTAATTTAGATTCATCATACAAACTTCCGGGCTTTATTCCCAGATAACTATAAATGAAAGTGGGATTAATTTTTGCATTTCCCTTAATTATAACGCTATCTATTTTTACTTCTTTATTTTTTGTTACTTCAAGTTGCGCTGTAATGGTAGAGTCGGAAATAATAATGCTATCAAGCATTACAGATGCAAACGGAAACCCGTTGTTTTCATAATAGGTAATTAGTTTTTCTTCTAAACGTTTCACTTCTTTAAAATAAACGGGCTTGTTGTCATAGATCTTTTCTCTAAAACCAATTTCATTTAATACACCTTCGTCTGCATTTCCTTTTTTAATGGATGCCCATTTATATTGTTTACCAAAATTTAAATATGCTGTTAACATTAATGAATCACCAATAAGGCTGTCGTAAGTGGCAGTTAAATAGGCATTGTCATAACATTTGAATAATACATTTTGTAATTCTTTAGTACGATCAACGGCTGATGAAAAAGAAGTAGTAAAAGAAATGGATTTTAATAATGAAGGAGAATTTACCGATTGAATATCTAATGTATAACTCTCCTGCGCCCTTATAATAGGGAATGTTAACAAAAAAAAGAAAAGTGCAATCAGCCGTAAATACATTAAGTAAAGATAAGCATGTTTATCGTTTTCAGTAAAGAGACATAGATCACAGAACTTTTAGTAGAGGACTTTTTCATGTTTTTATGATGAACTTATTCTGTTAAGAGGTCTGTGAAAAAATATAATCACTCGCCAGTTTTGCTTTATCAATTTTATGACTGGTACTGTAAGGAAATTCTTTTACGATTACTATGTCGCCCGGAATCATGTAATTTGGCAATGATTTTGAAAGAAAAGAAAAGAGTTGTTCAATCAATTTTTCTGGTTCAATGTCAATTTGAACAATTACAAAACTTATAATTTTTTTTACCTCATTATTCCTCTTTAAAGGAATTGTTACTGCATCTCCAATCAATTCATGCTTACAAAGTACATTGCTTATTTCGCTCAGTTCAATTCTAAAGCCGTGCATTTTAATCTGATCATCATTCCTGCCTTTGTAAAAAAACATGCCATCTTCAATGTAAACAATATCGCCACTTCTGAATCCTCGAGTATTATTTTGAGTAAAAAAGTTTTGTTTATTAAGTTCTTCGTTTTTGAAATAACCAACAGACACATGATTCCCGGCGATTAGTAGTTCACCTTCTGTATCATCAGGATTTATTTTATCAATCATCAGTTCACTTTCCGGCATTGCATAACCGATAGGTAGCGAAGAATAAGTATTTAATATCGCATCATCTATTTCTACAAGTGTTGTAATGATGGTTGTTTCGGTTGGTCCATAAGCATTAAGGATTTTAATATTTTTAAACTTCGATTTTAAAAATTTGCAGGTGCTAACAGGCAATTCTTCCCCCATCAAATAAAATGCTTTTAGGGATGTTAAGTGATTGGAATTAAATGTTGGATTTCTGAAAAACAGATATACAAACGATGGAGTAGATGTCCACAATGTACATTTATAATGAATGATACGCTCAATGAATGCATCTTGGTGTTTTATTAGTTCTGATGATGTGAGTACCAGCGTTGCTCCATGGGCAAAGGCGCATAGGATATCCCACATTGAAAGGTCGAAAGTAAACAGTGCCTGATTAAGAATAACATCTTCACTTGTAACTCCAAATTTTTTTATTGCCCATTTTACAAATGCTACAATAGAACTGTATGCAATTTGTACACCTTTGGGTTCTCCTGTTGAGCCGGAAGTAAACATGATGTATTGAAGAATGTCATTTTTTATAGCGTAGGTTTTTCCCTTGTAATCAGGAGTTAAAAGAGTTGATACTTCTAACTTTTTATTAATGACAATCGCAAATTCGGTATGTATGGTTTCATCATTAGAACAATTAATTAGAATTTGAGAACCGGTTTTTTCAATGATGTTTTTTATTCTTTCAAGAGGATAAACCTTGTCGATAGGAATGTAGGTGATGCCTGCATGAATACATGTTAAAATGCTTATTGGAAATAATACTTCTTTGTGACCATAAATAATAATGGGATGTCCTTGTGGAATACAGCATTTCTCCAATACCGTTTTTAATTGCTCTACGTTATTTTTTAATTCCTTCCAGTCAACATCACCATCGCTGCCGGCAATGGCAATTTTGCTGTTGTTTATTTCCGTTTCCGAAAATTGTTTTAGCAAAAAATCATATTTCATAAGTGCAATCTAAAAGGATACCTGCCACTAAATATATACATGGCGAATGCTACCAAATTAAACATAATAAATATGCTGAGGTATTTCACAATTGCAGGATTCATATTGCCAAACACAATGTCTCTTCCTTTTTTTTTACATGTTGCCACATAAGTATTGTGAACAGCCGAATATACTCCGAATAAAAAGCCGCTTAAAATATAATGTATCTGAAATCCGTTCCAACAGCCCATTAGTGTGAAGGTGAGAATAAGAGCAGTGTTTTGACGAGTTAAAGGATATTGTTTTAAAGTTTTTTTTCTGCTAAAAAAAAGAAACAACGGATTGAAAAAATAATCTTTTAACCAATTGCCTAAAGTGATATGAAAACGTCTCCAAAAGTCTTGTGGATTAATGGCAACAAAAGGATTAGTAAAATTTACGGGTACATCTATACCCATCATTTTACCTATGCCCAAAGCCATACACGAATATCCTGCAAAATCAAAAAACAAATAAAAATAATACGCGTACATGTTATTTGCCATAGCTACTAGTTTCCAACTTTCTTGTGGATAAATGTTTAGCCAGTAACGGTCAATAATTTCAGCAATAACAAATTTAAAAGCAACACCCTTAACAAGCGAGTTCCAGCCAATAATATAATTTTCGAAATTTATATTTTTGAATCCATTGCTTTGCGACGCATAAAAATGAGAGAACTTATCTATGGGTCCCATTAACAATGTGGGAGTAAACGCCAGAAAGTTAAAATACGAAATAACATCAGTCATTTTTTCATTGGGAGCTTTATCCATGTAATAACTCATGATTCGAAAGCTTGCGTAAGACAATCCTGCAAAAGAAATAATATCATTTAATCTATACGGGTAATAATGAACTTTAATATTAAATTTTACAAGCAACATGGGGATAAGCAATAAAATAATTCCCCATATTTTTTTATTAAACTTAATCCGTTCAGAAACGAAGTAAGTAAGCAGGTATGAAAATAGTATTAATGTTAAAAATTGGTAGGGTTGTGGATAAAAAACAGTAAGAAATGTGAAATTTAAAAGAGCTAATGCATACTTGTAATAATTTGCCGGCAATATAAATTTTGCTCCGGCAATCACTACAATAAACATACCTATAATGATAAAAAACTCGTAGGTATTAAATGGAAGCATAATTAAAATTGTTGGTAAATAAATTTAACGGAAGAACCTGTATTATTAGGATGCGTATTGAATCGGGAATATAAAAAATATAAACTGAAGATGATTAACGTGTAAACTACAGTATTAATTATAAAAGTGCGGAACAATGGTTTATTCATAGTTATATTTATTCAGTGAATAGGTATCAATAATAAATTTATCAATTTTGTACCACCCGTATTCACTGGGATGCATAATGTCGGTTAAAATTGCTTTTTCAAATTTGGCTGAATCAGTAACCCACATATTTAAACATTTAAAATGTTTCTCTTTTATTTTTTTATTAAGTACTGAAACTAGTGGCGTGAGTTCTTTTAATGTATTATAACAATATGGATTCATGGGCAAAATCAAAAAGCTGGCATTTGCTTTTTTCTCATATACCAGTTGTAATAACATTTCAAAATCTTTTAATTCCTGATTGTCATTATCATCAACTATTGTAATAGTTTTATGTTCTCCATTTACATATTTGTTATAATAATCATCATTTACATACCAATTGTTATTGGTTACTTTTTTTAACACTTCATTTTTAGATACAGTAAATAAACTATCCCAATTGATGTAAACAGAATCCTTCATTATTGGAGCTCTCTTAAATACATAAGAAGCTTTTTCTAAAAAATTTGATTGGCTATTTGTAATAATGGAGTTACAATACATCAATACGGTATTTACAAATATCACCGGAGAATAAAAAAGTTTACTTAGATAGTTTTTTGAACATGAATTTAAAATATAAGCGTTTCTCATACCTATAGTTGGAGATGTATATGTTGCATAAAAATCGGAAATGCGCTGAAATTCATATTTTTTAAACTCCTCCATGGAATCATTATGTATGATTTTATTCAAATATTTTTCGGTAGTGTATTGTAAAAAGCAGTTGGGATTGGTTCCTTGTGCATAGGCAGATTGAAACCATAATGGAGAAATAATAATAACGATTGGTGCGTTTTTTAATCGTTCTTCATTTGCCAGTAATTGCGAATAGATGGAGAAGCATTGATTACCCGCGTGTCCAACAGCATAAACTTTGGTTGTAAAATGTTGACTGATGAAATTATAAGAAACGCTTTTGTAGGTATCGTTTGTAAGTTCTGATGAACCAAGTAAAAAAATAACGTCAGCATTTTTGTTGCTTTTCAAGAACCAATCCTGATAAGAGGGTGAGCTTTCCGAAAAAGTTGCAATGTATGCTTTACCGGGAATAGAATCCGCAACAGGGGCTTTTTTGGTAAATAACAATTCATTTGTTTTTGGAGAGGCGGCTATTTTTAGCAATAAAAAAACGGCAATTACAAGGGGAAGAATACAACTTATGATAAAAGCCCTCATTGTACAATCTATATTTTTTTAATTGTTTCGATAATCTTGTCAATTGTTTCAAAATTATTGTCATTGATGAGATGCGGAGGAATTTGTTTGCCTATATGTTCTTCAATGGCTATTAATAACTCTACAAGAGTAATGGAATCAAGCAGTTTGGAGCTTATTAACAAATCATTAAAAGCTACTTTTTTAAAAGCGATGTTTACAATTTCATTTTGGATAAATAGTTTCAGATCATCCATTATTTTAAATTTTATAAGCCAATGTTAATCTAAAACTTGTTAAGTCCATTTTTATTGTATTATCTTATTTCTGCTCCTGCTTTTTCCTGATAGGTCTTTATCAACTTTGTCATTATTTTTTCAATCTGTGCATCGGTGAGCGTTGCGTTCAAATCTTGTAAAACAAAGCTCAACGCATAGGATTTTTTGCCTTGTGGTAATTTGTCACCTTCATAAACATCAAACAAATTCACGTTTTTTAAAAGTGCTTTTTCCGATTGCAATGCCAGTTGTTCCAGCTGTTCAAATTTTACAGACTTATCTATCAGCAATGCTAAATCTCTTCTCACTTCAGGAAACTTAGGCAGTTCGGAATATATCACATTTGTTTTTTTGATGGCTTCAAGTATCAAATCCCAATTGAATTCAGCATAATATACTTCTTGTTTTATGTCCATGAGTTTCAACAACGATTTTGCAACAGCTCCGAATTCTACTATTGTTTTTTTGTTTAACGTGTAGGTTAAACCAAATGAAAAGGCTTCGCTGTTCAGTTCCTGAAGTTTTGTATTTGTTATGCCTAAACGTTCAAGTACAGCATTTACAATACCTTTAAGGGTGTAAAAATCTACTTGGTTATTGCCAGTGTTCCAGCTTTCTGCTGTTTTACGACCTGTAATAAAAATCGATAAATATTTTGATTCAAGGTATTTTGTTTGCCCGTCGTTTTTAATTGCCTGATATGTTTTGCCGAATTCATACAGTTTTAAATCTGAATTTTTTCTGTTCTGATTATATTCAACGGCTTCTAATCCACTAAACAAAAGCGTTTGGCGCATTACATCCAAATCGCTGCTTAAAGGATTCATCATGGCAACATTTCTGTCAACGCTTAATGATTTTAATTTAGTTGCATAATCGCTTTTGGTTAACGACAAACACATAATCTCTGAAAAACCTGTATTCGTTAATAAATCAGAAATAATGTTTTGAATTTTTTCCTTATCCGGTTTTTCGGCGTATTGAATGGATGAATTCAGTTGAGTGGGTAACTGTATATTGTTATAACCATAAATTCGTAACAATTCTTCAATCACATCTTGCTCACGGTGCACGTCCACTTTAAATGGTGGAACCGACAATAATAACGCATCATTTCCTTCGTGTTCAATTTCAATTTGAAGCGATTTTAAAATATTTTTTACAATTTTCAATTCAAGATGTTTACCAATCAGGCTGTCACATTTTGAGAATGAAAAGGATACTTTGGCGTTTTCAATTTTGTTAGGATACACATCAATAATTTCTGAAGATATTTCTCCTCCTGCAATTTGTTTAATTAAAAGAGCTGCCCGTTTTAATGCATAAACAGTAATGTTTGGATCAGCACCTCTCTCATAACGAAACGAAGCATCTGTTTTTAAACTGTGTCGCTTGGATGATTTACGAACGGAGGTTGCATTGAAATAAGCGCTTTCTAAAAATATAGTTGTTGTTGAATCGCTTACCCCCGAATGTTTTCCGCCAAAAACACCTGCAATGCACATCGGTTCTTCCGCATTACAAATCATTAAATCTTCGGATGATAGTTCTCTTTCTATACCATCAAGCGTAATGAATTGAGTGCTGTTTGTCAGCTTTTTTACGATCACTTTGTTGCCTTTTATTTTGTTGGCATCAAAAGCATGCATGGGTTGTCCCAATTCATGAAGAACGAAATTGGTAATATCTACTATGTTATTTATCGGGCGAACATTAATCGCTTTCAGTTTGTTTTTAAGCCATTCAGGAGATTCAGCAACTTTTACATTTGAAATGGTAAGTCCCGAATATCGAGGACAAGCGACAGTATCTTCAACTATTACCTCGATGTGTAATTTGTTGTTATCTGCTTTAAAGGAATTTACATAAGGTAGTGTTAATACAGCATTTTTATTTTCATCTTGGTGTGTTACCAGATTTTTACAATTTAAAACAGCAACCAAATCTCTGGCAACACCTACATGCGAAGTGGCGTCAGCGCGGTTCGGCGTCAAACCTATTTCAAACACTTCATCCGATTCAACTTTATTTTCTCCTTTTTGAGTTGAGAAATGTTCTTTTGCAGAAACTCCAACAGCAGCATCGGCATCGAGAATGAGAATGCCTTCGTGTGAAGTACCTAAGCCAATTTCGTCTTCGGCACATATCATTCCTTCTGAAAGTTGTCCGCGAATTTTCGATTTTTTTATTTCAAATGGTTCTCCCGTTACCGGATATAATTTTGCTCCTATTGTAGCAACCAATACTTTTTGTCCCGCAGATACATTTGGTGCACCACATACTATATTCAGCAATGTGCCTGTACCAACATCAACGGTAGTAATGCTTAGTTTATCGGCATCCGGATGTTTTTCTTTTGTTTTTACTTCACCCACTACAATGCCTTGTAAACCGCCTTTAATACTTTCCAGTTGTTCTGTACTTTCAACCTCAAGTCCGCAATCGGTCAGCAATTTTCCAACTTCTTCTGCGGGAATGTCAAGAGGTTTTTCGTCCAATAAAATGTATTGTTTGAGCCAGTTGTATGATATTTTCATGTGTTTTGTAGTTACCCTCATCCCTTAATACCCTTTCCTTTGGAGGGTGAGTAGGATTCTGGTTTTATGTAAATAAAAATTCGTTCATTTCTTAATGAACCGACAAATTTAACCTAAACTAGTTCCAAAACAAAAAATAAGAATTTATTTGTTGGGGGTAACACTTATCGCACGTATTGTAAAGGAGAATCAACAGTGTTAGTAA
>CAVSHK010000029.1:0-101937 GCA_963727705.1 uncultured Bacteroidota bacterium
CTGTTTAAATTTCATTGCTAAAAATAGATCGTCACTCAATAGTTCTCGATATGCTCACCGAAAAGGCTCGCTACTCGAACTGACATCCGTATTTTCGCACAGTCACTTCGAGTAGGCTTTTTCAGCCGTATCGAGAAGTGAATATTGAAAATCATATACTTAACAAATACTCGGATGAAATTTAAACAGGCTCTTATTTTATTTAATTAACTCAAGTTGCTATTAGAAGTTCTTTGAAAATAGGGTTTAGCAAATGGTTAAGTAAATTTGTTTTGCGAACGTAAAAAACAAAACCAAATGCTAAGCCCGGATAAAATTATATCAATTTTTTGTTTAGTCGATGATTTATTTATCGGAATTAAACATGAAGAAGACAAAAGACGAAGTGTGAGTGACAGTGAAATAGCAGTAACAGCAATTGTTTCAGCTATTTATTTTGGAGGCAATCAAAATCACGCCATCCATTTTATGAAAAGTCATGGTCATGTCCCCAAGATGCTTGATAAAAGTCGCTTTAACCGCCGACTGCATCGTATAGGACGTTTGCTGTATGATTTGTTTACTCAAGTAGGAGGTTATTTGAAAGAGTTTTGTTGTGAGCTTCATTATATCATAGATTCCTTTCCTGTTGCCATATGTGACAACATAAGGATTATGAATAGTAAACTTGTAAAAGGTTCAAAATGGCGTGGATACACGGCAAGTATGAGGAGATATTTTTACGGAGTAAAAGTACAATTGTTAACAACCGGCTCAGGAATACCAGTGGCTTTTTGTTTCACTCCGGGTAAACAAGCAGATGTAAAATCTCTTGAAAAGATAGTCAGAGGATTGCCACCGGAATCCAGTATTTATGCTGATAGTGCGTACACTGATTATAAAATGGAAGATGATTTATTTGAGAACAAATTGATTTTATTGAAAATACAACGCAAATCAAATTCAAAAAGAAAAGACACTAGACAACAAGCACAAGAAAAACTAAAAATGAGAAAAAGAGTAGAAACAACAATTAGCGATATCAAGAAAATGTTCCCGAGAACAATTCATGCTGTTACATTAAATGGCTTCTTGATTAAGTTGATTCTGTTCGTCTTTGGATTACAGATAAATAAAATTACTAACTAGCAACTTGAATTAATTATAAAATCTGTGTTATCTGTGTTCTATTTGTATCCATCAAATGCTTAGGTTTTCTATCTTTACGAACAATTTTTTTAAACAGTGAAATCCTATCAACTCTTTTTACTTTCATTGCTAAGTGGTTTGCTACTTGCATTTGCTTGGTTTCCCAATGGATTTACTCTTTTGATATTTGTAGCTTTCGTTCCATTGTTGATAGTTGAAAATGCAGTTTATCAAGCCCCTCAGCAATATAAAACACTTACAATTTTTGGTTGTGGTTACCTTGCTTTTTTTGTTTGGAATGTTATTACTACCTGGTGGATTAAAAATGCATCTGAAGGGGGGGCCGCGATGGCAATCCTCTGTAATGCATTGTTAATGACTATTGTTTTTACAACATTTCATAGTGTTAAAAAAAGAGTAGGTGAAAAGAGGGGGTATTTACTATTTATTTGCTTCTGGATTTCGTTTGAATTTCTTCATTTGGATTGGGATTTAACCTATCCCTGGTTAAATTTGGGAAATGTGTTTGCAAATGATAATGGTTGGGTGCAGTGGTACGAATACACGGGAGCTTTTGGGGGTAGTTTATGGGTGCTTACCACAAATGTTTTGGTGTTTAAAATTCAACGTTCTAAATATAAATTTCAAAGTTTGGCGCTGGTATTGGCTTTGGTAATTATTCCCATCATTTTATCCTATTTGATTAAGGTAGATGAATCAACAACTGATAAAGGTTGTACAATAGTGGCAGTGCAACCCAACATCGATCCATATAACGATAAGTTTAACGGAAACGCATTGGAGCAGGTACAACAAATGTTGGATTTGGCCTTTAAAAAGGTTGATTCTACTACCGACTATTTACTTTTTCCGGAAACAGCTTTAACTGAATATATTTGGGAAAATGAAATTCATCAAAGTGAAAGTATTCACATGTTGCAAAACTTTTTGAAAAAATATCCCCGATTAAAAATGGTAGTTGGCGCCAGTACTGTAAAAAAATACAGTCCTTATGAAGAACCTTCTGCTACTGCTCGTAAAAACTCAGATGCTGATGAATATTATGATTCCTATAACACCGCTCTTCAGCTCGATAGTACAGGGAAAATCCAAATTTATCATAAATCAAGATTGGTTCCCGGAGTAGAGAAAATGCCATTTCCTTTTATTTTCAAATACTTTGAAAATTTTGCGATTGACTTAGGCGGTACAGCCGGCAGTTTGGGTTCACAAAGTGAAAGAACCGTATTTGTTTCTCCCGATAAAACTATGAAAACGGCTCCCGTTATTTGTTACGAAAGTATTTATGGAGAATTTGTTGGTGAGTATATCCGCAATGGTGCTCAGTTTATTTCCATTATTACCAATGATGGCTGGTGGGGCGATACTCCGGGTTATAAACAACATTTAAAGTACGGCGCATTGCGTGCAATAGAAACCCGAAAATGGATTGCACGTTCTGCCAATACCGGTATTTCCTGTTTCATAACTCCCAAAGGAGAACTGTTGCAAACTACCAAATGGTGGGAACCTGCTGTTATAGCTCAAAAAATTGAACTTAACAACAACCAAACCTTTTATACAAAACATGGCGATTACATTGCTCGCGGAGCTTTATATTCATCGTTACTGCTGTTAATTTATTCGTTCTTGATTCGTTTTAAGATTATCAAAAAATAGTACATTTGTTCGTATTGAATAGAAATTTATAATAAAAACACTATGGAAAAATTTGATGTAACCATTATTGGTTCTGGTCCCGGAGGATATGTTGCGGCAATAAGATGCGCTCAACTTGGAATGAAAACGGCACTTATAGAGCGTTATAATTCGCTTGGCGGTACATGTTTAAATGTGGGTTGTATTCCTTCAAAGGCCTTACTGGATTCATCAGAACATTTTCATAATGCCACACATACATTTGCAGAGCATGGTATTGATGTGAAAGATGTGAAAGTTAACTTAAAGCAAATGATTGCCCGCAAAGCGGGTGTGGTAAAACAATCCGTTGACGGCATTAATTTTTTAATGAAGAAAAATAAAATAACCGTGTTTACAGGGCATGGTTCATTTGTAAATAAAAACACAATTGAAATAGCAGGTGCTGATGGTAAAAATACACAGGTGGAAACGATTAGAACAATTATTGCTACAGGCTCTAAACCTTCGTCGTTACCGGGAATTGAAATCGATAAAAAACGTATCATTACTTCTACAGAGGCATTGGAATTAACAGAAGTTCCAAAGCATATGATTATAATTGGTGGTGGCGTTATTGGTTTGGAATTGGGTTCTGTATATGCTCGTTTAGGAGCTAAAATTTCAGTTGTTGAATTTACCGGCGGTATTATTAGTACTATGGATGGTTCGTTGGGCAAGGAGTTACAAAAGAGTTTGAAAAAATTGGGCTTTGAATTTTATTTCAATCATAAAGTTACAAGTGCCAAAGCCAAAGGAAAAGATGTAACAGTAACCGCAGAAAATTCAAAAGGAGAAACGATTGAACTGAAAGGGGATTATTGTTTAGTGTCTGTTGGACGCCGCCCTTATACCGATAACCTTGGTTTAGAAAAAGCAGGAGTGAAATTGGATAATAGAGGTAAGATAGAAACCGATGAGCATTTGCAAACCAATGTTGCCGGTATTTATGCTATTGGCGATGTGGTAAAAGGTGCTATGTTGGCACATAAAGCGGAAGAAGAAGGAGTATTTGTTGCCGAAACAATGGCGGGACAAAAACCGCATATCAATTACAACTTAATACCTGGAGTGGTATATACATGGCCCGAAGTAGCCGCTGTTGGTTACACCGAAGAGCAATTAAAAGAACAGGGAAAAAAATACAAGGTAGGAAACTTTCCATTCAAAGCAAGCGGCAGAGCTCGTGCCTCAATGGATACAGATGGTTTTGTAAAAGTATTGGCAGATGAAGCTACTGATGAAATATTAGGTGTACATATGATAGGGCCACGCGTTGCCGACATGATTGCGGAAGCCGTTGTAGCTATGGAATATCGTGCAAGTGCCGAAGATATTTCGCGTATGAGCCACGCACATCCAACATTTACCGAATCATTCAAAGAGGCATGTTTGGATGCTACAGGAAAAAGAGCATTACATATATAATATCTTTGACACAAACCACAAGGAATATTCGGTGTTTCAAGGCCAATATACCTTAGGGCATGTTGTCACTCTGAGCCTGTCGAAGAGTGTGCGTGGCAATGAGTAATTATGAAAACAATGTATGTTTATATTTTGAAGTGTTCTGATAACACATATTATACAGGCGTAACTAATAATCTGGAAAAACGTTTTCAGGAACATGAACAGGTGTTAATAGAAATTGTTACACATATACAAGAAGACCTTTGAAAATATTATTTTACGAATTATTTAACGATGCAGCTTCAGCTATTGCTTTCGAAAAAAAATTAAAGGGTTGGAGTAGAAAAAAGAAAGAAGCATTAATAACAAAACAATTTCATTTGCTACCAGCATTATCGAAATCCAACGCAAAGTCTTCGACAAGCTCAGACTGACAGCCCAACAAAGTATATGAAAACCGGCGTACTCCTCATTAATCTTGGCACACCCGATAGTCCAAAAACATCGGATGTTCGTAAATATTTAACTCAGTTTTTAAATGATCCGCGGGTTATAGATATAAATCCTGTTAGCAGATTTATTTTGGTAAACGGTATTATTGTTCCGTTTCGTTCTTCTAAATCGGCAAAGCTGTACGAAAAAGTATGGACGAAAGAAGGATCACCGCTATTGATCAATAGCATCAAACAAAAGGAATTATTGCAAAAATCATTAGGCGATGATTATGTTGTGGAACTTGGAATGCGCTATCAGCAGCCGAGTTTAGAGTCTGCGCTAAACAAGTTGCGCGAAGCAAAAGTTGATAAAATAATAATGATTCCGTTGTATCCTCAGTACGCTTCGTCCAGTACGGGTTCTTCAGTAGCAGAGGCTATACGACTGTTGCAAAAGTGGGAAGTTACACCATCGTTTGAAGTGATTTCAAAATTTTATGACAACCCCAATTTTATTGACTCTTGCGTGGAAGTTGCCAATAAATACAAAAGCAATTTGGGTACATGGGAAAATTATGATTACATCATCTTTTCCTATCACGGTTTACCTGAAAGGCACATTATGAAAGGTTCGGAACATTATGGTGGCGATACTTGCAGGTTAAGTAATTGCTGCGATAAGATCACAAAAAATAATCAGTATTGTTACAGAGCCAATTGTTTTGAAACAACACGTCAGTTAGTTAAAAAATTAAATATTCCTGAAGGTAAATACGAAACTACTTTCCAGTCGCGTTTGGATGATAAATGGATTAAGCCGTATAGTGACAAAGTAGTTGAACAAAAGGCAAAAGAAGGTAAAAAGAAGTTGTTGATTTTTTCTCCGGCATTTGTTGCCGATTGTTTGGAAACTATTTACGAAATAGGTACTGAATATGATGAAATTTTCAAGAAACATGGCGGAGAAAAAGTAACTCTTGTTGAAAGCCTGAATGACAATGCTAAATGGATTGAAGCATTGAAGAAGATGGTGCTGAAGGCTAACCTGAAAAATTCTTAACTATGAATAATTTATTTTCATATCGCGGAAGAATGCGGAGACGCGACTTCATAATTTGTGAAGTAGTGGTGATGACCTTAAATTTCTATTTGTTTTTAAGTGCATTTACTTTTTACTATGGTTTTTATATTATAACCATTGCTTTTTTGTTAAATACCATCAATCTGTTTCAGATAATTAAACGTCTTCATGATGTTAATCAATCGGGATTGTTTACCTTATTTATATTCACACCGCTTTTCCCACTCCTTATGTTATACCTTTTTTTCAAAAAGGGTAACGAAGGCAGAAATAGTTATGGTGATGATCCAAAAGCTCAGTATTGACAAGTATTGTGCTTTTAAGAGAGAAATAATTACCCCTTCAAACCAATTCCCAACTCTTCTAATTGTTCTCTTGAAATTACCGAAGGTGAATCAATCATCACATCACGTCCTGAATTATTTTTAGGGAATGCAATAAAATCACGAATAGAATCGCTGCCGCCGAATAAAGAGCATAAACGGTCAAAACCAAATGCCAATCCACCATGTGGAGGTGCGCCAAATTCAAATGCATTCATCAAAAATCCAAACTGTGCTTGTGCTTCTTCTTGAGTAAAACCAAGTAAGTCAAACATTTTGGCTTGTAATTGTTTGTTGAAAATACGAATAGAACCGCCTCCTACTTCTACGCCATTAATCACCATATCATACGCATTAGCTCTAACCAAATCCGGTCTTTCATCAAGGTGTGCTATATCCTCAGGCTTCGGAGAAGTAAACGGATGGTGCATGGCATACCAACGTTTTGATTCTTCATTCCACTCGAATAATGGAAAATCAATTACCCAGTGGCAGGCAAATTTATTTTTATCGCGCAAGCCTAAACGTGTGCCCATCTCTAAACGAAGTTCTGATAAAGCTTTTCGGGTTTTATCTTGTGAACCTGCCAGTATTAAAAATAAATCACCGGGTTTTGCGCCAAATGCTTCCGCCCATTTTTTCAATTCCTCTTCGTTGTAAAATTTATCTACGGATGATTTAACAGTTCCATCAGCATTGTAACGGGCATACACCAATCCTGTAGCGCCTAGTTGAGGGCGTTTTACAAATTCAGTAAGTTCATCTAATTGTTTGCGCGTGTATTCTGCAGCTCCTGTTGCACAAATTCCAACAACTAATTCTGCATCATCAAAAACTTTAAAACCTTTGTTTTTTACAAGTTCATTCAACTCCACAAATCTCATTTCAAAACGAATATCAGGTTTGTCGTTCCCATAATATTTCATCGCATCAGCATATGTCATCCGTGTAAGTTTAGGAATATCAATGCCTTTAACGGTTTTGAATAAATGACGAGCCAAACCTTCAAATGTATTTAAGATATCTTCTTGTTCTACAAATGCCATTTCACAATCTATTTGTGTAAACTCAGGCTGACGGTCGGCACGCAAATCTTCGTCTCTGAAACATTTTACAATTTGGTAATAACGATCAAAACCACCCACCATTAGCAATTGTTTAAACGTTTGCGGTGATTGTGGTAATGCATAAAACTCGCCTTGATTCATGCGCGATGGTACCACAAAATCTCTTGCTCCTTCAGGAGTGGACTTAATCAACACGGGTGTTTCCACTTCCAGAAAGTTTAGTTTATCCAAATAGTTACGTGTTTCAATAGCCATGCGGTGGCGCAACTCTAAATTTTTTCTTACTGGATTACGGCGCAAATCAAGATAACGGTACTTCATGCGCAAATCATCACCGCCATCGGTTTCGTCCTCTATGGTGAATGGGGGGGTAATGGCTTCATTTAAAATACTTAATTTTTCAGGTGTTACTTCAATTTCTCCGGTATCGATTTTATCACTTTTTGAATAGCGTTCCACCACTTTTCCAGTAACACTTATAACATACTCTCGTCCTAATTTACGAGCAGTGTCAACCATGCTTTTATCTGCATTTTCAACTTCTATGGTTATTTGAGTGATGCCATAACGATCACGTAAGTCAATCCAAATCAGGGAGCCTTTATCTCTTACATTTTGTACCCAACCGCTTAGCGTAACAGTTTGGTTTGCATTTTCAATTCTTAATTCTCCACAAGTGTGTGTACGTAGCATAGTTGTAAGTATAATTGTTAAAGTACCCCTCAATTGAGGCGTTGCGAAATTAGTAAAAATAAAGGTTGATTAGCAACTTATGTCATCAGATGAAACTGGCATATGTTTCTCTTTTGTGAGGTTTGTTTAAGTGTTTTAATAGATTTTTTGAACCCCTATAGCAGTTTTTTACAAAAAAATGCAAAAAATGATTCAAAATATTTATATTCGTGCCCCAAATAATTTTTAATAGTCCAATATAATTTAACTACATTACTATGAGTAATACATCGGGTAATTTCTTTCAATCGTCGCTCGGAAAAAAATTGATAATGAGTTTAACAGGCTTATTTTTAATCTCTTTCCTTGTTGTTCACTGTTTGTTAAACGCATTTATTTTTGCTAACGACGGTGGCTTGTTATTCAATTCCGGAGCACATTTTATGGCTACCAATCCTTTAATCAGAATAATGGAATATGTATTGTTTCTTGGTTTAATTGCTCATATGGTTCAGGCACTTGTTTTAACTAAAGAAAATAACAAAGCTCGTCCGATAAAATATGCAGTTCCTTCACCTAGCAGTACTTGGTACTCACGTTCAATGGGATTATTGGGAACTTTGTTGTTATTGTTTTTAATTATACACCTTGCTCATTTTTGGGTAAAATCACGTTTTACAGGCTTACCGGGCGAAGATGCAAACGGTAACGAAAACTTGTATGCTGTTATGCAGGAAGTGTTTAAAAATCCCTTGGTGGTAGTAGTGTATGTTTTAGGTTGCGGCTCACTGGCATATCACCTAATGCATGGTTTTCAATCAGCTTTTCAAACACTTGGATTGAATCATAAAAAATACACCCCAATTATAAAATCCCTTGGTTTTTGGTTTTCAGTTATTGTTTCGCTGATATTTGCAGCAATGCCTGTTTCTATGTTCTTAGGCTTCGTTAAATAACTGTAGTTTTAATTTGTCAATCTTCGTAATTCGTAGTAAATATGTCAAAAATAGATAGTAAAATACCCGAAGGAAATTTAGAGCAAAAGTGGACAAAATACCGTTCTACTGTTGCTTTGGTTAACCCTGCTAACAAACGCAGTTTAGAAATTATTGTAGTTGGTTCAGGACTGGCGGGTGCGTCAGCCGCAGCTTCATTGGCTGAAATGGGTTACAAGGTAAAAGTATTTTGTTTTCAGGATTCACCTCGCAGAGCGCATTCTATTGCTGCTCAAGGAGGTATTAATGCTGCAAAAAATTATCAAAACGATGGTGATAGCACTTATCGTTTATTTTATGATACTATTAAAGGTGGTGATTATCGTGCCCGCGAAGCAAACGTATATCGTTTGGCCGAAGTCAGTGCCAGCATTATTGACCAATGCGTTGCCCAGGGTGTACCTTTGGCTCGCGAATACGGCGGAATGTTGAGTAACCGTTCATTTGGAGGAACACAGGTGCAACGTACTTTTTATGCTGCGGGACAAACGGGTCAACAGTTATTATTGGGAGCATACAGTGCTTTACAACGTCAGGTTGGTTTAGGAAGTGTTGAAATGCTTTCCCGTCATGAAATGCTCGAAGTGGTTACCATTGATGGCAAAGCTCGTGGAATCATTGCACGTGATTTAATTTCAGGAAAGTTAGAACGTCACTTTGGTCATGCTGTGTTATTATGTACAGGTGGTTATGGTAACGTATTTTATTTATCAACCAATGCAATGGGCAGCAATGTTACCGCAGCTTGGAAAGCTCATAAACAAGGTGCATTCTTTGGGAACCCTTGTTACACTCAAATTCACCCTACTTGTATTCCTGTTAGTGGTGACCACCAATCAAAACTAACGTTGATGAGTGAATCCTTACGTAACGATGGTCGTATTTGGGTTCCCAAAAAGAAAGAAGATGTAGAGGCGATCAGAGCCGGAAAGAAAAAAGGAAATGACATTCCTGAAGAAGACAGGGATTATTATCTGGAAAGACGTTATCCTGCATTTGGTAACCTTGTGCCGCGCGACGTTGCATCGAGAGCAGCAAAAGAAAGATGTGATGCAGGTTATGGTGTAAATAAAACAGGAGAAGCGGTTTATCTTGATTTTGCTTCAAACATGAAGTACAAATACGGTAAACAAGAAGCGGTTAAAAGGGGAATTCATAATCCGACCGAACAACAATTACACGAATTTGGTAAAGAAGTGTTGGTAGAAAAATATGGTAACCTGTTTGACATGTACAAACAAATTACGGGGGAAGATCCATATGAAATTCCGATGCAAATTTATCCTGCGGTTCACTATACAATGGGAGGTATTTGGGTTGACTATAACCTGATGACAACTGTACAGGGCTTATATGCTTTGGGCGAAGCAAACTTCTCCGACCATGGCGCTAACCGTCTTGGTGCATCAGCGTTGATGCAAGGTTTGGCTGATGGTTATTTCGTTATTCCTTACACTATAGGTTCTTACTTATCAAAAGAAATAAGCACAAAAGCAATTCCAACAACACATGAAGCTTTTGAAGCAGCAGAGAAAAAAGTACAAGCACAAATTGATAAGTTCTTTGCAATAAAAGGAACAAAATCAGTTGATCATTTCCACAAAAAGCTTGGAAAAATCATGTGGGACAAATGTGGAATGGCACGTAACGAAGCTGGCTTAAAACAAGCAATAGTTGAAATTCAACAATTACAAAAAGAATTTTGGAGTGATGTTCGTGTGCCCGGCGAAGCAAATGAATTTAACCCTGAATTAGAAAAAGCAGGACGTGTGGCAGACTTCCTTGAATTGGGAGAGTTGATGTGTATAGATGCTTTACATAGAAGGGAATCGTGTGGAGGTCACTTTCGTGAAGAGTCGGCAGAAACAGAAGGGGAGCAACAAGGTGAAGCAAAACGTGATGATGCCAACTTTATGTATGTTGCCGCATGGGAATATAAAGGACCAAATACTTTTGAGCTTCATAAAGAAGAATTGAATTACGAGGTAATTAAAGTGTCGCAAAGAAGTTATAAGTAGATAGTGTAAATAGGGAATAGCCAATAGTAAACAGGAATAGTCGATAGGGAATGGATAATAAAATATCTTCATACAAAGATTTGATTGTTTGGCAAAAGTCTATTACTTTGGTTACAAATGTTTATGTTCTTACAAAATCTTTTCCGTCCGAAGAAAAATATGGAATTGTAAGTCAGATGAATCGAGCTGCGGTTTCTGTACCTTCTAATATAGCTGAAGGATGGGGAAGAGAATCATCAAAAAGTTATTTGCAATTTTTAAAAGTTTCGAGAGGTTCCTTAATGGAAGTGGAAACTTTATTAGTGATTGCAAAAAACTTGAATTTTATAACCGAAAAAGAGTATAAAATAATTTCGGATAACATAGAAGAATTAGCTAAGATTCTTCAAGGATTAATTAAATCGATAAAGCAAAAAATTTTAATAACTGAAAACTAATTGCCCTATTGGCTATTGGCTTTTCGCTAATTACTAAAAAACAATGAGCACAGGAAACATGAACATAACGCTGGAAGTTTGGCGTCAGAAAAATGCGAAAGCAACAGGTAAATTAGAAACATATAAAGTAAAAGACGTTTCTCCTGACATGTCATTTTTAGAAATGTTCGACGTTTTAAACGAACAGTTAATTAACGATGGTAAAGAGCCTGTGGCATTTGATCATGATTGCCGTGAAGGTATTTGTGGTATGTGCAGTATGTACATCAATGGTCGTCCGCACGGACCAAAAGATGCTGTTACAACTTGTCAGTTGCACATGCGTTCATTCAAAGATGGTGATACCATTGTTGTTGAACCTTGGAGAGCAGCAGCATTTCCGGTTGTTAAAGATTTAACGGTTGACCGTTCTGCATTTGACAGAATTATTGCAAAAGGTGGTTTTATATCGGTAAATACAGGAAATGCACAAGATGCAAACTGCTTACCTATTCCTAAACCGGATGCTGATGCGTCATTTAATGCAGCTGCTTGTATTGGTTGTGGGGCTTGTGTGGCAACTTGCAAAAACTCTTCGGCAATGTTGTTTGTGTCTGCTAAAGTTTCTCAATTGGCCTTGTTACCTCAGGGACAAGTGGAGCGTACTGCGCGTGTTAAAAATATGGTGGCTCAAATGGATGAAGAAGGATTTGGAAGCTGCACTAACACTGGTGCTTGTGAAGTGGAATGTCCTAAAGGAATTTCAATTGAAAACATTGCTCGTATGAATAGAGAATATTTTGTTGCCAATTTGAAAGAGTAATATTTAACTGCTATATCAACTGTTAAAATGATTGTTATGCTGAACTTGATTCAGCATCTTTTTACAATAGATTCCGAAACAAATTCGGAATGAGTTGTCACTCTTGCTAGCAGTGTATTATAAAAAGAATAAAAACTCCCCGTAAAAAAGCCGCTTGAATAATCTCAAGCGGCTTTTTTTTGCATTATCTCATCAAATTAAAATGACCTTCTTTGGCAAGTGTGGTGTTGCGCCAGGTGAGCGCTTTTACTTTCCACACATATGTATCATTGTTTTGCAACATGCCTTTGTAATAACCGTTCCACCCTTCAGCGATGTTGGAGGTGGTGAATACCAATTCGCCCCAACGATTATAAATATCAAAACTAATTAGGTCTTTAATTCCCCATCCTTTTACATAAACAATGTCGTTTGTACCATCACCATTTGGAGTAAAGGTGGTAGGTAAGTCAATAAACATTTCGGGTTTTATATGAATAGTAAAGGTTTCGGTAGCTTCGGTACAGGAATCTTTCATTAATACAGTGTAAGTCATATCTTCCAAGGGTTGAACTTTCGGATATGAACAATCGGTGCAACTTAGCCCAGTTTCAGGTGTCCATGTGAAATGTTCCATATTGTTTTGTTTGGCAATAGGTAATTTAATGGTATCACCAATCACAATAGAAGTATCAAATGAAGGAGGAGCTGTTAAAGGCTGTACCACATACAATGGTGCGTTAGCAGTATTTGTGCAGTTGTTAGTATCGGTAACGGTAACAGTAAATGTTTCTGATTGAGTACCTGTTAACTTTGGATTATATATAGTTGAGCTATTTAATTCGCCGCTAGGAAGCCAGGCATATTTATAATTTGAATTTTTTGTTGCATACAATGATACCTTATGATCTTTACATATGGTATCACCAACAGCGGTAATAACAGGTAATGCGTATATAATTATTTTTTTAACGATAGTGTCTTTACATCCGTAAGTTGAGTTTGATACAGCTAAATTGATATTGTATTTTCCACTATCGGCATACAAATGGTTAACGGTTGTTGACGAATTACTAATGGGTGTTCCGTCACCCAAATTCCAAGTAAATGTATTTGCAAGCGCCGACGAGGTGTTGGTTAGCAGTATATTTTTCCCCAAACATACTGCGGTATCTAAACCGCTATTACGAGTAAAATTTGCTTTCACATCATAAATATTTACAGTATGGTCAGGTGCAATAGGGCATACTCCATTTATACCGGATAAGTTGAGCTTAACATCATATGAGCTACCTGAAGAAGGAAGCACATTGTAAACATGAGTTACAGATGGATAACTTGTAGGGTTTGAGATTATTGGAGAGCCGGTGCCATCAGCAAAATCAAAAAAGTAGCTTCCTACATCCTGAGTTCCTGGTAAAAAATTGAAAGTAACCGCATCCCCTTTGCAAATATTAGTTTTGTTTGGAGTAAAGTCCCCATGTGGTCCTACAACGTTTAATGTCATGGTAGCAGTAGTTGAACAGCCATAACTTGTAGATGATTTTAATCTAATCACCTGTATTCCTTTTGGAAAGGTTTTAAATCCTGATTTGGGATTAGGACTGGTGGTTATAAAGGAACCTGTCCCCAAATCCCATTGAGGAGGATTTAACGGCAAACTAAAATTATCATCGGTGGAATTATCAGTAAAAGAAACTTGAGGATTATCCAAGCAAACAATGCCGTTATTTTGTAACGTTTTACTTGAGTTTATGGCTGTAAATTGTGCTGTAGGGTAATTTTGTACATTTACTTTTACTGTGGTTGATCCCGAACAACCAGAGCCAACTTCTGTAAAATTAAGTGTTGTTGTGTATGTACCGGAAGTGGTATAGGTACGAGGGATATTATTGGAGTTTAATACAGGTGCCGAACCATCATCAAAATACCAGTTGAACGTTAAGTGAGATCCCTGAGATGTATAGTCCGTTCCGCTCAGTGTAACAGGTGTCCCTGAACAAACATTGGGGGCAACAGCACTGGCTATACTTGTTGGGGTGTATGTTGTTATAGTTTGTGTAGTAGAATCTTTACACCCTAATTTGTCTGTGATTACAAGTTTAGTTGTAAAATCAGGTATAATAGGAGCAGTATAAGAGTGTGTAAAAGGAGAAGGAGAATTTGTATAGGTAGCTATTGCACCATCACCAAACATCCATTTCCAGCTTGTTATTAATGTATCGGTTAAGGGTTGACTTTGGTCGGTAAATGTTTCAGCCGGAGCAGGAAAACAAATCGCATAATTACTAATTGTATATCGAGCTTTAATATTATACACTTTTATATATTTTGTCATAATATCGGAACAGCCTAGCGAATCCCATACAACAAGTGAAACCGTTTGAATTCCGGGAGTGTTAAAGCTTGTTTGCCATATCGGATAATATGAGTTAATGGTATCCGGTTTTTTACTCGGGTCCCCATAAATCCAGTAAAAACCACCATATCCGCTTGGTCCGGGAATAACCGGGACATTTGGAGGAGGATATTGACCGGGAGGGGGCGATGTGTTATAACTTGGAGCGTTATCTTGCGATGTACTTGAATTAAAGGTATATGTTTGTCCTATACACAAATTTGTTGGAGATGTGAATCGTGCTTTAAGGTCATAAATTCTGAATCTTGCAGTAGTATCAAAATTTGGACAACCGCTTGTATTGTTGCTGGCCGTTAAGGTTGCCGTATATATGCCGGGAGTATAAGTATGAGTAAATGTTCCTGTTGCATTTGAAAGTGGAGAGCCATCACCAAAATTCCAACTAAGGCTGGTTGCTCCAAGGCTTTGGTTGGTAAAAACAACATTCGATGGTTTTGAGCAATTTTGTTGGATACTGAAAATTGAAATAGGACCTTTTATAAAAACATATTGAGTATCCTTTGCTTCACACCCATTATTTCTGCCAATTAAAACAACTGGTTGATTTCCTATTGAGTGTCTGTATTTCCAGGAAATTAGGGTGTCGGCTCGATTGGTCGTGATAACGTCAAAATAACCACTATCACTTATCCACTCCCACTGATCAAACAGATATTTATTTGGGCTGGTATTTTTAAAATTTACGGGTATCAAGGGGCAAACTGTTGATGGAGTTGCAGTAAAACTTACGGGAAATTTTTTTCCAACTTTAATAGTTTGTTTTATAGTGTCTGTACATCCTTTGTTGTTTGTAATTTTCAAACTGACAACATAAATTCCATAATTGACAAAAGTGTGTGATAATGAGTTACCATTATTCAAAGTTTGTACAGGACTACCATCACCAAAATTCCACTGCCACTGGGTAATCGTTTCGTCAGTCCAGCTTTGGTCTGTGAACAGAATGTTCAATGGGGCACAACCACTATCTTTGTCCGTGTTAAAAAATGCACAGGGTTTATCCAATGTATCGGTAATTAAATATTCCGGAGTTGTACATCCATTTTGTGTAGTGACAGTTAAGGTAGTAGTATATATTGCTCTTCCTTTCTTCCATGTAAAGCCCTGCCAGTTAAGATTGCTATTTGGTAAAGAAAAAGTATGACTAATATTTTGACCTGTTTGGTTGGGTGTGTTATCATTAAATGCCCAGTTCCATGATGCAATAGTGTTGGGTGAACTTGCCGTAAAATTAACCATTTGTGTATTATTACAACTATAGCCGGGTGATGTTGTATATGTAGCAGTAGGAGCTTCAACAAAAACAGTTTGTGTTGCAGGTATAGAAGAACATGCTCCTGAATAGGAAGTGGTTGTTAATGTAATAGTATGTGTTCCCGGGGTAGAAAAACTAACCGTTGGATTTGTTGCTCCCGAAGATGTTGGAGATGCAGTAGCATCAAACGTCCAATTAGAATAACCTGCGGTTGATGTATTTGTAATTGGGTAAGATGTACCGGCACAAATTGTAGCAGGCAGCGTAAAAGATGAAACAGGAGTTCCTATTGAAATGGTTTGTGTAGTTGTATTTCCTTTACAATTATTGGCATCGGTTGCGGTAAGACTAACAGTATAATTACCTGCTACCGTATATGTTATAGGAGAGGGTACAGTAGTATTAATTATACCCGAACCTAAATTCCATTCGTAAGTTAAGGGCAACGCATTTGAAGGCGAGGAAGAGTTATTTGTGAAACTCACTGTAAGAGGGGCAGAACAACCGGAAGCAGGGCTGGGTGTAAAATTAGCTATTGGAGGTGCTGAACAAGAAACGGCAGCAGGAAATTTGGGAGTTATATTGCAGGACGGAAAGTTTGTTTCTATACCTACAGAAATGTCATATGTACCTGGGTTAGAATAATTATGTATTTGAGAAGCTGTGCCGGAGGGGTTCCCATTACCATCGCCAAAATCCCATGTGTAATTATTAATAGTTACCCCTGTGGGTAGGGTTGGTGTTATGGTGAGCGAGGAATTTAAAGGAATACAGCCTTTTGAAGGCGAAGCGTTTAAAGCAAGAGTAGGTTTTGTAAACACCTTAATTGTAGTTGTGTACTTGGCCGTTCCGCCACTGGTTTCGCTAACTTCAACAAGGTACGTGTTGGGTGTGTTAAAGGTAGTTGAATCTAAAGGATTTGCCGTTGTAGTTTGACCAAATGCTCCGTTTTTAAAATTCCAATAATAGGTGCCCGTAGTAGAAGGTGTAGCAACACTAAATTTTACTTGCATTGGCGCACAACCTTGAGTTTGACTTGCAGTAATTTGCGCATTTATAACATTAACTATAGCGAGAGCTATAAATGTAAGTAGTGCTTTTCTCCTCATTTTTTCGATTAATAATAATTCAAAATTAAATTTATTTTGTCAATAAACAGACAAAAACATTTTTTTAACGATATAAATAAAAGATGGACAGTATTCATTACATTTGCTTTTCTAAAAAAGATGAAGATACTCATTGTTAGATAATTTGCTATATAATGTCCACATATATAACCTGTAAAGGATTTACTAATGATAGCAAAAGCATGTTTTTCAAATCCTTCGGTCTGGTAATGAAAAAGTTTTTACTGGCAGTTAATATTTGCATCGCTGTTGTTTCTGCTAGTGTTGCTCAGGATATTCATCTTTCACAATTTTATACTTCCGACCATTTGCTGAATCCGGCTAAAGTTGGCGATTATGATGGCGATTACAGGTTTATTGGGAATTACAGAAATCAATGGCGACAAATACCGCAACAAACAACGCAAGGAACATCTAATAACAGTCCTCTTAATACATATGTAGTTTCCTTCGATAAAGCATTTCACTATTATTCCCACGAAATTGATGGTGGCATTTTAGCCTTACGTGATCAGTTTACAGGATTTAATACGGTAACAACAAAGTTATTGTTGACTGCAGGTTATGGGTATCTTTTAAAAGGACATAAATTAAGAATTGGACTTCAGGGAGGATTGGTTTCTAACAGTACCGATTTATCCTTGCAAACATTTCCCAACCAATGGGATTATAATCCCGGACCAACTCAAACGGGCTTTTTCAACTCTCGAATAAATTCCAATGAAACAACTCTTAACCGTTCTCAAAATTATTTTGATTTGAATACGGGTGTTCAATGGAGTAAACGATTTAAAAAGTTGGAACCCAAGTGTGGGTTTGCATTAGACCATGTTAATCGTCCTAAAGATACCTATTTTTCTACTACTGCAGAAAGATTGAGAATGCTGAAAATTGTTCATGCCGAATTGAATTGTTTTTTAAATAGTAAGGTAACCATTCAGCCAAAATTGCTGTGGATGTGGACGGACAAAGCAAATAACATGGTTTTGGGGAGTAACTTAAAATACAACACAGGCAATAAAATACTACCATCAGTTTTTGTTGGCGCACTTTTTCGTTCAGGAGCGGATAGAAATACAGATGCATTAATACCTGTTGCCGGATTTAGTTATAAGCGGTTTGATTTGGGGTTTAGTTATGATGTAAACGTTTCTACACTGAGCCAAAGTGTTAGTCGTGCCAGAACATTTGAGTTTTCAATTATTTATACAGGAGCCAGTTCAAAACCAAAATTTATAGCCTTGCCTTGCGATAGGTATTAACCGTATAACACATGAACAAGCATGTAATTACATTTTTATTGTTTATCCTTTTTTTGAATGGTTTTTCTCAGGTATCATCACTGGAACTGAACGAGAAAAGAAAAAAAGAAATAAAAAATTTAGGACGAGAAGCGGAGCGCAATGGTAAGTATTACCTTGCTTTGGAGTATTATCGTAAGTTGGTGAATATGGATACTGCTAACATAAAAAATCAAATTCATCTTGCCGATTTGTTACGATATACCCGCAATTACAAGGAGGCTGAAACACATTATCAAACTATTTGTGATGTAAATGTGAAAGAATGTCCTGAAGCAATGTTTTATTTGGCAACGATGCAAAAAGCCAATGGTAAGCATAAAGAAGCTATTGCAAATCTGGAAAAGTTTAAAAAAATGGTTAAACAAGTAGATGATAAAAAATTTAAAAAATTGTTGGAAACAGAATTGCAGGGCTGTAATCTCGCTTTAAGTTTGAAAGACTCTGCTTTAAAGGCAACAATTGTATCGGTAGGCAGTAAGGTAAATAACCCTCACATTGATTTTTCACCCATTCCATTAACAGATGATCAATTGGTGTTTGGTTCATTAAGAGAATCGGAAGAAAAATTTTACAAAGTAAAAGAGGATGAATTAGATACGGTAAAACTACCAACACGTAAATTTTATGTGGCTCAAAAACAAAATAATGATTGGGTAGTTGAAGGCGAATGGAAAGGACCTTTTAATACAAATGATGCTGACGTTGCAAATGGTACTTTTTCGTTGGATCAAAAACGGTTTTACTTTACTAAGTGTTCGCAAAACTGGCAATTCAAAGTGATATGTAAAATTTATTATTCGGAAAAAAATGGAGATGACTGGTCGGAACCTCAATTGTTGGATGAGCAAATAAACATGCCGGGCTTTACATCTACACATCCTACGATGGGGCGCGAATCAAAAAAAAATCAGGAGGTGATGTATTTTGTTTCTGACAGAGAAAAGGGGAAGGGCGGCTTAGACATATGGTATTGCGAGTATGATGCGCGTCGTAAGGCATTCAGAAAACCCAAAAATGCAGGTTCTGTGGTTAATTCTGTAGGAACAGAAATGACTCCCTTTTATGATATAAAAACAAAAACCCTTTATTACAGCACCGATGGCAAACCCAATATAGGAGGTTTGGATTTATACAAAATACAAGGAGAAACCAACAAGTGGGGAATGCCGGTACACTTGGGTATTCCATTCAATTCGTATGCCGACGATTTGGATTTTGCCATTAAACCTTCAGGTAAGGGCGGCTTCATTGTTTCTAACCGTGAAGGCGGCTTGTCTGTTTATAATCCTACTTGTTGTGATGACATTTATGAATTTACATATTCCGGTTTTGTGGAAATAATTTATAAAGGACAAATTGTAAATAAAGACAGCAATGATTGTATTGAAGGAGAAAGTACAATAAATGTTTACATTACCGGTAAAGACGGACGTTTATTGTCAGAAACCATCACTCAAAATGGTTGTAAATACGAGCTGAAATTAAAACCTGGTTTTGATTATGAAGTGGAAATACGAAAAGAAAACTACTTCAGTAATACTACAAAAATTTCAACCATGAAAGTTGTCAGATCCGACAGTACGAAAAAGGATATTACTATTGAAAAAATTCCGGAAACGCCTATTCTCATTCCTAAAATTAATTATGATTTTGATAGTGATAAACTTACCAAAGATTCAAAAACAGCTTTGGATACTTCCCTTGTTAAAATATTAACAGACAACCCGAGCTTTAAAATTGAAATACGTTCGCATACTGATAATAAAGGAGCTGACGCATATAACCTGAAATTATCTCAAAAAAGAGCCGAAAGCGTTGTAAGGTATTTGGTTGAAAAAGGATTTAGCCCTAATCGGTTTATTGCAAAAGGGTATGGAGAAACATTGCCTATTGCACCAAATACAAACCCTGATGGCAGCGATAATCCCACAGGGCGACATAAAAACAGACGAACAGAATTTAAAATTATCGGAAACATTGATCCTGATTTAATTGAGTACGATGAGAGCGACAAAGAGCCTGAACAACCTAAAAAGACAGGAGAAGTAGAGGATTCCCAATAAGAGTATAATTTCTTTATTCATATTTGCCAGAAAACAAAGAGTTGATTCCATTTGTTCATTTACCACTATTCCTTTTGTAAAAGAAATCCTTAACTTTATTTAACACACCCCAATATCAAATTCAATAACTTGACTTAGGCGTTAATGCCCCTTTATTCGTGGGTATTTCAAATTAACACGTACGTATAAAAAGTATTAATGATATATATTAACTATTTTAATGTGTGATTATTATTAATTACATTTGCCTCATCAAAAATGATATCCTTTAGTTCTGGAGTGTCCGTGTTTTTACCAAATCATTATTATTCAAAAGCAATATTCATTAGTTTAAAAAATTATTCAAATGAGCGTTGGAAAAGCTTTGTTTGATGAAGAATTAACACTTCGAAAACTGGTTCATTACTTACCTTTTCAGTCGGCGTTGAAAGATTTTGTTGCCCAAAATTTGTTGATGGCATTTCAAAGCTTTAAATTTTATGATGGGATAAATACAGCTTCCCATGTTTTTGGTTACAGAACCACTTTATCAATAGATGAATTCAGGTCATTGTATCAATCCAAAAAAATAAGGGAAAACGTTTTAGATAATATTATTGCCAAACGAAAAGGAGTAGCCAATGTTGATGCATGGAAAAAAATAGTTCTTACCAAAACGTACAACACACAAATAGCCTCTCAAATTGGTAAGCTAAGGGCTATTTGGAAAGATGAGTATTGTATTAATCTTGATAAAATAATACACCCTTTTCTTTTCAGATTTACTGCGAGTTATCTTGATCAGGGAATTGCAATGCAAAAATTTCCTGTGAGCAATAAAAGTTTTTTAGCCACTATTAGGGAAATTGAGAAACATAGCGCTTCAAGCTTTTTTAAAACAAAACGAGCAAAAGCATTTTTGTTAAATGAAAATTATACGCTGGTAGATCTTTTGAAAATAGTCGTAGGAGAAGAGCATTTTTTTGAACAATATTTATTTGATCAACAGTTCGCTCATCCCGGAATTTCAGGTTTTGTAGGTGTTGTTGAGCGTCAGCCGGAAACATTGTTGGATCACAAAATAATATCTTTGCATGATTTCATTTATTTTGAATTGTTGTTGGAGTTAGATGCCTTAGACAACAAGTTTGGTGAAACATGGAAACCAGTATGTTTAAACTTGAAATTCCCTCCCACAAAACTATTTGAAAATATTCATAAGGATGAATTGTTTGAGGTTCTTTCAATATGGCAAGATGCTTTTGAGTGGTCGCATTATGATGAGGTGTTGTGCGGAATTAAACAGTCAACAGATAATCAAAAAGACAATAACAATAGTTTTCAAGCAGTGTTGTGTATTGATGACAGAGAATACTCGCTGAGACGACACATTGAAAATAGTGATGCTAACAGCCAAACCTATGGCGCTCCCGGATTTTTTGGTATTGAATTTTATTTTCAACCGGAAAGCGGAAAGTTTTATACCAGGGCTTGTCCATTGCAGGTAACACCAAAATTTTTAATTAAAGAAGAGGCAAGAAAAAATTTCAGAAAAACAGATGTCCATTACACCAAACGTTCTAACTCACCAATACAGGGATTAATTATCAGCCAAACACTTGGCTTTTGGTCAGCCTTTAAATTGCTTGTAAATATTTTTAAACCTACTGTCACTGCTGCTACTGCTCTTTCTTTTCAGCATATGGACAAACATTCTCAGCTTTCAATTGAAACCAAAAACGAAACGTTTGATGGACTGCAAATTGGCTTTACGTTTCAAGAAATGGCCTTAAGGGTGGGTAATATACTCCGTATGATTGGCCTTGTTGACAATTTTGCTCCTATTGTTTATATGGTTGGTCATGGCGCCAGTTCGGTAAACAATACGCACTATGCAGCCTATGATTGCGGTGCATGTTCCGGAAGACCAGGTGCGGTTAATGCCCGCGTGTTTGCACACATGGCGAATCACCCAAAGGTGCGTGAACTATTACGTTACGAAGGAATCATGATTCCCGATGAGACTCAATTTATCGGTGCACTGCACGATACAACCCGTGATGAAATTGAGTTTTATGATGAATCACCTTTGTCATTAAAGAATATGGCATTGCATAAGCAACATGTAAAAACATTTATGCAGGCTCTTTCATTAAATGCCAAAGAACGATCAAGAAGATTTGAGATGGTGAATACGAAGCTGCCTTTGAAAAAATTGCATGAACTTATTAAACTAAGGTCGGTATCTCTTTATGAGCCCAGAGCAGAGCTTACGCATACCAATAATTCAATGTGTATTATAGGAAGAGGCTCGCTTACCAAACATTTGTTTTTAGACAGACGCCCTTTCATGAATTCATATGATTATAGCATTGACCCTGAAGGCAAATTGTTACTTACTATTTTAAACACAGCAGCTCCTATGTGTGGGGGAATTAACCTGATGTATTATTTTTCTCGTGTTGACAATCAAAAGCTTGGAGCAGGAACCAAGTTACCTCATAATGTAATTGGGTTGTTTGGTGTTTCTAATGGAATTGATGGTGACTTACGACCTGGTTTGCCAAGTCAGATGGTAGATTTACACGATCCTGTTCGTATCCTGTTTATTATAGAACATTATCCTGAAGTGGTGTTGAATACGATTAAGATAAATCCTGCTGTTTATGAATGGTTTATTAACGAATGGGTGCATTTGGTGGTAAAAAATCCGAAGGATAATGAACTTTATTTGTTTGAAGACGGAGCTTATACAGTTTATCGCCCATTACAAACATCGCTGCAAAAAGTGAACGATGTTATGCCATTTATTGAAAATTATCAGGGTAATATTCCTGTATTAATTACAAATTAAATAGTATGGAAAATATACTTCATCTCTTTTTGCTTCTACCATTATTTGGTTTTTTAATAAGTTTATTTGTACTCCCCGGAAAAGAATTGTGGATATCAAATATTGCCTATACCACAGTTGGAGCTAATTTTCTGTTAGGAATTTCGTTTGTTGTTTTTTGGATTTATTCCGGATCTCTTGCATTAAACATTCATGATATTTCTGTTTATTCAAATCCTGAATATGATTTTTTTATCGACTTTTATTTTGATAAAATATCGGCAGTGTATTTTTTGGTAGGCACGTTCTTAACGTTTCTAGTAACTGTTTATAGTCGATACTATATGCACCGAGATGCAGGTTATAAGCGATTTTTCAATACCATTTTGTTTTTCTATTTGGGGTATAACATTACTGTTTTATCCGGCAATTTCGAAACATTATTTATTGGTTGGGAAATACTAGGTATTTCATCTTTTCTTCTTATCGCCTTTTACAGAGAGCGTTACCTGCCTGTAAGAAATGCAATTAAAGTATTTACAATTTACCGTATTGGTGATGTTGGAATTATGTTAGCTATGTGGATGATGCACCATTTGTGGGATGAAAACATCACGTTTTCTAAGCTCGCAAATTATGAGTTGGTAAGTGAACATTTAGCTTCTCATAGTTGGATAGGAGTTTTTATTTCTGTAATGATTTTGGTAGCAGCAGCAGCAAAATCGGCACAATTGCCTTTCACTGCTTGGTTGCCAAGAGCAATGGAGGGGCCAACACCATCAAGTGCTATTTTTTACGGCTCATTGTCGGTACACATTGGTGTGTTTTTGTTACTAAGAACATTCCCGTTTTGGGAACATCAGGGTTCTGTAAGAGTGTTGATAGGTGTATTGGGATTATCCACTACGTTAATAGCTTCATCTATAGCTAAAGTTCAGGCAAGTATTAAGGGGCAGGTGGCATATGCTTCGGCAGCACAAATAGGGGTTATTTTTATTGAAGTAGCACTTGGGTTGGAAACACTCGCCCTTATTCACTTTGCAGGAAATGCTTTTTTAAGAACTTATCAGTTATTAATTTCCCCTTCTGTTATTACTTATCTTATTATGAGAACAGTTTTACACATTTAAACCCGCTGAAATTTTAACTCAAAACAATTGGAATAAAAAATTACAATATAGCATTTATATGCTTTCGCTCAAAGAGTGGCATCTTGATACGATAATATTTACAGTATTTTTCAGACCACTCAAAAAAATTCGCTCAGTATTAAACTTTTTAAATCTTAAAAATTTATTGTACTATTTTATTCCCGTTTACTTAATTGGTTTTTATTTTTCATATATCAATCAGCCAATTTACGATGGTGTTAAAGATTACATTGCCATAGGAATTGCATTTGTAGCTTTTTTAATGGTAGCGAAAGCGTATAATGAACGTAATAGTGCCATACTCGCTTGGTTGTTGATAATAATGGCGCACTTATTTATTGATTTAGCAGTTTCATTTAATGAACATTTTGATGGCAAAGAAACATTTATTTACTTAAGTGGTATTGGTATATCTGGATTGCTAGGTTATATCTGCTTGCTTAAAGCGAGTAATCAGGAAAATACTGCTATCGGGCTGAATCAACTAAACGGATTGGTAAATAAATATCCCAAAATTGCTCTTTTGTTTTTAATTTCCTGTTTAGGATTAGCAGGTTTTCCCATTACATCCACTTTTTTAGGTGAAGACATTATTCTCACGCACGTGCACTCTCATCAGCTTGCGCTGGCATTTTTAATTGCTTTAACATTTATCATTAATGGAATTTCTTTAGTAAGAATGTATGAAAGAATTTTCTTAGGTCCCCATCCTAGTACCTATCAAGAAAAAACAGATATAACCATATAACCGGGAATTAATAAAAAAATCAATTATAATTAAACCTTAGATTGAAACCTCGCAGTATAACTGCGAGGTTTTTTGTTTTATGACATTAGAATTTGATTAGAAATTTAAGCAAATCAAAATAAATAAAGAACTTTACAATGATGGAAACAGCTATTCTTATAATTGAAGATGAAGTAAAAGTGGCATCCTTTATTAAGAAAGGGCTGGAGGTTAATAAATATAGTGCTGACATTGCTTATGATGGAGAAATAGGTCTTCTAAAAGCGTTCTCTAAAAAATATGATATCATAATTCTGGATATCAATCTTCCTAAAATAAATGGTTTTGATGTGTGTAAACAAATACGCGAGCGTAATACATTAATTCCCATTCTCATGCTTACTGCACTTGGTACAACTTCCGACAAGGTAAATGGTTTTAATCTTGGTGCAGACGATTATTTGGTGAAACCTTTTGAATTTGATGAGTTGCTTGCAAGAGTTGGCGCCTTATTGAAAAGAAGCCAAACAGAAATGTTATCAGATAATTTATTAAAGTTAGTGGATCTGGAAATGGATTTAAACAGCAAAACAGTTAAAAGAGCTGGAAAAAAAATTGAGCTGACTGCTAAAGAATTCACCTTACTTGAATACCTGCTTCGAAACAAAGGCCGTGTTTTATCAAGAGCTGATATCGCCGAAAAAATATGGGACATTACCTTTGATACAGGAACAAATATCATCGATTTGTATATTTTTTATCTGAGAAAAAAAATAGACAAAAACTTTTCTCCGAAACTTATTCATACCCAATTTGGTATGGGTTACATTCTTAAAGAGGAAGATGAATAATGCAAATCAGGACTAAACTCACATATCAGTTTACGATTAACGTTGCATTGATATTACTTTTGTTTTCTTCGGCTATTTATTATTTATCTTCTGATTATCGAGAAGATGAATTTTACGCTCGACTAAAACAAAATGCTATTACTACCGCTAAACTTCTGTCTCAGGAGGTAAAAGAGATTGATTCGGCCATACTAAAAGCGGTTGACAAAAATTCTTTAAACAATTTACCGCAAGAAAACATTGAAGTGTATGATTTTAAAAACAAATTATTTTATCAAAATAGTGACAATGATAGCTCGCTTGTTTTAGCTTCGAATGAACTCATCAATAAAATAAGGCTTGAAAAAGAGATACGATATAAGGATGGACAAAATGAGGTGCTGGGATTGTTATTTGAAGGGCAATACGATAGATTTGTTGTAATAGCTTCTGCGTATGATAAATATGGATTTAGCAAATTAAATTTCCTAAAATACCTATTGATAATAGGAATCTTTGTCGCTATTATATTTACAATATTTACGGGGCTGTTTTTTTCAAAGCAAGCGTTACAAAATATAACTAAGGTAATAAGTGAAGTGGATGAAATTACAGCGTCCAACTTGCATGCGCGTTTAAATATAGGTAACGGAACGGATGAAATAGCACAACTTGCAATACAATTCAATAAAATGCTGGAACGTTTAGAGGCAGCTTTTGAAATGCAGCATAGTTTTGTTGCCAACGCTTCACACGAATTAAGAACACCTCTCACTTCACTTACAGGACAAATAGAAGTATCGTTAATGGACGACAACAAAAGCAGTAAGGATGTTAAGGAATTGCTTAAATCATTGTTGCATGATATTAAAAATCTGAATAAACTATCTAATGGATTACTTGACCTTACTCAAGCCAGTTTGGATATTTCGGAAATTCAAGTAGCTCAAATACGAATTGAAGAATTAATGGGTAATGTAAAAGTCGAATTGTTAAAACGGAATTCAAGTTATAATGTGATTATTGATTTCAAAGAATTTCCGGAAGAAGAAGAAAGGCTTGTACTTGTTGGGAATGAACAACTGTTAAAAGTTGCTATTTCAAACATCATCGAAAACGCTTGTAAATACTCTTCAGATAAAGAAGCGAATGTTGTAATTACATTCAAACAAAATGGTATAAATATTAATATAGTTGATAAAGGAATTGGAATTTCACAAAAAGACCTTGAACATATTTTTGAACCCTTTTTCAGAAGTGAGAATGCGAAGGTATATTCCGGACATGGTATCGGATTACCATTAACAAATAAAATTATTAAGCAGCATAAAGGAGAAATAAACATCTTTACAGAATTAGGTAAAGGAACCTCTGTTTTCATTTTCCTACCCTATTCCTAATCAAATTCTAATATCATTCTAATTACCTTCAAATTCAATTGTAATTTCTTTGCCGTTATAAAAAGCAGAGTAAAGAAATCGTCATTTCCGAAAGGTGATGTTAGTTTAAAACGGTTGGACTCAATAAATAAAACAACATGATGAATAATGAAAAAACAAATGAAAGAAAAAGAATTGTTTCTTTTCTCCTTCTCCCAATGTTCTTCGGCTCTCTGTTTCTTAATATCCTTTTTTTAATCAATAGACATAAATTAATCTCCAGACAGGAGCACGCCTTGCTTGTAGCAGATTCATCTATTTCTGTGAAACTTCTTGTAGAAAAACAACTTAACGAAGTACAAGAAACATTAAATGGTTCACAGCTTAAAAATGATGAGCTATATACTACTGTTTCAAAATTGAATTCAGAACTTAAGGAAAGCAAAAAAATCATTGAAAAAATTACCAAAGAGGATCAAGCGGTTTTTCCTTTAAAAAAACAACTTAAAGATTTTAAGAATCAAGTTGGCGATCATGAAAAACAAACCAATAATATCCTAAAAGAGAAAAGTGATCTGGAAGGGAAGATAGCTGAACTGAACAAAACTATTATTGATGTTAAAAGAGATAATGATGAGCTAAAAAGGAAGTTGGACTTGATGAAAGACCTTAAGGGCTATGAAATAAGCGTTATGAATTATAAAGTTAAACCCGCTAAAAAAAAGCTAACGGTAAAGGCTAAAAAAGTGAACCGTATATCTGTATCATTTACATTGGCAGAAAATATAGCGGCAGAATTAGGTAAAAAAAATCTATACATTGTTATATATGACCCTAAGAAAAAAGTGTTGACAAGGAAAGAAGAAAGATTTGTTAATAAAAAAACAAATTTGGAGCAGGTATATTCTTCATTAAAGATGATAGATTATAAAAATGAAGAACAAAAAATAATCATTGATTACGATACAGAAACCACGTTGACTAAAGGTAAGTATAAAGTAGAATTATATGCAGATGGTAGTTTGAGTGGTAAAAAGGAATTTGAATTGAGATAGTTTATAACCTGAATTATTTAACAATAATATGATTAAAAGTTGATTATGAAATAGATGTTCTTTTTTTGTTTTTGGAACATCAATAAATGTCGGAGTAGATTAAAATGAAAGGATTTAATCTACCGCAAAAATCATCGGTCGTAGGTATTACGGTTTATTATAAGCAAAAAATCAACGGCCGGTGATTTTACCGATTATTGTGCGTGTTTATTCTGAGATATTAGTATGTGAAGATAAAGGTGTTTATATGTTAAGAAAAAAGCATTAAGCCGGTTAACAATATTTAACACTCAAAATGCACTTGCGAATTGAAGTGAACAAATTTTCTATAACTTCGCAGTTTAAAGAGAGAGCCGGAAGATTCATCTCAAATAGATAATGAAAATCGGTTTCCTTAAAGAGTTTTGTTAATATGCTATATATAAAATTGTAACTATATCTGATGTTATTATTTCGCCTTCTGTCAAGAACATTTAGTTTAGTAACTTTAGTTACGAATAGCATCTTTTGTTTTTCTCAACAAATTCAACAGCCTATCGTCCCCCGTGATAGTATTAACCTTGTTGCGGATACCATTGCTATTACATTAAATGAGGCCGAAGCCTATTTTATGAAGAACAATTATGGCGTATTGGCGCAACAATATGGGGTAGATGCTCAAAAATCTTTAGTAAGACAGGCTAAGTTGTTTAATAACCCAACTATTTACTATGAACACAGTATTTATAATCAATTAAGTAAACAGTGTTTTCCTACCAGCTGGGACAAATGGGGGAGCCTAAAACACAAGGAGAATATGTTATACAAGCCCAATGGCTTGTATCGATAGCGCGCAAGCGCGTAAAAACTGCAAAGGTAGCTAAACTGCAGGCGGATGTTGCCCAATACCAGTTTGATGATGTAATAAGAGGATTATTATTTGCTCTTCGGCAAGATTTTTTTGATTTATATTTTGGTTTAAAATCACTGCAATTATTTGATGAAGAGATTGCCTCAGTAAAAAACATTGTTGCAGGTTTTGAAATACAATACCAAAAAGGAAACGCTTCTCTTCGTGATATAACCCGTGTGCGAGCGCTACTCCTTTCTTTGCAAAGCGACAGATTAGATTTATATACTTCGCTTCAGAAAAACTCCTCCAAAGAATTTGCTGTATTACTTAATAATCCTAAAAATGTTTATTATAAACCTGTTTTAAATGAAGCGGAACTTGACAATAAATACAATTTGAACAACATTGCTTTGGCAGATATGGTTACACAAGCATTACAAAGCCGCCCTGATTTAAAAGCATCCTTTGCACAATTAGCATCGGCCGATGCCAACGTACAACTGCAAAAAGCCATTGGCGTACCTGACCTTCAATTTCAATATACATGAGACAGGAATGGCAGTTACATTCCCAATTATAATGGAGCCGGATTACAAATTCCCATTGAATATTTAATCGTAATCAGTTTAATATACAATCGGCAAAATTATTAGTAGATCAGCTCAGGAGCAAGTTAAAGCGAAAAGAAGTGATTGTGCAAAATGATGTTTTTTCTACTTACCAAAAAATACTAGAACTCCAAAAATTCAATGGTCTCATCAGCTAATGATTTCTCCTCGGATTTTCGTGCCTTATTAAAAGGAGCACAAGATAATTTTGCTAAAAAGAATTTATCGTTATTAGACTTTGTAGATATATTTGAAAGTTACAAGGCAAGTATGGCTCAGTATAATAGCATAAAAGAGCAGCGCTATAGTGCTTTTGAAGAATTAAATTTTAATGTAGGAAAAGATGTATTTAAAAAATAAAATAGAATTACTGTTTAGCATTTCTTTTATATGGGTCATGCTGTTTTCATTTTCTTCTTGTAAAGAAAAAAAACAAGTGAAAGAGGTTAATCCTTTTGAAGTTTCGGATACGCTGATTAGCCATATGACAGTTGGAATAGCAAAAGTTACTCAGGTTAAAAGTGAGCTTAAATTGACAGGGAAAATAACTGCAGACCAAAACAAACAATTAGATGTTTTTGCACTGGTTGCAGGAACAGTTAAGGATGTTCGTGTAGAGTTAGGAGATTATGTACAAAAAGATGAAGTGCTTGCCGTAATTCATAGTGGAGATGCCGCTGATTATGAAAAACAATTCATAGAGGCTTCATCTGATTATGAAGTGGCGCAAAAAAACAAAGCTGTTGCTGAAGATATGTACGCTTCTAAATTAATATCTTCCAGCGATTATTTGCAGGCAAAACAGGAGTTTAATAAAGCGGAAGCAGGACTCACAAAGGCTAAAGAAATGCAAAAAATATATAGCGTAAGTAATACCAGTGATTATCTTATTAAATCGCCTATATCGGGCTTTGTTATTGAAAAAAATATAAATAAAGACATGCAGATAAGGGCAGATAATGGCAATAACATTTTTACTGTTTCTCAATTAAGTGATGTATGGGTGATCGCTAATGTGTATGAAACGGACATTGATAAAGTAAAAGAAAATGATACGGTGATAGTTACAACCATTGCATATCCTGACAAACCTTATAATGCGGTTATTGATAAGATTTACAATGTACTCGATCCGCAAAGCAGGGTAATGAAAATACGAATTAAACTTAACAATCCGGATTATTTATTAAAACCTGATATGTATGGTAGTGTGCAGGTTAATTATACCGAACCTCTTAAAATGTTAACAATTCCATCAACTGCATTGGTATTTGACAATTCCAATAATTATGTAGTGTTATATAATGGTGGCAAAAACTTTACGGTACAAAAGGTAGATATTTACAAAACCATTGGGCTTCATACATATTTGCGTTCGGGATTAAAAGAAAATGACAAAGTTGTAACTACCAACCAATTGCTCATTTATAATACACTAACCAATAACTAAAAGCTGCTATGCACAAACTGGTTAAAAGTATTATCACCTTCTCTTTAAAAAACAGAGGGTTTGTTATTATAGCTACGTTAATTACAGTCATTTCAGGTATTATTGCATATCTTAATACCCCTATAGAAGCCTTTCCTGATGTAACGAATACTCAGATCATCATTATTTCGCAATGGCCTGGTAGAAGTGCAGAAGAAGTTGAAAAATTTGTCACTATTCCTTTAGAAATTGCTTTAAATCCATCTCAGAAAAAAACATCTATCCGCTCCACTTCGTTATTTGGATTATCTGTATTAAAGGTAACTTTTGATGATAATGTGGACGATGCGTTTGCCCGTCAGCAAGTGAATAATCTTTTGCGCGATGTAGATTTACCTGATGGAGTGCATTCGGAAATTGAACCTCCTTATGGACCAACAGGCGAGATATTTCGTTTTACTTTAACGAGCAAAACATTAGGTGTTCGTCAACTAAAAACAATTGAAGATTGGGTGGTTGAACGTAATTTAAAATCTGTACCGGGTATTGCCGATGTGGTGAGTTTTGGGGGTGAAGTTAAAACGTATGAAATAATTGTACGACCTACACTACTTACAAAATACGATATTACTCCATTAGAAGTTTATCAGGCGGTTTCAAGAAGTAATATTAATGTGGGAGGTGATGTTATTCAAAAAAATGGTCAAGCCTATGTAGTTCGTGGTATTGGATTGTTAACATCCATACCCGACATTGAAAATATTATTGTTGATTACGATGAAGGGGTCCCTGTTTTGATAAAGAACGTAGCCACTGTCAGAGAAGGCGCACTTCCACGATTGGGTCAAGTTGGAAGAGACACAGCAAATGATGTGGTAGAAGGAATTGTGGTGATGCGCAAAGGCAGAAAACCCGGGCGAAGTTATTGACAGGTTAAATGCCAAAATAGAAGAATTGAATGACAAAATATTAACAGGGGATGTGCAAATAAAAACATTCTATAACCGCGAAGACCTTATACATTTTTGTACTCACACTGTAATACATAACTTACTTGAAGGAATTATTTTTGTTACAATTATTGTGTTTTTATTTATGGCCGATTGGCGAACAACACTGATTGTTGCAGTTATTATCCCGTTGGCATTGTTGTTTGCATTTATTTGTTTGCGTTTAAAAGGTATGACCGCTAATTTGCTATCGATGGGGGCGGTAGATTTTGGAATTATCATAGATGGCGCCGTCGTTATGGTAGAAGGTGTTTTTGTGGTTCTCGACCATAAGGCCGCTAAAATTGGTATGGAAAAATATAATAAGTTATCCAAACTAGGTTTAATAAGAAAAAATGGTGTTGAAACAGGTAAGGCTATATTATTTTCTCAGTTAATTATTATCAGTTGTTTATTACCTATTTTTTCCTTCGAAAAAGTAGAAGGTAAAATGTTTTCACCATTGGCCTATACTCTGGGTTTTGCTCTGCTCGGAGCTTTAATATTTACCTTGTTTTTAATGCCTACCCTAATTAGTTTTTTGCTTAATAAAAACGTAAAAGAAAAGCATAATTATTTAGTTGAATTTATTAACAAAAATGTAATCCGTATTTTTAACAGACTTCACAAAATAAGAAGAACTGCTATAATTGCGGCAGGTATTTTTATGGTAGTGGGCTTATATATGTTTCGCTTTTTAGGTTCTGAATTTTTACCTCAATTAAATGAGGGTTCAATATATGTACGTGCTAACTTACCCTTAAGTATTTCCTTAGATGAAGCGGTAAGGCTTAGCAATAAAATGCGCAGGGTATTCATGAAATTTCCTGAAGTAAAGCAGGTCATTTCTCAAACAGGTCGTCCTAATGACGGAACTGATCCTACTGGTTTTTACAATGTAGAATTTCATGTTGATTTATTACCAAAAGACGACTGGAAAAAGGACATTTCTAAAGCTGAGTTAATTAATGAGATGCAGGACAGTTTGGATTTTTTTTCAGGTATTAACTTTAACTTCTCTCAACCCATTATGGATAATGTGGAAGAAGCTGTATCGGGTGTTAAAGGTTCCATTGCCGTTAAAGTATATGGGGATGATATGAAAAGTACAGAGGCAAGAGCGGGTCAAATATACGAAATACTAAAAACCGTAAAAGGCATTGAAGATTTAGGAGTAATTAGAAATAGTGGTCAACCTGAATTGCGAATTGAATTGGATGAAGTAAAAATGGCCCAGTTTGGTGTTAATACCGCCGATTGTAATGCAGTAATTGAAATGGCCATCGGAGGAAAAGCAGCTACTCAATTTTATGAAGGCTTTAAGAAATTTGACGTCCGCATTCGTTTTGGAAAAGAATACCGTAAAACAGAAGCAGAAATAGCAAATATATTGGTTCCGTCAATCAATGGCACAAAGGTACCTCTTGACGAAATCGCTAAAATATATACGGTTACCGGCCCTTTACTTATTTTTCATGATGATACCAAACGTTTTTGTGCTGTGAAATTCTCCGTACGTGGAAGAGATATGGGAAGCACCATTGCTGAAGGGCAGAAAAAAGTGAAAGAACAAATAAAAGCGCTCCCTAAAGGACAAACTATATTGTGGTGTGGTGATTTTGAAAATCAGCAGCGTGCACAAGCCCGTCTGATGCATGTAGTACCCATTACGGTTTTATTGATCTTTATTATTTTATTTGGACTCTTTGGAAATTTTGGGGATGCAGGTTTATTACTTCTCAATATTCCTTTTGGTTTAGTAGGAGGAATTTTGGCTTTACTACTTACCGGAGTTAATTTTAGCATCTCCGCGGGTATAGGGTTTATTGCCTTGATGGGAGTTTGTATTCAAAATGGAGTAATACTTATGTCTGTATTTAAAAAGCATATTGAAGAAGAAGGACAAACAGTAACCGAATCCGTAAAAAGTGGAGTAGCGGCAAGGGTTCGTCCGGTGGTGATGACAGCTACTATAGCAATTATAGGTTTATTGCCGGCGGCTACCTCAACAGGTATAGGCTCCGAATCCAGTAAGCCATTGGCAATTGTTGTAATAGGAGGCTTAGCATTGGCAACCATTTCAACATTACTTATCTTCCCACTTATATTTGAAAGTATTTATAAACGTAAATACCACAAAGACGAAGATATAGATGAAGATGTTAAATAGTCGGCTGCGAAAAAATAAACGTTGGCTGTGTGAGAAGGATATATGTTCACCTGCACTGCTAACGTTTTGCTTGTGTTTTTAATGTGATCTAAGTAATCGTTCTTTTAATTTAAAATCATTTTTACGATTTCATCCAATAAGTAGAAGTGCATGAATAGAATAGATGCAATTACCATTAATAGGGTGATACCGTAAACGGTTTTCCGTGAGAGATAAATTTTTTTAACTCCTGTTTCAGTATGTCTATAATATAGAATACTTGGAGATATGGTTTTTAAAGTTCTCATAGTTTTTTTGGTATTTGATTATGCACCAAAATTACTCGAGTTGTAATTTTTGTTTTATGGGAATACGGCAAGTAAAAAACATCTTTTTATACATCAAATAATGTTACTTTAGAAGTATATTTCCTGCTAAAAAACATATTATAAATTTCTCTTATTCGTTATTTTTCTTCTAATAAATCACATAATTAAACTTTATATTAGTCGGTTATTTGTAAAAGTATAAAACTAGTATTTTGTTTTTTTTGAATTCAACGACCTGCTTGAATAATGCATTAAAAAAAAATAAGAAACTGATTTGTGTTAAAAGAATCCTTGTAATTCTTTTAACTGTAATAATAACCCCTTGCTTTTCACAAAACGCGACTGATTCGTTAACACAAAAGAATACGGTTGATTCCATAACACAGCACCAAAAAATTGTTCGCAGAAGTATTTTGCTTGGTTCACTGGGTTCGTTTACGGTAGGCTCTTATCTTTTTCTTGACGAACTTTGGTATAAACAATACGCTACCACTTCTTTTCATTTTTTCAATGATAATTTACAGTGGTGTCAAATGGATAAATTTGGTCACGCATTTTCTACATATAGCAGTGCTTGTCTTATATGGCAATCAATTGAATGGGCCGGATTTGAAGCTTCTCCGAAACAGGCAACGGTTGGGCATTTTACAGCGGGCGCAATGAGGTGGGCCGGATTTACCCGAAAACAAAGTATAATAGCAGGTGAATTATATGGACTACTTTATTTAAGCTCTGTTGAAATACTTGATGGGTTTTCAAAAGGTTGGGGATTTAGCTGGGGAGATGAAGTTGCTAATTTGGGAGGTGGTTTTTTATTTAGCTTACAACAATATTATTGGAAGGAACAACGTATAAGACTTAAATTTTCATACCATCCAACAGCCTATCCATCTTATCGTCCAAACATTCTTGGCGCTAATGCTGCTGAAGAAATTATTAAAGATTATAACGGTCAAACCTACTGGTTATCAATAAATCCAGCATCATTTTTAAAAAAAGAAACAAAATTTCCTAAATGGCTAAATTTAGATTTTGGATATGGTGCTACAGGAATGATTAGTGGGAAGAGTAACGAAATTATAAACAATATGAATAACACAATTTCCAATGGCGCAAAAGGATCTCAAACCAGTGAATTAATTAATTCGGATGGCAGCATTCAATATTTTACAAGATACAGAAGCGTTTTTTTTTCATTGGATGTGGATCTTAAAAAAATAAAGACGAAGTCGAAATTTTTAAAAGGAGTCTTCAATATTTTTAATTGTTTTAAGATTCCTTTTCCAGCTATTGAATTTAGTAAAGAAAATAAATTTTCATTTCATACATTATATTTTTAGTTTTCATAAATAAGTAATTGCTGCAATAATCAACGTATATCAGTTTCAAAGTAAGATAATTTATTGTTGCTTTAACTAATATAATTACATTAGCAGTAATGAAAATTCTCCTTATAGAAGACGAACCGGAGCTGGCGGAAGGCATCATTCGATACTTACAAAGTAATGGTATTATTTGCGAAAATGTAAATAGGATTGTTGCTGCGTTGGAAAAAATTTCGATGTACGATTATGATTGTATATTGCTTGATTTGATGCTGCCCGATGGAGACGGATTTAAAATATTAACCCAATTAAAAAAGCAAGATAAATCAGAAGGTGTTATCATAATTTCTGCCAAAGACACACTCCACACTCGTATTGAAGGCTTACAACTTGGAGCCGACGATTTCTTAACAAAACCGTTTCACCTTTCTGAGTTATTGGCGAGAATACAAGCATTGGTACGCAGAAAACAATTTAATGGAAACAATGTTGCCAAGTTCAATGAAATTGAAATAGACATTCTTTCTAAAACTGTTAAAGCACACAACAAACCAATTGATGTTACTAAAAAAGAAATTGATTTACTGTTGTATTTGATTGGTAACAAAAACAATGTTTTATCCAAAGCTGCATTGGCAGAGCATCTTTCGGGCGACATGGCAGATATGCTCGACAATCATGGATTTGTGTACGCACATATAAAAAATCTGAAAAAAAAATTAAGTGATGCAGGTTGCAACGATTATATTAAAACAGTGTATGGATTAGGCTATAAATGGCAAGAATGAGAACAAAATTATTACATAAAACCTTAAGGTTTTATATGTTATTTTCATTAATTATTTTGATAATAAGTGCGCCGCTATTTTATTTTTTAACCCGGCGTTTATACATTGACGAAGCTGATGAAACGCTTTTACTCCACAAAAAAGAATTTGTTAGTTATTCGCTCCCTTTACTAAAAACAACCGATATTGGCTTATGGAATAAGGTAAACAGAGCAATAAAAATTAATGCCCCAACAATTTATTTAAATAACGATTCTGTTTTTTATCAATTTTGTTTTGACTCTATTGCCAATGAAAAAGAATCTTACAGAGTATTGTTTTCCCCAATTGAAATAGAAGGGAAACCTTATATTCTTAATGTTCGCATTAATTTAGTAGAATCAGAAGATTTGGTGGAAAGCATAGTTGCTCTTTTTATTGCAATGATTGCTTTATTACTGCTGGGGTTATACTTTATTACAAAACGAATTTCTACCAAGCTCTGGGAACCATTTTATTCTTTATTAACTCAAATAGAAAAATTTGAAATTGATAAAAATCAGCATCCGATGCGTGTTGCAACTGATATAGAAGAATTTCAAAGATTGAACGATTCCATCATTAATTTAACAAAACGAAATACGGCCATCTACAAAAGTCAGCAGGAATTTATAGAAAATGCAGCGCATGAATTGCAAACACCTTTGGCCGTTTTTCAAGCAAAGTTAGATCTGCTGATGCAACATGCGGATTTAACAATAAGTCAGGCGGAAGTATTAGTCAAGCTTGCAGAGTCTGCTGCGAGATTGAATCGGTTAAATAAAAATTTGCTGTTGCTTTCAAAGATCGACAACAACAATTATATTAATAAAGAAAATATTTCATTAAAAGAAGTTATAGTAAAACAAATTAATTTTTTTGAGGAACAGGCGACGGAAAAAAACATAATAATTACAATAGATACGACGATTGATATATTAGTAAAATCAAACCCTGTGTTAGTCGAGATTTTGGTAAGTAATTTGTTGTTAAATGCTGTACGACATAATATTCAAGATGGCATTATAACCGTGTTTTTTAATAAAAATTCAATTATTGTCTCCAACACAGGAAATCCCCAATCAATTTCACCTGAAAAACTATTTGAACGATTTTCAAAAAGCAATCCATCAACACAAGGAAGTGGGCTAGGTTTATCTATTGTGAAAAAAATTGCAGACTTGAATAATTGGACAGTTACTTATGCTTTTCAAAATAATTCCCACTCATTTACCATAAAATTCTAAATTTCTTCTAAATCGTGTTACAACTTTGTTTCATAAATTAATATTCACTTAATACATATGAACATGAAAAAAGCAGTAACAATGATGGTAGCAGGCATGATTACATCCTTTACCTTCGCTCAAAACACACACAAAAAAAACGTTCCTACGGCAGTAACAATTTCTTTCAATAAAATGTACCCATCTGCTAAGGAAGTGAAATGGGACAAAGAAAAAGATAATTATGAAGTAAGCTTTGAAGAGAATGAAATGGATAATTCCATTTTGTTTGATGCCAATGGAAATGTGGTAGAAACCGAAATAGAGATCGAATTAAATAAATTACCTTCGCAAATTTTGGAATATGTAAAAACGCACTATTCCAATCAAAAAGTAAAAGATGCCGCACAGATAACCGATGCAAAAGGAACAATAACCTATGAGGCGGAACTGAAAGGCAAGGATTTACTATTTGACAGTAATGGTAAATTTATTAAAGAAATGAAGGATTAAAAATTGTAATATCACACGCTAAGAGCTTACCAAAACTCTTAGCGTTTTTAAATGTAAATCTTGTTATCAACTCATACTCATAAAAATATGTTCACTCATATTAAAATAGTGTTTTTCACTGTTGTGCTGCTTGTTATAATTGATGCTATGTATGCTCAGCAAACCGACACCTTAAAGTTACCTTTTGCTATTGCAAAGGAAAAACGGATGCCCGAAGACGAACTAGCACAAAAAAAAGAAGGATTTTATGTTACCGGTATTCCTGATTTAAGTTCCGATCCTATAAACGGATTTGGTGCAGGTGCAGAAGGTTCTTTATTTTTCAACGGAAAAAAAACAGATCCCTTTTTTGCTTATACACCTTACAGAGCACAATTAAATGTGGCAGTATTTGCAACTACCCGTTCGCAACAAGAAGTTAAATTGGGATTGGATATACCTTATATTTTTGATACGAAATGGCGTTTGCGGGCAGAAGGGGCATATGAAATCAATCCCAATCTTTTATACTTCGGCATTACCGAACAATCTTTAAAACCTTTAAGTTATTATCCAAATAATAATTCGGCTTTGCCTTTGGTAAACAATGCATCCTACAGTAATTATGAAAACAATTTAGTTGGCAATAAAGCCTATTATAACACTTACACTAAAAAAGAAGCGGTTTTCAATATCAGTATGGAACGTTCATTTTTTGATGGGAAATTACGTGCGCTTATTGGGTACGAAATAGCGAGTGTTAATTTATCAACCCCACTTAATGATAGTTCATTATTACACAAAGAGGCTTTACAAAATAAAATAGTTGGTTTTGGAGAGAACAGAGTATCCTTTGCACAAGCCGGTTTAATTTATGATACGCGTGATTTAGAAACAGATCCTACACAAGGTTCTTTTGCCGAGTTAACCAATGAAGTATCGTTAACAGCATTAGGTTCTCAATTTAATTTTAACAAAACATTTTTTCATTACAATTATTACAGACCGGTTTTGCCTCATTTTTTTAAACGAGTAATTTTTGCCGGACGTGTTGCAATGGGTTATACACAGGGAAATGCTCCCTTTTATGAATATCAGGACGAATGGAGTTCGGAAGGAAGCATAGAAGGATTAGGAGGAGGAAGCACCTTACGTGGATATAAACAAAGTCGTTTTTTGGGACGTGTAATGCAGTTTACTAATTTAGAATTTCGTTGTCGTTTTGCTCAAGCAACATTATTTAAACAATATCTTACTTTTAGTGCTGTTCCGTTTTTTGATGCAGGAGGAGTGTGGGATGATTTAAACCGTATTAGTCATACAGAAAACTTGAGATATTCAGAAGGATTAGGACTTCGCATAGCATGGAATGTAAACACCATTCTTCGTTTTGATTATGCAATTTCACAAGAAGATAAACAATTTTTCTTCTCATTAGGTCATGCCTTTTAATGGTGATAAATCATACCCCTTTTATTTTATTTTCAATGGCAGTAGTAGAAAATCCTTCGAGGAACTCAATTGTTTTTACATTGCCGCCGTTTGCTTTTACAATATCAGAGCCTACAATGTATTTTTTACTTTGTTTGTTTGTTTCGTCAGCACTATAATCTGCACCTTTAACTAGTATATCAGGATGTAAAAGTTGAATCAATTCAAGAGGCGTTCGTTCATCAAAAATAATAACTGCAGTAATAAAACTTAAAGAAGATAAAATCAACGCACGGGATTGTTCATCTTGCAAAGGGCGAGCAACGCCTTTGTTTAATTTTTTTACAGAAGCATCACTATTTATTCCTACAAGTAATACATCACCTAAATCAGATGCTTTTGCTAAATAATCAATATGTCCACGATGTATAATATCAAAACAACCATTGGTAAATACTATTTTCTTCCCAATAAAACGCCAGATTGCTAATTGTTTTAGGATAGCGTCCTTTGTATAAATTTTAGATTGTATTAAACTATTTCTTGTTTTTTGAGGAGAGTTGGAAGACATGAGTTATGCTTTAAAAGAATAATAGCCTTTTATAAATTAACTATTTTTTGTTTGTGTGTTTTTATTGAGCATAGGCAGTAACACCAATGAAATAACACCAAACAGTAATATGAGTATAAATTGTGAAGTCCACAATAACCATGCAAACGCAAACGCAAAAGTAAATGATACTTTAAAAATAGAAGTTAGCACTTCTGTAACCAATGCTTGTGATGCACCCGTACCACCTGGTACGAAGATCACCCCAAGTGTACTAAAAATTAATACTGCAAACCCGGCATCAATACCTAAGTGTGTCGTTTCTGCAAAACAATAAAACCCTGCGTACAAGGCTGCAATGTACATGAACCATATAAAAATAGTGTGAGCAATAAAAAGAACTGGATGTTTTATGTTTTTTACAGATTTTAGTCCATCGGCAAAGCCTTTCAATAAGTCGGTAATTTTGGTGAAAATACCGCTCTTCGTTTTTTTGCGAAGCTTAAAAAATGATAAGGTAACAAGTACCATTGCTATTGCAAGTATAATCATATAAAGTTCATTATTGATGATTATTGCTAATTTGCCCTTGAGTGGTTGCAAGATATAAGAGTTTGTTAACCCCCACAATTGTTCAAACTGAAAAATAAGTGTTGCTAAAAAGATAATGATTAAACATAGCAAATCTATTACACGTTCTGCTATAACAGTTCCAAAACTTTCTGTAAAAGGTATTTTTTCATATTTGGTAAGTACTCCGCAACGCGAAACCTCTCCTAATCGAGGCAACGCAAAATTGGCTAAATACCCCACCATTACGGCAAAAAAGGTATTATATAATTTAGGTTTAAAACCAAGTGGCTGTAATAAAATATTCCAGCGCATAGCTCTGCTAATATGGCTTAATATGCCTAATAGCGACGATACCACAATCCAAAAATAGTCGGCCTGCTTAAAGGCTTCAATGATATTGTGTTTATCAGTTTCGGTAAGATTGTGCAATGCAAGCCAAATCAATAATATTCCAAGACTCAAAAAAACAAAAAACTTAAGAATATTGGCTTTAGTGGCTTGCAAGATTAGCGGAGTGTGTTAGTTTTGGTATCAGGAAAAATGACCGTTGGTTTATGTTTTTTAGCCAACTCAAAATCCATCATGGCATATGAAACAATAATTATTTCGTGTCCTTCTTTTACTTTTAAGGATGCAGGTCCGTTCAAACATATAACTTTGGAGCCACGTTCTCCTTTAATAACGTATGTTGTAAAGCGTTCACCGTTATTATAATTGAAAATATCTACTTTCTCATTTTCAATAAGGTTGGCAGCATCCATTAAATCTTCATCAATGGTTACACTACCAATATAATCAAGGTCGGCCTGAGTTACAGTTACCCTGTGTATTTTTGATTTTAAAACTTCTATTTGCATAACGGCAGCAAAGCTAAATAAATAAATTTGATTCAAAAACAGATTTAAGCCAATTAGTAGATACTAAGAGCCTGTTTAAATTTCATCCGAATATTTGTTAACTATATGATTTACAATATTCACTTCTTGATACGGCTGAAAAAGCCTACTCGAAGTGACTGTGCGAAAATACGGATGTCAGTTCGAGTAGCGAGCCTTTTCGGTGAGCATATCGAGAACTATTGAGTGATGATATATTTTTAGCAATGAAATTTAAACAGGCTCTAAAGATAATCTTAATTGATTTATTATGATAGTGCAGGAACAGAATTATGGTCACTCATTCAGTTCATTTTCATAACCGTATAAATTTTTGTAAAAACCGAAAACATTATGTTTATTGAAGAAAGGAGATGAATAACAAAATTAGGTTTTGGAAAACATATTGGTACGAGAGTTCAAAAAGTAAAATTAGCTATTGCGCAAACTGAAAAATGACAATTCTATGACAAAGCGAAAATGCCTTGAATTCTTTGTAGGACAAGTTAAGCATAAGCAATAATGTTATTTAGAAAGATTATAAATTGTGTTTTTACTGCAAATTTTAGCTGATTTTTTTAGTTCAAATAAATGTTTCTCCTATTTTTGTCGCGCAAATAAAACCATTCTCTTCAGTTTTATTAAGGGATGGATTTCGTAGAAGCTAATAATTACAATATATATGGATACAATTTTCAATACGCCACAAAAAAATTTCTTGGCAACTATTTCCTTTTTATTTTTATTGATATTCAATTTAAATAATGTTTCGGCTCAAGACGGCGAAAAGTTATTTAAACAAAATTGTGCTGTCTGCCACAGTTTGGGTAAAAACAAAATAACCGGACCCGGATTAGAAGGCGTTGCTACGCGTGTTCCTCAACCTGCTGATGAATGGTTGGCAAAATGGATTAAAAACAATGTGGCTGTTACGGCAAGTGGCGATGCATATGCAAAAAAATTAGTTGCCGATAATAACGGGGCTCAGATGACTGTTTTTACAGATTTATCGGATGCTGATATTAAAGCTATTATTACTTATATTAAAGCTCCACCAGCTCCCAAAGAAGCAGCGCCAGTTGCTACCTCAGGTGCAGCTTCAGGTGCACAAGAACAAGGAGTTGATCCTTTGGCTATATTGTTAGGAGTAATTGCATTTTTAGTAATAATTGTTGCTGTATTGAGAGGTGTTCGTTATTCATTAAAAAATTTAGTGAACGAAAAAGAAGGTTTACCTCAGGAAGAGCAAAAAGGTCCTTTAGCTGAAGTCAAAACTTGGGTAAATAATAATAAAACTAAGGCAGGAGTTATCATCATCTTAATAACACTTTGTTTACTTTCTTCTGGTTGGTATGCTCTAAAAGAAATTGGAGTGTACGAGGGGTATCATCCGGCACAACCAATTGCCTTTTCTCATAAAATTCACGCTGGTGACAATGCTATTAATTGTCAGTATTGCCATTCAGGTGTAGAAAAAAGTAAAACAGCAGGCATACCAACCGTGAACGTTTGTATGAACTGTCACAAAGGAATTTCTAAAGGACCATCAGGCGAAAAAGGAACAGCGGAAATTGCTAAAATTTATGAAGCTGCCGGATGGGATGCTGAAAAAGGCGAATATAACAAACCTTCAAAACCTATTCAATGGGTTAAAGTACACAATCTTCCCGATTTTGTATTCTTCTCTCACCAACAGCACGTAAAAGTTGGTAAACAAGATTGTGCCAACTGCCACGGTGATGTAAAAGAAATGACAACTGTTAAACAAGACAAACAATTAACAATGGGCTGGTGTATCGACTGTCATAAAAAGACGGAAGTACCGGGCATGAAAGAAAATCCATACTACGAAAGCTTACACAAAAAATTAGCTGAAAAATATAAAAACCGTCCATTAGAGGATCGTGTATTAACGGTTGATAAAATGGGTGGTATCGAGTGTGCAAAATGTCATTATTAAAAATCTGAACAACAAAATTCTAAAATTAAAAATTTAGAATTTACTGTTTGGTTTTTAAGGAAAGTTAGGATTTAAAAGATTAGAATTTAGAATTTATACAAAATATGGCAACAAAAAAATACTGGAAAGGACTAGAGGAATTGAACAATAGCCCTGAATTTATTAAACATTCTCAGAATGAGTTTGCAGAACAAGTGCCTGTAGATGAATTTTTAAGCGATGACAGCCTTACTGAAAATAATGGCACCAATCGTAGAGATTTTTTAAAATTCTTAGGATTTAGTGTTACTGCGGCATCTTTAGCTGCTTGTGAAACTCCTGTTAATAAAGCAATTCCTTATATTGTAAAACCTGAGGAAATAACTCCGGGTGTTGCTAACTGGTATGCTTCTACTTATTACGATGGAAGTGATTATGCTTCAGTAATTGTAAAAACACGTGAAGGTCGTCCTATTAAAATCGAAGGAAATGATTTATCAAAAGTAACCAAAGGTGGTACGAATGCCCGTGTTCAGGCATCCGTACTTTCATTATATGATTCATCCCGTTTGGCAGGACCTACAGCAAATGGCGCTTCTGTAACATGGGAACAAGTTGATAAAGACATTACTGCTAAATTGGCAACTATTGCTGCTGAAGGGAAAGCAATTCGTATATTATCTTCGTCCATCATTAGCCCTTCTACACATGCAGTTATAGCTGAATTTATTGCAAAATATCCTACAACAAAACATGTAACATATGATGCCGTTTCTTACTCAGGAATTGCAAAAGCAAATGCCAATACATTTGGTAAATCATTTGTTCCATCCTACAACTTTGACAAAGCAGATGTAATAGTAAGTATTGCCGCTGATTTTTTAGCTAACTGGTTATCACCAATTGAATATGCTAAACAATATGCTCAAACTCGTAAAGTAAGTAAGAGTAATCCTAAAATGTCTAAACATTTTCAGTTTGAAACTAACTTATCTTTAACAGGTGCAAATGCTGATGAGCGTGTTCCGGTTAAGGTTTCTGAACAAGGAAAAGTAGCTGTTAATTTATACAATGCAGTTGCTAAACTTGTCGGTGGTTCAACAATCCCATCTTCTCCTTTGGCTTGTGATGCTGAAATAATAAAAGCTGCAAAAGCATTAGCTGAAAGCAAAGGTAAAGCTTTGGTAGTAGCAGGTTCTAATGATACGCATGTGCAAATGATTGTGAATAGCATTAATCAATTGTTAGATAGCTATGGTAACACAATTGATATGCACTCAGCTTCAAATACACATCAAGGCGATGATGCTGCATTTGCTGAATTGGTTTCTGAAATGGCTGGAGGTAAAGTTGCTGCGCTTATCACTTACAATACAAATCCTGTATATACAGCTCCTGTAGCTCTAAAGTTTGCAGAAGCATATAACAAAGTAGGGTTGAGAATAGCTCTTGCAGACAGATCGGATGAAACAGCTTCTTTAGCTCAATACATTTGTCCTGACTCAAATTACTTAGAATCATGGAATGATTACAATCCTAAAAAAGGACATTATAGTTTATCGCAACCTACCATCAGCGCACTTTTCAAAACCCGTCAAGCACAGGATTCATTCCTGAAATGGAGTGGTAGTGCATCTGATTATTTAGCTGTTGTTCAAAAAACATGGGCAGAACATATTCACCCAATGACAGGGATTTCTGGTTCTTTTACTTCATTTTGGAATCAATCATTGCATGATGGGGTTGTTGAAGTTGGGGTAACTCATGCAGAAGCTGAGCCAAAGAAAGAAGAATCAAAGAAAGGTAAAAAGGAAGAGAAACATGAAGATGTGGCACCTGCTGCAAGTGTTAGTTTAGCGCAAGCAGCGGAAAAAATAAATGCTGTAAAAGCAGGAACAATAGAATTAGCATTATATGAAAAAGTAGGTATTGGTAATGGTAATCAGGCTAACAATCCTTGGTTACAAGAATTACCGGATCCTATTTCTAAAATTACTTGGGATAATTACGTTACCATGTCTCCTAAAGACATGGAAGGTAAATACAATATGATGGCTCGTCAAGACAGAGAAGCATCAGTTGTTAATGTTACTGTAAATGGAAAAACAATCAAATTGCCAATCGTTCCTCAACCTGGTCAAGCCGAAGGGACTATTGGTATTGCTTTGGGTTACGGTCGTGAAAAGGCAGGAACATTGAGTGAAAAGACGGGTGTTGTTGGTCAAAATGCATACCCATTTGTTCAATTGGTAAATGGAACAATGATGTATGGTGCAGTTGATGTGGCGGTAGCAAGTGCAGGAGAAACAACTAAAATTGCGGGTACACAAATTCATCACACGTTGATGGGTCGTGAAATTGTTAAAGAAACGAATTTAGAGAATTATAAAAAGAACCCTAAATCTGGAAATCATGATGATATGCTTATAACTCATTCAGGTGAGAAAAAAGCAGCAAGCATTGATTTGTGGGATTCCTTTGATCGTCCTGGTCATAAATGGGGAATGACTATTGATTTAAACTCTTGCATAGGTTGTGGAAACTGTGTTGTTAGCTGTACAGCGGAAAACAATGTGGCTGTGGTTGGTAAAGCACAGGTGATGAATACCCGTGAAATGCACTGGTTACGTATTGATAGATATTACAGCAGCGATATGAGTAAAGATGTTGCTAAAGAAGAGGGAATTGGCGGAATTGATATGTATTTAGACATGGAGAACCCTGCTCATGAGAATCCTAAAGTTGTGTTTCAACCTATCATGTGTCAACATTGTAATCATGCTCCATGTGAAAACGTTTGTCCTGTATTAGCTACTAATCATAGCTCTGACGGCTTAAACATGATGACATATAACCGTTGTGTTGGTACTCGTTACTGCGCAAATAACTGTCCATTCAAAGTTCGTCGTTTCAATTGGTTTAACTACAATGGAAATAAAGATTATGCATTCAATCCGGCACAAGATGATTTAGGTCGTATGGTATTGAACCCTGATGTAGTAGTTCGCTCACGTGGTGTAATGGAAAAATGCTCTATGTGCGTTCAACGTATTCAAGAAGGTAAATTAGATGCTAAGAAAGCAGAGGCACCGTTAAAAGACGGAGCAATTAAAACAGCTTGTCAACAATCATGTCCTACAAGCGCTATTTACTTTGGTGATTTGAATGACGAAAACAGTGAAATCGCTAAGGTGAGAAAAGAAGAGGCAGAAGGACGTAATTACTTTATTCTTGAAGAAATTGGAATTAAACCAACTGTATCCTACTTAACAAAAGTAAGAAACTGCGAAGAGACGATCGAAGAAGGTAAAAAAACTTCAGGAGGTCATCACTCAGAAGAAAAAACACACGCATAACCAATTAATAAATTTGGCGAGTTGTCAATTTAACAAATTTAAAAATTAAGTATATAAGAATATGCAGCACGAATCAGCAATTAGAGAACCGTTAATACTTGGTAAAAAATCGTATCACCAGATTACTGAAGATATCGTAAGACCAATTGAAGGGAAAGCGTCTAAGTATTGGTACATACTATTGACCATCTCCATCGTTTGTTTTTTATGGGGAATCAGTTGTTTGGCTTATACCATCGGGACAGGTATAGGGGTTTGGGGTTCAAACAACGGTGTAGACTGGGCATTTGATATTACCAACTTTGTATGGTGGATTGGTATCGGTCACGCTGGTACGTTAATTTCTGCTGTGTTGTTATTGTTCCGTCAAAAATGGAGAATGGCGATTAATCGCGCTGCTGAAGCGATGACAATATTTGCCGTAATGTGTGCTGCCGTATTCGTATTATTACATACAGGTCGTCCTTGGTTAGATTATTGGTTGTTTCCATTGCCAAATCAATTTGGTTCTCTTTGGGTAAATTTTAACTCTCCATTGATGTGGGACGTGTTTGCTGTTTCTACTTATTTTTCTGTATCGTTGGTATTTTGGTATACAGGTTTGGTTCCTGACTTTGCAATGATTCGCGATAGAGCAACAAAGCCATGGGCAAAAAAATTCTATAGTATCTTAAGTTTTGGATGGGGTGGAAGTGCTCGTCACTGGAGTCGTTTTGAAGAAGTATCATTAGTACTTGCCGGGTTGTCCACGCCACTTGTATTCTCAGTTCACTCTATTGTATCTATGGACTTTGCAACATCAGTTGTTCCAGGTTGGCATACAACCATCTTCCCTCCATATTTCGTTGCAGGTGCGGTATTTTCAGGTTTTGCAATGGTATTGACATTATTATTGATTGTTCGTAAAATATACGGTTTGGAAAGTTATATCACAGTAAAACATGTTGAGTATATGAATATTATCATTATTGTAACTGGTTCTATTGTTGGTGTTGCTTACTTAACAGAGTTATTTATTTCCTGGTATTCAGGAGTTGAATACGAACAATATGCATTCTTAAATCGTGCTACAGGTCCATACTGGTGGGCATATGCAAGCATGATGACATGTAACGTTGTTTCCCCTCAATTATTTTGGTCAAAGAAATTACGTACGAACTTGATGTTTACATTTGTTATGTCAATAGTTGTAAATATTGGTATGTGGTTTGAACGTTTTGTTATCATTGTTCCTACCTTGTGTCGTACTTTTGTTCCTTCCACATGGAATATGTACTCTCCAACTTTCGTTGATTGGGGTATTTATACAGGAACTATTGGTATGTTTTTTACCTTCTTCTTATTATTTACTCGTTATTTCCCTGTAATTGCGCAAGCAGAGTTGAAATCGATTGTTAAATCATCAGGTCAAGAATACAAAGAGAAACATGCTGCACAAAGTGGTCACGCAGCACATCACTAATAAAATCTTTAATAAGTAAAACATTTTAAGTTTACACAATTATGAGTAAAGCAATTATACACGCAATTTTTGACGATGAGGAGCCTTTAATGGCAACCGCAAAAACATTAGGTTCTAAGGGGATTCATGTAAAAGATGTGTTTAGTCCTTTTCCTATACATGGTTTGGATGGAGTAATTGGTGTTCCTAGAACAAGAATTGCTATATGTGCGTTCCTTTATGGGATAACAGGCACAACATTGGCAACCTTGATGATGTGGTACATGATGATTCATGATTGGCCTACTGATATTGGTGGAAAACCAAGTTTTGCTTACTACATGAACGTTCCTGCTTTTATTCCAATAACCTTTGAGTCAACAGTATTGTGTGCTGCACATGGTATGGTTATTACCTACTATTTAAGATGCTGGATGTTACCAGGTGTAAAGGCTAAAAACCCGGATCCTCGCACAACAGATGATAAATTTTTAATGGTTATTGAAACGAAAGAAGAAAACAAAGGAAACATTGAATCAATATTGAAAGGTGGGGGAGCTTCTGAAGTTCATTTTAAATAACATAAAATAAGAATTTGCTAAAGAATAATATACTACAATGAATAAAAAGATAACAAGAATATTTGCTTTGGTAACAGTTGTTGGCTGTGTAACCATAGGTTTTACATCTTGCTCAAAACATGATGAAAACAGTCCGGGTGTGGAGTTCATGCCTGATATGTATCGTTCCCCTTCGTTAGAAAGCAACTTATTTACAGTAGTGAAAAATGAAAACGGTACTTTTGATACAGTTATCTCAAACCGACTACCTGTGAAAGGTACGGTGCCACGTGGTTTTATGCCATATCCTTACGCAAATACTCCGGAAGGGTATGAGGCAGCAGGTGCTGAGCTGCATAATCCTTTTCCTAAAAACGAGGCAAACTTGAAGCAAGGCGAAGAATTATATGGTAAATTTTGTGTTCATTGTCATGGTGCAAATGGAGAAGGAGATGGTTTGGTGGGAGGAAAGTTGCCAGGTGCACCTCCTTCATACAAAGGGGCTTTGAAAGATTTAGTGGAAGGAAAAATATTTCATTCTGTAACTTATGGCAAAGGGTTAATGGGTTCACATGCCGGGCAATTGTCAAAAGAAGAAAGATGGAAAGTAGTAATGTATGTACAAAAATTACAGGGAAAATTAGATGTTCCTGCTGCTGACTCAACCAAAAAAGCAGTTGCTACGGCACCTAAAAAATAAAAGAAGAAATTATTCGGATATAAAGAAAAAGATAAATGAATACTGATATGAATAATAACAACTACACGTTTTCAAGCAGAACCAAAAGCATAACAATGGGGTTAATGGCTATTGGTTTGATTTCCATTATTGGCGGCTTTTTAACCGATCATGCACCAGAAGGAGTGTCGCATGAAGAATATCATCATACTCGTTTTTGGGCGAACCTTTTGGTAAATGGCTATTTCTATATGGGAATTGGCTTGTTGGCAACTTTCTTTATGGCAATTCAGTATGTTGCAGAAGTAGCTTGGTCAGTAGCTGTTACTCGCGTGTTTCAAGCAGTTTCTTCTTATTTGCCGGTTGGTGCAGTTATATTTTTACTTGTTTTAGCCGCAGGTCAGGCTCATGTACATCATCTATATCACTGGATGGATCCTGAAACAATTGACCCTAATTCTCCACATTACGACAACGTAATAGCTGGTAAAGCCGGATACTTTGCTCCTTGGTTTTTTTGGCTGAGAACATTAGTTTATGTAGGTGTATGGATTGTTTTTCAGCAAGGCTTTATTAAACGTTCTGTTGAACAGGATTTGAAAGGAGGAACAGAACTGCATTATAAACAAATGGGGAAAGCGGCTATATTTTTAGTGTTTTTTGCAGTAACATCTACTACGTCTGCTTGGGATTGGATGATGAGTATTGATGTTCATTGGTTTAGTACAATGTATGGATGGTATAGCTTTGCAGGAATGTTTATTTCTGCTATGACTACAATTTTATTATTTGTGATTTATCTAAAACGTAAAGGGTATTTAGAACAAGTAAATGATAGTCATATTCATGACTTAGGAAAATGGGTATTCGCAGTTAGTTTCTTATGGAGTTATTTATGGTTTTGTCAGTTCATGTTAATTTGGTACACAAACATTCCGGAAGAAACAATCTACTTTCAAGAGCGCTTGCACGACTTTGGTTATATGGGCTTAATGTGGGTGGTGTTCTTCATGAATTTTTTATTCCCTATGATATTATTAATGAGTCGAGATGCTAAACGTAATTTTGGTTTCTTGGTTTTTGTTGGAAGCATCATCTTTGTTGGACATTGGTTAGATGTATTTATGATGGTAATGCCTGGAACGGTTAATGGTCATTGGCATTTAGGATTGATGGAGATAGGAATTGCATTAGGGTTTTTAGGATTGATGCTTTATGTAATTCATTCATCACTAGCAAAACGTTCATTAATGATTCAACAGCATCCTTATCTGGATGAGAGTTTGCATCACCACATTTAGTAGATAATTAAGTTAGAGGAATAAAAAATTGATAGTAACAATTAGCAAAATAATTATATTATGATAAAGTTTTTAGTTTACGTTGCCATAATTTTAACAGTCATCGCAATAGGCTATTTAGCAAGAGTGTTTGAGCTTGCTTCAAAATTAAAAGGGACAAAACCCCACGAAGTTACAGACAAGGACAATAAGTTCATGTCAAGAATGATGCTTCTTTGGATTGTTGCTCTTTTTGTATTTGTTATTTGGAACTTAAAAAAATATGTTCCTCTATTGCTTCCTGAATCAGCTTCTGAACATGGAGTTGCAATGGATTGGCTGTACAACTTTAACTGGGCGATTATTTTCTTTGTTTTTACAATAACTCAAGCCTTGTTGTTTTTCTTTGCTTATAAATACTATGGACGTAAAGGTAATACCGCTACTTATTTCCCTCACAACAATAAAATAGAAATGATATGGACAGTTATTCCGGCAATTGTTCTATCTGTTATTATTATTTTGGGATTAAAACAATGGAATAAGATTACGGCTCCCGCTCCTAATGATGCTATTGTAATTCAGCTTTATGCAAAGCAATTTGATTGGACAGCCCGCTATGCTGGAAAAGACAATGAATTGGGTGCATCAAATTACAAGTTGATTACAGATAATAACGCTCTTGGAATGGATTCAACGGACAGTAAAGGCTTTGATGATATTATTGTTAGAAATGAAATTCACATTCCGTTAAATAAAGAGATTTCTTTCAAATTAAATTCGCGTGACGTAATACATAGTGCGTATTTACCTCACTTTAGATCACAGATGAACTGTGTACCTGGTATGACCACAGTTATACATTTTAAACCCATTATTACTACTGCTCAAATGAGAGAAAAAGAGCACGTTAAACAGTTGATGGCAGGAATAAATGCAAGAAGAGCTGAAAAGGGAGATAAACCAGTAGAGTTCGATTATATTTTGTTATGTAATAAAATTTGTGGAAACAGCCATTATAATATGCAAATGACAATTGTAGTAGATACAGAAGAAGATTATAAAAAATGGTTGGCTGGTAAAAAGCCGTTTTTTGATAAATCGATAACAGTAGCAAGTAAGTAAAAAAATATTATAACAATTCAATAATATAGAATTATGTCAATGAATAATCACGATCAACACGCTCAAGCGCATAATCTTCACGCAGAAGAACATCACGATCACGAAGAATCATTTGTATCCAAGTATATCTTTAGTATGGATCACAAAACGATATCTCGTCAGTTTTTGATAACTGCCGTAATTATGGCATTTCTTGCCATGATGATGTCTATTTTGTTTCGTTTACAATTGGCTTGGCCTGGAGAAAAGTTTGCAATCATTAACTTTATACTTGGTGATAAATGGGGGAAAGATGGTATTCTTGAACCGGGTATGTACATGGCTTTGGTTACCATACACGGAACCATCATGGTGTTTATGGTATTAACAGGAGGTTTGAGCGGTACATTTAGTAACTTGTTAATTCCTTATCAAATTGGAGCACGTGATATGGCTTCTGGCTTCTTAAACATGTTGTCGTACTGGTTTTTCTTCCTTTCAAGCGTTATTATGATGGCTGGATTTTTTGTAGAAACAGGACCGGCAAGTGGTGGTTGGACTGTATATCCTCCTTTAAGTGCTTTGCCTCAAGCAATGGATGGTTCTAAATTGGGGATGACACTTTGGTTGGTGTCAATGAGTTTGTTCATTGTATCATCTTTATTAGGTGGTTTGAATTACATCGTAACAGTATTAAACCTTCGTACAAAAGGTTTGTCTATGACACGTCTCCCATTAACAATATGGGCATTCTTTATTACTGCTGTACTTGGGGTTTTATCTTTCCCTGTTTTATTTTCCGCAGCTTTGTTATTGATCTTTGATAGAAGTTTTGGAACTTCTTTCTACTTGTCTGATATTTATATAGGAGGACAGGCATTGGAGCAAACAGGTGGTAGTCCGATTTTGTATCTACACTTGTTTTGGTTCTTAGGTCACCCTGAGGTTTATATTATTATTTTACCTGCTTTAGGTTTAACTTCTGAAATTATTTCTGTAAATGCACGTAAACCAATTTTTGGTTACCGCGCCATGATTGGTTCAATTATAGCTATTGGTTTCCTTTCATTTATCGTTTGGGCGCATCATATGTATATAACGGGTATGAATCCATTCTTAGGTTCAGTGTTCGTATTTACTACATTGTTGATTGCAATTCCTTCGGCAGTTAAAGCGTTTAACTATATAACTACTTTATGGAAAGGAAATATTCGCTATACTCCTGCAATGTTGTTTGCAATTGGTTTAGTTTCAACTTTTATTTCCGGTGGTTTAACAGGAATTATTTTAGCAGATTCCACATTAGATATTCACGTACATGATACTTACTTTGTTGTTGCCCACTTCCACATTGTAATGGGTGTGTCTGCCATATTAGGTATGTTGGCCGGTGTGTATCATTGGTTCCCTAAATTGTTTTTGCGCCACATGAATAAAAAACTTGGATACATTCACTTTTGGGCAACATTCATCTCTGCTTATGGTGTTTTCTTCCCAATGCACTTTTTAGGATTGGCTGGTGTACCTCGCAGATACTATAACAATACGGCTTTCCCTATGTTTGATAATTTGGTTGATATTAACGTGTTTATTACCATATTTGCAATATTGGCTGGTTTAGCTCAGTTGGTGTTCTTATTTAACTTTTTCTACTCAATGTTCCGCGGACCTAAATCAGAGCAAAATCCATGGAATGCAAATACATTGGAATGGACTACACCAATGGCAAATACTCATGGAAACTGGCCGGGAGCACTTCCTACTGTTTATCGTTGGCCTTATGATTACAGCAAACCCGGAAAGGATGCGGATTTTGTTCCTCAAACTGTTCCTTTGGCTGATGGAGAGGTGGATGGTGGCGGACATTGATAATGATGATTTAGTACAAGCGTATTAAAGGCAATAATTAATTTATAAAGAAAAGACCTCGATTATTTTCGAGGTCTTTTCTTTTATAATGGAACTGGCTTAAAAAGTCACTTTTTTGTTCTAAAGACATTGTAATCAATGCGTTTAATTAAAAAATATTTGCTGCTTTGATTAAAGTAATTAACTTTGGCTAGCTTGATAGTCTTCTATTTTGGGGTTAAATTTTTAACGATGGTGGGCTTAATAAAAAAAAACAATTATTCTTTCCATAAAAGCAGTATTTCTATTGTTAGCAGTTTACTGTTGGCAGTAACATTTATTTCAAATAGGTCATACGCCCAAGCTGTTGTTCCAGCAGCGTATGTGAATATTGTAGGGCCTACTGTAATTTGTGAAACATCTACAGGAATAATTGATTTTATCGCATCGTCGGGCACAGCTCCTTTTAAATTTGTTTATAATATAACTAGTGTTGCCGGAGTTGTTTTAGATTCAGTAAGTACGTTAGGAGCAAAAACCGATACAGCTATTACTCATATATTAGGAGCTGGAACGTTTACATATTCACTGCTAAATGTAACGGACGTTAACTATAACCATGTTCCTCAAATAAGTTCGCAAGTATTAGAAGTACAAGCATTGCCAACGGCATCAGCAGGTGGAACTTATACTACAACTATTTGTTCTGATGGCGGTGTTGCTACTGTAGTTGGAACAGCAAATAATGGTACAATTAACTGGACAGTGGGTAACGGACATGGTGTGCTCACCAATCAGAATTCACCAACGCCCACTTATACGGCAAGTTTAGATGATGCCGGAAAAACGGTAGCGTTGATAATGACGGTGACAGCCAATGGCATTTGTTCATCGCAGCCACCTGCAATGGACAAATATTATGTACCTGTAAGGCAGGCCATGATTCCTTCTTTTTCCATTTCATCGCCCTCTGCTTGTTTGAATTCTACTGATGCAAGGGTTACTTTTTCTGCTGCCAATGGAACACCTCCTTATACATTCACTTATTCTGTAAATGGAGACTATATTCCTATTACTACTGTTGGAACTAATACTACCGCGGTATTGGGTGGAATAACCAGTGTTGTGAGTCCTCCTGCTAATGTTTATGATTTAATTAGTGTGCAAGATGCCAATTGTTCCCAGTCGGTGGTTAGTTCTCCTCGATCATTTACTGTAAATCCAATACCCCAAGCGTCGATGATAAATAATCCTAGAGCATGTCAGTACGATCCTGTTTCGACGGTAAACATTATTGGATGGGGCGGTACAAGTCCATATACAGTTACATTTATAAAACCAGATGGTAGGGATACCGCAATTAGTCTTAATCAATCTCAAAATAGTTCGGTAGATTCGTTGCATTATCCTAATTCTTCTTCTGTTTCCGGTATATTCACCTATTCGTTAACGAGCATACATGATAACTCTTTTGGTACAAATGACTCCTCTGGAAATTATCAAGGATGTTATGGTACACTTAATACTAAAATAGCGACGGTGACAATTGATCCAAGACCTTATGCTCGTTTTTCAGTAAGTCCCGAGAGAGTTTCTAATTTAGATGCAGAAGTAACTGTTTCAGATTATTCAATTGCCGCAACCAATTGGCTGTGGAATTTTGGAGATAGTACGATATCTCCTTTTAAGGTGCCTGGTTCCCATGTTTATAAAGATACAGGAACGTATACGATCACATTGAAAGTAAGTACAGGTGTGGCTTGCAGCGATATCACCTCACAAAATGTAAGGGTGTATCTGCCGTTTACACTTTATGTGCCTAACGCTTTTAGTCCCAATAACGACGGTGTAAATGATGTGTTTTTACCTAAGGCGGACGGGCTTGTTTTATCAGAATATAACATGACTATTTATGATCGTTGGGGGAGCAAATTGTTTTATAGTACTGATATTAATAAAGGCTGGAACGGAACAGTAAATGGAGGTTCTGAAATTGTGCCGATTGATTGTTATGTTTATGTGATAAATATTGTAGCCGATGAAGATTACAAAACGTATATCTTTCACGGTTCGGTCACTTCCACGCTCAGATAACGCTCACTTAAGTGTATTTTAATTCATAGTGAATTATAAAATATTCACTTCTCTTTCTAATTCTACACCAAATTTGTTTTTAACAGAGTCAATTATTTTTTGAGATAAAGCTAGAATTTCATCGCCTTTGGCATTGCCATAGTTTACTAATACCAATGCTTGAAGTTTATGAACACCTGCATCGCCTATAGTTAATCCTTTCCAGCCACATTGTTCAATAAGCCAACCTGCGGCCAGTTTTACTTTATCGGCATCAATATCATAGGAGACAATATCCGGAAACTTGGATTTTAAATTGTTTAATATGTTACGCGGCACTTCCGGATTTTTAAAGAAGCTTCCTGCATTGCCTATTTGCAAAGGATTAGGTAATTTACTGTTACGAATATTGCATACCGCTTGGCTAATATCTTTTATTGTGATGTTTTTGATCTTCATCACTTCCAGTTCTTTTTCAATGGCACCGTAGCGGGTGTTGAGTTCAGGTTTTTTCAGTAATTTGTAGGTTACAGAAGTGATGATGTATTGATCTTTCAGTTCTCTTTTAAATACGCTTTCGCGATAACCAAACTTGCATTCCACATTGTTAAAGGTGCGTATTGTTTGGTCTTTTATATTAATGGTTTCCAGCTCAAACAAATAATCTTTCAGCTCAACGCCATAGGCACCGATGTTTTGTATAGGACCAGCACCCACACTGCCGGGGATAAGCGATAAGTTTTCCAGACCTGCATAGTTATTATTTACACAATACATTACCACATTGTGCCACACTTCTCCTCCTCCTGCTTTTACATAATAAAAGTCATTATCTTCTTTTATTAATTCAATGCCTTTGATATTATTTTTTAATACCAACCCCTCAAAATCCTTAGTTAATAGCACATTGCTACCACCACCCAAAATAAATTTAGGAATAGTTGTAAATTTATTTTCAGACAATACTTCCTGAAATTCATTAACTGATGTCGGTTCTGCAAAGTATCTTGCTTTTGCATCAATACCAAAAGTGTTGAAAGGTTTTAATGAAACGTGCTCTTGTATTTTCATTATTTTTAGTTTGAAATGATTTTCAAAATTCAGCAATTTTATTTTAAGCATAACGATACTCATAAAAAGTTATTGATAGCATGATGCTTATATCTCTTTTTATTGTTTTGTTATGTCGGATTGTATTTGAGTTTTCAATATAAATAACAGAAAATATTTTACTATTTTGCAATATGAATTTTATAAAAAATTACTTCATCCTCTTTTTTGTTTTTATTATTAGTATAAAAAATAGTAAAGCACAAGACCCTTACTTCTCACAAAGTCTTTTTACAAGAACATACTTGAATCCAGCTATTGCTGGAACGGATAGCACATTAGATATTTCAATCGCAAACCTTGGATATATTAGCACTAACCCTTTTTCTGGAGCACTTAAAGCCGTCCATAGCTCATGTGATATGTATGTGCGTCCTTTGAGAGGAGGAATTGGGATTGATGCAGAGTCTTATTCAGTTGGTCTTGAAAAATCATATAATATCAATTATAGTTACGCTCCACATTTTGAATTATTTAAGCATAAATTGTCTTTGCAACCGGGTGTTGGTATAGGTTATATGAAAACTTCAATTCCAGAAAATCTTATTACTCCCGACGGAACCTCCAATGCAGCATCTAGAGGAGCAGATTCTGGAATACCATGGTCTGGGACCTCAAAGTATAATCTTAATATTAATCTAGGAGTATTTATGTACACCCAAAAATTTTATGGAGGATTTGCTGTGTACCATATAAATCAACCCGATGTGGGCTTTACAACATACAACCCATTACCATATAAGTTAACTATAAACGCGGGTGCAAATTTAAGTTTTAATAAAGCAAAGGCATCCAACTTTATTCTTTCTCCCAATATTATTTTCAGTAGTCAAGGCGACTATCAACACCTTTTACTTGGAATCACGGCTAAAATCAGATGTGTAGTTTTTGGGTTTAATTATGACATCAGCAATTCCATTATTTATAATGTGGGAATTCAGTTTAAGTATTTTAAATTGGGTTATTCGTATAATAAATCAATTTCAGCGTTAACAAACGTAGGAGGAGGGGTAAATGAGCTTCAACTTTTGGGCTTCATTCCATACAGACGTAAACCTTGCCCGATAAAAACCATACGTCTTATTTAAGTTGTTTTGCCAATAAGGCTGATTTGTCTGTGCTTTAATTAGTATTCATATTATTAGTAAATTCGCGTTCCGTTTAGGGACAGAAGAATAATACACGTATGGATAATATCAGAAATTTTTGCATCATTGCGCACATCGACCATGGTAAGAGTACACTTGCCGATCGTTTGCTGGAATATACCAACACCGTAAATAAGCGCGAAATGCAGGCGCAAGTGTTGGACGATATGGATTTGGAGAAGGAGCGAGGCATTACCATTAAAAGCCATGCTATTCAAATGGATTATGAATTGAATGGTAAAAAATATATTTTAAATTTGATTGACACTCCTGGTCACGTTGATTTTTCGTACGAAGTATCCCGTTCTATAGCCGCATGCGAAGGAGCTTTGCTTATCGTTGATGCAGCACAGGGAATTCAGGCACAAACCATATCCAACCTGTATTTGGCACTGGGTAACGATTTGGAGATTATCCCCATTTTAAATAAAATAGATTTGCCAAGTGCAGAACCCGAAGAGGTGAAAGATCAGATTGTTGATTTGTTGGGTTGTAAACGCGAAGAAATTATTCCGGCATCCGGCAAAACCGGTATGGGGGTTAATGAAATTTTACAAGCTATTATTGAACGTGTACCTGCTCCAAAAGGTGATGTTAACGCACCATTACAAGCGTTGATATTTGATTCTGTTTTTAATTCTTTCCGCGGTATTATCGCTTATTTTAAAATAGTAAATGGTAAAATTAAAAAAGGCGAAAAGGTAAAATTCATGGCAACGGGTAAGGAATATTTTGCCGATGAAGTAGGGGTGTTGCGTTTAAAACAAGAACCTCGTAATGAAGTAACAATAGGTGATGTAGGTTATATCATTTCAGGAATTAAAGATGCTCGTGAAGTAAAAGTAGGTGATACCATTACTAGTGTTGAAAATCCTGCGTCAGTGGGTATTGATGGTTTTGAAGATGTGAAACCAATGGTGTTTGCGGGTATTTATCCGGTAGATACCGAAGATTATGAAGAGTTGCGTTATTCCATGGAAAAACTTCAATTGAATGATGCTTCATTAACATGGGAACCTGAATCGTCCGCTGCACTTGGTTTTGGATTCCGTTGTGGTTTTCTTGGAATGCTGCACATGGAAATTGTTCAGGAACGTTTGGAGCGAGAGTTTAACATGACCGTTATTACTACTGTGCCCAACGTTTCGTATCATGCATATTCAACCAAAGGCGATTTAATTATTGTAAATAATCCTTCAGATTTGCCTGATCCAAGTAAGCTTGATAGGGTTGAAGAACCTTACATAAAAGCACAAATTATTACTAAGTCAGAATATGTTGGTAATATCATGACACTTTGTATTGGCAAGCGTGGTATATTAACCAATCAAGTGTATTTAACTACGGACCGTGTAGAATTAATGTTTGATATGCCTTTGGGCGAAATCGTATTTGACTTTTACGATCGTTTAAAAACCATTTCAAAAGGATATGCTTCATTCGATTATCAGCCGGTGGATTATCGTGCAAGTTATTTAGTGAAACTGGATATTTTATTAAATTCAGAACCTGTAGATGCATTGTCATCACTGATACATAGAGACAATGCCTACGACTTTGGAAAAAAAATGTGCGAAAAATTGAAGGAACTTATTCCTCGTCAACAGTTTGAAATACCTATACAAGCTGCTATTGGAGCAAAAATTATTTCGCGCGAAACCATAAAAGCAATTCGTAAAGATGTTACTGCAAAATGTTATGGTGGTGATATTTCGCGTAAACGTAAATTGCTTGAAAAACAAAAAGAAGGGAAAAAACGTATGCGTCAGGTAGGTAATGTTGAAATTCCGCAAAGTGCATTCATGGCAGTGTTGAAGCTGAATGATTAAAAAATAGATTACCACTAAGGCACTAAGCACACTTAGAAAAAGTTAAAATACTTTATTTAGTATTCTATAAAATTAATCTTTTGTTCTTAGTGCCTTAGTGGTGAAAAGCTATGCAAATAAAAAAACCAATAGGAGTATTCGATTCCGGTTACGGAGGATTAACGCTACTGAAGGAATTTGTAAAAAAATTACCTGAATACGATTATTTGTATTTAGGTGATAATGCTCGTGCTCCTTATGGTAATCGCTCGTTCGACACGGTTTATGAATTTACCTTGCAAAGTGTGGAGCGTTTGTTTTCTATGGGTTGCGAAGTAGTTGTGTTAGCTTGTAATACAGCATCGGCAAAGGCATTGAGAACCATTCAACAAAAAGATTTACCGCGCATTGCCCCTGAAAAAAGAGTGTTGGGCGTTATTCGTCCCACTACCGAAGTAGTTGGAAAGTACAGTAAAATGGGGCACGTTGGGGTGCTGGGTACGACGGGAACAATTGTATCGAATTCCTATCCAATAGAAATTGAAAAATTTTTTCCTCAACTGACTGTTCATCAGGAAGCCTGTCCTATGTGGGTTCCATTGGTAGAAAATAATGAATTTGAAAGTGAAGGGGCGGATTATTTTATTCAAAAAAATATCAACTCACTTCTGTCAAAAGACAAACAAATAGATGCGATTATTTTAGGATGCACACATTATCCTTTACTCATTAATAAAATAAAAAAATATTTACCTCCTTCTATCACATTACTTTCTCAAGGTGAAATTGTTGCAGAAAGTTTGGCTGATTATTTAAACCGACATTCTGAAATAGCTGCTAAATTTAGCAAAGGAGGCTCTGTTGATTTTTATACTACGGATTCCACTGAAAATTTTGATAAAGCAGCAGCTTTGTTTTTTGGAAAGGAAGTAAAATCAAAACATTTGGTGTTGTAATTATTTTTCTTCCTTAAACCAACCGCTATACATTAAGTAATTATCGGCAATACGGTTTATCTCGCCGCTGATTAACTCCTGATTAATGTCTTTCACTTTTTTTGCAGGTACTCCGGCGTAAATTACACCCGATTCTACTTTTGTATTTTCCAGTACTACAGCACCCGCGGCTATAATGGTATTGCTTCCAATTTCACAATTATCCATAACTATTGAGCCCATGCCGATTAATACATTATCGTGAATAGTGCAACCATGCACCAGTGCATTATGTCCAATAGAAACATTATTGCCAATAATGACTTTTGTTTTTTGATATGTGCAGTGTATCACCGCCCCGTCTTGTACGTTCACTTTATTGCCCATGCGTATGGAGTTTACGTCACCTCGTATAACGGCATTAAACCACACACTGCATTGATCGCCCATAACTACATCTCCTACAATGGTTGAGTTTTCAGCAAGGTAACAGTCGTTACCAATTTTAGGATGAATTCCGTTAACAGGTTTAATAAGTGCCATAGTTTTTTAATTTGTACAAACTTAAGGTAAAAAATTATTTTATCTGGCAAGGTTTCCAACAATTGGCCAAAATTTAGTTACAGTGTAAAGCACACGCGGTAATATTCCCGGATACACATGCAACTTATTTTTTCTTAATCCTTTGATTGCTGCATTAACAATTAATTCAGGTGAATCATATAAAAACTTAGGTAATTGTTGTGTTGTGGAGCTGCCGTCCGTTTTGGTTTGTAGTAGCGGTGTTGGCGAATAAAAAGGATATACGTTGGTTACATTAATTCCAAATTGTTTTGCCTCTCCGTGCAATGCCATACCAAATCCGCGAACACCGAATTTTGAAGTTGAATACGGCGTACCATAAGACGTAGCGATATAGCCCGATACAGAGCTAATATTTAAAATGTGTCCGCTTTTTTTTGGAACAAAATAATTCATAAAACTATGCGATAGGTACATTACTGCCATAAGGTTTACCTGCATTAAGGTTTCCCATTTTTCAATAGGTATTTCATTAAATGCGCCGTAATTGATAAGCCCGGCATTGTTAATCAAAATGTCTATATCCTTTGATATTAAAAGTGCGGCAGCAAAGGCGTCTTCACATCCTTTTCTTGTACTTAAATCAGAGGCGAATATACCTATGATTTTTCCTTTACAATCAGGTATTGATTTGAAAATTTCAGAAGCCGATTTTTCAAGATGAACCTTATTAATATCTGTAAGAATTAAATAGGCACCATGTTCAAGAAATTGTTTGATGAACTGTTGACCAAAGCCGCCGGCAGCTCCTGTAACAAGTATTGTTTTTTTTGAAATAGATTTCATAATAGTTAAAAAATTTAGTTGGGGAATATCCAGTGATCAAAAGTAGCATTAAACATACTGCAATGCTAGTTCAGGTGAATGAACAGGTTTAAATGAGGTATAATCCTGTCATATTTCAAAATCACCCCTGTTTATAAAAGCAAGGTCGTAAGATTATTTTAATCGAAAAACCTTTTTCACTTTTAATTAATTCCTATTTTCGCAGTCTCAAATCAATCAATAATTTACTTCATACACAATAAACAAATGGCGAAAGTTCATAATTTTAGTCCTGGTCCGGCAATATTGCCTACCGAAGTGTTTCAACAAGCAGCAGAGGCTTGTATTAATTTTGAAAATACAGGTTTGTCGCTTTTAGAAATGTCGCACCGTAGCAAACCTTGTGAGGCAATGGTAGAAGAGGCTAAATCGTTGGTGAAAGAATTACTTGGATTAAAAGATGGTTATCACGTACTTTTTTTGGGTGGTGGAGCAAGTTTGCAATTTGATATGCTTCCTTATAATTTACTTCGCGATGACGGAAGAGCAGGTTATACCGTTACAGGAGCTTGGGCTGAAAAGGCCTACAAAGAGGCAAAAAAAGTAGGTAATGTAATTGCATTGGCTTCTTCTGAAGATAAAAACTTTAGCTACATTCCTAAAAATTTTGAAATACCGACTGATTTAGATTATTTACATGTTACTTCCAACAATACCATTTTTGGAACGCAGATGAAATCATTTCCTAAAACATCAGTGCCATTGGTAAGTGATATGAGCAGTGATATTTTCAGCAGAAAATTGGATGGAAATGATTTTGCATTGATATATGCAGGAGCACAAAAAAATATGGGACCTGCCGGTTCCACAATGGTTGCAGTTCGTCAGGATGTGCTTGGAAAAACAGGAAGAAAAATGTTTGCCATGTTAGATTACCAAGTTCATATCAATAATTCAAGTATGTACAATACACCTCCTGTGTTCTCCATTTATGTATCGTTATTGACCATGAGATGGTTAAAGAAAAACGGAGGCATTGAGTGGATTGAAAAATTGAATAATCAAAAAGCGGATTTGTTATACAGCGAAATTGACCGTAACACCTTGTTTAAAGGAACTGCAGCAGTTGAAGACCGTTCAACGATGAACGTAACTTTTGTAATGAACAAACCTGAATTAGAACCGGAGTTTGATAAACTTGCAAAAGAAGCAAACTTAATTCAATTGAAAGGTCACCGTAGTGTTGGCGGATATCGTGCTTCTATTTACAATGCAATGCCAATTGAAAGCGTTAAATTGTTAACGGAAGTAATGCAAGCGTTTGAGAAAAAATTCGCATAATAGTTTAACACTATTTTTATAAAAAACACCTGTCTGATAAAATTGGACAGGTGTTTTTTATTTTAAATAAATGCGATCTAATATTTTCTTTTAATTTTGAATTAGTAAAGTATTAACGCAACAACCATGAAAAAGGGAAGGCTGGAAGCATTTAGTGATGGGGTATTGGCAATCATTATTACCATTATGATTTTGGAGATGAAGATACCAGATGGTAACGAATTTAACAATCTTACACCATTAGCTCCCGTATTTTCGAGTTATCTTTTAAGCTTTATTTATCTGGGAATTTATTGGAATAACCATCATCACATGATGCATACGGTTAAACAAGTAACGGGCGGAATTTTATGGGCAAATCTTCATTTGCTTTTTTGGTTATCACTTATTCCGTTTGTTACAGGATGGATGGGGGAACATCATTTTGCTAAAGCTCCTATGGTGCTTTACGGTATAGTACTCCTTATGTCGGCTATAGCATATTATTTATTACAAACTATCATAATAAAAAGCCATGGTGCTGATTCAATTCTTTCAAGGGCAATAGGAAAGGATATAAAAGGCAAAATGTCACCAATATTATACAGCATTGCAATTGGCTCTTGTTGGTTTAATCCTTGGATAGCAGGAGCAATATATATTTTGGTTGCATTTATGTGGCTTGTTCCTGACAAAAGGATAGAAGTAATTTTTAAGAATGAAGAAGTCGAATAAAATGATTTCATAGTTCCCAAGCATGAATTAATTATTGACATTCTTCTGTCCCCTTTTGTTTATAAATCTGTTTGCTTTGGATTATGTTATTAACAAAATGAGACATCTTATCAACAATACACCTGTTCAAAAAACAATCCCGACTTTTCTATTCTAAAGCCTTATCTTTAGTGGAAATTTAACCGAAGGCTTTTTTAGTTTTAGCGTCGGAGCATATAAAAACATTTATTTTTTTGTATTACCTACAGTTATGAAGATTACTTATTACGGACATTCTTGTTTTGGTGTAGAAATTAATGGTAAGCATTTACTTTTCGATCCCTTTATTACACCTAATCCACTTGCAAAAAGCATTGATATTTCAACCATTAAAGCAGATTATATCCTTGTATCGCACGGGCATGAAGACCATGTAGCCGATTTGATTCCTATAGCAAAGCATACAGGAGCAAAGGTGGTGTGTGCGTTTGAAATCCACTCCTGGCTTCATGGAAAAGGTGTTAGCAACACTCATCCAATGAACATAGGAGGTAAAACAAAATTTGAATTCGGGAATGTAAAATGTGTGGTAGCAGTACATTCCAGTGTACTGCCCGATGGTACTTATGGAGGTAACCCAATGGGATTTATCGTTGAATCAGTAAAAGGTAATTTTTATTTTGCCGGTGATACCGCGCTTACTTACGACATGAAATTAATAGGCGATTATCGTAAAATTGATTTCGCCTTTTTGCCGATAGGCGATAACTTTACAATGGGTATTGACAATGCAATTATTGCATCCGATTTTATAAAATGCAAAAAAATCATAGGGATGCATTATGATACTTTTGATTTAATTAAAATCAACAAACAGGAAGCTGTAAATAAATTTTCAACTGCCGGAAGAGAGTTGATTTTATTGGACATTGGGGCTGAACAACTAATTAAAAATTAAGATTTACACGTAATTCAATAAGGATAAACATGGGAAAGATAATTGCAATAGCAAATCAAAAAGGCGGAGTGGGTAAAACAACAACAGCAATTAATCTTGCTGCGAGTTTGGCAGTGTTAGAATATAAAACATTGTTGATAGATGCTGATCCGCAGGCAAATGCCACATCCGGTGTTGGTTTTGACCCGCGCAATGTAAAAAGCAGTATTTACGAATGTATTATAGATAATACCGATCCTCAGGCTTCTATACTTGAAACCAATACACCTAATTTGAGTTTATTGCCTTCTCACATCGATTTGGTAGGTGCTGAAATTGAAATGATCAATTTGCCACAACGCGAAAAAATGATGAAAATAGCGTTGGAAAAAATAAAAGGGGAATATGATTTTATTATTATTGACTGCTCTCCTTCATTGGGGTTAATCACTGTTAACGCTCTTTCTGCCGCCGATTCTGTTATCATTCCGGTACAGTGCGAATACTTTGCATTGGAAGGGCTTGGCAAGTTGTTAAATACAATTAAAATTGTTCAGTCGCGCCTTAATCCTGAGTTGGAGATAGAAGGAATATTGCTTACCATGTATGATTTGCGTTTGCGTTTAAGCAATCAGGTGGTGGACGAAGTAAAAACTCATTTTCAGCAAATGGTGTTTGATACCATCATTCAACGAAATACCAAATTGGGTGAAGCACCAAGTTTTGGACAAAGCATTATTATGCACGATGCCAGCGGAAAAGCAGCCGTTAATTATTTAAATTTAGCGCGGGAGTTGCTTCAAAAAAACGGACTAACACGTATAAGCAATGCAGACAAAATTATCAATGTTGATGAGTCTGAAGACGATAAATAAGCACCATTTTTTAATACAATTCAAAAACAAATAATATGTCAACTAAAAGAAACGCATTAGGCAAGGGATTGAGCGCATTGTTGGAAAATGCAAATACGGATATAACAAGCAGTAAATTTGAAAACGAAGGCAAAGTAGTTGGCGCAGTTTCCACTATTGAAATTTCATCCATTGAGGTAAATCCTTTTCAACCGAGAACACATTTTGATGAAGAAGCTCTTAATGAATTAGCTACTTCCATAAAAGAACATGGTATTATACAACCTGTTACCGTTCGCAAGTTGGGATATGATAAATACCAGTTGATTTCCGGCGAAAGACGTTTTCGTGCTTCGCAAATAGCAGGATTAAAATCAATACCGGCCTATATTCGTATTGCTGATGACCAAACCATGCTGGAGATGGCATTGGTAGAGAATATTCAGCGTCAGGATTTGAATGCTATAGAAGTTGCTATCAGCTATAAACGTCTGATAGAAGAATGTTCATTAACTCAGGAGCAGCTTTCTCAAAAAGTTAGCAAACAACGTTCTACTATTAGTAATTATTTGCGGTTATTAAAATTGCCTGTTGAAATTCAGTTGGCGATCCGTAATGGCGATCTTTCTATGGGACATGCCAGAGCATTAATAAACATTGATAATGAAGAAAAACAACTGGAAATTTATCTGAAAATAATTACAGATAATTTATCGGTAAGAGATGTTGAAAATATTGTGAGAGGTGAAAAGGAGGGAAGTTCCGGTGCGCAAAAAGAATCAGTTGCATCTGATGGGTCAACAAAAAGCAGTTTGTCATTTAATGATTTAAAAGTTGTGGAGGACTTACGTGCAGCATTTAACAGTAAAGTAAATATTGTAAAAAGTGATAAAGGAAAAGGTAAAATAGTTATTCCTTTTAAATCAGAAAGCGATTTGCAACGGATTATCGACTTGTTTGATATATCATAATTACGATCTCACAAAGGCAATTAGATGAAGTGTATTATTAGTAAAAATGTTTTAAATCAAAAGAGGTTGTCACGTTTTTTTTTAATGTTTATTTTGGTAGTGTATTCAGTAACATATAGCTATTCTCAGGTAAAGGATTCTGCATCTATCAGCATACACAAAGACACGCTCGTTAAAAAACATTCTCCTAAAAAGGCTACTATAATGTCTGTGTGTTTACCTGGTTTGGGACAAGTATATAATAAGAAATATTGGAAAGTCCCATTGATGTATGCAGGTTTTGCGGCACTTGGTTATATGTTTTATCAAAGTCGAACATATTATATTGATTATCGTGATGCTTATATAATTAGAATTGATACTACTGCTTCCAAGGTGGTTGACAAGTATGCAACAACCATTTCAACAACAGATCTTTTTAATCTACAACAGCATTACCAACATAACAGAGATTTATCATTGATAGGTTTGGGTTTATTGTATATGGTCAATATTATTGACGCCAGTGTTGATGCACATTTATTTGCATTTGATGTTAGTGATGATTTGTCGTTTAAAATTCATCCGGATGTAATATATAATACTTCTGCAAATTATTATCAAATGAGGCTTACAGTAAAATTAAACTTTTAATAACCTTATATTTACTTATGAACATCGCTCTTTTTGGATACGGAAAAATGGGAAAAGAAATTGAAAAAATCGCTTTATCCCGAGGCAACAAAATTGTACTTATTGTTGATGTAAATAATGCTGATACATATACACTTGAAGAACTAAAAAAAGCTGATGCCGCTATTGAATTCAGTACGCCCGAAACTGCCATAAAAAACATTTACAAATGTTTTGAAGCCAATGTTCCTATTGTGGTGGGAACCACAGGATGGCTAAACAGATTAGATGAGGTGAAAAAAAAATGTACGGATAATAATCAAACATTATTTTATGCTTCTAACTACAGTATTGGTGTTAATTTGTTTTTAAAATTAAACACCTATCTTGCTAAGTTGATGAATCAACATGCAGAGTATAATGTGTCAATGGAAGAAATTCATCATATTCACAAGTTGGACGCACCCAGCGGAACGGCTATAACCATTGCTGAACAGGTGATTGAACAAATGGATTCAAAAAACAAATGGGTGAACAACCCTACGGATAAAGCGGAAGAACTAGCAATCATTTCAAGACGTATTGGTGAGGTGCCGGGAACGCACACCGTTACTTATGCTTCAGACATTGATGAAATAAGTATTACGCATCTTGCTCATAACCGTAAAGGATTTGCCTTAGGGGCGGTGGTAGCTGCCGAATGGGTAAATGGTAAAAAAGGAATTTTTGGAATGAATGATTTGATGGGTTAGGTTGAATCGGATACTTCGACAAGTTCAGTACCCGATACTGTTCGTTCAACGTTTAAAAACGAATAGGAAAATAAAAAAATGCTAAACAATTAATTTCACAAAACCGACATGGATAACTCATATTTACTACTCATACTTTTTTCAATCACAACAATTATTGGCTTATACAAATTATTTCCATTAGCCGGAGAGGCTAAGTGGAAGGCATTTGTGCCCCTTTATAATTTTATTGTTTGGCTTAAAATCATTAAAAAACCGTGGTGGTGGATTTTTTTAATTATTACCCCTGGAGTGAATTTTTTGATGTTTTTCATCATGTGTCTGCTCATGGCAAAATCCTTTAATAAGCGACGTTTGCAAGAACAAAGCATTGCTTTTTTATTCGGGTATTTGTATTTACCCTATATTGCTTTTCAAAAAGATACGGTTTATGTTGGACCTGAAGATACCAGTAAATTAAAACCGAGTATTGCACGCGAATGGTCTGAAGCCATTGTATTTGCTGTAGTTGCAGCAACTGTTATACGTACATTTTTTTTCGAAGCCTTTACTATTCCAACTTCTTCATTAGAAAAATCAATGATGGTGGGCGATTATTTATTTGTAAGCAAAGTAAGTTACGGGGCAAAAATCCCTAACACACCTTTGTCTTTTCCTTTTGCACATCATACATTGCCGGGTACCAAACATACCAAATCATATCTTGAATGGTTTAAACTACCCTACTTTCGTCTGCCTGGTTTTGGCAAAGTAAAGAATAATGATATTGTTGTTTTTAACTATCCTGATGGAGATACAGTAGCATTGAATGCGCAGGATCAGAGTTATTATCAGTTGTGCAGAGATTATGGAAGAAACACCGTTTGGTATAACAAAGAAATAAATCCCAACACGGGAGATTCTTATTTTGGGGATATTGTAGCACGCCCTGTGGATAAACGTGAAAATTATGTAAAACGCTGTGTTGCCATTGCCGGCGATACGCTTATTATAAAGAACAGAAATTTATACATAAACGGGAAGCGAGCATATGAAGCGAATACCATGCAATACACGTACAAGGTGAAAACCAACGGTACAATGCTGAATCCAAAGATTGTTGAAAAATTTGACATTACTGATCCTATAGCCGGACCAATGCAGGACAGTACAGGGTTTTATTATTATTTACATTTGCCGAATAATAAAGTAGAGGAGTTTAAACACATTGAAAATGTTATTTCCGTTGAACCTGAAATAGAAAAGGCAGGAGTATACAATGCGCGTATTTTTCCTCACAATCCCGCGATTACTTGGAATAACGATAATTTCGGACCATTGTATATTCCTGAAAAAGGTGCCACTGTAAGCCTTAATGCCACTAATATCGCACTTTACGATAGAATTATAGATGTTTATGAAGGCAATGATCTGCAAATAAAAGATGGCAAAGTTTTTATCAATGGTAAAGAAGAAACATTATATACGTTTAAGTTAAACTACTATTTTATGATGGGCGATAATCGCCATAACTCTGCCGATTCGCGTGCATGGGGATTTGTTCCGGAAGACCACATAGTTGGTAAACCGGTATTTATATGGATGAGTATTAAAGAGGATAATGTAAATACTACAAATCCGAATAAAGCAAGTGGTTTTATTAAAAAGTTGAAAATATCATTGCTTGAGGATAAATCGAGGAGAGCGCGTTTCTTTACTTTTGTTAGTAATGACGGACTTTCAAAATCATACTTCATTCATTTTGTTGTGATAATGGCTGCAATAAGCGGATTTTCCTATTATAAAAGGAAAAAGGCCGAAAAGGAAGAAACTAAAAAGTCGTAAGTTTAAATCTGAATAGCAAGTTTAGTTTTAAGAAAATGTCAAAAAATAAAAAAATAACGGGTATTGTATATTCTACTAATACAAATTTCAATTATGAGTTTGAGCAAGAAGAAATACCAGAAACCTTGCCCGCCCAACAACAAAATCTAAAAGTGTTTTTGGATCGAATAAGCGGGGGAAAACTAATTACGAGGATAAGTGGATATATTGGGAAAGCGGAAGATACAGAAGCACTAGGTAAAAAATTAAAACAAAAATGTGGGGTAGGAGGGAGTGTAAAAAATAATGAGATTTTGATTCAGGGTGATCATAGAGATAAAGTTTTGAAGTTACTGATTGATGATAATTACAAAGCAAAAAAAGCAGGGGGATAAAACACATTTTCAAATTTATTATCTTTGAGGCAGCATGTTAACTAAAAGAATTTATACTTTATTAATTTGTACGTTTGTTACACTCATTTTTACTAATGGATTTTCAAAATCTGTAGGTAATGAAAAAAGAGTTGTAGTAAATACTCGTTCCGCGAGCTCTATCTCTGAGGATATAAGTTCCGGCGCAAAAGAAAATATTGTTGCTATTAAAGGTGTATTGCAGCTATTGATAAAGGTAAAAGACAATAGCAATAATACGTTTAGAAATGCCAAGGACAATAAAAAACGTTTAAATGCTTATTTATTTAAACAGTCGGTATTATTTTCAAAAACATATTACACGTTTTATTGCTCCGAAAGGTTAAATAAAATAAGTATTTCTCCTCTTTACATTTCCCATCGTCGTTTAATAATTTGATACTGTAAACTTTAAATGGCACAAGGGTTTTTATTAAAAAACACTGTGTGTTACTTTATTTATTTCTCCTCTGTGCAACTTCACAGACGGTATTTTCAACAGTTGTTCAAACAAATTATTTTATGAAACAGTTAAATAACACCGATAAAGAAGAAGGGAGTTTTAAAGAAGGGTTTGGATTCATCATCCTTATAGTTGTAGTGACTATTGCGCTTCTTGCCATTTTAAAATATGTTATCGGTTAATCGATTATAGCTATGAGGTGCATTATGCTTGTTAAGTGTTGTTATTTTAAAAAGTAAGCATGATGTACCTCATAGTTTTCATAATAAATCAAAAACTAGTATAGTCGTGCTGTTTTTTCTTGCATTTTTGTGATGCAAATGAACTAGCTGGCTTCATTAATAAAATAAACTAAATAATATGAACCCAATATTTCAGCAAATAATAACGCAAACTGTGATGCGGGGTAAAAAAGATTCTTTGGATGGCGCATATAGTTTTGCAAAGGAGTTTTATAAAATAAAAGTTACAGCCTCACATTTAATAAAAGATGCGGTGTTGATAAGTATAGGAATTTTGTCGGCAGGTTTTGGGCTTGAAGGTTTTTTATTACCCAACTCATTTATTGATGGAGGAGTTACCGGAATCTCTTTATTGGTAAGTGAAGTGACGCATTATCCATTACCATTGTTAATTATTATAATTAATATTCCCTTTATCATTCTTGGTTTTACACAAATAGGAAAAACATTTGCCATCAAAAGTATAGTGGCTATTACAGGTTTGGCACTTGCCATTACACTTATTCATTACCCTGTTATTACTTCCGATAAATTGCTGGTTTCCGTATTTGGAGGCTTTTTTGTAGGTGCCGGAATTGGTTTTGCCGTAAGAGGAGGAGGCGTTCTTGATGGAACGGAGGTATTAGCGATATATCTTGGAAAACGCACAGGGCTGACCATTGGCGATACTGTTCTTATTTTTAATATTTTTATCTTCTCGTTTGCGGCATATTTACTTTCTATGGAAACAGCTTTATACTCCATACTTGCATATTTAGCTGCATCTAAAACGGTTGATTTTGTTATTGAAGGTGTTGACCAATACATTGCGGTAACGATAATTTCACCACACAATGATGAAATCAGATTAATGATTATTGAAAAAATGGGACGAGGTGTAACTATATTTAGTGGTAAAAGAGGATTTGGAAGAAGCGGACAAAGACTGAATGAAACAGACATTGTTTACTCTGTAATTACTCGTCTTGAAATTGGAAAATTGCAAACAGAAATAGATAAGATAGACCCCAATGCCTTTATTGTGATGAATTCCATTAAAGATACAAAGGGAGGAATGATAAAAAAACGACCATTACATCAATAACTATGTGGAAATTATTAGCGAATAAAATTTTGCGTAACCGAGCATCATTTGTAACCATACTGTTGCTCATTACTGTATTTATGGGATACAAAGGAAGTCAGTTGCAATTGTCGTATGATTTTGCAAAGGTGCTGCCTAAAGATGATTCTGTGCTTGTGGAATATGAAAACTTCAAAAAAATGTTTGGAGAAGATGGAAGCGTTATGGTTATCGGTTTTGAAGACAAGCATCTTTTTCAATTAAAAGAGTTTAACGATTGGTATGAGTTGGGTAACAAGATTAAACAACTGGATGGTATAAAAGAAGTGATGTCGGTTGCGAATCTTTATAATATAAAGCGCAATGATAGTTTAAGCAAGTTTGATTTTTTTTCAGTAGTTAAAACGCTTCCACAATCTCAACAGGAACTGGATAGCATTAAAAAAACCATAATGTCGTTGCCCTTTTATGAAGGTCTTATTTATAACAAAGAAACAGGGGCCACATTGATGGCGATTACCTTTATTAAAAAGGATCTCAACTCTAAACATCGTATTGATATTGTCAATTCCATAAAAGCCGATGCAGAAGCATTTGCAGGGAAACATCAGTTGCAAATGCATTATTCGGGTATGCCTTATATACGTACGGCAATTATGCAAAAAGTATCAAATGAAATGGGTTTGTTCCTTGCGCTTGCGGTAGTAGTAATGGCTGTTATTCTTTGGATGTTTTTCCAATCTGCTACCTCGGTGTTTTTCTCTATTCTGGTAGTAGCAATGGGAGTAGTTTGGTCCGTGGGAACAATAGAACTTTTAGATTACAAGATTACAATTCTTACTGGTTTAATACCACCGTTGATTATGGTAATTGGAATACCTAATTGTGTGTTTTTGATTAATAAATATCATAGCGAATATGCAGCACATGGTAATAAACTGGTGGCATTGACAAGAATGATAGAAACGGTTGGTATTACACTTTTTCTTGCCAATATTACCACTGCCATTGGGTTTGGGGTATTGTATTTTACTAATAGTTCATTGCTTGTTGAGTTTGGGGTGGTTGCAGCAATTAATATTATGATTACTTATATAATCACACTTATATTAATTCCAATCATTCTTAACTTTTTACCTGCACCATCTCCTAAGCACACAAAGCATCTGGATGGGAAACGAATTAATGCTGTACTTTCTTTTATTAATAAAATAGTACAGCACCATCGCAAGGCTATTTACGTAACAGTTATTGTTATCACGCTCATATCCGCTTATGGAATAACCAAAATACAAGTAGTAGGTTATGTGGTGGACGATTTACCACAGCAAGATCCGGTTTATACCGATCTTAAATTTTTTGAAAAAAACTTTCACGGAGTGCTTCCTTTTGAAATAAGAATTGATACTAAAAAAGCAAATGGTGTATTTGCTAATAACGCCGCCACGCTTTATAAAATAAAACGATTACAAAAAATATTTTCGGGCTATAAGGAGTTTTCAAAACCTTTGTCATTGGTAGAAGCTGTCAAGTTTTCCTACCAGTCGTATCGAGGTGGAAATCCAAAATATTATGTATTACCCGGTATTGCTGAATTAAAGGAGCTCAATGATTATACCTCCACGGTAAAGGGTCAGGAGAATAAATTACAGGCATTTATGGATAGTACTAAACAATACACCCGTGTGAGTATTCAGATGGCAGATGTGGGTTCGCAGCGTATAAAAGAAATTTTAACAGAAGTAAAACCAAGAGTGGATTCCATTTTTAACCCAAAGGACTATAATGTTAAATTTACGGGACACAGTTTGATGTTCCTTACCAGCAATGACTACTTGTTGAAGAACCTGTTTGAAAGTTTGATTATAGAAATTATCCTCATAGCTTTAGTTGGTATCGCACTGTTTCGTTCCGTTCGTATTATTCTTTTATCAAAATTACCGTGCCTTATTCCATTAGTTATTACAGCCGGGGTAATGGGATATTTGGGTATTCGTTTTAAACCTTCTACTATTTTAATATTCAGCATTGCCTTTGGTATAGCCTCAGATGGCACTATTTATTTTCTTACAAAATACAGACAGGAACTAAAAAGCGGCTTGTCTACCCGAAAAGCTATTGCTATTGCAATAAAAGAAACAGGTATCAGTATGATTTATGTTACGGCTATTTTATTTTGTGGTTTTTCCATATTTGCCGCTTCTAGTTTTGGTGGTACAGTAGCTTTGGGTATTCTTATATCCATTACGCTGCTTGTATCGCTGTGTACTAATCTTATATTACTACCCGCTATATTACTTTCTATTAATAAAAAAGAATTGCTTGAAGAGTCTTTAGTTAATATTGATGAAGAATAATTGGTTTAAAAAATGATATTAAAATAATTTTTTGAAAAAGAATGAAACAAAAAAAAGCAGATTATTCATTTTAATAAATTAAAAAATGTGGTAATCAATAAATAATTTAGATCAGTATTAATAATAATTAGGGTAAAGACCATTACCTTTATTCGCAATTATTCTATATTTGTCCTTAATTATTAAATGCTTATCCATGAAATTTTTGAGTTTATTTGCATTTGTTTATTTGTTAGATATTTGCAATCTCAATGCTCAAAGCAAAAGTCAGCACTTTATTGAGGATTTTAATCGTGCCGAAAAAAAATTCTCTCTTGTTTACCGACCCGGTAAAACAGAGAGGTTAAACTATTCTAAAGGGGATTACGCAGAAGCTCTTTCCCTGTTTTTTAATTTATACAATCAAGAGCAAACCAATATGAATCTGGCTTTTAAGCTGGGCATCTGTTATTTGAATTCTCAAAAAGAAAGGGCTGAAGCCATTTATTATTTGGGTACTGCAATTACTTCCGTTTCAGAAAGGAGCAAAGAAAGTTCATACAAAGAAAAAAAAGCCCCGCTCGCTGCTTATTATTATTTGGGGGAGGCCTACCATTTGAATTATCAGTTTGACAAAGCTATTGAGGAATATGAAAAGTTCATTTCCCTTTCAACTTTAAAGTCAAACGAAGCCATGGTTGCTGAAGCCAAACGAAAAATAGAAATATCCAAAACGGCTAAACGTATGATCGAACACCCTGTCAAAGTTCGAATAGTTAATATGGGGCCGGCTATAAATTCAGCTTACGCGGATTATTCCCCTGTATTGTCAGCAGATCAGCTGACTCTTTTTTTTACATCAAGAAGACCTTCAAGCATGGGTGGTGAGAAGGATGCGGAAGGTAATTATATGGAAGATATTTATACATCCGTTAAAACAGAAAACGGCTGGTCAAAAGCAGAAAGTATAAGCGATTCAATAAATACAAATGCTCATGAAGCAACTGTTGGGATTTCACCTGACGGACAAAATATTTTGATTTATAAAGACGATTCTGGTGATGGGAATATATATACTACAACATTAGAGGGAGAAGTATGGAGAGCCCCGGTAAAACTAAATGGAAATATTAATTCTAAATATTGGGATCCATCAGCTTCTATATCGGCCGATGGAAATACGCTTTATTTTTCAAGTAACAGACCCGGAGGATATGGAGGAAGAGATTTATACACAAGTAAACGTACACCAAAAGGAGACTGGGCAATACCGGTAAATATGGGGGCTGTCATAAATACTCCTTATGATGAAGATGCGCCTTTTATCAGTGCAGATGGGAATTTCTTATCCTTTAGTTCAAATGGACATGCTACTATGGGGGGATTTGATATTTTTACCAGCCATTTTTCTGAAGATGAAAAATGGTCGAAGCCTGAAAATGTTGGTTCTCCGATCAATACTACCGATGATGATATTTATTATGTGGTGAGTCCTAACGGGCTTAATGCTTATTTTTCTTCCTTTCGTAAAGATGGATTTGGGGAGAAAGATATTTATATAGCTACTTTTCCTCGTAAGGAAATTCCTTTAACATTGCTAAAAGGAGTCGTTAAGGATAAACAAGGTGTTCCTGTAAAGAATGTTGAAATTAAGGTGCTAGATGAGGAAACAGAACAGGTTGTCGGTATGTATCGTGCAAATAATGAAACCGGTAAATATTTGCTGATGCTTCCACCAGGAAAAATGTATAACATTACTTATAGCTCCAATGGATATTTATTTCATGCTGCAAATATTAACGTACCTAAAGAATCTGATTACCATGAAATAAAACAGGTAATAGTAATGGATTCAGTTGTAGATCGTAAAGAGTTTCCTGTAACATTAATAAAGGGAGCAGTAACAGATAAAAGTGGGAAACCGGCACATAATGTCCAGATTACAATTGCTGATAATGAAACTCAGGAAGTTTTAGGGGTTTACCGCACAAACGAAAAAGATGGCAAATACCTTTTTATGCTTTCACCGGGAAAAGATTATAATATAACTTATCAATCAGATGGCTACTTGTTTCAATCTGAAAATCTGAAAATAAAAAAAGAAAAGGAGCCGAAATTTAATGAAATAAAAAAGCAAGTAATCTTAGATACCATGGTTGCGGATTCCAAAATTACACTTGAAAACATTTTCTTTGATTTTGACAAAGCCACATTAAGACCTCTTTCGAATGTCGAGATTAATAATCTTGTAAAAATAATGAACCAATATCCAAATATGAAAGTTGAAATATCCGGACATACAGATAATATTGGAAATAATGCTTACAATCAAAAACTTTCAGAAAGAAGAGCTCAAGCTGTAGTAAAAAGGTTGATTAAAAAGGGAATAAGTAAAGACAGAATGATGGCGAAAGGGTATGGTGAAGAAAGACCAATTACTATAAATAAAAAGGGAAAAAGAAAGAATAATAGTATGCGGAGACAACTTAACAGAAGAGTTGAATTTAAGATTACTGATATAAAATAAATGCCTTTCTAAGAGAGATGAGCCCATCTTTATAAAGTGTTAATCACAATATGTTCCGGAAATGCTTTTTGAGAAAAAAATAAAATGGCACAAGCTTTTCGAATCGATTGAAGCAGCTAATAATTTTTTAGAAGAGGGTAATATAAATTCCATAACTGTTCGGAATAAAAAAATTTGTTTGGCACATACTTCTTCTGGTTTTTTTGCTGTAAATGATAAATGTCCTCACAACGGAGCTTCTCTTAGTCAAGGGCGATGTACTCCCGATGGTGCAGTTGTATGTCCTGTACATCGTTATCATTTTGATTTAAAAACAGGACGTTCAAAAAGCGGTTTAGGCACCTACGTGCAGCCCTATCCAATTGAAGTTAGAGATGATGGGGTATTTATTGGAATGGAAGAAATCGTTTGGAATATATTTTAAAAGGACTTGAATTTATTTTTTTCTTTCCGTTGTTTGTATTCTCAAATCGTGATGAAATAACAAATATAAATTATCATTTTTTGCAGACAGTGCATCATAAATAGGATTTATGATCTGGGGTAATTTTTTTCTCAATTTTCTATCATATTCCTTAATGGAGACGAAATAGATTTTATTTCCTTTTCTATATATAATTCTGTAGTTAGGAACAATGATGGCAGAAACAATTTTTTTGTTTAAGTATTTAAAAACATTGCTTGCTTCTATCGAATCAGTATAAACAAATTCTCTCGATTTTAACTTTATTGTATCTAACCCTTCATTAAATACGATTCCCAAATCCATAATAAATGTATGATCAATGTATTTAGTGAACGACTTGGAACGTGCACGTAACTCCGCCAGCATTTCCATGTCTTCGTTTGCAATTTTATAGTCAACAGAATTACATTTTAAATTGATAACCGTGTAATTTTTGCTTTTGATAATAGAATCAACGTTAAAAAAGCTTGGTTTATCACTTATTGTTTTGTTGGTTGAAGAGTAAGTATAAAAAGTATCTTGAGCATGAGTAATGGCAGGATTTAACAGCACTATTGCAATAACTCTCAGTAGTATATTTTTCATCTGTAGATAATTTAATTTTCTGTTTTAAATATTTTTAGCGGCGATGGTGACGTTGTTCTCTTCTTCTCTCTCTTGCAGCTTTTACGGCTGCTCTGCGTGCTTTTTCTTCCTGCGATAAAAATTTAAGCTTTATACCAACATTTACAGTTGCCTGTATTTGTTTATGGAATGAACCCCATGATTGGTATTCAATATCCGGTCTGACAAATATGTAAAACGGTCTTACTCCCAGTTCAAGCGGAACGCCAATGTTTCCAAACATCCCTCCACCTTTTGCAGCACTGGTAGTGTCGTTAGTGCCAAAGAATCCCAAATGTGCACTGAATCCTAAGTTTATAGGAGAATTTCTGAAAATATATTGTTCGTAAACAAAATACAACTTTGAAATGCCAATTTTACCGCTTACTGCAAGGCTATAAAGCTGTTCTGGAGTAACTTCCAACTCTTTGGCAAAACCAAGTCCCATTCTTCGGTGCCTTCTTTGCCAAACAGCTTCCATGCGAGAAGGCATAACTGCGCCGGAGTTTATAATGTTTGTACTTACGGTTGCTCCGGCTCCTAAACTGCCCGAAAGCCAAAATTCATCATAATGAAGATGAACAACTGCCGGTTGAGAATTATTAACAGGAGCTGCTCCTGGCGCTTGAGCTGCAGCTGTTAAAACTAACAGGAGGCATATGCAGAAGGATATTATTTTTTTCAATGTTATAATTTGTTTAAAAGTGAAGTAACATTTTTAATAGTGCGAAAATATGAAATTTCATTAACTATAAAAATTTAGAACTATTTTTCTCGAATTACTTTTTCGTACAAACGTTCATACATAGGTAATATGTTTTCAATATCAAATTTTTTTGCTTGCTCAAATGCATTTGTTTTAAAGGTTTTTAGTATATTATCGTCTTTCAGTATAGTTATTGCATTTTTAACCATATCATCTATATCGCCCACATTACTCAAAAATCCTGAAAATCCATGTTTGTTTACTTCCGGTAAGCCTCCTGTATTAGTTGATATAACTGGCACTTTGCTCGCCATGGCTTCCAAAGCTGCTAATCCAAAGCTTTCGGTTTCGGAAGGAAGTAAAAACAAATCGGCAATGGACAATATCTGTTCGGGGTTGGTGATTTTGCCTAATGATTTTATGTCATGGCAAGTATCAAGCTCTCTGCAAAGCTTTTCTATAGAAGCTCTTTCCGGCCCGTCGCCTACTAAAATTAATTTTGAAGGAATTACTTTTCTTACTCTGTCAAATACGTAAAGTACATCTTCTACACGTTTTACCTTTCTGAAATTTGAAACATGAATGAGTATCCGTTCCCCGTTAGGTGCATAGTGTTTCTTTTGACAAATACTGGTTTCAATGTTGTGCTCATCCAAACAAATGAAATTGGGAATCATTTCGATTTCGTTGGTTACATTTGGAAAGTTTGCATACGTGTCGTTCTTTAAACTCTCCGAAACCGCTGTAACAGCGTTGCTTTCGTTAATTGCAAACGTAATAACCGGTTCAAAAGAAGGGTCTTTCCCCACCAGTGTAATGTCGGTTCCGTGTAACGAAGTGATGAAAGGAATATTAATGCCCTGCGACGCCAAAATTTGTTTTGCCATGTATGCTGCCGAAGCGTGAGGTATAGCATAATGCACATGCAGCAAATCTAGTTTTTCGTATTTTACTACGTCTACTAATTTGCTAGCTAATACTAATTCATAAGGAGGATAATCAAACAAGGGATAATCGGAAACAACTACCTCATGGTAAAATAATTTTTCGGATAAAAAATCCAATCGTACGGGTTGACTGTACGAGATGAAATGAATTTCATGCCCTTTTTCAGACAAGGCTCTTCCAAGCTCTGTTGCCACTACTCCGCTACCTCCAAAGGTTGGATAACATACAATACCTATTTTCATTAACGATAATTTATATAATATTTCTATGTTGTGTGTAACTGCGCAAACTTCGTGTATTATTTACATAACTTTTACAAAGCTAAAATAATCAATGTTATTTCACCGCTTCATAAATCACTTCCTGAATTTTTGTTCGGATACCCATTTTGGTAAGTTTGTTATCATCAGCGTTTGGATTTATACGATTCGACAGGAAAACATACACCAGTTGATTGGCCGGATCAGCCCAAGCTAAAGTGCCTGTAAAGCCTGAATGTCCAAAGCTCAGGGAAGAAGCTGCTTTACATACGGGACTTTCTTTATCGGGATTCATTTCGGGTTTGTCAAAACCTAAAGATCTTCTGTTATCTTTACAATATTGGCATTTTGTAAACTCTTTCACTATGTTGGAATCAATGTATCTTTTGCCTCCGTAAGTTCCATAATTCATAAATAGTTGCATCATTACCGCCAAATCATTTGCATTTGAAAACAAACCAGCATGTCCTCCAACTCCTCCAAACATAGCAGCTCCCGGGTCATGAACATCTCCATGAATCAGTTGTTTCCTGAATTTCGTATCATTTTCCGTAGGTACAATTCTTTTTATATCAAATCTGTTAAGTGGTTTATATCCCATTGTTTGTAAGCCAAGCGGGGAGTAAAAATATTTCAGGACATATCGGTCTTCGGGTACAAAAGTTTTTTGTTCTATAATTTTATTTAAAAAATAATATCCCAAATCGCTATACACATATTTACCTTTTTCGGTTAAAGGAGATTGAATGATTTGCTTATAAATAGTGTCTTCATAGGTTTTGCTAATGTATAGCTTTTCAGCTACACGCTTCGGAAACTCATTATTTCTAACATTGTTGTATATGCCCGGTTTGTACTCGTTTTTTTCCATTGTGTTTTGCCAAAATGGCAACCATGCTTTCAGTCCTGCCTGATGCGCCAGCATTTCGCGTATGATAATACTTCCTTTGTTGGTGCCTTTCAATTCGGGTAAATAAACAGATAGGGAGTCATCTAATTTCAGCTTTTTCTCATCAACTAATTTCATTATTGATGCAGTAGTTGCGGCTACTTTAGTGATGGATGCTAAATCATATAGGTCATTATTGTTCACAACTGTTTCGTTTTCGTATGTATGATAGCCGAATGATTTTTGATAAATTACCGTATTGTTTTTTACAACCATTATCTGACAACCCGGGTATGCCTTTTCTTTAATGCCTTTCAGAGCAATGCTGTCAATTTTTAACAAAGCAGATGAACGCACATTCAACTCTTCAGGGATTGTATATTTAAAACGAACTACAGGAGTGGAGATGCCTGTTCCGACATTAAAAGAACCGGCAGTAATTGGCAGTTTTCCGGGTGCGTTTACTCCGCCAAATATCAATTGTGCCGAGTAGGAAGCGCTATACTCATTGTTTTCATAACTCATTAGTACAGCATCTGCAAATGGTAAACTGTCTAATTTGCCTAGAATATAAGGATTTTCAGGAACTGTAACAATGGTTTTGTTTTGTTTAATTACCGAATTTAACATACTTGTAATAGCGGAATTTAAGCCAAAATTTTTAGCCGGTTTATTGCTGGTGTTATTTAAGTAAACTAATACCAAATCAAAGTCTTGTAGCTTGGTTAATACACTATCAAAGGTGTTTTTACTTGCATCTTTATCTATACCAAAATGTTTGATAGTGCAATAATTGGATAGTGTTTTTTGAAATGTATTTAACTCCTTGCTTCCGAGCGATAAGGAAGCTATTTTAGTATCGTCAAGTTGTTGAAGCGGCAGGATATTATTCTTGTTTATTAGTAATGTTAACGATGCTTCTGTAAGTTTTCTGTTAATCACTTCCGCTTTAACCGTATTCAATTCGGCATATAAATTTTTAGTATCTATCTTTTTATATTCATTTACTTTTGCCCACTGTTTTGCCAGTAATATTTTTTTACAGCGCTTGTCTATTTCTTCTTGTGTAATCTCCTCACGCTCTATGGCTGCTTGAATTTGCTTGATAGCGGTGGGCACATCTTCGGCAAATAAAAGGACATCATTACCGGCTACCAGTGCTTTTGCATCAACTTCACCAGGTTGGTAAAATTTACTAACACCTTTCATATTAAGTGCATCTGTAAAAATCAATCCCTTAAAATCTAGTTTTTCTTTTAATAAACCGGTTACAATACTTTTGGTAAGTGTAGAAGCCTGATTGGGTGTAGTGTCTATGGCAGGAATGAAGAGGTGAGCGACCATCATACTTCCGAGTCCTTGAGAAATAAGCTCTTTGAAGGGGTAAAGTTCCACCGAATCCAATCGTTCTAATGATGAATTAACGGTAGGTAATGTTTTGTGTGAGTCGCTGTCGGTATCGCCATGTCCGGGGAAATGTTTGGCATTAGCAAGTACACCATTATCCTGCAATCCCTTCATATACATAAGTGCTTTGCGTGTTACATTGTATTTATCTTCACCAAAGGAGCGGTTACTGATAACAGGATTCATAGGATTGTTATTTACATCGGCAACGGGAGCAAAGTTGATTTGTATTCCTAATCGCTTACATTGACGGGCGATTTCGGTTCCCATTTCATAAATCAAAGAATCATTTTGAATGGCACCTAATGTCATTTGATGAGGAAATTGGGTGGTGCTGTCTAAGCGCATTGCTAAGCCCCATTCGGCATCAATAGAGATAAACAACGGTACTTTTGAAAGTGATTGATAAATGTTAGTCAACTTAGCCTGACGCATGGGTCCACCTTGGAAAAAAATCAGCCCGCCAATTTTGTAATCGACAATTAACTTTTTAATGTCATTAACATGTTTGTTGTCTTTGTTGGAATAAGCAGCAACCATGAATAATTGAGCTATTCGTTCCTCCGGGGTTAATTTTTCAAAAACAGAATCCGCCCATTTATTATTATTTTCGGTTAAAAAAGCGGGATCTTTTTTATCAGGTTTAGGAGTGAAACTTAAAAACAAAAAAGGAATAAAACCAAGCGCTACAACAATACGTTTTTTCATCAGTTAATTAATATTATAATCTCTTTGAAGTTAAAAGTAGGAGTAATAATTAATGAAAACCCCATTAAACGTTCTTACTTATTAACCCGCGTGTGTTGATTGTAAATAGGTGTGTTTGGGAAATTACGAATTGAACGCCATTGATGCGGTTTATAAACGATGTGTTAAGAGTGCTTTTATGCTAATATCACCCCTGTTTTTTGCGAACAACTATTTTTTTGAATGGATTGAGGTAAACATCCAAGTCAAATAAAGCGCTATCTACGGTGGCTTTGTAAGTAAGAAAAATACCAACAGGTAATAATATCAACGTTGCCATCCACATGCCTATAGCAGTATCAATTTCTCCTTCATTGGCTAGTTTTTCACCTGTAATAGAAAGGATATGGAAGATGATAAAAAAAACAATAGATATAACAACCGGCATTCCCAATCCACCTTTGCGAATAATTGCTCCCAATGGGACTCCTATAAAAAACAGAACTAAACAGGCTATGGAAAGTGTAAACTTACGATGCCATTCTGCTTTGTATTTTGATTTAGTATAATCATCAATTTCAAAATCTTGCATCGTTGATTCTACATATACTTTTGAACTGCGTGCTGTGTTCATTGCCGATTCTATAAGGTTGAGTCGGGCCGGTTTGGATAGCTTGGGTAATGCTGTTGTTTTTACTTTTTCAGCCTTTATAATGGTGTCAGTATTTGCAGTAAGTTTGGAAATTTTAGGATAATAAATTTCTTTTAACTGTTTATTGAAAGCTGTTTTACGTAAAATTCTCTTTCCATTAAGCGAGTCAATAATTTTATTAAGTTGTGAAAGATTAAGCATTTGGCTATTCATCTTAAAAAGTTCTTCTTTTGTTCGTGTCATTTTAAATTCAGATAAATCAAAACGAATAATTCGCTCTTTAAATTTATCTCTTATGAGAGGATACGTTTTGGAGTTACCGGAATTATTCACCACCTCTTTGTAACTATTCCCATTGTTTAATTTAAGAATCAGGAACGTCTTATCAGCAGTTTCCTCCATTGTGCCGCTTTTGGCGTATAACACCACGTTATTTCCCATCATTTCACGATGATCGTATATTAAAATTCCATCGAGTGTTTTTCCATCTTTTTCTTTTTTATTGACACGAATATTAAACCCCTCTATACTATTGTTAAATACTCCATCTTTAAACATTAGTGTGGGCTTCGACATACGGACATCATACAGTAATGAACCCGCTTTGAGGTTGGTATAAGGTAAAATATTATTTGAAAAATAAAATGCCGCAATAGAAATGCAGATAGTACTAAATGTTAGCGGAGCCATTATTTTTTGTAGTGACATGCCGGCGCTTTTTAACGCGGTTAATTCAAAGTGCTCGCCCATGTTTCCGAAGGTCATTAACGACGAAAGCAATATTGCCAAAGGCAAAGCCATGGGAATGGTTGTAAGAGAAAAGTAAAAGAACAATTCAAATAAAACGGAAAAGTCAAGTCCTTTGCCAACAAAATCGTCAATGTATTTGAATATGAACATCATAAAAAATACAAACATTGCAATGAAGAACGTAAGAACAAAAGGTCCTACATACGATTTTAATATGAATTTATAGAGTATTTTCATTGGGCGAGCAAATATAGAAATAATACCAAGAGCGATTATATATAATACAGTCTAAGATTTTTGGGGTACAATAAAAAAATAGTTTGTGCAATACTTATTTTTAGGTATCTTTGCGGTGGAATTTAGAATTAATCTAAATAAGAATAGAGAAGTTTAACAACTAAAAAATATAGGTAAAATGATAACTGTATCAGAAAATGCAAAAGAGCACGCATTGACTCTAATGCACAGCGAAAATCGTCCTGCCGATTTCTTTTATACGTGTGGGTGTTGAAGGTGGAGGGTGTTCAGGGCTTTCGTATAAACTGGAGTTTGATAATCAATTAAAAGAAGGTGATCAGGTGTTTGAAGACAAAGGGATGAAAATTGTTGTTGACAAAAAATCATTTCTTTACCTGATTGGCACAGAGCTGGATTATACAGGAGGTTTAAATGGAAAGGGCTTTGTGTTCAATAATCCGAATGCATCACGTACTTGTGGTTGCGGAGAATCTTTTTCAGTTTAAACACCCCTCTTAATCTCCCCACAGGGGAGAAAACGAGAGGTAAAAAAAATATTAATTTTAAATCATAACAATCTCCTCCCCTGTGGGGAGGTCGGAGGGGTAATGGCAAACGAAATATTAGAAGAAAAATTAGGCGAGGATTATAAATATGGCTTTGTTACCAACATTGAAGCCGACAATGCTCCTAAGGGATTAAATGAAGATATTATCCGTTTTATTTCTGCAAAAGAAAAACGAACCACAATGGATGTTGGAATACAGACTTAAAGCATTTGCATATTGGAAAACTTTGGAAGAGCCAACATGGGCGCACGTTACCTATCCCAAACCGAATTTTCAGGACATCATTTATTATTCCGCACCTAAGCCCAAAAAAACGTTAGGCAGCCTTGATGAGGTAGATCCCGAACTTTTAAAAACGTTTGAAAAGCTTGGTATTTCTATTGAAGAACAAAAACGATTGAGTGGTGTCGAAAGTAGAATTGCCGTAGATATAGTGATGGATAGCGTTTCTGTAAAAACTACTTTTAAAGAAACATTATCTGAAAAGGGAATTATCTTCTGTTCCTTTGGCGAAGCCGTTCAGGAACACCCGGAATTGGTTAAAAAGTACATGAGCATGTTGTACCTTATACAGATAATTTTTATGCAGCATTGAACTCTGCAGTTTTTACTGATGGTTCGTTTTGCTACATTCCCAAAGGTGTTCGTTGCCCTATGGAACTTTCTACTTACTTTAGAATTAATTCGGCAGGCACCGGGCAATTTGAGCGCACGCTTATTGTTGCTGATGAAGGCGCTTATGTTAGTTACCTCGAAGGCTGCACAGCACCTATGCGTGACGAGAATCAGTTGCATGCTGCCGTTGTAGAAATTGTTGCTCATAAAAATGCGGAAATAAAATACAGCACCGTTCAAAACTGGTATCCGGGAGATAAAGAAGGAAAAGGTGGTGTTTTTAACTTTGTTACCAAACGTGGAATTTGTTTAGAAGACAACTCTAAAATATCGTGGACACAAGTAGAAACTGGTTCTGCTGTTACCTGGAAATACCCTTCCGTAATTTTAAAAGGAGATAATTCAGTTGGTGAATTTTATTCCGTAGCGCTTACCAACAATTACCAACAAGCTGATACAGGAACGAAGATGATGCATCTTGGGAAAAATACACGCAGCACAATCATCTCAAAAGGTATTTCAGCAGGCTTTAGTAATAACAGTTACAGAGGTTTGGTGCGTATTGCAAAAGGTGCAAGCAATGCACGTAATTTTTCGCAATGCGATAGTTTGCTGATGGGCGATAAATGCGGAGCACACACTTTTCCGTATATTGAAATAAAAGACAAAACAGCCATTGTTGAACACGAGGCAACTACTTCAAAAATTGGAGAAGACCAATTGTTTTATTGCAAACAACGTGGCATTGATAATGAAAAAGCAATTGGCTTAATCGTTAACGGGTATTGCAAAGAAGTATTAAATAAATTACCAATGGAGTTTGCCGTTGAAGCACAAAAGCTGTTGGCGGTGAGTTTGGAAGGTTCGGTTGGATAGTTTAAAGTTATAAAAACAACTATGGAAAAAGATGAAACTTTGATTGAAAAGTATTATTATGAATTTTTGAATCAACACTTTGTAAAATTAGGGGATAAAAAACGCCCGAAATACGAACAATTTAAATTTAAGTTATATCCATACGCAGCAAAAGATTATTGTGGTGAAGAAGAATTAAAGGAGATTATAAAGAAAGATGAAATAAAAAATGGAATTTCCATATTTTGTAGACAATTAGAAGCTGTAAACGCATTAGCATTAGCGAATAAATTTTCAGAACTGTTTAAAAATAGGAGTGTTAAGGTTGATAATTACATCGATGAAGAATTATTAGAACAAAGAGAGATTTTCTTTTTTGTTGCCTATATGTTTACATTTAATGAAAATGGAAACTAAAATTATGATTAGTACCAAAACAAAAAAGATAATTGCAAAAGAGATAATTTATTTATTCTCGATAATCGCTTTTCTACTTGTAATTTGGATAGGGATGATGTTGAGATCTTATTATTTAATAGGTAAAGCAAATGCCTACGAAGTACAGGTAAGAGCTTTACAAAAACAAATTGATTCGATTGAAATTGCATTTAAAGGAAAGGAATTCCAAACGCTTGAACAAGAGGGAATAATTCAATTAAACCAGTTACAGAAATCGAAAAAGGATTTCGAACAAAAATTTGTTGAAGCAGAGAACAATCAATTCTTGTGGACATTCAACGTGCTTGAGTACTTCGCTATTTGTTGTACTCTTGTCTTTTTATTATATCCAATAAGATTAGTTATTTGAGCATTTAAAACTGTAAAACAAAAGGAATAAAATATCGCTCCTACGGAGCTTTTAAACGAATGGGGATTTGAATTTGCTATGAAGATGTTGCTCCTACGGAGCAAAAACAAGATAAGTTTAATTGGAAAATGTAAGATAAGCTTGAAAGAATTACAAAAAAGTTAGCACCGTAGGTGCGAAATCTTAATAGAAAAGAATATAAGAACAAAACAAAGCCCCGTAGGGGCGATATAAATATGCCAAACACATTTACCCAACTATACATACAAGTTGTATTTACAGTAAAAGGCAGGGAAAGTTTGATTGGTAATAAAATGGGAAGATGAATTACATAGATATATTTGTGGAATAGTAAATGGAAATAAACAAAAAGTATATGCAATAAATGGAATGCCCGACCACATTCACATTTTGCTGAGTATTAAACCTGATATTGCATTGTCAGATTTGATGAGAGATATTAAAGCAAGTTCATCAAAATGGATTAATGAGAAAAAATTGGTAGTTGGGAAGTTTCAATGGCAAGAAGGATTCGGTGCGTTTTCATATTCCCAATCACAAATTGGCAACGTAATTAGTTATATAAAAAATCAAAAAGAACATCATTCAAAAAAATCGTTTAAAGAAGAATACATTGATATGTTGAAGAAATTTGAAATAGAATATGAGGATAAATATTTGTTTGAGTTTTTATAAATGTGATGTCGCTCCTACGGAACTAGTTGTAATATTAATTTTAGCTATTAATATATTGCTCCTACGGAGCAAACAAATTAAATTTTAAACTATATGTTAAGCATTAAAAATTTGCATGCGTCAATTGACGGAAAAGAAATTCTGAAAGGAGTTAATTTAGAAATAAAAGCAGGTGAAGTACACGCCATTATGGGACCTAATGGTTCAGGGAAAAGCACATTGTCGGCCGTGCTTGCAGGAAGAGAAGACTATGAAGTTACTGAAGGTGAAATATTGCTTAATGGAGTAAATTTGTTAGAACTATCTCCTGAAGACAGAGCCAGAGAAGGCATATTTCTCGCGTTTCAGTATCCGGTAGAAATTCCGGGTGTAAGCAATATCAATTTTTTGAAAACCGCTTTAAATGAAATAAGAGCTTATAAAGGTTTGGCTCCAATGGAAGCAAAAGATTTTTTAGCCAGAGTAAAAGAAAAACAAAAATTAGTGGAGTTGGATGGTAAGCTCGCAAACCGCTCTGTTAATGAAGGTTTTAGCGGTGGAGAGAAAAAACGTAATGAAATTTTTCAAATGGCAATGCTGGAACCCAAACTTGCCATACTTAGACGAAACCGACAGCGGACTTGACATTGACGCGCTTCGTATTGTTGCGGGTGGAGTAAATAAATTAAAATCAAAAGATAATGCAACCATTGTAATAACCCACTACCAAAGGTTATTGGATTATATTGTTCCTGATTTTGTTCATGTATTGTATAATGGAAAGATTGTAAAATCAGGCACCAAAGAATTGGCGCTTGAGCTGGAGGAGAAAGGATATGACTTTATTAAAACGGAAGTAAACGCATAAAATTATTTTCTGTAAATGCACTTCAATAGGTTCTATTGAGAATGTGTGCTAAAGAGAGATGATGTAAATGACTATGGAAACAATTACAAAACCAAGTACGGTTACCGATACTATTTTAAAATTAGTAAAATCTTTTTCTTCTCCTCGTTTTGGGCAGTCGGAGAGAGGGAGGGCTTTAACGACTTTTACGAAACAAGGTATTCCCAATCGTAAAAGTGAAGAATATAAATACTGCAAAATAGATTTAATTTTAAAAGATGAATTTGTAATAAACTCTTCAAAAAACATCACGAAAGAGCAGTTAGAAGAGGTGTTGATTTTGAAAGATGCGATTACACTTGTAATAGTGAATGGTGTTTTTAATGAAGAATTATCCGTGTTGAAGTCCCTTCCAAAAGGTCTTATAGCATGTAGTTTAAAAGAAGCAGCGGAAAAACATACTGCTATTTTTGAGAAACATTATTCAAAATATATTGATATAAATACCGATCCGTTCATTGCTTTGAATACGGCGATAACAAGTGGTGGTGCGTTTATTCATATTGAAAAAAATGCAGTGATTGAAACTCCAATTCAAGTCATACACGTTTCAACAGCTGTTGAAAATGGTATTGTCAATCCTCGTAATTTAATAGTGATTGAAAAATCGGCACAAGCAAAAATTGTAGAATCGTTTGTAACTGTTGATTCTACTGCACTTACATTCAACAATGCGTTGACTGAAATGTTTGTCGATGAAAACTCTGTTGTTCATCATTATAAAATTCAGGAAGAAAATGAACAAGGAAATCTGATAAGTGCTACACAAGTGCAACAAGAAAAACAAAGCGTATTTACCACTAATACCGTTACATTAAGTGGTGCGTTTGTTCGTAATAATTTGAACATTGTGTTAAACAATCAGCACATCGAAGCGAATTTAAACGGATTGTATTTGACAAACGACCATCAGGTAGTTGATAACCATACCTTGGTTGATCACAGAATGCCAAATTGCAATAGCAATGAGCTATACAAGGGCATTGTTGATGGACATTCAACAGCTACGTTCAATGGTAAAATATTTGTAAGAAAAGATGCACAAAAAACAAATGCATTCCAATCGAACAAAAATATTTTGTTGAGCGATGACAGCACTGTTAATACAAAACCTCAACTGGAAATTTATGCAGATGATGTGAAATGTTCGCACGGAACGTCAACTGGTAAACTGGATGAAGAAAAGGTATTTTATCTGCGTGCCCGTGGCTTAAGTGAAGACCAGTGCAAAAAAACTACTAATGGTTGCTTTTGCTTCGGAAGTGCTAAATACTATTAAAATAGAGCCTTTGAGAGAATATCTGGAAAATAAAACGATGGTGTTGTTTCAATAACGATTATCTTTTCCGGTAAGGAATTATAATATTATTCATCTCTTCTGTTGGTTTGCACTTTCCCTTGTATTATCAACATTTAGCTAAATGTACAATGGATATTATTTTTAATTTCTTCGGTAGCTAATCAATGTTGTTTACCAAACTTTAAACCCCAATTTTTCCCGCACTTTATTTAATGTGCTTTTTGCAATCACTCGTGCTTTATCAGCACCGGCTTTTAGCTTTGTATCCAGCTCATTTCGGTTATTCATGTAATAATTGTACGTATTGCGTTGAGTTTTAAATTTTTCTAAAATCAGTTCGTACAAAGCGGTTTTCGCATGTCCGTAGCCATATCCGCCTCTCAAATAATTTTGTTGCATTTCGGCAGTTTGTTGTTCAGTTGCAAGGAGTTTATAAATTTTAAAAACGTTACAGGTTTCGGTGTTTTTAGGTGCTTCCAAAGGAGTTGTATCCGTAATAATACTCATAATTATTTTCTTCAGTTCTTTTTCAGGAAGAAAAATATTTATAAAGTTATTCATTGACTTACTCATTTTTCTTCCGTCCGTTCCGGGCACAATCATTACCGTTTCGTCAACCTTTGCTTCCGGCAATATAAATATGTTTCCATATGTATGATTGAATTTTTCGGCAATATCTCTTGTAATTTCAAGATGTTGAAGTTGGTCTTTACCAACAGGAACAAAGTTGGCATCATATAATAAAATATCGGCTGCCATCAATACAGGATACATGAACAAACCTGCATTAACATCTGCTAATCGTCCCGATTTATCTTTAAACGAATGCGCATTTGCCAGCATTGGATATGGAGCAAAGCAGTTTAAATACCAAGCCAGTTCAGATACTTCGGGTACATCGCTTTGACGATAAAAAATATTTTTTTCTGTATCAAAACCAAAAGCCAGCCACGTTGCTGCAACCGCATTGGAACTGTTTTTTCGCAATGCAGCATCTTTAATATTAATTAAGGAATGCATATCCGCAATAAAGAAAAGCGATTCGTTTTCTGTTTTTTTTGATAGTTCTATCGCTGGAATTATAGCACCTAGTATGTTACCAAGGTGAGGTATATTGGTGCTTTGAACGCCTGTAAGTATTCTTGACATTGTTTTAAAATGCTTTGTGATTATCCTTCCAAAGGTAGTATTTATTTAAATTTAGATGTTCTATTTTTAATTGAACCGATTGAGGCTAAACTTTTTTAGTACATTTGCGCTCCAATTAAACGGAGAGGTGTCAGAGTGGTCGAATGAGCAAGCCTGGAAAGTTTGTATACTCGCAAGGGTATCGCGGGTTCGAATCCCGCCCTCTCCGCAAGAAGGGACTTAACATCGTAAGGGTGTTTAAGTCCCTTCGTCATTATACACAAATCGCCCGATAATTGGGCGATTTGTGTAAAGGCATCATTTATTTTTGTGGTTAGAAATGCTTGTTTTTCCTTATCAAAGGATAAACCTTCGGGAAAAGTCAATTTTTGTAACGTTTCTTTTTGTGTCAAATTGCTCTCTTCCCATAATATCGGGAGTTTTGAGCATAGTTTGCCTACCTCAATAATTTTTTCCTGAAGGTTAGAAATGGAAATTGTACAACCTTCCAAATTTTCACAAATTTCTTTCTCCTCATTTATAAGTTTTATAATCATCCTATCGTATTTTTCCCTGCTCAACTCTTCCTTGACATAATACTTTTCATCGAGGCGTTCGACTTCTGATTTTAGTTCGCTTAATCGTTTATTTAATGTAATCTCTTTTTCTGTATTTTCTTTGTTCTGATTATAATAAGAGTATTCCAATTGGTAAGCTATACCATTTATAAAATCATCTTTCACTTTTAACTCTCCAATCTTCCTTAAAAACAGATTGTGCATCCCTTTTGCGCTCTGACTGTTTCTGCATCCTTTCTTTCGGCATTTATAATAATACAGGTTCTTTTTCTTTATTATATATCCTGTTAATGGCTCACCACAATCCGAACATTTTACAAATACCTTTAAAGGCAGAGCTTCGTTTTCTTTTTTGTGTGGTACTCCGTATCTTGTTGAGCTTAAACGAAGGTTATGTATTTTAAAAAACACTTCTTTACTTACCATCTTTTCCTGTTTCCCCTCCACTACTTTTCCATCCAATAATCCGTGAGCAATGAGACCACAATAAAATGGATTTTTAAAGATTTTATAAATCTGTTGTTTATACATATTTACGCCAATGTGTTTTAACTTTTCGGCAATTTCTTCATTCTTCATACCTCTTAACTTCCAATCCCAAGCTTTTTTTATTTTTTTGCCTTCTTCGTTCAGTACAATTTTACGTTCGCCATTAGAACGCACAATATCATAACCTTGTGGTGGATTGCTTAACCATTCTCCTTTGTTGTATTTAGATTTCATCCCTGCTGATGTTACCTGTTGCCTTTGTACATTATCCCATTTAGCAAATATGAGTTGCATTTCTTGGAACAATACACCATTTGGATTAGAAGTATCCATTGGTTCGGTTACTGCAATAATATGAATACCATACTTATTGCGAAGTTCATCGGCGATAGAAATGGCTTTACCACCTGTACGGCTAAAGCGTGTCATTTTGTAAACAAGGATGGTACTAATTTTCCCCCTACTTCGTTTACAAAAATCAATCATTCGCATAAACTCTTTACGGTCATCCGTTTTTGCACTTTCATGTGTGTCGCCGAATGTTGCTACTATTTCGAGATTAAACTTTTTGGCAAACTCATCTATTGTTTTGTTTTGGTTCTCAATAGAATCATTAAGCATTTGTTTACCACCCGATACCCGTGTGTATTTTACAACGAGTTTAGAATCTACTTTTTTAATTCCTGTTTTGCCGAACCTTCCAAATGTAAGGTCGAGCGTTTTTTGATTATCTGTTTTCATGCTGCTATTTTTAGTTCTTTTTCTTTTGTCGCTTTTAATTGATACTCCATAATAATACTTGCAAATACCTTAATTGTAAATACAAATTCTTGTAGTTGCTCATCAGTATAATTTGAGTGTCCCAATAATTCCTTTAGTTTTTCAGGTGTTAGTTCTTCTTTGTTCGGATTTAAACATTTTATTTTTTCCATTACCCAATTTTTTGTTGGGATTTAATTGTAATGATACAAATATAATACCACATTACATTGACAATCAATACAATATAAATCACACGTAGTTAATAGTTGCAATTCCCCGAAACAAAATTGGAACAGTATTTTTTAGTGTTGTCCAGAAGCTAAAAGTTACTGGAACGAACTTTATTTGATTTAGAAATAATTATTTAAACTTTAAAATATACGCTAACCTCTTTTAGGATTAGTTGCTGGAACGTGTGAACCGTTTAAAATAAAAAGCGGAGGTGTAAACTAAAATCAGGACTAATTGGAAAATTGTCAACCTATTTCAGGACGATATAACACGTATTTTGTTTAGTATGTGCAGGAATTGCCTTAAAACTTGGAAAATTTTGGAGGACTTGAAACACAACTTTTATAATTGTGGAGGAGTTGCGGAGCAATTAAAACAAATAAAAAAAGATTAAAAATGATTTACCGAAAAACACATTTTATGAATTAGTCACTTGTTTCTTTGCTTTTTTTATTACTTATCAGAGTATTTATATAGGCTATATTTTTTAATGTAACTCCAAATTCATTTTGTAACTTATCAAATTCATCAAATATTTCTCTACGCAAACTCGGAAGATATATTTTATAAAGGTTTAAAAAGATAAAATAATCTTCAAACAGTTTTATACGTTCATTTTGAAAAGAAAAAAGGCTTTCAAAAGTGTTAAGCGTTTTTTCTTCTTTTAATAGCGTATTAATTTCAGAAATTTTCAAAGTCTTAAAATCAATTTTAAATCGTTCATTTACCTCTTTTATAAATTCGTTGAGATGTTTAGGTAAATCTTGCATTAATTCGTAACAAGTGTAGTCAACACTACATTCTGTATTTAAAAAATCCTGCTCAAAGTTTTTTACACTTTCTTTTATCTCCTTTTTTTGTTTGGGTTTAAGTAATTCAAGTAATTTAAAATATTCTACAAACTCATTTAGTGAAATAAAATCCCGAAAGTTTCGTCTTTTATGCAACTTCGTAACTTTAACTAAGGGGTTATCTAATTCAGAAAACACCTCTAAAAGATGGGATAAGTCAACAAGGAGGTCGTATGATTTAAGTTTAAAATCTTCATCATAACCGGTATGTGCAAATTTATTACGTTGTCGAGGTATATGGTATTGATAATAATCAAAATAACTATCACTTAAAGTATGAAATGGTCTAACTGAATTTACTTTATGCGTCAATGATTTTTGGCTCATGTCTTCTTCTGGAGCTATAACTGAACACATTTCTGAAAACAAACCTTCTACTTGTGGTAGTGCCACAGCATAAAAGCTAATCCATCTTCGTGCTTTAAATGATTTTATAAGTTCATTAAAGATTAAATCTCTGTTTTTGCTTAAGGGTAAAGGTAGAAGTTGTAAATAAAATGTATAGTTTTGAAAGTGTTGTTCGACAGGGATTCGTTTGAAATACTTTTTATAAAATTTTGATTTGTTGTCTTTATAAAGCTGTTGCATAATCCTCCCCTCTCTCACAGGAAATTCACCTAACCGATGTCCTCCAAAATCAATCTCTCGATAATCAAAATAATATTTAGAAAAAGGATATGCAAAACGATAAGGTCTATCCTTAAACATTTCTGAATGAGCAAAAATACTTTGAACCCAATGCGGTATGTATTTAGCTTTTTTAATTGCTCTTTTTTTTAATCCATATAACTGGTAATTTATTATATCATTTCTGCCATCCAAACATCGTTTATAAAAATCATATTTAATTCTCTCTTCATGCGATTTTGGAATAGCATTATTATTGATGTATTTTTGAATACACACTTCTTTCTCATAAACTTTTATTAGTTCAGAAATCGCATACAAATCTTTATTGACATCTGTTAGAAGTAAATCATAAAATTGTGAAGGTATTTTATCCATGTGAATAACTATTTCACAAAACTTATCTATGCTACTCTGTTTAGGTTCTTCATTTAATATTGAATCGGTTTGTTTATCATCCGTTAAATCCCGAACTCTTACAATTATTCCATGGTCTAAATAAAAATGATGTAGTACTGTTTTGCAAGCGGCTTCAATGGAATTATTATCAATAACTTTCAGTGATTTATTTACTGGTGAGATTTGTTTAAGAATATGAAAAAGTAAAACTTCTTTGCTTTTATATTTAAAAATATCGTCGCCTAAATTTGCAATAAGTTCATTGCCAAATTTGGTTACTTCACCCCAAGTATGTCCGACTTTTTTTAACTGAAAATTTTTTTTAATTGGTTGTTTTGATTTTGATATAGTGGACATATTTTTTTTCTTTCAACTGACCGATTATAAAAAATAAGGACTTCTTATACGGGGTATTGTAGTCGTGGGGAGTTGGTAATCTCCGTGAGGTTCGGAAGGTGTTGGATTTTTATACACCACTTTCATATAAGCAAAGCGTGATTCGCCTTGTTCATAAGTGTTGTGGCTATATGATAATTTTAATGCTCCCATTTTTTCAGAGACCAAGTTACATTTTTCTTTTCAATTGTATATTTCAGTTGAAAGAAAAAAATAGCTCCATTATCAGCGATAAAAAAACGATGAACTTGTGTTTACACCGTTTTTAATAACGCATAAAAAAATTAAGGAAGGATTATTTTAAAGGATGATAAGCGATAATATCTTTTTGCAGGTCTTCCAAGTTGGTTTGCTGATATTTTTCGGTGCTGCTCACGTATTTATGCCCTGCTTTGTATTGTACTTCGCGCATATTACCTTCTTTTGACAACCATAATGTGATTACACTTGTGCGGAGCTGGTGAACCGATTTCACTTGTGGAGCAACATTCCGTAACGTTTTCATCATTTTGGTCATCACATTATTAAAGTTGCTTCCTGCACCCATACTGGTAAATAAATAATGTGTTTCTTTTTCAGTAAACGCAAGCATTAGCTTTCTTACCTTATCAAGATACTCCTGTACGTCCAACACCTGATGGGCTTTTAAGTCAAGTAAACGGCTGTTACTTCTTCGGCTTCCGGGTACTTTTATTTTTCCTTCCTTGAGTAAAATATGTGAAGGTTCCAGCCTGCTTAATTCATTGCTTGTTAATCCCTGATAGATGATTAATCCCAACATGATTTTGTTCCGTTTATCTGTAACACTGATTGACGGGAAGCTTTTGTAGGTATCGTTTAGCTGCTGTTCATTCAACACATCATGCGGTAATCTTCTTGGTACTCCTTTTATAAAAAGATTAGCTGCAATGTTATCTTTTACTTTACGCATTTTTACAAGATAGTTGTAATAATGCCGTATGCAGCCAAGTTGCTGATTGATAAATCGTCGGCTGTTACCTGATGTGGTTAGGTGGCGTACGTACATCAACAGGTCGTTGTAACGTGCATGTTTGCTGTCAATACCTTCTTCTTTGAGCCATTGTAAAAACAGGTTTACATTACGTTCATAGTTATGTATCGTAGTGTTGGTGTAATTCTTCGATTCAAGATAATTTGTAAAACTCATATTAGTCGTTTTTATAGTTTGGAGGCATTACATAATTTCTGCCTGCCATTTGTTGCAAGCGTTCAAAACCGTATTCCTGCAACCAGCTATTCATCACACTCATTTGTATATGTACGGTTCCTCTTACTTCAGGTGTATATTTTTTTATTTGTTTTATTAACTTGTCAGTGTTGTTATGGATGCGCTCGCTGCCTCCCATACAGGCAAAGAGCTTATCACTTTGCAGTCCTGCTATCTCCAACATCATGGGTCGTATAATAGTGATGTATTGCTCCAGTTCTTTTGCCTGTTCTTTCTCAAGGAGTAATACACGGGCAGCGGTTTTTCTTGTTTCAGGTATGTGTATTTTTCTTTTTGCAAAAACAATGTGAGCAGGTGTAAGCTCACTTATCTCGGCAGGGCATAATCCCTGATGTATCAATAGATTTAATATTACTTTGTTTCTTTTTCCTATCATCCCTTTACTGTTATACTGTTCATTAATAAACTGTAACTGTTCTTTTGTAAGCAGTTCGGGAGGTGGTTGTATGGTGATGTTTTTAATGTAAAATTCGTGCGTGAAGGAAGACGATGTTTGTCCTGTACCAATCAGGTAACTGCAATAATGACGAAGAACGGACAAGCATTGATGTAAACGTTTTCTTTTACCGATGTTCTGTTCTTTTACAAAGGTGAGTAGGTCGTTGTAACAGAGTGATGCAGGAAGGATATTTTTTTGCTTCATCCAGTTCTCAATCATACTGGCTTGATGCACGTAATAGTAATTGCAGCTTTCACTATATCCGAGCGACAGAAGATGTGTTTTGAAGTTCATGGGCAAGGTGTGTATAGATTTGTGTGGATTCAATGGTTTTGTGTCCTAAAAAATTAGCGATACGTTCCAGTCTCATTCCTCCTATGAGTAAATGCGTGGCTATGCTGTGGCGCAGGCTGTGCATTCCTATGTTCTTCGTTTTAAGCTGTTCGTTCCCCGTGTTATTGATTAATGTTCTTAATCGTATTGACAGGCTTTGTCCGTTTATCCGTAAACCACGCTGACTTATAAACAGTGCATGGTGTTCCCTGCCTTCTATAATAAAACTCTGCCGTGCATAACGGACGTATTCGCCGATGTCCTGCAACACCTTTGGGCTGGCGGGTACATAACGTTCGGTATAGTGTTTTCCTTTGCGTACATATATCATTTTGCGGTCAAAAAGTATATCGCTTACATCTAATTGCACTCCTTCGTTGGAACGTAAGCCACAGCCGTAATAAATGGACAGCATGGCTTTGTCGCGTATGCCGTAAGGGGTATTATCGGTTACACCGTAAAGCTGTTGTATTTCATCTTGGGTAAGTACGGCTTTGATGTTGCGCTCGTGTTTAAACTCCATCATGTCTATTGCAAAAGAGCTTTGTTGTGTTTCGCGCAGGTAAGTAGAGAACAGGCGAAGGGATTGTAAGTATTTATTGAGATAGGCATTGGTAAGACCGTTGCCTGTGCGCCGACAGGGACGATGTTTCAACGCTTCAAAAAAGCCTGTTAAATGGTCTTGTTCCATGTTGTCCACGTTGTAAATGGCTTCTGATTCGAGGTAATGAAAGAACTCACGCAGGTGTGAGGGAATAGCATTAACGCTGGTTTTTGCATACCCCAATGTGTACAGCCATTCACCAAAGGAGGCTTGTAATTGAAGGTATTTGGGTGTTTGGATAATAAGATGTTTCATTGTAATTAAAAAATTGTTTAACAATACTTTTTATTTTTATAGTAACTACTCTGCTCTATACCTTAACTGGTAAGCAATAGCGTGGTTATTTATTTAAAGTAACCACTCACGAACCACCGAACTACTCTTTTTTATCCGTATCCTTTTTTATTTTCTCCAGCAACTCGTCCAATACATTGTTAATGCTGCTTTGTAGCTGTTCGTATTCTTCATAGCTGGTTATTTCATACAGGTATCCTTTTGCTTTGCTGCCTCCCGCTATTTTTATGTAATCGCTGGCGTACAGCTCTATCAGGTATTTTTTTAATGAGGATGGATGTATTTTCAGTTCGCTTCTTATTTCTCTCGTCTTAAACGTTTTTTCATTTTTCTTTTGCTGGTGCTTTTTTAAGCGTTCTAAAAAGTTTCGGCACGAAGTGGTTAGTTCATCTGCTTTGCGTATCAAAATATCTTTTAACAGCTTGTTTGTCCAAGCAATGTCCTCAAAGGTGGATTCTATATAGGGTTCGTTGTGTGCATTGGTTTTTATTTTACGCTGGTGCTGATTATAAAGTGTTATAATTTCAATGAAGCGTAAATACAGCTTGTGGCTTCGGCGGGGCTTCAATACGTTGCTTGGTATTTTTAAAAAGGAGCGTAAGGGTTAATGACCTTAATGGGTTTAATGAAGCGTTGTATGTTTTTTAAAAGTGTTTGATACTGTTCTTCTTCTTGGGTATTGATAAGCCCTGCCGATGCTTTGCGCTGGTAGTCCATGATACGCTCGTCCTGTTCTGCACTTATATCAAGGTAAATGAGTATGCAACGGTTGGCATTGTCTTCATACACACTTTCTTTGGTAGTGCATCCTGCAATGCTTACGGGGCCTTCAACGGTAAAGGTGAAGGTTTTTATATTTCCCTTGTTGTCTTTTAAACTTACCGTTTTTGTTATTTTTTGTTTGGTACTCAACTCCCGCAAGGGGTACAGCCCTTCCTGCACACCGTCATAATCTTCTATGATAATGGCTTTGTGTTTTAATTCCCCGTCTTTAAAGTAATACAGGGCATTACCGCTTAATGTGGTTATTTCTAATTTGTCTTCTGTGGGAATGAGTTTAGCAATACCTTCCTGTAAGTAGGTCTTCCCTGTTCCGCTTGCTCCAAAGCTAATGATGTGCAAAGGGTCTTGAGTGATACGGCTTAAAAACACAAGGTACATGATAAAGCGGTTGTGCAGTTCGCCTACTATGCCCGTTTTGCCTATATCCATCAGGGTATTGCTCATCAGGTTAGGATGTTTAAGATAGGTAAGTACTTGTTCTATTTCTTCTTTGTCCATTGGTTTAACCAACGGCTGCAATGGTTGCAGGGCAATGATGTGTTCTAAACGATAGTTCTCTAATTGTTCTATGAGTTGATTAAACGCATCATCTACAAGGGCAACAGATATTTCCAACTGTTCGCTGATAGTATTTTTTAGGCGCAACAAGTGTTCACTATGGTACAGGTCAAGGTTATGGCGCAAGGGGGTATAATGGTTGTGTTGTGATTTTATTTTCAACGTTACTTTCAATCGGTCAAGCCCGCTTAATTTTATTCCTCCCAATACCATGATGTGTAATTGCTCGTTTTGCCAAACAAGAGCTTCGGCATTACCTTCAAGCCTTGCAGCTCCTTCTTTGGGTAAGGTCGGAGCTGTTTCCTCTTTTTTGTTTCTGCTTTTTTTTCAGCACTTGCTGCAACAGGTTCAGTAATGATTAACTGTTTCATGAGCGACTGGCAAAAGGTTGGGAGAGGCTTCGTTTAAGAGTTGCAGGATAGTTTCTTTTCCGTATTTCAGGTAAATGCTGTTAACGTCTTCATTTTCCAATGTGTTTACATTGCTTATTTTTACCTGTGGCAGCAAGGTCTTTTAGCAGTTCTATACATCTTTCCACACTCTTTTTTTCCTGCATCGTCTCCGTTAAAGAAAAAAATAATTTCAAGCCCTTCCCTGTTGCCAGCCCACTCTTTAACGGCTGCTATGTGTTCATCGGTAAAACGGTTTGTGCCGTAAGAGGCTAATACAGCGTATCGCAAACGTATTACCGATAATTTTAAAAGTGTAGCTGCATCTATTATACTTTCGGGGATGATGAGTTTTTCTGTTAAGGGCGAAGGATAGCAAGGGTATAAGCCTTCGCTGTTTTTAAGATAATAGTGTCTGTTGTTTTTATTGTCGCTCAAACTGCGGGCATAAAAGCCTGTTATTTGTCCCTGCTTATTACGGAGCGGAAAAGCAATACTTCCCTTTGCCCATATATTGTAACCTGCACCGCCCGTGTTTACTTTTTTAGCTGCGGGAACCAATAGCCCGTATTTAATGGAACCTTCTTCCAAGCCATGTTCGCTGTAATGGAACTGTCCGCTGTTATACCCTACCAGCCCCGATAAGCCTGCTGCAAGCTCTGTTGATGTGCTGTTGTCTTCATCCAGTCCGCGCTTTTTTAGGTATTCTTTACCAAGTAAACTTACTTTTAATCCGTTTTGGAAGTATGAAAAAACTTTGTGTAAAAAAGCTATTTTTTCTTCTTCATTTTCTTCTGTAACAGTTGTAACGGCTTGTTGAACGGGGCTTGCAGAAGGGGTAACACCAATAAGTTGTTTTGCTTTCAGGATAGCTTGATGTTTTGTGATGGCATCTTTTTAGATTATAAAATCTATCACATCTCCGCTACCTGCATTGCAATTGCTGCTAAAGCACGTCCATGTATTTGTATTGGGATAAAGCTGTAAGCTGGGGATGGTATCGTTATGAAAGGGGCAGCACACACGCTTTTGTTTATCTGCTTTTAAACCATAATGGGCTATCACTTCCATTAAT
>CAVSHK010000030.1:0-263211 GCA_963727705.1 uncultured Bacteroidota bacterium
CGCAGTACTGAACTCGAACTACCTGAAGAGCAGGCTGACCCAGGAGTACGAGGTTCCGTACCGGGCGCTGCGCAAGCACGAGTTCGTCATCAGCGCCCGGAAACAGGCCAGGGAAAGGAACGAGAAGGCGCTGGACATAGCCAAGAGGTTGCTGGACTACGGGTACATGTCGCCCACGATATACTTCCCGTCACTGGTGGAGGAAGCGCTCATGATCGAGCCCACCGAGACGGAGACGAAGGAGACACTGGACCGGTTCGCGGACGCGCTGGTCAAGATCGCCCACGAGGACCCGGAGACGGTCCATGCCGCACCCAGCAACACATCGGTCGGCAGGGTGGACGAGCTTTACGCCGCGAGGGAACTGATACTCACTTGGAAAGATTATCTGGCCAAAAAGGATGGCCGGACCGACGGGTGAGCAACAGAATATTATTACCACTGATTCGATTCAGGGGACGATGAACAGTTCGCTCGGGACCGAGGCTGGCTGGCCCACCTATCAGCTGACGCGAAATAGTCTGGCCGCTTCTACGTTTTCGAGGGCATCGATGGCGGGGGCAAAACGACCGTCGCCCGGATGCTGAGCGAAAAGCTCGACACCAGGCTCGGTAGGGAAACCATGCTCACCGCCGAGCCGAGCGGTTCGTGGCTCGGTGATTGCGTACGCCGGGCGAACAAGGACAACATCAGCGAGTTCGCCGAAGCGTTGCTGTTCATGGCCGACCGGCGCAACATACCCAGGACATATCGCGGGCGGTTGACGAAGGAAAGAAGTCCTATGCGACCGGTACTACTGTCGACGCTGGCATACCAGGGGGTGACCCTGGAGCACCTGGTCCCGGACCCGGTCCTCTGGCTCAGAGCGGTGAACGCCCCCATCATCAGGACGCCGGACATCACCTTCTATTTCTTCATCGAACCGGAGAAGGCCATGGAGCGCATGCAGGAGCGCGACGAGAAGAGCAAGTTCGAGAAGCTTGGTTTCCTGAAGAAGGTGACCGCCATCTACGAGGAAATGTCGCTCTCCGACCCAGCGCGAGATCATCGACGCCTCTAGGCCGCTGGAGGAGGTATTCGCCGACGTGCTCCGGATCGTGCAGCAGAACGTTTAAGTCCAGGCTGGGAATTGGTAGGTCATGCATCCTTCGGAGACCATCCTTTGTGCCAAGAGCCGGAAACTGTTCGGCAAGCGCATCGTGCTGGGGATCACCGGATCGATCGCGGCCGTGGAATGCCTGGAGCTGGCCAGGGAACTGATCAGGCACGGGGCGGAAGTGAGGGCAGTGCTTACCCCGGAAGCGCAGAAGATCATCACCCCCTGCTCTATGGTCTTTGCCACCGGCCACGAGGTGGTCACGAGCATCGACGGCTGGGTGCAGCATGTCGACCTTTTGGGCAATTCCCCGGCCAAGGCCGATCTGCTCCTGATCGCGCCGTGCACCGCCAACACCATCTCCAAGATCGCCTGCGGCATCGATGATACGCCGGTGACCACCATGGCGACCACCGCGCTCGGTTCCAAGACCCCGGTCATGATCGCCCTGGCGATGCATGCGGCGATGTTCGAGAACCCCATCGTGCAGACGAACATCAGCGCCCTGAAGTACATCGGTCTCGATTTCGTCGGGCCCCGGATGGAGGAGGGCAAGGCCAAGGTCGCCACCAACGAGGAGATGGTGGAGGCCGTGCTGCGCCGGCTGGGCAAGGGAGACTACCGGGGCAGGAGGGTGCTCGTCATAGGCGGGTCGTCGGAGGAGCCGATCGACGACATGAGGGTCATCACCAACCGCGGCACCGGAGAGACGGCGGTCGAGCTGGCCCGGGCGGCGTACGAGCGGGGGGCGGACGTGGAGCTGTGGATGGGACGGTGCTCGGTGCCGTTGCCATCGTTCATCCCGACCAGACGCTACGTGACCGTCGGGGACCTGGTGAAGATGGCCCCGTCCGTCTCGCACGACGTCGTCTTCGTCCCGGCGGCGCTCTCCGATTTTGCACCTAGGAAGACCGATGGCAAGCTGCCGTCCGATTCCAAGGAACTGGAACTTGCGCTGGAGGCAGTGCCGAAGGTCCTACCGCTGCTGAGGAAGAAGAAGATCAAGCTGATCGGTTTCAAGGCCGAGAGCGGCATCGGCGAGTCCGAACTGGTGGTCAGGGCCGAACAGCGGATGAGGCAGTACAAGCTGGATGCCATCGTGGCCAACGACCTAGCGGAAGTAGCACCAGGGAAGACAACGGTCCTATTCATGACCAACAAAGGCAAGTACGTGAGGCTGTCTGGTAGCAAGAGGGAGGTCGCCGATCTCCTCCTGGACAAGGCAGCATGATACCATGAAGAGGGCCATCGCGTTCTGCCCCGGGCACATCACCGGCTTCTTTCAGGTGATAGAGCATGACAATGTCTTCGCCAGCGGTTCCCGGGGGGCCGGCTTCTGCACCGAGCTGGGTGCCCGTTCGGAGGTCTGGATGACCGACGGGGCAGGCAGCATCGAGGTCACCATCAACGGGATCCAGACGTTCGCTCCGGTGACCGAGTACGCGCTCCGGAAACTGCTCCGGACCGAGCCCTACGACCTGAACATCATCACCACGCTCGGGTTGCCGGTATCGCAGGGCTTCGGGACCAGCGCGGCCGGGGCCCTGTCCGCTTCGTTGGCGCTGTCCAGTCTGCTGGGACGGCCGCCGCACGAGGCGTTCGAGGCGGCGCACGAGTCGGAGGTGATGAACCATACCGGGATGGGGGACGTGTCGGCGATGTCCCGGGCCGGCATGACGTTCCGGAGGAAGGAAGGCCTTCCCCCTCTGGGAAAGGTGGACCGTTTCGACGGTGAGCCGGAGGTGGTCCTGTGCGAGATCGGAGTCCCGGTCAAGACCAGCGATGTGCTCACCGACGAAAGGCTGAGGGCGACCATCAACACCATGGGCAAGAGATGCCTGGAGGAGTTCGATCGGGAACCGACGCTGTCCGCGTTCACACGACTGTCCAAACGGTTCGCGGTGGAGACCGGCATCGCCTCCCGGGAGGCTTTGAAGGCCATCGCCGCGGCGGAGACGTCCGGCCAGGCCAGCATGTCGATGCTCGGCAATTCGGTGTTCGCCTTCGGCGATACGGAACGTCTTGAGCAGATCCTTCATGACTTCGGGACGACCTACCGCACCAAGGTCGATCCGCAGGTGCCAAGGCTGATCAAATAATGACGATTTTCTAATAGCAAGTAATTCGATGCCGGGACGATATCATGCCGTCCAAAAAGCCCCAGGAATTCAGGGCCACCTCCCAGGACCTGATGAACCACATCTCCCGGGGCGTAGCCGACCAACAACTACATTTCGTGGTCCAGTGCGCGGGACGACTGGACCCAGAGCGGCTGCGCCGGGCGGTCGACCTGTGCATCGTCGCCCAACCGATACTGGGCTGCCTATTGTCAGAAAAAGGCAAGCGCCCGCACTGGACCTCCGGCCCGCACGCCGACGCCTGGGGCTATTCCGAGACGGAAGGAACGGAACACGAGCGGGAACTCAACGATTTCATTCTCACTGCCGCTGATCCGAGGACGGACCCTCTGGTCCAGGTCCGGCTGTTCCGTGGCCCGGCGGACACGGTGTGCATCAAAATGAACCACGTCTGCGCCGATGCCGCAGGGACCAGGAACTATGGCTATCTTCTCGTGGGGATGTACAACGCCCTGGGGAAGGACCCCGGATTCCGGCCGGCCGAGGACCGCAGGGAGCGCGGCATGCGCATTGTGCTCAAGAACTATGGCCTGATCGAACGCTACCGGTTCGCCCAGACCGCGATGCGGTTCATGCGCCAGGCGAACAGACAGCCTGGCCGGCTGTGGCAGTTCCCTGTCGTGTCGGCATCCCAGCAAGGGAGGACGATGACGGTGAGACGCCTGACCGCTGAACGGGGGCGGAAGATCGCTGCTCTGGCCAAACAGAAGGGGGCGACCATCAACGACATCATCCTGACGGCGTACTTCCGGGCGCTGATCAAGGTCATCCCTTTCGAGGGAGATGCCCCGATACCATTGCAGGTGTCCGCCGACCTGAGACGGTTCGCGCCGGAGACTTCCGACATCATCGCCAACCTGAGCTCCGCCATCTTCGCGGCCATTCCGCCGGACCGGGGCGAGCGTTTCGACGATACGTTCCTCAAAGTAAAGTCGGTCATGGACCGGATGAAGGGATCGTCGCCTTTGATCGGGGCGTACGCCGTCGGCATCCCGTTCCGCTTGATGAACTATCGAAAAGCAAGCATGGTCATGGAGCAGATGACCTTGGGCCGGGCGAACCGGGGCGTGGCGATGCCGCTGCTGTCGAACTTCGGGAAGCTGGAGCCGGAGCGACTGTGCTTCGACGGACGTCGGCCGACCGACGCGTTCATCACCACCCCGGTCATGTACCCGCCCTACCTGATGCTCGGCGTGTCCGGTTACGACGATTCGCTCACGTTCACTTCCGGCTATTGCCGCGAAGGCGTGGGCAACGACAGCGTAGAAAAGATGATGGACCTGGTCATCGACGAACTTCCCGGCAACGACGTTCACTCGTAAAGCGTGAACAGCTGGTCGTCCCCGCCCACGTCGAACAGCCCGATCCGGGCACCGCAATCGAGCCAGCCGTGGGCGTAGTTGACGCACGCGAACGCATTGATGAAGTCCCCCGCCGCCCGGAAGTGCTTGGCGTCGTTGAAGTAGGTCGTGGCCATCTCCAGGAACGAGTCGGCCAGCTTGCGGTTGAATGACCGTTCCGGCGGGGATATCTTGAGCTTGTCCAGAGCCCGCCGGGTTATGTCCAGATATCGGTCCAGGTGCTCATCCGATATGCGGTCCCGCTCCATCTCTACCCCTTCGTGGGGATGATCTCGACGCTCTCCCCGCCATGCCTCGACTCACGCGGTCGGACCTCCACGAACAGGGGCATCTGGATGTTGCCACCGACGATCAGCGCCACGCCGATGGGCAGGCGCTGGATGTCGTCCTCCATGCCCTCCGACAGTCCTTCGACCGAGGAAAGGATCGCCTTCAGGTCGTTCGGATTGGTCACTTTGAGGATCATCTGGGTGTTGCACTGCGAGAGAACGTTCTTGTCGATCTTGGCGGCCCGCTGCGATATGATTGTCAGGCCGAGACCGAACTTCCGGCCCTCGGCGGCGATGGTCCGGAATATCTTGGACGACGCCGCTAATCCCTGCTGGGGGCACCAGTTGTGCGCTTCTTCCGCGACCAGCATCATGGGCGGGATCTTGCCGATCTTGCGCAGTTCGAACAACGCCGTGCAGATGCGGTTGACGATGAGCTCGGCGATGTCCGGCGGTGTGCCGCGCAGATTGATGATGGTCATCTTGCCTTGTACCACCAGCTCGTCTATCCGCGTTCCCTGCGGGGCGAAGATGTTGACCTCGTTGAGGTACTCTAGCTCGGCGATCAGGGAGTTGTTGGCGGCGTCCTCCTCGGCCTCGAGCATGGCGATGATGTCCTTGAGCCCGAAATCCTTTTTTACGGACTTCACGGAGTCGATGGCCTTGCGCAAGGCGGTCAGAAAGACCTTCCCGTTCTTGATCTGGGTCAGGCCCAGCAGTTCCCGCGCGTCGATGTTGGCCAATGTGAACTTGAGCGGCTTGGCGCTCTTGTTGACAGTAACGTCGGTCGCGAACTCCTGTATCTTGTCCCCGAAACCCTGGGGGAGGATGTGGAAGTCCCGCGAACCTTTCGGCGTGGAACCGGTGTCGCGCATCGCCGCGTACTCGCCGTGCGGGTCGATGACCATGACCGTGACGTCGTGCTTCATCAGCTCCTCGATGAGGTCCCCGCACAGGAACGATTTGCCCCCGCCGGTCTTGGCCAGGATGGAGACGTGCTTCTGCACCATGGCGTTGATATCGACCTCGATGCGGATGTCGTGCCCGAACAGGTACCCGAGGTAGGCACCGGTCTTGGTGTGCTCCTTTAGTCCGATGGAATCCTTGATCAGCTCGTCCTTGGCCCGGAACACCATGTCGCCGGCCTTGAACGGAGAGCGCGGCACCTGGAGCAATCCGCGGTCGTCACGGAAGCCGACCACGTTCACCGTGGCAGCGACCATCTCGTCGATGTCGACGGCCATGCCCTCGGAGATCTTCTTGGCCTTTTCGATGGTCAGGTCGGTCTTCCTTTGCACGTCGACCACCTGGCCCAGGACCCAACCGTCATGGAGGTGCTTGACCTGGATGTACTCCATCTTCTCGATGTCGCCGATGACCCGGAAGTGGAATTCGGTTGACCCGACGTTACCGTAGATTATCCCCACGCCGTCGAGGTCGCCGTACTTCTCGTCGTGAACGATGTGATCGGAGGCGCCCTTACCTTGGGAGGCGCAAGTTCAGAAGGATGCACCAGCGGCTCCGCCTCAGCTGGGTCATCGGCTCCAGCATCCTCCAGTATCGCCTCCGGCTTTGGCTCCAGATCGAGGCTCGTGTCGTCATCCGAAAAGGCATGGCCTGGTGTAGGTTCAGAATCTGAATTGGTTTGCATTCCCATCCTGTCCGACATATCAAGCGGATGGAATAAATATCTTTGCAACTCAATCTCACACCAGATGAACCTTCGTCTGGACCGGGACGGGGCGCCCCGATCGCTCCGTGTCCGGTCCTCGGGATTGCGATTTGGTTAACTATCTGATGTATCATCACTGAACGATAAGAATGCTTGTTGTTGGAGGATCGGCATCGACCAAACTGGCAAAGGACCTGGCCACGGAATTGAATGCTGAATACACACCGGCGACGGTGAAGCGTTTCCCGGACGGGGAGTGCTACGTCCGCATCGAGAAGGAGTCGCTGGATGACGATGTGGTCATCGTGCAGAACTCCTATCCGGATGAGAAGATGGTCGAGCTGTTCCTGCTCCAGGACGCCGCCATCGGGCTCGGAGCCAAGAAGGTGATCAACGTCATCCCTTACTACGGCTATGTTTATCCGGATGCAATAATCGCTTTAACTCCCGGTTCAGGTAGCAACATTCAAGGGGTTTGTGTAAACAATGCAATAAGTCCCATCAGCTATACAATAAGCGGTGGTGCAACAAGTGCAACAGTAACCCCATTGCCTTCGGGATTAACGGGTTCCATTTCTGGTGGTGTATTTACTATTTCAGGTATCCCTAATGCAGTATCCACTCAAACGGTGGTAAACACCTATACCGTTGGAACTACCGGCACTTGTGTTCAAACATCTCTTACGGGTACTATCACCGTTTATCCGGATGCAACAATCGCTTTAACACCAGGTTCAGGTAGCAACATTCAAGAGGTTTGTGTAAACAATGCGATAAGTCCAATCAGCTATACAATAAGTGGGGGAGCAACAAGTGCAACAGTAACCCCATTGCCTTTGGGATTAACCGGTTCCATTTCTGGTCAGGTGTTTACTATTTCGGGTATTCCTAATGCTGTGTCCACCCAAACAGTAGTGAGTACTTATACAGTTGGAACTATCGGTACCTGTGTTCAAACATCTCTTACCGGTACCATTACCGTTTATCCGGATGCTACCATTGCTTTAATGTCGGCTGGAGCCACAACAACACAAACGGTATGTGTACAAGGCACTCCAATAACACCAATAACGTATACCTTAAACGGCGGAGCTTATAATGCATCTGTAACAGGGCTACCGAACGGTGTAAATGGTTCATATAATAATGCCGGAGTATTCACTATTTCGGGTACGCCTAGCGGTGTAACCAGCCAAACGGTTGTTGTTGTGAGTACCTATACGGTACGTACAACAGGTTCGGCTTGTATTCAAAAACAACTGACAGGAACCATTCAGCTGGATCCATTACCTACCGCATATGCAGGCTCAACAAGCCCAATCTGTCAGACAGACTCTGTTAGCGTAACAGGTGCAAGTTCAGGTAACGGAACAATCAACTGGACAGACAATGGACAAGGTGTGTTAAGCAACCAGACGACATTAAGTCCTCAATACAAAGCAAGCACACTTGATCAGGGTAAAACCATCACCTTGACCATGACGGTAAACAGTAACAACGCCTGTTCGGGAGTAACAGCAACATCAAGCGTTAATGTGGTAGTACGCCCAACCTTAACGGCGGTGCCAACAGTTACTGCCAGTGTATGTCAGAATCAGCCCGCAACAGCAACCTTTAATGTAACCAGTCAGGGTACTTCACCTTATGTATTTACCTATACTGAAACGGTAAACGGAACTCAAAGTACTAAAACAGTTACGACTCCTACTGTTAATGGCAGCACTACGGCAACCATAAGTGCTCCTACCGGCATCACCGGAACGGTTGTTTACAATCTGACACAGGTAAAAGATGCAAACTGTACGCAACCATTACCTGTAAATACACAAACGATGATTGTAAACAAATTACCAACGGCCACCATCAGTCAAAACGAAGAGATATGTCGTGATAGTACAGCTAAAGCTATTTTATTCAAAGGAATGAACAGTACCAAACCATATACCTTTACTTTTACCGTTAACAATAGTTCTGCGATACAAAAAGGAGATAGTGTTTATTCACTAAAACCGGCTACGGATAAAGTAGGCACATTTGTTTATATACTGACCAATGTGGTAGACTCGAATCAATGTAGTACGGCAATACAAAATCAAAAAGCGACCGTGGTGGTTCATGAAAATCCACATGCAATTTTTAGTGTAACTCCTGAAAGCACCAGTATCTTGAGACCAACGATCAGTATTAGCGATGCTTCTATATCAACAACATCCTGGTTGTGGGACTTTGGCGATAAGAACCTATCCCCATCGCCCAACCCTGAGGAACATACCTATGCCGATACAGGAACGTATAGAATAAAATTGCATGTAAGCAATGGATCGTGTAAAGATTCAACCTCTGAAATCGTTCGGATAACCTTACCGACAACGTTATATGTTCCGAATACTTTTAGCCCCAATGGCGATGGTGTGAACGATGTATTTAAAGCCGAAGGTGATGGTGTTACAAAGTTTGAGATGATGGTGTATGACCGTTGGGGGCAAATGGTGTTTTACAGTGCGGATATCAACAAAGGCTGGGACGGCAAAGCAAACGGAGGAGGTGAAGTATCCATGATAGATACATATGTTTATGTTATTAACATTACAGCCTTCACCAACAAACATGATTATACCTACAGAGGTACTGTTAATTTAATTAAGTGATAAAAGAAACACCATGATTTTATAGTGCTTCTTTGGTTTAATTATACAAGTAATAATAAACCTTATTTAAAAATTACGGTTTTGTTTCCTGTAACAAACACTCTGTCTTCAAATACATTTTGCAAGGCTTCTGCAAGTACGGTACGTTCAATCTCTTTGCCGGATCTACTCATGTCCTGAACAGAAAACGAATGATCAACATTGTTTGTTTTTTGAGTAATAATAGGACCTTCATCTAAGTTGTTAGTAACAAAATGAGCCGTTGCACCTATTAATTTTACACCTCTTTCAAAAGCTTGTCGGTAAGGATTCGCGCCAATAAACGCCGGCAAAAAGGAATGATGAATATTAATAATTTTATTTTCGAATACAGTAATGAAATTGGATGAGAGAATACGCATGAATTTGGCAAGTAGTATATAATCAGGTTCATATTGAACGGTAATATCCATGAGCTCTTTTTCAAAAGCATCCTTGCTTTTATTTTCATGCGAAACAAAATAAAACGGAATATTAAACTTGTTTACAATGTTTTTTAAATCGTTATGATTGGCAATAACACACTTAATTTCTGCATTTAACTCACCGAAATAATTGCGAATAATAATATCACTCAAACAATGGTGTTCTTTAGTTGCATAAATTACAACACTCTTTTTTTGATTTGTATTTACTCGTATTGTTGCTCCGTTTGGTAATATGGAGGTAAGAGCTTTTTTTATTTCGGGCAAGTTGCTGCTACCTGTAAACTCAATGCGTACGAAAAACTCACTGTTTTGCTCATCCACATATTCTTTCATTCCAACAATGTTTAAATTGTTTTCATAAAGAATTTTTGTAATGTGTAAGAGCCTGTTTAAATTTATGTTGAAAGAAATCTTATAGGGTAAAGTAAACCGATTGAATAAGCAAATTTATTTGTTGTGTACCAAAACTTCAAACAAATGTATTCAACCGATTTGACTAATACCCAGTGGCAATTTATAAAAAGTTCTTTAAATATTGCAGAAAGAAAACGTAAACACGATTTGCGAGAAATGTGGAATGCGATTAATTACCTGATAAAAACAGGCTGTCAATGGCGAATGCTTCCCGTGAATTTCCCTAAATGGCAACTCGTTTATTACTATTACAGTAAATGGTCAACGTTAGAAATTTACGATTTGCTCTTAGAAAAGCTAAGATGTAAAGTGCGAGTAAAAATGGGGCAAAACCCTGAGGCAAGTTTAGGTATTATGGATAGTCAAAGTGTTCGTTGGGGGAATAACAGAGCCCTCAATGGTATTGATGGCAATAAAAAAGCAAAAGGGATTAGGCGACATACTATAGTAGATAAAAACGGATTTTTAATCGCTGTTATGGTGTGTGTGGCAAATATAAATGATGGCAAAGCAGCTCTGTTTTTAATGCGAATTATTAAAGAATTTTTATGCAGTATTAAAGTTATACTTGCTGATGGTGGCTATAGAGGAGAGTTAGCCGATAATGTTAAACAAATTTACGGTTACCTAATTAAAGTGGTAATGAGGACTGATACTGAAAAAAGTAACTTTAAGCCCATAAATAAAAGATGGGTAATAGAACGGACATTTGCTTGGTTCGATAATGATAGAAGGTTATGTAGAAATTATGAACTTTTAGCTGAATCTTCTGAAACTATGGTGAAATTATCCGCTATAAAATTATTGTTGAATAAAATTTAAACAGGCTCTAAAAATTAATCCTTTTTTATCAATACAATTGATTAGTAAAATATTGTTTTGCATTATTTATCTGTTTTTTTGAAAGATTTCAAATGTAAGGATTGTTATTAAAATTATATGTTATAACTTCAAAATAGCGGTGATTTGCACCCACAAAAGAATAGTTTGTATATTCGTAAAAATAATTAATTAGCATAAAGGTTTATGAGTACACAAACAAAGGGCTCTCAGCCAATCAAGGAGTTTAAAAAATTTATTGATATTGAAGCTGCTATTGCAAACAAAAATCCAAAGTTGTTGAAAATTTTGCCCGGATTTTTAATTCGATATATTAAAAGAATTGTTCATCAGGAGGAGTTGAATCAGGCTATTAATGACCATAGTCATCGTTATCATTTAGATTTTGTGGATGCAGCTGTAGAAGTATTTGGACCACAAGTAAAAGTAAAAGGAGCAGAAAATATACCCAAAGATGGAGCTGTAATTATGGCTGCCAATCACCCTTTGGGAGGCTTGGATGGTGTTGCCTTTATGAAAGCTGCAGGAGCTTATCGCAGCGACATTAAGTTTTTTGTGAACGATTTGTTGATGCAAATAAAAAATTTCGATTCCATATTTATCCCTGTTAACAAATTAGGTAAAAACAGTCCTGAATATCTTGCCAAGATTGAAGAAGTGTATGGACAAAAAAACTGTTTGCTTATTTTTCCTGCAGGCTTAGTGTCCAGAAAACAAGCCGATGGTAGCATTCAGGACTTAGTTTGGAGAAGAAGTTTTATTCAAAAATCTGTTCAGTATCAAAAAAATATTGTCCCGGTTTATATTGAAGGAAAAAACTCGAACTTTTTTTATAATCTCGCCTATTGGAGAAAAAAGATTGGTATAAAAGCAAACGTTGAAATGTTTTTTTTGGTAGATGAAATGTATAGACAAAAAGGAAAAGACATTACATTTATTTTTGGAAAACCAATTTCATGGCAATTATTTACTCATGATCATACACCTGAATACTGGGCTGAAAAAGTGAAGCTTCATGTGTACGCATTATATTCGGGCGACAAGTCAAAAATGTTGCCTACTTTAGACACGGAATAATAACTATTAAACTTGTTGATTATGGAGGAAGTTGTAGCACCGATACCCGTTGATGTTCTTTTAAGAGAATTAACGCGTGATAAATTTGTTAGAGTAACAAACAATGGAGAAAATGAAATATATATTATCTCTCATTATGATTCGCCAAATGTAATGCAGGAAGTAGGGCGCTTGCGTGAAGTTACCTTCAGGGCTTCGGGTGGTGGAACCGGAAAATCAGTGGATATTGACGAATTTGATGTAAATGAATATCCTTATAAGCAAATTATTGTTTGGAATCCAAAAGATAAAGAAATTGTTGGCGGCTACCGTTACATAAAATGTAAGGATGCTATTGATAAAACAGGGAAGGTGCATTTAGCCACCACAGAATTATTTACATTTTCAGAAAAATTTATCGAAAAATATCTTCCAAAAACCATTGAATTAGGAAGATCATTTGTTCAACCTAAGTATCAACCATCCAGTGAAAACAGAAAAGGATTATTTTCATTAGATAATATTTGGGATGGATTAGGAGCTGTAATTGTTGATAATCCTGATATTAATTATCTGTTTGGTAAGGTAACCATGTACACGCATTTTAATTTACATGCACGGGATATGATTCTGTCATTTATGAATTATTATTTCCCGGATTCTGAAAATTTAGTAACTCCTATTGAAGCACTTTCTCTGAAAACAGACGTTACGGAATTTTTAAAATCCATAAAAGGATTGCCATATAAGGAAGGGCATCATATACTCAATAAAAATGTGAGAGCACTTGGAGAAAATATTCCTCCCTTAGTAAACTCATATATGAACATTTCTCCTAGTATGAAAACCTTTGGAACATCTATGAATTCACATTTTGGTGATGTGGAAGAAACCGGAATATTGGTTACTATCGGCGATATGTACGAAAGCAAAACCGAACGACATATTAAGAGTTATAAAAAATAAAAGCATCATACTACCTATTCTCAAAGAGATAAGGGAGAATAAACCAAATCAAATTTATGGAAATTAAAACAGCGCAGTTTGTTATAAGTAATACAGAAGTAGCAAAGTGCCCTGCTCCTAAATTACCGGAGTATGCTTTTATTGGTCGCTCAAATGTTGGAAAGTCATCACTTATCAATATGCTTTGCGATAGAAAGGCATTGGCTAAAACATCAGGTAAACCTGGTAAAACTCAACTCATTAACCATTTTATCATTAATGATAATTGGTACTTGGTGGATTTGCCCGGATACGGCTACGCGCAGGTATCCAAAAATAAAAAGGAAGAATGGGGCGAGTTTATTAAAGAATATATTCTGAAACGAAAAAACCTCATGTGCCTGATGGTACTGATCGATTCTCGTATTCCCATGCAAAAGATTGATTTGGAGTTTATGAATTGGTTGGGCGAAAACGGAATTCCGTTTGTTATCGTATTTACCAAGATGGATAAATTAACCAAAACAAAAATCAAAGACAATATAGAAGCTTACAAAGCTGAAATGAGTACCTTTTGGGAAGAACTACCCACTTTCTTTTATACCTCCGCAGAAAAAAAAGAAGGCAGAAAAGAACTACTTGATTTTATTGATAAAAGCAATAAGTTATTTAAACAATAAGTGTAAATCTTTTGTCAGAAAAATCAATAACTACTTTGTTTAAGTTTTTAAAAACACTGTTTTTATTTTATTGTTGTTTTGAATAACTACGAGTTGTTTTCTATATCAATGGATACCCGCCTATTGCAATCTGTATACACATTGTATGATTGAAATTTTATTAAAATGTGTGACAACGATCATATTTATAAAGACTATAGAAAAGCATATCTTTGGTGCTTCTTTTAAGAATGTATAGAATGAAAAAAAACAAAAAACATTTTTTAATACTCTTTGCTTGGTTGATGTGTTTATCGGTCAATGCACAAAAAGCCATATGGACATTGAAGGAATGTATTGACACTGCATTTAAAAATAATATATCACTAAATATTGGTCAATTAACAGGACAAACCAATAGAGTGAACTTGGAGCAATCGAAAGCTGCGGTGCTTCCAAATTTAAACTTTACGGATGGTCATAATCTCAGTTCGGGTTATTCGTTAGATCCATACACCTACCAATATACAACTCAAAACCTTTCGGTAAACAATGCCGCCCTGAACAGTACAATAACAATTTTTAACGGCTACCTTTTAGTTAACACTATCCGACAAAACAAGCTCATGTATGATGCAAGTATGTTGGATGTTGAAAAAACAAAAAATGATATAACTCTTAATATCATGGCGGCCTATATGCAGGTGCTCATGGATCATGAAGCCATTAAAGTGGCACAGGCACAGGTGGATGCTACCAATACGCAAGTTGAACAAACTAAAAAATTTGTTGAGTTTGGGAAAGTTGCAGAATTAAATTTATACCAGATACAATCGCAACTGGCTTCGGATAAGTTGTCTCTGGTGAATGCCGAAAATCAATTGCAATTGGATAAGATTACCTTAACGCAGCTTATGGACATTCCGGCGAGAGATGCTTTTGACGTGGAACAGCAGGAGCTCAAAGATTTGTTTCCCGAGATACCTGTTTCAACAGCAGAGATCGATAAAATTTCAGAAAGTTTTTTGCCTCAGGTAAAAAGCGCATCCTTAAAAACTAATGCGGCGATATATGCTCTTAAAATGGCTGAAAGTGGATGGAAACCTAAATTAACAATGACAGGAACACTTAAAACGGGTTATTCAAATTTAAGAACTACTGTTACCCCTTCCACCATTTATAATCAAACTACAGTTGGTTACCTTAATAATGACCCAACAATGCCAGTAATTGGGACAGTTCCAACCACGATTTTAAATAAACAGAACGAAGCGCTTTCCAATCAATTGCAAAACAACCTCAGCAAGTTAATTGGTTTGAATTTAACAGTGCCCATATTTAATAATTTGCAAGCAAAAAGTAATATCGCAAATGCCAAAATTAATTTAATGAATGCAAAATTAAATGAACAACAAACAAAAAACGATTTAAGAAAAAGTATTGAAACAGCTTATACCAATCAGGTATCAGCAGGAAAAAAACTGGCTGCTACAGAAGAGCAAATGTTATTGGAAAAACGTACTTATTCCGATATGGAAAAAAAATATACTATAGGGGCATTAGATGCAACTAGTTTTTTGATTGAAAAGAATAATTACAATAAAGTGGCAATGTCTTTAATTCAGGCAAAATACGATTATGTATTAAAAACAAAAATTGTTAATTTTTATTTAGGAAAGCCTTTATTTTAATTTATTATAAAGTTCACATGAAAAAGAAAACACTTATCGTTGTCTCTGTAGTTGCAATTTTAATTTTGGTGATAGTTGTATTCAAGCGACACTTTGGAACAAAAGAGACACCCTATTACTGGAGAACTGTGTCCGTTGAAAAAGGAGATGTGAGTGATATTGTCACTGCTACAGGTTCTATGGCTGCTGATACATCGGTGGATGTTGGTGTTCAGGTTTCCGGTATCATCGCAAAAATAAAAGTTGACTTTAATGATATGGTGAAGAGGGGACAAGTAATAGCCGTATTGGATACAACCCTTTATTATGCTTCTAAAGTAGATGCTGAAGCAGCCTTGAACCGAGCTCAGGTAGCACTTGATCAGGCTAAACGTGCGTTTGATAGAATGAAGAATTTATTTGAAAATAAAGTTGCAGCTCAGGCTGACTATGATTTGGCGTTAACCGATTACCAAACGGCACAGGGTAATTTAATATCCGCCAAAGCCCAATTAAACAGAGCTATTATTAATCTTCGATATTGCACAATAACCGCACCCATAAGTGGTATTATAATAGCAAGAAATGTGCAAGTCGGAAATATGGTTATTGCAAGTTTCAACAGTCCTGTACTTTTTACAATTGCGTATGATCTTAAAAAAATGCAAGTTCAGGCAAATGTTGACGAAGCAGACATAGGTCAATTAAAATTAGGACAGCAAGCTAAGTTTACTGTTGATGCTTATCCCAATGATGTATTTACTGGAATTGTAACACAAATAAGGCATCAACCAATAATGGTGCAAAATGTAGTAAATTATGTGGTGATTATTGAAGTTGAAAACCCTGACTTAAAATTAATTCCGGGACTTACCGCTAATTCCAATATACTTATTCAGGAGCGCAAAAATGTGTTGAGAATATCAACTAATGCTTTTGCTTTTACTCCGCCGGTGGAGTATATAGAGCAAACAAAATTGCTTTCTGATTCATTAAAGAAATTTTGGACAAAAAGAATTCGTGATATGAGCGATCTGAAAAAACGACAAATTGTTGAAACAACCGGAACAACCGGATACCTTTGGGTAATCAAAGGACAAGATATTTTTCCTGTGGAAGTAACAAAAGGTCTTAATGATGGTACATTTACGGAAATAAGCGGAAATGTAAATGAAAATGCTGAAGTGGCAACAGGGATTAATCATTCACCTGCTGCTTCAGGTGCAACACAAACATCAAATCCTTTTATGCCTAAGTTTCCATCTTCAACAAAAAAATAAATGGCAGAAGCTGAGAATTTAATAACTGTTAGAAGCCTTACAAAGACTTACCGCACCGGGGATATAGAAGTACATGCGCTTAGTGCAGTTTCTCTAACCATTAATAAAGGGGAGTTTGTTGCTATAATGGGAGCAAGCGGTTCGGGAAAATCTACATTTATGAATATATTGGGTTGTCTTGATAGTCCTACCAGTGGAGAGTATTTGATGGAGGGGAAAGATATACTAAGTCGTGATAAAAATGAATTAGCAGAGCTAAGAAACAGTAAACTAGGATTTATTTTTCAGTCGTTTAATATTTTACCACGAACTTCTGCACAGGAAAATGTAGAATTACCATTGTTATATAATAATAAAGTAGCAGCTAAGGAGCGCAAGGAAAAAGCATTCAATGCGCTAAAATCAGTGGGACTTGCCGAGCGTGTAAATTCTATGCCTAACCAATTGTCGGGTGGACAGCAGCAACGTGTGGCTATTGCGCGTGCATTAGTGAATGATCCTTTAGTAATAATGGCCGATGAACCTACAGGAAATCTTGATTCTCGCACCAGTTATGAGATTATGGAAATATTTCAAAAACTAAATGACAAGGGAATCACTATAGTAATGGTTACACACGAGCCGGATATAGCACAGTTTGCGAAGACAAACATTGTTTTTAAAGACGGAAAGATTATATCGAATGAGCAAGTGAAAGAAAGAAAAAATGCAACCGAAGAATTGAAGAAAATAGCGGCTTTGGCTGAAGAAAAAGCAACCACATGAGAACATTTAATTTATTTAAAGTTGCCTATCGCTCGCTCAATAGGAATAAGCTTAGGAGTTTTTTAACCATGTTAGGGATTATAATTGGTGTAGCTTCTGTTATCGCGATGCTTGCTATTGGCGAGGGGTCTAACCAAAATATAAAAGCATCCGTAGCAAGCTTGGGAACCAATTCTATTATGATTTTTCCTGGAACTACATTTCAAGGAGGTGTTCGTCAGGGCGCATCTTCAACACAAACCTTAAAAGTAGAAGACGTTGATGCAATTGCCTCTCACTGCGATTTAATTAGCCATGTATCACCTGTTGATCAAAAAAGAGTTCAGGCCGTTTATGGTTCCGAAAATTGGGCGACGGTGATTTTAGGAGTAAAAAACGATTATTTTATAATTCGGTCACTTAACATAGATAAAGGTACGGGCTTTACTACTTCTGATGAACGTTCTGCTGCTAAAGTGTGTGTTGTTGGGGTTACTGTTGTTTTAAATTTATTTGGAGATGAAGATGCAAACCCAATAGGTCAGATGATACGCATCAATAGCATCCCTGTAAAGATTGTTGGAGTACTTGCAAAAATGGGACAAAACACATTTGGACAAGATCAGGATGACATTATTATTTCACCATTTTCAACAGTTCAAAAAAGAATGATGTCTTCTTCCGCATATGTAAACAGCATACTTGCTTCGGGAATATCGGAAGATCAGATTAACGATGCTGTGGATGAAATTTCGGGTCTTCTGCGCGAAAAACATAAGTTAGCACCTTCTGATGATAATGACTTTACGGTTCGTACACAATCGGACATCAGTAATATTTTTGGAACAATTTCAAAAGTGATGACCATTTTGTTGGCGAGTATTGCAGGAATATCACTATTGGTAGGTGGTATAGGTATTATGAATATTATGCTGGTATCAGTTACAGAGCGTACACGCGAGATTGGGATACGAATGGCGATTGGTGCAAAAGGAAGAGATGTATTAATTCAATTTATGATTGAATCCATCGTCATCAGTTTTGTAGGCGGTCTTATTGGTATTGCATTGGGAATAACCATTTCTGAAATGGTTGCTAAATTTGGGGGATGGCCGGTTGTTATTACTTTGCCATCTATTATATTATCTTTTTTCTTTTCGGCATTGGTAGGACTTTTTTTTGGCTGGTATCCTGCTCGCAAAGCCGCAGCGCTTAATCCAATAGATGCGTTAAGGTATGAGTAAATAATAATTCAAGTATTATGAATTGTTTTTTAAAATCCATTCTTCCGAGTTCAGAACTTCGGCCTGTCTTGGAAATACTTTGGTTGTAAGTACCCGATGTACTTCTTCATCTCTGTCAGCACAACAATCGGAAAGTACTGTTAATATATAATCTTTGTCAGCTGCTTCCCGCAATGTGGACAATATAACTCCGCTTGTTGCAATACCTGTAAGCACGAGATGCTTTATTCCCAACGATCTTAATACTACTTCTAAATCACTTCCTGTAAATGCGCTCACTCTTTTTTTTACTATAACAATATCGTTTGGTTGTGGTGAAACGGAGTGATGAACTGTATATCCCTCTTCTGTATCCAATTTCATATCTGAATTTTTAATTTGCCAAAAAGATTTATTGTCGGAGCTGGCTTCCGGGTATTCTTTTCTGAATGCAACAACTACATATATAACCGGTAAGTTCCCCGCCCGAGCTGATTGTATAACCTTTGTAACAGCACTAATAACAGGAGTGTTTTCCCCTAACATTTTTATGGTTGCGCCCTGAATGTCCATCACTAATAACGCGGTATTTTTATTTGATTGTTGTTTCATTTTTTAATGATATTTATTGATTTGTATTTACGGTCGGATCTTCTAGCTCTATTAATTTTAATTTGTCTTTTTCTTTCAAAAGATCTCTTCTTAAAAATGGTAAAAATAAAACTGCGATTATAACAGCAACAATTCCCTCTATCAAAATAGTATTGGGGGCACCAATATACTGTGATATCATTCCAATCAACAAACCACCTATTGGTAACATTCCGAAATAGGCCATTGCAAAATAACTGATTACCCTTCCTCTCATTTCGTGCGATACACTTGTTTGGATAATGGTATTGCTTATGGTGGTTTGCGACATCATTCCAAAACCCGCCAGCATAGCAAAAAACAAAGCAAGAGGAAGGTTGGTGATGTGTGAAAATAAAATTAGTCCCGCACCAAGTATTAAAAGATTAATAAATAAAATCTTTTTTAAATCAATACCTGCCTTTAAAGATGCCAGAAAAAATGTCCCTCCCACGGCTCCAAGTCCTATTGCACTGTTAAGGTAACCAAAGGTTGTGGCGTTTCCTTTAAATATAACTTTAGCAAATACAGGAAGTAATGTAGTGAAAGGAAGCACTGTTAAGCTGACACAAGCAAGTAATAAAATTACCAAGCCAATAGATGGCGTGCGCCTTAAATATTCCCACCCTTCCTGAAATTCATGTATTATTTTTTTAGTGTGTGGATGATGAATATGTTTTGGAAGCCTCATAAACAATAAACATGAAATTACTGCAATAAAGCTTAACGCATTAATAATAAAACAAGTTCCGGCTCCTGTTTTTTCTAAAATGATACCCGACATAGCAGGTCCAATAAGTCGTGCAATATTTACCATGGATGAATTGAGTGCAATTGCATTTGGTAGATCTTCTTTATGGTCTATTATCTCATTCACCATTGATTGTCGGGCGGGCACATCAAAAGCATTAATTGTCCCTAATAAGAAACTTAGCACAAATATTTCCCACAGAGCGTATTGAGTAAACATTACGAGTACAACTAGCAAAATCGCTTGAACAAGTGAGGCTATTTGTGTAATTAGCATTATCCGGTAGCGATTATACCTGTCGGACACTATTCCACCCAAGGGAGAAAATAAAAAGGAAGGAAATTGTGCTGAAAATACAGCCAAGCCAAGCATTGAAGCGGAATGAGTTTCAGTATATATCATCCAATAAACTGCGGTTCGTTGCATCCATGTACCAATTAATGATATGGATTGCCCCCCAAAATATAATTTGTAATTACGATTGCGAAAAGCCCTGAAAGTGTTAATGTTCATTTGTTTTATCTTTCCGCTTCAATTAGTACACACATTTGGTTTAACAAATTCGGTCTTTGCTCCTATATAGCAAATATAGCTATAATGATAATTTGATGCATTTTACCTTCTTAAATTTGCAGTTTAGTTCTGTCACGTCTTCACATTCGTATGATTTTATTTGGTTTTTTCGATTTCAATAGATTCAGATTGTTTCATTGGGACTCAATTATGAAAATTGGTTTAATGGATTTTAAACTTTACAAGAAAAAAATCTAATAGTAATTATATCAAATTACTATAGTTTATAATTGATTATATGTATAACTTTACCTCCTAAAGAAACCCGATGCGCTTTTTTGTTGCTTTCAACGACAAGTTGATTTTACAACTAAATTGTTTTCAATTTAATTAAATTTTAAGCGCTAAATACCATAACAAAACAAAAACATTGCGGATTAATTAACAGGTGATTTTTCACTAAAAAAAGAAAATCAAAAAAACAATTTAAACTATAGAAAAATATTTTTTTTATTTATCATTTTTTTATTAACACCTATTATAAAGTTTATATATTTACACACCGTAAGTAAGTAAAACTTACACAGATTTGCTCAGGCGTTAAGGCATAAATATTCATAGATATTAACCATCTTACTTTTTAATAACGAATGGAGAAAGCGTACACAAAGGTTTGGGAGAATTGCTTAAAAGTTGTAAAAGACAATGTAAGTTCACAAAGTTTCAAAACATGGTTTGAGCCAATTAAACCGGTTAAGTTGAGCGGAAACGTTTTGACGATTCAGGTGCCAAGCCAGTTTTTTTACGAGTGGTTGGAAGAACACTATATTACTCTGCTGAAAAAAATCATTAAAAAAGAATTGGGTGCTACAGGTCGTTTAGAGTATAGTATTGTTATGGAAAATAACAAGAACAATAATGGAAAACCTTATACTGTAAAAGTTCCTACAACAAACAAAAAGGAATTGAAAAATCCATCGGTGGCAATGCCAATTGATTTGAATCAAAATACAATTAGAAATCCTTTTATTATACCCGGATTAAAAAAGATAAATGTAGAATCTCAGCTTAATCCAAATTATTCTTTCGAAAATTTTATTGAAGGAGATTGTAACCGGTTGGCGCGTTCTGCAGGATTTGCAGTGGCAAATAAACCGGGTGGTACAGCATTCAATCCGTTATTAATATATGGTGGTGTTGGTTTGGGGAAAACGCATTTGGCTCATGCTATCGGAATTCAGGTAAAAGGCGAATATCCCAATAAGACGGTGCTTTATGTTACTTCTGAAAAATTTACACAACAATATATTGATTCTGTTCGCAATAATAACGTAAACGATTTTGTGCATTTCTATCAAATGATTGATGTGTTAATTATTGACGATGTTCAATATTTTGCAGGTAAAGAAAAAACACAAGATGTATTCTTTCATATTTTTAATCACTTGCATCAAACAGGAAAACAATTGGTATTAACAGCCGATAAAGCTCCTGTAGAATTACAAGGTTTTGAACAGCGTTTACTATCACGCTTTAAATGGGGGCTGGCAGCTGATTTGCAAACTCCCGGATTAGAAACACGTATTGCAATTCTTGAGAAAAAAGTTTACAATGACGGCATTGAAATGCCTAAAGAAGTACTTGAATATTTGGCATACAGCATCACTACCAATGTGCGTGAGTTGGAAGGAGCATTAATATCGTTGCTAGCGCAATCATCTATTAACAAAAAAGCCATTACACTTGATTTGGCGAAGCAGATGATTGATAAGTTTGTAAAAAACACAGCACGTGAGGTTTCTATTGATTATATACAAAAAGTGGTTTGCGATTATTTTGATATGCCTTTGGAATTATTAAAATCAAAAACCCGTAAGCGTGAAGTGGTGCAGGCGCGGCAAATAGCTATGTATTTTTCAAAATGTTTTACAAAATCATCTTTAGCTACCATAGGTTTGCATTGCGGAGGTAAAGACCATGCAACGGTATTGCATGCTTGTCGCACGGTTAACAATTTAATGGATACCGATAAGCGATTCAAAAATTATATTGAAGAACTGAATAATAAGATAAGTATTAATTAGTCCATCACTACACCGACATTATAAATAGGAATCAGAAAAAACTGATTCCTATTTTTTTATCAAAAAAATTCAAACGTAAATTCTATGACTTCCGTGTTAATGATTTGTTTGGGTAATATTTGTCGCTCTCCTTTAGCAGAAGGAATTTTAAGGAGTAAAATAGAAAAGGCAGGGCTTACAATCATTGTTGATTCGGCAGGAACCTCCAACTACCACATTGGTGAACAGCCTGATAAACGCAGTATTGCGAATGCAAAAAAGCATGGTATTGATATTTCTAAATTAAAAGCAAGACAATTTACTAAAGCAGATTTTGACCGATTTGATTATATTTATGTGATGGATGAATCAAATTATAACAATGTGCTTTCACTTGCAAGAACGGAGGCGGATATTAAAAAAGTGGATTTAATTTTAAATAAAATTTCCCCTGAAAACAAAGTATCTGTTCCTGATCCTTATTTTGGTGGAGAAGAAGGCTTTGAGCATGTTTTTCAATTACTTGATAAAGCATGTGAAAACATTGTTGAGTCATTAAAATTGATACCTTAATTCTTTCAACTCATTTATGACCAAGCAAGGCAATATATACTTAATCCCTACAACACTTGGCGATACTGCCGAAACTGCTGACGTGATTCCATTAAAGGTAAGTCAGATAATAAATACCATTGATGAATATATTGTTGAAAATGAAAAATCAGCGAGGCATTATTTAAAAAAAATTGGGATAAAAAAGCCATTACAGGAAATTACTTTGTATCCTTTAAATAAACATACTGACTTAAAACAGATTGGTTCCTATTTAAATGCAATTGAAACAGGTAAGAATATCGGAGTTATTTCAGAAGCCGGATGTCCTGGTATTGCTGACCCAGGAGCAGAAGTAATAAAACTTGCTCACCAAAAAAACATTACAGTAGTACCTTTGGTTGGACCCTCTTCTATTTTACTTGCATTAATGGCTTCTGGTTTTAATGGACAAAGCTTTACATTTAATGGTTACTTGCCAAAAGAACGAAGCGAGCGTATTAAAAAAATAAAAGAACTTGAAAAATTAGCCATTCAAAAAGATCAAACACAACTGTTTATTGAAACTCCTTACCGTAACAATCATTTGATAGAAGATTTATTAAACAATTGTAATAATACAACGCTGCTTTGCATTGCTTGCGACATAACACTACCTACCGAATTTATTAAAACAACTACTATTTATAATTGGAAAAAGCAACTGCCTAATATTGACAAGCGCCCTGCGATATTTTTAATTTATAAATAACCGAGATTTAGCAGAAATTAAAATTCGTAAAGTTTAGAGCCTGTTTAAATTTCCTTGCTAAAAATAGATCGTTACTCAATAGTTCTCGATATGCTCACCGAAAAGGCTCGCTACTCGAACTGACATCAGTATTTTCGCACAGTCACTTCGAGTAGGCTTTTTCAGCCGTATCGAGAAGTGAATATTGAAAATCAGATACTTAACAAATATTCGGATGAAATTTAAACAGGCTCTTAACTTTTTGAAGTTATAAGGGAGTTTAATTGAAATAGAAAAACTAGAAACTTTTTTCTATCTGGTAATGATTTCTATTAGGGGAATTGCGTGATATAAGTTCTCCTAAAAATCCGGCAAGAAATAATTGTGTGCCTATTATCATGGCAACCAAAGCTAAGTAAAACAATGGCTTGTCGGTTACATCACGGGTAGGTATGTGAGATATGGATTTATATACTTTTTCAATCATCAGGATTAGCGATACCAAGCCACCTAAAAAAAAAGCAACGGTACCCCATAATCCAAAAAAGTGCATAGGGCGTTTCCCGAATTTCGAAACAAAAGAAATTGACATTAAGTCTAAAAACCCATTGATAAAGCGTTCCAAACCAAATTTTGTTTGTCCGTATTTTCTTTCTCTATGTTCTACAATTTTTTCGGTAATTTTTGTAAAACCGGCCCATTTAGCAATTACAGGAATATAGCGGTGCATCTCACCATATACTTCTATGTTTTTTACCACGTCTTTTTTATAAGCTTTCAATCCGCAGTTAAAGTCGTGCAAATTATTTATTCCACTCGATTTACGTGTCGCCCAATTGAATAATTTAGTAGGAATAGTTTTAGACAAAGGATCATATCGCTTTTTTTTCCAGCCTGAGACTAGGTCATAACCTTCTACAGTTATCATTTTGTACAATTCAGGAATTTCATCAGGTGAATCTTGCAAATCTGCATCCATTGTTATTACTACATCACCCTGAGCAGCTTCAAAGCCAACATTCAAAGCCGCTGATTTGCCGTAATTTCTTCTAAACTTAATTCCTCTTATTTTATCGTTTTGAGATGCTAGTTGCTCTATTACTTTCCATGAATTATCCGTGCTTCCATCGTCAATCAAAATCAATTCAAACGAAAACTGATGTTGTTCCATCACCTGATTAATCCATCGGCAAAGTTCAGGTAAGGATTCTTCTTCGTTAAATAAAGGTATTGTTACTGATATATCCATATTGATAAACTCAATACAAATATATATAAATTAAGTATAGGGCGATTTTTGATTTTAACTAAACGAAAAAACATAATGCGCAGTTAATACTTTCATTTTTTCAACGCTCTTTTTTTCTTTTTCTTTTTGAAAGAAAAATTGTTGTCAATAGCTATTTTAACAAGTTGTGCTGCATTTTTCGCGTTTAATTTTTTCATTACATGGGTTCTGTGAACAGATATTGTTTTATCTGAAATTTTCAGCAGGTTTGCTATATCTTTATTACTAAGCCCTTTGATAATGTATGAGAGTATTTCTCTTTCTCTCGATGTTATATTTTTATCGAATGGCGATTCTGTTTTTTCTTTTTTCTTAACTGGAACGGGGTCTATATTATTGGTCTCTGTAGTGATATTCCTTTCGGTAACATCGTTAAATCTTAACAAATAGGAACCAAAGGAATTATCTGAAAAATGGTCAGGTGTTACTACCACCTCCATTACTCGTTCGCCCGCTTTATGATCTTTAAGACTACAATAAAACAAATGCCGGTTCGCATTTTTTACTTCGGCTAAAATATTGGTTAACGTGGAAGAAAAAAACGGATCAAATTCGGATTCTTCAATTTTTTTATCTGTATAGTAAACCGGGGGTTTGTTGGTTAGTTTTTTTATATATGAATTCACATAATATATTTCACCATTAGGCCCCAGTCGTATAACTAAATTTTTTAAATTTTCTTCAAATGAAAACTCCATATTGGTGTTTAGTCTGTTTTCCTTTTTTAATTTATGTTTTGCTTTATGTAAAACCAGTTCCAACGTGATTTTTAAATCAGTTTCGTTAAATGGTTTCACAATAAATCCGTCGGGTTCAGTATATTTCGCTTTGTTAACGGTTATTGAGTCGGAGTTCCCGGTTATGTATACAAATGGTATATCAACATGCTTTTGTATTTCACTCATTACGTCTATACCATCTTTTCCGCTTCCAAGATTTATATCCATTAATACCATGTCAAATTTTTCGTTTGAAAGGTATTCGGAAGCTGTTGAGGCATCAAAAGCTGTTATAACATTTGTGTAGCCCAAATTATTTAATGTTTCTTCTATTGACATTGAAATAACGGCCTCGTCTTCTACTAGTAAAAATTTGTATGGTTTCATGGTTTATGGTATTTATATATAATTTACAATATCATTACTTATTTAAAAATCAAACATACTTCCAGTCCTTGATTACTGTTGAATGTTACCTCCGCCTTTAACTGCGAAGACAAAGAAGTAATTAATTTCATTCCAAGTGATTTAAATGACTTAAAATTGACATTCGTGTTCATTCCTTTTCCGGAATCTTTTATTTTAAGTATAATGTTCTTTTTTTCTTTAACTAAAGAAATCATAATACTCCCTTTCTCTTCTTTGCCAAATGCATGTTTATAGCAATTGGATATTATTTCATTGAAAATTAAACCGTATGGAATTGCGCGCGGAATGTTTAAATTAATATCTTTTTGTATTTGATGTTTTACCATTATCCGTTCACGCACACTATCATCATACATTGTTACAAATGAATACATCAAACTAATTGTATATTCAGATATGTTAACAAGTGTTATATTCTCAGATTGATATAGCTTTTCGTGTAATAAGGACATGGCCTTTATTCGTATCTGGCTATCGGTAAGTTGTTTCACGACTTCTTTTTCACTCGCCCTTTTTATTTGCAAATCCATTAGGCTTGAAATCATCTGAAGATTATTTTTAACCCGATGATGTACTTCCTGTAATAAAATGTCTTTTTCTTTTAAGGATTTCCGTATGGATTTTTCGTTTTCGATTAACCTAATTTCCTGTGTTTTTTTATCGGTAGTTAAATTGCCGATAGATAAATAATGGGTTATTTCTTGATTAAGATTAGTAATAGGATTAACAACGATGTCCATCCAGAATTCCGAACCGTTTTTTGCCAAACATTTTATTTCGTTTCGCCAGGATTTACCATTTTCTATAACTGTAATCATTTCTTTCCAGAATTTTTTCGGATGAAAATCGGAACGGATAATTTTATGGCTTTTACCTAGTAATTCCTGCTCACTATACATGCAGGCTTCTGAAAACCCCTTATTTACTTTTACAATGTTTCCCTTTGTGTCAGTAATAAAAATAAGAGCACTTTCGTCAAGCGCTTTCATAATACCTGATAATTCTTGATTTTTAGCTTTTGTTTTTTCTGTAGTAACCTCAAGTGTTATGTTTAACTGTTGAAGCTTTTTAATTTTATCTTCCAGTTCCTCTCCTAATAGGTTAACAGTTGTAGCAATTGTATTAATAATATCATCATTCCCTCTTATTTCCAGTTGACTGTTGAAGTTTAATTCAGCATATTCAACCATTTGATTCATGATTATAGCAAGGTCGTCGTTATCAACAAACGTGAAAGAATCAATATTGTCAAGATTTATTTTTTTTGCTTTAAGTTGTTGAATAAAGTTTGATAATTGATTTTTAAAAAGTTCTATCTCTTCATCCGATGAAACATTCCTGACATCTAAATTTTCAATACAAGCAATGGATTTTTGCAAGTGATAATTCACTTCCGCAAGTGTACTCATAGTTGTTTTAGTAAGTGTCATTTACCAATTATACTTTGTATCCAGGCAACAGCATTTTTTTTATCATCAAATACGCGAATGGGTATTTTAGGTTTTTCAACTGTTAAAAAAATTTGCAATAAAGTTTTTGAAACCATTTTTTCGGCAATAAAAGCGGCAGCTGTTTAATCGTTGAGCACCTTCTGTAGCTAAATATTCCCGTGCTTTTTTGTTAGCATATTTAATATTTAAAAAGCCGACCATAGAAATAGAATCATAATTTTCCTGAAGTTGAAATTTGATTCTGTCGGCAACTATTTCTTTTGCAATGGGTAAGGTAATAATCAAATCCTCTTTATAATCTATGTACAAAATATCATCTATTATCTCTAAAGAAAAATACTTGTTTTTAAATGTAGGGAATTTCATATTATATTTTGTCTCTTGAAAATTATTAAATAGTTTTTTATTTATCAGTATCAATTGTTTTTAACCATATAATAGCATCTTCTTCGTTGCTGAATAATCTTGTAGTAACTTCCGGTTTGCTAACTCGCAAAAAAAAGTTGGCAAGTGTTGCTGTTAACATAGAGTCTATTACAATTGCAGCTGCAATAACACGCTCCGCTGCCTTTTTTCCGGCTAAAAAATCTCTTGCTTCTTTGGAAAATTTCTTCACCTTTTTAGAATTAATAAGAAAAAGATACGGTTCCAACGATGTAACTTCTAAGCGCGTGTCTACTATTTTTTTGACTAATTCTAAATCAATCAAGTCAATTTTGAAAGTTAAAGAAACAATACCATTTTCAACTTCGATTATAGCTAGTTCATTATCCGCAAGTGTTTTCTTCATAATATTTTAGCTTGTTAATTTTCCTCCAAGTTAAAAAAAAAACTTGAAAATCATTATAAAGCTACTAATTCTGATGCTGCCATTGATTCGATTACTTCCATATGAAAAGTATCCTTAGATTGTGTATATGCGACCCGCGTCTGTTGTTTTGCTCCAAATTTTTGCTTTTCATAGTCTGCAGATAGCCCCAAATAGACTTTGGAATATCCTAACGCTTTAGCTCTCTTTAAAACCTGATACATTGTTTGTTTATAGATTTTATATTCATTATTATAATTATAATCGATACCAATAATCATAAATGAAGAATGGTTTCTTGTATTATATGACCAAGCAACGGCAACAGCAGTCCTTTCATTCCGATTATCGAATTCGGGTTTTAGTCTTAAAACAATAAATTCCCATTTGGAGTTTTTTGATAATTTATTTAGAATATTCTTAGGATAAGGATACATGTTGACTGCTTTGTTTTTTGCATTAACGTTTTTATATAATTCGTAAAAATGCAATGCCTCGTCTTTGGTAAGCATATTCTTGTATTCAATTTCAAACTTATCTTCGTGTTTTAATACATCACTTTTAATATGTCTTTTACTTCTAATTGTCACATAATTTAATAATTCATCAGAATTATTCCATGCAATTTCTTCAATAACATTGGAATTAGGCATGTTTACTGTAGCAAAGCCTTCTTTAATAAATAACTCTTTTAATTCTGTATCTTCTTTATCAAAGTCGCGAAGTAATACTGTATTTGCATAAATAGATTCCTGAATTTCAGCAACTCTTGCCAATAACATTGTAAATGCCTGTTCCCATTGAGGATGTGTTCTGTTAATATAATAGTGATTTCCTTCTGTAAGCATCGATCCCATTGTTAAAGTCAGTGAAGTGAAACAGTAAGGCTCTTTTTTTCGCTTTTCCTCTATTTGGATAGATATTTCTTCCTGTGATAGCATATCATCTTTCATAATGGTAGATGTAAAAAATGTTGCTAACACAGGTTGTTTATTGGAATCTCTAATAATAAAATAGTAGAAGTTCCAGTTCTCTTCTGGTTTCAGATTACCTTTAAAAACATCCTCTAACGATAATAAACCGTCCCAGTCAAACGAGCCATTATCTCCCAATAATTTATCCCATTCCTCTTTATTTACAGCTGTTATGGTTCTGTATTCTTCAATGTAAAGTTTAGGCTTGTTAGAAGATTTAAAAATGGTGTCTATATCATATGATTGTAGGGCAGGAGTTGGTACTTCCGATTTTATTTCAAAAGCCTCTTTAACGTGATTTGCAGTGATACCTTCTTCTTCTAACACCAAAGGATAATGGTATTCCATAGCTTCAACCAATGCTTTAATATCTTCTTTATGAATGTGTCTGGTAATAGTAAAACGGATTCCTGTTTTTTTAATTGGAACAGCAGGAAATAATGCTGCATTCACAAAAAAACCATCGTTTAAAAGTCGTTTAATCATATTATAAGCAACTTTAGGCTGCCCCATACCTACACAATTAATTGGTGTAAGAGGATTTGATACTACGATAAGTTCTGTTTTAGAAAGTAAAGTATTGCAGTAATCCATTCTTTCACGCAATTCATTTTGCATAACTTTAATTTCATCCGAAAGCATAATTTTTGCGGATGCAATGGCTGAACCAATTAAAGCAGGAGAAAGTGGATGGGAATACCCCAACGGACCTCCGAAAATACTTACCTTATGTTTTGTTTTTTCGTCCGGAAATATTGCTAAACCGCCCATAACACCAAACCCTTTAGCCAATGTTGTAACCAATATCACTTTGGGGTGTTTCGGAATTTTTACTAAATGCGTAGCCCGTCCCTTTTTCACCATACCATCCAATACCATGTGCATCATCTATATATAAATGCAATTTGGGATATTTGGTCATCAAATAAATCAAATTATCCAGTGGAGGCAAATCGCCAAACATGGAATACACGCCATCAATCATGTACCATATTTTTTCGTGTTTTCTTGATAATTCTTGTACTGAAGCTTCCAGCATTTCCAAATTACTATGTCTAATTTTTTCTATGGTTGCACCTTTTTGTCGCAATAATTGAGCGGCAGTTTGTACGCTCATATGCACTTGTTGATCTAATATAACGGCATCATTGTAATTTACAATTGTTGGAATAATAGAAATATGTGCCGCCGATGTAGAACTATAAGTAATTACCGGACTATTATCATACATTGCCGATAAATAGGACTCCAGTTGCCCGTGAATACCCGATGTGAGATAAGTTCTTGATACAGAAAACTGTGTTCCATACATCTGTAGCATTTCTATCGCGCCATCTTTTAATCGTTGATCCAACTCTAGTCCAAGGTATCCGCAAGTGCCAAAATTGAACAGTTCTTTATCTGCAATTTTCAATTTTCGTTCTGTTATTTTATCTACATCTGTATATAAATGAAGAATACCTCTGTTTTTTGCATCGGTTAGTAATTCATCAAGGGTGTCAGACGAGTTGTGATGGTTTATTTTTGCCATATTTTTTGTTTTACGGTTAATAAATAAAATTTGACAGATTAAGTTAAAGTTTAGTGATGCTTTTTGTGTTCTGAAAAGTACAGATGAATTATAATAAAAAAAATAATGGAAACACCTTAGTAATGTATAAAATAGTGTATTTACACTATTTTAAAGTGCTTAAAAAGATAGTAAAGTAAATAGGGCTGCTTGTTTTAGAGATGTTTCTAGATCAGAATTATTAACCGTTTACTTTTAGTTGAGCTTTATAGGGCAATACTATTGTGAATAGATATGCAAATGCTTCACGCCCTTTTGTTTGATGGGTTTAGCAGAAGTATACGTGATGGTTTTAAGATACGAAAATAGTAATGAATGAAATTAAGTCGACTTCAACACTAGTTGTATAAAAGCGTTGATTTATTCAGATAAGTGCTGTCAGGATAAAACATAAAAAAGCAGGAGCCACCTTTTATGCAATTAACAATTGGTTCACAAAGTTCTTGAGGAACAGCCGGACACCCCTGACTACGACCTAATCGACCGTTTTGCTTAATAAATGATTCATGAACATAAAGTGCTCCATGCATTACAATGCCTCGTTGTTCAGCATTGTCATTAATTCCATTTTCAATTCCTTTCAATTTCATTGATAACCCGTGAGCGCCTTGATAAGTGTTTTCCGTTAAATAAAATCCTAGACTTGATTGAAATGAATTCGGTTCGTTTGAAAAAGAATTGGCATACTCTTCACCTGAATTACGACCATGAGCTACATATGTATTAAACAATATTTTCTTTTCTTCCATATCGATAATATAAAGTCGTTTCGAGTTTGAAGATTGTGATAAATCAACAATAGAAAGCAAAGTTGATTTTCGGATGTTTTTTGCTTTTAATAAAGTATTCCAACCACATATGGCTTTGTTAAAGATATCCTGTTTTAATCCGAGCTGCGAAAGTTCCAACTCATCATATAAACTAAAGTCTTTTGAAATGATTATTTTATTTTTGCTTTGAAATTTTGAAAAGCTGGAAGTGCTTCCAATAAACAGGAGAATGATGAGGAAAAGAAAATTGACTTTAGATAAATAAGCACTCATGGTATTTTATGTTGAAGAAAAAGTTTCGCCTTTCTTATAAAGGTACAATACAATGAGTAAAATTCCAATTAGTTTTTAAATAAAACAGCTTTCATCTTTAAATCATTGTGATATACATCATCTCTGAAATTAAGTTTTCCATCCTTGTTAACCCACGCCGTGAAATAGGTAATAAAAACGGGAACTTTAGTTGTTAATTTTACAAAAGTTTGTTTGCCTCCATTCATTAAAGAATTAATTCGTTCATCTGTATACGCTGAATCTCCTCTTAACAAAAACTTAGCAAGTTTAAAAGGTTCCTCTACACGTATACATCCATGGCTGAACATTCTTGTTGATTCATTGAATAAAGATTTTGCAGGGGTATCATGCATGTATATACTATAAGAGTTGGGGAACAAAAATTTTACTAATCCCAGTGCATTGTCTTTCCCAGGTTTTTGGCGGATTGTGTATGGAAAATCAGTAGTATACTGTCCCCATTCAATAGGAGATAATGTAATAGGTTGTTCTTTTGAATTAATTACTTCCATATTGTGAATTGTTAAATAGTTTGGATTCTTTTTTATTTCAGGAAGTGTTTCTTTGATAATAATATCCTTTGGAATATTCCAATACGGACTGAAGACGATATCTTCGATATTATCATTAAATATTACGGTATGGTTTGCAGCGTTAGATTTACCTACCACTACATTACAGCTCCATTTTAAACTGTCATTAGTATAAACATATAACTTAAAATCAGGAATGTTTACCATAAGATAATCGCCTTTTTGTTCAATCGGAACCCATTTGCAACGCTCCATATTAATGAGTATTTGCTGTATGCGATCATGAATGGGAATGCTCAACGCAAGCAATGTTTCCCCTTCAATAACTCCATCTTCTTTTAAACCGTGTCGTTGTTGAAATTTTTTTACAGCATCAACAAGCATATCATTAAATAAATAGGTAGTGTCTTTGATTGCTAAATCCTCTAACATGAAAAGTTGCTTTTTTACTAACGCAATTACTGAAGTGGAATCTCCTTTTTTTAGTTTTTTGGTTTTATCAGTCCATAGAATCCATCCTCCTTTTTTTTCAATATCATTATATTTTTGAAGATTGTTTTTTAGCAATTGATATTGGCTATAAACTGGTTCGAAATAAAAAATGGATGGAGCATCATTTTTTAAAACTGTATCGAGCAGGTTTTCATAATTTAATTTTTTTCTATCCATGAACCAACTGACCTTTTTTGCTTCTTCTTTGCTAATGCCACCCCAGTTTCGCTTTGCATAATCAAAAAAGTTTAAGGTTAATAAGAGCTCAAGTTGAGTAACTATACTGTCTTTGCTGTTAAATGCAGTGTCTGTTTCCGAAAGTGTATTATAGAGTGTGTGCAATTTGTTTTGGTAAAACGAAATGTTCTTATGGTTTTTCTCATTGTTTAGGAGATTAATGAAGTTTCTGGCATATTCGTTAATTCCTTCGGTATTCATCCAAGCAAACTCATAATTTCTTTTTTTATAAAATGATTCGATATTATTATTGTAATTTTCATTTAAGGAATATTGTTGCGAAAAAATTGCAAGAGTAATTGAGTCCAGATAAATCAAAGTGGTATCCTTCTTTACCTGTTCGTTAATTACATTCGTTTTTATACAATGTTGATTCCTGTCAGGGTTTTTACAAAAATTCATCAAAACAAAAAAAACAAGGAATAGGTAAACAGATAAAAGTTTCACAAATATTTAGGGTAAATAGGTTTATTAAATTCTTTTGCACTCGAAAAGTAATAATAAAATATAACTGAGTGTATGAGTTTACTCATAGCTTTCTTAAAGCTAAAACGAAAGTTGCGATAAAGCAAAAAAATAGTTCTTTTACAATCCTGTTTAGTGGTAATAATAATTAATTTAGTGCTGGCATTGAATAGATTGGTTTTCACCTTGTTCATACCAAAGCCAAGAACTGTTACCTAAAAAATAAAAATGAAACTTCCACATGTAACATCAACACTAAACAATGGGATAGCGACCATTACCTTTTTTCATCCTCAAAGCAATTCATTGCCAAGTATGTTGTTAAAAGAACTAGTTATAAAAATTGAGGCTGCGGGCAGTAATCCCGAAGCAAAAGTGATAGTGCTGCAAAGCGAAGGTGATAATACCTTTTGTGCCGGCGGCTCATTTGATGAAATGGTGCAGCTGGAAGATACTGCAACCAGCAAGATTTTTTTCATGGGTTTTGCATCCGTTATTAATGCGATACGCAAAGCGCCAAAATTTGTAATAGTACGTGTACAAGGTAAAGTTGTGGGTGGGGGGGTAGGTATTGTATCGGCAGCTGATTATGCATTGGCGGTGGATACAGCACCTGTAAAACTTAGTGAATTGGGTATAGGCATTGGTCCTTTTGTAATCGGTCCTGCTGTTCAGCGCAAAATAGGTGTGGCTGCATTTGGCGCATTAACGATTAACGCTACTGAATTCAAAACTGCGGAATGGGCACATGATAGAGGTTTGTACGCTGATATTTATCCTTCAATAGAAGAAATGGATACCGCACTTGTAAAGCTAACGGAACAACTTGTAAAGTACAACCCAGAAGCCATGCGGTTGTTAAAACAAAAGTTTTGGCTGGATACAGAACACTGGGACATGCTATTAGCAGAACAAGCCGAGATAGTTGGAAAACTAGTGCTTTCTGACTTTACAAAAAATGCAATTAATAAGTTTAAAACAAAATAAACTAAGAAAACTATTACGCTACTTCATTCCAACAGCTTTTGAAGAGCAGAAGAAGTTTAGACGGTTGATAACGAATCAACTTTTTGTTATCTTCCCATTCACAATTCAGTTATTTTTGCGCAACGGTTATATATCAAATAAAAACAATGGAAACAAATCCAACAAAAACGCCTTTTAAACGATTGCTGAACACGGGTAAAGCTGAAGGGATTTCCTTTCTTGCGCTTTTATTTATTGCAATGCCCTTAAAATATATGGCTAACATGCCCGAAGCTGTTAAAATTGTAGGGATGCTGCATGGCGTTTTATTTATAATGTACGTGGCTATATTGTCGTACTGTTTTAACTATTATGGATGGAAATTAAAAATAACACTAATTGCTTTTCTACTATCCTTTATACCTTTCGGGACATTTTTTTTAGAAAAAACCATACGCAATGCTGACAAATAACGATATACTTAAAAAACTGCGTGTGGCACTGGAACTGAAGGATGATGACATTGTTCACATACTGAAACTGGCAGAATTTGACGTAACAAAAAGCGAACTGACTGCGCTTTTCAGAAAACCGGATCATCCTAATTACAAAGAATGCGGCGACCAGTTATTACGTAATTTTTTAAACGGATTGGTTACTTACAAACGCGGCCCGATGTCTAAAAAAGAATAAATTAGTTTACAACCAACGTGAATTCTGAAGCCGCTATAGGAAAGGCATTATACGCCACAAAATTTATCAATCATACCAATAAAAATGTTTTTCTTACAGGAAAAGCAGGAACAGGTAAAACCACGTTTTTAAAGCAGATAGTAAGCAACACGTATAAAAAATGTTTGATCGTTGCACCTACAGGGATAGCTGCTATTAATGCAGGCGGAACTACCATTCATTCTTTGTTTCAATTGCCATTTGGTACGTTTGTTCCTGTTGTTCAAAACAAAGACAACTTTAACGAACGGGTAAAATTAAATGACCCGTCTTCAGTAATTAAAAACCTGCAAATGTTCGACAACAAACGTAAGTTGTTGCGGGAACTTGAGCTACTCATTATTGATGAAGTAAGTATGCTGCGTGCCGATTTGCTGGATGCTATTGATTGGGTACTACGTCACGTTCGCAGAAGACACAATCTTGCTTTTGGAGGGGTGCAGGTGTTATTCATTGGCGATTTATTACAGTTACCTCCTGTTATAAAAAATGAGGAATGGGAGGTATTGAAACATCATTATAAAAGTGCTTACTTTTTTGATTCGCGAGTGCTGCAGGAAAACAAGCCCGTGTATATTGAACTTGATAAAATATACCGCCAAAGTGATGAACGATTTATAACCTTGCTAAATCATTTAAGAGATAACACCATTACAAAAGAAGATAATGAATTGCTCAACACCTTTTATAAGCCCGAATTTAAACCTAACTCTGAAGATAATTACATTACCTTAACAACACACAATAATAAAGCGAATGAGCTTAACAAAACATATTTGCAAGCCATAAAAACAAAGTCGTATTTTTTTGAAGCCAAAATCGCCGATGATTTTATGGAACATCTTTATCCTATTGAAAAAACGCTGGAGTTGAAAGTAGGTGCGCAAGTGATGTTTATTAAAAATGATAGTACGGGTGCACAGCGTTACTTTAACGGAAAAATAGGAATTATCAGCAATATTAATAATGAGCAAATAAAAGTGCAATTCAATGATGCTTCTTCACCTATTGAAGTAGAACCCTATGTGTGGAAGAACATAAAATATAAAATAAACGATGCGACTAACGAAATAGAAGAAAACACTGCCGGCACCTTTACGCAATATCCTATAAAGCTTGCATGGGCAATAACGGTGCATAAAAGCCAGGGGCTTACTTTTGAAAAGGCCATTGTGGATGTGGGCGATGCTTTTGCTCCCGGTCAAATTTATGTAGCATTGTCGCGCCTCAAATCGTTGAATGGATTGGTGTTAACATCCAAAATAAATTTTAATACACTTAGTCAGGATAATAAAATTACCAGTTATTCAAAAAATGAAGAAGCTTCACAAAACCTGAATGACTTGCTGAATGAGGAAACTTACCGTTTTATAAAAGACTATTCCTTAAAGTGTTTTGATTTTAATACCTTGATAAGACAGTTGGAAGAACATACCGACAGTTATGTACTTGCAAAAAAGAAATCAACTAAACAGCGTTATTATGAATGGGCCAAAGAAATTGAAAAAGAAGTAAAAGATATTCAACCTCACGCTACAGGCTTTCAGAGGCAGCTTGCAGGTATCATTGATAAAAAAGAGGAAGGGCATCTCGATTTTCTTTTAAAACGAATTCAGGCAGCTGCAAGTTATTTTTCTCCTGCATTTAAAGGTATTTCTAATAAATTGTTGCGACATGCATTGATTGTTAAAACGGATAAACAAAACAAAACCTATATCAATGAATTGTTATCGTTGGAGGTAAGTGTAAACGAACAATTAAAATTGCTGAATAAAGCTACGTTGGTAATAGAATTAACCATTGCAAAAAAAGAAATAACAAAAACAGCCATTGATAAAGTATGCGTGGATGTAACCCGCACGGAGCTGTTAAATCAAGTGTTTTCGTCAACACCTGACAATGAAAAAGCAAAAAGTACACGACAAAAAAAAGAGCGTTCAGGAAAAATAAAAACAGCAGAAAACCTGAAAAGTCCTGAACCAATTGTAAAATTGGACACAAAAGAAGAAACACTAAAACTATATAAACAGGGCAACGCAATTGATGCTATAGCAAAAATAAGGAGTATGTCAGTAACCACAATCGAGGGCCATTTGGCATATTTAATTACGCGAGGAGAAGTAGAAGCCAAAGAATTGATTGACGAAGAAAAAATCAAAAATATTATTGCCGTTTCAAAAACACTTAACACCTTTCAGTTAACGCCTATAAAACAAGCCTTGGGCGATGAATATACATATGGAGATATAAAGCTTGCTATTGCTGCACGTTTAGCGGGCGGAGAAAATAGTTGATCACAATAATGTTTCATCCTTCTTTCATCAATTACACTATAGTTTTTCGTATAACCAACCCGGCATTAGCTTGAATAGTATCGCAATTAACCTCCAACGCTTGGTTACATAAACAACTTTTTTGTTTTTAGTAATGGCTTGCATTATTTGTTTGGTGGCCTTTTCTACCGATGCTACCCAAAATTTTCCATCTCCTTTTGCCATAGCTGTATTTACAAAGCCGGGTCTTATATCGGTAATAATAATTGGGATGTTTAAGTTGCAGGCTTTTTGTCTCAATGCTTCCAAATAATTTATTTGGTAGGCTTTTGTGGCGTTGTAGGCAGGTGCTTGTCGTCCTCCGCGGAGACCGGCTATGGAACTGATGGCTGCAATGTGTCCTGATTTTTGTAGTTCAAAATAATTAAATGCCCAGTCAACAATACAAGTGAAGCCTAACACATTTGTGTCGATGGTGCTTTTTTCAACATTAAAATCTAATGTGTTATTTATATCACCTGTTCCTGAACTTAGCACTAATAAGTCGAGACCACCCAATACATTTGTCAATTCATTTAAATGGTTGGGAAGGGCAACTATATCTTTTATATCAAAAGGTATTGGTATAAAATTTTCGGGATTTTGTTGTTTTAATTCTGAAAGTAATTCCTTTCTTCTTGCGGTAATGGCTACTTTGTAGCCATTATTCGCAAGAGTTGTTGCAATACCTTTTCCTATACCTGAGGAGGCACCTATAACAATTGCTTTTTTCATTAAAAAATGGGGGGAACTAAAATGTTTTATAGATTTTTAAACGTAAAGATAAAATGGGATGGTCACCCTATTGCGTAACCAATTTTAAATAGAATACGATCCTAACATCAACACAGGGTTTTCTAAATTGTGTTTTAATGTTTTAAGAAATGCAGCTCCCGTTGCTCCGTCAACAACTCTATGGTCGCAGGAAAGTGTCACTTTCATTATATTGCCCGGAACAATCTGATTGTTTTTAACAACAGGAACTTGTTTAATGCCGCCTACTGCTAAAATGCAGGAATCAGGAGAATTAATTATTGCTGTAAACTCATCTATGCCAAACATCCCTAAGTTGGAAATAGTAAATGTATTACCTTCCCAGTCGCTTGGTTGCAGCTTTTTTTCTTTTGCTTTAGCAGCGTAATTGCGTACTTCACCTGCTATTTGTGTCAATGTTTTTTCATCGGCAAAACGTACCACAGGCACAAGCAATCCTTCCTCAATTGCCACCGCTACACCAATATGAATATGATTGTTGAAGCGAATAACATCGCCCAACCATGACGAATTTACTTTAGGATGCTTGCGTAAACTTGCTGCAACCGCTTTTATAACAATGTCATTAAAGGATATTTTTTCCTTAGCAACTGTATTGATGGCTTCGCGGGCGTTAATCGTTTCATCCATATTAATTTCCATTGTCAGGTAAAAATGAGGAGCTGTAAATTTGCTTTCTGACAACCTACGTGCAATGGTTTTACGCATCTGTGATACAGGCTCTTCGCTATAGCTTTCTACACCATTGAATTTCGGTAATATATTTCCTGATGATGTGAAATTATCAATATCACGTTTTACTATTCTGCCTTCGTCTCCGCTGCCTTTTAAAGTACTTATGTTAATGCCTTTTTCTTCCGCCATTTTTTTTGCCAGGGGAGAAATTTTCAAATGACCGTGTTCATTTGTTAAGGTGGACGGGGTTTGAACCTGTGGTGTAATTTTTACTTCCGGTTGAGCCTTTTCTACTTCTTTTGGTTTATTATTAGTGGTTACAGTTTTTTCAATATGAACGGGTTCAGCTTTTTGTGGTGTTGGTTGTTTGGGTTCTTCTTTAATTAATGCTGAAACATCTTCTCCTTCCTTACCTAGTATAGCAATTATAGAATCAACCGGTGCAGCTTTTCCTTGTTCAATGCCAATATACAACAGCACCCCTTCTTGAAATGATTCAAATTCCATGGTGGCTTTATCGGTTTCAATGTCTGCCAATAAATCGCCCGACTTTATTTTATCGCCAACTTTTTTGTGCCATTTAGCCACCACACCTTCCGTCATGGTATCGCTCAACTTGGGCATTCTAACTATTTCCGCCATACTACTTGAAATTAGGAATATTTACGAATTATAAATCTTATCTCTACGCTATTTTGACTCCTCATTTCGATCTTCAAACAACTCAATTTTCAATAATAAAAGGATAATCTTCCTGTACATACACATCTTTGTAAAGTTCATCAGGAGTAGGGTAGGGCGATTCTTCACCAAATTTAACTGCTTCCACAATTGTTGCATTAATGCGCTCTGAAATAATCTCCAGATCATTTTCTGTTGCCCAGTTATTTGCTATAATTGTATTCAATACTTTTGTAATAGGATCTTTCTGTTTATACTCTTCTACTTCCTCTTTAGTACGGTAAGTAGATGCATCACTCATTGAATGACCCTTATAACGATAGGTTTTCATTTCAAGTAAAGTCGGCCCATCACCCTTGCGGGCATGTTCTACAGCTATTTCTATTGCTTCATGTACCGACTCACAACTCATCCCGTCAACCTGATAAGAAGGCATATCATACGCAGAACCTAATCTGTAAAATTCATGCACGTTAGAAGCTTTTGCTACAGCCGTCCCCATGGCGTAACCATTATTTTCAACAATAAAAACAACCGGCAATTTCCAAAACATAGCCATATTAAATGATTCATGCAATGCGCCCTGACGTGTAGCTCCTTCGCCCATATAACAAAGTGTTACATTATCGCTTCCCCTGTATTTATCGGCAAACGCAATACCTGCGCCCAAAGGTATTTGTCCGCCCACAATACCATGCCCTCCAAAAAAGTTAAACTCTTTTGTAAATAAGTGCATTGAACCTCCTTTTCCTTTAGAGCAACCGGTAATCTTTGCCATCAATTCGGCCATAATGTATTTAGGATGTAAGCCTCTGCCTATAGGGTGTGCGTGATCGCGATACGCTGTAATTACTCTGTCATCTCTTCGCAGAACAGATTCGGAACCTGCAACCACCGCCTCCTGACCAATGTACAAATGACAAAAGCCACGAATTTTTTGTTGTATATATAACTGTCCGGTTTTTTCTTCAAACCTACGCATCAACAACATTGATTCGTACCACTTCAAATAAGTGTCCTTGCCAAACTTTGATGATTGTTGTTCTTTAGCCATATTACAAAATAGTTTTTTGATTGAATCGATTTGTTAACCGAAGGTAAAAACAAATTTACAATAAATTTTAATTGGTGTTTTTAAAACAAAAGATTATGATTCAAACAAAACGTAATATTACTTTTGAATAAGTGCCACAGCATATGCACAAACACCTTCTTGTCTGCCTACGTATCCCATCTTTTCGTTTGTTGTGGCTTTTATACCAATGTCGGATGGGTCAATTTGCATAGTAGTGGCAAGCGTTTGCTTCATACTGTCAATGTGAGAGTTTATTTTTGGAGCTTCTAATATTAATGTACAATCGATGTTGCCGATGGTGTAATTTTCTTTTTTCAATAACTCAACCACACGTGTAAGAAGTATTTTACTGTCGATACCTTTAAATTCAGAAGCTGTATCAGGAAAGTGGAAACCTATATCGCGCAAACCTGCAGCGCCTAAAAGTGCATCACAAATTGCGTGTATCAATACATCTGCATCAGAATGACCAAGTGCTCCTTTTTTACTTTCCAGTTTAATGCCTCCCAGCCACAACTCTCTACCCTCTTGTAATTGATGAACATCAAAGCCAAATCCAACGCGTACTTTCATTTAGTAGTAGGGTAATTAAAAGTTAATCGGTGGCTTTATCTTGAGCTTTGAACGCATCAAAATCAAAGGATAATGAAATACGCAATGTGTTTGAAAGCGGGTTTTTATTGGTGCTGGTTGTAGGCATTAAGTATGCGAAATCAATTCCCATTACATTGTACTTGATACCAGCCCCCATAGTAATGTATTGTCTTCCCCCTTTAGTAACACTTTCGTAATAATACCCCGTTCTTAAAGCAAATAATTTATTGTACCAATATTCCAATCCCCCGCAATAATTAATTTCATGCAGCTCTTCTTTAAAACCTCCTGGCGCATCATAAAAGGATTGTATCATTCCTTTCGCCACTCCTACATTAGGATCTTTTCCGGCAGCAATTACATAGCCGCCATTACCATCAGGAATAAGAGCATTGGCAGTATCATGGGCATATATAGGCGGGGTAGGGACAAGTAATTTATTTGCCTCAGCCAAAAAAGTAATAGTGTTATAGTCATCCAGTTTAATTAATACAGAACCACCCAGTCTCATATTAATAGGTATGAAAGCGGAAGGATTAAGCGCTGAATTATTAGTAGTATAACTCATTTTTTGTCCAATATTAGAGATGTTCAATCCAATTGTTCCGGTTGCTTTTTTATCCCCTATTTTTAGGTTTTCATTTTTGTAGGTACTAGAAATATCAACTGCTATAGCACGTCCCGGACGAGTTGCGGCTCCGCTTACAAATGTACCTTGTGTTAAATTGGAGTTAATATAACGAACGGCCCCACCAATGGAAAAAGTTTTAGAAAGTTTTTTTGCATATGCCACGTCAACAGCAAATTCATTGGGTTTGAATGTTCCCAGCGCATTGCCATTAACGTCTGTAAAATTAATTTCACCCAATGAAAAATAACGAAGAGAACCTGCAAACGTGCCACTTGATTTTGTTTTATAAAACCCCGATAAATATAAAAGATTAATGTCAGGCACTAAGGCTCTTAACCATGGTGTGTAGGATATTCCAATGCCTGCCTGCTTATCGGTGAAGGCTAATTTAGAGGCATTCCAATGAATTGAATTAACATCAGTCGAAGTAGCAACACCGGCATCTCCCATTCCACCGGCTCTTGAATCCGGTGAGATCATTAAAAATGGTACTGCGGTGGTAATGGGGTTTGACAATTTACTTAACTGTTGTCCTGAAAGTTGATTGTAATTGATTGTTTGAGCGGATACAGATTGAATAAAAACTAACGCTAAAGGTAGTATCAATAACTCTCTTTTAATTTTAACTATGTACTTCATTTTATATGTTTTAAATCTTCCTTTCTTTAATTAAACTTGCTGTTAACGCAAACGTTTTTCCTTTATTGTATTGGTTAAAAAATTTATACGCGCTAAGGTAATAATTAATTTAAAATAACCAGTTTCTCATACTTAACGGCACTACCGTTTTCACCGGTTGTAACTTTAATGGAATAAACGTACACCCCTCTTCCTATTTTATCGCCAAAGTCGTCTTTACCATCCCAATCTATTGGGTCAGAGCGAAAGCCATCGGAATTAACAAATTGATTAATTGTTTTAACCAGCTTGCCTGTTACAGTGAATATTTGAATTTGCACTTCGAATAAAATGTTAGCCTGATTGTGCTCAAAATAAAATTGAGTTTTAGTTGTAAAAGGGTTGGGGTAATTTAATACATGGCTCAAGGCTACGGTAGAGGAATTTGCAACTATAAACTCTGTGTAAGCTTCAGAAGAATTATCATATACATCCCAAGCTTTTATTCTCAAATTATGCTGGCCTGCACTTAATGTCTGAAGAGGATAAGTAATTGTTCCGCTTTTGTAGGTGTTTAAATCAGAACGAAAAAAATCATTCAGTATTATCGGGTTGCTGCTATTGCCATCTAACACTGCGGTAATGTCGTGTCCCGGTGTGTTACCTACTATGTTAATTCCATAGTCGTCGTATAAAACGGAATATAAATCAGGGTTTTCATTTGTTAATCCTCCAAAAACAAATTTATCATTATTCATATAAAGATGTATTGAAGGCCCTACATTATCTACAGGTGCATTTTTATTATATCCTCCAACAATTATTTTTTCGTTGTTTCCGCTTGCATCATAGGTTCCATTTTCGGCGTAATAACTAATTCGTCCTGGTCCGTATTGGTAGGCAATGTCTTTGGGTACTACAAATGAAAATTTGAAGTACCCGTTTTTTACACTCACTTTACCGTTGAACAGCATATTTGTTTGTAATTTAAAGGTAAAAGGTGGACTAACTGCGGTACCTTTATTGGAAAGTGTTGTTTCGCTAAAAGTTTTATCATAAACAGTAGGATAAGCTGCCCCATTAAAACTGTTAATCAAACTTCCATTTTCATCATTTACGTGTCCGCTGATGGTAATAAAAGAAAGTGCTTTTAATGTATCTGCACTCAAGGTAGTAATGCTAGACTGATTGATGGAATCTGTAACAATAGTTTGTTTGGGATATGCTAGTGTTAAAACAGGATCTCCAAGTAGCGTAAAACTCCTACTGTTTATGGAATTGCCTCCGGGTTGTGTTTTCACATATTGGTAAATATCTCCCAGTTTGGGCATATTGTTGTTGATGGGTTTGAACGCAGATTGGTAAAAATCTTGGTTTAATTGAAAATTGGAACTGGAATACACTTCTCTGGTGGTACTCAGTAATGCAATTGCTCCTCCATTGGGATTTAGAAGCGCTTGTTCACCTAATGAAATTTGTGCTGGATTATCATATTCACTTACTTCACACGATGCTGTAACAAAGAAAAATAATTTGTTTTTATTTGTCAAACCGGCAACTGAAGCACTTGTTAAAATATCGTTTTTTGACAATTGAACAGGGTTAGCATGTCCTGTCCAATTTATTATCAATGCACCTTGTTCTATTCTTTTTAATATAGCATTATTTACATCGGGATAACGATTTCCGCCAGGAACAGTTTCTTGATGATATGCATCTACATATATTTTGGATATGTTATAATCGTTGTAAGTTGTATCTACAAATGTTGCTTCCTGATCGGCCTGAGAAACATGTAAATTTTGGTCTCCATCATCAGCTATAAAACAAATCATATTGCGCCAGTTGCCAAAAGGCGATTCATCGCCTGATGTTTGTTCTGTTGAAGCGATTCCTGTTTTTGTGTAACTAAGGATTTTATTAATTACTGTCTGCGCATCTTGTTTATTATCTGTAGCGAATCTTCCAATGCCAATATCAACCACATCATTTGTCCATAAACCTTCTCCATCGTCCAGCAAGCCATAAAAATCATCTGACGTGTAGGAATTTGTTTTGGAAACTGAATTTAAAGATTGATAAGTAGGAATATAATTAGTATTAGGACTAATCCGGTTTTTGTAATCGTAAGACCCGTCACCAAACAAAATCAAATACTGTGGCATCTGGGCAGCAGTTGCAGCTCTGTCATAAAACATTTTCACAAAGTCGCGTATAGCAGAAATGTCTTGCGCTCCAGAAGAAAATTCATTGTATATTTCTTGAGGAGTTACAATTACAGATGACAATCCATCTTTGCTTTCGTGAAATGATGCTAATTGTGTGGCTTGTTGATAAAAATCGGGATAAGCAACAATTATAATATTACTATTGGGTAACGCATGTAAATTTTGATTGATAACCATTCCACATGCTGAAGGTGTTAGGAATGATGCACCGGTAAAAGCAATAAATTGTTTTAACACATTGGCTGGTAAAGTAAATTGGTTATTGGAACCTGATGTGTTGAGTACTTGTTGCTTTATATTGCTTAGATCTGTTATATCCCATACTTGAATAGCTGAAGTGCTAGTTAAATTATATTGAGCAACATTATTGCTTCCAACAGACTTGGTATCTCTGAATATCATTTGGTCGCCGGCCATTGTTAACAAACGTCTTGCATTTACTTCGATGTAATCTAACCATGCTTTGGCACTTGAAGTTTGTTTAGTAATATTAACGTTAATTTGTGAATTTGACGGTGTGAATGCATAACAACCGGAGCCTATTGTGGCGTAATCACTAACGGTAATGTCAGGTGTAACTGATGCTAAAGAGATAGTTGCACTCCCCGATTGGCTGCTGACATTATATGTAGCAGCACTTGAGTAACATTGTGAAGCGATATTGGCTTTTACTGAAACAGTAGAAGTATTATCAATATTTGGAAAGGAAAAAGAAAAAGTAGCGCTGGGATTGTTTTCAAAATATTCTCCGAACCACATTTTTCCTGAAGTAATAAAGTTAACCAAATCAATTTCATGATAAGCATAGTCGTCAAAGCTGTTTACTATATTTGTTGGTGACAGAGAGGATATTGCTTGATTTTGAATTCGTTTTCCTGCACCCAAATCGGTGGTAATAAAGTAATAGGACGAGTCGGAATATAAGTTAACGGAATGTTGAAATTTAGGGCATAAGGAATCATTATATTGCCATGTTGCTTGACTTTTTCCATAAAACAAAATGTAATCGTTATTGTTAAATACACCGTCATTTTCTCCGCTCACATAAATTGCATTTTCTGCTAAATCATCAGGTCGTGGCGCTGAATTTAATTCAGGTAGCATCCCGCCTCCGTTTCCATATATTCTAATGTTTTTAGGATTGATAGCAGATACATTTACACCTAAATTTTTCAAAAAGGAATACGTAATTTTATAAATCCCGTCATTTGCAATTGCAATTTTATACCATTGTCCATTTTGCAAAACAGAATTGGCGGCATATGTACGCGTTGAGCGACTTTGAATTGCATTATTTGTAATGGGTGTATTCTGTAAACTAAAAGACTTTAATTTTTCTAATTTCCCGGTATTGGGATCTTTACGAATAGGAATAAATGAAATTACACCATGCGATTTTTTTTTAACCGTAACCACACTGGTATTTATTTTTATTTGAACCTCAATTTTGGAGGTATTACCAACAACGACATATTCAGCATCGGTTAAAGGTTCGTACACTGCATTTACAAATTCAGCAGTGAAATTTTTTTCATTTCCCATTAAATCAATGCTCTGATTGTATTTTGGTAAATACCCATCATTTATTGAATACGTAGCTCCGGTAAATGATAACACCGGTTGTGTTTTTTCGTCGGATAAACTAATAGCAGAGGGCGATTGCCAATTAATTTTAAACAGCGTTGAAGGGGCTTGTGAATATGCAATACTAAAAGTGCTGATAAAGAATAAAAAAAATATTGCAACACGCTTACACATACCTTGTATTATAAATACTATCGGTTTATTTTTAAAGTTCAAAAGCAGAATAACAATTTGAACGCAATTTGGTTATAATTATTGTATCAACAAAATAGCCTGAAAACTTCTGCTCAACGCAGAAAATCTCAGGCTATCTTTAAGATTAATTAATTTAAAATATACAGAACAGAGTATCTTATATAGTTTAGTTAACCTTGTTATTCGGCTTGTTAATGCTTCCATATGCAGCACAATGAGTATGTTTTGCCTTGCATGAAGTTATTGCTGTAGCAAAAAGTGTTGCCATAGCTAACAAAGCAAAAAACATTTTTGGTTTCGTTTTCATCGTTTGGATTTTAAAAGTTTCTGATTTATAAGATATTGAAGCAAAGGTAATGTTTTTAATATCTTATACAACAGCGCTTATAAATTTAATTAACACACTTTTTAACTTTCAGGTATTATTGATTTTCTAAAAATGTACCTTTGTAAAGCTATGATTACAAGTAATGTTAAAATACATCCGAGCTGGAAAGAGGTATTGAGTGATCAATTTTCCGCACCTTATTTTCTAAATCTTAAAGCATTTGTAACAGAAGAAAAAAAGCATTTTACAATATATCCTCCCGGAAATAAAATATTTGCAGCCTTCGACCATACACCTTTTGAAAATGTAAAAGTGGTAATAATCGGTCAGGACCCATATCATGGAGCCGGACAAGCAAATGGTTTATGTTTTTCAGTAAATACAGGCATTGCCACCCCCCCATCACTAGTGAATATTTTCAAAGAATTAAAGGATGATTTGGGTATTCCTGTGCCGCAAAGTGGCAATCTTGAGTCTTGGGCAGATCAAGGAGTATTATTGCTCAACGCCACTTTAACGGTAAGAGCGGGAGAGGCCGCCTCTCATCAAAATAAAGGTTGGGAAATATTTACAGATGCTGTTATCAAAAAAATATCCGAACAAAGAAAAGGAGTAGTGTTTTTGCTTTGGGGGAGATTTGCTCACACTAAAGAAGGACTGATTGATCAGTCTAAACATTATGTTTTAAAAGCAGCACATCCGTCACCTTTAGCCCGCGGAGCATTTTTCGGATGTAAGCATTTTTCAAAAACAAATGAACTACTTGTAAAACAGGGCTTACAGCCTATAGATTGGAGAATTGAATTTTAGAGACCTATAATAAAAACAGAACAGACTTTTCTGTAATTTTTTGAAAATGATTTAGAACGCCTTTTATTTAAGAAACGAAGCAATACTTGTTTTGCTCATAATAACTCTTGCTCCCTCGCGTATTTTGGTAAATTCTCTGCGAAGAGTACAGGTCTTTTCGTCATTGCAATCATCGCATTTTTCGTAAAAATTAAGAGATACGCATGGAAGTAATGAGATTGCGCCATCAAAAATCCGGTAAACATCTGCTACTGAAATATCTTTAGGATCCTTTAGTAAATAATATCCACCTTTGCTGCCTTGTTTACTGTTTACAAATTTTGCATGTTTTAAATCTAACAAAATTTGTTCAAGAAATTTTTTGGGAATGTTTTCAGCAGTTGCAATTTCAGCGGTTGTCAAGTATTCCTTTTTATGCTTAGCAGCCAGCTTTATCAGTGCTTTAATGGCATACTTGCATTTCATCGACATCATAATATTTCAGGATTAGGAGTTGTTTAAAAATAGTTAAGATGTATATTTTCGTTTACGAATGTAACTATAAATTATTCCAAAAACAATGATGGAAACAATTGGCAGAACCACATTTATCAGTTGCCATTTCATTCTTTCATGGTGAACTTTTTTCTTGTTTAGTAAGCGTAACGTCAACTCTCTTGCGCGCACACTTATTAAACCGGAATCATCGCATAAATAATTTACACAGTTTAATATAAAGTTTTTATTGCCGTATGTTTGGTTGGTATATTTGTCAAAACCCAATGGATAAGGCTTTGAAGAAGAATATTGAACATCATTTCGGATAACATCCCCGTCAGAAATAAAAATCATTTTAGTGTCAACGCTTTTGTCTTTGTATGGAATAGATGTTATTGCAGCTATTGCAGGGTGTTCTCGGTTTTTAAAAACCGATTCAAACCTGCCTTCTTCCAATATCGCAACTGTTTGATATGAATCGTTTAACAAACTTTCATCCGGACGAACATTCACCATCCTCATATCCACACGAACGGGAGCTTTTACAATTTTTGAATACTTCGACGTTTTCAAAAGAATCGTTTTGTTTATTCCCTTTGTTGCAATGGTATCAATGGTAGAAGCAAAATCCAGTTTTATTACTTCCAGATTTTTGACTATTGGATGGTTGTTCAATGGCATGATGAGCGGAGAGAACAACCAAGGCATTAGTTCAAAACGAGGTTCTTGCCCTACAAATGCTTTGTTTACGGGTATTGCCGACGATTGTAAATCGACTACCAGATTTTGATTGATGCGTACACCATATTTAAAAAACAAATCTTCCAGTTTTAAATTATAAGGAATAGAAAGTGTGAAGCCCGATTTGCGAAGGCTGTCAACACGGGTTTCTAAGGCATCAATCACCCACAGTGCTTTGCCTCCGTTCATTACATATTGGTCAATAATAAATTTATCATTTTCAGAAAAGGCTGTATCGGGCTTGGCGATGATAATTGCTTTTAAATCGTTTAGAGCGTTTATGTTATCTGCGATCCGAACAAATTTTACATCATAAAATTCACTCAATGAATTTTTAATGTCATCAACATCCAATCCGTTTAATTCCCCGTGTCCCTCAATAAAGCCAATTTGTGGGCGTATTGTAGTACTTAAATTACGGATACAACTTGCAAATTCATATTCTAAGGATTGGACAGAATTGTTCAACTGTATTTCTGGTGAAGCTCCTAACTGTGTTTTCAACAATTGCCAGGGTGTTTCTTTGCCTTTGTAACTCACCAATGCACCCGGCCAAATAATTTTTTGAGTAACACCGCTTTCTTCTTTTACTTCTAAATTGGTTGGCTGAAGTCCTTTGCTATAGAGCTGTTTAAATACTTCTGTTTTTTGTTTCTCGTCAGAGTTTTCTGACAAGTTGATGAATTCATATTCTATATTGTTATTTGAGTAGGAACGAAATTCATTCAGCATCTCTTCTGTTTCGTTTCGCAAGTGCTTGAATCCGGCAGGGAAATCCTCGTTTTTACCCAAATATACTTTTACATATACCACATCATCCAGCTTACTCAATAGCTTTTTTGTAGCGTCCGACAGGGTATAGCGCTTCTCAGAAGTTAAATCAAAACGGTGAAACACAAATGAGCCCACATAGTTTAGCAGTACCAAAATAACGATGGTTAAAGTTAATGCTGTTATGTCGCGTTTTTTGTTTTTCATATACTATTGAAAAAATGGGGAATTTATAGCTAAATCGGGGGTTGAGGTGCTCGAAACTACCGAATAAGAAGAAATCAAAAAAAATAATATATAGATGGCTTCGAGTACCTCAGCCATCGGAACAAAAATCTTTCCCATTCAATAGTTCAATTTTCTAAATTTTACAATTTATAATCCTATTACCACTTCCTGCTCTCAAGCACCGTGCGTGTACTGTAAATAAATATGGCAATCAAACTGATAAAATACAATGCATCACGAGTGTCAATCACGCCTCTGCTCATGGATGCGTAATGACTGTCAATTCCCAAGGCGATGATAATATGATCAATCTTTCCGAATAACGGAAACACACTTATCAAATCAAATCCTTTGTAAATAAATAAACACAAAAACATAGAAACGATAAACGACACCACCTGATTGTCAGTAACTGAAGAACAAAAAATACCTATAGCTACAAATGCAGCTCCCAAAAAAAGTAAGCCAATGTATGAGCCCCACATACCACCCGTATCAATATTTCCAACAGGATTGCCTAAATAATGCACCGAATAATAATAAATCAATGTGGGTAATAACGAGAACAACACTAATAAAAAACCTGCAAAATATTTTGCCAGAATTATTTGCATATCGGTAAGCGGGCGTGTTAACAAAAGTTCTATGGTTCCTGCTTTTTTTTCGTCGGCAAACGAACGCATGGTAATGGCCGGAATTAAAAATAAAAACACCCAGGGAGCAATGGTGAAAAGCGTATCAATTGTAGCATAGCCGTTTTCTAAAACGTTCATGTCGGTTTGCAATACCCACATAAACAAACCTATCACCAACAAAAAAACAATGATGGTGATGTAACCTGTAAGTGAACTTAAAAAACTTTGTATTTCCTTTTTAAGAAGTGTTATCATAATTGTGTTGCGAAAATACACAAATTAATGGAAAACGGATATGGCAAGTGACTAACTCATCATTGCAGCACCGGCGCCTAACAGTATCATTACAAACTTGATGAGATTAAAACGGTGGTTTTCACTCGACTCAAAAAGTATAGTCGTGGAAATATGAAGAAAAATACCAACCACTACGGCCATTATCCTATCGAAATAAGCAGAAAAATTTCCGATGATATTCGCGTCAATGGCATAGCTGGTAAAAGTTCCCAATGGAGTAATGAAAGCAAATAAAATCAACCATATAATGGCATGTTGTTTTTTTATGTGTGATTTTATAAGCATGGTCATTAATGCAATAGCAATGGGTATATTGTGCAGTACAATACCTACCAATAAGGAGTCGTGTGAATGATTCTGTGTATTGGCAAGCGGCATTCCTTCCAAAAACGAGTGAATAGAAAGACCAATCATCATTGCATACGGAAAGGCATTGTGCTTATGTCCGTGGTTATGAATGTGTATGTGTCCGTGCTCAATACCTTCGGAGAAAAACTCCAATAAAATCTGAATAAAAAAGCCAACTAAAATATAAACACCAATATTAGGCGTGCCTGATAAATATATTTCGGGAATAAGATGTAATACTGAAATGGCAAATAGAAATGCACCACTGAAGGACAAAATAAGTTTTAAGTTTTTTCCACTTATATTGATGAACAAGACACTCAAACCGCTAACAATAACAGATAAAAATAAAAAAAGGTACATGATTGGTTGCATACTTTGAAAGTAGTAAACTATTTTTTTTGTGCTATTATGATTAACCTATCGGATGTATTTTGATTGTATTCCTGTAGTTGATAATTACCGCACAAATTTAGTATTTTAAGTTGATGAGCAGTGAGGTGCTTTTCAAAATCGTTTAATGTCAATGCTTTCACGCGCTCTTCAAAAGAATAATCGTTGCCTTTGTCTGAAAATGATATTTGTTTTACAATAAAATTATTTTCGACCTTACGGTGAATCTTAAAGGTGATTCCTTCCATTGTTTTTGTTTCATCAGCAACCAAATTGGCAATTACTTTTTGGGTATTCATAAAGTCAATTACCACTTTACCCTGATGCTTAAGCTCTTTTTCAATGGCACTTATTACTGCTGCATCCTCTCTATCATTCTCAAAATATCCGAAGCTGGTAAATAAATTTAAAACATAATCGAAATAATTGATGCGGCATGGGTAACGCATATCGTGTACATAAAACTCCAGTGTATTGTTGCTATATTGGGAGGCGTGTTCAATACTCTTTGGTGAAAGGTCAATTCCGGTAACTTCAAAGCCTTTTTTATTAAGATATAAGGAATGCCGACCTTTTCCACATGCTAAATCAAGGAAACGTGCATTGGAATTAGGTTTCAGGAAATCAATCAGATTGTCAATAAAAACCTCGGCTTCTTTCAAATCCCTGTTTTTGTATAAAATGTGATAATAAGGTGAATCGAACCAGTTCGCAAACCACGGAGTTTTATTATCCATTGCCATTTTTTGTTCTTTTGGCAAAAGTAGGATTTTTTACGAAGGATAAAATTCATTCACATAACACTTGCACATTTAATTCATTTAACTATATTTGCACTCCCAAAATAAAAGTTAATAAAAATGAAAACAGGAATTCACCCGGAAAACTACAGATACGTAGTATTTAAAGACATAAGTATCGACTACGCATTTTTAACAAAATCATGTGTTGATACAAAAGACACCATTAAATGGGAAGACGGAAACGAGTATCCATTGGTAAAACTCGAAATTTCTCATAAATCACACCCGTTCTTTACAGGTAAAGTTAAATTGGTTGATACTGCAGGTCGCGTTGATAAATTCCGCAACCGTTACACTAAAAAAGAAGATAAATAAGTTTTATTTAAATTCTTTCAATTTAAAAAATCCCCTGCCTTATCCGCCGGGGATTTTTATTTTTATCAAACTTTACTATTTTGATTTGAGTTTGTTTAAAAAAAATATACATTTGGTAACTATTTTTAATAATCAATCTCAAAATAACACACAGCTATGAATATACACGAATATCAAGGTAAAAGCATTTTGAAAAGCTACGGAGTAGCGGTACAGGAAGGTATATTGGCTGATACGGCCGAAAAAGCGGTTGAAGCTGCTAAAGAACTTCAAAAAACAACAGGTACAGGTTGGTGGGTTATTAAATCGCAAATACATGCAGGCGGGCGAGGAAAAGGAAAAATTGTTGGCAGCGAGCAAAGAGGTGTCGCACTTGCAAAATCCTTAGATGACGTTAAATCTATAACTACAAATATTTTAGGAAAAAATCTGGTTACTCTTCAAACAAGTACCGAAGGTAAAAAAGTAAGCAAAGTATTGGTAGCTCAGGATGTGTATTATCCCGGCGAAACTCCTACAAAGGAGTTTTACATGAGCGTGTTGTTGGACCGTTCAAGAGGACGTAACTCCATTGTGTATTCAACTGAAGGAGGAATGGATATTGAAACCGTTGCACACGATACTCCTCACTTAATTTTTAAAGAAGAAATTGATCCAAAAGTTGGTTTACGCGATTTCCAGTGCCGTAAAATAGCATTTAACCTAGGTTTAGATGGGGAAGCATTTAAACAAATGACCAAATTCGTTGCTTCATTATATAAAGCTTACGAAGGTTCAGACTCTGCCATGTTTGAAATCAATCCTGTTTTAAAGACTTCTGATAATAAAATTATTGCAGTAGATGCCAAAGTAACATTAGAGAACAACGCTTTGTTCCGCCATCCTGATTTGGCTGAAATGCGTGATACTAGTGAAGAAGATCCGACTGAAGTAGAAGCAGGAAGTCATAACTTAAATTATGTGAAGTTGGATGGTAACGTTGGCTGTATGGTTAATGGTGCAGGGTTGGCAATGGCAACAATGGACATTATTAAATTATCAGGCGGGGAGCCGGCTAATTTCCTTGACGTAGGTGGTACGGCAAATGCAGCCCGTGTTGAACAAGCGTTTCGTATTATTTTAAAAGACCCAAAGGTAAAAGCAATTTTAGTAAATATATTTGGTGGTATTGTTCGTTGCGACAGAGTGGCTCAGGGTATAGTGGATGCTTGTAAAAACATAGGAACGCTTAACGTGCCTGTTATTATTCGTTTGCAAGGAACCAATGCGGTTGAAGCCAAACAAATTATTGATAAATCAGGATTAAAAGTGTTTTCTGCAATTACTTTGCAAGAAGCTGCGGACTTAGTAAACAAAGTAGTAAAACAATAGTTTTGTTTTAAAATCAAATAAAAATCCCAACGAGATTTCGTTGGGATTTTTATTGTTTATTATTTTGTAGCCATTTCATTGTTCCTCCTCCAAACGTGGACACGATGCCATTAAATTTATGATAGGTGCAGCTACCGCTTATAACTTAAAGAAATGGCTCAATTACAAAGTGCAAAAAGTACAAGTGTTACCAACCCCTGAAATTGCTATAAAACCAAACGATTTAAACACATTTTTGTGTTTTATAACCACTGTGATTTTCTAAACAGAAAAATTAAATCACAAAATCAGCTTCTCTTAAAACGTAAACAACGAAGCTGTTTTTTTTGACGACTTCGTTTTTTTACGGAAAAATTATTTTTTAGAGGGTTGTGCAACAGCTACTGCTGTTACCAGCTGGCGCACTTTTTAGTCTGAATATTTTCAAATTATATTCGTCACCTAGATAATAAGTAGTTTACACAAACTCCTGTAAGTATTGCAATGGCATAACTCATCATTGTTCCAACTAATACGTACTCACTACGTAAATTACTATTATGGTCGGCGAAACGTATAATACTTTTCCCTGTTATTAAAAATCCAATTGCTTCATATTGATTGAGTAAAACTAGTGTTAAGATAATAATGCGTTCATATTGTCCTATTGTTTTCCCTCCATGTTCTATATTGGTTTCATTTTCAGTAGTTAGTGATGAAGTATTCTGTGTAATGCTTTGTGATGCATATTTTATTAGAAAACCAACAGGATAAATAAGCCATAAATAAGCTAACATAATTAAACTAAAATTATAGTTAGTAAAGGGTATCGTAATTGTAGCATACAGCATATTCCACATGTTAAAATATGAAAACCATAAAACAACAATTGTAATGATATGTAATGCTTGGTCAGCAATGAATAATTCTTTTTGCTTGTTAGTATATCTTGCTACCATAACAACTTTTATACTATCGATTATCCAATGAATAATAGTAACTAAAATACTTAATTTTAGTTCGAAGCTCAATAAAAATGTACTTGTGAAAACAATGCAAATATGTAATAACATATAATTTGATGTCCACTTTTTATTTTTCACCATATTGTCAGTTTGCAAAACAAAATCGCTGATAATATGAGCAACTAGTAATCTAATCAATAAATTACCTTGAGTAAAAGAGAATAGGATTAATTCATTTTTCATTGCTGTAAATTTTTTCAAATCGTTTAATCATTGCATCAATAGCATTCCAATTTCCGTTATTGCTTCGTTGATTTACTGCGGATTGCATGATACCTAGTTTGTGAGCAATTTCAGTTTCCGTGTAATTAAGCAATTTGTAATTAATGACTTCACATTGTAATGCGCTAGTTTTTGAAATAAGAGCATCAAGTAGAATAAACTCTGTTTGCAACTCGTCATTAAACTTGTCCGTTGTCGCAATTGCCAATGCTTGCTTTTTACTTTTCATCTTATCTAAAAGTTGTCCAGATAATTCAAATGCTTTTCCCCCTGATGCTGCAAGTCTATTTAATAATTTGTCCGTTTCTCCAATTCCTATTGCAATTCTTGCGTCAAAAATCCAATGCGGATAAATCATTCCTCGTTTTATCGAAGGATTATTTCTTTTAGTAAGTTCATATTCGCTGCTTGGGTTTAAACTACGTATAAATGTTTTTTGAATAAGACAAATCTTTAATGCATCCGCTGGTCTTTTTACTAAGCACTGAAAGCTATCCCCTCTGAATGTTTCGCTTCTTGTTCCAAAATCTTTATCCCATATTTTTAATGCTTGCGTAATTTCCTCAAAAAGCCATTCACGGTCTTCTACTCTCAAGCGAGTTGAGTGAATCAAATCACCTGTAATAATTGCTTGAATCATTGTTTTAAATTTTATACAATATTAGTTATAAACCTGATAATATGCAATTATCAGTCTGGATCCTTATAATTATACAATATCAGCCTATAGCCTTATATGTTAGATTTCTTTGTCGGTCTTTACTTGTCGGTCTAACTGTGTAATGGTTGGTGTCAAAATGGGGTATGATTGTCAAGTTGTGGTTTATATGGTCTTACCGAATTATAGTTCGTGTCTTATTACAGTATGGTTGTCTTTACGAGTCAAGGTTGAGTTCTGCAATGCGCTTGCTGGTAACGTTTGGCAGGTAAGCGCAGTTGGCGAATAAAAAGTTCCGAACTGTCTACTTGCACTTCCCCGCCAATTGTGCTTACGTGCTGTTACCTGCCGTAGTTCTGTCCACGTGGTGTTTCGGTGTCTGCATACAAAGCCAATAAATAAAATGTCTACCGCTTATTAAATTGTTTTTTTGTCGGGCTGAAAAAATGGTCTGCTTAAAAGTCTCTGTCTACCGTAGTTTTAGCGATTGTCGAGTAAGTGTCTGCAAGTAACGTGTCTACGCAAAGGTCGGCACACAAAGTACGTGTCCGGTTGTATAGGTGTCTACAAACGTTACCGTCGTTGGGTTTGGTCTACTTACCGTTTAATGGTCTAGATAAAAACAAACTCAAAAATGTCTTATTGGTCTTTGCACGTTGGTCGGTCTAACCCTATGGCAGGTAACGGCAGTTTGTCTAAAAACTAGCTGTTACAATCAAAAGTAGTAAAAAAACGAACTCGTTAGAATCGATTTAAGCGGCTCTGAAAAATAAAACAGAGTATGAGTTTTCAAAAATCGGAATCAACCTAAAGGCTTTATTTTGATTTGGCGAGCTTGAATTTTGAAAAAATAAAAAGCCAAGTTCTTTAAAGAACTTTTTAAGGGTGTTTTTGTCAATGATGTTCATTAAACGGCGTAAATTAAAAGCAGTGAACATGAGTCCAACATCAGCACTGGCGTGCCTTATACCTTTTTTTGTCAGGATGTAATAAAATCCCCATTGTCGTTTTATTATTCCATAGGTATGTTCAATAATGGCTTGTCGTTTTTTGTAAAGGTTAGGATCAGCATCAATGTTTAATTTGTTTTGTTCAATAAAAGGTGCGTGTTCACTTCGTTCTATCAATCGTCCGTCTTTATTCTTTGTACATAAATCTTTAACCGGGCAAATACTACAAGCTTTGGTTTTATAGTGTTTCATTTTTACAATGGTTCTGCCATTGCCTCTATCCTTGTTGTACCAACTACCATTGGTGTTTAAGTTTTTTCCTTGGGGACAGGTATAAGAATCGGTTTGATAATCATATTTAAAATTAGCAACGTTATAAGCTGTGTCAGGCGCATTGGAAGCTACTTCTGGTATAGCCACCATAATGTTAATTCCTAAATCAATCCCTGTTTTTATTTCAGTTCCCGTATGATACCCTTTATCATAAAGTGCTGTAAAATCATTGGTGTTTAAAATAGCCTTGGTTCTTCTGAGCATAGCACCCATAGCTTTACTGTCATTTTCATTGGTGACTTTATAATCAATGGGTAAGTTGTGCTTTGCATCTACTGTGGTTTGTATGTTATAAGCCACTTCGGTAATGTTATTGCGGGTAATAAGTTGTCTGCTATCCGGGTCAGAGGTAGAGATTTGAACTTCACCTGTTTGTTTAAGAATTTCTGAATAATTGTTGTACTGTCTTTTACGTCTGTTGTGTTTTAGTATTTCCAGTTCAATTAATTTTTTGTTTTCTTCATCTGCTAACTCAAGGGCTTTGTTGTATTCTGCAAGTTTGTTATCAATATAGGCAAGATGATCGTTTATTTTCTTTTCATTAAAATTATTTTTCTTGCTGTTTTGTGCACGCAGTTTAGTACTGTCGCCGGCAACTAATTTACCGCCAATCAAATCAAATTGTTTGGCAATGCTTACCGTGTAACGAAACACTTTACGAATTGCTTTTTCATTGTCTTTTCTGAAATTTGAAATGGTGTTGTGGTCGGGAGCCAGCTCTTTCATTAACCACATCAGTTCAATGTTTCTTTTGCATTCCTTTTCTAGAGCACGTGAAGAACGTATTTGGTTCAAGTATCCGTAAACAAAAAGTTTTAGCAAATCTTTGGGATTGTAAGAAGGTCTTCCTTCGATGGAGGTTTTAGTTACAAAATTAAAATCGCTAATGTTAATACTTTCAACAAACAGGTCGATGATGCGTACTTCGTTTTCTTGATCAATAATTTGATCTAAACTTTCTGGGAAAAGGATGCTTTGGGTTCTGTTTTTTCCTTGTATGTATTGCATACACAAAGATAATTTGAAACAAAAAATATCTTGTTTGTTTCAACAAAAGTATTCAACAATTCGTTGTGAGTTTTTAGACAGTTTGACGGTTGGCAGGTAAGCGCAGTTGGCGATTAAAAACTTCCATACTGTCTACCCGCACAAATTTAATAAATAATTACTATCGGTAATGGCGGCTTGCAACTAAACGAAAAACAATAATTTAAAAGCTGCGACTATGAATTCCACGCAGCTGCCGAGCACCAATACTATTTACCGCTGAAAACTTGTGTGAGGCTGCTGCAACAAAAATAGCAGCTTTTAAGTTATTGTTTGAGTGGCTTAAACTTCAAGCCGCAAAACTTCCGCCACTCCGCATTTTTTTTAGCCCGTGTGCATGTTGCACAACTCACCAAATATAGTGAATAACTTAGAAAAAAAAGTTTAATCAAACGAAAGAAAAGTCAAGAACTTTGCGCCATGCAAGGAAAAAAAGACTATCAAGAAAAGCTGTTTAATAGCTTTCAGCTAAGCGAACGAGTTCCGGCAGAGAACTTTTATCGCAGATTAAAAAGCGAGTTAGATTTAAGTTTCATACGTCCATTAACAAAACAATATTATGGAGAAGAAGGACAAAAAAGTATAGACCCGATAGTATTCTTCAAACTAATATTAGTGGGCTATTTAGAGAATTTGAATAGCGATAGAAAAATTATCAATCATGCAAGTATGCGATTGGATGTGTTGTTTTTCATTGGTTATGATATTGATGAAGAGTTGCCCTGGCACAGTACTTTAAGCAGAACACGAGGACTATATGGTGAAGAAGTATTTAAAAAACTCTTTAAAAAAGTGTTGAGTTTATGTGTGAACAAAGGTATGGTAAGCGGTAAACGTCAAGCTTTGGATAGCGCTTACATAAAAGCCAATGCAAGTATGGATAGCTTAATAGAAAAAGAAGTATTAGCCGATGGAGAAGATTATGCAAATGAATTAAGTGTTAATGATGAAACATCAAACACCGTAAGTGCTCAAAAACAAAAAGAAGTAAACAGCCATCACGCATGGAAAGCAGAAGCATACAAAGGCCAACCCCGCGGAAATAGAAACAGGGACAATGAATTAGATGAGTTTGGAAATACCATACGCCCAAAATTTTTAAGCAATCACACGCATTATAGTAAAACAGATAAAGATGCCCGCATAAGCGTAAAACCCGGCAAACCAAGGCAATTAAATTATTCCGCACAAACAAGTGTAGATACCAAAGGACATGTAATCACCAATATATTAGCCGACTTTAGCGATAAGCGCGATAGCCAAAGCCTACCAATAGCCATAGAACAAACCAAAGAAAATTTAAAAGAAAATGATTTGGAATTAAAAGAAGTATCAGCCGATACGGGTTTTTCAAGTGGGACAGCGTTAACATATTTAAAAGAAAATAATATAATCGGTTACATACCCAATTTTGGACTTTACAAAAGCAGCCGTGAAGGATTTATATATAATAAAGAACACGATCAATACGAATGTATCAGAGGAAATAAAGCCATATTACCATTTAAAAAGATTGGTAAAAGTCATGACGGTTCACAAATGAAGGTATACCGCAGCAGCAGTAAACACTGCAAAGATTGTCCTTTAAGAAATAGCTGTATTGGGAAAAGTGATTTTAAAGCAATAACAGAAAGTACAGACAAACCATTATATGATGAAATGCACGAACGGTTAAAAACAGACAAAGCCAAGCGTTTGAAGAAACAACGTAGTAGCACAGTAGAGCCTGTATTAGGCACATTAATCAATTTTATGGGCATGCGTAGGGTGTGGACAAGAGGAATAAAAAATGTCAATAAATTTATGATAGGTGCCGCTACGGCTTATAACTTAAAAAAATGGCTCAATTACAAAGTGCAAAAAGTAAACGTTAATGTACAAGTATTAGCAATCCCTGAAATTCGAGTAAAACCGAACGAATTAAACGCATTTTTTTGTTTTATAACAATCGTCTTTTTTCAAACAGAAAAATTTAATTACAAAATCAGCGGTTCTTAAAACGAAAAAAACGAAGCTGTTTTTTTCAAGGACTTCGTTTTTTAATGTTTAAATTGTTTTTTAGAGGGGTTGTGCAACAGCTACCCCTGTTAGCAGTAGGCGAATTGTCGTTTCAGTCCGTCTCTCTAGCGTGTCGGTTTGCCGTGTCCCGATAGTCGTCATGTCTTGGTTTTATATTATTTCTTTTTGTCTTGGCGGATTAGCCATAGTATTATTCCCGTTATTAATGTTCCTAACAGGAAACAAAAAACAAGAAAAAAGCAGCCCTTCAATATCAGGTCTGTTAGATAATACAGAGCAGAAGAAATCCCTACAAAGGCAAGTATATATTGTAGGTCGAGGAGTTTTTTATCGTTATCGATAATTCTCTTCTTTTCTTCTTCTTGCTTTTTAATTTTGGAATTGTAACTTCCGTCAAGCCACAATAATTCTCCGTCAAAGTTTATTTTGTAGTGTTCGACTTTGTTGTTGCTTTGGTTTCCTTCAATGCCTTTCACTTCACAGTCTAAATAATCTTCTTTGTGTAATTTTTTACAAATACTTTCAATTTCTTTTTTTGTTAGGTCTATCCGTTTAGGTTTTTCAAATTTTTGTGGTATGTGGTAATACCAAATATTTTCTTTGTCTTTGCGTTCATAAAAATAGTTAAGTATAGTGTCTATTTTGTCAAGCGGTGTAACTGTCTTGTCAAGCGGTATTGCATTAATTCTAAACGCTTTTGATAGTTCTTCGTCTATTTCCATTATAGTTTTATTGTCAAGTTTAGTACGTCTCCATCGCTTACTGCTAACTTACTTATAGGACTGATTTTTTCATCCTTATCTTGTTAAATTTACCAGATAAGGATGTTTTTACGTTTCAAATGTAATCATTTTCATAAGCTATCAAAAGGTGGAATAATTGAAAGTATAGTATCGCTCATAGGCAACGAAGATGTCCATTAGTACGGTAGGCGCGCAGTTGGTGTGCAAGGTAAGCGGGCAGGTACTGCGTGTCTATGTTGTTGGCAAGTTGTACTTGCATAGCATTTACTCACCATTCCCCAGTAGGCACGACGATGTTAAAAGATAAAACAAAATCCCCTGTAGGCAGCAAGTTGTAGGATAGCAGTAATCGGGAGTGTTGGTCGTTTTCCAAATGAGGTAAGTGCCACCACCTACCGCATGTGGGCAATGGAAGTGTTTTTTTAATGCAACCATTCAGTAAGCAAAGGAGCAGCGGGAAATGATGAATAAATGGTTTCCAAAATAATTGACTTGAAAAAAGTAGTTGTTTTTATGTACCTAATTAGGTACATTTGTATTATAAAATATGGCACCACAATTAATAGAAAAAGACGGAGTAACTGTATATTTATATGGTAGGGAACACCTGCCGCCACATATACACGCATTTGCAGGAGAAGACGAAGCACAGATCAATATCAGAACAGGTGAAATAGTAGAAGGATATATTTCAAACAAAAAATTAAAAGTGGTACAAACGTGGCTTGAAGAAGGAACAAAAAGAAAAGAAGTGGAACACAATTTTTACGAATTGAATCCGAAGTTGAAACCTCAAAAAGCAGTACCAAAAAAGAAAGGAGAAAAATAAAATGGAAAACAAAACACAAAAGCGATTACCTAAAATACTAAAGATAAATCGCATTGAAAACAGTAAGTTACTTATTTCTGTATTGTTCAGCGATGGAGAAGACAGGATACTAGACTTCAATGAAATTTTAAAAAAAAACTGGAAAGTTACTAAAGCTAATCCTGAACATATATTATTAAATCCAGCAGAGTTCGCTAAAGTTAAAGTTGTAAACCATACTTTATCTTGGAACAATGTTGACTTGTATATGACCGGAGCAAAAGGAAAAAAGGTAAAGGTTCCTTTTGAAGTTGGAGCGGATACCCTGTACAGTCTGAGTAAAGCGGATGAAAAATTAAGACTGTCAATAGGTTCACTTTTTAAAACAGCAAGAAAAGCAGCCAAACTTTCTCAGGAAAAAGTTGCAGAGTTATCCGGTACTTCGAGAACATATATTACCAAATTAGAAAGCGACGAACATGATGTTGAAATAATGACATTAAAAAAGATTGTTGAAGCAGGGTTGAACAAACATCTGACAATTTCGATCAAATAGGTTATTAAAACATTTTAATTAAAAGTAAAGAGGAAACCTGAATAAAAAGGTTTCCTCTTTTATTTGTGCTCGTCGAGTTATTTTATACAAGTTGACTAACAATAAGTTAGATACAAAAATTGATAGTTCGATTCTCATAGGCAACGAAGATGCCCATTAGTAGGGTAGGCGCTCAGTTGGTATGCAAGGTAAACGGGCAGGTACTGCATATCTTAGTTGTTTACAAGTTATACTTGCATAGCATTCCCCCATTCATTGTAGGCTTTAGCACAAATAAAATAATGGAGTAGTTCGGCATGAACCCTGTCTATGTCTCTTTAAACAGGGTGTTCCACCTTAAAAGCAGAAAGTACATTTTCAGTTCCTGTTAGTCTGATCACCAGCAGGTTTTTATGAACCTTAAAAATTCTTCAGCGTTTTTCTTACAATTGCCACACAATCCATTAATTGTTCTTCGTTAATTACCAAAGGAGGAGCAAAACGGATGGTGTCGCCGTGAGTGGGTTTGGCAAGCAAACCATTATTCATTAATTCAATGCACACATCCCAGGCGGTTTTGCCATTGCGTTCGGCAATTACCATTGCACAAAATAAACCTTTACCCCTCACCAACTTCACCAATTCATGGCTTTCAGCTTGTATGGCTTTTAATTCTTTTAACAAGAGTTTTCCTAAGCGTTCAGAATTTTCAGATAATTTTTCTTCTTTTAAAACAGTAAGTGCGGCAATACCCACTTTGGCGGCAATAGGATTTCCACCATAGGTAGAGCCATGCTGCCCCGGTTTAATACATAACATTATCTCATCATTTGCCAATACTGCCGAAACAGGGTATGTTCCACCCGATAATGCTTTTCCCAATATCAAAACATCAGGATGAACACCTTCATGATCGCAAGCTAAGCGCTTGCCCGAACGCCCAAGTCCTGATTGGATTTCATCGGCAATAAATAAAACATTATTGGTTTTACAGATGTCGAAACATTTTTTCAAATACCCTTCATCAGGAATATACACGCCTGCCTCGCCCTGAATAGGTTCAACTAAAAAGGCTGCAATATTTTTATCTTTACTTAATAAGTCAGCAAGTGCTTGTGCATTGTTGTATGGTACAGAAATAATACCGGGTGTAAACGGTCCGAAATTCTTTTTAGCATCAGCATCATTACTTGCAGAAACAATTGTAATAGTGCGTCCGTGAAAATTATTTTCACAAACTACAATTTTCGCTTCGTTTTCTGTAACTCCTTTTTTTTCGTAAGCCCATTTACGGGCTAATTTTAAAGCCGTTTCAACGCCTTCGGCACCGGTATTCATTGGTAATACTTTATCATAACCAAAATATTCGGTTACGAATTTTTCAAATTCACCCAATGAATCATTGTAAAATGCACGAGATGTAAGTGTTAGTTTTTTTGCTTGTTCAACAAGTGTATTAACAATTACAGGATGACAGTGACCTTGATTAACGGCACTATAAGCTGCCAAAAAATCGTAATACTTTTTTCCGTTTACATCCCATAAAAATACTCCTTCGCCTCGCTCCAACACCACCGGTAATGGGTGATAATTGTGTGCTCCGTATTTGTCTTCTAATTCAATAGCTTGTTGAGCTGTAATTTTGGCGGCCGTCATTGTTCCCATTTTTGTGTGTTTTAAGGGCACGAAGGTAGAAATATTTAACCAATATTTTTGTTGTTAAGGTTTTAAACATTTTTTAAATACTTGTTAAAAAGTTTAATGAAAACTAAAATAATTATAGTCTCATTTAGTATGCTAAATAATATATATTTGCTTCAGTAATTTTACCCTGAGTTAAACCAATTTAATATTTTCGAGATATGAAGTTTATTGTTTCAAGTTCATCTTTGTTAAAACAATTACAAGCAATAGGTGGCGTCCTTAATTCAAGTAACACGTTGCCGATATTGGATAATTTTTTATTTGACGTAAATAAAAATCAATTAAAGGTTTCTGCTTCAGATTTGGAAACTACGATGACAACATTGATTAACATTGAATCGAAAGATAGCGGTAGCATCGCAATTCCGGCTAAATTATTACTTGACACTTTAAAAACATTTGCTGACCAACCTTTAACATTCATTATTGATCCGGAAAAATATACGATAGAGATTGTATCGGACTATGGAAAATACAAAATTGCAGGACATAATGGAGAAGAGTTCCCTAAATTACCAAGTATAGAAGCTTCTGCTGCGCTTGATATAGATGCTGGGGTGTTGGCCTCTGCTATTACCAAAACAATATTTGCAACAGGTAATGATGAGTTGCGTCCAGTGATGTCGGGGGTGTTTTTCCAGCTTACATCCAACGATATATCTTTTGTAGCAACGGATGCGCATAAATTGGTACGTTACCGCAGAACCGATGCAAAGGCTCAGTCAGATGCATCTTTCATTGTTCCTAAAAAACCATTAAACCTTTTGAAAAACACTTTAGCGAGTGTTTCGGGGAACATTAATATTCAATATAGTAAAACGAATGCACTTTTTGCATATGACAATACGGTATTGGTTTGTAGATTGATTGACGGTAAATACCCTAATTATGATGCGGTAATTCCAAAACAAAATCCCAATAAACTAACGGTAGACAGAATAGCATTTTTAAATTCCATCAAACGCGTTTCTATTTTTTCTAACAAAACAACGCATCAGGTACGTTTAAAAATAACCGGAAGTGAGCTGAGTATCTTTGCTGAAGATATTGATTTTTCAAACGAAGCCAGCGAACGACTGACTTGTCAATATACAGGAGAAGATATGGAAATAGGTTTTAATTCTAAGTTTTTGCTGGACATGTTAAATAATCTTAGCTGCGAAAATGTAAATGTGGAAATGAGTGCCCCTAACCGTGCCGGTATTTTATTGCCAACCGAAAAGGACAATGCTGCAGAAGATATATTAATGTTGGTAATGCCTGTAATGCTAAACAATTAAAAAATAGTAAAAGCAACTTTCGTTAGTTTTATAGTTCTGTACTATAGAAGATGTAGGATTATTTATTATTCAGTAATTTTTCAAGAGCAAACATTTCATCGCGTAAACGAGCCGCTTCAGCAAAGTTGAATTCTTTGGCAGCCATGTCCATTGCTTTTTTTGTTTTTACAATTGCTTTTTTCAACTCTTCTTTACTCATATATTGAACAACAGGGTCGGCAGCATAGTTGATTACTTCGTTTTCGACATATGCGCGTTCCAGTTTCCCTTTATTATTTACAACTACCGTTGTTTGCCCCATAATAGAGGCTTTTGATTTATTTAATGCTGTAGGAACAAGTCCATGTTCAAGATTGTAAGCAATTTGTTTTTGGCGACGACGTTCGGTTTCATTAATGGTGCGCTGCATAGAGTCGGTAACTTTATCGGCATACATAATCACTCTGCCGTTGATATTACGTGCTGCACGACCCGCTGTTTGCGTTAAGGCTCTGTCCGAACGAAGAAAGCCTTCTTTATCGGCATCAAGTATTGCTACCAATGATACTTCGGGAAGATCCAGTCCTTCACGTAATAAATTAATACCAATCAATACATCAAATATTCCAAGTCTGAGATCACGCATAATCTCCACACGGTCGAGTGTATCTACATCCGAATGTATATAGCGACAACGTATCCCCACATTCATTAAAAACTTTTGTAACTCTTCTGCCATTCGTTTGGTAAGTGTGGTTACCAATATGCGTTCATCGCGCAATACAGTTTTATTAATTTCCTCGAGTAAATCATCAATTTGATTAACGCTTGGGCGAACTTCGATGAGTGGATCTAATAAGCCTGTAGGTCGAATTACCTGTTCGGCAATAACACCTTCTGAGCGCTGTAATTCATAATCGGCAGGTGTAGCACTTACATAAATAACCTGAGGTATAATAGCTTCGAACTCTTCAAATTTTAAAGGTCGGTTATCTAAAGCGGCAGGTAAACGAAATCCATATTCTACTAAATTTACTTTTCGTGAACGATCACCACCATACATGGCTCGTATTTGTGGTACTGTAACATGGCTCTCATCAATTACCATCAAAAAATCTTCGGGGAAATAATCAATTAAACAAAACGGTCGGGAGCCGGGTAGCCGGTTGTCAAAATAGCGAGAGTAGTTTTCAATGCCTGAACAATACCCCAATTCACGCATCATTTCCAAATCATAAGTAACACGGTCTTCCAAACGTTTTGCCTCCAAATGTTTGCCTTGTTCTTTCAAGTAATCCACTTGTTTTACCATATCATCCTGAATTTGGAATATGGCTTCAGTCATTGTTTCTTTACCCGTAACAAAAATGTTAGCAGGATAAATAATTACACTTTCTAATTTATCAATTGTTTTTCCTGTATTCGTTTCAAAATATTCAATGCCTTCAATTTCATCATCCCAAAAGGTAACCCTTAATGAATAATCGGTATATGCTAAATTAATATCTACCGTGTCGCCTTTTACGCGAAAGTTTCCCCGCAAAAAATCCCCTGTAGTGCGCGAATAAAGTCCTTCTACCAGTCGGTGCAAAAATTTATTTCTACTGATAATTTGTCCTTTCTTGATCTCTAAGATGTTGTTTTTAAACTCCATGGGATTGCCAATACCATAAATACAGGAAACGGAGGATACAACAATTACATCCTTTCTGCCCGAAAGCAATGAGCTGGTAGTGCTTAATCGGAATTTTTCTATTTCATCATTAATGGCTAAATCTTTCTCAATGTATGTATTTGAGCTTGGAATGAAGGCTTCTGGCTGATAATAGTCGTAATAACTTACAAAATATTCAACGGCATTATTAGGGAAAAACTGTTTGAATTCACCGTAAAGCTGGGCCGCAAGCGTTTTATTATGACTTAAAATAAGTGTTGGTTTTTTAGTTTGTTCAATAACATTGGCAATGGTAAATGTTTTGCCCGAACCGGTGACCCCTAAAAGTGTTTGCGCCGGCAAATGACTATTCACGCCTTCAACCAATTGCTTGATTGCCGAAGGTTGATCACCTGTTGGTTGAAAATCGGATGTTATTTTAAAATCCATATACAGATTATTGAAGCTGCTAAATTAAGCATTATTATTATGATTGCTCGCTAATGACGATAACACAAAATATAAAAAACTCAAAAGCCCTTGACCGTTGTCGAGGGCTTTTGAGTCTTAAAACTTATTAATTTTAATAAGTGTCTTTTTCTAAAGTTTCTTGTTTTTTTTAAATCTCTTCGTTGTGTTGTGTGATATCCAAACCTATTTTTCTTTCTTCATCACTTACACGTAACGGTGAAATCATGTCTGTTATTTTTAACAAAAGCAACAATCCTAAGAAAGCAAACAAAGCAACGGCTACTAAACCAATTACGTGGTTTTTGAAAAGCTCTATTCCTCCGCCGTTCACCAATCCGTCAACTGCTGCAGAGTTGATAAGTTTGCTTGCAAATAACCCAGTTAACAACATCCCTGTCATACCACCTACACCATGGCAAGGAAAAACGTCAAGTGTGTCATCCAATCTTGATTTTGCTCTCCAACCAACAAACAGGTTACTGATGATACTTGCAACAGTTCCAATTAAAATACTTACCGGAATACTTACATAACCTGCTGCAGGTGTAATAGCAACTAAACCAACCACAGCTCCAATACAGAAACCTAATGCTGTTGGTTTTTTGTTTCTTACTGCAGAATCAAAGAACACCCAGGCCAAACCTGCTGCTGCCGCTGCTGTATTGGTTGTTGCAAATGCTGATACCGCTAATGTGCCTGCTCCCAATGCAGAACCGGCATTGAACCCGAACCATCCAAACCATAACATACCTGTTCCAATTAACACAAAAGGAATATTTGCAGCTTTGGTTTCTTCCCCTTCTTTCTTTTTTCCTAAGTATAATGCGGCAGCTAATGCAGCACATCCGGCAGAAATATGTACTACAGTTCCACCTGCAAAGTCAAGTACTCCAAGTTTAAACAACCAACCTTCTGGATGCCATGCCCAGTGTGCTAATGGAGCATAAATAAATATGCTGAATAAACAAATAAACAATACATAAGAAGTGAATTTAATTCTCTCAGAAAAAGAACCTGTAATTAAAGCAGGAGTAATGATGGCAAATTTTAATTGAAATAATGCAAACAGGGCTAAGGGAATTGTTGGTGCTAATGACCATGGTTTTGATTCCAAAACGCCTGTAAACATAAAGAACTCCATTGGATTGCCAAACAATCCATGATAATCTGTTCCGAAAGCAATACCAAAACCAACTACTACCCAAATAATACTAATTACTCCCATACAAACAAAACTTTGCAGCATGGTAGAAATTATATTTTTTGAACTCACCATCCCTCCATAAAAAAGGGCTAAGCCTGGAGTCATAAATAGTACTAATGCTGTTGAAGTTAAAATCCACGCTACATCTGCTCCATTAATTCCTTCTGTAATAATTCGTGGTGGTAATGCCGGAAAAAATAGTGCTAAAAGACTTATTAAGACCAGTACAATAAAAGGTAGCTTTTTCATATTTTATAATTTTTAAGGATTAGGTAATTATTGGTTTATTTTATTGATTACATTTTTAGTGTTTATAATTTGGCTTGGAATTATAATTACTAGTATTTATCCGAATTGGATTATCCCACATATAAGGCTGTAACGAAAATCTTTCTATCAAGAGTTTCTGTTTTCTTAGGATACTCCGTATCCCAAATCGTTCTAATACTACTTCCATTTTTTTCATTGGTTTAATTTTTTTAATGGTTGACAGGGCAAATGTATGAATAAAATGAAACAAACAAAAAAAAAGTTGATTATTTTTAAATGCACCCCTATAATTATTGATATGTTAAATTAAAAAAAGCATATTTTTAAATTTAAACCCCGAATATTTAATTGGTTTAGTTTATATTCTACAAAATAGAATTATACAATGAACCATAAAGGAATTGGTCACGAATAGATTTATGGTGACACTGAGAAGCGAAAAAGAGTTAAGAAAATGAAGTAGGCGCCCATGCCAAGCAGTTATAATAAACCGATATCGAAACTATTAAATACGTCGTCATGCTTCGACAAGCCCAGTACAGGCATTCGGAATGAACTTTACGTTACTTTTGTTAGCGGTTTTACGGGTAGGTCAACAGAAAAGGAATACGCAAATGAAGAATTAAATTAAAAAAGGAACAATGCCAATCACCAATTATTTTAATCAACCGATTTATTTGGGTAATGGTTATTTTTTCAGTTTACTCTGAAAAACTTTTTTGAATTTTTCTACCTTAGGCTGAATAACATATTGACAATATGGTGCTTCTCCATTTTGATTGTAGTAGTTTTGATGATAATCTTCAGCTTTATAAAAATTAGTAAATGGGCTTATTTCGGTAACAACAGGTTTTTCCCAAACTTTATTTTCATTCAGTTTCTTTTTATACTTTTCTGCTAATTCTTTTTGTTGATGATTGTGGTAAAATATAACCGAACGATATTGAGTACCTATATCATTACCTTGTCTGTTGAGTTGTGTAGGATCATGAGTTTGCCAAAAAGCTTCTAAAAGCTCTTCATAGCTTATAATGGAAGGATTGTAAACTATCTGACAAACTTCCGCATGTCCGGTTGTGCCATTACAAACTTCTTTATATGAAGGATTTTTGATTTTGCCTCCAGAATATCCTGATGTTACAGATATAACACCTGTGAGCATCTGAAATTGTGCTTCAACACACCAAAAACATCCTGCGCCAAAGGTGGCTGTATCATATTTAACGGTGTTTGTCATATTTATAGGAGATGATTTTGTTTCGCCACTACATGAATAACAAAAGATGATATTTATTGCATAAATAAGACAAATAACAGAAGTCTTTTGTTTACGGTACATTGCAATTAAATTTAATCTGTAAGACACAATCTATTGTTTAGGTTTTTTAGATAAAAGTAATCAGTTTATTCATTTGCAATATGTTGTTCACAGAGCAAAAACTTATTGAGACTTTAGTTTCAAAAACCAATGTTTTAGTTTTTCAATAAACTCATTTGGTTTTCCTCCTTCTTTTTTTGCAGCATCATCACTTGAAGGTGTTGTAATCTGATCCGTTTTTATTTCTTGAGCATTTTCTTTTTTGTTTGTTTGCACCTCTTTTGCAGGCATTATTAATACAGTAGGTTCCACATATGAATAATCTCCATTTTGTTTTACCATTACCCTTGCGCTATCAATTCCTTCACTTTTTAATTTGGTTTTTATTTCTTCCGCTTCATCGGCATAGTTGTAACTACCCATTAAATATCTTGATTTTGTTTCTGTTATTTTAATTTGCGTCAGCGTACTGTCCAATACAAATTTTGCTGGTAATTTCATAAAATCACTTCTTTCATAAGTACCTATACTCACGTAAAACTTATCTACTGTACCTGTTTTAATTACTTCCAAGTTTTCTACTGTGGCGTATTTCATCGTTTCGTTTCTATAATGCTCATAAGCATCTGCAATTTCCGCATCCGTTAACTGCACTCCTTTGGTATTTACAATAGCAGTGTCGAGGGATTGTTTTTCTTTATCTCTATAATTTGGAATTCCGTCTTTATCGTCATCTAATGGGCATCCTAGCGAATCTACAACAACTCCTTCAGGAGTATTTGCACAATTGTCCTTAATATCCGGAACACCATCTTTATCTTGGTCTTCTTTGTCTATTCTTGTGAAATCAGTATTTTCATTTTTAAATCCTTCAAATTCAGGCACTAAAACTTTAGGCTTATACTTGAAATTATAACTTAAGCCACAAGAGGTCATCATGAAATTATCATTTTTATCAAATTTCGTCAAAAATCTTCCGGAATTATTTTGCATCACACCATCTATTTTATTTGTAAATGTAAAATACATGGTGTTGCTCATTCTGAAGGTAATAAAGTTGTTTATTCTGAAAGAAAAGCCAATACCAAAAGGTATTGCAAAAGAGTATTCGGGATATTTTCCTAATTGCTGAAGAGTGGTATTGCGGATATCAGATTCGTAAGTATAATCACGTTTCAGTAAGATAGCATTAGCTGCGTTGGGTGCATTTTGATCGAGGTTACGGATTGTACCGTCTGTCCAATAATAATAGGTATTACCATTTTTATCCTTCAAATCTGTTTTCGATAGAAACTCAAAACTTGAAAACCCCAATGATATAAATGGTGTAGCATTTCTTCCAGCAGGTAAAAAATTCCCGAAATCATATACAAGTGAAACACTTCCTGATCTGATTTCTGATTCAAAGTTCGCATTTTGACTAGGTATTGTTGATCGTTCGTTTGCTCCCACCTTGCCAAAAAGCACATTGAAATTAATAGAAAAACAATCAGAAATGCGCTGTGAAACGTTTAGTTCAGAAGCAATCCGACCATTTAACGGGCTTTTCGAAGTATTGTTTTTTATATTTCCGTAATATGAGAGTACACCAACACCTAGTCCTATATTTGGAGTCTCTATATGTTCATCTTCTACAGGTGATGCTATTGGGGTGGTTACTTTAGGAATTGGAGCAACAATATTGCTATCATTCGCCGTAATAATAGCAGTAGGGCTTTTTTGTGCAAGGAGGTTGTAACTCAAAAAAGATAAAACAACAAACGTGATTTTATATTTCATATCCACAAATATAATAAAAACCCAACTCAACAAGCTAAAAGTGCCATTTGAAATTCACTTGATATAGTAATCTGGGAGGATATGCTATTTATACCATTTTTGATTTGTAATCATTAACGCTTCTTGAACGGTAATTCGTTTACCATTGTTATACGCAGTTACAAATGGACCAACAATTCCGTTTTTTGTTATGTAACGGTCTCTTGCATCGTGTGCCGATACATATTCGTTATGGTTCCCTACTGTATATTTTGTAAATCCTTCAGACATTTCTAAAGAAACAGTTTCGTTGAGCTTAAAAGCAGCAGCAACTTTTTCAGTACTTTTCACTTTTTTGAGTGCTAAAATCTGAACCTTGTAATTCATTTTTCCTTCCACTTGGGGGGAGGGTATATTGGTTGCCATTAATTCTTTTGGTGTAATTTCATTTTGAGATGAAGATTCAACAGGAGTTATTGGTTCTACTGGTTCTGTTATTTCAGTAACGGAAGAAGATCCGGGGGTGGTAATGTTAACGACACTTGGTGTAATTGGATAATGGATACTTTCGCTATTTTCTATATATGAAAAAACGCCATCAATTGATTTTTCTCCACTTGCATTCGCATCTGTTTTTACTTTGTATGATATTTTAAGTTCCGGTTTTTCGGGCATGGAACCCCAAATGTATGTTGCTTTTTGATCTTCAAACGAAAATACAGCTCCTTCCGATTGAACTTCCTCTGCAGTAAAACCTTCTGGTAATGTTTCTATTAATTTAGCAAAATCGACTAAAGCGCCTTTTTGTATGGTTACTTCTACTACAAAGTCAGTATTGGGAGCCACTTCATTCGGCAATTTTCTTAAACAATTTATTGTTGATGCAGTAACGGGTGTTTTAGTTTCAGAGGGAGTTTCCGTTTCGGGAATAGTATTCGCAGTTGTTGGAATAACCGTTTTTACCTCAGATGGTGTACCATCTGTAATTGCTATTGTTGTGACCGGTATATCTATGGTTTGTTTCACGTTGTCGGAAACATATGCAAACTTACCTGAGAGACTTTGATTGCCTGATACGTTTTTGGATACTTTCACTTTATAAGAAACCGTAAAAGAAGATGTATTAGGTAAAGCCATCCATATTATTTTAACGGATTGATTAATGAAAGTAAAAGATCCTCCGCTACTTTCTCCTTCTATGGCAGTAAATCCAGCAGGTAAATCTTGTTGCAGTTTTGCAAATCCTGAATTAGATCCTTTATCAATAGTCATCTCAACGGTAAACTCGTTCTCAATTTTAGCGTTGGAAGTGATGTTTTGAGTTATTGTTACACCATCAGTGAAAAATAACTGATAGAACAATAGTGCAATTGAATTAAATAGTAATGCTGCTATTTTTAACATGGGGCTTAATATTTAAATGTTTGTATGTTTAGTTACTGTTCAAAAAAATAATTAATTAACTCATTTATTTTGTTAATAGTAATATTTTTATCTCCATCAAAAAAGCTGTTTATAGCTTGAGTTATTTCTTTTTGAGAAATTTCATTATTGAGATCGGTATCAAAACTTTTTAAGTCAGAAGGGATTGTTTTGTGGTTTATAACTCTATCGCCGAGCTGATCCATTTGCAAATCCTTATATTGTTCCTTAGTTAAATTGAGTTGATTTAACTTTTCGATTTTACTTTTTAAAGTATCTGCTTTAGGTGCTGATATACTATCTGTTTTTGTTTGATTTTTTTGTGATAATGCACTTTCTTTCGCGGCCTGTATTTTATAAGATTCGTAGTGTTGCGCTATCATTTGGTCAGTAAGGGTAACGCCTTCGGTATTTACTATTGAACCTACTTCCGATTTAGGTTCTTTATCTTTATAATCAGGAATCCCGTCCTTGTCAGTATCTATTGGACAACCGAACTTATCAACTTTTATATTATTAGGTGTGTCCTGACATTTATCAACTACATCTTTTACTCCATCATTGTCTCTGTCTGTGATGTCTATTTTAATAAAAGCCGTCTTATCTTCTTTTTCTCCTCTTTTGTTTTTACTAAAATGGTAATAAAGTGATAAATTGCTATATAGGTAACTGTCATTGGTGTTTCCTGCTTTGTAATTATCGATATAATCGGACATTGTAATATAATACGTAGCGCCTACTCTTAAAGAAAAACGCTCATCTAATTTAAAATCCATACCAAGACCAATGGGTATTATTGCAGTTGTTTTGCTATAATTTGTGCTATTGTTTAATTGCGTTTCGTATTTATAATCACGAGTAAGTACAATTGCGTTTTTTTTGTTGGTTTCACTTTCGGGTAGGTTTCTGATAGTGCCATCATCCCAATAATAATAGGTATAACCATTAGCATCTTTTAAATCGCCATATGGGTTGAATTTCAAACCACCAACACCAACTGATAAATAAGGAGAGATGGCTGCTTTAAGACGAAAAAAAATATTAAAATCCCCCTGCATTATTTTTGATTCGAAATTCAAATGTTGAAGGTTAATAACATTTTCACCGTGCAATGTTCCGTACATCCCATTTAATGAAATACTAACAAATTTGTTAAGCTCCTGTTCTACAGAGATATTGTATCCTGCATTAATGTTAGTGAAAAGACCTTTACTTACATCACCATTAAAGGTTAGAACTCCTGCGCCTGCAGCAATTGAAGGCAATTGTTTTGTATTATTTGTTGAGACAGAGTCGAGTTGTTTATCCGCATAAAATACAGACAACTGTTGGGTAGCTGAAAAACTATTTGAAGAAGCACTTTGAGAAGCACCTTTGGTCACCATATCAAGACACAATAAAACAATTAAATAATGTTGTCTTTTCATATGATTATCTTTTCTGTCCGTTTTTTTAGGCACAGATGATGAATTTTCTTGATGCAAAAATTTCGTTTTTTTCATCACTCACAATGGAAATTGCAATAATCAATTGTTAACCCGAACAAAGCTATTTTATTTGAAAGTGCGTATAGCGCCACAATATGGGTAATTGTAAACAACAGAATGTTGATAAGCGTTTGTTTTACAAATGATTTTAGTAGTGTTAAAAAGCCACAATCGTTGATATTGCTTTTAAACAAAAAAGTTTGGAGAAGTTTTAAAAAAACAAGGATGTATAAAAAAAACAAGTTATTAAAACCAGGGCTTTAATAACTTGTTAAATTCAATATTAATTTTTTGAATACTAAAAATTGGGTTTCAATAAATATTTAGAGTAAAACTCATTAATGATTTTAACTGCTTCATCCGCTGTATCTACCATTTGAAAAAGTTCCAAATCTTTTTCGCTTATATTGTGTTCTTCATGAAGCATAGTGTCAACCACCCATTTCAGCAATCCTTCCCAGTATTTTTTTCCAACCAAAACAATAGGAAAGTGCGCTACTTTGTTTGTTTGAATAAGTGTAATGGCTTCAAACAATTCATCTAACGTACCAAAGCCTCCCGGCATGGCAACAAAGCCTTGAGAGTATTTCAAAAAAATAGTTTTGCGTACAAAAAAATAATCGAAGTTGATATTCTTATCGTGGTCGATGTATTGATTGGCAAATTGCTCAAAGGGTAATGTTATTTTTAATCCGACAGATTTACCACTTGCTGCATGTGCACCTTTGTTAGCGGCTTCCATAATTCCGGGGCCACCACCTGTTATTATTCCGTAACCTTCGCACGTGAGTTTATAGGCTATTTCTTCTGCAAGTTTATAATAAGGATTTTCGGGTTTTGTTCGAGCAGAACCAAACAAGGACACACAAGGTCCGATGCGGCTCATTTTGTCAAAGCCTTCAACAAACTCACTCATAATTTTAAAAATCTGCCAGGAGTCGGAAGCTTTAATGTCGTTCCAGTCTTTAGGAGCAAAAGCTCTGCGTATTTTATCTTCTTCTTGTTGGTTAGTCATATTATACTATCAATTATAAATAATTGCGAATTACAAATCGCTATAAATACTATTCATTAAAGACTTAAAACGGTAGTTTCGAGTACCTCAACCACCGACAATAATCTACAATCTTACAATTTTTCAATCTTGCAACCCCTTCACTTCTTACCAACTTTGGACTTGGGACTTTCTAACTTTGAACTGCTTTTCAACTCTTCCTTCAAAAATTTTGCCGTAAAGCTCACTTCATTTTTTATAATTTCTTCTGGTGTTCCTTCGCAAAGTATGGTGCCGCCTCCGTTACCACCTTCCAAGCCCAAATCAATAATGTGATCAGCTACTTTTATAATGTCCATGTTGTGTTCAATAACCAATACTGTATTGCCACTGTCTACTAATTTATTCAGCACTTCCAATAATATTCTGATGTCTTCAAAGTGCAATCCTGTTGTAGGTTCGTCCAAAATGTAAAAAGTATTTCCTGTATCTTTTTTTGATAATTCGGTAGCCAATTTTACGCGTTGTGCTTCACCACCCGACAATGTAGTGCTTTGTTGCCCGAGTGTGATATATCCTAAGCCTACATCATGCAATGCTTTAACTTTTTGGCGTATTGCAGGGATGTTGTCAAAAAAATCGACTGCTGTGTCAATAGTCATATTTAATATATCACTGATAGATTTGCCTTTGTAGCGAATTTCAAGCGTTTCTCTATTGTATCGTTTCCCGTTACAGGTTTCACAATGCACATAAACATCGGGTAAAAAATTCATTTCAATGGTTCTCAAACCAGCACCCTGACAGGTTTCGCAGCGACCTCCTTTAATATTAAACGAAAAACGGCCGGGTTTATAACCACGTATTTTTGCTTCAGGAATTGCTGCAAACAAATTTCTTATATCAGAAAAAATATTGGTGTATGTTGCAGGGTTGCTTCGTGGTGTGCGCCCAATAGGTGATTGGTCTATTTCAATAACTTTATCAATATGTTCCAGTCCTTTAATGCTCTTGTATTGCATTGGTTTTTTTTCGGAGCGGTAAAAATGCCTGCTTAAGAATAGGATACAAGGTTTCATTAATCAATGTAGATTTTCCACTACCCGAAACTCCCGTTACGCAAATAAATTTTCCAAGTGGAAAGCCAACCGAAACATTTTTTAAGTTGTTACCAGTAGCACCTGATAAAATCAATGTTTTACCATTCCCTTTTCTTCGTTGTTCGGTAACTTTTATTTCTTTTACACCATTAATGTATTCGGCAGTAAGTGTTTTTGATGCTAATATTTCTTTTGGTGTTCCTTGCGCTATGATGTGCCCGCCGTGTATTCCTGCATGCGGGCCTATATCAATCACATGGTCAGCAGCCAGTATCATATCTTTGTCATGTTCAACAACAATTACTGAATTGCCAATGTCTCGCAGGTTTTTTAATGCGTTAATTAAACGGACGTTATCTCGTTGATGCAAGCCTATACTCGGCTCATCCAAAATATAAAGTACACCAACCAATTGAGAGCCAATTTGTGTTGCAAGACGGATGCGCTGTGCTTCTCCTCCAGAAAGGCTTCTGGAGCTTCTGTTAAGTGAAAGGTAATCTAACCCTACATCCAATAAAAATAAAATACGGGCTCGAATTTCTTTTAAAATTTCTTTTGCAATTATATTTTGCTTGTTACTTAAACGTTGTTCCAGATCCTTGAACCAATTGTTCAACTCTACAATGCTCATTTCCGACAACTCTGCAATGTTTTTACCGTCAATCTTAAAATGCAGTGATTCCTTTTTTAGCTTACTTCCATTGCATTTGGGACAAGTTACTTTATTCATGAATCCCTGTATCCATTTTTCTATGGTAGGAGAACTTTGTTCGTCATTTTGTTTAATAATAAAATTCACAATCCCTTCAAATGAAAGGCTGTAGCTACTCATCGAGTTATCTGTGAATTGTTTTATTTTTAATACTTCATCCGAACCAAATAAAATAACATTGAGTGCCTCTTCCGAAAAGTCTTCTAAGGGGGTATCCAATGTAAAATTATAATTGGCTCCAATGGCTTCTAACTGTTTGAAAATCCATGAAGGTTTAAACGGACCAACAGGTAAAATACCTCCTTTTTTTATAGATAATTTTTTATCCGGAATAATTTTATTAATATCTACTTCTGAAATTACTCCTAGTCCGTTACATTTTGGACACGCTCCGTAAGGTGAGTTGAATGAAAACAAATTGGGTTGAGGATCGTCGTAAGAAATGCCTGATGTAGGACACATCAAATGACGGCTATAATAATTTACATCACCATATTCATCATCAAAGTCGCCGGTTTTAAAAGCTTGTACCATTACTATGCCTTTGGCATGTTTCATTGCTAATTGCAGCGATTCTGAAATTCGTTGGCGAACATCAGCATTCACCTCCAATCGGTCAATTACAATTTCAATGTCATGTACTTTATATCTGTCAAGCTGAATGCGCTTGGTAAGTTCCATTACTTCTCCATCAACCCGGGCACGCAAAAACCCCCATTTTTTTATTTGTTCAAACAGTTCGCGGTAGTGTCCCTTTCTTGCTTTGACAATGGGTGCAAGAATGAGTATTTTTTGACCATCAAATTTTTCAAGAATTAGATTAACTATTTGTTCATCGGAATAACGCACCATTTTTTCACCTGTAACATATGAGTATGCATCAGATGCACGAGCATATAACAAACGCAAAAAATCGTATACTTCCGTAATAGTGCCTACTGTAGAGCGAGGGTTTTTATTTACCGTTTTTTGTTCAATGGAAATTACAGGGCTTAAACCTGTTATTTTATCAACATCGGGACGTTCCATATTGCCCATGAATTGGCGGGCATAGGCCGAAAAGCTCTCCATGTAGCGCCGTTGTCCTTCGGCATAAATTGTGTCAAATGCTAATGACGATTTACCACTACCGCTCAATCCTGTAATAACAACAAGTTTGTTGCGGGGGATGGTTACATCAATATTTTTTAAATTATGTACGCGTGCGCCTATAACTTCTAAAAACTCACTTTCTCCAAATGCTTCTTCCGACATTTATTTATATTTTTTTAGCTTGCGCGAAGGTAGTCAACTAATTGCTGTATAACAAACTAAAGAAAAGCAATTGTAACAGGAGTTTATTCTGAAATGATTTCCTGCACACGTCCCACCTGTCGCGATTCTAATGTTACTTTAATGCCTCTTGTATGATATTCTGCACTGGTGAGAATTGCTTTTACTTTTCCGCGGGTGCGTTTGCCTGTGCGTTGGTCTTTTTTTAAAACCACTTCTACTTCCATACCAATTTTAATATTGGTGCGGTACATGTTGGGTGTTGGTGTTGCGTTTAAGTTCATGTTTTAAAAAGCTCCGCTTTCAATTAGTTTAATAGCATCTTCAATAGGTTTATCTTCACCTTCAGCGTCATATTCCACTTTTAATGTGGAGTTGAATAGTACTGCAAGACTTTGCCACATAAAGGCAGAAAAGGAACCTCTTAATTCTTTTATTAGCATATAAGTGTTTTTTCCGGTTTCCCGGTCAATTAATTTTATCAATATTTTGCCCTGAGTAACGGTTAAGTTTTTCAAATCTTCAGTAAATTCTTTTTTTAAATTTTCTTCAACTGTTGCCATGTATTTTTTTCTGTCCTTTTCATTAGGAATGGTCGCCAGAATCCGGTCATATTCCTTTAACCTGGCAGCAGCCAAAATAGAATAAGGATATACTATTTTGACGTTATATAATAGTCTCGTCCACTTTGCAGCTTCTTTTTTATTTTTGAATTTTCGTTTTGTTGTGCATGAAATGGGAGGTAAAGTGATATATGGAATGGTGTCTCCTTCATAAACAACAGCATGCACTCTTATTGGTTGCATAGATTTGTTTTCCTGTATAGGTTCTTGAGCCCAACACAAAAAAGGAATAAAAGAAATACAAATGCAAAGTTTTATTGACATTTGATTTGGGAATCAACAATGTTAATTTACCGCTTATTTAACGGCGGAAATATTAAATTGTTATGAGGGATTATTATAATAATTCTTGCAAGTATAAATTAATTTACCAATCTGTTTTTTTTCCACAACGACACTTTTTCTTCGTTACCGGATGATGAATGCAAGGCAATGTTTTTTGTTGTACTCATTAGTTTTGCAGCCAGCAGAGCCGCAATTACAGCCTCATCATCATTTTCTATTGAAAGCATTTCAGGAGAAAAATGATGTTTTACAAAATGAGTATCAAAATTACCTGATGTAAAAGCCTTGTGTTTAAGCACAAATTTGCAAAATTTCAATGTTGTTTCAACGCCAATAATAGTATAGTCGTCTATGGCTCTAATCATTCTGTTGATGGCTTCTTCACGGTCTTTTCCAAAGGTGATAAGTTTGGCAATCATCGGGTCGTAATAAATAGGAATATCCATGCCTTCTTCAAAACCATCGTCCACTCTCACACCTATTCCTTGTGGTGTTTTATAGGTAATTAATTTGCCAATGTCGGGTAAAAAGTTATTGCAAGGATCTTCTGCATAAACACGAACTTCTACGCTATGTCCAATTATTTTTAAATCATCCTGTTTAAAGGACAATTTTTCACCACGGGCAACTTTTATTTGTTCTTTCACTAGGTCAATGCCTGTAATCATTTCTGTAACGGGATGTTCCACTTGCAAACGGGTATTCATTTCAAGGAAGTAGAAATTTTTGTTTTCATCCAATAGAAACTCAACTGTTCCCGCACCTTCATAGTTGCAAGCTTTACCAACATTAACAGCACATTCGCCCATAGCTTTGCGTATTTCGGGAGTTAATACTGATGAAGGCGCTTCTTCAATCACCTTTTGATGGCGGCGCTGGATGGAACATTCGCGCTCAAATAAATAAACAATGTTGCCATGAGAGTCGCCCAGTATTTGAATTTCTATATGTCGCGGACCTGCCACATAACGTTCAATAAAAACAGAGCCGTCGCCAAAGGCTGAGGTGGCTTCGCTTACAGCGAGTTTCATTTGTTCTTCAAATTCTTCGATGTTTTCAACAATGCGCATTCCTTTCCCACCACCTCCTGCACTGGCTTTTATCAAAATCGGAAAACCTGTTTGTAAGGCTATTTTTTTTCCTTCTTCCACTGTAGATATAGCACCTTCGGAGCCGGGAACCATAGGAATATTGTATCTTTTAGCGGCAGCTTTCGCTGATAATTTATCACCCATCATGTCCATTGCTTCCGGTGAAGGACCAATAAAAATCAATCCTGATTTTTTTACAGCAGCTGCAAATTCGGCATTTTCAGATAGAAATCCATAACCCGGATGAATACCATCTACCCCCAAATGTTTAGCAACTTCAATGATTTTATCACCCAACAAATAAGATTTGTTTGAAGCCGGAGGACCTATACAAACTGCCTCGTCTGCGTATTTTACAAATGGCGCATTTCTGTCGGCTTCTGAAAAAACAGCGACCGTTTTTATTCCCATTTCGCGGCAACTGCGCATGATGCGCAATGCAATTTCTCCACGGTTTGCAATTAATATTTTATTCATGACGAGTCTGATATTTGTAATAATAGTACAAATATCAACTAAAAATCATTTTCTGTTAAAAAAATCCGGATTTTCTTTTTTCAGATTTGCTTTCATTGCAATGCTTTGATTTTTACCCAACAGCAAACCCAATTGAATCATTCGTTCTCTGGCAAATGCGTGCGCCTCGCTGCTCCACCATGTTTGATGAAAAAGTTTTTTTGTTGCAACAACGCTGTCAGGAGAACGCTGTTTCAATTCTTCAACCAAGGCTTCTGCCATTGCCATTGGGTCAGTACTTACGTCTGTTACCAGATTGAGCTGATGAGCTTGTGTACCTGAAATTATTCTGCCTGTCATGGTAAGTAACTTCGCTTGGTCAATGGATACAAGCTCTCGTAAGGTTACAGTGGCGCTCATGTCGGGTATCATTCCCCATTTTGCTTCCAGAATTGAAAATTCGCAATCAGGGGTGATAAATCTAAAATCGCTTGCCAGTGCTATTTGTACGCCACCTCCATAACAATAGCCATGTATTACAGAAATAACAGGAATAGGTATTTCTCTCCAGGTCCATGCTATTTTTTGAAAGAGGTTGGTTTTTCTAAATGGTTTTTTCAGGAATGCAAAAAATACAATTTTCTTTTGTGCAACGAAAGATGGGAAGTCTAAACCGGTGCAAAAGGCTTTTCCTGCACCTGATAAAATGACTGCTCTTAATGATTTATTATTTTTTATTCTATCTGCGGTTTTTATCAGCGCATCAAACATTTGGGGATCAAGTGCATTGTATTTATCAACCCTGTTCATGGTTACATAGGCTATGTCATTGCGTATTTCGTATTTAACACGTTCATCCATTTGTAAAGTGTATTAAGATTTTTTTTCTTTAATATTTATCGTAATTACAGCCACATCCACAAGTTCATTAGTACTGTTAAATATCTCCACCTTAATATCCAAATTTCCGGGTTTAAAATCTTCTTTTTTAGCAGTAGCTATTGCTTTAATTGTTCCGGTTGTTTTCTTTAAATATTTTACGTCCATACCTGTTGGAAGCCACCGCAGATTGTCTGGTATTGTAGCTTCTACAAGCATTCCCATTGCTAATTCACACAGGTTACAGGTAGCGATTGCGTGTATTGTTTTAATATGGTTTTGAATGGCATGATGTTGGCTTATTGTGGCTTCAACACGGCCTTCCTCCATAACCAATATTTTAGGTTTTATACTTTTAAAATAAGGCACTTTGATGCAAAGGAAGAGGATGAAAATGCGGTTTCCGAATGGAAGATTTTTCACCTTTTTATACATTTCAAATGTTGTCATTGTATATTTTTTTAAGTGATACAACAAACATACTAAATATTATGCGCGCATAGTATGGGTTATATAAACATCTTGTTGGGATTTAAAATTCCATTTGGGTCAAATACTTTTTTGATGTTTTTTTGAAGTTCAATTTCTTTTTCAGAAAACACTAAACCAACATATCCTTTTTGAACCCAGCCAATACCATGCTCTCCACTAATAGTGCCACCTAGTTTTTTGCACAACATGAACAATTCAGAAATAGCATCGCGCATGTATTGCCCGTCCCATTGTGCATCGGTTAATTCTCCTTTTATAAGGCGAATGTGCAGGTTGCCATCTCCTGCGTGTCCGTAGCACACGCTCTTAAAATTGTATTTATCACCCAATGCTTTTACTCCGTGCATCAACTTTGGAAGCTCCGCACGAGGCACTACGGTGTCTTGTTCTTTGCTAATGGTGGTGGCTCTTACAGCTTCGTTGATCTTTCTTCTCAGTTTAAATAAACCTTCTTTTTGTGCGGCCGATTCAGCAAATAAAATTTCACCTACCTCATATGTACTTGCTAATTCTGCAATGGCTTCCATTTCGGTGGTTAATACATTAATATCATTACCATCCACTTCAATCAATAAATGGGCTTGAACATCGTCTTCAATAATAACTGCTGTACTATCAATAAATTTTGACGCAACAATTAAGGCATCGCGTTCCATCATTTCCATAGCGCTTGGTGTAAAGCCTGCACGAAAAACAGCACTCACAAATTCGCAGGCTTGTTCAATGTTTTTGAAGGGAACAAGCATTAATAAATCATGCTTTGGAAGGGGAATGAGTTTTACAATTATTTTTGTTACTACGCCCAATGTGCCTTCGCTACCCACCATTAGTTGGGTTAGGTTATAACCTGTTGAATTTTTTAACGTGTTGGCTCCCGTGTATATAATTTCTCCGGTTGGCAACACCACTTCTAAATTTAAAATATAATCTTTAGTAGTACCGTATTTCACACACTTAGGACCGCCCGAGCTTTCGGCAACATTACCTCCTAAAAAGCAACTGCCTTTACTTGCTGGGTCAGGGGGATAAAATAAGTGTTGTTCTTTTACTTTATTTTGAAATACTTCATTAATTACACCTGGTTCAACGGTGGCTTGTAAATTACGTGTGTCAATTTCTAAAATTTCATTGAATCGTTCCATAGAAATTAATATTCCACCGCACACAGGAAGCGCACCTCCAGTCAGTCCGGTACCGGCACCACGCACAGTTACGGCAATAATTTCTTGGTTGGCGATTTTTAATATTTCTGAAATTTCTGAAGCTGTTCTTGGTTTTACAACTACTTCGGGCGGGTATAAATGAAAGTCAGTTTCATCGTGTCCGTAATTGTTGCGATTTTGTTCATCACAAAAAACAAAATCGTTACCCGAAATTTGTTTGAGCTGAGTTATTACTTCGTTGGTTACTTTATTGAAATTCATTTTGTTTTAGCAAGCTTATCAAATGTATTTTATATTTTCGCGATATTCAAAAATAGGTAAATATCAATTATATAAAGTGAGATTTTACAGATTGTATCAACACCGTTAAGCTGGAAATAAGAACATATTATGTCGGAAGAAAAATTAAAACACCCAAAAGGTTTGTATTTGTTGTTTGTAACTGAAATGTGGGAACGCTTCAGCTATTATGGAATGCGGGCGATATTTACTTTGTTTCTCACAAAAGCATTGTTATTTGATAAAGCTTTGGGTTCTCAGATTTACGGTAGTTATACGGGTTTGGTGTATCTAACTCCATTGTTGGGGGGCTATATGGCCGACAGATATTGGGGTAATCGTAAATCGATAATTGTGGGAGGTGTATTAATGGCAATGGGGCAATTTATGATGTTTGCCAGTGGAATGTTTCATACGCGGGTTGAATTTTCGAGCTTGATAATGTATGCAGGATTAGCTTTTTTAATTTTTGGAAATGGTTTTTTTAAACCTAATATTTCCACAATGGTTGGGCAGTTATATCCACAAAATGATAAACGCATTGATTCAGCATTTACCATTTTTTATATGGGAATTAATTTAGGCGCGTTCATGTCGCCATTGATATGTGGTACATTAGGTGATACAGGTAATTCCGCCGACTTTAAATGGGGTTTTTTAGCAGCAGGTGTTGGAATGCTTGTAGGCTTAACGTTGTTCGTTTGGCTTAAAGATCATTACATTGTTACGCCTACAGGTGAAGCGATAGGAGGGAAACCTAATAAAAACAGAAGTATTGAAGCCTTGAAAGAAATTGAATCGGATTTTTCGCAAGCGCAAATTATAATGTGGAGTGGAGTTGCATTGAGCCTGTTTTGTTTATTCTTTTTTGTTGCGCATCTGGATGTTATAGGCTCTTTTATTTTTTCATTATCTATTGCAGCTCCCGGTTTTATAGTTTCCGATAAATCATTGACCAAGGTGGAAAAGGAGCGAATTTGGGTAATTTATATTGTTGCATTTTTTGTTATTTTCTTTTGGTCAGCATTTGAACAAGCTGGTGCTTCGCTTACTTATTTTGCAGAGGAACAAACTGACAGAGCAATAAATCAAACAATTTCAAAAGGTATTATTTCCGCTTTACTTTTCGGCATTGCAGCAGTATTATCATACTTGTTTTACAAGGTTTTGAATACTATGACGAATGAACCTAAAGGAGTGCGGGCTCTTTTCCTGACATTGTTAGGCGGGGGAATAACCATGTGTGTGTGTGTGGTTCTTTCCATTCCTGCCGAAGGTGTTTATGTAAAGGATATTCCGGCAAGTTATTTTCAGAGCATCAATCCTGTTGCAATAGTTATACTTGCTCCTTTGTTTGCAATCGTGTGGGTATTTATGGGTAAGAAAAATATAGAACCATCATCGCTTTACAAGCAATCCATGGGTTTGTTTTTGTTGGCGGTTGGATATTTGGTAATAGCTATAGGAGTTAAAGACGCACTTCCGGGAGTGAAAGTGAGTATGTTGTGGTTGTTTAATTTATATTTGATACATACTGTTGGCGAACTTTTTTTATCTCCTATTGGATTGTCAATGGTAAATAAGTTGGCACCTGTAAAGTTTGCTTCATTATTGATGGGAGTTTGGTTTTTATCATCGTCGGCAGCAAATAAATTTGCAGGGATGTTAAGTGCACTATATCCTGAAAGTGGAGTTACTACTAATTTTTTAGGTTATCACATAAATAACCTGTACGACTTTTTTATGCTGTTTGTAGTAATGGCTGGTATTGCTTCGATAATACTATTCTTTCTTTCTCGCAGGTTGATGAAAATGATGCACGGCTTGGTATAAGCTATTGAAGGTTTATCAACCAATCTATTGCTTCTTGTTTGTTATGAAACATTTTAGTTGGCTTTTTTAGGGTATAAACTTTCATTCCTACCTGAGCAAGGATGCTCCCGATATTTAATTTGGACGCACTATAAAAAGCGATGGCTTCAAAATAATTGTAAACACCTTCTTCTCCTGCCATATAATCCCGAGCTTCTTTTCCAATACGATGAAGTTCTGTTATGTCAGCTAATATTTTTCTTTTGGGATGTTGGAAATTGTTTTTGTAAACCTCGTAATCTATTTTTAAATCAGCGACCTTGATTTCTGTTTTTGGTTTTGTTTCGACTATAAGTATCCCATTTCGCTCATCTTCCCAGTATATTTTTGATATTCTGGTTTCTACTACTTTTTTATCATTTTCAGGCATAAACAGATAGTAAATTTTGCATTACAAATTTAGTTGTTATTAAGATATGTGAACTTGAATATAGGTGATAAAATGTACATTTTTTATAATAAGACATAGCTTTTTAGTTGTGAATAACATGTTGTGTTGAATTATTTAATACTCATCAACCAATCTATTGCTTCTTGTTTGTTGTAAAATAATTGCCATGGTTTAGGTCTTTGTTCGGTCATTTCTATAACAGAAATCACCATGCCGGGTATGCTATACCTTGAGTCGCTATACACTGCCACTGCATCAAAATAGTTGAAAAAATCGTCCTGTTCGTTAACATAATTTTTGATGTTTTTCTGTATTCCTTTTCTGTTTATGGTGTCCACTAATACTTTTCTGTTAGGGTGTTGAAAATTGTTTTTAATGACATTTAAATATTCTTTGGCATCATCTAATGTAATTAGATCAACACTTTTGGACTTTGAGTAGAGGATTCCGTTCCCCTCATCTTGCCAGTATAGAGTTGCGACTTTTGTTTCTATTACTTGTTTGTTTTCCCCACTCATTGAAAGTGTTTTTTCGACTTTAGTTCGACTAATATAGGATTATTTTTATTAATACTATAAAATGTACAATTAAATGCGATTTCGTATAGATTGGCATTTAACTATTTTTTGTTAAACGAAATGAAGATAAGTTAAACAGAAATACAGGATTTTTAAAAAAGAGTGGTTTGAATAGTCATCGCTTCTAATTCAAGCAGTTGTTGCTTACAAGTTAATCCGCCGGCATAGCCGGTTAACGCTCCGGAAGACCCAATTACACGGTGACATGGGATGAATATGGATATAGCATTTGCTCCATTCGCCGAAGACACAGCTCTGATGGCTTTTGTGTTTTTTATATTTTCAGAAAGTTGGTAATAACTGATCGTATTACCATGTGGAATGTTTAGTAATTGTTCCCAAACCGTTTTTTGAAAAGCACTTCCAATCATCATTAGCGGGATGGTAAACACTGTTCTGTTTTCAAAGAAATATTCATTTAATTGTTCAATAGCACATTTAATTGTAGCAGATTTATTTTGTGTAAAATCAGCTTTTAATCCATCTTTTATCCTTTTGTCAATAGCTGTTCTTTTGGTTCTGTTTAACCAATCGCACATACAGATGCGATCTTCATAACTTCCTAAAAGTAAATCCCCATAAGGTGAAGAATAATGATGCGTATTTATTTTACTTTTCATGACAGGAATTAATAAAAAAACATTCATATGTTACATGCCGCAATCCATGCTGTGCTCCAGGCATTCTGAAAATTGAAACCTCCTGTTATTCCATCCACATCAATCACTTCGCCTGCAAAAAATAAATTAGGAACGAGTTTGCTTTGCATTGTTGTTAAATCAATTTCCTTTAAAGTAACACCACCACAGGTAACAAACTCATCTTTGTAAGTGGTTTTACCTCGTACTTTATATTCGTCAGCAATTAAAATAGTGGTAAGTATATTCAGTTGTTTTTTTGATAAATCTGCCCAGCGTGTTGTTTCCGCAATATTAGCTTTTTTAATTAAATATTCCCACAATCGTTTAGGTAATTCAAATAGTGGCGTGTTAATGATTTGTTTGGCCGGATGTTCTAAACGTTGTATGTTCAGTTCAATACGTAATTTTTCTTCGGTATGTTTAGGTAACCAGCTTATCAAGATGGAATAATCGTAATGTAATTCATTTAATATTCTCGCTCCCCAAGCCGATGTTTTTAAAACGGCAGGGCCGCTGAATCCCCAATGGGTGATAAGTAAAGATCCTGTAGTTTCTAATTTTGTTCCTGCAATGCGCACTTTGGCCTGAGGTACAGTTACGCCCATCAATTCTGTTATGTGATTATTGGGTACATTAAACGTAAATAAAGATGGAACAGGTTTATTGATGGTATGTCCCAGTTTTTTTAACCAATCATAAGTGGTTTCCTTTGCGCTGCCACCTGTTGCAATAATTAATGCATCACATTCAAAAGTGCCGCCACCGTTTGCTTTTAAAGTAAATGTTTTATCGTCGTTTTTTATAATCTCTTCAATACTTACATTTAATTTTATATGTACCCCGGCTTTATCTGCTTCCTGAACAAGGCAATTTATAATGGTTTCGGAGTTATTGGTAATCGGAAACATTCTGCCGTCTGTTTCTGTTTTTAGTTGTACGCCTCGTTCCTCAAACCATTTAATAGTATCGGTGGTGGAGAATCTGCTAAACACATTTTGCAGTTCCTTTTCACCTCTGGGATAATTTTTGGTAAGTAATGAATTTTCAAAGCAAGCGTGAGTAACATTACATCGCCCTCCGCCCGAAACACGAACTTTAGAGAGCAGTTTAGAACTTTTTTCGAGAATAGTTACACTGTAATTTTGATGGCGTTGTGCACAGTTGATAGCGGCAAAAAAACCTGCAGCACCACCACCGATAACTATAATTTTTTTAGGGTTCACAAATAGGCTTACTTAAAAATAATTTCATTGATAACAGCTTCGCCGGCTGCCTGATTCATCATCGTGATGATTTTTGATTTAGCCATTGACAGTTCATTGCGCAATGCCGAGGAGTCGAGCGTTATAAAAAGTTGTTGTTTGTTTATGAAAATATCTTTGGTGTGTTTGGCAATTACGCTTCCCATTACACTTTCCCATGAACTGATTAATTTTTGTTCGGCAAGTTTACGGTCTAATCCGTACACCTGAAGCATTTTTTCAACAAGGTCTTTAATGGTATATTCGTTATGCTTACTCATGTTTTTGTAATTCTAAACTTTTTTCGTCCTTGTTTTCCGTGGCTTTTCCGTTGGCTATGTGAAATATTTTAAAGCTTACTTCCGATTCTTTGAATAGGTTTGCCAATCGGCTGGGATGTGTATCGGTGATAAACAACTGTCCGAAGTTATTGCTACAAACCAATTTCATCAATTGTTTTATTCTCAAGTCATCCAATCGGTCGTAAATATCATCCAGCAATAAAATAGGAGTGGTATTTTTTATGCTTTTTATGAAATCAAATTGTGCCAGTTTTAACGCGATTAAAAAAGACTTTTGTTGACCTTGTGAAGCATATTTTTTAAGCGGATAACCGTTTATTAAAAATTCAAGTTCGTCTTTATGAATACCAACCGTAGTGTGTTCCAGTATACGGTCTCTTTCAATTGCTTTTTCAAGCTTTGCGGCAAATTCGTTTTCATTTAAATGCGAGTCGTATTCAATAGAAACTTGTTCGCTCCCACCCGAAATTAATTCGTAATATTTTTGAAAGATGGGAATAAATTTCTCGATAAAACTTTTCCGTTTTTGGTAAATTTTTATTCCATGCTCAACAAGTTGTATGTCCCATATTTCAAGCGATTCCTTATCAAATGTTCCTCTTTTTTGAAAACTGTTTTAACAACGCATTCCGGTGCGATAGAATTTTGTTGTATGTGATTAAGCTGTCTAAATATTCTTTATCATATTGGGCAATAACACTATCTATAAAGCGACGACGACTTTCACTACCTTCCGAAATAAGTTCCGAATCGGCAGGCGAGATCATTACCAGAGGAAACAAACCGATATGGTCGGCAAGGCGCTGATATTCTTTTTTATTGCGTTTGAATTGTTTTTTTTGGTTGCGTTTTAATCCGCAGTAAATTTCTTCGTCAGTATCATTAAGGCTGTACAAACCTTGCACTAACATAAAAGGAGCATCGTGCAGTATGTTTTGACTATCAACAGGATTAAAAAAACTTTTGCAGAATGATAAATAGTGAATTGCATCCAGCACATTGGTTTTTCCTTCACCATTATTACCTGTAAAGCAATTTACCCGGTTGCAGAATGTTAATTCAACCTCCGGATAATTTTTAAAATGGAGTAATGTAAGTTTTTTTAAATACATGTTATTAAGTAAAACCGCTCGTATTGCACGATTGTGCCTGTAAAAGTACTCAAAAGCAGGCTTAAAAAGCATAATAATTTGATAAAATTCGAGATATAAAAAAAAAACTTACTTTTGCACTTCAACAATAGAATTAGAATTAAAATTATGGCACAAGAAAAAAACGATGATTCTCTGATAGATGTGGAAAATGTGTTCAGCAAAACTGAACTGTTTTTTGAAGAGAATAAAAAAAACATTACAATTATACTTGCAACACTGTTAATTGTAGTGGGTGGGTACTTTGCCTATAAATACTTATACATTGCAGGGGAAGAAGAGGCCGCAAGTAAGGATATGTTTAAAGCTGAACAGTTTTTTAATCAGGAAAATTTTGATAAAGCCATTAACGGAGATGGTGCTAGTGCCATTGGTTTTTCACAAATTGTGGAAGATTACAGCATGACACCTTCCGGTAATTTAGCTCAATATTATTTAGGGATTTCTTTATTAAAAACAGGAAAATTTGAAGAAGCAATAGAACACTTAGAGGCATTTGAAAGCGACGACCAAATTGTGGGACCTCAGGCAACAGCTGCTATTGGCGATGCTTATATGGAGTTAAACAAAATAGATGAAGCCATTACTTTTTATTTGAAAGCTGCAGAGCAAAATTCAAATTCCTTCAATACTCCTTTGTTTTTGAAAAAAGCAGCACTGGCTAACGAACAAAAGGGAAGTTGCCTTGCCGCTGTTCAGTTATATGAGCGTATTAAAAATGAATTTCCGGAAACGGATGCTGCCCGCGAAATGGATAAATACATCAGCCGTGCTAAAGTAATAGGCAACTTAGAATAATTGAATAATAAATAACCGACAGGAAAAGGTGAATCTGAAAAAGTATTCACCTTTTTCATTTAATACAATTTAAAACAATGGCATCATCTTTAAAAAGTTTATCTGATTTTAATCATACACATATCCCCAGTGGCACAGGTATGCGGGTGGGAATAGTTGTAGCCGAATGGAACATTGAAATAACAGGAGCATTGAGAGACGGTGCTTTAAAAACATTGCTGGACAATGGTGTTGTTGCGGATGATATTACAGTAAAATATGTGCCCGGTAGCTTTGAGTTAACTTTAGGCGCACAGTTTTTATGTGAAGATAAAACGATTGACGCTGTAATATGTTTGGGATGTGTGATACAAGGGGAAACACGCCATTTTGATTTTATTTGTGATGCAGTTGCACATGGTGTTACCAATGTGAGTTTAAATTATAACAAACCTGTAATTTTTGGTGTTCTTACGCCAAACACTTTACAACAGGCGCAGGACAGGGCAGGAGGGAAGCATGGTAATAAAGGCGACGAAGCTGCGGTTACTGCAATTAAAATGGTTCACCTTAAAAATAATAGTAAATAATGTCTTTATTGCATTAGTAGTTATCATTTAGTTTAATGGATTCCATGCTATTTAAAATTTTTAAAAAAGCGGTTTCAAAAATTTTGAAACCGCTTTTTTGTTACAAGAAACTTTATGAAATCAACCCATATTTGCTAAATTAGCGAAAGTAAACATTTACCCAATAGACGGTTGATTGCGTTTATGGGTATGTTAGGGGCAAGCGTAAAAAAGACAGCATATCCCGACAAACACACAAATATTGACAACAAAACCATTTTGACAAATAAAGATGAGCAAGATAATGAACCATCCATTTTACAAAGCTTCAAAACAACTTGAAGACGACATCATCAAAGAGATTGATAAAAATCTTTCACCACTCACAAACTCTTATATTCCAGCAGACTCCGATAGACAATTATTTTTTTCATATGGAAACAATTATGTTATACTGAGCAGTGTCAACTATTTTCATCCACAATTCTTTTTTGACATTGGGACGGCAATAATTGAAAAAATTAAAGAACATGAACAAAGAATAGGCAAAGAAATTTGCAAAGAATCTGTTTATGCTGTAATGGCAATATGTGCTGTTCTAAAAAACGACATTCTAAATTATCGGATAAATCTTGAGAGAATGCTAAAACAGAGACAACTTTATAATCCAACACCAACTCCTTTAATTGACTTGATAAATAATGAACCGGTTTTTGGCTCAGTAAAAAGAGAAGCGAACAAAGTATTTAATGAAAATAGCGTTGTTAAAAAATTTCATTCAGGAATATTTCCAGAGCTTGACTTCCCAAAAGTTTGTTCTAACCTTTCCGAATTTCACCAAAAACAATTTGTAACATATATACTAAATTACCGATTACTACATTTTTCACTTGACAAACCAAATTGTCCTGATATTATATTTGAACATTGTTATTCGCTTATTCAGAATCTTTGTGTTCTTATAGAATCCCATTTGAAAGAAAAGAAATCTTCAACAAACTTACTTTGGGCACTTCTATCAAATAATATTAATGAACCTTACAAGACAATTTTGAACAGCAGACTTACTCTAAAGACTAGATTCAATACATTTGACATTCCTACATTCAACACAAATCTCCCACTTATTATCAGAGAACTTGAGACAAAGACAGACGAAGAAGAAATAATTTGTTACTGTTTTTACATTGCCTATATGTGCAGAAACCAAGTATTACATAATATTACTGACCATGCTATTTTTCACGGTGACGGTTTACTGACAGAAAAATTAATTGGTATATTACTTTCAACAGTTCATTTTGTAAGTAAGGTGTAACAAAGGACAGAACCCCCAGTACGCTTTAAGCTGTGAGTTGGCAATAATCGTAGGAGCTAAGCTGAAGTACAGGTAAGTGTGATTGGGCTTAGGTTCATTTTGTCAAATGAACAAAGAACAAAAATTGTATGTAAAACGGGCTATAATCATAATTTCTATAACAAGGGATTGTTAAACTTTGCTAAAAAATTTAATCAATAAAATCTCCTTCCAATTTTTGAGTCCGTTAAAAGTCAATACGGATAGCTAATTCATAGTAATAACTCTTTTTTTTAGGATTTAGTTTGTTTTTATACTTTTTTATAACATAACAAATAATATTACTTTTATTTGGTAACACATAACTATACTATTTAATCACTCTTAAAATACAAAAAAATGAAAAGGTTTATTCTTATAATTTTGATCGCGTATGTTTTTTCTTCATGTTCCCGTAGCGTTTACGAAACGCTTAGCTGGCAAAGTGCTGAAGTTACAGCAGATGGTGAAATTCCTGAATGGTCAAATCCTTTGCCTTATTACGACAGTAAAAGCAAAATCAATTACAATATTACAAACAATCGTAAGAATTTATATGTGTGCATGAAAATTTCAGATGAAACAATGCTTACAAAAATTCTTAGGAGTGGGATGGAATTTAAGATAGATACCTTGGGAAAAAAAACGTATCCTATTACATTTGTTTTTCCGATTGAGAATAAACAGTTTCCTACACATCATAGAAAAAGCGAAGAACAAACCGAAAGAACAGGCAGTGATGAGAGGGAAAGTCGTTCTGCTATGGTGCAAAAAAAATTGGGGCAAGCAACGGAATTTCAACTGATAGGTTTTAAACCTCCATTTGCAGGAATATTACCACTTCATAACAATATTGCGGGCATTTCGGCCGCAGTGCATTTTGATAAAGAAGGCATAATGTATTATGAAGCAATTATTCCCTTTAATAGTTTTTACAAAAATGAGCTGACCGGAGCTGATTCTAACCGGGTATTTGCGTATGAAATAAAAGTGAATGGACTTCCGGCACCTGCGGGTGGTGGTGGAGGGGGAGGAGGTTCGCATAGTGGCGGCGGGGGACACCATGGCGGTGGAGGCGGTATGGGAGGAGGTGGAGGTATGGGTGGTGGCGGACACAGCGGTGGTGGACATAGTGGTGGTGGACAAATATCCGGTAACAGTGAATTATATGTAACAAACAAAGTAATTTCAAAAATGAAATTTTCTTATAAATGATGATGATTGCGTTTGTAGTTGAAAACAAAATGCAGCTTTAATAAATAAGAAAATAGTACTGTCATAATTGTTATTTTTGTTGTTGGTTTCCAAAAAACATCACAACAAATTACTTATTGAGCAATTATGGCTACTAAAAATCATACATGGAGTTTTTCGTCTGTAGGAGGGGTTAAACGCGTTAATTTTGAAACAGGACAAGATATTGTTGCGCTCGACCAGCTTGATCAAAAATTATGGACGGCGTTAAGTTGTCCGGTACATGGTTTAGAGATAGACTCTAAAACCCTTGAATTGATTGATGAAGATAAAGACGGACAAATAAGGGTAACCGAAATTTTATCGGCTTCGAAATGGATTACAAGCGTTATTAAAAATCCTGACGATTTGCTGAAACAGGATGCTATATTTCCTTTAAGTGCCATTAACGAAGAAAATGAACAAGGTAAAATACTCCTTGCATCAGCAAAAACAATTTTAAAAAATTTAAACAAGGCCGATGCTGTTGTTTTAACGGTGGAAGAAACATCAGACCTTGTTAAAATATTTGCAGGTACGGATTTTAATGGTGATGGAGTAATTACCGAAGACTCTTGTTCCGGCAACGAACAAAAATTATTGTTAAAAGAGATAACAACCTGTTTAGGTGCTGTGCCTGACAGATCCGGAAAAGAAGGTATAAACAGCGAATTATTGCAATCATTTATTACTGCTTGCAACGCCTATTCTAACTGGCATACGAAAGCAGAAACTAATAGTGCCATAATCCTTCCATTTGGTGATAAAACTGAAGATGCTTACCAAAGTTACCTGAGTATTAAATCAAAAGTAGATGATTATTTTTTGCGTTGCCGTTTAGCAGCATTTGATCCGGATGCTGCGGCTGTACTCAACTTGTTGGTGAATCGTATAGAAACAATTACTGCAAAAGATTTATCCACCTGTATGGATGAAATTGCAGGTTATCCATTGGCAAAAATTCAGGCAGGCAAAGCACTTCCTTTATTACAAGGTGCAAATCCTGCATGGGAAGCGCAATTGGCAAAATTTAAAAAAGCAGTATCGGATGTTTTATTTCCGGCAAAAGAAACACTTCAGGAAGCTGATTGGAATCTCATCGAAGAAAAATTTAAAGCGTACACCATCTGGAAATCTGAAAAAGAAGGCGAGAATGTTGAATCATTGGGGCTGGAGCGCATCAGAGAAATTATTTCGAAAGATGATACACAACAACTCATTGCGTTAATTGAAAAAGATAAATCGTTAGAAACAGAGGCAAACAACATTATTTTGGTAGATAAAATGGTGCGATACTACCGCGATTTATTTACATTAATAAAGAATTTTGTAACCTTTTATGATTTTTATTCGCCCGAATTTCCGGCTATTTTTCAATCAGGAACCCTGTATATTGACCAACGCAGTTGCGATTTGTGCATACGTGTAAACGATATGCCTAAACATGATACAATGGTTGCCTTAAGCGGTATGTTTTTGCTGTATTGCAATTGTGTTTCAAAGTCAACGAACGAAAAAATGACGATTGTTGCAGCTCTTACCAATGGGGATATTGATAACCTGGTAGTTGGTCGCAATGCTGTTTTTTACGACCGAAAAGGAAATGACTATGATGCTACAGTTATTAAAATTGTAGAAAACCCGATAAGTATAAAACAAGCATTTTGGTCGCCTTACAGAAAGGTATCACGTTTTATTGAAAAACAGGTAAACAAATTTGCATCGGAGCAGGATAGTAAAGTGTTGGATGATGCAACAAAAAAAATAGCCGAAGTGCCTGTTAAAGTTGTTAATCAGCCGCCAACAGCGCCGCCGCCACCGTTTGATGTTGGAAAGTTTGTAGGTATTTTTGCTGCTATTGGATTGGCATTAGGTGCAATAGGAACGGCCTTGGCATCTGTAATTGCAGGCTTTACAAGTTTGGTTTGGTGGAAAATGCCTTTTGCCATTACGGGTTTGTTGCTGCTTATTTCGGGTCCTTCAATGATTATTGCCTATCTGAAATTACGCCAACGCAATCTGGCTCCTATATTAGATGCTAACGGATGGGCAATTAACGCCAGAGCGATTGTTAACATTCAGTTTGGCAATATGCTTACTCATTTGGCCGATTTGCCCGAAGGAGCAAAAATAAACATGAACGATCCGTTTACCAAAAAGGGACGTCCGCTTTGGCAAATTGTACTGTTGTTTTCAATAGTAATAGGAAGTGCATTGTACTTATTATGGAAATTTGAATGTATCAAAATTCATTTTTAAAAATGCTGGTGCTGATTACCAATTTATTGCTATTTATTTTTCATCCCATTAATCAAACACCTATGGACACAACAACCACTAAACTAAAAGTAGAAATATGGAGCGATGTAATGTGTCCGTTTTGTTACATTGGCAAACGAAAATTTGAAGCTGCATTGAATCAATTTTCGGAGAAAGAATATATACAATTGATTTGGAAAAGTTTTCAGCTTTCGCCGGATATGAAAACAGATCCGAGTAAAAACATCAATCAGTTTTTAGCGATTCATAAAGGCATTACTTTACAGGAAGCAAAAGCAATGAATGACCGTGTAACGCAAATGGCCGCACAAGTGGGCTTGGTTTATCATTTTGACAAAGCAATTGTAGCCAATTCATTTAATGCACATCGTTTTTCGCATTTTGCAAAACAACACGGCAAACAAAACGAAGCCGAAGAACAGCTTTTTAAAGCATATTTTACAGACGGACAAAATACAGACGATTTTTCAACACTCATTCAGCTTGGTGCTGAAATAGGTTTAGATACTATTGCTTTAAAAACAGCCTTGGAAAACAATATGTATGCCGACGAGGTGAAAGCGGACATTTACGAAGCGCAGCAGGTAGGCGTTAGAGGTGTTCCGTTTTTTGTATTCGACAGAAAGTATGCAGTATCAGGTGCTCAGGAAACACAAGTGTTTTTACAAACATTGGAGAAATCATATAGTGAATGGCGAAAGGAACATCCGGTAACAATGCTTGATGTTACCGAAGGGCAGACTTGTACACCCGATAAGGAATGTAAATAACAATTCATTAAAATGAACAAAGCACGACTGGAAACGTTTAGTGATGGTGTGTTTGCCATTGTAATTACATTGCTGATATTGAACATTTCTATTCCTGATGTAGCGTACAAAGATTTATGGACGGCACTCAACAATGTCCTCCCAAGAATACTCTCCTACATCATGAGTTTTTTTCTGATAGGACTATATTGGATAGGGCATCATTTATATTTTGATAAAATTCAAAAAACGGACGGAACATTTTTGTTTCTCAATTTACTACTCTTGCTTCTTATTAGCTTTCTCCCTTTTCCTACCAGTTTGTTAGGTAAATATCCAAATCAGGCATTGCCATTGGTATTGTATGGATGCAATTTGATTTTAACCAATACCATTTCGTTTTTAATGCTGCGTTATGTTGTAAAGAACCCTCATTTAACCAATGAAGAGTTTCAGCATGAATTCACCAACGCCAATTTTAACAAAACTCAATTGCCCATTTTTTTGGGCTTTAACATCACATTTGTTGTAGCTATTCTATTCGCAAACTATTTCCCCATGTTAAGTTATGCATTATATCTGGGAGCTTTAGTATCAGGTTTAGTTGTTTATATTAAGCGAATGAATAAAAATGTACCGGAGCATCAACATCTGTGTAAAAAGCAATAAAATAATCGTTCAAAAAACGGGTTCATAAAGTAATGCTTACAAAAGGTTAACAAGTAAATTACAATCAAACATTATTGAATGGCTAACTTTGATAAAGGGAAACTCTAAAAATTATTTTCAGCAGTTTGTCCAATTTTTAAAACTCAATCGTTATTGGAGTATAATTCAAAGAATGTTACACATTTAAAAAACTAAAAAAATGACAGAAAAAGAAAATGCACTTAACTGGTTTGAACTATCTGTATCGGATATCAAACGTGCAACAAAATTTTACGAAACCATTTTCGGAATTAAACTGGAACAACAGGAAATGATGGGTATGCAAATGGCATTTTTTCCGTCCGAAAACATGAATGGAAAAGTTTCAGGCGGATTGGTACAAAGTCCAATGCACAAACCAAGTGCCGATGGAGCAAAAATTTATTTGAATGGAAATCCCGACTTATCAATTGCACTTTCTAAAATAGAAGCGGCGGGCGGTAAAGTAACAATGCCAAAAACAAAAATCAGTGATGATATCGGATACATGGCATTTTTTATTGATACAGAAGGCAACACGGTTGCATTGCATTCAAACAAATAATTAACTCAAGTTGCTATTAGAAGTTCTTTGAAAATAGGGTTTAGCAAATGGTTAAGTAAATTTGTTTTGCGAACGTAAAAAACAAAACCAAATGCTAAGCCCGGATAAAATTATATCAATTTTTTGTTTAGTCGATGATTTATTTATCGGAATTAAACATGAAGAAGACAAAAGACGAAGTGTGAGTGACAGTGAAATAGCAGTAACAGCAATTGTTTCAGCTATTTATTTTGGAGGCAATCAAAATCACGCCATCCATTTTATGAAAAGTCATGGTCATGTCCCCAAGATGCTTGATAAAAGTCGCTTTAACCGCCGACTGCATCGTATAGGACGTTTGCTGTATGATTTGTTTACTCAAGTAGGAGGTTATTTGAAAGAGTTTTGTTGTGAGCTTCATTATATCATAGATTCCTTTCCTGTTGCCATATGTGACAACATAAGGATTATGAATAGTAAACTTGTAAAAGGTTCAAAATGGCGTGGATACACGGCAAGTATGAGGAGATATTTTTACGGAGTAAAAGTACAATTGTTAACAACCGGCTCAGGAATACCAGTGGCTTTTTGTTTCACTCCGGGTAAACAAGCAGATGTAAAATCTCTTGAAAAGATAGTCAGAGGATTGCCACCGGAATCCAGTATTTATGCTGATAGTGCGTACACTGATTATAAAATGGAAGATGATTTATTTGAGAACAAATTGATTTTATTGAAAATACAACGCAAATCAAATTCAAAAAGAAAAGACACTAGACAACAAGCACAAGAAAAACTAAAAATGAGAAAAAGAGTAGAAACAACAATTAGCGATATCAAGAAAATGTTCCCGAGAACAATTCATGCTGTTACATTAAATGGCTTCTTGATTAAGTTGATTCTGTTCGTCTTTGGATTACAGATAAATAAAATTACTAACTAGCAACTTGAATTAATTAAATAAACAACGTTACAATGAAGGACTTTTTATTAATTTTCAGAAGAGATGTTGTAAGCAATGAACCTCCTGCATCACCTGAACAATTACAAGCCATGATGAAACCCTGGCAGGATTGGATGGGTGGACTTGCAGCACAGAATAAACTCGTTGATGCGGGCAATCGTTTGGCATCCGAAGGCAGAGTATTAAAACCGAATAATATAATTACTAATGGTCCTTACGTTGAAATTAAGGAAGCCATAGGAGGTTATATTATTATAAGAGCTGGTTCTATTGACGAAGCGGCGGAGCTTTCAAAGGGCTGTCCCATTTTAAAAGTGGGTGGCAATGTGGAAGTTAGGGCATTGGTACCAATGGATTAAGAGATTGTAAACTAACTAAAACGCTTCTGTAAATTTACAGAAGCGTTTTTTATTTCATGAAACAAGAAGAACTGTTACCACATTTATTCCGAACAGAATACAGAAAAATAATTGCTGTACTCTGCAAGCTTTTTGGTATTGACCATATCGAAATTGCCGAAGACATTGTGAGTGATACGTTTTTATCTGCCTCCGAAACCTGGGGGTTAAAAGGCTTACCCAAAAATCCTACCGCCTGGCTTTATACGGTTTCTAAAAACAAAGCCATTGATGTTTTAAAACACAACAACCTATTTACCGGGAAAATAGTTTCGGATATTAAACAACAGGCAATAACACATCACGAAATAGAAATTGATTTGTCCGTTAAAAATATTGATGATAGCCAGCTGCAAATGATGTTTGCTATTTGCAATCCGTGTATTTCGGTAGAATCTCAAATAGGATTATCATTGAGCATTCTTTGCGGATTTGGTGTGGAAGAAATTGCTGACGCCTTTTTGAGTAACAAAGAAACAACTTACAAACGCTTGTCAAGAGCCAAAGAAAAATTACGATTGGAAAAAGTTAAAATTGAACTTCCTCCACTTTCGGAAATCAATAAGCGTATGGAAACTGTTTTGACAACATTGTACCTGTTGTTTAGCGAAGGGTATTATTCTACTTCACAAAACACTACTTTGCGTAAAGACCTGTGTATTGAGGCAATGCGTCTGAATGTATTACTTACGGAAAATGAGCAGACCAATACACCTGCGGCTAATGCCCTGCTGTCGCTGATGTGTTTTCATTCATCCAGGTTTGAAGCACGTACAACGCGAAATGGTGATTTTGTTTTATACGAAGAGCAAGATGAAACTCTTTGGAATAAAGAACTGATAGACAGAGGCGGATATTATTTAAACCGTGCATCGCAAGGTAAAGCGCTATCTAAATATCATTTGGAAGCCGCCATTGCCTATTGGCATACGCAAAAAAAAGACACTCCCGAAAAATGGGATAATATTCTACAACTTTATAATCGGTTATTACAACTGGAATATTCTCCCATTGCTGCTTTAAACAGAACTTATGCACTGGCAAAAGCAAATGGAAAGGAAGAGGCAATTATAGAAGCTGAAAAGTTAAATCTTTCCGACAATCATTTATATCATTCGTTGCTTGGAAACCTATACATGGATTTAGATACCGGAAAAGCAATAAAATACTTTCAACAGGCATTATCATTTGCCAAAACGCCGGCGGATAAAAAAATAATATCAAACAACATTGCTCGTTTAAATGTTAAAAAAAACAGTTAAGCATAGCACTAAAAGCGTTGTTTTTACTATGTTTTTGTGGTAAGAAATCAAATTTTTGGGAGTGATATGAAACCTAATGGTTCTGCCTCAGATGTGTTAATTACTTTTTGGTTGAAAAATACTGTTTTTTATAAAAGCAGGCCACCGATATCAAACCGGCTATAAAAGGGATTCCTGCATAATATTTTAGTTCTTCGTGATTTGCAAACTCACTTAACATCCAATAGGAGTTGCCACTTATCCAAAAGAAAACGGCTAAGTGTATCCAAAATTCATTGTCTTTTTCGCGATAACATTTAAGAGCTATAATCATGGCTATGATAACAGTAGGTATAATCATAGTTATTCCAAGCAATTGCCAATGCATCATCCAGCAACTATCTTTCAGCAGCCATAAAGGGATGTGAATATTTTCGTAGTGTCTTGTTTTAAACATACTATTATATAAAAAATTAAATGCCTATTGGTAACTTTGCACCAAAACTTAAATTTTAGAACGTCATTGCGAGGAACGAAGCAATCTCACAAATAGAACAACCAAGAGATTGCTTCACTCGTTCCTCGTTCTCAATGACGCTCTGTATATAGAGTCTCCCTTAAATTTATGTATTGTTGGTATAAACTTCCAGATAGTCATTGAAAATTATTACAGGATTAAAAATATGTAAAAGTAATTTTTAAAAAAAACTATTTACACACTTTTACCATCCTAATTAATTATCAATTACATTTGCAGCCTGAAAAGGATTTTAAATAAATTATTATTATGAAAGTTTTACGTTATTATATTTTGTACCGATTACAAATCAGTGTTCTGTTAATTGTACTTGGAGTATTGTCGCACATTTATTATGATGTTGTAACAGCCTGGATTTGTTATGTGCTGGCATTTATTTCATTATTGCTTTATTTTATGGTAGGCACTATGCGCCTTGTGCAGGAAGCCGTAACAGAAGGAGATGTGGAAGCCGCAGGTCGTTATATGAAACAAATTCGTTTTCCGAGATTATTATTTAAACCTGTTCGCGCTGGGTATTATATGTTGCAAAGCAATTTGGCAATGGTTTCCGACGATTTCGAAACTGCAGAAAAAAATATCCGCAAAAGTTTAAACACCAAATCGTCTATCATTGGTGATGTAAAAGGCGAAAATTTGTTGCAGTTAGGCTTTATTCAGTTACGAAAAGGAAATAATAAAGAAGCTGGTCTTACTTTGATAGAAGCTGTAAAAACAGGAATTTCGGATAAAGAATCCTTGGCTACGGCCTATTTGCAGTTATGTTCAATGGAATTACAACGAACACAAAATAAAGTAGCAAAAGAATATTTCAGAAAAGCAAAAGCCTGCAAACCCAAAAATGACGAGATTGTGAAGCAGATAAAAACGATGGAAAAACAAATTGCCCGCATTCCCGGATAATGCGCTTATTTATAAATAGAAGTTGTTTAAAGTTGAATTGAAAATGTCTGCATCTCGACTCCGCTCGACTTGACATTTTTAAGCTGTGTCAGTTCGAGTACTTCGACTTCGCTCAGCATAAACTAAAGTAGAGAACAAACGGCTTGATTGTTGACTTTTGACAATTTCATAAACTGCAAGTTGGAGTTCTTTGTGCTTTTGTGAATTTGTTACCACTTTTGGTTAGCCAATCAAAAATATAAAATAGTCTTTTTCCTTTTACCCCGAAAATTTTGCTTTTTATGAAATTTACGAGCGTTAAACTATTTTATATTTTTATTGGATTTGTTATAACTTTTTTGATTTAGCCAAACTTTTAACCAGCGTGCAAAAACTCTAAACCATCAGTATTTTCAACATTCTGCTCTTCGTTTTTTTCTGATAAAATAGATTGCCTTTCCTTACTTAAGGTCTCTTGTTTTTCTTTACTTACCTTTTGTTGATATTCTATACCGGCATTATTTTCATTTAATGTATTGTGATCTGACGCATTTGCATCATAATTTACAATGGCATTGCATAGTTCAGTATAACCTTTATTTAGTTGTTCTAACGTCATTCCTGCAGTAACAGTCATCCTAATTCTAGTTTGTCTTCTTGGTACTAAAGGATAAGTAACACCTGAAACTTGCACACCATTATTACCGGTTACTCTTGTTACTTCTGTAACTTTATTATGATCGCCTAAAATAATTGGGAATATTGGAGTTGCAGAATTGCCCATATTAAACCCTGATTGTTTTATTTTCAACCTGAAAAAATCCACATTCTTCCAAAGTTTTTTTCTTCGTTCTGTATCTTGCTTAATGATTCGTATAGACTCTAATGCGGCGGCGTTAGATGCTATAAAAGGTCCTGTTGTGCATAGATAGGTTCTGCTTGCCAATTCTAAAAAATTAATTAGTTTTTTCTTTCCTGTAACGAATCCACCGGAAGTGCCAACGGCTTTACTTAATGTACCAATTAAAATGTCGATTGTTTCAGGAGGCATATTAAAATGATCAAGAATCCCTAATCCGTTTTTGCCTATTACACCAAATGCATGGGCTTCGTCAACATATAGTAGCGCTTTGTATTTTTTGCACAATGCTGATATTTCGGGAATATTGGCAATGTCTCCATCCATTGAATAAACACCATCAATAACCACAATTTTGTTCGCATATTGTCTGTTCGCACGACTTAAAACTATTTCAAGTGAGCGCATATCATTGTGTTTAAAAAACATTTTGTTCCGATTTTCTACGCCATCCATTAAGCTGGCATGTGCAAGCATATCAACAATTGCAACATCGTTACTTCGCATAAGTGCACCTAATACACCAATATTGGTGGAGTATCCTGAATTAAAAACCAAGGCTCGTTCGTTTCCAAATGTATCGGCAATTTCATTTTGCAGTTCTTCTTTAATTTTTGTTTGACCGGAGGCAATACAAGAAGCCCCGGCCCCCGCACCATAACGCTGTAATGCCCGTATTGCAGCATCAACAACTGATGGGTGTTGTGTCATATTTAAATAATCATTAGAGGCAAAATTTATCATTTGAATTGTTTTTCCGCTTGAAGGATCAACAACAGTTTGTTCTATACCACAGCCATTTAATGAATATCTGCTATAATAAGTTAATTGATGTAATTCTGCATCGGCAATAAAATTATTAAAGATAGTAAGCCGATCTTCAATAGATAACTGGTCATGTCGGGCATCGGCAATAACGTCATATAGCGTATGTTCAAGCACTTTAAACTTAGTTGATTTAAAAGTTTCAATTGAAGATGTATCTTCAACTTTTTGGTCTGTAGTCAAATGTTTTTCCATAAGTTTTTTTTTAATTGTCGAAATTATTCTTTTAAAAGATGATTCGCATCCCTAGAACATTATTAAATAGTTAAAAAAAGCAATCGGAATTGGATTATTGTTTTTGCCAAACGCAGTAGCATTTGGCATGGTCAAATATAAAATGTCCAGAAGTGAATATATGTGTGTTTTATTATCAATAAAGATGATAATTTGCAGGGATTAATTGATAATATGTTATCTGGTGAAGTGACAGTTTGGGAGTGTTGTTTTTTATACTAATTATGAAAGATTCAAACAAGGATGATTATACTTGCATTACCCACAATTAATATGTCATCTGTTTGTTCGGTATTTCCTTTCCAATGTTTGTGGATACTTTGAAGGTACTCACCTTGAGTTGTCATTGGCAAATCTTGTATTTTGAGGAGTTCCTTTTTTAGTTGTTCTATTTTGAATTTCTTTTTGTCATTACTATCGAACTGGTCTGCATATCCGTCCGAAAAAAGGTAAAATGTATCATTTGGATAAAATTCAAAAGTGTTATTAATGAACGGTTGTTCCAGATCATTATTACCAATTGTGTTTTTTGTACCTTTAAATGAATATAGGGTATGTGTTTCTGTTGTATGAATGTCAGAATAATTGGTTGCTATCGGTTGATCATTATTTCTTATAAGTAGTAAAGGTCTGTTAGCACCTGCAAACTGAATGGTAGATTCGGTGTAATTAATTAATAACAATCCAACATCCATACTATCTGTAATCTTGTTTTCTAATTCTTTTACCTTTTGAAAGTGAAATGTAAATTTAAAACGTAAGCGTTCAAGAAATTTGGAGGCCATCCACAGATCTTTCATTTGTTCTGCTATATCATCTAAAATTGAAATACCTAAAATGCTCAGAAATGCTGCGGGAACACCATGTCCGGTGCAGTCGGCTACTACAATTACGCCGTATTCATCCTTTTGTTTTACCCAATAAAAATCTCCGGTTACAACATCCTTTGGTTTAAACAAAATAAAATAGTCTTTAAACAAAAATTTCAATTCACCTTCGTTAGAGATGATTTTTCTTTGTAAATCTGACGCGTATAGCATACTGGAATGATGTTCTTCATTTTGCGTTTCAATAATTTTATTTTGAAGTTCGAGTTTTTCTCTCCCATCGTCGTACATGCTCTTAAAAAAGCGTAATAAAAAAAAAGTGAAAAACAAGGATAGAATAAATGTAAAAATCATGTCGCTTGAATGGCTTTGTTCGGAAGTATATGGATGAATTAACAAATCGCCGTAGTAATATTCTAAAAAATATAGAATAGCAAGATTTGTTAAGAAGAGATAAAATATAAGATTATGCTGTTTTTTTTTTGTAATCATTATTAATACAATAAGTGATATTATATAAATATATGATATAGAGCCCAACGCTCCGCCAGCCATAAACCAGGACATGGATAATAACAATAGAATAACAATAGAAGTTAACTTGATGTTCTGGTAATTTTTAAATCGGGATAAATAATAGAGATAAATAAATATAAGAGAGCAGCCAATTGTAAAAGTGGTGAGAATATAGTCTGCTAATTCAAAAAAATTAAAAGCACTACTAAAAATCAAGTATAATGATGAAGAAAACAACAAGGCATTGAAATTGATCTGCTCCATTGCTGAATAACTACTAGAAATTGAGTTGGCGGGCTTAACAAAATAGTATAATGAACTGTTTATTTTCTCTAATATTTTTTTCATAAAAATTGAATTTCACATGCGTTTTGCTTTCAAGCATTCAAGCGCATACGAAAAATTTGACTTTTAGATACAAAAAAGCCAACTTCTTTTCGACAAACAAATTAGATAATGGATTTTTAATTAAAGTGTATCTTTGGGAAAATTGTTTCCTGTGGAAAAAGCAATCCTGTTTTTAATCTCTCTCCTTTGTATTAGTGCCTGCACAAAGAAGGCTGTAGTACCTAAAATTTCTGATAGTGAAATAACTTATCGCAGCGAACTCGTTACAACTAGAAATAATGTAGGTGGAGCATTAAATTTCGATACAATTCTTACCCTGTATATTCCAAATGCTTTTACTCCAAATGGAGATGGAATAAATGATGTGTTTCGTGTTTATGGAACAGATATTGAAAATTTTTCGCTTGTTGTTTATAACCGTTGGGGAGCAACTGTTTTTTCAACCACAGATATTACTAAAGGATGGGATGGGAGAGTTAACAATGGAGAAGAAATAGCGGACAGCGGAGTTTATGATTATCAAATCACTGCAACAGATAAAACAACCGGAAGTAATCACAACTATACTGGAGAGTTAATTCTGGTACATTAAAATGCATTTGTTTTAAGCGGAATTACATTGTAGTTTACTTGCTTGATTACTGTTTTTTCTTGATCCTTTTTTACTTCAGGATTTTGTTCATCCTTTACTTGTTCGGTAATTTTCACTTTCTTTTTATATTGGAACAAGCACGTTATACTTATTTCATGCGCTCCTCCGGTATTAGATACATTGGAGGATTGAAAATCATAACTATAGTTTATCATGAAGCGTTTTAAATTGCAGCCAAGCATTACTATTACATCATTTCCCGAATGAATTCCCGCTCCCCAGCGAAACCATTTGTATTTAAAATTCATTGTGGTCATTAATAATTGAATATCTCCTTGTTTTATAAAAAACACGGCAGGTGTAAATGAAAAGCTTGCACTATCATTTTTTGAAAAGGTATAAGAAGCGTGAATAGAAATTTTTCGGCTTAAAGGCCATACTGTTAAAACCCCTTCGTCAGGCTGATTGAGATGATAGATGGCCGCACCGCAATTCCATTTTGTTGTATTAATTAATATTCCGCTTGAAAAATCAAAACCTGTTTTAGATGAAAGGTTAGGTGTCTCAAGAGTATTATATACAAACCCGTAACCAGGGGTAATCATATCGCTAAATGTTAATTGACTATAATCAAGTGATTTTTGAAAAAAGTTAGTTTGGAAGGATGGTTTTATGGATACTTTTTTCTTAATGATAAATGTTGGAGAATAAATTACACCCATGCTTGTTGTGTTATAAATGCTACCGCCTGCATTATCTTGCAAATAATTAATACCTAAACCTCCATGAAGTGCATTGATATGTTTGTCGTATGAAAACGTGGACGTGACGTAATTAGCTGTATTTACAGGCCATTGGTTCCTGTAGTCCATCACAACTCTTGAACATCCTACGCTACCTGCAAAAGAAGGATTTAGCAGTAATGGATTGGAATACGCCTGTACAAAAAACGGATCTTGTGCTTTTGCCGCAAATGATAATAACACAAGTAGAAAACAATAAATATATTTCATTTTTTTAGAGTAATTGTGTTGGTTTACTTCTCCACAAATCCATTTAAGGCATCCAGCAAATCAGTCAGCAAAACTGTTTTTTCGTTATTTAGTTTTTGCTTTTCTTCTTTAATTTTTTGAATGGCTTGTTTTACTTGTGTTTGGTCAAAAGGTCCTTTCATTTCGGAAATTACCGTCATGGCTTCTAATGACACATAAAAATCATTATCCAACGTCAGTAGCACAAAAAACGGCAGGTATTTACTCATATTTATTTCCGACTCCCAACAAGCGGCAACAAGGGCAGGTAATAGCTTTTTATCTTTTTGATTGGCAATTGCCATTAACAGAAATTCTTCCTTCTGTTCTTTTTTAAGCAACAGTAGGGTTTCTTCTTTTGCATCTTTATGTTTAGGATCTGTTAAAAGAGTAGTAAGTAATGTCACTTCCTTTTCATCGCTGATCGTTTCTTCTTCAGTTTTATCAACACCTACAAGGTGAGTGATGTATTCCTGAGGATTAAAATATTTTTTCAAACTGTTTTCTTTCTCGTTGTTTTCCATTGCAATAAATTTTAAGAGGCCTTAAGTTCTGTTTCAATTTGTTTTAATACGTCGTTTATTTTTTTTGAATTTGGATAAAAAGATACGATCTTTTGCAGTACTGCATCTACAATAGAGTCGGGGCAAGAAGCTTCCGCTTGTAAGAATAATGTCAACAGGTGTTTTTTCAGGTAAATAATTTTCGCTGGATAAGTGTTGTTGTTTATGAAACAGATAATGATTTATTTTTTTTTCTGATTCAATTTCTTTTGCAGATGAAATAAAATAAGTCGGTAGTTTTTGTTCACATAATTCAACAATGTGAGAGGTGTTGGAGCTATTGTATCCACCAACAACAATAGCCAAGTCAGCATTTTTGCTTAACAGTCCGTAAGTTGATTCCTGATTTTCATTAGTGGCATAACAGAGGGTGTCTCTTGTGTCCGCAAAATGATTCTTTACATCATCCGCTTTAAATTTTTGCAACATTACATTTTTAAAGTAATTAGCAATCTCTTGCGTTTCGGTAGCAAGCATGGTAGTTTGATTTATTACTCCCACTCTGTTTAAGTGCTTATCAGGATTAAAGTGAGCAGAGTATTTTCCTTTAAACACTTTTTCAAATTCATCTTGTGAAACATTCCCCAATATAAATTCACCCAGCACACGCGATTCGTCAATGTTCATAACAATTATAGCCGGTGCGCTTTTTTCACTTCTCGAAAATGTTGCCCGCGTTTCTTCGTGATTGTGTTTGCCGTGAATAATAATGGTGTATTCATCTTCACCTAGCTTTTCGGCTTTCTTCCACACACGGTCAACAAACGGACAAGTAGTATTGTAGCGATGTACTTCAATGCCTATTTTTTCAATTTCTGATTCAATAGCTAGTGTGGTTCCAAACGCGGGAATAATTACAATGTCGTTTTTACTTAATTCACTAAATGGGATGAGTTGATTACCTGCTGTGTCCATTAAAAATTGAACTCCGCGTTGTGTCAAATCACTGTTTACGTCGGCATTGTGAATCATCTGGCTCAGCAAATAAATTCTCTTGTCAGGATTTTCTTCAATGGCTTTGTATGATATTTCAATGGCATTTTCAACACCATAACAAAAGCCAAAATGACGAGCGATGTAAAAACGTACGGAGCCAAAATCGAGCAATATAGGATTGTAATCCTTTTTTCTAGGGTCACCTAGCTTTTGAATTTCCTTTACTTTTGATATAACCGGACTCCTGTAAAAGTCGGGGATATTAAATTTCTTCATTGCTGTAAAAATAATGAAGCGTAAAATTACAGTTTAGTTTTTAAATGCTCCTACATTATTTTTGCTGAATATGAGCGTTGGCATATTTCTTATTATCTTTACCCCTAATCAATTTATGCAATATAGCTTAGTGCTTTTGATAGTATGAAAAATAAAAAACCTTTAATTTTAGTTACTAACGACGATGGTATAACAGCACCCGGTATTGAAGCCTTGGTGGAGGTGATGAAAACCATTGGGGATGTAGTGGTAGTTGCACCCGACAAAGCCCAGTCGGGTATGGGACACGCCATCACCATTAATTCTACGTTACGAATCAATAAAGTGAAAATTTATGGAGTGCTGCAAGAATACAGTTGCAGTGGCACTCCGGTTGATTGTGTAAAATTTGCCATCAGTAAAATCATGAAGCGTCGCCCCGATATTTGTGTTTCGGGAATCAATCATGGTGCTAATATGTCAATCAATGTGATTTATTCCGGAACAATGTCGGCGGCCGTTGAGGGTGCCATTGAGAGCATACCTTCCATAGGTTTTTCTTTGTGTGATCCGGCCATTGATGCAGATTTTACAGCTGCAAAAAAAATCGTAAAAACGATTACACAAAATGTACTTAAGCACGGTTTGCCATTGGGTGTTTGTTTAAATGTAAACATCCCCAAAATAAAATACGACCTTATAAAAGGAATAAAAATTTGTCGTCAGGCACGAGCTAACTGGATAGAAGAAATTGATGAGCGCCACGATCCAGGAGGACATCCGTATTATTGGCTTACCGGAAAGTTTGAAAATTACGACAAAGGTAAAAAAGATACAGATGTGTGGGCATTAGAAAATAACTACGTATCCGTTGTACCTACTCAGTTTGATTTAACAGCACATACAGCTATTGAAAAAATAGCTGAGTGGAAAATGTAAAAATAAAATATAAACTAAAAATTATTCGTTCTTGAAAAATATAGATTTCGATAAAATGTGGATAGGAGCATTGTTAGGATTGTTGTTCCCATTTATTGTGTTTATGCTGTATTATCAAATTAATTATAGCTTTATGGATATTTATAAATTCATTAGATACTTGAATCTTGGCCACATTTTCTCATCAGTTGTAACGCTTTGTGTACTTGCCAATCTGGCCGTATTTTATCCGTTTCTTTGGAAAGAAAAATACTATGGAGGACGAGGTGTATTGTTGTCCACATTTATTTGGGGCGGATTTATTTTATACATCAAGTTCTTTATTGAAGCATAGCTATAAATATGAATTATTACATTATTGCAGGTGAGGCTTCGGGCGATTTACACGCATCCAACTTAATGAAGGAACTAAAGCTGATTGATGCCGATGCTCGCTTTCGCTTTTGGGGAGGCGATTTGATGAAGGAGCAAGGCGGAACATTGGTAAAACATTACAAGGAGCTTGCATTTATGGGTTTTACTGAAGTGTTGCTGAACCTGAAAACCATTTTAAACAATATTGAGTTTTGTAAAAAAGATATTTTGAGCGATAAACCGGATGTGTTGATTTTAATAGATTATCCAGGTTTTAATTTAAGGATAGCCGAGTTTGCCAAACAACATACTATTAAAGTGTTTTATTATATATCACCACAGGTATGGGCCTGGAAACAGTCACGTGTACATAATATAAAACGTATTGTAGATAAAATGTTTGTAATACTTCCATTTGAAAAAGAGTTTTACAAACGCTTTGATTATTTGGTTGATTTTGTCGGGCATCCATTGCTGGATGCGATTGAGAGCTACAAAAAATCACCTTTGCCGTTAAGTGTTCAAACAGATAAGCCAATCATTGCTTTGTTGCCCGGAAGCAGAAAACAAGAAATAAAAACCATGCTGCCGTTAATGCTTTCGGTGGTTAGTCAATTTAAAGATTATAGTTTTGTAATTGCCGGAGCACCCTCGCAGAACAAAGAATTTTATCATCAGATTATTAACGGATTGGATGTTAAAATTGTATTTAATGAAACATATGCTTTGCTTCAAAAGTCTTATGCTGCGCTGGTTACCTCAGGTACCGCTACGTTAGAAACAGCACTGTTTGGTGTGCCGGAAGTAGTTTGTTATAAAGGCGGTGCAATATCTTATGCAATTGCAAAGCAGTTAGTAAAAGTAAAGTATGTTTCGCTGGCAAATTTGATAATGGATAGAGAAATTGTGAAGGAACTGATACAAGCTGATTTGACGGAGTATAATATTAAAAAAGAGCTGGAGAAAATTTTAAAACCTGATACCAGAGTCCTGATGATGAACAATTATACTGAACTTAAAACAAAGTTGGGCGGATTGGGAGCTTCTAAAAAAACAGCTATGCTTATGATTGATTACTTGAAAAAATACTAAACATATTGATAATGAAGAGGTGTATTGTAGCGGTGTTGTTATTGAGTTCCAATCTGTTGTTTTCTGATGATTCTGTTAGCGTAAGAATATTTTCCACTAAAATTATCAATACATTTATATTTTCACCTGCCGAAGGAAGTTATAATGTATATGGGGATGGCTTGCTGGTAGGCAGTTGCGATGCTTCCGGAATTTTTCAAATGAATATAGATAAGGATTCTATTCATCTCAAAACATTTGAAAATGACATTGGAAAATATGCTTCTGTAAAAATTATTTCAAAAAGCACTCCTTCAGCTTTTAAAATTAAATGTGTAGCACCTGTTAGCACAGTGCGTGTGTACGACGACGATTTGCAGATTACATTAACTGCCGATAAATCTCAGTTTTTGCTTGTCAATAGGGTAGGGCTTGAAAGTTATATAGCTGGCGTTGTTCAGTCGGAAAGTGGTAAAAGTAATAATCTTGAATATTACAAATTACAAACTATTTTGTGTCGTACCTATTTGTTGGCTCAACTCAATCGCCACATTACCGAAAGTTTTGAAGTGTGTGATGATGTACATTGTCAGGCATATTTGAGCCGTGCTACCGAAAAAAACATAAAAAGTGCGGTAGCATCAACAAAAGGGCTCGTGATAGTTGACAATAATTTGAATTTGATTACGGCGGCTTTTCATTCCAACTGTGGTGGACAAACATGTAACTCCGAAGATGTGTGGGCAATATCTACTACCTATTTAAAAACTGTAAATGATGCATTTTGCAATCAAAAAGTTCACTCCGTTTGGGAAAAGACAATATCTTATGATGAATGGAAAACATATTTAAAATCAAAAGGAATAAAGGATACAGATACAACTTTAGATAAAACACAAGGGACGTTTGTTATTCTGCAAGGGAATAACCGGGCAATAAATTATGTAGATGGCAATTTTAAAATTCCGCTTAAAACTATTCGTGCTGATTTTAAATTAAAGTCAGCATTTTTTGCGATAGAACAAAAAGGGAACAACGTTATTTTTAAGGGTCGAGGATACGGGCATGGTGTTGGGCTTTGTCAGGAAGGTGCAATGGAAATGTCGAAGGCTAAGTACAGCTATTTAGATATTTTACATTATTATTATAAGGATGTAAGCGTGGTTGATTTGAGAGCATTAAATTATTTTAAACAGGAGTAACATTCAATTTCACTATTTACTTTGCTACATCCTAAATGGTTAAATGTGGTGTTTGGCGATGGGGCTAATAATGGGATGACAGACAGAACATATAATCCTTTAACGTTTGATGTAACAGGTCATTGGATTGGGTTTTAAAATTAGTCAATAGTTTTCAAGATCACTCCTGTATCATTCACTACTCTATTATTCCCTTTCACTCTTAAATGTTGCTTTCCACAAAAAAACAACAGTAGATTTGTCAAACTATGCAATAAATACCAATTATTTCGAAAATAATACTTTTCAACCAGCATCACTATATCCGCATAAATATAATCAGTAAGTGTATTTTGTTGAAAAAACTAAAACTAACAAAATGGAAAATTCAATTTATGAGGAAAGATTTTCGAGAATCTCGAAAAGTGTAGCTAAAAGACGTGTAAAAAAAATGAAACGATTTTATATCCATTTTATGTTTTTTATTGCAGGTAACGTTATTGTTGCAGCGATTAATTACAAAACAACTCCTGATAATCTTTGGTTTTATTGGCTCACATTAGGTTGGGGTATGGCCATTTTAATTCATGCGTTCAATATATTTTCGTTGAAGGATTGGGAAGCTCAAAAAGTAAAAGAATTGATGGCGCAAGAGCGCTAATTTAAAATTTTTCATTTAAGGTTTAAACGAATCAACAGCTTTTCTGACACTTCCGTGTTTTAATAAAAGTTGATTTGCTTTTTTGTAAGGGATGTTTAACTCTTCTGCAATCATGTTGGTTCCTCGGTCAACCAGTTTGTTGTTACTTAATTGCATATCGACCATGCGGTTGCCTTTTATTCTTCCTAGCCTAATCATTACTGAAGTTGAAATCATGTTCAGCGCAAGCTTTTGAGCTGTGCCTGATTTCATTCGTGTACTTCCTGTAACAAATTCAGGACCTACAACAATTTCAATTTTATGTTTTGCTACTTTAGCAAGCTTGCTTCCTTTGTTACACACAATACATGCGGTTGTTATATTGTTTTTATTGCATGCTTCAATGGCTCCTATTACATAAGGCGTAGATCCGGATGCTGCAATACCTATCACTACATCCTTGTTGTTGATTTTGTAATGTTGCAAATCTTTCCAGCCTTGTTTTGTATCATCTTCAGCAAATTCAACGGCTTTGCGAATGGCTTTGTCGCCACCTGCAATTAATCCAATAACCCAACCCTGAGGAACACCGTAGGTTGGTGGACATTCGCTGGCGTCAACAATTCCCAGCCTGCCACTGGTACCTGCGCCCATGTAAAACAAACGACCACCTTGTTGCATTTTTTTTACTATTTCAATTACCAGCTTTTCAATTTTTGGAATTGTTTTTTCAACAGCCAAAGGAACTGTTTTGTCTTCGTTGTTAATGTTAACAAGCAATTCCCGCACCTTCATTTTTTCAAGTGCTTTATAGTTTGATTCAGCTTCGGTAGTTTTTTTCATTATAAGTCGGTTACTCAAATTTTCTCTTTGTTCATTAGTTGGGCTTCTCCGCTTGTGCAAATTTTCCCAGTTACTTTGTCAATTATTTCGGTAGTAAATAATGCGGTATGTTTTTCACGATTTACTTCCTTAACCGTAATTACAGCTTCATAGATAACATCAACAAACATAGGGCGCTTAAAGTCTAACTGCTGACTAAGATAAATAGTGCCTTGCCCCGGAAACTTAATTCCGAATACGCGCGAAAACAATCCTGCACCAAGCATACCATGCATAATCGGTTTTTTAAAAGGTGTTTCGGCAGCATATGCCTCATCTAAATGTAAAGGATTAGTATCTCCTGTAATCCGTGCAAATTCATTCACTTCACTTTGAGTGAATATAAACTTTTCGTAATGTTGTTGTCCTACTTCAATCATTTGGTTTAATATTAGTATGTATGAAACAAAAAGGTATTAGCAATAAACATGCAATTGATGCTTAACACAACCGACAATAAAAATATAAATAATAATTGAATTGTGTTTACTAACAAATCATGTGGATATTTATTCCCTGTAAATTTGTTCGTAATTACATAAGAAGCCAATTTGTTTTTGGTTTAATTTAGAGCCTGTTTAAATTTCATCCGAATATTTGTTAAGTATATGATTTTCAATATTCACTTCTCGATACGGCTGAAAAAGCCTACTCGAAGTGACTGTGCGAAAATACGGATGTCAGTTCGAGTAGCGAGCCTTTTCGGTGAGCATATCGAGAACTATTGAGTGACAATCTATTTTTAGCAATGAAATTTAAACAGGCTCTTAATGTTCAGCAAAATTTATTGTCACTTAATGGCTGATTGTTTTCGGTTTATTTTGACATGGTAGAATGGAAATGTTTTTATTTCAGTGGTCTGGCATAAGCAATCACTTCCTTCTCTGTAATTGTTTTATCACATAAAATGATTAAACGTTCTACAACATTTCGTAACTCGCGAATATTGCCGGTCCAGTTTATTTTTTGCAATTCTTTAATTGCCTCTTTGCTAAAGGGTTTAAGAGGAACACCATGTTCTTCGCAAATCAGTTGAAGAAAATGTTCGGCAAGCAAAGGAATGTCTTCTTTACGTTCATTTAACGACGGAACGTGTATTAATATCACGCTTAATCGATGATATAAGTCTTCACGAAAATTACCGGCAGCAATTTCTTTTTGTAAATCTTTATTGGTAGCGGCAACAACTCGCACATTCACTTTTATCTCTTTATCACCACCCACGCGTGAAATTTTATTTTCCTGTAATGCTCTTAACACTTTAGCCTGAGCTGATAAACTCATGTCACCTATTTCATCCAAAAAAATAGTACCGCCTTCGGCTTGTTCAAATTTTCCTTTACGTTGATTCACTGCTGATGTAAATGCACCTTTTTCGTGTCCAAATAATTCACTTTCAATTAATTCACTTGGTATTGCAGCACAATTAACTTCTACCAATGTGGCATTGGCTCTGTTACTTTTTTCATGTAGCCATCGTGCTACCAACTCTTTTCCAGTTCCATTGCTTCCCGTAATAAGCACACGTGCATCGGTTGGTGCAACCCGTTCAATCATTTCTTTTATTTGAATTATCGCTTTCGATTCTCCAATGATATCAAATGTTTTATTGATTTTTTTCTTCAACACTTTTGTTTCTGCCACCAGTGTGGACTTATCCATAGCATTGCGAATGGTTACCAGCAAGCGGTTTAAATCAAGGGGTTTTGCAATAAAATCAAAAGCACCTTTTTTTACTGCTTCTACAGCGGTTTCAATATTTCCATGTCCGGAAATCATCACTACGGGCGTATCAACAGTTGATGCCATAATTTTCTCCAGCACTTCAATACCATCCATTTTAGGCATTTTAATATCACACAGTACAATATCGTATTTGTTTTTTTCAATTAAAGCCAGCCCCTCAATGCCATCAGCCGCTTCATCCACCTGATATTTTTCATATTCTAATATTTCTTTTAATGTTTTTCTGATGCTTTTTTCGTCATCAATAATTAATAGTTTCGCCATTTTGCTATCGTGAATGAATTATTTAAAGTCTGCAAACAATACTTGATGTAACACCCCTTCCTTTAATGAATAGGTGGAAGAACGCATTTTTTGAATGTTTAAAGATTGAATGATAAATTTTAAAAAAACAGAAGAGACTACAATCATATCAACACGCATTGCAATTAAGCCTTTCATCTTCATTCGTTCCTCTTTAGTTGATTTTAATAGATCTATGTAAAGTGTATTGAAATCATTCATGTCAAAAACATGTTCCGTTCTTCCATCTGCAATATCTATTGAGTAAAATCGTCCTGCAATCATTTCTGCAAGGGAATCAAATGAGCCGGAAGAACCTATTATTTCAGTAACAGAGTGTTTTTTTACAGCTTCAAAAAGTGGTTGTAATTCTTGTTGAAGATAATCAATCAGCGTTTGTATTTCGTTTTCGGTAATCGGGTCCGAAGGTTTTATTTTTTCAAGCAGGCGTGCGGCACCTAACAAAAAGCTGTATTTCCAAAATATTTCTGATTTATTGGCAATAATTATTTCGGTACTTCCTCCACCAATATCAATAATCAGCGAGCTGTCGGAGGTCATTTTTGCTGCTTCACGCACACCAATGTAAATTAATTCAGCCTCTTCTTCACCTGAAATTATTTTTATTTCAATATCGCTCTCTTGTTTTATCCTTGTCGTAAAGTCCTTACCATTGGCGGCATCTCTGATGGCTGATGTTGCAATAGCAATGGTCTTTTCTGCTTGATAATCAACAATTACTTTTTTGTAAATATTGATAGCATCAATACCTCTTTGAAAAGGAATGGGAGCTATAAACCCTTTGTTAATACCACCTTCTCCTAGTTTAACCGAAATTTTTGTTTGAAATAATTGGCGGTATGTTTTGTCGCTTTTTACTTCTACAATAAGAAGATTGAATGTATTGGTGCCTAAATCAATGATTGCTATTCTGCTCATAATCATATATTGTTAAATGAAATGATTTGGATTGTTTATCCTTTATAAAACAGCCATTTTCCTACTTCTTTCCAGCTTGTTTTTTTGCCGTACATTAAAATTCCTGTTCTGTAAATACGAGCTGCTAACCAAGTGGTAATAATAAAGGTAATTATTAGTAAAGTCATTGATATAATTAGTTCGGGAAGCGGCACCCCAAAAGGCAAACGTACCATCATGATGATGGGTGATGTAAAAGGAATAATGGATAGCCAATAGGTAATTGAGCTATCTAAGTTTAATAAAACATAAGGAATAATTACTAATGCAAACATAAGTGGGATTGTAATAGGTAAACGAAACTGCTGTGTATCCGATTCATTGTCCACCGCAGACCCAATGGCTGCAAACATGGCGCTGTATAAAAAATATCCCGCCAAAAAATAAAATAAAAAACAAAATGCGATTGCTGTAATATTGATTGTTTGCAGGTCGTTCCAAAGCTGTGTAACCATATCTGGTTTTTCAATCTTTTTCATTTTTGCGTAATTTAAATCTGCACTTATTTTTATTGTTTCTTCTTTTTGTTGTATTTGTTTTATCTCCACTGTTTTTAAAATGGTATTTGCGGCCACGTTGTATAACATCACTGTTAAGGATGTCCACAATAAAAATTGGGTTAAACCAACCAAAGCAATCCCGATAATTTTCCCCATCATAAAATCAAATGGTTTAACGGAAGATAATATAACTTCAACAATGCGGTTGTTTTTTTCTTCCATAACACCCTGCATTACCTGAATACCATATAAGAATATAAACATGTAAATTAATATTCCTGCACCTAAACCAACAGCACTGCATAATCCGGAATTTATGTGTTCACTTTTTCCTGATGCTTTCAGCTTTTCAGAAAGCACTCGTATGCGCGAATTAATATCAGCATCTTTTATAACATGTATGTTTACTTTGTTTTGAGCAAGTATAACATCATACATCATTTTACTGATGGTGGAACTGATGTATTCATCAGTAGCATCTCCCAATGGATTTTTGTAAAAGATCTTTAATGTTTTTCCGCCTTCTAAAATATTGTGTGGTACATATAGAATGGCGTCGTAATCGGTTTCATAAAAGAGGTCTTGCGCCTGTTCGAGCGTAATTTCAGGATAATCAAAATGAATTAATTCTTTTTGAGGAATAATGTTTTTAAAAATATAACTGTCGTCAATTACCATTATTCGTTGGGTTTCCTGTTTTTTTGTTGCCAGCCAAACAGGAACAACCATTAGTCCTGCCAACAAAAATGGGGCAAGTATTGTCATTACAATGAATGATTTTTTTTTAATTCTGCTTAAGTATTCACGCTTAATAATGATGGATATTTTGCTCATAGAATAGATGGATGCGATATTTTATTGCCTTAAACTAAAACGTAAGTCAAACTTATGTAAATATACGTATAGAGAAAAGAAGAAATTATATTTTTTATAAAACGGGAATGTTGCAAAATAAAAAAAACGCTATTTAAACAAGGATTTTTTTATTAGTATTAAAGTTATACTGTTTTGGAAATTTTCTGAACCCATTACCTATAAAGGATTGCACCTGTAGCGAGTTGCACTATGGAAATTCCTTCCTGACATCGGGGGAGCCAAAGACTTTATACCCTATATAAAAATATTACATAAAAAAGTCTCTGAACAATTAAGTTCAAAGGCTTCTATCAATTTTTATTTAATATTTATTTACGCTGCTTCTAAAATGAAGTGGGCATCAATGTTTAATTTGGAATGTAGTTTTATAGCCAATTCAATATTAATTTTCGTTTACCCGTTAACAGTTTAGATATTCGGGTTTCGCTTATTTCAGGCATTTTAGCTAATTGCTTTTGTCTTAAGTTCATTTCAAACATTTTGTACCTAATCATTTCGGTGATTGTGGTTGGTGTTTTTATAGGCATCAATGGAATACTATCTTCATGTTTTTCAGCCTATTAAAGAAAATTTATTTAATGTTTCTAATTCTTTTGCTGGTAGATTTTTAACACCAACACTTTGTGTACTTTTTTGAAGTGTTTTTTTTATATAGGCATTATAAGAATATTCATTTTGTTGATACTTGCAACACTCTTTATTCTCGCACAAAAATTTTTGACTGCCATTTTTTTGCCCCCCTTTTCTAATACATACAGATTTACAATACATACAGTTCATCATTTTTACAATTTTAACAACTGAATTTAAAACAATTAACAAAATTATTCTACAGGTGATAGATAATCTGAAACGCAGGACGGTTTTTGACCTAAATAGAAGCCCTATATGAAACGATCATTTAGTAAAATGAATATTCATTGCTTTTTTTGATTATAATAAACCTATATAAAAATAAAAAAGCTACTGAAAATCAGCAGCTTAATTTTTAAAATATCTCAGGTGATAATTCGGTACGTGACCCTACAATTGACTTGTCTTCATACCCTAGAGGAGTTTACTATTTATTAATAAAATCTAATAACAATAATATTTTAAATCAAAAAATAATTATCCAATAATTATTTTTTATCCATTGGTTCATAAAAACATCCTGCAATTCAATATTGCAGGATGTTTTTGTTTTAACAAGTCAAATCTAAATTTTCACATTTACCTTTCCTATGTCCACAATAATTGGTAAAATTGCACCAGCTAATTAATAGTCTTAAGCAATGCTTGCAGAAAACATTAACGCTATAGAAAACGGAGCCACAATAATGAGTAAAGTAAAAGATTACGCACAGTTTATGAAAATGCGTTTAGCTTCATTGGTAGTATTATCTGCAGCTATTAGCTTTGTGATAGGCTCTTCAACCGTAGATTACACCAAAATGTTATGGTTGGTTCTGGGAGGTTTTTTGGTTACAGGTTCCTCTAACGGTTTTAATCAAATTATAGAACGACATTTGGATAAGTTGATGGACCGCACTCAAAATCGACCACTTCCTCAAGAAAGAATGAACGTTAATGAATCACTTATTATAGCAACTATAATGGGAATTGTAGGAATTGTTATTCTGTGGGTGTATATGAATCCGATGAGTGGAATACTTGGATTCACAGCTCTTTTTTTATATACTGCAGTTTATACTCCGTTAAAACGTAAAACACCGTTTGCTGTTTTCGTAGGGGCTTTTCCCGGTGCAATACCTCCCTTATTAGGATACGTAGCCACTACTAATGGCTTTGGAGAGATTCCGTTTCAGGCATGGGTATTATTTGTTGTTCAGTTTATGTGGCAGTTTCCGCATTTTTGGGCAATAGCTTGGGTATTAGACGATGATTATAAAAAAGCAGGGTTCAGAATGTTGCCTTCATTGGGTGGCAGGGACAAAAGCAGCGCTTTTCAGGTGTTGGTTTATACATTATTTTTATTACCCATAAGTTTATTCCCTGTGCTATTTGGAATATCCGGAAGTATTTCGGCAATCATTATAAGTACCAGCGGAATATACTTCGCATACTTAGCATATAAATTATATACAGACTGCACAATTGAAGCCGCCCGTAAATTAATGTTTGGTTCATTCATATATTTACCAATTGTTCAACTGGCAGTAATGATAGGAAAGTAGAAGAAACGAAAAGGAGTGGTAGATTACACTTATTCAAATTAGAAGTAAAATTAAAAAATGGAAACAGTACAATTAAGTGAAGAGCGCATCACGCGCGAAAAGGTGGGTAAACCATTGTTATGGGTTGCAATGGTAAGTATGTTAATGGTATTTGCCGGGTTAACCAGCGCGTATGTGGTACGCATGGAAAAAGGCGACTGGCTCTATTTTGATTTGCCTCAATTATTTTATGTAAGTACAGCTGTTATAATTATAAGCAGTGTAACCATGAACTGGACATTATCCTCAGCAAAAAAAAATGATTTAAAAGGCGTTAAACGAGCATCCTATATAACACTGCTACTGGGAATTACCTTTATCATTTGTCAATACAAAGCATGGGAGACCTTATACAGTCAAAAAATTGTTTTTGCGGGAAGCCACAGCAATGCCGCAGGATCATTCTTGTATATTTTAACCGGTTTACACCTGTTGCATTTAATAGGAGGTTTGATGGCTTTATTTGTGGTATGGGTTAAATCATTAAAAGAAAAATATAATTCAGAAAATTACTTTGGAATAAGCCTATGCGCAATTTTTTGGCATTTTTTGGATGCATTGTGGATATATTTGTTTTTATTTTTGTTGTTTGTGCGTTAAAATTTCAAAAAAAGTTTGCATATTAGCACCCGAAAAAATTATAATTAACCCGTTCCGTTCAAAGCGGAATTATAACTAAGTAAAATATGTCAGGTCACCCAGTAACAAATTCAGATTCAGGCTCAGTTTGGAGCGGCGGAAAATCGCCAATTGGCATCAGCTACGGAAAATTAATGATGTGGTTTTTCCTTGTTTCCGATGCCTTAACCTTTTCAGGTTTATTAGGAGCATATGGCTTTATGCGCCATGTTCATCCTGAAGTATGGCCTAATCCGGGTGATGTGTTTACTCATTTTCCTTTTTACGAAGGTCACATTCCTTTGGCTTACGTAGGTTTGATGACACTTATCCTTATTATGAGTTCTGTAACGATGGTGTTAGCTGTTGAAGCGGGTCACCGCAATGATAAAAAAAGTGTTACTATATGGATGTTGTTAACCATTGTTGGCGGTGCCATGTTCGTTGGTTCTCAGGCTTGGGAATGGTATCACTTTATTATAGGTACCGACCATGGAGCTTGTTCGCGAATTTATAAAAGATGGTGTATGGGTTAAAGAAACATTTCACGGAGCAAATATGCGTGTTAATGAATATGGTTTGCCTGCATTTGCAAACTTCTTCTTCTTCATCACAGGATTTCACGGATTCCATGTTTTTAGTGGTGTTGTTATTAATATCATTATTTTTACAAATGTTGTTTCAGGAACTTATGAAAAAAGAGGACATTACGAAATGGTTGAAAAAGCCGGTTTATATTGGCACTTTGTAGATTTAGTTTGGGTATTCGTATTTACCTTCTTCTATCTTTTATAAAACAGAAAATTAAAATTGCTAATCACTTTTAAATAAAATTACTATGTCAGAATTTCACGATGATTATCCTCAATATGAGTTAATGGCTCACCACAGCGAAGAGGAAGGAAAAGTAAAACGCAGAAAACTATGGAATGTTTTTTGGATTATGTTAGGTGTTACTATCCTTGAGCTTATCATTGGATTTAAAGCTAAAGAATGGGGATTATTGCATCCTACAGACAGAACTTCTTCAAGTTTGCTTAAAGTTGTTTTCATAGGTTTAACACTTGGAAAAGCGTTTTTTATTATTTTTAGCTTTATGCACCTTGGTGATGAAAAGAAAATACTTAAGTATTCTGTTATCGCACCATACACAGTATTTATATTATACTTAACATATATATTAATTGCTGAAGCAAATTACGTAAACGTCATTAAAGACAAAATGGATCCCATTATTGTTGATCAAAAAGTAAAATTGAATGAAGCAGCGGCTTCCGGTCATAGTCACCATGAAGAAGGAGCTGAACATCATTAATAAAAAATCATGCGAATAAAAAAAGGTCTTGCTATCCACGCAAGACCTTTTTTGTTTGTAACTTTGCGCACTTAAAACTATATCCATTGTGAAAAAAAAATTGTTGATCCTGCTTTTCCTACTATCATTCCCGTCAGTATTATACGTTATTCTTTCAACCGGCGAAATTAATTTTATTCGTTTGCCATATTTTGGAGAAAAAGAACTCGCACCCAATGGTAAAGATACCATCTATCACTCCATTCCTGATTTCAAACTAATTAATCAGGATGGTAAAACGATTACCGGAAAAGATCTTGATGGAAAAATTTACGTGGCCGATTATTTTTTTACAACATGCAAAAGTATTTGTCCTAAAATGACAACAGAACTATTACGTGTGCAAGAAAAATTTGCTTACACCAATGGTTTGGTGCACATACTATCACATACTGTTGACCCCGAGCATGACTTTGTACCTGTATTAAAAACTTATTCAGAAATGGTACATGCCGATACAAAAAAATGGGACTTTGTAACAGGCGATAAAAAACAATTGTACGATTTGGCACGCAATGGCTATTTAGTAAATGCTATGGAAGGCGACGGTGGCAAAGATGATTTCATTCACAGTGAGTTATTAGTTTTGGTTGATAAAGAAAAGCATATTCGTGGTATATACGATGGTACTAATATTAAATCTGTAAATGATTTATTGGATGACATTAAAGTGCTGATTGCAGAATATTACATAAAAGAGAATGACGAAAAAGCTAAAAAAGAAAAAGCTGAGTAATTAAATAGAAAAACAAATTAAAAAAATGAATGACAAATTAGTATTCAGAATTGTGATGACCATTTCGGTAGTCGTTTTTGTAGCGGTAGTTATTTTAAATAAAAAAATATTACCTGTACCTGAAACCATTCCAGACTTTGTGTATAAGCTACCAAAGCTGAATGCAATGATTAATGGCACTTGCAGCTTATTGTTACTTTTATCTTTGTATATGATAAAAGAAAAAAACATTGCCGTTCACAAAAAATTAAACATCATCACTTTTGTTTTATCCTCCCTTTTTCTATTGTCATATATTACATATCACTGGTTGGCACAGGAAACAACTTACCCTGTTGATAATCCATTGCGCCCTGTTTACTTAACCATACTTATCAGTCACATTATTTTGGCAGCAATTGTATTACCATTGATATTACTTTCGTTTCACAAAGGCCTACAAATGCAAGTAGAAAAACATAAAAAAATTGTACGCTGGAGTTTCCCCATTTGGCTATATGTAACTGTTACAGGGGTAATTGTATATTTAATGATTTCACCTTATTATACACACTAAAATCAGGAACGATGAAAAATTACAAAACAGTACTGCTTACATTTTTGATAATCATTATAAGTGATTTCAATATGCCAGCGCAATGCGCCATGTGTAAAGCGGTTACTAAAAGCGATTTAGAAACAGGAGGAAATATTTCAAATGGGATAAACTCCGGAATTCTTTATTTGATGTTGATTCCATACCTCATATTAATGATTGGAGGTTATTTCTTTTTCAAAAAAACAATTGATGCAAAAGTAAAAGAATTGAAAAATAAATATTTTGCAGCAAAACAAACTCACGCCTAAGATTGACTATATCCTACTCTCCTAATTTATTAATCATAGGTTCGGTAGTGCCGGAACCAACGTCATCAGCGGCAGGCAGTAGAATGATGCAACTGATGGAAGTATTTTTAAGTAAAGGTTACAACATCACATTTGCCAGTACTGCAACAAAAAGTCCCTACTCATTTGATTTAAAAAGTATTAGTGTAGAATATGCCTCTATTGAATTAAACAACCATTCTTTTGATACTTTCATTTCCAAATTAAATCCGGACATTGTACTATTTGACCGATTTATGACCGAAGAACAATTTGGATGGAGAGTGTTGGAAAATTGTGCTGATGCCCTCAGAATATTAGATATCGAAGACCTGCATTGTTTGAGATATGCGCGACAAAAAGCAGTAAAAGAAAACCGCACTTTTTCTAAAGAAGATTTAATTTCTGATTATTCCAAACGGGAATTGGCAAGTATTTTCCGTTGTGATGTATCACTCATCATTTCAACATATGAAATGGAAGTACTTCAGCAGTTTTTTAAAGTAGATCGGACATTGTTATACTATCTGCCGTTTATGATTGAACCGGTAACATCTAATAAAATTAAGAGTTATCCTACATTTGATGAACGGAAACATTTTATTTCGATAGGTAATTTTTTGCACGAACCCAATTGGGACGCCGTTAAATTGTTAAAAAATGAAATATGGTCTCTCATTAAAAAAAAATTACCCGAAGCAGAATTACACATTTATGGCGCTTATCCATCGCAAAAGGTTTTTGAACTGAATAGCCCTACAGATGGCTTTATTATTAAAGGCAGAGCTGATAGTGCAATTGAAGTAATGAAAAAAGCCAGAGTCTGTTTAGCACCCTTGCGATTTGGCGCAGGATTAAAAGGAAAACTCATTGACGCGATGATTGCAGGAACACCAAGCGTTACAACAGCTATAGGTGCAGAAGCCATGCACGGAACATTGCCATGGAGCGGATGTATTGCCAATAGTGCATCAGAAATTGCAGAAGCCGCAATACATTTATATACCGACAAAGCAAAATGGTTACAAGCACAACAAAATGGAGTTGACATTATTAATACCTGTTACCCCAAAATGAGCGCGGGTGAACAATTAATACGTCATATAAATACAATAATGGCTAACTTAAAACAACATCGCCTGAATAACTTTACAGGAGCAATGTTGACGCATCACACAATCCAAAGCACCAAATACATGGCACGCTGGATTGAAGAAAAAAATAAGGATCGTAATTTTGATTCAAATAGTTAATATTGCCTTTAAAATCACTAGGCAAAATACCATTTACCCAAAAAACTTCAACATATAAAACCAAATAGCAGTAGTAAAAAAGCTTAATACAATACCCACTCCAACTACTAAATTTACAAGTTTTGGATTAAGTTTATATTCATTTGCGAGTACAGCTGAAGAAACAAGTGATGCCATTGCCATTTCAAAAATACTTACCTGAGTAATTTTACCTTTTAGCTGAAAAGCAATAGCAATTAATGTTATTAATAGCGGAGCTATAATCAGTTTGTAAAATAAAGCGGTTGAAATTGTTTTTATTTCTGTTTGCCATCCTTCAAATTGTAATTGCAATCCTATTGAAAACAATGCAAGCGGGGCTACTGTACCTGCCAGTTTATCAAAAAAAGGGTACAAAACGGATATATCCATAAATTGAGGAATAGCAAGCGCTGCAGCACAACCAATAAGCGGAGGGAATAAGACTACTTTTTTAATAATAACTGAAGCCGTTAGCGTATGATTGTTGGATGAATTAATGGCTACAATTACTCCTATGGTTGAAAAAACAATAAATGTCAATTGATCGCAAATTACGGCTGTGCCAATTTCTGATTCTCCAAAATAAGCGGCAACTAAAGGAAAGCCAAGGAAAGAAGTGTTACTTAAACCACTTATCAATTTAAGTCCACCTATAGAAGGTTTGTCAAGTAACAACCTCTTTGAATTGAATTGAATCCACAACCAACCACCAAACCATACTATGATTGGTGCGATTGCAGGTAACAGCAATTCTTTACTCCATTGTATATGAGGTAAATATTTAAAAGATACTGCAGGCAACGCCATATAAATAATCCAGGCATTAATACCTCTGTGTGCATCAACAGGCAAGAGCTTAGACCGTCTAAATAACATTCCTGCTATTATGCAAACACCTATCAGTAAAAAATTGGTCATGGTTATTAGTCCAAAGTTTAAAAGTCGAAAACTTTTTAGTTTTTTATCAACTCTTATCTTTTTTAAATAAAATCGGCGGTTTCGACAAGCTCAACCACCGATTTTATTGTAACATTTCAATTTTATAATTAACTCACAGTTCCTTCCAAACACATTTCTCCTTTTTTATTAATGACCTTATAACCTGTTGATCCATCTTGTTCATTGTAAAGTTCTAATGTTACTTTATCAGGAAGCGGGATAGGAGTTTTAAAATTAACTTTAATCGATTTTAATTCTTTGCCTGTTTGCTTTTCAACAACAGCAAACACTCTGCTTGCAGAGTTCCATCCATGAGCAATAGAAGATTTGAAACCGAAATTTTTAGCGAAAAAATTAGAAAGATGAATCGGATTGTAATCGCCCGAAACAGCAGCATATTTCCAGCCCATGTTTTTAGGGTATATCAATTCTTCGGTATAAATAGCTGTTCTTTTAGCCGGTTCCGGTTCTGAGGTTTCTTCTGCTTTTTTCTCAGTTTTACGTTTACGTTTAGCTATAAAAAAACCTTCACCTTGAGCCACCAACTTATTATCTTGATAAAAATTTGTTTTAACAACAGGAAACAGCGAGCCTTCTTCTTTTGTAGGCACTATAACCGTTGTTTCTATTTTTACAGGTTTCAAAACGTCAATTTTTGATTTCAAATCAAATGTGTTTCCTAAATGAACCAACCCCATCACAGATATTGGAAATGTTTTATCATTCATTACGGCAAGCTGACTGCGCATAGAAATAAGGAACAGGTAAGTTACCGGAAACTGCGATTTAATACCAAAAAAATCATTGTATTTTTTTAAATTTTTGGTATCAATAACATAGTTATCATAAGTTTTAGTGAGGGAATAATCAGTACTGCCTATTCTAACTCCTTTTGATGAAGTGAGGAAGGAAGCGAAAAGAAGTGATGATAATGAAGGTAATTTTTCGGATGCCATAATTTATATTTTAAAATAGTTTGTTTTAATTTTTAGAGAAGGCAAATGTATTAAATATTTCTATTAGTGAGGAAAACAGCTATTGACTTTAGAGATAAGAAAATTGTATTAATTGTTAAATCGCTTCACAATAATTTCATTTCACTTATATTTACACAAATTTATTGTGGATGAAAAAAAACTTCCTTCTTTTTTTGGTTTTAATGTGTACCTGTTTGAGTTCATGCACAATGTTTGAAGAAATAACATTTACAGGAGTTGAGCATATTAATATTACTAATTTTACAAAAGAAGGTATTGAAGCCGAAATTTCTGCACGTATTAAAAATCCTAATTTTTATTCGTTTACAATTCATCAATCGGATGTAGTTGCAACCGTTGGAGGTATTGACGCAGGGAAAATCAGCTTAACAGATAAAGTACATATCAAGGGGAATTCAGATGAAGTTTATACATTTAAAATTCATTCCAAATTTTCAAACTTAGATTTTATGGACTTCATGAAAATTGCAGCTATTGCAATGAGTAATACTATACAAGTAGAACTAAAAGGAAAGCTGAAAGCAGGTAAAGGTTTTATTACCAAAAACATTCCGGTAAATCTTATTCAGGAGATCCCACTGGGGAATAAATAAGTTGCTCTCCCTGCTCCCCCCTACTTCATCAATTTAAGATAAACGGCATACATTCCAATAAAAAGCAAAGAGGATATAACATTTTCGATGCCTGCTGTAACTCCTAAAAACAGCGTTGGTAAAAACAGTAGTCCTAAATTGGCAATTGCATAAAAATGAAATCCTAGCTTGCGCAAGTTCCACATCAGCACCGCACCGGCAAATGAACATGATGCAAAAATAAAAGTAGCAATATAATATCCCCACCCTGCTCTAAGCATCTGTATAATTGGAGGTTTCATGGCATCGTCAAACAGGGGGCTGGCATTTACCATATCCACCATCATATCGGCAAACAAAGGTGTTGTTAATGCTGATAGACCGCCCATACCGGAAGAAATAAAAGTTAAAATACACAGTATTGTCAAAAATACAGGGCGTTGTATGGTATTATTCTTATTCGTTATTTCATCCATTTGTTTAATTTGTTAAAATTTATTTTTACTCCACAATTCAAAATTGTTTTTCTGGGCATCACTTGCGGACTTTTGTTTTTGCATGCTCACAACACTGTAATAATTTGTAGGTTGAGGAATTAATTTCGCATCCTTTAGAACCCTTGATGACGCAATAGTAAGTATTATAGCATCATTGTTTTTAGATAAAAAATAATTGCACCACTCGGTAAAGTTAGAACTAATTGCATCTGCTTTAATTTGCATATTATTAACAGCAATCAGCTCGTCGTTTAAAGCAATACCGGCTTTGTCAGCAACGGAACCGGGATATACTGCACTTACTTTACATATACCATTTGTTTCTGAAACCTTCATGCCCAAGCTATGTTCGTGGTATTGAGCAGTTGGGTTCATTACCAATTCGCAACCAATATAATCCATTGCTTCAACCAATACTGGCCGATAATCGGCTGTTCCGTTAATTTGGTTAACATATATTTTATCAAAGGAGTTATTAGCAAAATATTCTACCACACCTTTATAATCAAGCTCCGAATAACCTTTACGTTTTAGGGCAAATTCGTTATAAAGGTAATGCATCACATCATCCAACGAATATTTATTGTTGCTATGTTTACGAATAAAAACATCTGTAATAAATGCAAGTAAACAGCCTTCATCATAAATAGACGTTTTACGATTAGCAACGCCTTTGGTATAACCATCAAGCCAGGTATCAAACGAAGAGGCGGCAACAGATAAATTATATCGTCCGAAATTATCAAAATGCTTTTGAAGCCTATCTGCAAAGGTTTTTAGATACTGCCCTTCATTAAATACACCTGAACGGAACAACAAAAAATCGCCATAATATGTAGTGATTCCTTCGCACACATAACCCAACTTAGAATAGTTTTCCTGCGTGTAATCGTAAGGTTGCATTTCAATAGGGCGAATTGTTTTTACATTCCAAGCATGATATAACTCATGTGAACTAACACCCAGTAAATCTTCATACAATAGACCTTTCATTAAATTGTATCCCGGCCCCAAAGTAATAACTGTTGATGTTAAATGCTCTACACCATGATAGGTTTTGTAAGGAAGAATATGAAATAAAAAATGATAGGCTTTAGCAGGAAATGCTTTCATCATAAGCATTTGCTCGGAAATAAATTTTTTAAAATCACAAATCAGAACCGCCCAATCGGGGTTACATTCACCCTGAAACCAGATATAAAAGTCTACATCATTGCAACCAAATTGCTGACATTGCAGCGTATTACTTGCTATAAAGGGAGAATCTGCAAGTTCATGAAAATCGCTAAACACAAAAGCATTAGGAGGTTCAATGGGTTTAAATGAAGGAGAGATTAATCCAATAGCAACTTTGTAATAGTCAGGTAATTGTAACTGCAACTCGCATTTTTCATTTATACGTTCAGGAATAAAAACACAGCAATTGACCGGATTCATATACAATTGCTCTGCATCCAGGTAAGTGGAACCTGCATTTAATTCGGCAGCGTAATAATTGTATTTAATATGAATCTCTGAAACTCCTTTAGTTTGTACCTTCCAGCAATCTTTTTTTGTTTTTTCAAAAGCCAAGGAATTCCCCTTTTCATCAAAGGCTTGCCACTTCTGAACATTCTTGGCAAAATTACCCAACTCATAACGCCCCGGACGCCATGCCGGCAGTTGGATTGCAACAGCTCATCACTATTTACCTTGTCAGCAATAAATTCAATGTCAATATAATGATTGTGTGGCTGGGAATAGGAAACGATGTACTTCATTTTATCTCTCAATAATTTTCAACAGAATGCGAATTTACGAATTCAAAAAACATATCGGCAAAATGATTTTAAATTGTTACTTTCGTATCATTCATCAACCATCAAAAAAACAAAAATGAGTTACGATTTAATAGTTATAGGAAGCGGTCCTGGAGGATACGTAGCAGCCATTAGAGCATCACAATTAGGTTTAAAAACGGCTATTGTTGAACGTGAAAATCTTGGCGGTATTTGTTTAAACTGGGGATGTATTCCTACTAAAGCATTATTAAAAAGTGCACAGGTTTTTGAATATCTGAATCATGCTGCTGACTATGGTATTAAAGTAAATGGTGGGGAAGTTGACTTTTCGGCTGTTGTAAAACGTAGCAGAGATGTGGCAGACGGCATGAGCAAAGGTGTTGCATTTTTAATAAAGAAAAATAAAATTGACGTTATAACCGGTACGGGAAAAGTAAAACCAGGAAAAAAAGTAGAGGTTACAGGTGCTGATGGTAAAACCTCTATTTACGAAGCAAAGCATATTATACTTGCGGTTGGTGCTCGCTCACGCTCCTTACCTAATTTACCTCAAGATGGTAAAAAAGTTATAGGTTACCGCGAAGCGATGAACTTATCTAAACAACCCAAATCACTAGTCGTAGTTGGTTCTGGAGCAATAGGAAGTGAGTTCGCTTATTTTTATGCAACAATGGGAACAAAAGTAACATTGATAGAGTATCTTCCAAGTATTGTTCCTATAGAAGATGCAGAGGTTTCTAAACAGCTGGAACGTTCATTTAAAAAAATCGGGATTAATGTAATGACCGAAGCAAGTGTAGAAAATGTAGATACAAAAAGCGAAGGTTGTAAAGTAAAGGTAAAAACAAAAAAAGGAGAAGAAATAATTGAATGCGATATTGTACTTTCTGCTGTTGGTATTCAGGCGAATCTCGAAAACATTGGTTTGGAAGATGTAGGCATTGCTACCGACAAAGGAAAAATATTAACCAATCCATATTACCAAACCAATGTACCCGGATATTATGCCATAGGAGATTGTATTCCCGGTCAAGCATTGGCGCATGTGGCCTCCGCAGAAGGAATTATTTGTGTAGAAAAAATTGCAGGACAGCGTCCTGAAGCACTCGATTACAATAACATTCCGGGATGTACTTATTGTCAGCCTGAAATTGCATCAGTTGGGTTTACTGAAGCAAAAGCCATTGAAACCGGACATGAAATAAAAGTGGGCAAATTTCCCTATTCCGCCAGCGGAAAGGCCTCTGCAGCCGGAGCAAAAGATGGTTTTGTTAAATTAATTTTTGATGCCAAATATGGAGAATTACTTGGAGTCATATGATCGGGCACAATGTTACTGAAATGATTGCTGAAATTGTGGTTGCGCGCAAGTTAGAAGTTACAGGACATGCACTTATAAAAACGGTACATCCTCACCCCACTATGAGCGAGGCCATTATGGAAGCGGCAGCAGCGGCATATAATGAGGTTATCCATTTATAATTTTACACTTTCCTCTTATTTTCAACAACCTATATTTGTCTTCTCAAAATGGGCAGCATAGTTCACCTCTTTTAACAAAAGTTGCAACATCTTTAGTTTTTAGCCGGTTCCAATTTATTTTCTGCTTCTTTCTCTTTTTTTACTTCTTTCTTTATTTCTTTTTTCTCCTTCTTGGCATCTGTCATTTCCTTTTTCACTTCTTTCATTTCTTTTTTTGGAACTTGTTTAGCAGTAATTGTTAGCGAACCTAACATGGCGATTGCTATAATTGACACTATAATTTTTTTCATGTTATTTAAGATTAAAATTGGTTAGCAGATATTTATATATTGTTTTAAAATCCGGTATGGTATTTATTAAATGCCATTTATTAGCTGTAAAACTAAAAATATGACTTATTAGAGAACATTAACGGACCCGCTATTTATTGAAGATTAAAAAAAAGAGACTGCTCTAATAGAACAGTCTCTTTTTACTTTTAAATAATCCAAAGAAAAATCACTATTTTTTCTCTTCTTTTTTCTTCTCTTCTTTTTTCTCTTTGTGTTCTGCTTTCTTTTCTTTCATTTCTTCCTTAAGAGTTTCGTGTTTTTTCTCTTCTTTTTTAGGCTCTTGTTGAGCACTTAGTGTTAATGCACCTGACATTGTCAAAGCTAACATTGATAATACAATTTTTTTCATTTTATTTTTTTATTTAAAGTTAAATTATTTTTCACAAATCTAATCCTTATTATTTATAATAAAGTATGATATTTATCACAATTGTAGAATCAATAACAATTTTTAACAATTTGTTTTATTAAAAACAAACGCTTCCATGGGTCTTTACCGTAACAATACAACGGAAATATATTTTAAATCTCTCAGCGCCGCGTTATATTATTTTAAAATTAAAAGTATTGATGAGATTACTGGAATTCATTTAATGTTGGATGAATATAAGAACCAACAGGCTTAATTTCTTGTTGGTTTTATTCCTTCATCAACTTTTTGGTTACCGCAGTTTCTTCATTGGTAATAGTAATGAAATAAACACCACTGCTCAATGTATTGGTATCTATCAGCGATTTACCCACACTAAGTTTCCCATTGTAAACTTCTATACCGCTAATATTTGTAATCTTTACGGAAGATGCTTTATCTGTTTCAATTGATAATTGATTGCAGAATGGGTTAGGAGAGAATGAAAGGTTTTCATTTGAGATATTTTCAATTCCAGTAATCACTTTTAAATGAATAATTAAGTTAGCGGAATCTTTTTGAGGAAAACAAGAATTGGTACTAGTGACTATCAATGTGAGTGTATCAGGTTTTTTATTACACCTATTCTTCCAGATAGTAGGTGTAAGTGTACTAATTGGTATCGCATTGATAATAATTTCCTTTTGGTTTAAAACAATAATCACACCATGGATCTTGTGTTACACAATTTGTTGTTCTAGTGGGTCGTTTCCAAATAGGACTTCCATTTGTTGCACTTGCTCCACTTATTCTAATTGTATCATATAAAGCAGTCATGCACACATCCAATGTGCCAGATGGAATATTTACAGTATCCCATAAAAAAATATCGGCTCCTACAAATGCTATTGGTTTAGGGTCAACCTTAATTGAACCTATAGAACTTGCATCAGGATTACAGCCACCTGTTGAAGTTAATGTATAATTGAATGTACCTGAAACAGTTGGTGCCCCAGAAATAGTAAATACATTAGCACCGTAATTACCTACAATACCATTTGGCAAATTTGTAACACTAAGACTTGTTCCTGAAAAGTATAAGTAACTACTGTTATAGGACTATTAATACAAATCGTTTGTGCATCTGTTCCTAAAGCTGAAGTTAAACTTATTTGACATGGGCTTTGAGCAAAGGCAATAACAGATGCTAAAATTAACAGGAAAAAAAAGAGGTGATTTTTTTAATGTTATACATAATTAAGAAGTAATTAATCAAATATACAATATAATTTAATCTCCCTATGTTCTGAACTTTTATAAAAACACCAACCATTATAGTTGGTGCTTTATTTAATGTAGTAAAAACAGAAACACGTTGATAGGACATGTTATGTTTTATTCCCAACGTAGCACCATCCAATAATTTAATACTGAAATCACTTGTTCTATAAATATTACCATGACCATTTTTTTCAACCTTTACTGTATTACTTTAGATAGATATTTAAATTTTATTTTTACCATTTTAATTTTACCTCCCTCATCAAGTATTTTAATAGTAAAAGACTCATTTGAGTCGTGGCTAACAATTATGCCTATATTCGGTAAATACATAGGAGTTTCATAATATACATAATCACCGGCTTGGGGTTCTGAAATATCATTATAGGTTGCCCTTTTTACGTTTTTAATATTTTTTTTAAAGGTACTTAAACTTAAAACTTGTTTTTCTTCTTCAGTTTGTGGAACATCACTTTTGGCAGCAGTACTATTCCTTTTTTCAAGGTCACCTGTTTCAAAATCTATAATAATATCAGAAGTTGCTTTGGTTGTGCCTGATTTTCCTATTGCATATTGAGCACCTTGAGTTGCAGCTGCCGTCGTTGCACCTGTAACAAAAGCCCCTGTAATAGTACCACCGAAAGGAATTAAATAAGAAAAAACACTAATTAAGCCTACTGTTGCCGAGCCCACTTTTGCACCCTTAGATATAGTAGAACTTGTTACATCAGGAAAAAACAAATTTCCATTATCATCTAATAAAGCTTCTTTATAAAAATTGTTATCTATGTAAATATAAATATGTTTTTGTCTCACGATGGCATACGCTTTTTCAACAATATAGTTATTAGCTTTTATTTTTATAGATGCAGGTTTTTTCTCCAACCTTACGGTATCAATTAAAAAGTCTTTTATTATTCCTGATTTATTAAGGTAAAGGTCTTTGCAACTAAAATAAAGTCCATCCTTTATGTTTTGGTTTGTTACTAATTGTGAATGCCTATTATTTAAAAAGTTAAAGAGTGAATCTGATGTTATTTCTTCACTTGCAATTGAAGGTTTTAATTTAAGTTGGTTGTTAAAGTCTAACAATGCAACTTTCACAGTTTCAGAAAATGATAAGTTTATTCCTTTACTTAATTTAGCTATATTATCAGTATTTTTGGTATGTATAAAATATTGTTGATATACCAATGTATATGTGTTGTTTTCGTTCAATTTATAATAATCAAAGGAAACTGTGAATATTTTATTTTGCACTTTACCTGTAAACATTGAGCGTTGCTCATAGTTGCTAAAATTGCATTGGTTTAAAACAAGTATTATTTTTATGGAATTATTAAACATTTCAGGTTTATTCTTAAAAAACATGTTCATTTTGTCACCCAAAGAATCGTTTTCAACAGGTTCTTGAGTAAAAGAAAAACCTAATATTGTACCCATAGGCTTTTTTTTATTTAAACGCCCATCAACTATTTTTGTAATTGAAAAATCATATTTCACACCTTTAAATGCTTCATCAAGCAGATTAACTTTATATCCATATGCGAAAATTGCCAACTGGCTATTTAAAATTGCAGCTACTATTATAAGTAAACTTTTTTTCATGATTTAGTATTTTCTTGTCTAAGCATTGCTGCCAATGTCAGTTTGTCTAAAACTAACCATTTCAATCAAAAGTAATAAAAAGCACTGAGGTTAATAAACCCCAGTTACTTTTTCATTCATTTCATCAATGACATCATTGCCGTAGTTATCTAAATAAATACCAGTAATTCTATTACCATATTCATGTCCTAATGCTTCTGAAATTTGGTCTTTAGGATAGTTTAAAGCTTTAGCCACGTTTGCCCATGAATAGCGTGCCACATAAGTAGTTAGTAATATTTCAAGCTCACAGAGTTCACCTAATCGCTTTAAATACTTGTTATACACACATAAGCTCTGCCGTATAACTTCCCTAGCTTTATCTTTTTGTAATCCATCTAAATGAAGATGCGCCAATAAATATTCACTATTATCATTTTTATAGATGTCCAATAGCCTTTGAGCTTCGGTGGTTAGTTTAATACTATAGATTTTATGCGTTTTTCTTCGCTTATAACCCACTCTGCCATGCTGAACACTACTCTATGTTTCAACAGAGCCAAATCAATGAAGGAAATGCCAATTAAATTGAAGATGAGAAAAAAGATGTTCCTGCTATGCCATAACTTACTGCCTTCATCCAACGGATATTCCTTAATTTTAATAAGGTCTGTTTTAGTAATAGCTCTGTTAATGGTCTTTTCAGTTCTTATTATATAACTGCTAAAGGGATATTTGTTTTTGTCCAACAACTCCTCTTTATGGCTTTATTCAATAATGCCCTTATTTCACGCATGTAAACCGCTACACTATTCTTACTTAAACCTTCTTTAATCAAATGAGCATCAAAGTCGATAATCAGCCTGTAATTGATTTTATCAAGGGTGATATTCTTACCAGTAAATTTTACTAAGCGGTTAACAGCAGTTTCATAAACATTAGCATTACCAAATCTTTGTTGGTCTTTAAGGGTTTGTATTTCTCTAGTGGCAAACTCATAAAAGGTCATATCCTTTTTATCCTTGCCTAACAACGCATTTTTTAAATCAACCACATTAAGTTCACCTTGCTGCGAAGTTATCTCTAACAGCTTCTTTTCAAGTTCATAATGCCTTTGTTTTAGTTGCAGGTTGATATTCTTGTGGTTGGGATGTGTTTTATTAACTATACCTTTTAAATTATCCCACTCAGTAGAAAATAATTTAATGTTTGCATCAATAGAGGTACTTTTTCCTTTAGCTGTTAGTCTGAAAATAACAGGAAGTCTTGCATCATTATAGGTTCTTCTTTTATCAATTGTCAGTTTTAATGTAGCCATTTTGGTTGGATTATGGCTAAAACATTGGAATACTACATGCAAGTAATATGCAAGTTGGAAACGAAAAATCAGCTATTTCCAGCTATTATCAGAAAAGTTTAAGAGCTAAAAAAATCATCGAAAACCCTACCAAATAACAGATATAATAGTATATTTGCAAAATTAGACTCTGTAGCTCAGCCGGTAGAGCAACTGACTCTTAATCAGTGGGTCCGGAGTTCGATCCTCCGCGGGGTCACCCAGATAGAAAGGCGTTTCAGACTTTTTTACAGTCTAAAACGCTTTTTTAATTTTATTAAGTGTCAATGTAGAGTGTCATTTTCAATTTAAAACCAACATTATACAAACCAAATCTGAACATTTCCAACTTTTTTAAATAATTATGCGTTGATTAAATGTTAAATTTTCGGTAGCAGATTGGTTAGTGCTTTCTAAACCTGAACCACACAGCGCTAGTGGCAATGCAGCATAGTGTAAATACCCCCTTCAAGTCGCTTCGAATTAAAATAAACGAAATTCAAAAAATCAATCTACATTACTACCTATTGTGAGTTATACATTTTATAATCGAATGAAAATTTTCCGCTGCCATGAATGAGGAAATAAATCAGAAGCATTGTCATGGCAAAATCTGTGCGATATTCATGTGCCATTGTCCAGAAATCTTTATCAACCAATATGGGATATTTTGTTGTTATAAAAGCAACTATCATAATAATTAAAAGGGGAATGGAAACAAGCCGTATAAGCAACCCTAAAATAACAAGGCATCCACAAATAATTTCAAAGGTTCCGGTAAAATTTGCCCAAAACTCCGGGTTTGTAAATCCGATTTTTGCAAAGCGGCCTGCACCAAGCAATTCAGGAATAATAAATTTTTGTAATCCTTCCGATAAGAAAACCAATCCAACAATTAACCGGGGAATCACTATTGGTATAGGGTAAGTATGTGTTATTTTGTTTTTCATTGTTAGGTAAATAGTAGAAATAATAATTTCACACGTTAAGGGTCTGTTTAAATTTCATTGCTAAAAAATATATCGTCACTCAATAGTTCTCGATATACTCACCGAAAAGGCTCGTTACTCGAACTGACATCCGTATTTTCGCACAGTCACTTCGAGTAGGCTTTTTCAGCCGTATCGAGAAGTGAATATTGAAAATCATATACTTAACAACTATTCGGATGAAATTTAAACAGTTACTAAGCTTAAGCAACGAAATAAAGAGCCGGTTCGGCGTATTTTTCATTTAAACTGTTTTATTTATTTTCTGAAAAATGATACTCTAAGATTTCCTTCATCAATTCCTCTGTTAAGGGTTTAGTTGTAAAGCCGTTAACTTCAGCTGTTGCCGCTGCTCTTTTTTTATCTTCAGGATTTGCCGATGTTGTAACCATGATGATAGTTATTTTTGCTTTATGTTTTGCATCCAACTGTTTATATTCTTCTAAAAATTCCCAGCCATTCATTTTAGGCATATTGATGTCTAATAATATCAGCTCGGGTGGTACCTGACCTTCTTTTTTGAGATAAGTTAAGGCTTCCAAACCGTTTAAAGCAATTGCAATATTATTCGTAATATGCATTCCTTCAATAATGATTCGATGATAATAATTGTCCGCCTGATTATCATCAATTAATAAAATAGTGTTCAATTGCTTTTTCATTAGTCCATGGTTTTTTGTATGGTAAAATAAAACGTACTTCCCTTTTCGGGTTCTGATTCTACCCAAATTTTTCCACCGTGCAGTTCAATAATTTTTTTGCATTGGGCCAGTCCTATTCCTGTTCCAGGATATTCCTGCAAACTATGCAGCCGCATAAAAACTTTAAAAAGCTTATCATAATATTTTTTATCTATTCCTATTCCGTTATCTTTTATTGTGAAAAGCCATTCTTTTTTTTGGGATTCTGCAGTAATTTTAATAATTAATTCAAGTTGCTAGTTAGTAATTTTATTTATCTGTAATCCAAAGACGAACAGAATCAACTTAATCAAGAAGCCATTTAATGTAACAGCATGAATTGTTCTCGGGAACATTTTCTTGATATCGCTAATTGTTGTTTCTACTCTTTTTCTCATTTTTAGTTTTTCTTGTGCTTGTTGTCTAGTGTCTTTTCTTTTTGAATTTGATTTGCGTTGTATTTTCAATAAAATCAATTTGTTCTCAAATAAATCATCTTCCATTTTATAATCAGTGTACGCACTATCAGCATAAATACTGGATTCCGGTGGCAATCCTCTGACTATCTTTTCAAGAGATTTTACATCTGCTTGTTTACCCGGAGTGAAACAAAAAGCCACTGGTATTCCTGAGCCGGTTGTTAACAATTGTACTTTTACTCCGTAAAAATATCTCCTCATACTTGCCGTGTATCCACGCCATTTTGAACCTTTTACAAGTTTACTATTCATAATCCTTATGTTGTCACATATGGCAACAGGAAAGGAATCTATGATATAATGAAGCTCACAACAAAACTCTTTCAAATAACCTCCTACTTGAGTAAACAAATCATACAGCAAACGTCCTATACGATGCAGTCGGCGGTTAAAGCGACTTTTATCAAGCATCTTGGGGACATGACCATGACTTTTCATAAAATGGATGGCGTGATTTTGATTGCCTCCAAAATAAATAGCTGAAACAATTGCTGTTACTGCTATTTCACTGTCACTCACACTTCGTCTTTTGTCTTCTTCATGTTTAATTCCGATAAATAAATCATCGACTAAACAAAAAATTGATATAATTTTATCCGGGCTTAGCATTTGGTTTTGTTTTTTACGTTCGCAAAACAAATTTACTTAACCATTTGCTAAACCCTATTTTCAAAGAACTTCTAATAGCAACTTGAGTTAATTAATGGGATGTCTTTTTTTCTGAATTTAATGGCATTGCTCATCAGGTTTTGAAAAAGCGATTTCAAAATAGCATAGCCCTTTATGGTTGGTAATTGTTCATACTGAATATCTGCCTTGCTTTCTTTAATAGATACATCCAAATCACTTAACACCTCCTGTAATAATTTGTTGCAATCAATTTCTTTTATAACTCTGTCGCGCCCAATTCTTGAATATTCCAACAGATCCTGAATGAGTGTTTGCATCCGGCTGGTTGCTCCTGTGATAAAATTGAGATAGTCATCCGAATTTTTATCTAACTTCCCTTTGTATTGTTTCTCAAATAATCCAACATAATTGGTAACGGTTCGTAATGGTTCTTGTAAATCGTGCGAAGCAACATAAGCGAATTGTTCCAATTCTTTATTTTCTAAATCTATTGAAAGATGATTCCGTTGAATTTCAATTTTTTTTCGTTCGTTAATATCCTGGTAGGCTGTTACCGTAAATTTTTCATTGCCTATTTCAATGATGTCATAAGAAATAATTGCATAAAATGTTTCCCCGTTTTTTTTGGTGTATACAACCTCCAAGCCCTCCGTGCCCATCGCATCTCTTAACTTTACAATTAATTTTTCTGATTCTTCAGGAGGCAATGCCTGTAATTCGGCAACGCTGCGTTTTTCTTTGAGCAAATCAAGTAAAAGAGGAAGTAGTCTTGCCCCTTCTTCGGGCGATACCAATTTTAATTCTTCGGAAGTTTTACCAATAACCTCTTCCTTGGTGTAGCCAAAGGATGAGTAAAAACGTTTATTTGCATGAGTGATTTTATTCGTTTTAATTTGAGAAAGGGTCATTGCAATGGAATTGTCATTAAAAATTTTTAAAAAACGTTCGTTCGAATCTTTTAATTCTTTTTCTGCTTTTTTTCGTTCGGTAATGTCGCGAATGGCGGCTGATACAATAATACCATCGCTTGTTTTAAGCGGGCTTAAACTTATTTCTACAGGAAATTCTTCTCCGTTTTTTCTTGTACCAAACAATTCCAGTCCGATGCCCATGCCCCGCACTTTGGGTTCTGAAAAAAATTTATTTCTATGTTCAGGATGATTTTTTTGAAACCGTTGAGGAATTAATAATTCTACTTTTTGTCCGATAATTTCATCTTTTGTATAACCAAAAAGTTGTTCAGTTTGCTTATTTGCTATCAAAATATTTCCGTCATTACCCGCAATTACTATTGCATCGGGCGCCGATTCGAGCAATCCTTTGAATCGTTCTTCGCTCTCCTTTAATGCATCATCTGTTTTTTTGCGCTTAGTGATGTCGCGCAAAAAGCTGATGAAGATATATTCACCATTTACTTTTGTGGAAGAGATTTTAAATTCCAACGGAAATTCTGTTTGGTCTTTTCTCAGGCCTGGAAATTCCATAAGCTTGTCTAAAATAGTACCTTCGCCTGTTGTTAAAAAATGTTTTAAGCCTTTTTTATGTTCTTCGTGGTATCTCTCAGGAATAATAATTTGTGTGAGCGTTTTTCCAATTGCTTCTTCATGTTTCCAGCCAAATATTATTTCCGACTGGTGGTTCCAGTTGGTGATTATGCTTTCCTTGTTAATGGTAATAACGGCATCTGGAGCGGCTTCAAGAATAGAATGTAATTGTTCTTCAGCAATTTTACGTGCAGCTATTTCCACTTCAAATTCTTTAGTGGTTTTTAAGGCAAATGCCTGAGGTAAAATTTTGATAAGCGAAAACATTGTTAACCACGAAACACAGGCAGTAAAAAATCTTACCAGACCATTCAACCTGTAAGCAGGCCACCAAAACATGGTGGCATCTAACAAGTGCGTAAGTCCACACAAAAGAATAAATGCTCCAAACAGCCAAAATACATTGGGTAATGGAACACCTCGTTTTTGTATAACAAATTTTATTAATAAAAAGGGTATCGCAAAATAAGCCATCCAAATAGCAACATCGGAGCAGATGTAAAGCCAACCGTGAAATTCTGTCCATCGTCCGCAATGCCATCTTGGAGGCCAGCTTTCTGCCTGAAATAGCTTTTGAAAAAATTCAAGAATTTGTTCCATAATTATTGTGTTGGGGTAAATCAAAAAAGTATTTGTCCCATTTTATATGGTCATTTAAGGTTGGACATGATATGGTTTATGGAATAGCTACAGAATGTTAAATTTTTTTTCATACATGTCATATCAAGTAGAGTTGAGATGCGTTGACGTTGTTGAATTGTCAGTTATCGACTTCGCTCGAACCGCTGACCCAAAAGCACTTCTGAGATGGGCTCAACTTTATTGTTATTGAAATAGGTCAGCTTTTGGCTCAAAGATTCAGGGGACATTCTAACAATCGCCGACACATGTTCGCATAGCAGCAAAAATGGGATATCCTGTTTGTGATCTCCTTGTAACTTTTTCATCTTTTCAAAAATTTGAATTAGTTTGTAAAACGGTTTTTCTAAGCAATACTACGAGTATGCTCAAAATAATGTACAAAAACTCGATGAACGCAACTTAATGAAAGGTAAACATGGAAAAATGAGAGTGGAAATTCTGTGCATCTAATGCCGATGGTCGAATGAAAGGATTTTAAAAACAATTTAGTTCATTGCCCGCACAGGTCTTTCGGTTTTGTAAATTTTTTCAATGCACTATTTCATTTTAATAGTATTAATATTTGTGGAAGGAATTTGTTGAATAAAAGATAAAGTTATTCAACTTTCATGTTTTAGTTGTAACTCTGATGCTCTGTTTTTCAAGATATACAAAGCTTATAGGTTTAAAATATGGAGAACTAAATATTGAAAGACTCACTAATGCGGTGCTGGCAGATAAAAAGTTACGCATCTAATTCTCCCGCTATTACATTCATGCTGCTCAGGGTAAGGATGGCATCCGAAAGCATAGATCCTTTTATCATTTCGGCATATGCCTGATAATAAATAAAGCAAGGCCGACGTATATGCATACGGTAAGGGGTTCTTCCTCCATCACTGATCAAATAATAGCCCAGCTCCCCGTTGCCGGCTTCTATAGCGTGGTATACTTCGCCTTTTGGTACTTCTATTTCACCCATTACTATTTTAAAATGATAGATCAATGCTTCCATGTTGTTGTATACTTCTTCTTTTGGAGGAAGAAAATATTCGGGAACATCGGCATGGAAAATACCTTCTGGTTCCTTTTTCACTTTTTCTATTGCCTGTTGAATAATTTTTACACTTTCCCACATCTCCTGTTCTCTCACCATAAAACGATCGTAGGTATCTCCGTTCGTTCCAACAGGAATTATAAAATCAAATTCTTCATACGATGAGTATGGATTCATCACGCGAACATCATAATCGACTCCTGCCGCTCTTAAATTTGGGCCTGAAAAACTGTAATTTAAAGCTCTTTCAGCCGATATTGGTCCACAACCAACGGTACGACTCATAAAGATGCGGTTGCGTACCAACAGGTTTTCAAACTCTTTTAGTGCGGGTGAGAAATCAATTAAAAATTTATTTAATAAGTCCCATGCCTTAGAAGTAAAATCTCTTTCTAAACCTCCTATACGGCCTATGTTTGTTGTTAAACGAGCACCGCAGAGTTCTTCATAAATATCGTAAATACGCTCACGCATCTGGAAAAGATAGAGGAAACCCGTCATTGCTCCTGCATCCACTCCGATTACGCTGTTACAAATAATATGATCAGAGATGCGGGCGAGTTCCATAATAATAACGCGTAAATATTGAACACGTTTTGGTATTTCAATGCCGAATAGTTTTTCAACAGTCATTAGCCAACCTATATTATTGATAGGTGCTGAACAATAATTCATGCGATCAGTAATTACAGTGTACTGATAATAGGGTTTGTGTTCTGCAATTTTTTCGAATGCACGATGTATATATCCAATAGTAGATTCGGAATCCTTCACAATTTCTCCATCCATCTTGAGCACATTTTGAAAAATACCGTGCGTTGCAGGATGCGTTGGTCCGAGGTTAAGCGTGTAATATTTAGATTCTTCGGCAGAAGAGGTTTTCTCCGGAATTGATTTCTCTGTTTTTTCTGTAATGTTACTCATGTCCTTATTTTTTGTATGCTTAAATAAGTTGTTTCATTTTATTCTATGCTGTATTTATTCAACTTTGCCGTGTATTCGGGTGTATTTCTCCATCTCACAGATTCCGATTCCGCTAATTTTCGTATCTGCATAATACCGTCTATTACTTGTTCAGGGCGGGGAGGGCATCCCGGAACATAAATATCTACCGGTATTATTCTATCAATGCCTTGTAAAACGCTATAGGTGTCAAATATGCCACCGCTGGATGCACACGCCCCCATCGACAGTACCCATCTTGGTTCTGCCATTTGCTCATATACCTCGCGTAATACGGGTCCCATTTTTTTAGCAATTGTTCCCATTACCATTAACAGATCTGCCTGCCGGGGTGAAAAGCTCAAACGTTCAGCACCAAAACGTGCTAAATCGTAAGTAGGTGCCATGGTTGCCATAAATTCAATTCCGCAACATGATGTTGCAAAAGGTAATGGCCACAAGGAGTTTGCTCGCGCCAGACCAACTGCTTTATCTAAACCGGTTGCAAAAAATCCGGCACCTTCCATTCCTTCCGGAGCTGTTACAATTTTTATTTTAGATTTTTCTATTGAACTCATTTTAGCTTCCTATCGAAGGGTAAAACAAAATTTTTTAAAGGATTGAACCGACAAAATTTAGTTATCAAAATAGGCTAATTTTTGCCTCGCAGATTCAGGAGATATCCCAACAACGGCTGAAACGTATTCACAGAGCACCGAAAATGGAATATCTTGTTTATTTTCTGGCAGTATTTTTTTCACCTTACTAAAAATTTGTTTTATGTTTTTATAAAATATAATTCTTGTATTGTTAAAGGCAATACAATTATTGTGAGCATTCTAATTTTTCATCCGTTCCAGTTTTTTATAATCGAGGATTTGTATATCGTTGTTATTACCGACAATCAGACCTTCTTTTTTAAAGTAAGTCAGGGTTCTGCTTACAGATTCACGAGATATTCCTGCAATTGCTGAAATGTTTTCGCGTTCCATAGAAAACGGCGATTCATGTTTATCATCTTTTTGATACTTTTTAGAAACAAAAAGTAATGCTTCTGCCACTCTTTTCCTAGCCGAATCATAGGCCAGATTAAGTAAACGTTTTTCCATTTCAAAATAGTTTGTGGACATGAGTCTGATAAATACGGAACATACTTCTTTATTGTTATAAAGCAACTTTAAAAAATCATCTTTAGGAATGAGTGTGATTTTGGAATTTTCAATTGCTATTGCCGATTCTTCCTGTGAACAGCTTTTCATTAGTGACGCATAACCTATAAAATCTCCTGTTTTATAAATGTCAATGATGTATTCTTTCCCAAATTCGTTCGATTTGAATACTTTTATTTTTCCTGACTCAATGATATAAAGAAAATTAGCAGAATCTCCTTCCATAAACAACAGATCCTTTTTTCTTATTTTTTTTACCATTTTGTTTTCTGAAAACGACAGCAGCTGGATAAAGAATCGATCATTTTTAACCAAATAATCTGCCGTTCCTTCAACTAATGATTCAACTGTTGATCTCCTCTTTTTGGTGGTTCTTAACATCATTAAGTCTGTTTTCGGATTTAGTCTTAAAGTTTCCATGTTTGTTTAGTTTTAATTTAACAATAATTCAAAAGTAGGTGGTCTTAAAAAAAAAGTGTTATACAATTCTGTAAATTAGTTACATCATTTTTATCTTACTTCTGGCAATTTACGCTCCTTTAAAAACAGTTCATTTTTAAAATGACAAAGAACATATTACCGTGATTTTTTTGTGTAAAATAAACTTTCTATATATCGAAAACCCCAGTCTGAAGCCATTTTTAAGCCATGATGATGTGCTATATGGAATAAATGTATTTGGGATGATCACTGTTGCGTTACTCAAATTAATATGAAAAATATGTTCATCTGTATTAATTTCACAACCTATTGCCAAAGGATTCGAAAACACATCTTTATTCTTTTGCCTATAATCCATCGTGGATCTGTTGATCCATGCTACTTTTAGTACACAATGCAACTACTGTATGCAGAATGAAAGTTAAAATAAATAATAATTTTTTCATTTTATTTTTGTTTTACAGGTTGGTATATTGATTTTTTCACTGGACAATAATAGTTCCTGTCATGGATAAATGAATGGAACAATGGTAAGGATAAGTTCCTGCCGTGGTAAACTGCCGGTTGTAAGTTGCGCCATTACCAATGTTACCGCTATCAAACAAAGCATTGTTACTGGTAACGGTGTGAACGATCGCGTCTTTATTTGTCCATGTTACGGTAGTGTTCACAGCCACTGTAATAGAAGCAGGGGTAAATGTTGAATTTTGGATCTATACCTCATTTGTACCGGGTACACTGGAATTTGGCGTGGTCGTATTCTTTTTTTTACAACCACCAACTATTAGAATTATTAAAAATGTAATACCTATTAAAGGGATTTTATTTTTCATCTTTTAGAGCCTGTTTAAATTTCATTGCTAAAAATAGATCGTCACTCAATAGTTCTCGATATGCTCACCGAAAAGGCTCGCTACTCGAACTGACATCAGTATTTTCGCACAGTCACTTCGAGTAGGCTTTTTCAGCCGTATCGAGAAGTGAATATTGAAAATCATATACTTAACAAATATTCGGATGAAATTTAAACAGGCGCTAAGAGTTTGAGGGTTAAATTTTTTAAGTATTTATTTTGTCCAAAGCGTGAAAAATTACTTTCAATTACGATAATAGATCATCAGAAAAATAGTACTCCAAGTATTTTTACAACTTTTTTATCATATCGTCCACAACACTATTTGTAGAAGCTCCATATCCATTTACTAAAACGCCTTTTGTTCCGTCATCTGATTCAATGGCATATACAACAGCCTCATCGGCAGGATCCGTATTTCCCTCGAAACGATAAACTTCATTGATTTTAAAATGTTCGGGAGTGAGTTTCAATTTAGGAAGACTACATATTATTCCTCCTTCGCAATTTTCAAAATTGCTTGTATAGCCCCGTTTTATAAGATCATTAACGGCTTCCGATACGGTTTCGTAAGTATACATGTTTTCTTATGCTTTAAGTTTAATATGTAATTCAAGAGAACAGATACAGATTTTATTTTAAATATCTTCTTAACGTCCAGGCAATGGTTACGTGTTGTTCCATTAATCCTGTAATAAAATCAGTTGTTCCGGCATCTTTATATTTCGAGAAACACTCTTCGATATCTTTGCGGTATTGAACGATAATCGTTTCATGATCCGTAAGCAACTCTTTGATCATTTCTTGAGAAGATGGATATTTTCCGGGAGCTTCTTTGATGGTAGCTAATTGAGCGTATTCCTGCATAGTAACGATTGTGTTACCACCTAATTTTCCTATACGTTCTGCTACTTCGTCTATTGATTCTTCTAATTGCTTATAATGATTTTCGAATAATTTATGCAGTTCCATAAAACTTTCCCCGGTAATGTTCCAATGTGCTTTTCTTGTTTTTATGTACAGTGTCATTTCATTTGATAATCTTGTTGAAAGAATTGAAATAACATCATCCAGATTTTTTTCAGAAATTCCAATTTGTGGTTTCATGTTTAAATTAATTTAAGGATTTATTATTTTTTATTGAGAATCTTATTTATCAGTAAATTTCCTTTTTAGAAATTTTAAAAGTGTATGCTTAAACCAAAAGTTGAGATTTCGGAAGAAAGGTCAAGAAACAAGCCCGTTTTGGTATTTAAGTGATATTCGGTTCCCATATTTACATCGAAATATAAACCGCTTGCACCGTGTTGAACGGTGGTTTCTCCGTTATATCTGCTTTCCCATACTGTTTGCTTGATGGTAAACCCGAAGTACCCGCCAGGTAAAAATCTCATTTGGAACTTGTTTTCAATAATTGATCAAAATAATATGAACCTTTTACTCCAACCGGAATTACTGTTTCGCGTGGTAGTAATAATTCTTATAAGGATATTGAGAATTGCCCCAATAATTACAATTCCGGTAAGAATAAACGGTAATGAATAGAGCAAGCGTAAATTTTTGGCTATATCAAATTCATAATCGGTATGGATCATGGGAGTAGGAGAGGCCAGATATCCATAATATTCCAAACCTATTCCTGCGCTTAATGGTTTACCGAATTTTCCAGTAGCCGGTGTTTCCTGTGCCGATAAATTGGCCGCTAGGTCATAAAGGAGAAACAGTGATGTGTAAATTATTGCTTTCATAAGTTCATCAATAAAAAATAATTAAACAGCCTTTAAAGAGGCAATAGATTAGATTCCATTTCCTCGATGATTGATTTTTCAGGTACATGCATATTCGCTAATTGTTTTTCCATTGCTTTCATCATTGCCGGCGGACCGCATACATAAAAAAATTGTTTATGTCGCCACCGTTTGCCTTAATAAAATCTTCAGTAATCAGTCCATTGGCATATCCTTCTGTTTTTTCATCAGATAAAATATTGACGAAATTATTGCCGGGTATTTTTTTTAATTCTTGTCAAGTATGATATCCGCTTTTGTTTTATTTGAAAAAATGAGTTTGTTGTTTCCAAGTTTGTTTTTCAATTGAAGATCCCTTAAGATGGAAATAAATGGAGTGATTCCGGCACCTCCTGCAATAAACAAGCCTTCGCCTTTATAAACAATGGATCCATACGCATCGTGCAAAATTAGTTCATCATCTTATTCTTCCATGTGTTTTTAATTTTGAATGAATATTATTTGAATGATTTTATTATCGGTTAAATAATTATTGATGCCATGTATATTCCTTTTCTTTTATGGTGTCAACGGGATGTTCCAAATTGTATTTATCCACTATCAAACTCAGCGCATCATAATATGTTTTTAAATCCTTCAATTTTGCTTTCGGAATTTTTTCATCGGGAATTGCGTCCTTTGTTTTTCCGATATGTTCAACTAATTCGGGGTGCTGTTCCTTTATTTTTATTTTAAGTTGTGTAATTTTTGAGATCAACTCTTTTTTAGTTTCCATGTTAAACAGTTTGTTAGATTTAATACGTTTCATTTTATCATGTAAAAGAACATTCTTTAATTAATAACTTCGCAGTAACGTTAAATGAAAATATTCATATCTCTATATCTTTAGAAGTTGAATGTAAATTTTTAAGCAGTCCGCAATAAGCTTCAGAAGTGACAGGCACGTTCAATGCTTTTGATATGATACAATTCTGTCCTGCATCTTTTACAATTGCAGTAAATTCTCCAAGAGAAATATCTTCTATATATGCCGTAATAGATAGGTGAACACCTGTGATTACTAAACCTTCCATGAAAACCGTTGCTTCTGTGTCCAATGCTTCAGGGTTCAACCCTTTTTGAGTTAACATGGAACAAACGGCCATTGTAAAACATCCTGCATGAGCTGCTGCAAGTAATTCCTCGGGATTAGTGCCCTTCACTCCTTCTTCAAAGCGGGTTTTGAAACTGTAATCTACATTGCTCAAAACTCCACTTTGTGTGGTTAATGTGCCTTTACCTTGTTTCAGATCGCCCGACCAATGTGCTTTTGCTGAACGTTTCATTGTTTTTTAGTTTTAGAAAAGAGTGCTGGTGTTTTTTTAATTATTTTGATTTGATGTTGAATGGTACATCTTCTATAAAGGTCCTGTCTTTAGCTCCGCATATTTCCCTGATTGTATTGTATGTAATCGTGCCCTTACTTTGCTGATATCGTCAATTATTTTATCTGATCTGTTTATTAATTGCTGTAAAATTTTTCGACGATTTTAGTTGATGCTTTTCATGTGTAGAGTTTTAATTACTATACATTAGCTCATATTGATGATTAAGTTTAAATTAAATTTGATTAGCGTAAATCAAATAGTTGTCAAACTATGGTTTTATGATGTATCGGTTCGTGTTCTATTGTCACATCTTTTTGCCCAAGGTTGGTTAGTTCTATTTCACAGGCAATAAGAACTTCTTCACTTAACATTAAACTTCCTGATGGCATGGTTTGGTTCCAACCAAGCCCCCAGGCAACTTTATTAATAGCTCCATTAATTGTAAATCCTGCTTTTTCATTTCCCCAAGGATCATTTGCAATTCCCCCATATTGAACATCTAATACTACTTCTTGTGAAAAGCCTTTTATAGAAAGCGCTCCCCGCAATTCATAACGTCCTTCGGTTCTTGTTTTCTTAATATTATTTGAAGTAAATCTTATTAGTTTGTGATGTACCACATCAAAAAAATCAGCGCTTTTCAAATGCTCGTCACGTTTATGATCACCTGTAGTTATTGAAGAAACATCTATCTGCAAATCAATTGTCGCAGTGGTAAAATCTTTATCAATTGTATAAATGTCCGCATCAAATGTTTTGAATGAACCTTTAACATAGGCAATCATTAAATGCCTTACTTTAAAAGCAATTTCGCTGTGCGACGGGTCTATTGACCATTGAGTTTTATTTGCTTTCATTGTTTAGTTTTTAGGGGTATAATTTAAAGCTGCTAATTATAAAAAAATATCAAAAAACAATTAATAATGATACGAGATGCGGACTGCAATTACTGCTCCTATTAATATGGCACTGCATATATAAATTATAACAACTAACTGTTTATACCTTTTTTCATAACTCTGCGCCTCCATCATTTTAAAAAGATTGATTAGTGACTGATTTATTTTTTTGAATTGGGTTTCTGTTTTTTTTACAACGTAATCAGTAGCTCCATGATGAAATGATGTCAATGCTATATCCATGTTGTCATCAACAGTTAGCATAATAACATTGGTTTCCTGATTCTCTTTTTTAATCTGATCTAAAATTTGGATTCCATCTGCCGCATTGGGATATTTGCTATTAAGATAATAATCCAGAATGACCACCTCCGGCTGTATGGTCTTAAATTCTTCCATACATTTTTCTCCCGTTTCAAATGAATGCACCACAATAGGGAGCTTCTTAAGAGCACTTTTTATATTCTCTATCAGTGCCAATCTGAAAACCTTATCATCGTCTACAATAAAAATATTGATTTTATTTTTCAGACCCATGGTTTCTTGTTTTTAGTAATATAGTTTTGAGAATAGTGGAATGGAGTCTAATAAATCAATGCAATACTAATTCCATATAAAAACATATCTCTTTCTATGATTAAAAAAATTGTTAATTAATTGTTCTATTTTGTTAAATGCTTTCTGATCTTTTTGAACGTAATTACAATTATCATTTTTGATAGCTTTTACTACAGTATTAAATTTTTCCTGACCACTTAATACAATAATTTTTGTATGTGGTTTCAACATTCGTATATGTTTAATTATTTTAAAACCATTTTGCATTTTATTGTATTCAGATTTTATGAAATAATTCATAATAATAATACATGGTTCATGACGAAGTTCTAATAAACACATTTCGCCTATTCGAAATCTTTTTATTTCTTTTATATCAGAGAAGCGATTTTGTATAAATGCCTCCAATGATTTTGCATATTCTTCATTGTCATCTATAATAAAAATAATTTTTTTGTAGAAGTTTTTTTCGTCTGAAAATTTTGTAATCATATGTGGTTATTTGATTATTAAAACAAACACTTGATCTTTTTTAATGGTTTAAACATAATTCGGTTTAATTTTTTCTATTTCTTCGAGTGCCTGTTTACATATTAAGTTAAGTTTCTGATTAAGTTCTTTTATCTTTTCAATATCAGTTGCCTTTGTTCCCAAATTTTCCATTTCTTGTAAAACAGGCACAAGCGCGGAAATACCCATTATAGAAACGGAGGACCTCATAACATGCGCAAATCTTTTTATGATGAGATAATCCATTTTTAATATTGCATCACTTATAGACTGCAATTGCTGAGGAACTTCTTCAACAAAAGCATCTATAACTTCTCTTATCGCTTTCTTTTTTCCACCCATTGTTTCTGATAGATATTTAAAGTCGCATATCGTTGTGACCTGCTCTGTAGATTTGTTTATTTGCATGGTAGTATGATTTAAGTAGTACTATTTTTTTCGGCGCAATTATTTTACATTTTGAGGATGTTCCAATAAATAATTATTCAACATCGAGTGGAGCGAATTATAATATGTCTTTAAATTTTTTAATGTTAACTGTGGATTTTTTTCATCAGGGATTGTTTCCTGCATTTCTTCTATATATTGGTACAATTCGGGATATTTCTCAAGTATCGTCATTGTGATTTTCAAAATTCTAGAATCAAATTCTTTTTCTAAACTGTTTTTAAGAATATTTTGTATACGAATAAATGCTGTTTCGCTTTTTACAACATACTCATACGCCCCACATTTAATACTATCGGAAGCGACCTTGAGCTTATCTTCGGCAGATAACATGATTACAATTATTTTTGAATTAAGAGCTTTTATTTTTTTTAGAATATCAATACCATTCATTGCATTTTCAGATGTAGTATTCAAATGATAATCTAATATCACTATATCTACAGCTGTCTCCGGATTTTTTTGAATATTTTTCAAGCACTCCTCACCCGTAACAAATGATTCAATTAAAATTTCAGAATCAAAATTCCCGTAGATGGAACTTGCCAATGCTTTTAGAAACACTTCGTTATCATCTACCAGAAAAATAGAAATTTTATTATTTTGAGTGTTCATTTTGTTTGTATTTTTGTTTATATGCACCACACTGTTAGGTTAATGTAAAGATCCCAAACAGAATTTTTATACGTGTTACACAATCTTTATAATATTTTACATTCTTATATTGTCTGTTAAGAAGAAAATTTGAGTGCTCTGAATCAAATCTCGTAGGTTCTTAAAGCACTTCGTTTTTTAATGTATTTCGTGTGAATACTTTTATACTTCATCCCCGGATGCAGGAACTTTAGAATGCTACATTTTTTTAATGCACGGGTAACATTCAGCGTTCTTACTGTTTGTGTTTAGTGTGTAACTACAATAAAGATAGAAACCAAAATGATAATTGTTTTTTTCATGATTGTTCAGTTTTAAGGTGTAGATTAATTTTATGAAACAAAGTAGTTTGAATAGATGTGTTACTCATCACACAATTTGTAAATTAATTTATATCATTATATGTATTTAACGTAAATTATAATCTATCCTTATTTTAACAGGAATTTTGTTCATCAACAACACAACTAAAAATTAGTTTTTACAAAAATTAGTTAACAATAAATTCCGCATTTGAAATTAATTCTATCTCATCACTTACAACTGAATTGCCGGCTCCGGTTCCTACTGAAAAATCCTTTCTGTTTAATTTTCCTGTAATAGTGAACCCTACAGAATGTTTTGTACTCATCGGGTTAAATGCTTTTCCATTATATGTAACATCCAACAAAATAAACTTTGTCATACCATGTATAGTTATATTCCCTTCTAATTTGTAATGTTTACCATCTATTTTTTTGAACGAAGTGCTTTTGAAAACAATAGCAGGATATTTATCGGCATAAAACCAATTTTCACTTTTCAAATCATTGTCCCTCATTTCAATATCAGTATCAATGGATTTAACGTCTATTGTCACTTCAATAACAGCATCGGTAAAATCCTCTTTTTGAGAACTAAATATTACTGTTACATTTTTAAATCGACCTTCTACATGTGATATCCCAAAGTGTGTTGCAATAAACTCTACTTTTGTATGATTTTTATCTAATGTGTAAGTGCTTTGAGCATCGGCAATAACAGTAATTACCACTGCTGCAATAGTCATAAATAATTTTTTCATTTGTTTGGTTATTTTATAATACTGTAAAGGTCTATACTCATTACAGCATAGTTGTTACACATTATTATAAATTATTTACATTATTCACACCCATACTGCGGGCTGGAATTATTCTTGCTTGATATCTGGTAAATAAAAAAAGCATTACGTTTTTTCGTAATGCCTTTAACAAACTTAACATGGATAATTAAAAAACTGCAAAACTCTCTAACGCATGATGCTTTAAATCTTTTTTTGCATAATCATTTGCGAGGCAATTGTGTCCTTGAGCTTTGAGAGTACTTTCACAAGCCTTTTCGTAGTTCCCCGCTTCATGATACTTTGCTGCTTCAAGATGGTGTTTTGCTGCTTCTTGATAATGCTTTGCCGCCTCTCTGTGATTTTCAATCCCTTTTTGATTGTCAAAAGGAGAATTCTTTAACTCATCTTTTTTGATTGGAGAGGAGTTCTTTGACTCTTCTTTTTTGATTGGTTCTGATACGTTTTTCATTTTTTGATTTTGTTTAAGATCGTGAATTAACTTTTTTAGCAGAACAAAGATGGATATCACACATACAATAAGTATTACATAATTTTTGATTTTTTTTATATCCTTTACATGTTTATAATAAAGCTGTTACTTATGAAAGAACGTTTAGTATATTTGCTTTACAACAAATATGTGCATTTGTAATTATTAGCAATCATACCTTGTAATTGTTACAAATAATTTAACAAACCCACAGCTTTAATAAGATAATAGAATCTGAATAAGAAATCCAACTTTAATAATTAAAAACATGCCACACATCGTTATTATCTCATCAAGTGTAAGGACAGAAAGAAAGAGTAACAGGGTTGCGTTATATTTCAAACAGTATCTCGAAACAAATAAAACTTCAACAGTCGAAATTCTTGATTTGGAGAAATACAATTTCCCGTTATTTAACGAACGGTTGCGTTTCCAAAAAAATCCATCCGTGGAAGTTCTTGATTTTGCGAATAAAATAAAATCGGCAGATGGGATTTTGATTGTTACGCCTGAATACAATGGAGGTTATCCTGCCAGTTTAAAAAATGTAATAGACCTTTTGAATGAAGAATGGTATCGTAAACCCCTTGCAATCTCGACTGTATCTGGTGGCGTTTTCGGAGGATCACAGGTTATTACATCATTGCAATTTGTGCTATGGAAACTTCGCGCATGGATTGTTCCTGCCACATTTCCTGTTCCAAAGGTGGAAGAATCATTTGATGAATCGGGCAATCCGTTGGACAAAACAGGAACAGATAAACGTGCGAGCAGCTTTATTAATGAATTACTTTGGTGCATGGAAGCAAAAAATAAAATGACAAAATAAAACGGAACTCATTTTAATCCATAAAATAATTAACATGAAAAAAATACTAATTGCGGTTGATGATGGACCAACTTCTGAAAAGGTTGCTACAATTGGTTTTCAATTAGGGCTACAATTAAATGCAGAAATTGCATTGTTAAGTGTTGTTGACATAACTATGCTTATAACTGATGGCGGAACAACGCCCGGAGAGTTGGCAGAGATAATAAAAAATGACTACAAAAAAAGTCAACAACTGTTGATTGAAAAAGTATTTAAAAAGCATAAAGTCTGGACATTTGTAGAAAAAGGAAAACCATTTGAAGCTATTCTAAAAACGGCCGAAGAATGGAATGCCGATTTAATTGTATTGGGCACACATGGAAGAACAGGTTTAACACATTTATTAATGGGTAGTGTTGCCGAAAAAGTAATCAGACATTCCGAAAAGCCTGTATTTATTGTTCCTGCTAAATAAAAGCAGCATAATAATTTTAAAGTTTGTTCTATAAAAGTAAATAAATAGACTATATTACTTATTATACTTTTATGAGTTGTGATGCGACTGTATAACAATTCCTATTTATTTCCACCACCGATAAATAAAATATAATTACTACTGTCATTACAGTACCATTGTTTTTTTAACCTTTTGTCTTCTAAGTTCAACCCTTAAACATCCTCGTTTAACGAAAAAATAAAAATATATTTTCTTTTGTACGTTATGATGAACAGAAACAAAAATAATGTTTGTCATGAAAACAAAAGCCCATATTTCAACACCTTTGAAAGTTGCCAGTAAAATGTTTCCTAAAACAATTGCTGAATATCCTAAAGTTGAGCAAAGGCAATTGAAAAAAATTAAGTCTTCGGCTAGAAGTATACTTGTGTTTCTTTTGGATGATGATAACCTGTTTTTAAAAGCTTTGGAGCATGTTATTTCAGAAGAACATCCACACTTAAAGATAAAAATCTTTCAGACAGATGAAGCTTGTTTGGAAAAAATGAAACTAAAACCGGATGTTGTTGTTTTAGATTATTATTTAAATTCTGCAAACATGAATGCTTTGGATGGTTTAAGTGTTTTGAAAAAAATAAAAATAATGAGTCCAAAAACAAAGGTAATTATGTTATCTGCGCAAGATAGTCTTGATATTGCAATGAAATGTATTGATAATGAGGCATACGATTATATTTCTAAAAGCGAGTCGGCATTTATAAAATTAAATAATGTACTTGATAATATCATTGAGGAGATAAAATTGAATGATAGCATCTTTAAACCATATCAATTACTTATACTAATTTTCATTATTATATTATTACTAAAATCTATTCTTTAAACATAAAAAAAACGTCATGAAAATACTGATCGTTGATGATGATGAATTAATTCTTAAAGCCGTTTCTCATTCTTTGAAAACAAATGGCTATGAGACTTCAGTTGCCCAAAATGGGTTTGAAGCGTTGACTGTAATTAAAAAAGAAAAACTAAATTTAATAATCAGTGATATTATGATGCCCAATATATCAGGGTTGGAATTAATGAATTTGTTGAGAGAGTTTAACCATAATAATATTCCAATAATCGTTCTTTCTTCTTTAGATATGAGAGAAGTAATTTTATGCTCCATGGGGTTGGGAGTATCCGGATTCATAAGCAAACCCATTGATTTTACTCAATTACTTCTGCTTGTAAAAAAGCATATTAAAAAAACATAATCGTTCAATTGTTACATAGTCTTTTAATAATAACTGTTTTAATCTTAAAAAAGGAGGTGCCAAATGAAAACTCAAGAAACAAATTTATTTATCGTTGATGATGATAAATTAATGGTTACAGCGCTTGAACACCATTTACGAAAGAAATTTGGGAATGGTGTTCGGATATCGAGCTTTTATGATGGGGATAGTTGTTTGAAAAAAGTTAATAAAGACACCGACATCGTAATTCTGGATTATTACATGGAAGGAAAAAATGGGTTGGAAGTATTAAAATCAATTAAATCAATTAACCCTAAAACAGAAGTTATTATGTTGTCAAATAATAAAGATATGGTATTGGCTGTAGAAACGTTCAGGGCTGGTGCTAAAGATTATGTGATAAAAGATAATGATTCCTGGAAAAAAATCACTCAACTTATAAATTACATTGTAACTGAGCCAATAAGGATTATGGTCAGAGAATTTGGGATATCAAAATTCATGGCTGTATTTCTTCTTACATTTATTGCAATGGGTATTATAACATTAGGTGTTTTATGGGCAATTAAATAGCGTCAACAATAAAGAGTTAATACATTAATAAAAGTTAGATTGACAATGCACGAAAGCTTCTACTTAAAGGCTTTGGTCATTCGAGATAGGATTAAAACAAAGAGACTGTTCCTTAAAATGCTTGTTTTGAATTAAATTCAGAACAAGTATTTTAACGTGAATTATGGATTTACACAGTACGACCTCACCCCTGCCCCTCTCCAAAGGGCAATGTCCCATTAAGAGGTAGGTTTAATTTTTGTTTTGTTTGTTACTAAAGCATTACAAAGAAAGAATTCAAAAATATTTTCTACTTGTTTAAAGTTGTATTTAAATGTGAATTCATCTAAATAATTTTGCAAATACTTTCTTGTCATTTTATGGTATTGCCCAACAATTCCTCGTTTTACTAGGCTCCAAAATCCTTCTATATTATTTGTGTGGTATTCTCCTCTAACACTTCTCGATACGGCTGAAAAAGCCTACTCGAAGTGACTGTGCGAAAATACTGATGTCAGTTCGAGTAGCGAGCCTTTCCGGTGAGCATATCGAGAACTATTGAGTGACGATATATTTTTAGCAATGAAATTTAAACAGGCTCTTAAGAAAATTCTTTTTTTTCAATTTCCAGTTCAGGAACAGCTTCTTCAAAAACAGTTTTTATTTTTGAGATCATTCCGGGAATCAGATCAAGATTCATTTTTGTTGCGCTATATTCTTCTAAAGAATTTATTACCGGTTCAAGTTCTTTTAATCCTACAAATGAAAACGAAGGTTTCATTTTATGTGCCGTTGCACGAAGTGCATCCCAATTTTTCGTACTTAAATGCTTTTCCAGATTGTCAATAGCATGAGGAGTCTCGGTCAAAAAAACAGTTATAATTTCAACAATAAATTCATTGCTCCCATTCGCAAGCTCTTTTAAATAGCTTAAATCGATGTGGTTCCTTTTATTGGCTTCCATTTTCTTTAGGTGTTTTTATTGTGAATGATGTCCTACTCTTTCTTTTTATTAAGAACCGAAAATATTTTCGATTTTAACACTTTAGGGTCAAATGGTTTGGATATATATTCATCCATACCTGCACCAATACATTTTTCTGCTTCTCCCACAAGAGCATGAGCCGTCATCGCAATAATAGGAATATGACTCTTAGGAGCGTCTTGCATTTTTCTGATATTGCGAGTGGTATCATAGCCATCCATTTCCGGCATTTGTATATCCATGAGTACCAGATCGAAATTTTTCATCTTGATTTTTTCCAGAGCCACGAGTCCGTTTTCAGCAATTTCTACGTTCCATTTCCAATCGGAAAGTACCTTTTTTGCGAGAATCTGATTTAATACATTATCCTCTACTAATAGGATATTTAATTCTGTGAAATTTTCGGGTTTATTATCTTGCTCTGCAACATCTTGTATTTTACATTCAAGCACACTTTTTTTGAATGTAAGATTCACAGAAAAGTTAGAACCTTTTCCTACTTTACTTTGCAGTGAAAGCGTTCCACCTTGCAGTTCAACAAGATGTTTAACAATAGCAAGTCCCAAACCTGTTCCACCATATTTTCTGGTGGTTTCGCTACTGGCCTGAGTAAATCCTTCAAATATAACAGCCTGTTTCTCCGGTGGTATGCCTATACCCGTATCAATGATAGAAAATTTCAGTTCAATAGTATCTTCTATTTCCGAAATCAGCTCTATTATTATTTTTACCTCTCCTTGTTCTGTGAACTTAATAGCATTACCAATAAGATTTAACAGAATTTGATTTAGCCTCGTTGGGTCACCAATCAAACAATCCGGAATTCTTTCATCAATTGTTTGTATTATTTTTAAATTTTTCTCTGTGGCTTTATTCGCCATCATTTCGGTAAGTGTTGAAAGTATGTGTGATATTCTAAATTCAATTTGTTCGAATACAAATTTTCCCGACTGAATTTTTGAAAAATCGAGAATGTCATTTATAATTACAATTAAATTTTCGCCAGAAATTTTAATTGCGTTTATAAATTGTTCCTGCTCTTTATTGAGATTTGTTTTTAAAATCAAATTCGTGAATCCTATTACTGAATTCATAGGAGTACGAATTTCGTGACTCATATTTGCTAAAAATTGTTCTTTCACCTTCATCGATTCTTCCAATTCTTTTTTCGCTATCATTAATTCGTTCAATACCTTATTGCCTTTTGCAAGTGCATCCTCAGCTATTTTGTTCGCATTCTTTAGTTCTTCCTCCATTTCTTTCCTTGAAGTAATATCCGAATCAATTGCGATGATTCGTTCCACCTCTCCGCTTTTTCCAATCACAGGTGTTAATGTGGTAATCACCCAATACTCTTTTTCATCTTTCGTAAAATTTTTACTTTCAAAAGTGACCGGTTTTTTTTCTTTTATTACTGATTTCAAATATTGATTTTGGTCGGCAACATCAGCTACATGAGTTTTTTTAAAAAGCTCACTATTTGCATTTAACACTTCATTAAAGCTATATCCGGTAAGTTTTGTAAAACCTTCGTTCACCCATTCTATTTTTCCGGTAGTGTCAATTATAATAACTGAATTGTACGATTGAGTGGCCGCAAGAACGAGTTTTTGTAATTCCTCTTCGTATATACGATCGGTCACATCCTGATCGGTACCAACCATTTTTAACACTTCTCCTGCTTCATTAACAATTACTTCTCCTCGTGTTTGAATTGTTTTTATTAAATCATTTGCAACAATAATACGGTAATAAAAATTGAAAGAGGAGTGTGTGCGTTTTGATTCTAATATATATTTCTTCACAAGTTCTTTATCCGCCACGTGCATCATTTCATCAACTTTCTTGATCGAAATTTTATCTTGTTCAGGATTTAAACCATAAATACGGTACAATTCATCCGACCAACTAATCGTGTTTTGTTGTATATCCCATTCCCAGCTACCAATATGAGAAAGCTTTTGAGCTTCTGCGAGTTTTAATTGTTCTCTTTCAAGAGCGTGCGTTTTTTCCTGCAACATTTTTGTGTTTTCGGAAAGTTCTCTTAACAGTTTAAATCGTTCAATACCATAAGTAATAGATCGTTTTAAGGTTTTGCTCTTTGCTTTTCCTTTTACTAAAAAATCCTGAGCGCCAAGCTTCACCGCTTTTATACCTACCTCATCATCATCTAAACCCGTGAGTACAATAATTGGGGTTTTCGGAGAATGTTCATAAACTTGCCTGAAGGTGTCTAAACCACTACTATCAGGCAATGACAGGTCAATAATGATAATGTCAAACGTTTTTTTTGTAAGCTCCTCAAGCCCTTTATGCAGATAATCACAAACAGAAAGTGAATACTCTTTACCATAAGCTTCCCGTAAATAAATATCAATTAATTTGGAATCCCCAGGATTGTCTTCAATTAATAATATGTTGAGTAGTGTTTCCATTTTAAAAATTCGGCAAAGTCGTATTACGCTTTTTTTATGGTAAAATAAAAAGTTGTTCCTTGATTTATTTTTGATTCAAACCAAATTTCTCCTCCATGTTGTTCAACAATTTTTTTGCATATGGCCAGCCCTATTCCGGTTCCCTCATATTCGCTTCTACTGTGTAATCGTTGAAAAACAACAAATATTTTTTTTGCATACTTTTCATCAATTCCAATCCCATTGTCGCTGATAGAAAACAACCATTCCTTTTCTCGTTCTGTTGCAGAAATATGAATTTCCGGTGGTTTGTCACTATGAAATTTTATGGCATTTGTAATTAAATTTTGAAACAATTGTGTCATTTGTAATGCGTTGCTTTTTATTTTTGGAAGTGTATCAACAACTATTTTTACGTTGTTTTCATGGATGACATCATTGATATTTGTAATTACGGTTTTTATTATAGCCGAACAATCCACCCATTCCATTTCATTCGTCTTCCTCACTCTTGAGTATGAGAGCAGATCATTAATAAGCTTATCCATGCGTTGAACTCCCTCAACCGTATATTTAATAAATTCATCAGCATCGTCATCCAGTTTATTTTTATATCTGCTTTCCAGTAATTGTACATAACTGCTTATTGTTCGCAGGGGTTCGCGCAAATCATGTGAAGCCACATAAGCAAATTGTTCCAGTTCTTTATTAGAACGAATTAGTTCTTCGGCTTTATGTTTCAGCTCTTCTTCGGACTGTTTGCGTGTGGTTATATCACGAATAACGGAAAGAGTTTGCATCCTGTCTTCTATTTTAATAGTTTTAACAGAATATTCAATATTTATAATATGTCCATCTTTGCATATAATGGCGGTTTCACCTGTATCAGACATTTCCGTACCCGAAAGACGTTTTGATAATTGTTTCCTGAGTCTTTCTCTGTCTTCAGGAACAACAATATCAATAAAAGATAAAATTTTAAAAAAATCGTCTTTGTTGTAGCCATACATTTTATAAAGTGCATCGTTGGCATATATGATTTTACCATTTTCTGTAATCGCAATTCCTTGTCCCATTTCGCTTTGCGCATTAATAAGCGACTCATAAAGCTGTTGTTGCTGATGTATCAATTCTTTCGCCTTAGTTCGTTCATCAATGTTTTTTTGCAAATTATAAATCATTTCGTTGAATGAAACAGCTAAGAGACCTATCTCATCTTCTGAATATACCTTTGCTTTATCACTGAAATCTGTTGCTGCAACTTTTTTAGCGATTCTTGTAATTTCATTTATTCCCTTTGTTATTCCCATACTGACGGAAATGGTTAAAAACAAACCCGAAAATTCAACTGTTAAAGCAATTAAAAACAATACTGTTAAAATAAGGTTTTCAAGCCATCTTGCGCCTTCCCCTAGGGTGTAAGAAAAATTGTCTTCGAGAACTGTTAACCTTTCATTAATAGGGTCAATTCTTGAAACAATCCTATCGATCTTTTCTTTGGAAAGACGACCAGAGTTTATTTGTGAATTTACTTGTTCTCCAATAGGTATTAGTTCCATTATTGTTGAATCAGCTTCACCCCATATCTGAATAGCCTTGGTAATGTATGATATGTTATGAAACCGTTGAAAAAGATGTATCATTCCATCAATATCATTCGGATGGTTTCTTCCTTCTATAAAACCCTGTCGGGCATTTTCCATACTGAATTTCCTTTTCTTTAATTCCAGCAATGCTTTATGGTCTCCCATTGGTACTTTCATGAAAGTTTGAAACTTTACATAATCTTCATCATTATAAGTACGGGCATATTTTTGCAAATTATAAATAGCATCTTTTTGTGCTTTTGACCATAACCCTTCTCCTCCTACAAAGGCTCTCACAGAGGATAGCGTAGTGAGCGAAAACCATAACATAAAAAGCTCTATGGTAATAAGCAAAGCCATTATCCCTACTACAAAATATAATTTTTTCGTAACAGATACATTTTTAAACCATTTGACAATTGAGGATTTCATCTTTAAATGTTTAGCTGAGGTTTCAGTTTATTTTCTTTGATAGTAAAATAGAATATACTCCCTTTTCCTACTTCAGATTCCACCCAAATTTTCCCTCCGTGCCTTTCTACAATTTTTTTACAAATAGATAATCCTATACCTGTTCCGGGGTATTCGTCTTTGCTATGCAAGCGTTGGAATATTATAAAAATTTTATCCCAATATTTTTTTTCAATTCCAATTCCGTTATCTTTTACTGAAAAAAGATAGTCGTTATTATTTGTTTTTTCACCTGAAATAATAATCTCAGGATTTTCGGAACCTTTAAATTTTATTGCATTTATAATAAGATTTTGAAATAGTTGTCCAATCAAAATAGGGTCTCCTATAATAGCAGGTAATTTGTTGATTTTAATAATGGCTTTTTTTTCTTCTATCATATTTTTTATTCCTGTAAGCACTTGCGTTATTACTTCATTTACATTTATCTGCTCAAAAGGTTTTACTCTATTTACTCGGGAATATTCTAATAAACTCTGAATAAGTATTCTCATTCTGTTGCTGCCATCAACAGCAAAACCTATAAAATCATTTGCATCCTGATCTAATTTATCTTTATATCGGTCGGCTAATAATTGTACGTAACTGTTCACCATCCGTAATGGTTCCTGTAGGTCATGCGATGCCACATATGCAAATTGTTCCAGCTCCTGATTAGAACGAACTAGCTCTTCCGATTTTTGTTTTAATTCTGTCTCCGCTTTTATCCGATCGGTAATGTCATAGATGATCGTCAGTGTATGCTGCTCATTTTTAATATTGATGAGTTCGGTAGAAACTAATAAAGCTCCTGTTTCTCCCGATTTTTTTTTAAATACAACTTCCTTGTTCCTGATCGAACCTTTATTTTTTATTTCGTCCAATAATTGCTGACGATTGTTTGGGTCAATGAATTGTACTTCCTGCGAAGTATGTCCGATAATTTCATTCTGTTCTAATCCTGTTATTTTTAAAAAGCTTTCATTGGCATCTACATATTTTCCTGTGGACAGATTTGTTAAAGCAATACCTGCAGGACTTAATCGAAAAGCTTTGTTAAACTTTTCTTCACTGGTTTGCAGTTCCTCCTGTATTTTTTTTTGTTCTGTTATATCATTCGAAATTCCCACTAAATATATCGGATTCCCTTCTCTATCAAGAATTGGTATTTTTTTAGTTGCCAGTATCCTGGTTCCTTTATTTTTGGTATTAATGAGTTCTTCCGGAATATCAGAAAGTTTTTTATTTGCAAGTACTATCCTGTCTTTAGAAGTAAAAAAATCAGCTTGTTCTTTTGTAAAAAAATCATAATCGTTTTTACCTATCAATTCTGTTCTTGAATATCCCAAAAGCTCTTCCCCTGCCTTATTAAATCTCACAAATTTGAGATCTTTGGCATCTTTCACAAATAACATTTGAGGTACATTTTCCAATACGGAGTCGAGGAAATTTTTAGAGTTGATTAATTCATCTTCTGTTTTTTTTCGTTCACTTATATCACGTGTAATTTTTACGAATCCCTTCAAATTATTTAATCCATCATAAAGAGGAGTAATAATAGCATCGGCCCAAAATTGTGAACCGTCTTTTTTCACTCGCCAACCTTCACTTTCGATGCTTCCCTTTTTTACAGCCATTTTTAAATTATATTCAGGCTCACCTTGCTCAATTTCTTCAGGAGTGTAAAATACAGATATATGTTTCCCGATAATATCTTCCGATGAATAGCCGTTAATATGTTCGGCACCTTTGTTCCAGCTTACAACATAACCACCGGCATCTACCATAAAAATTGCATAATCTTTAACGTTATCTACCAATAAACGGAATCGTTCTTCGCTTTCTGCTAATTTCCGTACATAAAAATCAAATTCTTCACTCAGCGTGTTAAGGCCTGTGGCTATGGCATCTATTTCGTCCCCCTTTTCACTTATGGGAGTTTTTTGAGAAAAATCCATCAGTGAATATTTTAATAATGTTTGAAAAACAACTTCCACTCTTTTCTGATAGTGTTCAAATTCCTCTTTCCTTTCTTTTGCAATCAACATTAATTTATCATGTGCGTTATTAAGTATTGCCTGCGACTGCTCTCGTTCATTAATAGTTGTTTTTAACAGAAGAATTGTGAGGCTTACGGTAGAAAGAAATAGTTGCAATGAAAGCAATGAATCATTTATTGAATTAGAAGCAAAGTCCCCCTTTCCGTTAATTGTTCCTAAAATTGCCATAAAGGAAGAAAGTGCGATGACCGTTAATAATGTTCGCTTGTCATAATAAAATGCCGCCAACATTAAAATAGGTATAATCAAATACGACTTTATATATGGAGAATATGCAAATAGCCAATCGCAAAAAACAACTCCGCTAAAAATGAAAATTAATCCGTACAAAAGAATGATTTCTGTTACTTTTTTATCCCATAGCCATTCTACTTTAAAGTAATTTGCCCATGATAATAATAAGGGTGTAACAATTAGTATTCCTGTAACATCGCCCAGCCACCAGGTAAACCAAATAACAGAATATTGATCCCAAGAAGTTATGTGTGCTGCGCAAACAACAGTAGAACCAACGGTAGAGCTTATCAAACAACTAATTAAAACTACTGATGTAAATTCAAAAATTTGTTTTACCCTATCAAGTTCACCTATATTGCCGGGTATTTTTTTTAATAAAAAGTAGCCTAATAAGGCTGACGATGTATTACCAATACTAATGAATGCTGATATTTCGAAAGAAGTGTACGCATCTATTTGATGAGATAAAAAAACAACTACATTCACTAAAAATGCTCCTAAAAGAATACCCGGCCAAATATAGTAGCCCCATAAAAGAAGAGCCGTAAGAGCAATGCCGGATGGAGGCCAGATAGATGTTGCATTTGTATTTTGGTAGGCCAATAATAATCCTGCCCGTGCCGATACATAATAGATTATTACTACAAAAAGAGTCAACCCTATATTACGAATACTAAAATAAAAAGAAGTATTTGCCATCATAGTTTTATTTATATTTTAATTTATAAATATTGTTTCAGCCACTCTCTCGCTTCGTTTTCATCATTAAACATTTTAGTGGGGTAAGGTTGTGATTTGATATTGAAAAACAAATTGGCCAACATTTTACCCAATGCTGAATTAGAAACTATGGCCATTGCTTTTATAAATTTCGGAAATTCTACAGCAGCATAATCACGCAATTCCTTTGTAGATTCAGTAGAATTAGTAGCATCTACCAACATACAAACTTTTTTTTGGCCAATTATTTCCATAAGATTTTCAATATCTTTTTTAGCTTCTTCTAATGTTTGTGCAGGTGATTTTTTCGAAATAACACAGAATATACCATCTTCATCAAACCAAAAAACAGAAGTGTGCCAATCATATACTTTTACGTTTTCAGGTGCTTGCATAAATAAAAAATAGGTACGGTTTTTATTTTTCCTTTTTAGGTAACTTAACAATCGTTAACCAAAAGTTTTCTATTAACCTTATTACATTTATAAATTGATTAAAATCGACCGGTTTGGTTATATAACAATTGGCGTGTTGAGAATACATATTCAAGATATCCTGTTCGGCAGCAGAAGTCGTGAGTACAATAACAGGAATACACATCAGCTCAGGATCGCTTTTAATTTCAGCCAGCACTTCTCTTCCGTCTTTTTTAGGTAAATTCAAATCGAGTAAAATAAGATCGGGGGTACTCGCATCTTCATATTTGCCTGTTTTTTTCAAATAAAGCAGGGCTTCTTCTCCATCCATTGCAACATTTAATATGTTTCGTATTTTCCCATCTTTCAACACTTCTTTGGTAAGACGTATATCACCTGGATTATCTTCAACCAATAATATATTGACGGGTAACGTATTTTCACCGGTGTTCATGATGTCCCCCTTTTTTGTTTGGATGTTATTTGTTTAAAGAATGAAGCATAAAACAGCTTTGAATAAATAGTATTTATAAAAGGTTTTAATATCAAATGCCCCAATCGCCACCGGAAAAATCTAAATAATTATGTCCGTTTTTTACAGAAGGCTCTGCCAACTTTTTTGTTTCTTCAACAAAATAGGATTCTGGATTGTTCTTTCGTTTCTTCTTTCGAAAAGCATTTTCAATAAATAAATGTTCTCTTTCTTTTATTACTAGTCCAACCAATACAAACAATAAAAAGGTCGAAACAATTATGAAGGCGATATCAAAAGTGTTCATTGTTTCTATAGTTTTAAATTTAACATTATGATTAATTAATTTTTCCCTTCATAAATTCCGGTTCCAATTCTCTATCCTTATATCTGTTTGTTTGAACCTTTTTGATCGGCTATTTTTAAATGCAACAGATGATTCATTTCTTTCCCTGTTTTGAAGTCGGAAGGAGAGCGTCCTGTCATTTTTTTAAATTGATTGGACAAATGCCCAACACTGCTGTAATGAAGCTTTTCTGCAATTTCAGAAAGGTTAAGATTATTAACCGCAAGTAATTCTTTAACCAGTTCTATTCGCTGTATGATAATGAACTGGTGAATTGTAATACCTACTTGTTCAGAAAAAACATTAGACAGATAAGTATAACTTCGGTTTAATTTCTCACTTAGAATTACCGAATATTTCATTTTTGGTAATTCATCCTCAAAATGAATCATCTCAATGATGATACTCTTCATCTTATCAACAAGGACATTTTTTTGATCATCAGATGACAATTCAAGTCCTGATTTAAAAAGAGCAGTTTTCAATTGTTCTCGCTGTGCGAACGATATATTTTCCAAAACTTCGACCTCATTCAATTTTACGTTGTTACAATGAAGTTCTAAATTTTCCAATACAGCTTTCACTATCATTTTACAGCGAATGCTTAAAGTTAGTTCTGTATTTTCCATAGCGTTATATTTTAGTTAATATTAGTATTTGCAACAATTTTACGACTATAGTTAGAATGCAGGCACAAAAACTCGATGAACGCACCTTAATGGAAGGTGAACAGATGAAAATGAAAGTGGAAATCCGGTTAATGATCTATTTATAATAAATTCAGATTCCGCGTTAAATTTTCTTTATAAATAGAACCAATAGGTATTAGTTGATCCCTGATGATAATAACATGGTCATCTATAGAATCAATTTTATCAAGTGATACAATAAAAGATCTGTGTACACGGATAAATAGCTGAGAAGGTAATTTTTTTTCAATCGATTTCATTGTGGAATGAATCGTGTATTTTTTTTCTGAAGTATTTATGGTTACATAATCACCAAATGCTTCCATCCACAATATTTTTTTTATATCAATTTTTATAAGTGTTCCATTGGTTTTGATAAAAACATAGTCTTTACTCAGAGAATCCAGAGTTTGTGAAGAGCTGTCAAAAATTTCTTTCGCTTTAAAAACAGCTTTAAAAAAACGGTCTACAGCAATAGGCTTAACCAAATAATCTACCACATTACATTCAAATGCATCTATTGCATATTCCTTTTTCGATGTTGCTAAAATGGTTAAGGGTTGATTTTTAAGGCTTTTAAGGAGTTCGATCCCATTCACATGAGGCATTTCTACGTCCAGTAACATTAAATCTACAGACGAATTATTTATTATCACAAGAGCTTCTTTTGCACTGCTGCATATGCCGGAAAGATTTAAAAACGGCACTTGAGCAACTAAATGCTTCATTACTGTTCTTGATACTTCTTCGTCATCTATAATAATACAATTCATCTTTGCCTGTTTTATTTTCCTCTAATCCATTCGTTTATTTACACATAATTCGTCACCACCTAATATACTAATCATATTATAGATATTGTTTAATCCAAGCCTTTGCATCTTCCATATTAGAAAAAAATTTAACCGGGTACTTAGGTGGTTTAAACCCAAAAAACAAATTAGCGGTCATTCTACTCAAGGGAGAGGCAGAAATAATTGCTAAGGCTTTTACAACAGAATTAAGTTCCTCGGCAATCCAATCCCGATCTTCTTTTTTGGGTGGCCGAGATGAATTATCTGTTTTTGTGATCATACATCTTTTTTTGTGATCGATCAGCTCCCTGAATTTTTCCATTTCCTTTAGCACTTCCTCTTTTGTTTGAGGTTTTTGTCCTTCTATTTTGGGTACGGAATACAATATACCATCCTCATCAAACCACATAGTGGAAGTTGGCCATTCAACTAATTTTGCGTTTTTGGGAGGTTCCATATTGCACATATTAATTTATGATTGCAGATATTTAAAAGATTTCTTTAATTAATAATATTTCAAATCTCCCTTGATTCAAATTATGATTAGAGATTAGTATGGAAAAAAATACACTCGCTATTTTTTTCTCCAATTAAAAATGAATTATTTATATAAAAATAGTTCATATTTAATTAGAACACAATAAAAACAAATAAAATATTTCGCCGATACTCCAGTATATATAAGGCTTTTGTTTATATTGTTAAACATTTATACATAAAAGCCTTATGCTTTTTTACCATTACTAATTAATCATTATGATCTTATGAATCATCTTGAATTCATTAATAGTTTCAAGAGTAATTTTTACAAACAAGTAGAGAATTCCCCAATAACAAAACAATTATTATTCAAAAAAAAATGATTGAACTCCATTCATATAGAAATCATTTCACAATTTTTAGAAATGGGACTTTGCATTTTATCAGATTCGAACCAGATAATCATCACGATAAGCACTAACTAATTTTATACTCGAGAATACTTATTTCCCAGCGCTAATTAATGCATGAACTCGAACTAATAGGAATTATATAAAATTTCCCAGCTAATGATATGAATATTAAATCCGCATTTCCATAACCGTGATAAAAAAAATAAATGCTTCCGAAAAGAAGAGTATCATTTTTTTTATGCAACTCTCCCATCCAGTCGAGCGTATTTGTTATAGGAACGACTTTAAGGTATTCGTATTTTCCATTTAATCCATTTAAATCTTTGTTTAACGTTTCAATAGAAATAGTTTTATTTTGTTTGTCAAAAATAATTGTAGTTGCAGAAGGAATATTTGTTATTTCATTGGAATCGTTTCTTATTCCGATTTTAGCTGTATTTAAAGCACAGATCTTCTGAGAAAAAATATATTTAGGAGTAAAGGAACACAAAGCGATTAAAAAAAATAAATAATTTAACGTGGCTATAAGTTTAATTTCTTTTATGATTCTGGTTATCGGGCTATGCCAACTATGACAGTTCTCCCCACTTAAATATACCTGATAACCGGCACCTCCAACATAATAGTCCATATGATTCCATTTTAACATATCTTCCATTGAATAAGATTGTTCTTTTATGCATTTATCTATAATACACATATTCAAGATTGGATTACATTCAATAAGTTTTTGAAACTTCTTGATTACCGGGTGGATTTTGTACTATTTTTTTGCTTTTTCACTGTTTTTTCAAGCCATTACTTTATTAATTCTGTACCTTATTAACCAACAATTCTCTAAACGACTTATTTGTGATGTTCTTCTTTTTATCGTCTTTTTTTTGTTTCCCCATTTATAATAATGCCCCATTTTTTCAGGGCGTTCTAGTCTTCACGTCACTAAACTTATATTATTTCATTAATTAATCATGATAATAGATCACAATGGTAAAACAATAAAATGACAGTAACAATAAGGTGAAAACCCTATAATCATAAATAATGTAGGACTTTACCTTAGACGCAAGCAAGTAATTAGTAATTATTTTGAACCTGTAAATAATTAATGTGATTTCTAATTTCAACATGGAAATTAGTCTTTCTTGCTTGGTAGTACTATGGAAAGACCGGCGATAAATTTTCAGATAAGTACGAATATTATTTGTAAATAACGTACTTGTTCGCACTTGATTTTTGTTGTACAACGATTATTTTATGGATTAATTCCAATTACTCGGGTGATCCGATGTTTTAATTCACCAACTTAAACCACTTTTTCGATAGGTTTAAATTTATAGCTTTTACTAGCAATGGTTTTGTTAAAGTTGGCATTAATAAAGGATACTTGTATTGTCTTACGCACCAATTTATCTATTTCTTTCTTATAGAGGTTTTTGATGTCTTTAAAATCTGATCCGTTTAGTTGGTCGTCTAAACTACTTGAAAGCTTCCGGGCAACTTAACATACTTTTGGAATGGCAAACTTAGAATTCTAATCGCTATAAATTATAATCTATTTGAAATACAGGTTACTGACACAATTAAAGAATCTATTGACAGATTTATTGCAACCAATGGGACTTTAGGTGGGGATGTTTTTTGAGAATTAACAGGCTCTAATAATCATCATAAAAATTGCTTAAATCAGTACGTAGGCCAAAATATACATAAGGTATTTTGTTGGTGCCAAATTCATTTTGCTGAATTCTGTATTCCGCTCCTAATTCTACTCTGAGATTTATTCTTGGAGCAATGATGTAAGCTCCACGCAGTGATAAATTAATTAGATTTGTTTTTATACCTTGTGTTGTTGTGTTACCAAAGTCATTTGGATGTTTCGTATAAGGAATAAAAATATTTTGACCATAATCGCTCTTAGCGGTGTCGGATCCATAAATTGCATACACACCTTTTCCTTCAAAAAAGAAATGATGGTATCTGTAGTTTAAAAACGTTGCCAATTCAACAAAGTTTGCCCCTAGCGGATGCGCCAATGATTGATTGTAATTGGAGTAGTTTTGAACTACATTTGGTCCATAGGAATATGTATAAGGACGGACATAGTTCAATTCGGTTTGAAAATTAAGACGTTTTATTTTGAACAAATCAAAACTCTTAAATCCTGTTTGAATTCCATATTTATTTGCCCACCAACCGTTCCTTGCTAATAATGCATCTACCAATAAATCATCTATCACTAATTGTCCGTATAATTGCTGTTTTTTGAATAGTTTGATTTTATAGCTGGCACCTATTAAAGCATTATCACCTGATCCTAAAGAAAACTCTGTTGGTAGAAACATGATAGATGGGTTTAAGTAATTTACATCAAATCCTCTGTTTCTGTATTGGGTAGTTCCTTGCCAAACAACAGCTCCAAATAAGCCTATGTTAATTCGTTTGGTAGCATTAAATCCCAGATAATGAAAGCTTGCGTATTTGGTTTGCCAGTTTTGTGGACCTCCTGATGGGTTTGCTGCTCCTTTCATTATAGCATATAAATTTACGTAAGTGAATTTCCAGACCGTAGTGGTGATTTTTAAAAATGGGAACGGAGCCCCTGCATCTGATAAAAATAATGAACGGTAACCATCTCCCCAAAAATGTTTATCCTGTCCAACCTGAAAATTAAAATATTTATTGGGAGAATAGGATAAGTATCCTGAAAAGTAGCGATAGGAATAACGTCTCAAAAACTTAGGATTTCCATGTGCGGTACCCAATCCGGGAACAACACCAAAGTGATGAATGATAGAATCCGTTAAATAATTACCTACTCCACCACCAATGAGTGTTTTAAAATTAAAGGATAATTTAGTTCCAAAATTTGCCATTACTGTTGCACCTATTGCAATATCTCTTACATCATGTGCATGAGATTTGCTTTGATCTCCTGCCAATGAAGTTTTTAAAGGAAGTACGGACAAATTAAATTTCTTATGCTCTTTAATGTTTAATTTTTTTTTGATATAATGTGCCATTTTTTTTTCAACCAACAACTGCTGGAATGCAACAGTAGAATCTTTTACTTTGTCTAATTGCTCTTGTCTATATGGCTTTACAAAGGTTTGTACGCTTTCTTCTTTGTTATTAAAATAATTGTCATATCCCCATAAATAATCGCGGTTTAGGGTATAATTGAGCTGTTGCGCAAAAGAATTATTTTGCACAAGCAACACTATAAGTGACGCAAAAAGAATAATAAGTCTTTTTTTCTTACTCATTAAAAATCATAATAAACATTGGTCAATGAAGTACGGATTCCAAAATAGATTATTTCAGCTTGTTGCATCGAAATATCTGTTTTTGCAGTTCTGTTTGTGACACCCAATACAATATTAAAATTAGTTGCAGGATTTACCAGGTATCCGATTTGAAAATCCTGATAGTTAATGGTTGTTTTTAAACCTTGTGTTGTTGTAATTGAGTTTAAATTTTGACCAAGAGGAAATGAATTGTCGGAATTAAAAACATTTCCGCCAAAATTGTATCCATTGTAATCATCGCCTTTTACAGCATAATTGACTTGAAGTTGTATAAAAAATTTCTTTATATTATAATTCAAAAAAATAATTGCTTCTCTAAAATTCGCTCCCAATGGATCAGCTAACGCCTGATTGTAATGTGTGTAACTTTCTTGCGAATTTGCGGTAGCATAGGTATAGGGGCGAACACTATTGAATTCTGCCTGTAAACGCAATTTCTTTATAGTAAATAAATTAAAATATTTAAAACCTACCTGATAACCTGATTTTTTATCAATAGCTGTAGCGCTGCCCTTTTCAGGAACATCATCTAAAATAAATTGTCCGTATAAAGCAATGGAATTGGTAACTTTCAATTTAAAAGTAACACCTAAAAGTATATTGTTTTGACTGTGAAGTCCATAAATAGCAGTATTTACACCAATTAACGGGTCAAAAGTATTGAAGTTGACATGCTGTTTATTAATGCTGTCGGCAGGTTGCCAGATCATTGCTTGTACTAACCCTAATTGGAAACGTTTACCAAAATTAATATTCAACATTTGGTAATTGCCAATTTTTTTTTCATACAAGGCTTGTTGTCCGGGTGGTGTTATTAATCCGCTGTTGGACAGATTCATAAATACGGTATATAAATTGGTGTACTGAATTTTTTTGTAAGTAGAAGTTATTCGGGCATAAGGATAATTAAATGCATTATCAGATAATATTAATGATCGATAACCATCGCCGATAAAGTGTTTTCCATGACCGGCCTGTAAGTTAAAATATTTGTTGGGAGAATAGGAAACATAACCTGATGCCATTGAAAAATCATAACCGGTAGCTTTAAAAGGCTTGGCTCGGCCTTGTCCGGGCACTATCGCCGTATTGTAATTTAAACTTCCTGTACTTGCAATGTACTGATCAATGTATGGAGCAAAGGTTGCCTGATTTTCATAATCCGACGATTCGAAGTAAAACTTTTTTCCAATACTTCCCCGTACTAAAAAGCCTCTTGTGTTTTTATAAAGTTTTTGATAGTTGTCAGCTCTATTGACGCTGCCTTCAAAATTAAAAACAGGGTCGATTGTTAAATAAAATTTATCGGCAGTATCATTCACAACTATAAAACTTTCATTCGAAAACTTTCGTTTTAAATAAGGTTGTGTTTTATTTTTTATGGGTTGTTGAGGGGTTCTAATGGACGGTTTAAAGGATGAGTAATTTACTTCTGCGCTATCATCCACGGTTGTAAAATAATTTTTTTTTGAAATTATACCATTTGCTTCCTCTTTATCCAATCCCCATTGCCTGTTTAATTGAAGGTTTTGTTGGGCAAAGGTGTTTTTCAAAAATGGCAGTATAGAAAAAACTAAAATGAAAGCTAGATTAGTTTTTCTTAAAGAATGATTTTGCATTTAATGAGAGGTCACTGATTACAGAATACTTTTTACTTCTTCATATACAGCTCTTATCCCTTCTTCTAAATTTATTTTGTGGTTCCAACCTAAGGAATGTAATTTAGTTACATCCATTAATTTCCTTGGTGTTCCGTCAGGTTTTGTAGTGTCAAATTTTAATTCTCCGTTGTAGCCAACAATTTTTTTAACGAGTAAAGCTAAGTCTTTTATGGATATATCTTCTCCCACGCCAATATTTACTAAGCCTGACTCATTGTAGTTTTGCATTAAAAAATAACAAGCATCGGCTAAATCTTCGGCATGTAAAAATTCTCTCAAAGGTGAACCTGTTCCCCATATTTCGACATTGGGTAAGGTTTCTTTTTTTGCTGTATGAAATTTTCTGATAAGTGCCGGCAATACATGAGAATTATTCAAATCGTAATTGTCATTTGAACCATATAAATTGGTTGGCATTACAGAAATGAAATTACATCCATACTGACTACGATAGGCATCGCACATTTTTATTCCTGCAATTTTTGCTATAGCGTAAGGTTCGTTGGTTGGTTCTAAAAGTCCTGTCAATAAATATTCCTCTCTCAGAGGCTGAGGTGCCATTTTAGGATAAATACAAGAAGAACCTAAGAACATTAATTTTTTAACACCATTCAAATACGATTGATGAATAATGTTATTTTGAATCATCATGTTCTCATAAATAAAATCAGCGCGATAGGTATTATTAGCAACAATACCACCCACTTTAGCGGCAGCTAAAAAAACATATTCGGGTTTTTCTTTTGCGAAAAAATCGGCAACCGCTTGTTGATTTCTTAAATCCAATTCCTTGGAAGTCCGAGTAATAATATTGGTATATCCTTCTTTTTGCAGTTTTCTTGCAATGGCTGAACCTACCATCCCTCGGTGACCTGCAATGTATATTTTGGAATCCTTATTCATATCCAGTTAATTTGAGGTGTTTAGGTTTATTCATGAAAATTTAAAATTTCATGCCCGCCTTCCATCAAATATCTATCTCTTTCAAAAAGTTTAATATCGCTTGCAACCATTTCTTTAACGAGTTGTTCCAGTGTGTATTTATGTTTCCAGCCTAATTCTTTCTTAGCTTTTGAAGGATCACCAATTAACAAGTCCACCTCTGTAGGTCTGAAATAACGAGGGTCAACCTCTACTATTACTTTTCCGGTTGTTGTATTAATACCTTTTTCTTTTACACCTTTTCCTTTCCATTCTATTTTTATTCCTACTTCTGCAAATGCAAGTTCTACAAACTTTCTGACTGTGATTTTTTTACCTGTTGCTAATACATAATCATCCGCCTTTTTTTGCTGAAGCATCAACCACATTCCTTCTACATAATCTTTTGCATGTCCCCAATCACGCTCTGCATCTAGGTTTCCAAGAAATAATTTTTCTTGCAACTTCAAATGGATTTTAGCCGCAGCGCGTGTTATTTTTCGAGTAACAAAGGTTTCTCCACGTAAAGGGCTTTCGTGATTAAATAAAATACCGTTACAAGCGTAAATATTGTAAGCTTCGCGGTAATTTTTAGTAATCCAAAAGGCATATACTTTAGCAACTCCATATGGAGACCGAGGATAAAAAGGTGTTGTTTCTTTTTGAGGTACCTCCTGAACAAAGCCATACATTTCAGATGTAGAAGCTTGGTAAAAACGAGTTTTATTTTCAAGTTTTAAAATGCGTATGGCTTCTAAAATACGCAGAGTTCCTATAGCGTCTGCATTGGCAGTATATTCAGGTGAATCGAACGATACTTTTACATGCGATTGCGCTGCCAAATTGTATATCTCATCCGGTTGGGTTTCCTGAATGATTCTGATAAGGTTAGTAGAATCTGTAAGATCTCCGTAATGAAGAAAAAATTTAACTTTTGTTTCGTGCTGGTCTTTATACAAATGGTCAATTCTGCTGGTATTGAACATGGAACTTCTGCGTTTGATGCCATGTACTGTATACCCTTTACTTAGTAATAATTCTGCCAAATACGCTCCGTCTTGACCTGTAACGCCTGTAATTAATGCTACTTTGTTCATTCTGTTGTTTTTATTTTGCTTACAATAATACGTAAAAATAATAAAGGAAGTTTGAAATTAACAGGTAATACAAACATTCACTTTGTTGGTTCGTATGAATAATTATTTACTCAGATATAAATTTCTTTCCGAATAAATATTGTGGAAATACTCATCCGTTAAATCATCTATAAAGTATATGGCTTCACCTGTCGATTTCATTTCAGGACCAAGTTCTTTGGTTACTTCCGGGAATTTTTCATAAGAAAACACCGGAATTTTTATGGCATATCCTTTTTTTCTAGGATTAAACGTAAAGTCTTTTATTTTCTTTTCGCCCAACATTACTTTGGTTGCAAAATTTACATACGGTTCGTCATAAGCCTTTGCAATAAAAGGAACGGTACGTGATGCTCGTGGATTAGCTTCTATGATGTAAACCACTTCATCTTTTATAGCAAACTGAATGTTGAGTAAACCAACTGTATTTAAAGCCAATGCAATGGTTTTGGTGTGTTGTTCAATTTGTTTCATCACATTTTCGCTCAAATCAAAAGGAGGTAACACTGCATAAGAGTCACCTGAATGGATACCCGCAGGTTCAATGTGTTCCATGATTCCGATGATGTAATTATCTGTTCCGTCACAAATGGAATCGGACTCTGCTTCAATGGCATTTTCTAAAAAGTGATCGAGCAAAACCTGATTGCCCGGGTGGTCTTTTAATAGATTAACAACATGTTGTTCCAGTTCTTGTTCATTGATAACAATTTTCATGCTTTGTCCGCCTAACACATAGGATGGGCGAACTAATAATGGGAATCCTAATTTTTTTGATAATTCTACCGCCTGTTCAGCATCCTCAATCACACCAAATTTCGGATACGGAATATTATTATCTTTTAAAAGATTAGAGAAACTACCTCTGTCTTCTGCCAAATCCAAGGATTTATAATCGGTACCAATAATTTTAATACCGTAACGCTCCAGTTTTTCGGCAAGCTTTAATGCAGTTTGTCCGCCAAGCTGAACAATAACACCAACAGGATTTTCATTCAAGATAATGTCGTAAATATGTTCCCAGAAAACAGGCTCAAAATATAATTTATCCGCAACATTAAAATCTGTAGAAACCGTTTCCGGATTACAATTAATCATAATGGTTTCATAACCGCATTCTTTGGCGGCTAACACTCCATGAACACAACTGTAGTCAAATTCAATTCCTTGTCCTATACGGTTTGGACCACTGCCTAACACAACAATTTTCTTTTTGTCTGAAGCAATAGATTCATTTTCATCTTCAAACGTGCTGTAATAATAAGGCGTTTTGGCTTCAAACTCGGCAGCGCAGGTATCTACCAATTTATAAACTCGATTGATGTTTAATTCTCTGCGACGTTTAAATACTTCGCTTTCCAAACAATTTAAAATATGTGCAATTTGTCTGTCGGCATAGCCTTTTTGTTTGGCTTCGTACAAAATTTCGCGCGGTAGTTTGTCTAATGAATATTTAGAAATTTCATTTTCCAACAATACAAGTTCTTCAATTTGATTTAAAAACCAAGGATCGATGCGTGTTAATTTTTGTATCGTTTTTATGGAAATTCCAAGTTTTATGGCATCATAAATATGAAATAAGCGGTTCCAGCTCGGACGTTCTAAACTTTTTAAAAGTTCATCCTGATTTTTCACTTCTTTACCATCGGCACCAAGTCCGTTACGTTTTATTTCAAGCGACTGACAAGCTTTTTGTAAAGCCTCTTGGAAACAACGTCCGATACCCATTACCTCGCCAACTGATTTCATCTGAAAACCTAATTCGCGTTTTGCCCCTTTAAATTTATCAAAGTTCCAGCGTGGTATTTTTACTATTACATAATCCAATGTAGGTTCAAAAAAGGCAGATGTTGATTTTGTAATTTGATTTTGTAATTCATCCAAATGAAATCCAATAGCCAGTTTTGCTGCAATTTTAGCAATAGGATATCCAGTTGCTTTACTTGCAAGCGCTGACGAGCGCGATACACGAGGATTGATTTCAATGGCAATAATGTCTTCAGAATCGTCGGGGTTTACAGCAAATTGTACGTTACAACCTCCCGCAAAATTACCGATACTGCGCATCATCTTAATTGCCATGGTGCGCATCTTTTGATAGGTACTGTCAGATAAGGTCATTGCCGGAGCTACTGTAATACTATCGCCGGTATGAACGCCCATTGGGTCAAAATTTTCAATGGAGCAAATGATAACAACATTATCGTTTGAATCGCGCAGTAGTTCCAATTCATATTCTTTCCATCCCAAAACAGCTTTGTCAATCAATACTTCGTGAATTGGTGAAGTATGCAATCCTCTGTTTAATGCTGCATCAAATTCATCTTTCACATAAACTACTGATCCACCGCTGCCTCCAAGTGTGAATGAAGGACGGATTACTAATGGAAAGCCAAATTCCTGTGCTATTTCTTTCCCCTCTAAAAATGAGCGGCATATTTTGGAAGGAGCCATTCCAACACCAATAGATTCCATACACTGACGAAATTTATCTCTGTCCTCAGTAATTTCAATGGCATCTATATCCACTCCAATCATACGTATGCCGTGTTTTTTCCAAATCCCCATTTCATCGCATTTCATGGCGAGGTTGAGTGCCGTTTGTCCACCAACACTTGGTAGTACCGCATCAATGTCTTTATTCTCTTCCAGAATTTTTATAATCGATTTAGGCTCCAGCGGAAGTAAATAAACATTTTCGGCGGTAACCTTATCGGTCATAATAGTTGCCGGATTGGAATTGATCAGGGTAACCCTTATACCTTCTTCTTTTAAGGAACGTGCCGCTTGCGAGCCTGAATAGTCAAATTCGCAAGCTTGACCAATAACAATGGGGCCACTACCTATTATTAAAACCGATTTTATGGATATATCTCTTGGCATATTTTAGATTGTAAAATTTGATTGCGAAAGTATCTAATTTGATTGTTTTTAATTTTATTTTTTATCACAGCTTTTCAACATTATTAAGCAGTGTAAGGGCAAAAAAAATGCTTCTCAACGGAGAAGCATTTTTTTTAAATTTCAATAGTCCAATTTTTTTAATTATTTATGAGTTTTTTCGTCAGAAACAGTTAATTTTTTTCTTCCTTTCGCTCTGCGGGAAGCCAACACTCTGCGACCATTTGCGCTAGCCATTCTTTCTCGGAAGCCGTGTTTGTTTTTTCTTTTTTTTACCGATGGTTGAAACGTACGTAACATGTTGATTTTATTTTATGTTCGCCTTTAAAACGAACGAATTAGTTTTTTCTTTTATTGTTTTTCGGACTGCAAAGATATAAACTTTTTTAATCTGACAAACTTTTCTTTTAAAACTTTACCTTTATTAAGGTGATAAAAAGTTTACATTTGTAATTCCAAAAAGACAAGCATGGCAAGAAAGATTAAAGAAAACGATGATCTCCCTAAAGCGAAAATAAATAAAAGCAGCTTAAAAAAAGCCACACGTATTTTCAATTATACCGGCGTTCACAAATGGAAGTTGTATTTAGGTCTGGTTTTCCTGTTGCTTACAAGTGTTACAGCCTTGGTGTTTCCTTTGTTATTAGGTGATTTGGTGAAAAGTGTAGAGGTGAAAAACTTTTCCAGAATTAATCAAATTGGTGTTTATCTGATACTGATTTTAACTGCTCAATCGTTTTGTTCTTATTATAGGATATACCTTTTTGTAAATTATACAGAGAACACTTTGGCAAAACTTCGTCAGGCGGTTTATGCGCATTTGATAACTTTGCCGATGATCTTTTTTGCGCAAAACAGAGTGGGCGATTTGAATTCACGTATGTCGGCCGATATTACTCAAATACAGGATACATTAACAACAACCATTGCCGAATTTTTAAGACAGTTTTTATTAATTGTTGGTGGTATTGTTTTTTTATTGATTATATCTCCTAAGCTTACCTTACTAATGCTTTGCATCGTTCCTATAGTTGCAATTGCAGCAGTTGTATTCGGACGTTTTATAAAAAAAACTTCACGCGAGGTACAGGAAAAAGTGTCGCAGTCAAACACTATTGTTGAAGAAACATTGCAGGGTATTGCCAATGTAAAAGCTTTTGCCAATGAATTTTTTGAAAATGTAAGATATAAAGCAAGTACGGAAGAAATTGTTAAAAAGGCTATACAAGGCGGTAAATACAGAGGGGCGTTCGCATCCTTTATTATTTTTTGTTTGTTTGGTGCTATAGTAGCTGTGATTTGGTATGGTGTTAATTTGGCATCGCGCAATCAATTATTAATTGGCGATTTAATTTCATTCATTCTGTATTCAGCTTTTGTTGGTGCTTCCTTTGGAGGTATAGCTGAAATGTATGCTCAGATACAAAAAGCAGTAGGCGCAACAGAACGTGTATTTGAGATATTGGATGAAGTACCTGAATCTATTGATATTTCAGAAAGGCAGCCCAATTTGCATCCAATTAAGGGAAATGTTGTTTTTGAAAATGTGAGCTTTACATATCCTTCGCGCAAAACGGTAGAAGTGCTAAAAAACATATCACTTACTGCCAATAAAGGCGAAACGATTGCTGTTGTTGGACCAAGTGGTTCGGGTAAATCTACCTTGACTTCACTACTCTTACGTTTTTATGACCCTGATGGTGGTAGAATTTTAATAGATGGCAAAGACGCGAAGAGTTATTCTCTCACGGAGTTACGCAATAACATGGCAATTGTGCCTCAGGATGTTTTGTTGTTTGGAGGAACGATCAAAGAGAACATTGCTTACGGAAAACCAAATGCTACCATAACCGAAATTGTTGAAGCTGCCAGAAAAGCAAATGCCTTGGATTTTATTGACGGTTTTCCTGAAAAGTTTGAAACATTGGTGGGAGAGAGAGGAATTAAACTTTCGGGCGGGCAACGACAACGCATAGCCATTGCCCGTGCGGTGTTAAAAGATCCCGGCATCTTGATATTAGATGAAGCAACCAGTTCACTGGATTCTGAATCAGAACGTGTTGTTCAGGAGGCATTGGATAAATTGATGCAAGGAAGAACATCTTTTGTTATTGCTCATCGTTTATCCACAATTCGTAAAGCCGATAAAATCATTGTAATTGATAAAGGCAATGTAACAGAAGCCGGAACCCATGATGAGCTTATTCAAAAGGAAAATGGCTTGTATAGAAATTTAAGCAGGCTTCAAACAGAATTTTCATAGAAATATGAAGACCCGTTCCATCAGTGAGATTCAGCAGGAGCTGAAAACGCTGGACAAAAATCAGATTGTTCAGTATTGCGCGCGTTTAATCAAGTATAAGAAGGAAAACAAAGAATTGTTATCTTATTTGCTTTTTGAAGCTTCAGACGAGAATGCATTTGTACAAAGTGTGAAGGACGATGTGGATATTTTATTTTCGGAAATAAACAGGAGTTCTGTTTTCTTTATCAAAAAAACGCTTCGAAAGATTTTGCGCTACGTTAACCGTTCCATTAAGTATTCAGGAATAAAACAGACTGAATTAGAACTCCGCTTATATTTTTGTAAAAAAATACGAGAAGCGAAGCTTCCTATCCATGGTAGCCTTGTTCTAACAAATTTGTATAACAGGGAAGTTGAAAAAATAAAAATGGCTTTCTCAAAACTTCATGAAGATTTGCAATTTGATTATAAAGATGAATTGGAAAAATTGTGATAGTGCAAAAATGTTAAGAAGTTGTTTTTTATAATTATTTACTGCCTTACAATCCTTATTTACAGCCTGTTTTAAAATTATCGCATCGTATAACTAGTTGTTAAAATCCTGTTGGACGAATGTTAATAATTACAAACTCCTTAGGCTGTAATTTTTGTACTTTTGTTATCCTATGACACAATTTAATTCAAAGACTGATATCGCATCTCGCAGAAGGGTTGCAAAAACACCCACCAACTTACAATCTGTTGAAGGAAAAATGCCTCCTCAAGCTGTGGAATTGGAGGAAGCTGTGTTGGGAGCCGTTATGCTTGAAAAGGATGCGCTTACAAGTGTAATTGATATTCTAAAATCTGAAAGTTTTTACAAAGATGCAAATTCCCGCATATATCGAGCCATTGAGCAGTTGTTTATTCGTTCAGAACCGGTTGATATTTTAACGGTAACGCAGGAACTAAAAAAAACAGGAGAGCTTGACCTTGTTGGAGGTGCGTATTACATTACACAACTCACCAACCGCGTAGCATCTGCTGCCAATGCGGAGTTTCACGCACGTATAGTTGCACAAAAACATATTCAGCGTGAGTTGATTCGTATATCTACCAAAACAATTCACGATGCTTATGAGGATAGTTCTGATGTTTTTGATTTATTAGATGAAGCGGAAAAAAATCTATTTTCGATTGTAGAGGGAAATATCCGTAAAAATTACGATAAGATGAGTACGCTTATCAAGCAGGCCATCGAACAAATAGAAGCGACCCGAAACAATAAAGGAAGTTTTTCCGGAGTGCCGTCGGGTTTAACGGCATTGGACAGAATTACTGCTGGATGGCAAAAGTCAGATTTAGTTATTATTGCGGCCCGCCCTGCTATGGGTAAAACTGCATTGGTACTTACCATGGCGCGTAATGCCGTTGTTGAATGGAATAAACCTGTTGCTCTTTTTTCACTCGAAATGTCGTCATTACAATTGGTAACGCGTCTTATTGCCAGTGAATCTGAGCTTTCTTCAGAAAAAATAAAAAAGGGAGAATTAGAAGAATATGAATTTTTGCAATTAAATGAAAAAATTAAAAAAATTGCAGAAGCTCCTTTGTTTATTGATGATACACCTGGATTATCCGTTTTTGAACTCAGAGCGAAAGCAAGAAGGTTGAAAGAACAACACAAAATAGAATTATTGATTGTTGATTATTTGCAGTTAATGACTGCCGGTGGAGAAGGTAAAGGTAACAGAGAGCAAGAAATTGCAACCATTTCCCGTTCATTAAAAGGATTAGCTAAAGAATTGAACATACCAGTTATTGCTTTGTCTCAGCTAAGTCGTGCGGTGGAAAGTCGCGGTGGGGATAAACGTCCGCAATTGTCGGATTTAAGGGAATCGGGTGCCATTGAGCAAGATGCAGATATGGTATTGTTTATCCACCGTCCTGAATATTATGGAATTACTGAGGACGGAGAAGGTGGTGATACAAGAGGTATGGCAGAATTAATTGTTGCAAAACATCGTAACGGACCGATTGATACAGCCAAAACCCGTTATATTGGACAGTTTACAAAGTTTGCCGACTTGGATGTGTTGGATACCAATGTTGAATATGGTTCGCCAAGTGCGGGTATTACACCCAGTGATGAATTTGGAAACAACACCTTTATACGTCAATCAAAAAAATGGGATATTGAAGAAGACCCGTTTTAGTCAGATTAAAATCGCTTCAGCTTCATTTCATAAAAGGTAATGCTTAATAGGAGCATTAACATACCATAAAAGGCATCTTCTACTGGTATTGTCAATAATCGTATCCCAAGATTCTCTGAATTGTTATACCATACAATTGGTTCCTCAACTCCTGTACCTGTTAAAATACCGTTCACAATAAAAAAAGGAATTAAAACAATTAGGTATGAAAAATAAAAACGACTTAAAAATTTATGTTTTACAAACGATAAGTACATTGTTAAAAACAAGGCATTTAGTCCAAATGTAATAGAGGTGTATAGTTTATCATAATACAAACCAGCCATACAACCGCACAAAATAATTAGCGTGTAGGTGATTTTATTTTCTGCATTTTTAAAATAATCTTTGACTTCGAATACGATTAAACACTCATAAATAAAGATGCTAGCAAATGGAATGCAGATAAAAAACAATACTTCTTCAATTGGTAAATTAAAAAAATACATACCGGTAACATAGTTGGGATTAAACCCCCAAATCCCTTTTTTAGTGAAAATAATATCCCAAACAATAAACAATAAAGCGGTAAAAAGAAGTGATGGGAGAAGCGCTGAAAATTTATTTCTAAAATTTATTTTCGGATGAAAACTGAATATAAGCGGAAATAAAACAGATAAAATATTTATAAGCAAATAGGTATATATCTTCATGCTTTTTCAAACAGGTTATTTGATGTTTTTTTAGCTTCCTTAAAATACTTAAATGGAACTAATAACATTCCAAAGCATTCACCATCTTCTTTATTAATGTGTTTGTGGTGCATTTTGTGAGCCCTTCTGATGGCCGAAAAGTAGGGGCCTTTAGCGTTTCTTAAGAATTTAAAACGTTGATGAATGAATATGTCATGTACTAAAAAATAAGCCAATCCATAAAGAGTTATCCCTATTCCTATAAAAAATTTATAATCGAAATTGTTCAGTGAACCTAATATAGAAAGCGATGCACCCGGAATGGCAAATATTAAAAAGAAGGTATCATTACGTTCAAAAAAACCTTCTTTGCCCACATGATGATCTTTATGCAATACCCAAAGTAATCCATGCATAATGTATTTGTGCGTAAACCATGCAACAAATTCCATGCTGATGAATGTAGTAACAGCAATAAGTAAATGCGTTAAAAGTTCCATTTTATTTTAAAGTTAATTGATTATTTAATGCGTATTTATATTTTTCGATAGTTTGTTGTTTGCTTGCTTTGTAATCGACTATTGGTTTTACATAATTACTGGTATTGTACTCAGGAACCCATTTTTTTATGTATTCATTGGAAGTATCGAATTTTTGTGCTTGTAATTCAGGATTAAATACTCTGAAGTAAGGTGCAGCATCTACTCCACAACCCGCAGCCCATTGCCAGCCTCCGTTGTTGGAAGCGAGTTCAAAATCCAACAGTTTTTCGGCAAAATAAGCTTCTCCCCAACGCCAATCAATAAATAAATTTTTAGTGAGAAATCCGGAAACAATCATTCTCACTCTGTTGTGCATATAACCTGTTGTATTCAATTCTCTCATTCCTGCATCAACAATAGGAAATCCGGTTAGCCCATTGCACCATAAATAAAAAAGAGGTTCATTGTTGCTCCATTCAATCGCATTGTATTCCTTTTTAAATGCCGAATTTATAACATGAGGAAAATGGTATAAAATGGTTTGATAAAATTCTCTCCATATTAATTCGTTCAGATATTTTTCGGAAACGCTAATAGCTTTTACCGCCAGTTTTCGTATGCTGATTGTTCCAAAACGTAAGTGTACACTTAGTTTTGAGGTACCATCTATCGAAGGAATTTCTCTGTTTTGTTCGTAGTTTTTAATTTTATCAAGATCTACTTTTTTATTCGGGAAAGAGCGTGTACTCTTGTTAAAGCCAATATCTTTTATGGAAGGAAACGGAAAAGGATTGGTTTTGTAAAGATTGTACAATACATCTTCAGAAGGATAAAATTGTATAGGATGATTGATTAAACGCTCTTTCCATTTTTTTGAATAAGGGGTAAATACCTGATAAGGTGTGTTGTCGTCCTTTAACACTTCATTTTTTTCAAAGATGACCATGTCTTTGAACGAATGAAAGTTGATGTTTCTTTTGGCTAATAATGCCCTGATTCGTTTGTCTCGTGCAATTCCTTGAGGTTCATAGTCGCTGTTGGTAAAAACGTTTTTTATGTTGTAAGAATTTACTAAGTTGTTAAAAGCCTCATCAACAGTGTTATTAAAAACTAACATCGAACTTCCTTTTTGTTCTATTTTGTTTTTTAACTCTTGTAACTCATTATAAATAAAATGCACCCTTCCATCTGTTTTATTTTCGAGCTTATTTAAAATACCAGTATCGAAAATAAATACAGGAAGTACTTTTAAGTTGCCCGATAATGCTTTATACAAGCCACAATTATCATCAAGCCTCAAGTCTCTTCTAAACCAAAATATGTTTATTGCTTCATCCATTTGCAAATTGTTTTACTTTTTTAAAACATATTTTAAACCATTCTGTAAATAGTTGTGGTTGCGATAGTAATTGATGTTCAATTTCTGAAATTGAAAAGTAATTATATGCTAATACTTCATCGGTATTTATTTTAGGGTGATTGTTGGATTTTCCAAAAAATACATGATCAAATTCATGTTCGGTTAAACCATTGTCAAATGATGTTTTGTAAATGAAATCAAACTTTTTTTCAAGCTTGCATGCCAGCCCCATTTCTTCTCTAAGTCTTCTTTTGGCAGCATCTTCAGTACTTTCGGTTTCTCTTGGGTGACTGCAACAGGTATTTGTCCATAGGCCGGGTGAGTGGTATTTGTGCAAAGCGCGTTGTTGTAGTAATAACTCACCTTTTAAGTTAAATATAAAAATGGAAAAGGCTCGGTGCAAAAAGCCTTTTTCGTGTGCTTCCATTTTAGGCATTATGCCTAAAGCTGTATCGCATTCGTCAACTAATATTACATGTTCTGTCATAGTTTTATAAAGTATTGTTGATGTATTTGTTTTGTGCAATAGCATCTTTCATTTTTTCTTTTTCTTCAGCAGTAAGTCTTTTGGCATTCATGGTATAGTTATAAATACGACCAAATAAATCTTTGTCGCGTATGTTTTTAATTCCATTAAAAATAATGAGTTTGTCTTCATTGATATTGCTTGAATATCCCAGAAATGAAGGAACATTTAGCTGTACAGACAAACGTAAAAAACGGAGTTCAATATTGTTTGGATCTTTATTAATGGCTTGTTCCAAGATATTTTTTCCTTTAATAAAGTTTGTATACTTAGTATAAGGATTAAAGGAATGATAACAAACCATAAGGTTCGACATTCCTTTATAGCCAATCAATTCGGGTTTACTGTTTGCATTTACGGTCTGTAGTTTTTCAACCAGTACATTTGCCGAATCGACTGATGTGGTTGCGCTATAAAACAAATTACGTATCATAATTATGTTTTCATTTGCTTGTGTATTTATTGTAAATACAGTTAAAAGCAGGAGGATTAGAACTTTTTTCATCTTACAAAAAATTGAATTGACAACGACCCAACGAAACAAACATCAGTCCTATTTTATTAAGGTTGGGTATACGAATGCGGCTATTTAGTATTTTTTCTGCAGGTGTTTTTTTTATCAGTAAAAACAGTTTTTTGTAGTAGAAATAAGCCAAATACACACCTTTTCTAGAGCTCATCGGAAGTTGCTCTATGCCTTGTAAGGCTTTAGCAAAATCTTCTTCTATTTCATTTTCTATTTTTGTTTTATCTTTCAATGAAAATTTTAGTAAATCAACTTCAGGAAAATAGGTTCTACCTAAATCTATATTGTCAGCTTTGATGTCTCTTAAAAAGTTTACTTTTTGAAAGGCTGCACCAAGCTTCATTGCAGGAAATTTCAAACTTTCGTAAACTTTATTATCTCCTTCACAAAATACTCGCAGGCACATCAACCCAACTACTTCGGCCGATCCTAAAATGTATTGTTGATACAATTGTTGGTTGTAAAATTGTTTTTGCAAATCCATTTCCATGCTGTTTAAAAACGTTTCGATGAGCTCGCGTTCAATAGAATAGTCATGAACTACTTTTTGAAAGCTGTTTAAAACGGGATTTAAACTTATTTTTTGTTCAATGGCTTCGTAGGTATCATTTCTGAATTTTTGTAGCAGGTAGCTTTTGTCAAATTCATGAAATGTATCCACTATTTCGTCGGCGAAGCGCACGAAACCGTATATTGAATAAATAGGGTTATGAAATTTTTTATCCAAAAATTTGATCCCTAACGAAAATGAGGTACTGTAAGTAAGTGTAGTTGTTTTGCTGCACTTTAAGCTTACTTCATCGAATAATTGTTTCATGTTTTTTTATTTTAGAATGTTCTTTCTTTATTTGATTTGCAACCAATTCTCCCGATATTAAACATGGAGGAATTCCCGGGCCGGGAACTGTTAATTGCCCGGTGTAATAAAGATTATTTACTTTATTGTTTTTGATTCTGGGTTTTAATATGGCTGTTTGGCTGAGTGTGTTTGCCAGTCCATAAGCATTACCTTTAAAGGAATTATAATCGCTCACAAAATCGGAATAAGCATAGGACTTTTTATATTCGATATGCTTGAGTACATCCTCTCCAATAAGGTCTTCTAAACGTTCCATGACTAATTGAAAGTAGCTTTCTTTAATGCTTTCGGTATCTTTTAAACCCGGAGCAACGGGTATTAAAATAAATAGATTCTCTTTTCCCTCCGGAGCAACAGTGTCATCCGTTTTTGATGGACATGACACGTAAAATAAAGGATCACTGGGCCATTCCTGTGTTTTGTAAATTTCCTTTGCGTGCAAAGCAAAATCTTTATCAAAAAATAAATTGTGGTGCAATAAGTTTTTTAAACGTTTATTTATTCCCAAATAATAAATCAAGCAGGAAGGAGCTAAGGTTCTGCTATCCCAGTAGTTTTCTGTGTAATTTCTGAATTCTTTTTGTAACAGATGTTGTTCTGTGTAGTTGTAATCGGCGGCAGATACAACAACGTCAGTAGTTATAGTTTTACCGTTTACAATGATGGCATTACTTTTATTTTTGTTGTCAATTACAATTTGCTGAACGTTGGAATTGGTGTGAAATTTAACACCAAGCTCTTTTGCAAGTTCTACCATTCCATCAATAATTTTGCCCATTCCGCCAATTGGATACCAGGTACCTAATTTCATATCGGCGTAATTCATAAGACTATATAATGCAGGCGTTTCCTGGGGCATTGCTCCTAAAAACAAAACAGGAAATTCGATAATGCTTTTTAACCGAGTATTATTAAAGTATTTATTAATGTGCGAACTGAAGGATTTAAAAAGGTCTATAGAGAAGGCATTAGCAATGATTCGTGTATCAAAAAATTCGGTGATTGAAAGACTTGGTTTATACACCAATTCCTGCATTCCTATATTGTATTTTTTTTGTGCTTCACCCAGAAACTTCTCTAATTGCTTACTGCTGCCGGGTTCCAACTTTTCAAAAAGTTGTTTTAACTCTTCAAAGTTGGCAGGAACATCTACTACATCATTTTTTGAAAAGAACACCCGATAAGAAGGGTTAAGTCTTTTTAATGTGTAATAATCAGCTGTTTTTTTACCAAAGCTTTCGAAAAAACGATTGAACACATCGGGCATCCAATACCAGCTAGGCCCCATATCAAAGCGATAACCATTGATATCAAACACTCTCGCACGTCCTCCCAATCGTTCGTTTTTTTCAAACACTTCCACATCGTAACCATGCTTTGCTAAAAAACAAGCGTTTGAAAGTCCTGCAAATCCGCTGCCTATTATTGTAGTTTTTGTTTTCATTTTGTTTAATCAAATTGTATAATAATTAAACTTTTTATTCGTTTTTGTTTTCGGTTATTACTTCCGATACTTTAGCTCTTGCAGTAAATATTCTACTTTTAACTGTTCCTATAGGAAGGTGTAACTCCTCTGCAATCTCATTATATTTAAAGCCTTCTATAAATCGTTGCAGCGGAATTTTATATTCATCTTTCAATTTGTTGATGGCTTTGTTTATATCGGAAACCGTAGAAGTCGTTTCTATATTATTGTAATGTACTGTTTGAGTGTTTATGATTTCTGTCATAATCCTTTTTCCTTTAATTCCTCTGTTGTATGCATTAATAAAGGTGTTTTTCATGATGGTGAGTAACCATGCTTTGAAATTCGATTTTTCTGAAAATGAATCTTTATAATTAAGCGCTTTTAAAAAAGTGTCCTGCACCAAATCCTGCGCATCGTCTCTGTCTCTGGTAAGGTTGTAGGCAAAGCCCTTTAACACATCATTATGTTGCAGCAACATTGTTTTAAAATCAATTGCAGTCATATCTTTTAATTATTTTGTTTAACAAAAATATATAATAGTTAAACAAAATGCAAATGTTTGTGTATTTCTTTTTTTTAAAGATTAAACAAAATGCAAAAATGATAAGTGTGTGAGGGCACAAAAAACTGGTAAGGGAATTATATAGGAGGATTTTACCAGTTTAAAATATAGTTAAACTGATTGAGGAAGGACAGGTGGTTAATCCTAAAACTTTTTCAAAATTTCGATAAACTCGTTTGGTGTATTGAAATATTCAATGTTTTTGAAAACAGGTAGTTTGTGATTGAATATTTGTGCTCCGCTTACAAATAGCTTTTGTTTAGGGAAGTTTTTGGATAAGCTTTTTAAATACTCGTTGGTGGTTGTTTCTTTAAATGCTTGGGTAATGACAGTAACTAAATAATCCGGTTTTCTGATTTCGGCTACTCTTATCATATCATTTTGAGGTACGGATTGTCCCAAATAAATGCTTTGATGACCACGGCTTCTTACAAGGTAAGTGTAAAACAATAAACTTATTTCATGAAGTTCGTTTTCGGGTAAAAATAAAATAACCTTTTTACTTGTGGTATCTCGTTTTACAAGTTGTCCGTCAATAGCAACAATTATTTTTTGGCGAATTAAGTTGGAAATAAAATGTTCCTGAGCAGGATTAATACTTCCGGTTTGCCACATTATACCTATCTTTTGAAGAAAAGTGAATAAAATCTCATCAATGGTTTTTACTAATCCCAATCGTAAAATGCAAGAATTTACAATTTTTTCAAATCGCTCTTCATCCAGCTCAATCATTGATAAAATAAGACTTTCAATCTGGTTCTGCATTGTTATTGCTTTCCTTGCTAAGTTTGTTAACTTCTTCATAAAGCTCATTGTCCTTAAGGGAAGCTATTTTAGAGATTTTTGTTCCGTTTTTGTTAAGGAGGCTCACATTTAATATGCGCCTCAAATCTTCATTGGTGTAATAACGAATATTGGTATCCGTACGATGTGGTTTTAGTAATTGATAACGTTGTTCCCAAATCCTCAGTGTATGGGCTTTAATGCCCGACAAAGTTTCTAAATCTTTTATGCTGTAATTACTTTCGGTCATGCTGTGTATTTTCCTAATTAAACAATCCTGTTAAAAAAATGTTCAATCAGATTAACTACAAGTCGTCTCAAAAAAATAAACTGTCATGTCGAACTTGCTCCGCCATCTTTAAAATGACTGACTTTACAGATACTTAGATTCTGAAACAAGTTCAGAATGACTGTATCGTATATTTTTGAGATGCTTCTAAAAAATGTTTTGCAAATTAACGCTTTTTTAGTGTTAATTTTGTGAATGTTCATAAACTGAACTTTACCAGATATAATTCAATGAATCGCATCATTTATAGTCTTTTTTTTCTTTCTGTATTTTTTAGCGCCAAGGCTACATCCATTCTTATTCCTATGGATACAGAGCAAAAAAATCATTTAAAAGCATACGGAATTGCTTATTGGGTATTGCAACATGAGGTAGAAGTGCATTGGCTGTTGAACTATCGGGGAGGTAGTTTTATGATTAAAAATGCAAAAGAAATTGAGAGCGAGTGTCGCATTAGAGGTGTTACATTTGAAGTAATACCCGATTCAAAAGCAGCTGCTATACTTGCGGAAATTGCCAATCCGGAAGTAAATATGGAAGATGTTAAATTGGAAAAAGCGCCTAAAGTAGCCGTATACTCACCCAAAACTAAACAGCCTTGGGACGATGCCGTAACCTTGGTATTGCAGTATGCGGAAATAAAATACGAGGTTATATATGATGAAGAAATTTTGCAGGGAAAGCTTCCCTTGTATGACTGGCTCCATTTGCATCATGAAGATTTTACGGGGCAGTATGGTAAATTCTGGTCGAGTTATCGTAATGCTGCCTGGTATCAGGAGGCGCAACGTGTTCAGGAAGCGAGCGCCAAATCGTTTGGATATACAAAAGTATCGCAAATGAAACTGGCAGTGGCTCAAAAAATTCGGGACTTTACAGCAGGAGGTGGTTTTTTGTTTGCAATGTGTTCCGCTCCCGATTCATATGATATTGCATTGTCTGCCGAAGGTCTTGATATTTGTGAAAGCATGTTTGATGGCGATGGTACCACACCCAATTATAACTCTAAACTTGATTTTTCAAAAACTTTTGCATTTACTAACTTTACACTTAACACCAATCCCGCTGAATATAGCAAATCCAATATCGATACCTATTTGGTGCGCCGTCAGAAATACGGTGTAACCAAAGAAAATGATTTTTTTACTTTGTTTGAATTTTCTGCAAAATGGGATATTGTACCTACGATGCTCTGTCAAAACCATGAACAGATTTTGAAAGGTTTTTGGGGACAAACAGTTGGGTTTAATAAAGATTTTATTAAACCTAATATTTTGATTATGGGTGAGAATAAGGCAGCAAATGAAGCGCGCTATATTCATGGTACATATGGCAAAGGAATGTTTACTTTTTACAGTGGACACGATCCCGAAGATTATGAGCACCGCGTTGAAGATCCTCCAACAGACTTGAGTTTGCATGCCAATTCACCGGGGTATCGATTGATTTTAAATAATATTTTATTTCCCGCTGCAAAAAAGAAAAAACAGAAAACGTAAGAGGTTGCAGATTGACAGATTGCAAGTTGTCAAATTGCGTTGTTGATTTCAAGCACCTCACTCAATTTGGATGTTGGTAGCTGAGGCACTCGAAGCTACAAGATATAAATTCGAAAACAAAAAAAATGAAAAACGGCCTCGTTGATTTCGAGAACCTCAATCAACGAGGATATTGGTAGCTGAGGCACTCGAAGCTACAAGATATAAATTCGAAAACAAAAAAATGAAAAACGGCATCGTTGATTTCGAGAACCTCAATCAACGAGGATATTGGTAGCTGAGGCACTCGAAGCTACAAGATATAAATTCAAAAACAAAAAAAATGAAAAACGGCATTGTTGATTTCGAGCACCTCAATCAACGACCATATCGGTGGCTGAGGCACTCGAAGCCACAAGATATAAATTCGAAAACAAAAAAATGAAAAACGGCATCGTTGATTTCGAGAGCCTCAATCAACAAGCATATAGGTGCATGAGGTAATCAAAGTCACAACGTGTAAATTTGCAACCCGATAAATTTAGAATTATAAAAAATCAGACTTTCCAACTTTTGAGTAATTATGAAAAAAAATAAAATAGCGATACTACTTCTTTTCTTTTTAGGAACTGCTGCTGTTTGGTTTGTTATTAATAACGGAGCAAGTACTATCAATGAAGCGCTGAGGGATTTTTCGGTAAGTGATACGGCTGCTATTAGTAAAATATGTTTGACAGATAAAAATGGAAAAATAGTACTCGAGCGACAGAATAAAGGTATATGGAAGCTGAATGTAAAACATTATGCTGATAATTTTGCTATAAAAAAATTACTTTACACCATTAATAGAGTAGATGTAAAAACCCCTGTAAGTAAACACGATGAAGATGCCATTGTGAAAAAACTCGTTGAAGGTGCTGTTGAGTGCGATATCTATAAAAACGGGAAACTTTCAAAATCGTATTATGTTGGTGGCGCTACTCCTGATAATATAGGAACCTATATGGAATTGTTGGATAACGAAACACAGCAACCTTCGGGTAAACCTTTTATTACTTATGTGCCGGGATATAATAGTTCCATATCGGTGCATTACGTTACAGATATAAGAAGATGGAGAGATAAAACTGTTTTTAATTATAACGAGCCGGACATACAATCTATAAAAGTAGAAACCCCGAAAACCCCTGAAAATGGCTATGAATTGTTTGTCAGAGGAAATAACTATCAATTGAAAATGCTTGAAAACAAACATTATGTAAAGAATATAGATACCACAACAATAAAACAATATTTGACTTATTTTTTTAATTTGAATTTTGATTCGCTTGATACTTCCGGGCAGTCTTTAGTAAAAGAAATACCCTTCAGTATTATTACCGTTACTGATGTTAAAGGAGTTGTTAATAAAGTAACATTTTATTTATCAAAAACTAATCAGGAATATAAAGATGTTTTTAAGTCAGATGGTTTTCATTTATTAGCCCTGCTTGATAATGGAGATCTTGTTAATGTGAAACAGCACTTGTTCGGGAAAATAATGCCCGAAGTCAGTTATTTTTTTAAGAAGTGACTTTGAATGGTTGCTGGCTTCGATTGCCTCAGCTAGCAGTATCCGTTGATTGAGGCTCTCGAAATCAACGGTGAGAGTCGTCATCATCTGTGGCTTCGAGTACCTCAGCCACCGATATATTCGTTGATTGAGGCTCTCGAAATCAACGGCGAGAGTCGTTATCATCTGTGGCTTCGAGTACCTCAGCCACCGATATATTCGTTGATTGAGGCTCTCGAAATCAACGGCGAGAGTCGTCATCATCTGTGGCTTCGAGTACCTCAGCCACCTATATATTCGTTGATTGAGGTTCTCGAAATCAACGACACTCAATTTGCTAATCTCTAGTCCTTCATAAACTTCTTTACAATAACCTGTCCTGCATATTCAAATTGCAATGAATACACACCCGAAGCAAGATTTCCGGTATCAACGGTTATTAGCTGTAGCCCTTTGTTAATAGTTGTAGCGTAAATTTGTTGAATTCGTTGCCCCAATATATTGTAGAGAGTAATGTTTAACATGTTACTTTGAGGAATGACCATTGGTATTGTTAATGTATTATGTGTAGGATTGGGATATAACGACAATAGTTGAAATGCAGATTCATTCACTGCCTTGCATGTGTTGTTGTTTTGAGGTACTTCATCCTGCAATCCGTTGGGGTTTTCTAGCGTGACACATACAAAATGGTTTTCATTGGTAGTATAAATACTGCTGGAAATAGTGTCAAGTAATAGTCCGTTTTTAACCAATAAGCCAGTCCATTTTTGTTTTATAGCAGCAATACCGCTTACTTCTATGAGAATATCCATAGAGGTAATATCCATACTGCTGTAGTTTAAAAACTGTGCCGAAATGATTAAATAATTGTTTTGTATAAAAGTGGATAAATTTTGTATAGCCACATCAACGTGCTCCGGTGATACGGTTATTGTGTTTGATTGCGTGCTTACACATCCAAAATTGGTGGATGCTGTAAGTTGAATGGGGTAATTACCAACGTTTGTAAATGTGTATTGCGGGTTGCTGCTGGTAAAGGTGGTATCTGCAACTTTCCATAAATAGTTAGTTGCTCCGCTACTGCCATTAATAAAATTTGAAATTAAAGGCGGGCTGCCATAAGACGGACTAATACTGAAACTGGCAATAGGAGAAGGACGAATGTAAACGGTTTTTGTTAAAGAATCTTTACAACCAAAATCGGAAGTTGTTACCAGTTTTACACGCGCGCTGATGCTGTCGGCATAAGTATGTGATGGGTTTTGAATCGTTGAAAAAGTATTATCTCCAAAGCTCCAGTTTCTTTTACTGATGCTACCTGTTGCAATTTTGGACGTATCTGTATAATTGGTTGGGCTATTCGCGCAGGCATTGTTATAACTGTATCCTGTAACAGGTGTGGGATGAATGTTGAGGGGTACGATCATACTATCAGCACATCCGTTAGATGCAGTTACAATATATTTTATGGTATAAGTTTGATTGTTTGAAAAAGCATGAATTGGATTTGGAAGAGCTGATGTAACAAGATCTCCAAAATTCCAGTAATAATTTTGAATGTTGAACAGCGGGGTTATTGGTGTTAAATCGGTGAATTGAATAACGTTATTAACACAGGGCAGAGAATATCCAAAATTACCAGCAGGTGCCGCCAATATTGACAGACTGTTAGTGGATGTGTCAGCGCAGCCTGTATTGCTTTTTCCAATTAATTGAACTGAATAAGACCGGTATCCTCCAAAACTGTGACTTGTGTTTGGTGATGTTGAAGTGTTGTTTGTTCCGCTGCTTGGGTCTCCAAAGTTCCAAATCCAGTTAGCAATAGGATAATTAAAAGTGCTGGCAGTACCTGCAAACTGTGTTATACCATTTGCGCAAAGATTGGTTGACATATATGTTACAACAGGGTATGGGTAAACATGAATTATTCTTGTTTTTTCAGCACTACAGCCTGAATCTGTTGTAATGGTGAGTTTTACCATAAATGCTCCGGTATCTGCAAAAGTGTGAGTAAAAGCCGTAGCCGAAGTATCCAGAATATTCAGATCTCCGAAATCCCAGAATCGGGTAACAATTGAATCTACTGAAGGCTGCGGGCTTGACAAATCAACAAAATGGGTAGGCTTTCCAAAACAAACAGTGTCGAACGAAAAATTGGCAGTAGGCGCAACGCCAGCTATTAAAACACGAATGGTATCCTTTTTAATACATCCATATATATCTGTTGCTGTTACCGAATATTGTCCGCTTGAATAGATGGGCAATGAATCATTTGTGGTTCCGTTTGACCATAAATAAGAAGCCGTTGTGGCAGCCCCGTTTTTTAAGTAAATTAAATTTCCTGAGCACATACTGGTATCATTACCTAAAGATGCTGTTACCGGGTAGTTGTCTAAAGAAACAGCAAGTGAATAAGATGTGCTGCAAGCGGAATTGTCAGTAACCGTTACGCTGTATGTGCCGGGTGTAGTAATTGTAAATAATGAATCGGTAGAATTATCCTGCCATTTAAAGGTGTACCTACTTTTGGGTAGAAAGGTGTTCCATATTTTTGTACCTCCAAGGCATAAGTAATTATTTCCTTTATAACTTCCATCGGGATAACTTACGTGAATGGTATCACGCGATATAATATTAAATAGGTTTGTTGTTTGAACCCAGTATTGACCTGTTTTATTTACAGAGATAGTTTGTGTATTTTCTCCTGTTGACCATAAGTAGGATGAGTAACCAGATTTTGCATCCAAAATAACATTACAAAAATTGTTGTTTATGTTTATATCAGCACCTAAATTAACAGGTGGAGCGTACTTGCTGCGCAGGTAGTTTTCAACATTTTGTCTTATAGTATCTGGTAAATTATTTTCATAAATTATTAATTCAGCTAAATAGCAATAGCTAAATAGGTTTGTAGCATCTGGTCTTGTACCTATAGTTGTAAATGAGAAATTACCTATACTATTTCCTCCTGTATTAGCGAGTATTCCATTCTGATAAATGGTATCATTTTTAAATGTATCATATTCAAAATTAAGGGTAGCAGGATAACCTATTAATACATTTGGTGTACTAAATATTCTTATATTTGGATAACTTGCCCCCCCAATTCCTAAACCTTTTTGAGTATCTCCAAGTAAGAATTCTACAATACCAATATTTGCAATGGTTTTATAAACTAAAAATGCAGTTAGCGAATGCGATGCTACACTTACAGAAGGGATAGTAAGATAAGTTTGGTCACTCGATGCTCCATTTTTACCAAATTTCAAAACGGGTTTATTGTTTAAACCTTGTAAATTGCTTACAATGGACGGTTGTATATTTGAGTTTGATTGTACAGCGTTATTATTATTTCCGCTTCTGTCTGCCCATTGCGCAACATTGCTACCGCTTGAATAAGTGATGCCGGTATCTGCCGAAAGCCAAAGTTTAAGACCACTTATAGTTCTAGGTAAATCCGCCTGAGAATAAATTGTATAATTTGAAATCAATAAATACGCGAAAACAACCCGGATTTTTTTCATGAATTTGTGTAATATTGTTTGTACTTTAAAATTACGTTCAAATATAACTTTTTATTATCTATAATTTCTTTAGCTTTCTTATATTTACCCCCGCCCTAACAGAAAAGGGATATAGTTAATTTCAATGTATGGATATTAAAATTTACAGTTCTGCCAACGAATATAACTTATTTAAAGTTTTTAAAGAAGGGCTTAAAGGGTACAAAGAAGGTTTCTATCTGTCACGTTTATTTGTATTACGAGGGTTCAGGGCAAAATATAAAACATCTTATATAGGCTATGTTTGGGAAATTGTACCATCAATAACCACTGCCATTGTTTGGATTTTTTTAAGAGGGAGTGGTGCTATAGTAACACCCGATGCAGCTATCCCTTTTCCCGCTTTTGTTTTAATAGGCACCATTATGTGGTCGGTAATAACCGATAGTATTAGTAAGCCAATGAGTTCGTTTTCTGAATATTCCTCCATCATCTCCAAAATTAACATACCTAAAGAAGCCTTACTGTTAATCGGTTTTTTTAACATACTCATCAACCATGCTATAAAGCTTATTTTAGTTGTTCTTTTGTTGGTTTTTTATAGTATAACTCCCTCTATAACACTCTTGTATTTTATACCATTATTATTGTTAACCATTGTGTTTTTTATGAGTTTAGGAGTGTGGTTGCTTCCCCTTGAGTATATGTTATCAGATATTGCCCGTATTAAAAACTACGGATTAATGGCGCTCATGTATTTAACACCTGTGGTGTATGCCAATCCGGGTAAGGGAATTATTTCTACTATTATGAAGATAAATCCGCTTACTTATATTATTGACGCATTGAGAAACAGCCTTACAGGTTTACCCATTGAAAATGCATCTTTTTTTATTTGGATGACCATTGTTACAGCTTTTATGGCAATAGGAGCTACCATTATTTATCGGATAACCACTCCTATTATTATTCAACGCATAGGCTCCTAAATTTAACAGATATGGATAGAGAGGTATTAGTAAAAGTAGATGGGGTTTCAAAAAAATTTGCAAAAGATTTAAAACGCAGTTTATTGTATGGTTTATCAGATGTTGCAACCAGTTTGTTTGGAAATAATAACAAACAAGTTGAATTGCGTAAAGACGAATTTTGGGCAGTGCAGGATGTCAGTTTTGAAGTACGCAGGGGAGAATGTTTGGGCCTGATAGGGCATAATGGTGCAGGAAAAAGCACCTTGCTTAAAATGTTAAATGGTTTAATAACACCCGACAAAGGTCGCATAGAAATGCATGGTCGTGTGGGTGCACTTATAGAGTTAGGAGCAGGGTTTAACCCTATTTTAACAGGCAGAGAAAATATTTTTAACAATGCTGCTATTTTAGGGTTTAGTAAAAAAGAAATACTTGCCAAATTTGATGAAATAGTTGAATTTTCCGAAATAGGAGATTATTTAGATATGCCGGTGCAAAATTACAGTTCGGGTATGCGTGTTCGATTGGGTTTTGCTGTGGCGGCACAATTAGAACCCGACATACTATTAATTGACGAAGTGCTTGCTGTTGGTGATATGCGATTTGTAATAAAATGTTTCAATAAAATGGATAGTTTGATGAAGAATACAGCTCTGGTGCTGGTTTCTCATTCAATGCCACAAATTGCTCGAATGTCAACTCAAATTTTGTTAATGTCGGGAGGTAAAAGTTTTGTTAATACTCCAAATGTTAGTGGTGGTATTGGAGCATATTATAAATTAAATACCACCGAAATTAACAATTTCGAGAGCGAAGGAGAAGTAACGTTACAAAGTGTTGATGTAATTGTTAATAATAACAAAGTTGATTTAAAAGATAGTTCAGTGGAAATTAATTCAGAGGAGGGTTTTTCTTTAAAAGTTGGTTTTAATTCAAAAATAGCATTAAGTCAGGTAAATGTATATTTTGTTTTTTATGATACAGAGCAAAGGGGGTTTGCTGAAATAATGAATTTTCCTCAAGAGGAGTTTCAACAATCCTTTCAGGGTAATTTTGGTTTCGAAGCTGCATTTAGCAAACTTCCTCTTACTCAAGGCAAGTATAGTGTTACTATTGCATTATCCTCCAATTATAATGGAATAACAACAACACATTTTAGAATTCAAAATTGCGCTCACATAGTTGTTAATTCAAAATTTCATGGTTGGACACCAATACACTTTGAACCTTCGTGGAAACTTATTTAATTATTAAATACCATTATGATAAATACATTTATAAATAAAATTTTAGGTAAAATGGGTTATGCTATTGTGCAGTCAACAACCGTAAACCACTATGACAAATTAATTAAAAATAATATAACAAACCAGGCTGTTGATTATAAGGATAGTAGTTTAAATCAGTTGTTTAACTTGTTTAAATTGTCAGGTTTTGAACCCAAACATATTATTGATGTGGGGGCTCATATGGGGGGCTGGACCAGAGAGTTGATAAAATACTATCCTCATGCAAATTATACGTTAATGGAACCTCAATCGGGGTTAAAACAATATGGTAAAGAATTATTAAATCAACCCAATATTAATTGGATAACCGCAGGCGCGGGTGCAGTTGATGATAAACTTGCATTTACTTATGTGGAGCGTGCTGATAGCAGGTCGTTTATCTATTCTGCAGATGAAGCAAAACAAAAAGGTTTTGTTCAGGAAATTGTTGATGTTTACAGGCTTGATACCTTGATAAGCAAGGGCAATTTTGGAGTTCCGGATATAGTTAAAATTGATGCCGAAGGACTTGATATGGAGGTGCTAAATGGGCTTGGCGAATTTTCAGGTAAAGTAGAGGTGATTTTTGTAGAAGTAGCATTAGCCAATAAAATATACCAAAATACATTGGAAGAAGTCGTTGCATTCATGTACAAAAATGGGTATAAAGTGTTTGATGTTACTGATTTAAACAGACCTTTCAATAAACCTGTCCTTTGGTTGATGGAGCTTGTTTTTATTAAAAGCGGAGGATTGATAGACAAATATAATTGGAGCGAATGATACCGGTAACCCAAACTTTTTTACCACCCATTGAAGAATATATGGAACAGGTTCAACGTGCTTATGATAAGGGTTGGTTGACCAACCGTGGAGAGTTAGTGGTAGAACTTGAAACAAAACTTACCCAATATTTACAATTGCAGGAAAGCAAAATTTTAATTACCAATAACGGTACAATACCCTTACAAATAGCATTAAAATTATTGGGCAATAGTGGTGAAGTAATTACAACCCCCTTAAGTTATGTTGCTACTACCGCGGCAATAGTTTGGGAAAATTGCACTCCTGTTTTTGTGGATATACATCCAGAGTACTTAACCATTGACGAAACAAAAATTGAAGCAGCTATTACACAAAAAACAACCTGTATTCTGGCAACTCATGTTTATGGAAACTCTTGCAATGTGGAAGAAATTGAACGCATTGCAAAAAAACACAACCTGAAAGTAATATATGATGCCGCTCACTGTTTTGGGGTAAAATACAAAGGTAAATCAATTTTTGAATATGGAGACGTTAGCACTTGCAGTTTTCATGCAACTAAAATTTTTCATACAGCCGAAGGCGGGGCAATCTTTGCCAAAGATAAAGAGCTACAGCATAAATTATTTTATAGCCATAATTTTGGACATAATGGTCCCTATAATTTTTATGGTTTAGGTATTAACGGGAAAATCTCAGAACTACAAGCAGCAATGGGCTTGGCTGTATACCCGTATATTGATAGAATATTAGCAAGAAGAAAAGAGTTAGCAAATTTGTACAAAAAAACATTAAATTTTTCGAATAATTCAACAATAAAAATCAGGAATTTTACAAATTGGAATTATAGTTACTTCCCTTTATTGTTCAAGAACGAAAAAATTCTATTAAAAAAGCAAAGTGAATTAAATAACGTGGGAATTTATCCAAGAAGGTATTTTTATCCATCATTAAATACGCTTGAATATGCACAAGGAAGTAGCTGCTTGGTTTCTGAAGAAGTATCAAAGAGAGTATTATGTTTACCTATGTACTTTGATTTAAGGGAGGAGACAGTTAAGTCAATTATCAATATCATTAATGAGTAGATAAAAATGAAAGTTTCGATAATGCAGCCATATTTTATGCCATATATTGGATATTTTCAATTAATTAAATCTTCCGATATATTCGTTGTATTTGATGATGTAAACTATATAAAAAAAGGATGGATTAATAGGAACAACATACTTGTAAATGGTAAGATCAATCAGTTTACAATACCTTTAATAGGAGCAAGTCAGAATAAAAAAATTTGTGAATTAGAACTTTCCATTGACGGAAATTGGAGAGCTAATCTATTTAAAACATTACAGCAGAATTATAAGAAATCGGAAAATTATAAGGAGATAATTGATTTAATGGAAGATATAATCTATTACAAAGATAATAATTTGAGCAAGTTCTTGTTGAACTCCTTAATTAAGGTAATTAGTTATTTAGATATACAAACTAAGATTATTGAAACAAGTAGTATATACGATAACACTGAATTGAAAGGAGAGATAAGGATTGTGGATATTTGTAAAAAGCTTGGAGCCACAACATATAATAATCCTATCGGAGGAGTTGAATTATATGACAAAAATCATTTTTTTAAAGAAGGCATTACACTTAACTTTCTGCGCACAAAAAAAACGAATTATAATCAGGTAAATACATATGGGCATTTTGAGCCCTATTTGTCGATTATTGATGTAATGATGAATGTAGATAAAGCAAGTTTAAAATTAATGTTGAATGAATTTGAGCTAATATAAAAAAAAACCAATACCATAAGATATGAAATATACTAAAGAAGAATTCTTAAAAGAATTTAATGAAAAGGGCTTTGTTATTGTTGATGACATTTTTTCAGAAGAATTCATTGAAAGAGCAAAAAAAGAGTTAGAAGTAGCACTCAAAAAAGAGGTTGAGTATATGGGGACAACAGACTATAAGTTTTATGGTTATGTTTTGTCAAACGCAAGATACGGGGGAGCATTTTTAGATGTTTTAGATAATGATAATGTGGTAAATCCAATTAATTGGGTTATGGGGGAGAGTAGTACAATATATTCATATACATCTTCTTCTATGCCTCCTCATAAAGGAAACGATGCAAGTCACATACATGTAGATTGTCCAATATTTCTTAAAGAGTATATATTGAGAATGGGAGTATTGTTACCATTGGTTGATTTTACCGAAGATAACGGCGCTTCCTATTATCTGGCTGGTAGTCATAAGGATGAACAAATGCCTGATGAAGACACATTTTACCGTAATGCTCAAAGATTGACAATGAAAGCAGGGCAGGGATGTTTTTTTAATACACGAGTTTGGCATGCAGGAGGAGTTAATAAAACAGATAAATGGAGACATGCACTAACAATAAATATATGCAGACCATGGATGAAGCAATATATTGATACACCAAGGTTACTCTCTAAGGCTGATTTATCCGGCGTGTCAGAAAGGGTATTACAGAAATTAGGCTTTTTTAGTGTCCCTCCAACATCTTATGAAGAATATTATGATAAAAATAGAAAAAGGTTTTTTTTATAGTGGAAGCAGAAGTTGACATTTTAAATATAACTATTAAAGAGAAAGAAGATTGGGATATTGCATTGCAAGGTTCCAATGTTTCTGTATATTCCACATGGCAATATTGTAATATTATTGGTCAGAACTATTCAGAAGATATAAGCTTATTAAAAATAAGTTCAGGAGCAAGTGGAATGATTGCGGTTTATACCTCAAGAAGTAAAGACGGAGAGTATAAAGATATTTATTCACCATATGGTATGGGAGGAGTATATTTTTGGGGAGAAGATACCGTAGAGATAATTATCATATTTGAAAAGTGGCTAAGGGAGCATAAGATTGTAACCTACTTTTTAATGCTGCATCCAAAGGATGTTTTATCTAATAATAATTATATAGAGCAATATAGGGCAGTTTATAAATTAAGCGTTAACGAGCCAAACACGAACATTTGGAAGAAAATACACAGTAATCATAAATATGAGATTAATAAGTACTGTAATAATGTTGAATTTGGACTGATAGAAGATAAAACGGTACTTAAACCATTTTTTAAAGAGTTGTATTTTAATACTTTAAAAAGAGTAAATGCCGCAGAAACATATTATTTTAGTGATACGACTTTAGATTTATTATTTAATTCAGATATTACGATAGGCTTAGGGCTTAAAGTCGGAAATGAAATTAATTGTGTTGTTATATTTTTAAAGTATAATAATTGGGCGGAATATTATATCAATGCGTCAACAATTGAGGGGAGAGCAGCAAGCCGTTTGCTGCTTTGGGAAATGTTTAAAAGACTTAAAGAACAAGGTATTTCCCTGATAAATCTTGGCGGTGGAGTAACAGATGGGGATTATCTGGATGATTTTAAAAGACGATTTGGAGGAGACCAAGTTAATATAGGATTGTTTAAAGGGATATCTATGCAGGAAGAGTATAATAGGCTATGTGAAGAGAATGGATTATCTTTGACTGACAAATATTTCCCACCTTATTGGCGTAAATAAATATGGCTGATTATAAAACATTGCAACATCACTACGAAGAATGTTTGTTAAAATACGGACCCAATGCTAAAGGGATGGATTGGCCAAACCCTTCGGACTTAGAGAAACGATTTAGTGCTTTAACAACTGTTATGGACGTAAAAACAGATACCCAAGCAAAAGTATTGGATTTAGGTTGTGGTGTTGGATTGCTGATAGATTTTTTGGAATCTAAAAATCTTCTATCAAGCATTGAATATAAAGGTATGGATATTTCTGAAAAAATGATAAATCAGGCAAAGCAATTATATCCTAATTCATATTTTGAAGTTAGAGATATATTAATAAATAAATTGCCAGTGAACAGTTTTGATTATATAATAATGAATGGATTGTTTACGGAAAAAAGAGAGCTGACTCAAAATCAAATGATGGATTTTTTCGAAAAAATGATTAAAGAAGTCTATAAAGCGGCAAGAAAAGGAATTTCATTTAATGTAATGAGTTCGCATGTTGATTGGAAAAGAGATGATTTATTCCATTTGGAGTTGGATAATTTAGTTTCGTTTTTAGTGAAAAGCTGTTCGCGAAGGATTAAAATAAATATGGACTATGGTTTATATGAATACACTGTTTATGTTATGAAGTGATGGTTGTAGAAGTTGAAAAAAACGAAGATATAAAAGGATTTGTTGTTCAATTAAACTATTTGATTGAAACAACGATACATTTACCCGAAGCCGCAAAATTTCATTTTAAATCTCAATGGAATGAGGAGTCTATAAGGAATCAATTGGGCAAATGGTTGTTTTTAATCGCAAAGGATGAATCAGGGAACATTAACGGCGTTTTATTGGGCTCACCACCAGAAGGAGGTGTTGCTACAATTGTATGGGTTTTAGTAGATAGAATCACGCAAAATAAGGGCTTAGGAGCAAGATTATTTGAAAAAGCAAGGCAGATTTATAAAGACAAGAATGTTCATAAAATTAAATTGACGGTGCCTGATGAGCAAACTGTGAAATTTTACAAAAAGCAAGGAATGGTATTGGAAGGGATTCATAGAAATCACTGGTGGAGACATGACTTCTGGTCAATGGGATTGGAAATAAATAATTAATTTTCATATTATGAAATGGAAAAAGCTAGGATATTCATTTAAATTCGCAGATCATAAGCTTGATTGGCAAAAAAGTCATACTATGATGCCTGTTGTTTTAGAAAATGCAACATCTCTGAGGATATACTACACTACAAGGCATATAGATGGGAAAAGCCGTGCAAGTTTTATTGATGTGGATAAGAGTGACCCTACAAAGGTATTGTATGTTCATACTGTTCCTATTTTGGAAATAGGTGAAGTAGGTTCATTTGATGATTGTGGAACAGTTGCTACGTTTGTAATTAGAAATGGAGACAAGGTATATTTATACTATAATGGCTATAATGTTAGAAATACAGTTCCTTGGTCTAATTCCATAGGTTTAGCAGTAAGTGAAGATAACGGTTTTACGTTCAAAAAGATGTACAATGGACCCATAATGGATCGTTGGAAAAATGATTCATATTTTGCTATCACACCTTGTATTATAAACCAACAAGGACTTTGGCATATGTGGTATACGTCTGGGACAGGCTGGGTTAGCGTTGAGAATAGAGTAGAACCTTTGTATGATATAAAATATGCAAAGTCTGAAAATGGTATTGATTGGGTTAGGGACTTTCAAATAGCAATTCCTCAAAACGATTATGAAGAGTGTACAGCAAGGGCAACAATATTAAAAAGAGGTGAAAATCTTTATATGTGGTTTATTTACAGAGGAAGTAGAGATTTTAGAGATGGGAAGGATAGTTATAGAATTGGTTATGCTGAAGGGAATATTAATGAGCCAACAAAATGGGTTCGTAAAGATAGTGAAAGTGGGATAGAGATTGGGCTGGAAGAATATGATTGTTTTATGCAAGCATATCCTTTTGTCATTAGTTGTGGCGGAAAAGTCTATATGTTTTATAACGGAAATGGATTTGGTGTTGATGGTATATTATGCGCTGAATTGGAAGAATAAAATATGAAACCATTCTTAATCGTTAGGGTTTTAACCTATAATCATGAAAAATATATTAAGCAGTGCTTGGATAGTATGTTGATGCAGGAAGTTAATTTTTCGTATCAAATTATTATAGGGGAGGATTGTTCAACTGATAATACTGCCATCATTTGTAAGGAATATGAGGCAAGATTTCCAGAAATAATTAAGTTGTTTTGTAATGAAAAAAACGATTTAAATGTAAATTCAAGCAGAAATTGGCAAGAGTGTAGAATAAGTGGTGCTAAATATATTGCACTTTTAGAAGGGGATGATTACTGGACAGATCCTTATAAACTGCAAAAACAGGTAAATTTTTTGGAAAAAAATGAGGAGTGTTCAATGTGTTTTCATCGAGTTGAAATTCTTAAAACTAATGGAGAATTATTAGAAGATTTTATTACGAAAGTACCTGATGATTATCAAAATATTGAAACTTTTGCGGAATTCGGAAACTACATACATACACCCTCTGTTCTGTTTAGGGCAAAATTATTGCCAATCCCCAAATCATATCATAATTCGCCTATAGGCGATTTTTCATTATATATGCACTTAGCTAAATTTGGAAAAATTGGATATATTTCTCAAAATATGGCGGTATACAGATACGGAGTGGGGATTTGGTCAACACAAGAACACTTTGTGAGAAATAAAAAATTTACATTGGCATTAATGATACTTGCTCGTGATTTTGAAAACATAAACTCTAATGTTTACAAAATTTTAGTGAAAAGAATAGAAAGTTTTTTAAATATTGCATGGGAACATTTTTCATACGAAGAACTTATTTCATTTATGGAAATTGATAGATTATCATTCTTGATTTTAAAAGAAAAAATAGATCAACTTATTGCTGAAAATAGAGAGTTAAATAAAGCAACAGAAAAACTTGGACTTGAAATAAAAAACAAAATATCCTATACAACCACTAAAGTTTTATTTTTTGAAATTGTAAGAAGATTAAAATTTGTTACATGGAAGATGTTAAAGTTTCAATAGTTGTTCCCAATTATAACCATTTCCAATTTTTACAACAACGCTTAGATAGTATCTTCGCTCAAACGTATCAAAATTTTGAGGTGATATTATTGGATGATTGTAGTACTGACAATAGTATTGAAATTTTAAATAGATACACAAACCACCCTCAGGTTTCGCACGTAATAATTAACGAAACAAACAGTGGTTCTACGTTCAAACAATGGAAAACGGGTATAAGTTTTGCCAAAGGAACATATATTTGGATAGCCGAAAGCGATGATTGGGCAGATGTAAATTTTTTAGAACTATTAGTACCCACACTCGAAAATAATCCTAACATTGGGCTTGCCTATTGCCAAAGTTATAGAGCAAATGAAAAATCGGAGGTACTCTATTCAAACATTGAATGGACCAATGATTTAGATAAAAACAGGTGGAGTAGCGACTACATAAACAATGGATTAAATGAAATTGCTAATTATTTGAGTTTTAAAAATACAATACCTAACGCTAGTGGGGTGATTTTTAGAAAGGATTGTATTGAGTCTGCTGAATTTCCAATATCAATGAAAATGAAAGGAGATTGGTATCTTTGGGTATCGATTCTGAAAAAATCGGATATATTTTATAATCATCAATGCTTAAATTATTTCAGAGATACATCCGCATCTACTAGAGTTGTAAATACAAGAGAAAAAGAATTAACCAGATTAAAAGAAAGGGCTATTGTTTACAGTTATATTTATTTAACACTAAACAGAAATAATGAAACTGCATTGAAGAATTTTAAACATAACTTAAAAGAGTTTGTTTTTAATAGTAAAACAACAATATATTTAAAATCAACTTTTTTTTTAGGGTATTGTTTCAAACATTTTCCTTTGTTTTCAGTTAATCTGATTATAATAAAAGCAGGTAATTCTTTTAAGAATCGTTTAAGATACATTCTTAAGAAAATAAAAAATTAAAACTACTGATGCAGCAATCCCCTAAGCATATAATATGCACCATTGATGATAATTACGCGCAGCATTGCATGGTAATGTTACAATCCTTATTTGATTTCAATCAACAAAGTATATTTAATGTTCATATTATTACAGATGGCTTGTCGGCAAAAAACATAACTTATTTTACTCGGTTTTTTAAAGCAACTAAGCATACTTTTCAAACAATTAAGGTAGATAAAAATTTGCTAAAAGATGCTCCTGTTTTTGGACATGTTTCATTGGCAACCTATTTCAGAATCCTTATTCCTCGTTTATTACCCGCTGAGATTAATGAAGCCTTGTTTTTAGATTCAGATATAATAATTAAAGGTAATATTGATATGTTTTGGCAAGTAAACATTGCCAATTATTCCCATATAGCTATAGAAAACAATGGTATTTCTTCTTCATTTAAAGAAAACTTGGGAATACCGCAGGAGGAGGTGTATTTTAATGCCGGCGTACTATTTATAAATTTACAATGGTGGAGAGCGAATGATGTTTTTTTTAAATCAATTGATTTTATGAAAAACAACTCCGAAAAAATAACATTTTGGGATCAGGATGTATTAAATGCATTGCTTTATGGAAAATGGCTTGAATTTCCTCCAACATACAATGCACAGGAGTATCTGTTTAGAGAAACCATTACTGACTTTGCAAACGAATTAAAATTATTGGAAGCGGTAAACAATCCTGTTATTATACATTTTTCAGGTAGCGATAATTGCAAACCCTGGTACTATTCAAATACTCATAAGTTTAAACAGGAATACGAAAAATATTTGGCCAAAACAGTTTTTAAAGATATGAAGCCAATTGGTTTTCCGGAGGAAAAAAAATTAACAACAAGAGATAAGTTTTATTTGTTTAGGCAACAGCTTTTTCAAAGAAAACATGTTGGAAAATGAAATAGCAATACTTAAAATTTATTTTAAATGTTTAACACCCCAATTCTGTTTTTGATCTTTAACCGTTCTGATACAACGGAAAAGGTGTTTAATGAAATACGAAAAATACAGCCAAAGCAGTTGTTTATTGCAGCTGATGGTTATAGAACTGCTAAGGAAGGTGAAAAGGAGTTATGTGAGTTAACCAGAAAAGTTGTAATTGACAACATTGATTGGCCATGTGAGGTTAAAACACAATTTCGCGATGTAAATCTAGGTTGTGGTTTAGGCCCATGCACGGCAATTAATTGGTTTTTTGAACATGTAGAAGAAGGAATTATTTTAGAAGATGATTGTTTACCGGAGCAATCTTTTTTTAACTATTGTGAGTTATTATTGGAAAGATATCGTAGCAATGAAAAAATAATGTCTATTTCGGGAGATAATTTTCAAAACGGCATTAAGCGGGGAGACGGTAGTTATTACTTTTCAACTATATTTCATGGTTGGGGCTGGGCTACATGGAAAAGGGCTTGGCGTTTGAATGATTTTTATATGGAAAAGTGGCCTGAATTTAAAACTCAACGTTTGTTACATATATGTAATAATGATATTCAAAAATATAATTACTGGAATATGATACTTGATGGGGTTTATAACAAAACAATTAATGCCGACCCCTGGGATTATCAATTTTTGTTATCAATTTGGTATCACAATGGACTAAATATACATCCCAATGTAAATCTTGTTTCAAATATAGGGTTTGGGGATGGGGCTACGCATACAACAGATACTTCCAATAAATTGGGCTATATGAAAGTTGAGGTATATGATAAAGATATTATTCCAGCTTCAATTGAGGTAAATAAATCTGCCGATGATTATACGTTCTATACTGTTTATACTTCGCCAGCTCAAACTTCTATTGATTTTCAATCAAAACCGACATTGACACTCAGGGATAAATTTTATTTGTTTAGGAAACAAATATTAAAAAAATGAGCACCTTGTATATTAAGTGTAAATAGTAATATGTAATGTAATATTAGCTTAATTGAATGAAAATTGTTTTCATTCAATTAAGTTTTGATTAAAGATAGAGATTTATGAGTAAGAAAAGGAATTGTTTAATCTGTAATACGGAATCAAACATATTAATGAATGATTCGATTTTAGGTAAATATAAAATCGATTATTATTTATGTACAGATTGCAAATGTATTTTTACCGAAGAGCCGTATTGGCTGGAAGAGGCATATGAAAATCCAATTGTTGCAACAGACACCGGTATAATGGAAAGAAATCTTGCAATATGTGATTCACTCATTAAAATATTTAACACCTATTTTAATGAAAATATCACGGTTTTAGATTATGCCGGGGGCTACGGAATACTTACAAGATTATTAAGAGATAAAGGGGTTGATGCTTATTGGCAAGATATATATGCAACAAATTTGTTGGCAAGAGGCTTTGAATATAATGGCAAATCAAAAGTAGATGTTATTTTAGCCTTTGAAGTATTGGAGCATCTGCCAAACCCATTGGAGATTATAAAGGAAATAATGAGCAAAACAAATTGTTTTATTTTTTCAACACAATTTCTTGAAAAGTATGACTACAAATCAAATAAAGATTGGTGGTATTTTATTCCTGAATCAGGACAGCATATTTTCTTTTTATCTAATACAGCAATAAAAAAAGTAGCACAATTAATTAATTGTAAATACACAACAGTTAATGATTTGCATATTCTTTATCGTGATATGGAATTTAAAGCTGTGGAAAGTGATGATAAATTAAAGAATTTAATGTTAAGAATATCAAATAAAATTCAAAATCATTATCAGGTACCAAGTAAATTTAAGTCGAAAGTATGGGATGATCACTTACTAATGAAATCAAAAATGAATACTAATGAAAATCGATAGTGATTTATCTGTTAATAATTAATATTCTTCTGTAATTCAATCCGATGAAAATCCTGTACGATTATCAAATATTTCAAATTCAACGATTCGGAGGTATATCAAAATATTTTGTGGAAATAATAGCAGAATTACCCGAGAAAGTCAAGTATAAAATAGCAATACAACTTTCAGAGAATGTTCATTTAAAAGAAAAAGCACTAATAACTTCCTCCAAACCAAATTTAATAACAAGAGAACGCTATTTTTCAAAATATAATTTTAGAGGTAAGTGGAGGTTGTATGATTTTTTGCATGAAAAATACCCACAAAAGTTTAATGAATATTATTCCCTTAATAGCGATTACTCTGTTTTTGAATTAAAAAAACAGAGGTTTGATCTATTTCATCCAACCTATTACGATCCTTATTTTTTAGAGTACATCGGCACTAAACCGTTTGTTATTACAGTTCATGATATGATTCATGAAAAGTTTGTTCATTTATTTACCAATGATTCCACAGCCCGGCCAACTATTAAAAATAAAAAAGAAACAATAAATAAAGCAGCTCATATAATTGCCGTTTCCGAAAACACTAAAAGGGATATCATTGAATATTATGGGATAGACGGTGCAAAAATAAGTGTAGTGTATCATGCATCATCATTGATAAAGAGTACACACACAACATTGCAACTACCCTCTCAATATATATTATATGTAGGTACCCGGTATTTGTATAAAAATTTCGGCACGTTTATTAACGCGATTAAAAGTGTACTCCTTGAAAAAAAAATAAAATTGTTATGTGTAGGCGCTCCATTTAGTGACGAAGAGAACCTTTTATTGCAAGAATTAGGTATAAGGGAATATTGCTTGCAATTATTTGTTGATGACGATGAGCTTTATCGGGTATATGCGAATGCCTTATTTTTTGTGTTTCCTTCCTTGTATGAAGGATTCGGTATCCCGATATTAGAAGCATTTGATGCCGGTTGTCCGGCTTTGATAAGTAACACCAGTTGTTTTCCTGAAATAGCTGGCGATGCGGCGGCATATTTTAATCCTTATGATGCAGCTGATATTGAAAGTGCTGTAAGGCGACTTATTGAAAATGATGCTGAAAGAAAAGAATTGATTGCAAGAGGTAAAGAAAGGATTAAAGCTTTTTCCTGGAAAAATTCTGCGAAACAAATGGTTGAGGTGTATAAAAAGGTATTGAATGTAACCAGGTAAGAGAAAGTTGTCAAAAGTAACATAGCCGAACAATACAAGCAGGTGTATCTTTCAATTGCTAATAAAGATGGATGTTTTAGTGCTTTTTTAATTCAAATATGCAGCTCATTAAATTTTTTATATCTTTACAATCTGGGAATTTGATTCCCAAATTGTAAAAAATATGGTAACAAGAGATTTGCAAAAACAACTATTATTGCTGGCAAAAAAAATGCCTGTAATAGCCATTACCGGTCCTCGTCAATCAGGCAAAACTACGTTGCTTAAAACAGCGTTCCCTTCTTATGAGTATGTAAATTTGGAACATCCTCCAACGCGTACATTGGCCTTAAACGACCCCGATCATTTTTTAGCACAGTTTACTAAAGGATTGATAATAGATGAAGCACAGCGTGCACCCGAACTTTTTTCATACATACAAGTAGTGGTGGATAAGAAAAAAAGGATGGGGCAGTATATTTTAAGTGGCTCTCAAAATTTTTCGCTCATTGAAAATATAAGTCAAAGTTTGGCGGGCAGAGTGGTGCTTGTAAATTTACTTCCGTTTAGTTATAAAGAGATGTTGGGAGGAAAGTTGAAAATAAAAAATAGCGAACAATTTATATTTAAAGGAGCTTACCCTGCTGTATATGATCGAAAAATATCCCCTGCGGTTTATTATTCCTCCTACTTAAATACATATGTGGAAAGAGATGTAAGACAGTTGGTAAATGTTCAAAATCTTTCTTTGTTCGAATCTTTTATAAAGTTATTAGCCGGCAGAGTTGGACAATTGCTTAACTTGAGCGAACTTGGAAATTCAGTGGGTGTGGATCATAAGACGGTAAAAAAGTGGCTGTCTGTTTTAGAAACTTCTTATATCGTTTATTTTGTACAACCCTATCATTCTAATTTTAATAAACGTTTGGTTAAAACACCAAAACTTTATTTTTACGACACGGGTTTAGCCTGTAATTTACTTGGTATTGATGATGAAAAACAGTTGATAAATCATTGGGCAAAAGGTGCACTTTTTGAAAATATGGTGATAAATGAATTGCTTAAAGAGCGTATGAATAAAGGAATAAAACCTCAGTTTTATTTTTGGAGAGATGCGCAGGGAAATGAAGTTGATTTGTTGATTCAGGAAAAGGGAATAACAAAGGCAATAGAAATAAAATCGTCTAAAACCTACACTCCGGATTTTTTTAAGGGGCTTAGTTACTATTCAACGATTTCTAAAACCGAAAAGAAAAATCTTTTTTTAGTATACGCCGGTATAAATGAATTAAAAACATCTTATGGAGAATTAATAAATTGGACAAGTATAAATAAAGTTTAATTTTTAAAGTGCTGATTAATATTGTTTTGTGTTTTTAAATTTTGACAATCTGGGAATCAGATTCCCAGATTGTCAAAATTGATTTTAAAATTCAGATAATAATTTTGTTACTAAACTTATGTTAAACGTACATTGTAGTATCTAACGTCATTCCGAATTTATTTCGGAATCTATTGTAAACGGATGCTGAATCATACTTCGACAAGCTCAGTACAGGCGTTCAGCATGAACAAGGACATTTTACGCTTAACATAACACTAATTGTACGATTAAAAAATGATGATTTTTCATTATGTTTTTAAATAAATAAACTACATGCAACCAAAAATATCCATCATAACACCATCATACAATCAAGGGCAATACATTGAACAGACGATAACATCTATCATCAATCAAAATTATTCTAATTTAGAATATATAATTATTGACGGAGGCAGTACCGATAATACTGTTGACATCATTAAAAAGTATGAAAAGTATATTACATATTGGGTAAGCGAGCCGGACAAGGGACAAAGCCATGCTATAAATAAAGGAATTGCTGTTGCTACAGGCGATGTGTTTAACTGGATAAACAGTGATGATTATTTGGCTACGGGTTCATTGGAGCTGGTAGGCAATTATTTTAATAATAGAAGTCTTGATGTATTATGTACTCCTAGCCAATTGTTCAATGAAAAAGGCTCCATACGGGTAAATGGCTTTACCGATGTAAGAAAAAGTTTGTTTGAATTATTAAACGATACGGGGCTTAACCAACAGGGAATGTATTGGAGAATGAATAAAATAAAGCAGTTGAACGGTGTAAATACTGCATTTCATTATTCAATGGATTTGGATTTATGGAAACGCTTTCTGTTAACTTATGGTAAGGAACATACAACTTATGATGAGACGATCACTTCGTTTTTCAGGTTGCATAACGAGTCAAAAACAGGCAATGATTTTGATGTCAACTTTTCGTTTTTTGAAAATGAAAATAATGCTGCATTAAGGCAATATGCAAGGTATGCAGGGGCTAATTATTTGAAAGGGATAGAATATCTTTATCCCATTGCTGATAGCAAATTATCACTTATAAATCCGGTTTCGAAATTACCTGTAAATGCAATTAAGTGCTGGTTAACTGATTTGTTTTATAAAAAAGCCAGAACTTGTTTTTTTGCTGAAGAATTTAAACCGGCGTATTATCTGTTAAATTTAATTGATAAACAGTATTTACCAAAAGAAGAAACTCGTAATTTCAGTTCCTATAAGCGTTGGTCCCTGCTCAAAAGTTGGTTCTGATTATTTTCAAAAATGTTTTAAGTGTATGAACAAAAAAAATGGGTTATTGCCCGAAAAATGGATTTATATAATAGTTGTATTGGGCTTATACGTAGCTTATAGTTTATTTTTGATAACCTATTATCCTGTTTATATTGACGAAGTGCTTACTTATAACTATTTTACTTCAAAAGGAATTTACACGAGTATCACGCAATATCCTTTTCCTAATAATCATATTTTGTTTTCGGTTATTACAAATTTGTTTAACTATTTGCCATTTGACCCATTGGTTAAATTGCGTTTGCCTAATTTGTTTATAGGTTCGGTCAGTTCTGTAATTATGTATTTATTACTTAGAAAAAATTTTAACCACAAAGTAGCCGTTCTTCCTCATTTGTTATTTTCATTTAGTTATGCATTTACGTTTTATTCTGTTTTTGCAAGAGGCTATATGCTTATGATTTTTTTTACCCTTGTTTGTTATTGGAGTATTGAACAGTTCAGGGAAAAAGAATACGACAAAAAATATTTATGGATATATTCTCTTTCAACTATTTTCGGGTTTTATACCATCCCCGTCTTCTTATTTGTTTCCGCTTCTTTCGGACTCTATCTTTTGTATTTGTTTTATACTCAAAAAAAAATACTTAAGCAATTGGTGATGTATCATTTTTTTATTGCTATAGTAACTGTACTGCTCTATTCTCCTATAATTTATTACAATGGGATTGGTGCAATTATTAATAATGAATTTACAAAGAAGTTGAATATTAAAGAAGTGTTGATATATGTTGTAAATCATGGATGTGATATTTATGATAAACTTATTGGCATAAGGAGCAGGTATTTTATTATTGTTTTTATAGTGCTTTTAGCAGTAATGTATAGAATTAGTTCGGATGCAAAACATAGGAATATGCTTATGTTTTCGCTTCTATTCATTCTCCTTCCATCATTTTTTATGTTGGCACAAAAAGTAATTCCGGGGATCAGGACCTGGAGCTATTTAATGGTACCTCTTACTGTTGGAGTGGCGGTAATACTCGACTATTTTTTGTCTAAAAAAAACATCACAACAGTCATAATATATCTGGCTGGTATGCTTATTATTAGTGGGCAGATGTACGTATTCAAAAAGTCACATCCTTATGCCGCTTTACAAAACGATTTAGAGAGCAGTCTTCTTTCTCAGGCCATACTAAATAACAAATACGATAAAATTTATTTTGAAAGCGACAGCCGTAGTTTTGAATGTGTAAACTTTAAATACTTTGTTTTAAGCCAAAACAAAAATGTTAAATTGTCCTGTTTGCCAGAAACTAAATTAATTGAACAGGCATATAACAATTATGATTGTATAGTTCTATATACGGATAACTTGAAAGGACAAATGAAAAACAAGTTTCATATTGTGTATAAAAAAGGAGCTGTTGTTGTTTATGGAAAATAAAGGAACGTGATATAATTATGTAATAAAAATCGTTCTTTTTAGAAGTAATCTCAAAATACAAAAGGCAATACCGAATCATGTTTCCACAAACGCAGTGCAGGTGTTCAAATGATTATATGACTTTTTTAAATTACATTTGGTATTGTAAACGAAATAGAGTAGTTGTTAATGATATAAAAACCTTATTTTTGGTAAAAAGAAAATATGATGAGTGAAAAAGTGCTTTCAATTGTTATCCCTGCATTTAATGAAGCAAAAACAATACATTTTATTTTAGATAGGATCAAGAGCGTTCAATTGCTCGATAACCTGCAAAAAGAAATAATTATTGTTAACGATTGTTCTACTGACAATACAGAAGTAGCAATACAAAATTATATCGAAGCTAATTCTGATTTAAACATTCTTTATTATAAGCACCAAAATAATTCCGGCAAGGGTGCAGCATTGCATACAGGTATAAAAAAATCTACGGGAAATTATCTGATAATTCAGGATGCTGATTTAGAATATGACCCAGAAGAATATAATATATTGCTTGGACCAATACTTAAAGGACATGCCGATGTTGTTTATGGTTCCCGGTTTATGGGAGGAAAGCCACATCGTATCTTGTTTTTTTGGCATACATTAGGAAATAAATTTTTAACAACCCTTTCAAATATGTTTACCAATTTGAATTTAACGGATATGGAAACCTGTTATAAAATGTTCAAGGGTGATGTTATCAGAGCAATACCACTAAAAGAAAATCGTTTTGGTTTTGAACCTGAGGTAACTGCTAAAATCTCAAGAATTGCCGGTATAAGGATATATGAGGTGGGTATTTCATATTACGGCAGAACCTTTGCTGACGGGAAAAAAATAGGATGGAAAGATGGGTTTAGAGCCTTGTATTGTGTAGTGAAGTATAATTTATTTATGAAAAGATAATGAACAAAATTTTTGATTATAAAGAAAATGATGCTGAAGGGGAAGAAACGTTAAATGTTATAGCCGGAGCGGATAAGTTTAATGAATGGATGTATAGTTCCATATTGCCTTATTGTAAAGGAAATGTGTTGGAAATAGGGAGTGGTATAGGTAATATATCCCGTTTTTTTTTAGACAACAATTTTGCTATAACTTTATCGGATATAAGAGAGGGTTATGTACAGCATTTAAAAGAAAAATTTTACGAAAATAAAAACTTAAAAGGAGCGATTGTGCTAGATTTGGTAGCAGACGATTTTAATGCTAAATACAATTCCCTTATTGGCACCTTTGACACTGTATATGCGCTTAATGTAATAGAACACATCAATGATGATGGATTAGCATTGAAAAACTGCAAATCACTTTTAAAAGAAGGGGGCAATCTTATCATACTTGTTCCTGCCTATCAGTTTTTATATAATAAGTTTGATGAAGAACTGTTTCATTTCCGGCGCTATTCCAAGAATCAGTTAAAAAATATTTTTCAAACAACTAAATTCAGCGTTATTCGTTCTCACTATTTTAATTTTGCAGGTATTTTAGGTTGGTATGTTTCGGGAAAGTTGCAAAAAAACAAAACGATTCCTTCGAGGCAAATGAAATTTTATAATTTATTGGTTCCGTTTTTTAAAATCGCCGATAAAATGGTATTAAATAAAATAGGTCTGTCGGTTATAGTGGTTGGAAAAAAATAATACACTTTAGTATGCCTCTCATATCAGTTATAATGCCTGCCTACAATGTTTCTAAATACATAGCAGAAGCAATTAATAGTGTTTTGAATCAAACCTTGCCTGATTTTGAATTGCTTATTTGTGATGATGGATCAACAGATGATACATTAAGCATAATTAAATTTTATGCTGCTAAAGACAAGAGAATAGTGTTTTTTGAAAACAAAAAAAATATAGGTAACCTTAAAACAAGTAATTTTTTGTTTTCAAAATGCTCCGGGAAATACATTGCAATTCAGGATGCGGATGATATAAGTACTATTAACCGATTGGCATTATTGGTGGCAGCATTTAAAATGGATTTGGACTTAGGAATTGTTGGTACTAATTATATTATTACTGATGAGAAACTAAATCCTGTTTCTTGCAGTTGTTTACCTTTAACAGATGCGGCTATAAAGCAGGTAATGAAAAAAGAAGTGCCACCACTTTTATACGGAACTATTTTGGTTAAGAAAGAATTGGTTGACAGGGTTGGATTATTCAGACCCATTTTTGATAGAAAAGGGTACGCCGATTTGGATTGGATTTTTAGAATATGTGAACTTACTAAAGTTGAAAACATAAAAGAAATAGGATACTATTACCGGCAAAATGGAATAAATAAGTACACCCGAAAAAAGGATTTTATTGAACAAAATGGCTTGCAACTTATTTTTGAAGCTCATTTACAGCGATTGCACGGCGAAAAAGATTTTATTGAGAAGATTGATTATTGGGCAATTCGAAAATTTCTGGGTAAATGGTATAAAAAACAGGCCGAAAACGCAGTTTGGGACGGAAATAGAAAAGAAGCATTAAAATTATTCAGAACCTCTCTTGCCATATTTCCATTTGATATCTATGTAATAAAAAATATAGGTAAATTGATGAAGCAATCTATAAATACGCATAAATTAATTTAATGAAGTCTATAACAATATTGTGTTTTTATTTTGGTAAATTCTCAGAGTGGGCACCATTATATTTTGAAACCCTTAAACGCAATTCGACCATTAAATTTATTTTTTATACAGATTGTGATCATTCTGCATTTGAAGCTCCCAACATTGTTTTTAACAAAATTTCATTTGAGGAATATGTTCAGCTTGCATGTGAAAAAATAAATATTGCTTTTAATCCGGCAAATACTTATAAACTCTGTGATTTAAGACCTTTGCTTGCTACCATTCACTTTAATGATATTAAAAACTCCGATTTTTATGGATATGCTGACCAGGATTTATTTTTCGGAGATATTCGAAGTTTTTACACCGATAAAATTCTTTCAAAATATGATGTATTTTCAACTCATGAAAAATTAATTAGCGATCATTTTGCACTGTTCAGAAATAATGAATTTAACAGAAATATGTTTAAGGAAATTGGAGGTTGGAAAGAAAAATTGGAATCTCCTTTTTGTGTAGGAATTGGTGAAGAGTATTTAATGCGAGCCTACAATAATATCATAAATAAAAAGCGGTTTATACAATATAAACCTATTAAATGGTGGCATGAATTAACAGGAGCTAAATTTTATTTCAAGGAACAATTTACCACCCCATTTACGAAAATACCATGGATTGACGGGACAATTGATAGTAATCAACCTGACATTTGGTATTATAAAAACGGGATCATAACCAATAACAGAGATGGGGAACGTAGTTTTATGTATATTCATTTTATGAATTTCAAATCAAGTAAATATAGACATGATGGTACAAAAGCTCCTTGGGAAGGTCATGCGAAAATATGTTTTGCTAAACCTGATGATATGAAAAGTGGTATTATGATTAATTGTAATGGAATTTTTACCATAAAGTAATTTTTGGAAAGTATTGTGATTACTATTGCAATTAAATTGGAAAGCAATCTTTAAAGGCAAAGCAAAAAACAAGTGTAAAAGTTATATTTTATTTAAGCAAAACCATAATGATTAAACAAATCTTGATTGACAAATTATCTGCTTCAAGTAAGCGCAAGTTGCGGAATATTCGCAACGATATTAAATCACTTGGCAGAGGGAGAAATCTAAATACGCTGGGTGAAATCTATGGCTCTGATAAATCCATAGGGCATTATTATACCAAAGATTATATGACGCATTTTAAAGCGTTTAAGTACAAAAGGATTAAACTTCTTGAAATAGGTGTTGGTGGTTATGATAATCCCAATTTAGGTGGCGAGTCATTAAGAATGTGGAAAAAATATTTCCCATTTGGTTTGATTTTTAGTATTGACATTTTTGACAAATCACTTCTTCAAGAAAATAGAGTTAAAATATTTAAAGGAAGTCAACGGGATAATTTTTTTTTAACTGAAGTAATTAATGAAATAGGTGAACCGGATTTAATAATAGATGATGGGAGTCATATAAATGAAGATGTCATTGAAACATTTGAATTGTTGTTCCCTAAACTGAAAGACGGGGGGATTTATGTTGTAGAGGATACACAAACATCCTATTGGAAAAGATTTGGCGGTGATAGTGATAATTTAAATAATCCAAGAACAATGATGAACTATTTCAAACGTTTGACAGATGGATTAAATAACAAAGAATTCGTAACACCAAATTATGTACAAAGCTATTTTGATAAAAAAATAATTTCGATTCATTTCTATCATAACTTGATTTTTGTATACAAAGGCAACAATAATAATAAATCTAATGTTGTTATTGATAATCAGCCTAGTGCTTTTGTTAATGGATAAATGGATTTTTTGATAAATATAAAATGCATAAAGATTAGTTCAGCAATAGAAAAAATTAATTACTAGTTATTGATGCAGTTAGATAACAAAAAAAAAAAACAGGTTTGTTGTTGGTGGCATTGGTTTTATTAAAACTGAGCGAAGTTCTTGTTGATTTTTTATTTGGAGATAATAATGGAAGTATTAGTAATCCTGTATTACACTTTTTTATACTGTCAGCATATTTAATTCTGTCACTTACTGCCTTGTTTTTTTTGATAAAAAACAACAAAATAACAATAAACTTTTTGTTTTATATCAGAAATATTGGTGTGCTGTATTATAAAAAAGCAAATACGCTGCTGGTAACCAAAAAAAAATATTGGTTATTGTTTACGTTACTTATCGTTACTATTAGTTGCGAGTTATTATTAAATTACTTTTTGGGTAACATAAAAGGACTTAGGGAGTATCCATTTTTTTCATTTGTTTATCTGGTATTGTTTGTATCCGGGCTTTATAACTTATTTAAAACGACCCCTTTTTTTTCTCATATTTTTTATAATAGAAACTTATTATTGTCGGTATCAATCATTATTGTGCCCTTTTTTATTTCCAGAGCAATATTCTATTGTTTTTTCAATTATATGTATTTTACTAATGATAGTCCCGGCTATTTTTCTATGGTCGAACAAATGAATCATGGATTATTTCCTAATACAGAATACAGAACGTTAGGATACCCTCTTTTTTTAAAATTATGTTATAGCATCTATAACAATAATATTTCAGTTATGTTGGGGCAAAGTTTATTGACAGTTTGTTCGGCATTGTTTTTTATTTATTGTTTGTTTAAAATATTCAATACACGAACAGTCTATTTTAGCATAGCTCTTTCTATTTTTCTATGCTCTTATGATGTTATGTGTTTAGAAACAACCTATCAAACAGAAAGTGTTTACATCAACTCATTATTTGTGTGTTTGTCTTTTCTACTTTTATCAATAAAATATAAAAATAATTTGTATTTCATTTTGTTATCAGTTTCTATTTGGGTTGTAATGATTGTCAGACCGGCGGGTTTGTTTTTGATACCGGTACTATTGCTTATCTCTTTGTTTTTTTTGGTAAATAAATATGCTTTTAAAAATATTGCAGCTCTAATATTACCTTTTGTAATTCTTTATTTTTCAATCTGTTTTTATAATAAAAATAAATGTGGTGAATTTAAGTTTACAACATTTGGTGCATTTGTAATATCTGGTGCAGCGATGACTTATTTAGAAAGAGATGAAGCATATCCGGAGTATATTAATAATCATATATCTCGTTTTAAAGATAGCGTATTGCAAAAGGATATAAATACAGTTAAAAATACTTGGGATTTACCAAGGATACAATGTACCTATAGTAAAGAATATAATAATGTATGGACATTTAGGGAAGAGCTTTTAAAAGACAGTGTTTTTATAAGCGCAAGCAAGAACAATCCCTCTGCATTAACAACATTGTTTTCAAAAATAGCAAGTAATTCAATAAAACGCCATCCTGATTTGGCGTTTAAGTATTTTATATCAGGTATCTACCCGTACTTTTTCGAAAATAAATGTACTTATAACAATGATTTTTATTACGAACTTTTAAGGCGTCATCAGGTAATATGTATTGATAAAGTGATAATTCCATATATACAAACGGATGAAAAGCTCAAGCAAAATTTATATAAAGAGTATTATGATACAAAATCTTCGGCTTCAATTGTACAAGTTCAAAAAAACAAATTCGTAGTATCTAAAAATGGTTATTCTTTTGTTCCAATTATAAAAATGGACAATGGAAAAGATGTGATATATATAAAAAATAAAATAATTGAAGCCGATGCAATAGTTCGTTACGCTTTCTCGCGATTATTATTTTTTAATAATGCCTATTTCTGGACAATAAGTTTACTGACCTGTTTTGTTTTGTCTTTACGGAGACTTATAAAAGACAGATTTACCAATCCAGATATTTTAATACCATTTATATTTTGTTTAATTCCTTTGTTACAAGGAGCATTAGTATGTTCTTTTAATTATAACGATGTAAGACACAGTATTACCAATGAGTTTTTAAAATATTTCTCAGGATTGTTTTTATTTATTTATTTATTCAATAAATCAGCAGATAGTGCTAGTAAGTATTGATTTTTATTAATTTTCGAAAATAGTGTCAGGTACAAGAGATATAAAATCAGGTTTGTTATTTGTCATTAACGATTTTAACGTTGGTGGAGCTGAGTTGTTTATACTGAGACTGGGCAGGGCTTTAATGAATAATTATAATATATATATAATGGATATACATCCTGATAGCGGTGATATAGCATTTAAAAAGTTATTTATTGATGCAGGATTTAATATTATCAATCGATTTTCTCCATTATCCAAATTCCGTGAATGGGTATATTGGAAAATAAATGCTCTTTATAAAGTGTTTGGAAGGAAAGGTCAATTCAGCATTTTAAAAAACACATATCAAAAAAACAAGCTACGAAAGGATATTGAAAAAGAAGGGATTAAAATAATTCATTCACATTTATATTCATCCGATTGTTTTGTTCGTAACGTTTTCTCCGGTCATAGAATTAAAAAGATAATATCAATGCATGGGGACTATAATAGAAATGTTTATGAAAAAATGTCTAAGGAGCAAAAAATTATATTCTTAGAAAATGCACAAAAAAATATTGCAGCGTGTGATTTTTTGGTTAATGCAGCTGATGTGAATTTAGAAATTTTAAATGATTTGAAACTTTCAATTACTAAAAGCAGAAAAATATATTACGGTTTTGAGCCAACCTATGGAAACGAAAAAAAAGTGCAATTAAATAGTGGGGACGAGTTTACATTTTGCGTGGTGGCAAGGGCAAATCCTGCTAAAGGTTGGAAGGAATTAGTTGAATCATTTATTGTTGTTAATAAAAAAAATCCTCATACAAGATTAATATGTGTGGGCCCCTTAGAAGGGATTTTGCTAGACTTACAAAATAAGTACAATAATAATAATTCTATAATTTTTACTGGATATTTAGAAGCACCTGTTGAATATATTTCAAAATCGGATGTTTGCTTATTGCCAACCTATTTTGCAGGAGAGAGTTTGCCCTATTCAATAATCGAATATCTATCGTGTGGCAAGCCGGTAATAGCGACTCAAACTTGTGAAATACCATCAATGTTGAACTATGAAGGTAAATCGGCCGGAATTTTAATAAATCCGGGAAAATTAAAATTATCACAATATGACGAACTGATAAATGCAATGGAAAAATTGATGTTAAACAAAGAGTTTTATACTGAAAAAGCTGCTTTGGCCAAGTTAGCGTTCCGAAAATTTTCGATGGAAAATTGTAAGAGTGAATATGTTAAAATATATTCAGATTTGTTATCATAATTATATAATCAAGAATGCAAATAAATTGATATGGTATGATAAAGCGAAATGTTTTAATCTGCATTCCCTCATATACTTTTGGGGGTGCTGAAATTCACAGCCTTTATACAGCACGGGCAATACAACAGCATACAAATTACAATGTTTATTTTTTGGCATTTGGAAGGGTTGATACATTTCAAAAAACACTGAATGATGAAGGTTTTAAAACGCTTCATTTTCAATCAAATGATTTTTTAAAGTTATCATATTTTCAAAAAGCGGTTCAACTTATCAAGTTGGTTAGTTTTTTAAAACCCTTTCAGTTTAAGTATATATTTTCAGGTACAGAACAGTGTAATTTGTTAATGGCATTGATATGGAAAATACTTAGTGTTAAGAATTTTTTTTGGCATCAGTGGGGAATTGACAGAAGGGAAAATATTGGGTTTTTCGAGAGACTTGCTGCTACGACTAAACCTTCATACATCGCCAATAGTTTGGCTTGTAAGGAAAACGTAATAAGCCGTCATTCAATAAAGGATATAGCTTCAGTAAAAGTTATTCATAATACCTTTAATGAAGCTTTATTGCAAGTGCATTCAAATTTTAATTCAAAGGATTTTAATCTGGTTATGGTAGCTAATTTTTTTGAAGAAAAAGACCATGCTACTGTTCTTAAAGCCTTAAAATTATTTGTGGGGAAATATCCTGAGGCAGTTATTAAGTTGTATTTTGCAGGCCGAGATAATGGAAGTAACATTTATTTAAAGAGTAAAGCATTGGCCTTTGATTTAGGATTGCAAGATTATGTTGTATTTTCAGGTAATGTGACAGATATTGCCGGTATACTTAGTATCATGCAAGTGAGTGTTTTGTCAACAAAAAGCGAGGGTCTTTCAAACGCATTATTGGAATATATGGCAGCAGGATTGACAGTAATTGCTACAGATATATCACAAAACAGGGAAGCTTTGGGAGATCAAAATAATGAATGGTTGTTTGAGGTAGGAGATGAACAAAAATGTTTTCAACTGATTGAGAAATTATATTTGAATAAAACCTTATTGAGTGTTTTAGGAGAGCGTAACCGAGATTATGTAAGGACTAATTTTTCAAATGCTATTTATGAAAAAAAAATACTAGAATTGATAAGTGATTGAAATAGTTAAAAGTGAAGTTGTTTAAAGATGAGTTTTAAAGCTGTTTGTTCTCGACTTAGTTTATATTGAGCGATGTTGAAGTGCTCGAACTGACTCAGCTTTAAAATGTCAGACGAAGGGTTAAAATGTAGAAGTCATGCTGAACTTGATTCAGCATCTTTCAAGATTCCGAATCAAGTTCGGAATGACTTATCAAATCGAGCGGAGTCGAGATCAAGACAGCCTATTATTGACTTTTGACAACCTTAATGTTTGGAACAATGAAAAAAGCTGATATTTCAATTATAATTCCATGCTACAATGACGGTGCTTATATTGAAGATGCTGTAAAGAGTATTTTTGAATATACCGGAAAATTACAATTGGAGGTGATTTTAATAAATGATGGATCAACGGATAAACACACGATAGATGTGTTTGCCGATTTACAAAAAAAATATGCTTCTCTTGTAATTATCAATCAGGAGAATAAAAAAATGTCAGCAGCCCGTAATACCGGAATAAAGGCGGCTTCAGCATCATTGTTCATTTCTCTTGATGCAGACGATATTTTAAATGTTGAATTTATTGATAGAGCATTTGAGTTGATAAATAAGGAAAGTACAACAGGTGTGGTATATGGTAATTGCGAATATTTTGGAGAGAAAAGCGGTGTTGATGTTAAAAACTTTAATGAATATTCTCAGTTTTATGTAAACGGAATAAATATTACAACACTTGTCAGGAAAGCTGTTTGGGAGCAGTGTGGCGGGTTTGATGAGCAGATGGTAGCGGGGTATGAAGATTGGGAATTTTGGGTACATGCAATGAAGCATAACTGGAAGTTTGAAAAGGTTGATCTCCTCGCTTTTAAATACCGAATAAAAAAACAATCAACCAATGTTGATGCAATAAATAAACATCAGCAATTGCTGAGGTACATTCAAACAAAACACTTGGACTTTTTTAATAAAAATTATATCAGTTTGAACAGGCAATTGCACGACGTAAAAAACAACAGAAAAAAATTGATTCACTATTTAATTCGTAATTTGTTTGGAAGAACCAGCTAACTCGATACCTTCTGTATTGATCATTGTTTTAAACTGGATGAAGTATGAAGACACCGTTAATTGCGTGAATTCCTTACTTAAATTATCCTATCCCAATTTTAAAATTATGGTGGTGGATAATCATTCCTTGAACGAATCAGTAGAAGTGTTGAAAAAAACGTTCCCGGATATTTTATTGGTGCAATCACCTGAAAATAATGGGTATGCTGCTGGTAATAAACTAGGTGTTGATTACGCACTCAAAAATAATTTTGATGCTGTTTGGATTTTGAATAACGATTGCACGGTAAGACCTGACTCACTTTCTGCATTGGTTGAATCATACAAGCGCAACGGAAATGCCTTGTATAGTAATTTAACATTGATGTCTGAAAATCCTGATGTGATTCATTATGCTGGAACATACAAAATAGACGAAGATTTACAACCTGATAAGTATCCTACTTATGATAAGTTAAAAGGAAAGCTTTTGGAAGATCACAAAAACTTCTTGATCGAGAAGCCTGCCCGAATTTATGGGCACTCCATGTTTATCCCGGTTGATGTAATAAAAAAATATGGCTTTATGGATACCAAATATTTCATGTTTTGTGAAGAAACTGATTATACCTTAAGTCTGCACAAATTGGGGATTTCCTCTATATTTGTACCTGCTGCTATAATCACGCACATTAGCACATCAACATTTAAGTTGAGTGATAAAATGAAATATGTTGGCACCTATTATGGAATAAGAAACTCTTTACTCTTTGATAAAAAGTTTGGAAAAACTGCTTACAAAGCAGTTTTGTATAAAAAAGGTGGATGGATAGGTTTACTCAAATACTTTGTGAAATATTACACAACTCCTTCTTCTATAAAAAATGAAGAGTATTATGCTAATTTAGGTTTGTTGCATGGATTAATAGGTTTAAGGGGAAAGCGATTGAATCCGGAGATTTTATTGTAAATTATGGACTTACTGAGTAGTGTGTTTAAGTTTAAGAGGCTCTAACGGATTTGCGTAATTTATACTTTTTAAATGTTATAATGGTATAGCATGGCTATTTTCATTGCTATTACTTAAACAATAACATTTACTGAACTTCAGTTTTTGGAAAAATATTTGCTACCTTTTTTAATTTATAAATTCTATAGATACCGGATACATTTATGGTCGTATCGCAAACATACTTCCCTTCTTTTTTAATATGTTCAATGGTGCCCTCTTCCATCGGCGCGAAAACCGTTTCAAATACTGATAATTTTGAAATCTTAGGGTGATTGCGAAGTTGACTTAGCCAATTCTCTTCCGTTCCTCTGAACATATAAGATATGGGAGTTGTACCAAGCAGATAGGCATATCCCCATAATCTTTTATTACTGACAATGATTGTGTCGTTTTTCAATAAGCCCGATTTAAGTGCACTTAAGTTATTATAGGTCATTGAATCAACTTTTAGGTTTTGGTCAATGTTCAGATTTTGCACATCCAATGTTTGTTTTGCGTAAATAAATCCACCCCAATTATTTCTGTAAATCATGGAGCAGATATTCACCGTATAGCCCATTAATACTACCATAAATACAATTAATACTTTTTTTGAGTAGAATTTTTCGGTAATGATGAACAATAGAGGAAATAAAAATCCAATATACTCTGTTCCTCTGGTTTTGAAATCTACATCGGTACCCAATGAAAGAAGAAAAGGAATAAATAAAAGAGAAATTAAAAACAGTTCAATATGTTTTAGGTTGTTCTTAAGTATGGTTTGATCAATTATGAAAAATATGTATAAACCCCAATAAGGAGCCATTGACGCATAAGCGTGTTCACCTTTAATTACATCTTCATAATAAAAAAACAAACCGGATGTTAGAAGTGCTAAAAACAATATGAAATTTTTCGTAGTTGATAAACGAGATTTAAGCTGAAAATATCCGATAATCATAAAAGCGAATAACAGACCATTAAACAAATAATATTTTAAAGCCATGTACGCCCATCGCATCATAGGAAAAAGGCCATGGGCTTCATTATGTTTGGCAGAAACCGTAGATGTAACATGAGGCATAATTTCATGTTGAATAAACTCAACAGGTAACTCAATGGTTAAAAAATAACATACAAAACTTAATGTAATTCCACCAATAAAGAGAATGATGTCTTTTTGTTTGTGTTGGGAGTAAGAATAAATCAATATAATAAACAATAAATAAATAGGTGTGTTTGTAATCATTATAAAAAATAAAAATCCAATACTGAATCCGCTTAATACGAATGATAAGTTTTTGATGAAACCGTTCGTTTTTAATCCTATTAATAGTATTCCAAGACTGATTAATGTTGAAATTTTATTTAGCGAAACATAGTAAGGTGTGGTACAAACTGGAATGGTGAAAATAGAAAATCCAAGAAGTGTAAAACTAAATAGTAATAAAAGATGCATTCGTGATAAATCAAACGTTCTTTTAAAAAACAGATAAATTCCAAAACTGTATATAAAAATAGAAAACAGTTCAAACGCATAATTGAAAACTCTCAACAAAAAAACGTTTCCGTTTAAAAAATTATGAAGCAACTTGTAAAATTGACTAGAAGCGGCTCCATTGGGCATGTCTCTCAACAGAAAAAGATACCAGCCTTCGTCATCCATCACAATAGTTCGGTTGAAAGTATAACAAGCGATAGCAATAAAGATTAGAGAAAGCAGTACCGGAATAATATGGTAAATCGAGATTTTTTTTTCTTTCATTGTAGATAATTGTTTATTTAATTGTCATACGTTAAACTATATTATCTTCATTCGTGTTTCTGTTTAAGAAACATGGCTATTTATAATATATTTTAATCAATAGTTTTGTAAAAGTAATGAAACCGACTTTATATTTAATTACGATTAAATTTTAAATATATTTGTTTCATGCACTTTGTAAAAGTGATGCATTAACAGATTTATAAACTTGATTTCATTAGGTTTTTCCTTAAATTTAACGAATTTTAATTGTAAAAGTCATGTCAAAAATACAAAAGGTGAAGGCTAGTTTCATTAACTGAGCTTGTTGAGTATGATTTGGCATCTATGAAACGATTGATTTTACAGACGTTTGGATTCTGACACAAGTTCTGAATGACGATATAGTATATTATTGAGTCGGCTTTTTGAAAGAAGAAGATGAATAATAAGCTTGTTTTTTAATAAAGTTTGTTTTCCTTATGATTGATATAGATAATAAATTAAATAGGATAAATGATTTTTTAACAAAGGTTAAAGATGATTATTTCATTGCATTTTTAACCATTTTCAATCTGTTTTTCCTTACTTATATTTGTGTGTTGGGTTTCTATAACAGACCGGCATGGGACGATTATATTTTTTTAGCTCACATGAAAAAGTATGGTTTTTTAGGAGGTATCCCACCTTGGTATATGACCTGGCAAGGTCGTTTTTTTCCCCATCTTTTTATTAATGCAGTATTAGCGATTTATAGTTATATCCCTAACATGATTGTTTACCCTGCATTAATAAGCGCAGTATTCGTTGTTTCAATATTTAAAATTTTAAAAAATTATTTTGAACTTAGTAACTATTATTTGATTAATTATAGTGTATTATTGCTAAGTAGTTTTGTTTTAACTTCATTACAATTCAATACTTTTTTTTGGCCAAGTGCCTCAACAATGTATTTTGGAGGCGTTATGTTTTGTTTAATTGGAATTGCATCAGTAATAAACAATAAGGCAACTATTTATAGTTATATCATTCTGTTTTTTTCTTTTTTGTATTTAGGTTGTTCCTCTGAACCTGTTGGTTTTTTGGCTTGTATGTTATTGGGGGGAACCGTGTTTTTGGTATTATACAATTCTAAATTTGATGTAAAACAGTTTTTTATTAATCCTATTCATGTTAAGCTAGTTATCGCATTGCTTTTTTGCTCTATAGGTTTTTTAATTATGATTTTGTCACCAGGAAATAAGACAAGGATGTCCAACTATGAACAAGTTACAGATATTTTAAGTATACTTAAAATAACTTTTTATTCAACAGTTTATCTTTTTGGACATGCCTTTTTTAAATTACCTTATTTCATTTGTTTGGTATTTCCCTTTTTATTGCTGGGTGTAAAACTTCAAAAAAAAATTGCACTAAACACATACAGTGTTTATAAAATCGTTTTATTTTTTTTGATTTTGTTTTTAGCTGTTTTTGTTGCTAATGTTCCTGTTGTTTATGCAACAGGAACACATGGTCCTTTAAGGTCATACGTTTATTTTAGCTTTATTGTACTTACAACATTTTTTCTGTTTTTTGTTTATTTGGGGTATCATTATTTTGATAATACAAAAGGTTTAAAATTCTGGGCTACTCTATCTATATTGTTCTTGTTTACTTTAGTGTTTTATTCTTTTTCAAAAGAACTCCCTTTGGTAAAAAAATATAATCAGTCAGATAAGGATAGAGTGGTATTGTTGATGGGGTTGAAAAGAAGACACCATTCAGGACTTGTTGTTTTAGCACCTTTATATAGCACAGAATATTTAACCATAACTGATTTGTTTCGAAAAGCTACTCATACTTATAACGAAGAAATGTCTGATACTCCATTATTGGTAGGTGAAATTGGTGAAAAAGAAGAATGGTCTAATATTGCTGTATCAAATGGGTTGGATTTAGGTTTTCCGATTATAATGTCAAAAACAAAAAAATAAATGTCATTTAATTGTAAGTTATTTTAGTTGTCGGTTTTATAAAGGCTTATAAATAAATTGATAAAAAAAGCGTTTACACAGTAAAAAAAAATAGCATTTTTTAATTAACATTTGTGGCTGCAACTCTTAAGTATTATTTTTCAGTTATTATACCCACTTTTAACAGGGCACACTCAATTTCAAAAGCTATTGACAGTGTATTGAGCCAGACCTTTTCTGATTTTGAACTGATTATTGTTGATGATGCTTCAACAGATAATACAGAGGCAATAGTTGCTTCTTTTCATGATAATAGAATTAGTTATGTGAAAAATGATAAGAACAAAGAAAGATGTATTACACGTAACAGAGGCATAGAGATGGCGACAGGCAAATACATTTGTTTTTTAGATAGCGACGATTATCATTTACCCGATCATTTACAAAAGTTATATCAGCTTATTATTGCAAAAAATGAACCTGAAGCCTTGTTTTTCACCAACGCCTGGAACGAAGACGAACATGGGAATAGAACGGAACGTATTTGTCCTGATTTTGAACAGTTTGATCCATATACCTATTTTCTTCATTATACTGTAAATCCTCAACGCTGGGCAGTACATTACAATGTGTTTGAAAGAATAAAGTTTGACCCCGAAGTGGTTATTTGTGAAGATATGGATACTAGCTTGCGCGTATTGGCGGCAGGCTTTCCGGTGTATCAACTAAAAGAACGAACAACCGTGTATGTGGAGGCGCCCGATAGCTTTACGATGAGTGATGCCAATAAAGCAGAAAAGGAATTATTGTATTTAAAGCGTATATTTAAGCGGGAGGAGTTGAAAGGAAAATTGGTACCATACGAGAGAAACAGATTACTAAGTATGTGTCATTTCCATTTAGCGGTAAAGGCAAATGAGGTAAAGCATAGGGTTAAAATGTATGTTCATATTTTTAAGTCGTTCTTTTTGTGTCCTAAGGGTTATAATGGAAAAACAAATAAAACACTATTGGTAATGTGCGTGTATGCCTTTCCTATAATGGGCGATATCGTGAGGCGATTTGTAAATTATTTTAAATGACATTATCATCAAAAATATTAATTTTACAAAGTCTGTTAGTTTAATATTAAACGATATAGCTTTTCAAATCTTCTTAATAGAATAATTTTTTATGCCTCATATTTCTGTAATATCACCTGTATACCAAGCTCAGTTTATACTCGATGAATTAGTTTTACGGATAGTAACCAGTATAGAAAAAATCACTTTAGATTATGAAATTGTTTTAGTGGATGATGGAAGTGTTGATGATTCGTGGGCTAAAATAGAAGAACATTGTATTACAAACAAAAAGATAGTAGGTCTGAAATTAAGTCGGAATTTCGGTCAGCATTATACTATTACAGCCGGTTTAGATCAGTCAAAGGGCGATTGGGTGGTGGTAATGGATTGTGACTTACAAGATCAACCAGAAGAAATTGAAAATCTTTATAAAAAGGCGAATGAAGGGTATGACATAGTATTGGCTAGCAGGTTTGAAAGAAAAGACCGCGTACTAAAAAAACTATTTTCTATGATTTTTTATAGAACATTAGGATATTTAACCGGGTCGGAGCAGGATGAAACCGTTGCGAATTTCGGTATTTATAACCGGAAGGTAATAAATGCGATAGTTTCAATGCGGGAATCCATAAGGTATTTTCCAACTATGGTTAAATGGGTTGGTTTTAAGTCTACTAAAATAAACGTTACACATAGCCAGCGTTTGGAAGGTAAATCAAATTACAATTATAAGAAATTGCTGAATCTTGCACTTGATATCATTCTAGCCTTTTCAGACAAGCCACTTCGTCTGTTAATAAAATTCGGATTAATCATTTCTTTTATTTCTTTTATCGTGGCGCTTAACTTTTTTAATGCGTGGTTAAATGGTGCAATATTAGTTATGGGTTATACCAGTATTATTATTTCTATTTGGTTATTGTCGGGTATTATCATTTCAACGTTGGGGGTGGTGGGTTTATATGTTGGAAAAACTTTTGAGGGAGTAAAGGGACGTCCTTTGTACATTGTTAGTGACAAGATAAATGATTAATAAAAAGATTTGGGATTCAAATTTTTTTGGCTACACTGTGGGCGAGTGTATTGTTCATTCAGGCGAAGTGATTGATGTGTGGAAGTTTAAAACCGAATGCGCTGAATTTAAATTGGTATATGTGTTTTCTGAAGATGAATTAACAGAAGACATTGATTTTAAATTAGCAGATAAAAAAGTGGTTTTTTCGAAAGAACTTATTGAGAATAAAGCGGAAGATAATAGTATCATTGAGTTTGATCCAGAAGTGCATTCGTATGATGAACTTTTACATTTGGCATTATTAAGTGGAACGCATTCCAGATATTATCTGGATAAAAAATTTGTGAATAAAGAATATGTCAGATTATATAAGGAATGGTTGGATAAAAGCATAAGTAAAGAAATAGCACAAAATATACTGATTAAAATAACAGACAATAAAATAGCAGGTTTTATTACATTAAAAAAAAGTGCTCCTCAACTCGCTCAAATAGGTTTGATTGCGGTAGATGAAAAGTTTCAGGGAAAAAACATAGGGACATCACTTATTCAAAAAGCAGAACAATTATCGAAGGAGCAACGTTGTTCCTCGCTTGAAGTTGTTACCCAATTTTACAACACACCTGCTTTAAATTTTTACAAAAAAAACAATTTTAAAATAAAAGAAATACTTTACACTTACCACTTTTGGAATGTATGATACCATTCAATAAACCCTACTTAACAGGCAATGAAACGTTTTATATTAAAGATGCTGTAAGTAGCGGTAAAATTTCCGGCAATGGAAAATATACGAAATTATGTCAACAGTTTTTTGAAAACAAATATGATTTCAAAAAATGTCTATTAACAACATCATGTACTGATGCTTTGGAAATGGCAGCTATTCTGTTGGATATCAAGGAGGGGGATGAGGTGATCATGCCTTCGTATACATTTGTGAGTACTGCAAATGCATTTATATTAAGAGGAGCCAAAATAGTTTTTGTAGATAGTAAAAAGGAACATCCTAGTATGGATGAGGACTTGATAGAAGTACTCATTACTCCACAAACAAAAGCCATTGTTTCTGTTCATTATGCCGGAATGGCTTGCGATATGGACAAGATAATGGATATAGCTAATCGTTTTAACCTTTTTGTTGTTGAAGACGCAGCACAAGCCATTGATAATTATTATACCGGTAAAGATGGCGTGAAACGAGCTTTGGGTTCTATTGGGCATTTGACTGCATTCTCATTTCATGAAACAAAAAATATTATTTCAGGTGAGGGTGGAATGCTTGTAATTAATGATTCTCAATTTGCTAAACGCGCTGAAATAATTTGGGAAAAGGGCACCAATCGTTCTGCTTTTTTTAACGGTGAAGTGGATAAGTATGGTTGGGTGGATATAGGAAGTTCGTTCTTACCTTCTGAGATTATTGCAGCTTTTCTATGGGCGCAGTTAGAAAATTTAGAAGACATACAGCGTAAACGTATGCAACATTGGAATACGTATTACGAAGGATTAAAACAATGGGCTGCAAAAAATGATATTCAATTGCCTGTAATTCCTAAGGATTCTGCTAATAATGCCCACATGTTTTATTTGGTTTGTAAAAGTGTTGAACAAAGAAAAAAACTAATTGAACAACTGAAAGCACAAAATATTCTCGCGGTATTCCATTATTTAAGTTTACACAAAAGTCCTTATTACGAACACAAACATGATGGAAGAGTATTGTTGCAAACCGACAGGTATTCCGACTGCATACTGCGCTTGCCAATGTATTATGAATTGGATGCAGCAGAAGTTGTGAGAAGGATAATTGAATTAATTTGACAGATGTGTCATTTTCATTTGGCGATAAAGACAATTAGTCAAAGCTGAAAACAGAAATAAATGTTCCGCTCTTAGGTCGTTTGTATTGTGTCCAAAAGGGTATAATGGCAAGCCAATAAAATACTTTTAGTTATATGTTTGTATACTATTCCTATATTTGGTAACATAATAAAAAGAAAAGTTACACTGTTGAAAATATGAATAGTTCAATGCTTATTAATGTGCCACTACCTGAAAATTGTTTGGAAGAACATCGAATTCTGTTTAATAAGCATAGTAAGTCAATTGTACCCTTCCCCCAAATTAGAAATGTTAAAAATGCTTTTGTTACTCACGAAGGATTAGTTTTAAAAAACGGATTACTTGTAAATGGTTGTGCTTTTAATCTTAAAGGAAAGGAAGATAAAACCTTTTATTATATATTTTGGCGCAAAGCAATAGAACAGTTTTTAGTCTCAAAATATGGGAAAAGCCTTCCTTCAGTTCATTTAAAAGAACCGAATACTTATTTGTTAATTCATTCAAAATGGTTTAATTATTCATTTTGGGTGAATAGCTTTTTGCCTCGTTTGATTCAGGCAGAAGAAAGTGGATTATTAAAAAAATCAAAACTTATAGTACCCCAAGGATGGAAAAAAATTCCATATGTATTGGATAGTCTTAAGGTTTTTGATTGTGAATTTGAAATAATTCCAGAAGGATATCATGTTTTTGTGGATAATTTAATTATGCCAGAAACTCGCCAATGGACTTCTTCTTTTTTCCCAAAACAAATTCAAAATACACGGGAACGTTTGATAAAAGCTGTATCTCAAAAAGTTTCTCATAGTGAAAATGTTGTTACCCGAGTCTATTTAACTCGAAAAAAAAGAGGAGTGCGATGTGTTCAAAATGAGGATGAAGTAATAACTTTGGTTAAGAAATTTGGTTTTGTTCCTATGTTATTTGAAGACTTAACAATTTGGGAACAAATTAATTTAATGAATCAGGCTACTCATTTTGTTTCTATACATGGTGCCGGTTTTTCAAACATAATGTTTATGAAACCCAATTCAAAGGTATTAGAATTAGTCAATTTGCCTTATGCACAAAAGGAATACACTTTTCCTTTTTGGAAGTTAGCAAACGCAGCTCAATTAAATTACTATGTTCAATTTTGCGCTGTAAACAATCTGGAGGGTGCACTATTATCTTATGGTAAGGATGATGATGACGAATTAAATTATTTAGTAAATAAGGACATTATTGTAGATATTGCTACACTTGAAGAGAATTTGAATTTAATGATTAATTAAAAAAAATGATTTTTTTTACCTGGCTGAAAAATAAACAAAATTTTATTCTTTTACTTTTTTTTTCTTTTATATTATTCTACCGACTATTTATTTGTATTAATTATAATCCTGAACTGTCTGTTGGCGAAACCAATAACATATGGAATGCACTGAATGTGGCTAATGGTAAACCATTATATACCAATCCCGAAGATACACCTTTTGAGATATTTCAATATACTCCTCTCTCTCAATTACCAGTAATTGCTGCTGCAAAATATTTTAATTCAACATCTGAAAATTATGCTTATTACGTAATGGTATTAGGTAGGTTGTTCAGTTTGATTTTCAATATATTGACTTTTTATATTGTTTATATAACCTTGAAAAACAGTTTGAATGTTAGTAGAACATTAAGCCTGGCTGCCGCTATAACCGGGTTCGGATTGCTAACGCATTTGGCATTTGCCATACGTCCTGATGCAATGTCTTTGTTTTTAACAATTTTATCGGTCTGTTTTTTTTCAAAAGCCTATTTTCAAAAGCAGTATTCGTATTATATATATTGTGGGGTTACTTTTGGTATTTCTTTTTTTGCAAAACAAGATTCATTTTTAATCTTATCTGCATTAGGTCTTTTTTTATTGATAAATAAAAGCTGGAAAGAATTATTGACCTTGGCAGTTTCTTTTTTAGTATCCTTTGTTTCGTTGCTATTTATATTTAAAGTGGTTTTCGGAAATTTTTTTCTGTTTTCAATTGTTGGGGGTTTGTCTCAAGGTTATAGTGCCGTTCAGGCCTATGATGTATTTAAACGTTTTTTAACTTTTTATGGTGTTTTGTTGTGCATAGGAATAACAGGAATTTTTGTTCTTGTAAAAAACGTATTACCTGAAAAACGAGGCTTTTTTTTATTAATACTTTGTATGGTTTCGTTTTTAATTGCAGCTTCATCTTCATTAAAATTAGGTTCGTGGATGAACTATTATACTCCTTTTGTAATATATGTCATTATACTTGTTTATTACGTAATAAATTATTTAACCCAAAAAAATAATCGTAGGCAAATAGAAACAATTATCGTTTGCGCAACTATAATTTATATTTCTGTTTTTCTTTACTTACAAGTTTTTCATTATACCGCACCTTTTTTAAAATATTCTGAGAGTAAAAAAAAGTATGCTAGTATAGCTGAAAAATTTAACGATTTTAAAAAAGAAGTGGAAGCAAATAATTCTATAGTATTTACGTTTGACAAACGAATAAAATTGTTGTTATTTAAAAACACTATTTTCCCTAATACAGAATATTATCATCATACACTATTTTCATATGATGGATATAATAAATTAAATGATAAGCAAAAACTCGCATATTATATTTTCGATTCAAATTTGAATGGTGAACAACTATCCGCTTTAAATTACTATAAAGTTCCATTATCATCTTTTATAGTGAAAGAAAAAAAGATGAATTATGTTATTTATAAATACAATCCACAATAGCCTTAATTTTATTATGTTCGTCATAAAAAAAACTGAAGTAATAAGGATTTTTATTAATATTAAAAGTTGTTCATTGTTATAAGATGTTATTCAATTCCCTCCATTTTTTAATATTCCTGCCATTTGTATTCAGTTGTTATTGGTTTGTTTTAAAAGGGAAGTTACTATTGCAAAATATGTTTTTGTTGATTGCAAGCTATTTTTTTTATGCTTGTTGGGATTACCGTTTCTTATTTTTGTTGATGTTTTCTACTGCGTTAGATTATTATACAGGCATCGCAATGCATGAAGCCAGCAATGTCCGAACGAAAAAGCGTTGGTTTTGGATTAGTATTATTGTCAATTTAGGTTTTTTAGCAGTCTTTAAATATTACAATTTTTTTGCTGTATCGTTTAAAGAAGCGTTTGCGGCAATGGGCGTTGAAGTAAGTGTATGGACGTTGAAAATTATTTTGCCGGTTGGTATATCATTTTATACGTTTCATGGTTTATCCTATGTAATTGATATTTATAAAGGCAGAATTAAACCTGAACGAAACATAATTACGTATTCGTTGTTCGTTTCTTTTTTTCCTTTGTTAGTGGCGGGTCCTATTGAAAGGGCAACTCATCTGTTACCGCAATTAAAAACAAACAGAACATTTGATTATACAAAAGCTGTTGATGGGTTGAGACAAATGTTATGGGGTTTTTTTAAAAAAATTGTGATTGCCGATAATTGCGCAGAATACTCCAATCTGATTTTCAATAATTCGGCACATTATCATGGTTCAACTTTAGCGTTAGGGGCGTTATTATTTACTTTTCAAATATATTGTGATTTTTCAGGTTATTCAGACATAGCTTTGGGAACAGCTCGTTTGTTTGGAATTGATTTACTTCATAATTTTTCTTTTCCCTATTTTTCAAGGAGTATAGCGGAATTTTGGAGGCGTTGGCATATATCATTGTCGTCATGGTTCAGAGACTATTTATATTTTCCTTTAGGCGGAAGTAAGCAGGGAATGTTGACGACAGTGCGCAATACGTTTGTTATTTTTTTAGTGAGTGGGTTTTGGCATGGAGCAAACTTAACGTTTATTATATGGGGGATGTTACATGCCATCTTTATTGTTCCTTCAATCATACTTAAAAGTAATCGTAACAATTTGGATATTGTGGCTCAGGGGAAACTATTTCCTACACTAAATGACTTGTCGGCAATGCTAATTACTTTTTCTTTAACTGTTTTTGCCTGGATATTTTTTAGGGCTCAAAATCTTTCAACAGCTTTTTTAATAATTAGAAGAATAGCGTTGGATATTTTCAATGCAGCTGCTTACAGAGAAACTATTGCTTTTATTTTTAATAAAGTGGGTTATGCAATTCCTTGTTTAGTTATGATATTACTGATTATCGAATGGGTGGGCAGAGAAAAAAAACATGCACTTTCCTCCTTCGCTTTTCATTTGTCAAGACCCATTCGTTATGTTTTTTATTACTCAATATTGCTATTGATATATGTTTACAGTGGGAAACAGCAACAGTTTATTTATTTTCAATTTTAATGGTCAAACATTTTTTATATAGATTTTTCATTTTTCTTTCCATTCCTTTATTGGTTATTATAGTGATTGAAGTGGCATTGCCACCTACCCTCTTTACTTTTAGAGGGTACGAAGCTCTAATTTTCAATTACAATATTCCTCATCTCGGATGTTTTTATCCAAATTCTAAAATTTATAAAGAGGCAGAAGGGGACATGTGTCATCATACATCAGCTGCAGTAATAAAAAAAGAATTGTGGATTACCGATAGTATAGGATTCAGAAACGATTGTTTTGTTAAAAAACCGGATGTTGTATTTATTGGTAATTCATTTATTTATGGCACAGGACTGACTCAAAATGAAATTATATCTAATCAGGTAAAGCGTTATATGAATAATAAAGTTACTGTTTATAATATGGCAGAAGCTTCCTTGGGAGACTTTGATTATTATCTGAGAACCGGAATAATTGAAAAACCTAAACTAATTATTTATGCAGTTGGGGAAATCCATGTTCCAAGTGGATATATACCTTATGAAAAAACATCTAAGTCAACAGTAAAGAATTTTTTCAAACCGATTTTTTATTTCGGATTCAATTCACTTATTGATAAATCAATAAGATTTTATTCTTTAAAATGGATCAAAGCCAGAATAAATGGAGTAAAGCATTTTGGAACACAAACACCCCTTGGGGGGAGGATGTTTTTTGCTCAAGGGGCAAATGCAAAAAAAATGAATAACTACGAAATTAAGCAGAGTGCAAATGCAATCATATCCTGTCAGAAATATTGTGATTCGCTTGGCATTAAATTTTTATACTTACCGACACCCAATAAAGAGACCATTTACTATGATTTGATACCGTTTGATCATCAGCCCGATTATTATTTTCAATTAGCATCATTATTACATCAGTCACACATAGAAGGAATAAACACACTCGATCTTTTTAATAATTACAGGAAGAAAAACAATCAATTAATCTATCACTTAGATGATACGCATTGGAATTCGATAGGAGTGAGCATTGTATCAACTGAAATAGCAAACTATATCAGAAAGATTGGAATTGTTGAATAAAAACTTGTTTGTTTGGTACAATTGTTCTCATTAAATGTGAAACTCTTTTTTCCTGTTTCTGTTATCAGGTGTTTCATAATGAGGGGAAAAAATATCAGAATAAACTTTTCTCATATCCTTAAGCGTATAAAAAATATTTTTTAAAGATACGGATGAACCACTTCCTATTTCTCTTGGAAAAGTTTGAATTCCCATTTCACCTACTCTGTAGCCTTTTAACATGGTGCGCACCGTTATTTCCGCTCCAATAAAAGGACTGTTGGATATTAAATTTAATTCATCATATATATTTTTTCGCATAAGCCTTAACCCCGTACTGATATCGCGGTATTGGGTACGAAATACCAATCTGAAAAGTTTATTGTAAAATGCGGAAACAAATATTCTGAAATTGGAATATAATTTCACATATCTGAACGTAATAATTAGATCGTAAAAATCCTTTAATTGAATTAGTTTTTTTAAATCGTTAATATCATACTCATCGTCACCATCTGTAAAACATATCCACTCATATTGTGAATTTTTGAAGCCTGTTTTTAAAGCCGCGCCGTAGCCTAAATTATTAGGATGATGAATTGCTTTAACAAAAGAATATTCTTTAGCCATTTCATCAGCTATTTCACCCGATTTGTCGGGGCTACCATCGTTAATTATCACTATTTCAAAATTATTTGCAATTTCTTTTAAAACCGAAATTGTTTTTAATGTTAAACTCCTTACAGTTGCCTCATCTTTGTAAACGGGAAAAAACACACTTATATCAGGTTTGTTTTGCATAATTCGTGAGTTAAAACAGAGAAGTTGTTGGTTTGTAAAAATAATAAAAAATTGGATGTTGCCGAATCTTTAATATTCGGTAAATCGTTGTTTTGAATTCGTTTCAGAATATCTTTTGTTATATAAATCATTTCCTTATTAAGGAGCCGGCTCCAGTATGAAGATTTATTCTTTTCCAAATATACTCCATCAGCTTATAAAGTATAATACCTAATGTTAAAATAATTCTACCTTTGTTAGGTCGTTTTTGGTTATATGCCCTATGCCCTTTTTTTCCGTCGTTATTCCCGTTTTTAATCGTGCTCACATGCTTGTGAATACTTTACAGTCGGTAAAGGACCAAATCTTTGCCGATTGGGAGTGCATTGTGGTAGACGATGGTTCTACGGATAATACCAAAGAACTAATAGCTCTGGAATGTAATAAAGACAGCCGAATCCGTTATGTGTATCAAAAAAATGCAGAGCGCAGTGCAGCTCGAAATAAAGGTGTGAGTGTGGCAATCGGTAAATACATCTGCTTTTTAGATAGTGATGATTTGTATAAAGAGAATCACTTAAAAACATTGTATGATGCAATTGTTGGTAAAGGGTTTCCGACAGCGTTGTTTTTTACAAACTACGAAATTTTACAAGGTGGAGTACACACATCTGTGAACACTCCGGCGTTTATAGCTAACCTGACAGAATATTTTTTTGAAAATGCTGTTATACCTGCACGTGTTTGCATTCATATCGATATCTTAAAAAAGGAAAAGTTTGATGATGATATTGTAATTGTAGAAGATACAATCTTATGGGTGCGCATAGCTCAATATTTTGACGTAATTTATATAGCAGAGAATACTGTAGTCTATAATTTGCATGAGGATAACTCCATTAATATTAAAAACAATTCTTCCCTAAAACGGCTGAACGGATTAAAAACTTTTTTTAGGAGATATCCTGCTATCAAAGAAAAAATATCACTTCGATTGCGTCAGCAATTAATGGGAGATACGTATTTTGGCATCGCCAAACATTATATTTATCAAAAGCAGAAAATCAATGCGATCAAAAATTTAGTTTTGTCTGTTCTTTACCTGAGGTTTCATGCTCAGTTGAAGCACAAATTTTATTTAATAATACAACTTGTTTTTAATAAAGAAATTAAACAATACCAGTAATAATGCGTGTTTTACATGTAATACCATATTTAATAAAGGGCGGTGCCGAACGGCTTTGTTTGGATATGGTGAGGTGTTTAGCTAAGCATAAAAGTATTCAGGTACGATTAGCCGTAATAAATGATAACAATGAGTTTCAGGCAGAATATCCTGAAATTGAGTATGTAGTTTTAAATGATTTTATAATACCGTCCATTTTAGGTAAATGGCGGGTAGATATTACATCGTTAGATAAACTTATAAATGATTTTAATCCGGATATAATTCACTCGCATTTATTTGAGGCTGATCTTTTGACTCATTATAAAGTGGATTCCCGCATAATCTATTTTACTCACTTTCATGACAACATGCATCAGTTCAAAAATTTTGTATGGAAAGATTTATTAAATAAAAAACGGCTTACGGAATTGTATGAAAAACAATTTATGATAAAGCAATATAAAAATGCAAACAACCATTGTATTGCTATCAGTGAGCATACAAAGGATTACTTGAATGAAATTTTGCCCGAATCGTTAAAAAGCAACATTCATTTTTTATCAAATGCAATAGATACTTCATTATTTAGAAATGATAAAGTACGCAAACCTGAAAAAAAATTGAGATTAATCAATATAGCTTCGTTCGTTGAGAAAAAAAATCATAAATTTTTGGTTGATGTTGCCTTTGAATTAAAGCAGAGAGCCATTGATTTCGAACTTATACTTATAGGGGATGGTGTATTAAAAAATGAGGTGAGAGAATACGCTATTAAAAATGGATGTGCAGAACATATTAAATTTTTAGGTAATGTGAATAGTGTAAATAAATTACTTGCAGAGACCGACATATATGTGCATAGTGCCACTTATGAACCATTTGGGTTAGTACTTGTGGAAGCAATGGCAGCAGGATTACCTGTTGTGTGTTTGGATGGAGGTGGAAATAAGGACATTATAGAACAAGGAAAAAATGGATTCATTTTAACAGAACAGAATTGCAAATTTTTTGTGAATGATGTTCTTGAAATTTATAGGAATAAAGAACTGTATAGTAATATGAGTACATATGCTAAAACATTTGTTGAAAAATATGATATTAATAATTACACCGATAAATTGATAGAATTGTATAATCTTGCATTGAAAAATTAGCGCTGATAAAATGAGTTCGGATATAATAAATACTATAAAACATCGATTGAAGCTTACAGCTTTTGATTTGAATTTGGTTAAAAGTCCGATTACAAAATCGAAAATTGTATTGATGTATCATGGCATTGATTTGAACGAGAATAGAAAATTTAATGGACGTTTTTTTAGCGTAAAGCATTTTGAAGAACAGCTTGTTTATTTCAAGAAGCATTATAATATATTGTCATTGGAAGATTTGATGGACAATAAAAATATGAGTGCTAATAAATTGAATGTGGCTATTACATTTGATGATGGCTATTTGAATAATTTCATTTACGCTTTCCCATTGCTTGAAAAGTATCAAATACCTAGTCATATTTTTGTTACAGGATTGAACAATAGCAGTAATTCTATCAAAATATTATGGGGTGATTTGGTAGATATAACAGAGAAATTTATAAATGAAAATTTAGGTTTGTTTAATGATACTTTTAAGAAAAGTAAATACAACGGCTTTACAGAATTAAAAAAATTTATTAGAGACAACAAAATTATTGGTACTCCTCAGTATGATGAGATGATTAATGTGTTAAATGAGATGTCAGGAAATGTTATAGAGCAGGAAGGTTTGTTTGATTATTGGAGATTGATGTCGGACGAAAACATTAAGGCTGTGGCGCGCTCCAATTATGTGAAAATAGGATCGCATGGGTACTGGCATAATAATTTGAGCTCACAACCTTATGAAGAAGCTTGCGGCGAGTTATTAAAATCGAAAAGTTATCTGGAGAATCTCACTCAATATGAGGTGGATTCTATTGGTTATCCTGATGGTTCATATACAAGAGAGGTCTCTAAATATGCGTATGATATAGGTTTTAAATACCAATGTGCGGTTAATTATAAATTCGAAGAGGATAAAACTACCCCATATATTACCGATCGATTAGGATTATATCCGATAGTAACACCAAAGTTTATTGATTACCAAATTAGCATCTCAGAATGAAAGTAGCGATATACACATCGGTAGAAACCAGTGCTTTAAATAACTACAACATTGGAGAGTTAATTGATAAATTTCCGGAATATGATTATTTGTTTGTTTGTGTAAAAAGAAAAAGTAAAACAAGGCTCAATAAGATAAAAAACGCTGTATTCGAATTCATATATGGCAAAAATTATTTTAAAGAAGACAGCACCATTCTTAATGTAAGTGTAATGAATTTAACAAAACAATTTGACAAAAAAAATTACAGCTATTGCGAAGTAGATGAGGTGAACGATAATGAGAGTGAACGCATATTGAAACAATTTAACCCCGATATTATTTTACAGGCCGGTGCAGGAATATTAAAATCGAATATCTTTTCAATTAGTAAAATTGCCACATTGAATGTGCATCATGGTTTTTCCTCTGAAATAAGAGGAATGAATTCAACATTTTGGTGCATGTATTACGGACTGTATGATAAAATAGGCGTTACTTGTCATATGATTGATAAAGGAATAGATACAGGGGCTGTTATTTATCAATATAAATATGCGTATAGTAAATACGATACCTATATCGCTATTCAATTACAATTGTGTATTGAAGGTGCTATATTGTTAACCAAGGCTGTGGAATTATTTTCAAAAAAAGAAAATTTGAAATTAGACTCTTTAATTGTTGACTCCTATTATTTTGGTAAAATGGATTATAGATATTACAATAGATTAAAGAAGAATAATTTTAAAAGGGTGAAAAATATTGAAGAAAAATTTCCTAAAACCTCTATTAAAAAATTAATTTATCATGAATAGCTCGCGAGTAAGGAAGTATTGCTTTTTATAACAAAGTATAATTATATTTTTAATAATTCGGAGCAAAAATTGGTATAATTAATTTCAGCGTTGTAGTTTTCTTTCCAAGTTTTCCTTGCGTTTTCTCGATACTTCAGGTAAATGTCAGTATCCAGTTTCCCAAAGAAATCAACAGCCTTTTTTATTTCATGTGTTGAAGGTGTGTTACTTAACAAGTAACCATTTGTAGTGTTTACTATTTCGGAGTTTCCTCCTACATCTGTTGCTATTACAGGAATTCCAAATGACAGAGCCTCCATAATTGATACCGGTACTCCTTCACTTTCACTCACATTAATGAATAGGTCAATGTGTTGGGTGGTGTAAAAATTTAATACTTCTGCATTGCCTAATTGTCCTGCAAAGGTAAAGGTGATGTTGGGTTTATCTGATAACTTCAATTGTGCTAACTCCACTAATTCTTGCTGTAATACTCCACTTCCAATATGTGTCCATTGTATTGGAGCAGATAGAAGGTGCAGAGCTTCAATAATCAAATGAATTCTTTTTAAAGGAATAAGGTTTGAGCAGCTGACTAAATGCAATTGCTTATTTGAAATGAAGGGAGTAATTGCAGTTTTATTTATTGTTCCCAATCGGGATAACTTTATTTTTTCGGAATATGTATGATGTGTTAAATCATCCAAGTATAATTTTCCATGATTGGAAATAGCATAACATGCATCACTGTTTTTTAGAATAAAATTGCGCAATGGTAAGTAGTTGTTTGGATGTCGCTCCATATATACGTCCCAACCGTGTGCTCGGGAAACGGTTTTTAAATGAGGCACTCTTGTTTTCAATTCCGCAATTCCTATTGCCATATCGTTGAGCCAATAGGAGTAAAGCCAAATGTTATTTGTGTTTATATTTTTAATATGCAAAGAAACATAATCGGCTATTTTTTTCTTTTTTTGAATAGAACTCAGTAGTGTTTTTAATATCGACCATTTTATTGGAAGCTTATACTGAGTTTTAATGATTTTCAGTTCTTCCCAAAATACTTTTGAAAACACACCTTGTACACTTTTTATTTTTTCTGAAAACGTTAAATGGTAAGGGAAATAAAGGGTTGTAACATTAGTTTCAGGAATAACTCTTTTTGTTTTTGTTTCTTGTTGGTTTGAAATTATTATGATTTTATCAAAAGAGGAAATTAAGAAAGGAAGTTCATTTTCAATAAATGTTTCGCCAATTCCGTACGGGAAATTTGAAGTAAAAAAAACAAGTATTTTTTCCATTTTAATAGTACATTCGTGACGGATGTTGCATCAGCGAGCTAAAAGTACACAAAACATGAATTTGGTTAAAATAAAAATCAAAAGATTATTTAAACGTTTGTGGTGGAAAGTATCTCCGATGAATGAAGAAAAATACATGTCTTTTTTGTTCAACTACAAACAACATTCAACTTATCCTCAGGTAAAAACAATTGATGAAACCATTGATAAATTGATGTCCGGTAATTTCTCTATTGCACGTTATGGCGATGGGGAGTTTTTATTGTGTTTGGACAGGCCTATCTCTTTTCAGAAAAACAATAAAGTACTCAGAAAACGATTGGTTGAAATACTTGCTGCTGCAAACAATCAGCATTGTCTTATTGCTATTTCAGAGTTCAGAACAGAACGTTTAACTCCTTTTTGGAAACAATTTTGGTTTGAAAACATTGAGGACATTGCATCAATGCTTCTTCCGGATGCAACTTATTATAATCAAAGTGTGACGAGGGAAGTAAAACTTCATCACATTGAAAGAATACAAACCATTTGGAACAATCGGTTTGTAATTTTTGTTGTGGGGAAGGGGAGCCGATTTGATGTTCAGCATGAATTATTTGCTGCTGTTTCAGGAAGTAGCGTGTTGTTTGGCTTGCCCATCAATGCCTGGGATAATTATGAGGAGCTGTTGCAGGAAGTAATTACCGAAGCAGGTAAACATACAACACCTCTTGTTATTTGTGCCTTGGGGCCAACAGCCACAGTAATGGCTTTTGATTTGTCCCAAAAAGGTATTCAGGCGCTTGACTTAGGGCATTTAACAAATCTGTACGACCGAATGAAATACAATAAGGCACTGCCTGAACACTTAGCTTTTATTGCCAAATGAAGATGAAAAAAGTACTTATTCTGGCATACGATTTTCCTCCTTACAATTCCATTGGTGGACAGCGTCCGTATGGCTGGTTCAGGTATTTTAAGGAGTTTGGGTATGAACCTGTTGTGGTAACAAGGCATTGGGACGAATCAGTTAAAAGTCCTATTGATTATATCAAACCAAGTAAAAATCAAACAGCATCTGTTGAACAACATCCTGAAGGCATTATTTACAGAGCTGCTTTTAATCCTAATTGGAGGGATAAATTAATTTTAAAACATGGAATGAATAAACATGTTTTATTAAGAAAAATATTGAGCCTGTTTTATATGTTGCTTGAATTTGTGATAGACAAATTTGATAATAGAAGGGCAATTCATTTGCTTGCTCAACAGGCAATGCAAGAGCATAAGGTAGATTTGATTATTGCTACCGGTGAACCTTTTATTTTATTCAACTATGCGTCTGCATTATCAAAACAATTTAATGTGCCCTGGGTGGCAGATTATAGAGATGGATGGTCTACCAATCATAACCGTTCCGGCATTGAAAGGAAATATTATTCCTTCATCGAAAAAAAAATAGTGGCTACAGCATTTGCTGTAACTGCTGCTTCTCAGGAGTTTTCGGATGAATTGCAGGTTTTATTAAAACGAAAAGTGATCGTGTCGTTAAATGGATACTTTCATGAAAAGTTCGAACGGTCAGCATCTTCCCTTAAACAGGATAAATTTATAATAAGCTTTGCAGGTACTTTGTATCCCTACCAACCAATTGAAATTTTCGCAAAAGGTTTTGCCTTGTTTTTTTCAAAATTCAATAAAGATATTTTACTGAAATTTATTGGCGTTAATTTTTATCCTGAGCAGATAAGTCGCATCAAACAAGTATTTTCAGGCTATGAACAAGTTTTAGAATGTACGGATAGATTGTTGCATGATGAAACAATACAATTACTTAATCAATCGTCGGTGTTATTATTACCTGCTAATGCAAGCCATCCTCAGATATATGCTAAGGTGTTTGATTATTTGGCATTGCGTAAAAACATCCTATTATGTAAGTCGGATAATGGTTCCCTGCATAAAATTATTTTAGAAACCAATTCAGGGGTTGTTTGTAATACTGCTGAAGAAGTGGCTTTGGCGTTAGAAAAGATGTATTTGGAGTGGAAAGAAAAAGGTTATGTAGCCTGCAATTCCACCGGTATAGAAATGTATTCACGAAAAAATCAAACGAGGTTGCTGATTGATAAATTGAATGGTTTAATGAGAGAATGATAGAATGGGTGAATGATTAAATAAAGGAATGATAGAATGATTTAAGGAGTGAATATGAATTATGGAACGGATTTGTAATTCGTATATATTCGCAGTAACCAATAACTTTGGACTTTCAACTAACGTATGTGCGGCATAACAGGGTATATTTCATTTAACAATAAATTCTCGAAGGACGATTTACATTTGATGACCGATGCAATTGCCCATCGGGGACCGGATGCCGATGGCTTTTTTGTGGATGCAGGTGTAGGGCTTGGACATCGTCGATTAAGTATTATAGATTTGTCTCAATCGGCTAATCAACCTATGATTTCAGGAGAAGGAAGGTATGTGATTGTGTTTAACGGAGAGGTGTATAATTTTAAGGAAGTAGCTGAGGAATTAAAACAGGTGAAACCACAATTTAATTTTAAAACTACTTCTGATACGGAAGTTATTTTGGAAGCCTTTGCTCATTGGGGCGAAACATTCGTTCATAAATTAAACGGAATGTTTGCTTTTTCCATTTATGATAAAGAAACAAAAGAGTTGTTTGTTTACCGCGACAGAATGGGGGTAAAGCCAATTTATTATTATTGGGATGAAGAAAGTTTTGTTTTTGCATCCGAATTAAAATCGATCAAGCAATTAAAACATAAAATCGATTTAAAAATAAATTCACTTGCCATAAATGAATTTTTGCATTTGGGGTATATTCCTGAACCGCATTCTATTTATGAGTATATTAAAAAATTTCCTTCAGGAAGTTATTTTAAAATTAAAAATAAGGAGCTCACAATTTCTAAGTATTGGAAAGTAGAAGATAAGCTTCAACAACAAACAATAAACGATTTTACTACTGCTAAAAAAACTTTAAAAGAATTAATTGAATCTTCCGTAAGCTATCGGATGATAAGCGATGTGCCTTTTGGTACATTTTTAAGCGGAGGTGTCGATTCCACTATTGTTACAGCTGTGGCTCAAAAGTTTTCAAACAAACCAGTAAATACATTTTCTATTGGTTTTAAAGAAGCAAAGCACAACGAATCGGTATTTGCAAAAAATGTAGCTAATTATTTAAAAAGCAATCATCACGAATTTATTGTTACCGAAAAAGATGCAATAGATTTGGCAGAAAAGCTACAAGCCATATACGATGAGCCTTATGCCGATTCATCCGCTGTTCCTACTTTGCTGGTTTCGAAACTGGCAAGGCAACATGTAAAGATGACCTTGTCGGGAGATGGTGGTGATGAACTATTTATGGGTTATGGTGCCTATCAATGGGCAAAACGATTATCCAATCCGCTGGTGGCTGCATTTCGTAAACCTGCTGCATTTGGTTTGTCGCAGTTAAATAGCAGATACAAAAGGGTGGGGAGCTGCTGCGTTACGAGCAGGAAGAAACAAAGAAAAGTCATGTTTTTTCTCAAGAACAAGCCTTGTTCTCACGCCAGGAGATTAAATCTTTGCTTAATGTTGATGTTTACAAAGAAATAGTTTTGAATGAACATTTTACCGGTCTTAATAGAACATTGTTGCCCGAAGAAGAGCAAGCAATGTTTGATATTAATTATTATTTAAAAGATGATTTGCTTGTAAAGGTTGACAGAGCAACCATGTACCATTCCTTAGAAACAAGAGTACCTCTTCTGGATTATCGCATTGTTGAATTTGCTGTAAATCTTTCAACCGATTTGAAAATTAAAAACGGTGAACAGAAGTATTTACTGAAACAAGTATTGTATGATTATGTGCCTCAAGAATTTTTTAAGCGTCCTAAATGGGGATTCTCCATTCCTTTGGTAAATTGGCTTAGAGGCGATTTGAAGTTTTTGATTGAAGAATATTTATCTGAAAAAATAATTCGTAAGCACAACATTGTAAAGTATGAAAATGTCTTTGCTCTCAAAAAGCAATTTTTAAACAACAAGGTAGACTATCTGTACAACCGACTTTGGTTGTTGATAGTTTTGCATCAGTGGTTGGAAGCTGAAGTTCATCGTTGAAAGCCTGAAATTCAAGTAATGCATATGTTGGCTGAGGTTCTCAAAGCCATCTTTGTTCGGTGATTTCGGGTGCCTCAATCACCGAAAGCTGAATATTCTCAAAGTGTTACAACGTTGGCTGAGGTTCTCAAAGCCATACTGATGAATATCACCTGTTTTTACGTTTAAAATCATAGTGATTTTTTTAATAGATGCTTCTATTTGCACTCTATTGTTTCACTAATTAAAAATTAACTATTATGCAAAAACAAAAATTGATACTCGTTTCTCTTTCGATATTAGCACTGGCTTCCTGTGTTAGTAAAAAGAAGTATGTTGCTTTGAATTCCGATTATAAAAAATTAGATACGGAATACAAAGTTGATCAGGCTGATAAAACCAAGTGTAAAGATGAACTCACAAAAGCTTCGGAAGCCAATAATGATCTGAAAAATCAGAACAATACGCTAAGTCTTGAGGTTGAATATCTGAAAAAAAACAGCAATCAGGTGTTGGGTACTTTGCAAGACATGTCGGTTATATCTCAAAAGCAGGCAGAAAGTATTAAACAGTCGTTGGAGAACCTCTCAGAAAAAGATGCTTATATTAATAATCTGCGTTCTGCAATAGCTCATAAGGATTCTATCAATATGATTTTGGTAATGAATTTAAAAGGTAGTCTTGCTGATGTAAATGATAAGGATATCAATATAAAAGTGGACAAAGGTGTTGTGTATATCGACATCTCCGATAAATTATTATTCAACAGTGGAAGATATGCTGTAACAGAACCAGCCAAGGTAGTATTAGGTAAGGTTGCCAAAGTACTTATGGCATATCCTGATATTGAATTTATGGTAGAAGGGCATACGGATTCGGTTCCTATTCATAACGACTGTATAGAAGACAATTGGGACTTAAGTGTAAAGCGCGCAACTTCAGTTGTGCGAGTGTTACAAGGACAATACGGAATACCTCCTGCTAGAATGACTGCCTCCGGACACAGTGAATACAGCCCTGTAACAAGCAATGCTACAGCCGATGGAAGAGCGTTGAACCGCAGAACTAGAATAATTATTCTACCTCAACTAGATCAGTTTTTTAAGTTGTTGACGAAAAAATAATTGAGTAGAACCTTCCAAATAAAAATCGGATGTATAAAAAGACGAACGTAGCATCAATAATTTTTTACAAGAGTTTCTAAAGGAATGTTATAATAAACCGCTATCTAAACTATTAAAAAGGTGGTCATGCTGAACGCTTGTGCTTCGGCAAGCTCAGCACAAGCGTTCGGAATGAACTTCATTCTACTAATATTGTTAGCAGTTTATTATTAGTATAGTTTTTAATCATTTATAACTAATTAAGTTTAAAATCTGTTTTGTTCACTATTTTTGCATCCAATCAGATAAGTACAGCGCATGTCTGAAAGGCACTAAACTCAACTTTTTTTCAGTGAATACCCCCGCAGTAAAACTGCGGGGGTATTCATTTTTAAGTCAATTTGTGCTAATTGTCATTTATTAAAGAATAGTTTATTTCAAAAGAGATTGAACCTAACGGTTCATTTTATGTTAAAAAAGGTATTTATCGTTTTTTTTTCGGCAGCATTGTTAGCAAAAATCACAAGTAGGAAATTTAATTAGAATATTTTTTTGCACTTTTGTCTTGCAATTTTTTAAATAGTAGAAGCACCGATTTGCCCTCTAAATTATTTATTAATAATACAATACAAAATCAAAGATTCATGAAAATTAAAGCAGCGGTATTGCATCAAATGCAGTTAGAGAGACCTTATACAAAATCAAATCCTCTGACAATAGAGGAAGTGGAGTTGATGCTCCGGGTTTTAATGAAGTGCTGGTTAAAATAAAAGCAGCAGGCTTGTGTCATTCCGACCTTTCAGTGATTGATGGAAATCGCCCGAGACCATTACCGATGGTATTAGGACATGAGGCGGCTGGCGAAGTGGTTGAACTGGGCGAAGGTGTTAAAAATTTAAAAGTAGGGGATCACGTCGTATTTGCTTTTTTACCATCATGCGGACATTGTGCCAATTGTCAAACAGGGCGCGCAGCACTTTGTGAACCTGGGGCACAAGCGAATGGTGCAGGAACTCTTTTGGGCGGACACCGCCGTATTCATAAAGGCAAGGAGTATTATTACCATCACCTTGGAGTTTCCGGTTTTGCTGAGTATTCCGTTGCATCCGTTGATTCATTGGTGAAAATTGATCCGGAAATTCCGTTTGAAATTGCGGCCTTATTTGGATGCGCTGTAATGACAGGTGTTGGAGCCGTGGTAAATACAGCTCAATTAAAACTTGGAAACAGTGTTTTAGTAGTAGGGCTTGGAGGTGTGGGTTTATCAGCTATTTTAGGGGCAAAGGCAGCAGGAGCCACTAAAATTATTGCTGCTGATTTGAATGCTGAAAAAAGAGCAGTTGCAAAATCATTAGGCGCTAGTCATGTAATTGACTCATCAAAGGAAAATGCGCTGCAAGAATTAATGGATATTACAGGTGGTGGTGTGGATGTATCAGTAGAATTTGCAGGAGCCGTACCTGCTTTAGACTTTGCTTTTCAAGCAACAAAAAGAGGTGGAACTACTGTAACTGCGGCACTACCGCATCCTAATGCGCGTTTGTCATTGTCTCCGGTAATGCTTGTGGGGCAAGAAAAAAGCCTGAAAGGTTCCTATTTGGGAAGTTGCGTTCCATCCAGAGATATTCCGGCCTATATTGAATTATATAAAGCAGGACGTATGTCGGTTGAAAAACTAATTACACATAAACTTAAATTAAGCGAAATAAACGAAGGTTTTGAGCGATTGGCGGCTGGCGATGCTATTAGACAAGTAATTGTTTTTGACTAGTAGTTATTCTGAACTTGATTCAGAATCTTTTTAGGAGATTGCTTCGGGAGAAAATCCCTCGCAATGACGAACTAAAATGGATATAGCATTTTGAAATTATGAAAAGTTTAATATTATTAAATCAACTACAATAATGAGTCAAGATTTATTATTTGATCGTTCTTATGTAAATGGAGAATGGACTACCGAAGGAACTGCATCGTTTGATGTGACGAATCCTGCGACCGGTGAAAAAATAATCACCGTTGCCGATGGTGGCATTGTTATGACACAAAAAGCCATAGACGCTGCGCAAAAGGCTTTTGGATCATGGAGTAAAAAAACAGCCAAATATCGTTCGGCTATTTTAGAAAAATGGAATGACCTTATCATTGAACATACCGAAGTGTTGGCCAAAATAATGACCTTAGAATGTGGTAAACCTTTGGCTGAAAGTAAAGGAGAAGTGGCTTATGGAGCATCCTTTATTAAATGGTTTGCTGAAGAAGGAAAGCGTGTGTATGGAGATGTAATTCCTGCAACAACAGAAGACCGCCGAATAGTTGTAATTAAACAACCCATAGGAGTTGTGGCTGCTATTACACCCTGGAATTTTCCATTAGCAATGATTACTCGAAAAGTAGGTCCTGCTTTGGCTGTAGGATGTACTGTAATCGTGCGGCCTACTTATGAGTCTCCGCTTACGGCATTGGCTTTAGCGTATTTGGCAGAAAAAGCAGGAATCCCTAAAGGAGTTGTAAACGTGGTGGTAGGAAGAGATTCTACCGCAATGGGAAAACACTTTGCGAAAGCGATGTAGTAAAAAAATTTCATTTACGGGCTCTACACGAGTCGGTCAGATATTGATGGCTCAAAGTGCAGGTACTTTGAAAAAATTAAGCTTGGAACTTGGTGGAAATGCTCCTTTCATTGTTTTTGAGGATGCCAATATTGACAAAGCAGTGGAAGGTGCTATTGTTTCAAAATTCAGAAATGCCGGTCAAACCTGCGTTTGTGTGAACCGTATTTTGGTTCATGAAAAAGTATATGATGAATTTACTGCTAAACTTGCCAAAGTTGTTTCTCAGTTTAAAATAGGTAATGGGCTTGAAGCCGGGGTGAACATAGGTCCAATGATTAATAGTGCGGCGGTAAAAAAAACCACCATGTTGGTTGAAGATGCAAAACAAAAAGGAGGAGTGGTGATAACAGGTGGAAAAGCGATGGAAGGTTGCTTTTTTGAACCGACAGTTATTGGAAATGCCACAGCAGATATGGAATTTGCCAAAGAGGAGATTTTTGGTCCGGTAGCGGCCATTTATAAGTTTTCTACCGATGAAGAAGCCGTGCGAATGGCAAATGATACCATTTATGGTTTGGCTTCCTATTTCTATTCTCAAAATGTTGCGCGCTGCTGGAAAGTGGCCGAAGCATTAGAGTATGGTATGGTTGGTATTAACGAAGGACTTATTTCTACAGAGGTTGCACCATTTGGTGGAGTTAAATATTCGGGACAAGGTAGAGAGGGTTCTAAATATGGTATCTGAGCCTCCAGCGGCTCCGGGATCAGGTGGGAGGGTGCCTGCAGCCCACGCTTTGTGACCCGGCACAGGATGGAGGGTGCAAATGCGGATCTGGATCCAGTCTGGCCTATCTGAGCTTGGGGACCTCGCTGGTGAGCAGTGGGGATCGCCAACGGCTCCTGGATGCTCAACTCGCCGGCCGCCGGCCTCAGCCCGCGGGCGTACGCTGGGGGCGCGGTCATCGCGCTCCTGTACACCCCCATCACGTTCCTGCTTTTTGACCTGACCCAGCGGCGCTAGACCGGACGTTCAGGCGGTCGGCGCGGAGGTGGGGAGGTTGGAGGCGCGCCGGCTTGGGCCGGGGTGCCCGGATCTTCTTCCCGGGTGCGCCCAGCTTCCGGTAGCCGCCGGCCGGGTCCGCCGCGAATGGGCAGAGGCGGAAAAAACCGGCGACACAAGGATTTTCAGACTGAAGCAGAGACACGTGAAAAGGCTGTATTTGCTGGGGTTTGATGACGACATACCGCAGGGCCTACAATGAATCCTACAATGAGGCCCTATGAAAGTCTACGCCGCAACCTAGATTGGATGCCGCCGGCACAGCAAGTGCCCGCCGCGCGTACAGAAATCCCTGCTGCCGTTCACGCCCAGCGTCAGGGGCTGGACCCTATGTATCTGGGAAAGACGCGGACCGTTTGCGGCATCACAACTGCCTTTGGTAGAGGTACCCGCACGCTGGGAAAAACTCAAGGCGACACATCGATGCGGAAGCCGCCCGGGTACGGTCCGCTACCGACCGGCAGAACCCTCCGCGCCGCCCTCAGCGACTATTTCCAAGTGGCTCGATTACCGCGTTGCACACCGGCAAGCCCAAGCCGCTGGCGCGTGATTTCGGCGGACGACTACAAACGCAACCTCGTCAGCTTCGGCAGGTTCGAAGTCGCAGGGGAGGAAATTCGCGGAAATGTTCCGCTGGAGGAGTTCGGCCCGGAACAATTCAAGCCCTATGCCGAGAGCCTTGCCGCCCGCTCCCCCACCAGTTTGCCCGCATCGTCGCGACGGTGACCGGCTTCTTCGCCCACTGCAGCCGCGAAGGCATCCTCGCGGCCACGACCCAACTACGGGCAGCTATTTCGTCCGGCCCGCCGCAGACCCAGATTCGCGACCGCCGCCTGCGAGCAGAAGAAGTCGTTTGAGCAGGAGGAACTCTGGACCATCATCGAACACGCCGACACCCAGGAGCGGGCGTGGATCGGCCTCGCCCTCTGCGGCGCCATGGACAACGCCGACCTCGCACACCTGACTTTCGACTCTGTTCCGACAAGTCGGGACTGCTCCTGGACTACCGCCGGCGAAAGCAGGGACTCATGCCCCGTCTCATTCCCATTCATCCGCATGGCACGGGAATGGCTGGACAACGTACCTGAAGATCCGCCCCAAGCCCGCCGACCCCGCCCACAAGGACCTCGTGTTTCTCACGCCCAGCGGCCTCCCGCTGCAACGCTCCAAGCCGGGAACGACCGGGACTCGGCAACCACATCGACTACATCGCCCACTGCTGGGACAAGCTCTCAGAAGGGCGGGGCTGCGGGAGAAAGTGACGTCATGCGCGTGTGCGCCGTCTGCGGCAAGCCCGGACGAAGACCGCGCGCCGAATGCTGCGGGCAGTGTCAGTGGAAGAAGTCGGTCGACCATGGCCAGCGAGGGCGGACCGACGTTCAAGGGGTTCCGTTCGCTGCGCACCACCTTTGCCAACCTCACGCCGCGGGGATTCGCCGATGAAGCAAAGCTCATCATGGGGCACACCGGCGACATCACCCTCGACCATTACGTCGAGAAATACGGGACCGAGCACCTCCAGGAACTCGTGGAGCGGGTGTGGCTGCAGGTGTTCTCCTGCCCGTGGCCGAGGGGGGCACAACGGGAAACGGCGTGACCACCGGCCGCCGATCGGTCAGGACCATGGCATCGCGGCACGGGGATTTGATTTTGGCATGGCGGGATTGATGTTGACGTTCCGGGCCAGCCGGAGCCGACATTCGAGTATGAAGCCGCAGGGTTGTGGGTGAACTTTGCGTTTCCGAAAGTTGCGGCATTGGTGTCATCTGCCGGTACTGGGGAGAAGACTAGCCCTTAAACAAGCGAAGTTTTCGACCTAAGATTTGCGTGGACTATGGATGGTGGTGCGGGCGCACCGCAAGTGGCGGGCCTTGGTGGGCCCGGGCCTTGGGGGAGAAGTTTGATTCTGGCATGTCGTTTCCTTCGGGGTTGGGGGCCGCGGCGGATCGGGGCATCCGTACCCCGACATCAGGCCGGCGTCAGCGGGCAGCGGACGGAGCCGCGGGGCCGGCAGTGGGCGACGCAGCGTTTCGACCAGCCGCAGGAACACGCCCTGCCAGGGGTTCCAGGACAACAGGCGGTAGAGGATTCGCCGGCTGGTTTTGATGATCTGGCAGGGCCGGACGGATCAGCGCGTGGAGGAACTGTCTTGAACTCCATGCGTAGCAGTTGCTGTTTCTGCTGGCCGCGTGCGTGCCTGCCAGCGGCCCGTCGTCTCCGGCAGGGACAGGGCCAGCCAGGCCTTGAGGCTCCAGGCCAGCGCCGCCATCACCATGTAGGCCCAGTTGCTCACCAGGTTGTCCACCGGCATCCGCAGGGCCTGCACGCCGCCCTTGAGCTGGGCGATGAGGTTCTCCTGGTCGCAGCGGTCGTTGGCCAGCAAGACGATCTGGTCCGCCGGCAGTGTCGGCGGATGTTGGTGATGTAGAAGAAGTACCGCACGTCGTCGAAGAGCACCTGGTCCCCCTTCTCCACCGAGAGGTTCTTCCGCACCACCACCACCCGGTAGGCCTTCTGGCAGGCCACCGGGCTGATAGTCGAACTCCGCCACGTCCTCGCTGACGCAGACGAATGTTCTCGATACTCCCGTTCCTTCACGATCTGTTCCTTGACGTTCTCCGGACGATTCCGGGGGGCGGTTTTCACGTCATACTGGGCCGGCCGCTCCAGCCTCTTCCAGGCCGCCGTCCGGCAAGGCCTCGGCCCGGCGCGATCAGGTTCTTCATGGCGTCGATGCCGAAGAGGAACTTCACGTCCGGCTGGGCGTCCCAGCGGTCCAGATGCGCCGTCTGACTGAAAGTCCGTGTCGCCCCGCAGCAGGATGCTCTTGAACCCCGCGTCCCGGCACACCACGATGGACTTGTCGAAACACGCCGCCGCCCCCTCGTGGCTGGGCCGGTTGCCCGAGCGATTGACCAGGTACAGGGGCTCCTTGGTGTTGGCCAGCGAGACCACCAGCGGATGATAGCCCCACGTGCCGTCGTAGGCGATGTCCATGCCCTGCTTGCACTCCCCGGTGGTGGGGGCCAGGGTGCCGTCGGCATCCAGGATCGCCTGCCGGAAGAACTCCGGCTCCTGCAGCGTCCAGACCTGCTTGCGGGCACTGGTTGAATACGCCTCCATGGAGCGCCCACACATCCGCCTCCGTGAAGCGCCGGCAGAAGTCGCCGGCGGTGGTGGGATCGGGAATCCGCCGGGCGCCCAGGGCGTCCAGGAAGCACTTCGTCGTGTGCGCAGCAGTCTCCAGGTCCTCCAGGCACGTCTCCGCCGGCCAGGATGTTGTAGGCGATGTTCAGCACGTGGTCGGATTCGTGGTAGGGCAGATGGACCTTCGAGCAGGTGGAGTCGGCGGTCGATGGCGTCGATGAGGCCGACCCGCCGGGCCAGCAGGTGCACGGCCCCGATGCCGCCGCAGGCCAGGCCGCGGTCGCGGGCGGAAAGTTCATACTGGATGTTGGAGGCCGCCAGCATCGGCACCTCGGAGGGCCGGTGATCGTGGCGGATGCGGGCGGCGATGCGGCGCTTGCGGGAAGCCACAAGTTGGTATACAAGACGGTTCACTCGAAACGCCTCCTTGCGTAGTAATGTATGTTGATGTCTACAACAATATATTACCACGAATGGCGGGGCGTTTCGAGTTGTTTTTCCGAAAATTCCGGCTACGGCCTAAAAAACTACGCTTGGATAGGGTCTAGGGGGCCATCGTTTGCCCTCGGTCGAGTGTTCGAAGGCTTTGCGATAGCAGTCGGCGGCCTTGGCGAGGTCGGCATCGTGCTCGTAGACGCGGCCCAGGAGGTAGACGCCTCGGCGGGGTCGGGGTTGAGCTTGACGGCGTCGAGGAGCAGCGTCCGGGCGTCGGCCCAGCGTTCGCTCTGGATCGGCGCACCAGCCCTTGAGCACGTTGATCTCGGCGGGCGACTGGGCCCCGGCCGGAACCCTGGCCAGGCAGCGCCTCGGCGCCCTTGGCATCGCCTGTGATCAGATCCGTGCGGATCAGCGACAGCAGCAATCCCGGGCCGGTGGGCTTGAGTTCCACGCCTTGGCGACCTCGGCGCGGGCGAGATCCTTCATGCCCTTTTCCGCGAGGCGCAGGGCGACCTCGGCATGGCGGGCGGCTTTTTGATCCTCGGAATCGGCGACGACCTGGCGATCGGCCAGTTGCTTGTCGAGCGCCGCCTGGTCGAACTTGCCGGCGGCGAAATCCAGATAGGCGGGGACATCGTTGCTGAAGGTCACGGGCAACCCGGGCAGGTGGGCGACCTGGGCGCCCTTGGGACTGACAATGACGACGGTGGGCCATACGCGGACGCCAAAGTTGCCGCAGGCGTCGTAGTTGGCGTCCGCTACCACCGAAGCGGTCCACGGGCTCTTTTCCAACTGGGTCGCGGCCAGAGCGCGCATCATCGCCGCTGACGATGCCAACGAGCTGAACATCCTTGCGGTCCTTGAGCAAGGGAGCAGGAGCTTGATGGTATCTTCGCTTTGGGGCTGGCCGGGGCGCAGAAAGGCCAGGACCGCGGTCCGGGCGGCGGGAACGGCGATGCCGCGGTCGTGCGTGTCGCGGGCGGACCAGGTGATCGGGCAGGTGCGGTGGGGCGGTCGTGCGGTGTGCGCGGACTGCTCCGCGCGGGACCGCCAGGGTCAGGAGAGCCGGAGACAGGGAAGCGAGGAGACGGCGCGGAACACGGCATGGGAGGAAGGGAGAGATACGCACATTCATGGTCGATCGCCTCGTTATGGGGGAAGATTCAGAACACCGGGGCGCGGCGCGGGCTCGGACGTAGTGGCCGAAGCCGCGGCGGTTGTCACGGGGATTGTGGCCGGGATCGTGGCCGGGGTTGTGGCCGGCGCGGTGCCGGTACCGTGGCGCCAGGGGCGGGCCGGATGTTGCGGGAGCCGTGACGGTGGAGACCGGGGTCGAAGGGGACGTTATCGCGGCACCCGCCGACGCGGTCGCCGGCACCGTCGCGCCCGATGTGCGCGGGGCCGGCCGCGCGGTTGCAGGCGACGTAGTCCCGTTGTCCACCGGCTTCCCGCGGTCGTATCCGTAGGCCTTGTGGCAGCCGGGGCGGCATCAGCCACCCTGTCGCGTCTTCAGGTAATTGATCGGCAAATCCCATTGCCCGTAAGGCACGGATTGGCGCAGTTGCACCGGATTGGGGCTGGCGTGCGTCTCGTGGCACGCCCGGCAGGTGCGTCCCTTCTCCTTGTCCACATGCACAAAGTGCAGGTTCTGCGTGCCATTCCGAAACCCCGTCAGCGCCTTCCGCTTCCTTTGTTTCCACTAGTTTCTTGTCGTGGCACGAGAAGCACAACGCGAAATTGTCGGGGTCGTACTTCACATAGAAAGTCTCCGGATACGCCTTGATTGAGAGCCGTGACACGTCCGATCCGTGGACGTTGTGGCATCCGCTGCAATTCCGTCCTGCACGGGGCCGTGCTTGTAGCAGCTTCGGATCGACCACCTCCGGCACGCCTTTACGACCCGCCCGTCCGGCGCTTTGACGTCGCTCTTGTGGCACTTGATGCACACGTCCACCGGCTGGGCCTTCATCAGCTTCGACAGCGGCCCGCCGTGTGGCGTGTGGCAGTTCAGGCACGCCTGGTCCTGCGTGACGATCGAGTGCTTGTATTTGGCGTCCTGCGCCGCCTGTTTGATCTTGTCGTGCTCGTGGCAGCTCGTGCAGCAGCGTGAAGGATCCGCCTTCACCTGCATCTTGAAGTCCGAGGCGTGCGGATCGTGGCACGGCCTGCATTCCCCCTCCATCACCGGCTTGTGCGTCACCTTCGCCGCCTTGAGCTGGTCGGCCATCTCCTTGTGGCACGTCAGGCACAACGCCTTGCCCGGCTCCACCAGCAGCTTGGGATTCTTCGACGCGTGCGGACTGTGGCATGCCTCGCAGGCCCCCGCCGCCACCGGCCCGTGCACGTGCTTCTTCTTGCCCACCACGTCCTGGTGGCACTGGTTGCACACGGTCAGCAGGTTCTCCCCCCGGATGAAGTTCGCTGGTCTTGCCCCCGTGCGGATTGTGGCACGGCAGGCAGTCGCCGGTCTTCACCGGCTGATGCACCACCGGCAGCGCTCCCCCGGGCCGCCCATGCCGCTGACCAAATCCATCTTGTGGCAAAACGAGCAAATCTCATTCTTCGGCCGCGCAAATTCATAGGTGTGCTTGGCCGCGTCCGTGAGTTGCGGCATGCGTCGCAGGCGTCCACATTCACCGGGCCATGCACCGCCCTGTAGTCCTTCACCTCCGGGTGGCATTCCGCCGTCGTACAGGTCTTGTGGTCCACCGCCGTAGTCGGCGCCGCGGCCTTCTTCACCCCCGGCTCTTGGCTCCCGGTTTGCTCATCGGTGTAAACGGGATCGTGGTCATTGGAGGGAGCCGTGGCGGTCGGAGCGGGGGATGGGGAGTGCGGTGGCGGTCACCGAGCCGGCATGGCGGCGGTCGTTTGGCGCACCGGGGGGCGATGTGGTGGCAGCGAACCGCCGTATTCGTGGCGAGCGAGGAGTGGTCCGCCGTTGGACCGCGATGGCGTAACCCAAAACCAGTGCAAACAAGCAGGCCCGCGAAAAGGAGCGCCCACCAAGCAGAGAATCGAAAATCAAAAATCAAAAATCGCATCGAGGCCTCCCTTTGCCGCCGGCAAGGTCGCCGGCATTGTCAGGGCTTGTTCCGATAGTAGGTCCGCTGTCGTGGCATCCCGGCGTGCAACTGCCGCCGCCCGTGGCGCTGGGTTCGTAGTATCGGCATCGCCCAGTTGGAACCCTCAAACGGCACGCTCGTGGCCATGTGATTCGGCAGGTCCGAGCCATGGACCTCACGGCAGGTCATGACCTGCGCCCCTTATCATCGCGGTTCACATGGACAAAATGCAAGTTCTTGTCCCCGTCGCGGAAATTGGTCAGATTCTCGTCCGGGGCTGTAACACCATCTGCGGATTGTGGCACGAGAAACACAACGCATAATTGTTCAGGTCGAACTTCGCATAAAATTTATCCGGGAAATACTGTTTCAGCAAGGTTCGGCTGGTCGGCCGCGTGCGGCAGGTGGCATTCGCTGCAATGCCCGGCTTTCACCGGCCCATGCAGATTCTGGCTCGCCAGCGCCGGCCCCATGGCCGCGATCGTCCGCCCATCCTCCGTCTTGATCGCCTTCTCGTGGCACGTCAGGCAGACCTTGTCCATCCGGGCTTTGAGTTCATCGGGCTGATTCGAAGCGTGCGCATCATGGCAACTGGTGCGGTGCCGTCGTCATCGCCCCGTGTACGTACTCGGCCT